>SSFF01000004.1 GCA_008015235.1 Rhodoferax sp. | reverse complement strand
CATGCGGTGCGCCCAGTAGTAGCAAAAATCGTAGAACACCAGCGCCACCAGCCACAGCCACCAAGGCTCCAGGGGCCACTCGGTGGCACGAAAGGATTCGTACACCAGGGCATAGATGCCGAACTTGGTGAACACACCCATCACCTGGCTGAGCAAGCCATGGTGCAGGCTGGTCACTGCATCGGGGATGTCGTACACCGGCAGCCGCTTGCGCCACGCCCACCAGGCCTCCAGCACGATGGTCAGCATGAATACGGGAATGGCATACACGATGGGATTCATGGGCGCATGGCAGCCGGGTAGGCTGGAGTGAACAAGCCGCCGATTCTGCGGCCCGCCCTCCCCCGGCAACAACAGTGTTTCCCCCTACACTCGCCCGCATGCCAGAGTTTGATGTCGCCATCGTCGGCGCCGGCGCCGCCGGTCTTTTTTGTGCCTCCGTGGCCGGGCAACTGGGCCTGCGCGTGGTGCTGATCGACCACAGCGCCCGCGTGGCAGAAAAAATCCGTATTTCCGGTGGTGGCCGCAGCAACTTCACCAACACCCAGGTCAGTGCCGCCAACTACCTGGGGCAGAACCCGCGTTTTGCCAAGTCGGCCCTGGCGCGCTATACCCCGCGCGACTTTGTCGAGCTGGTGCGCAAGCACGGCATCGGCTTCCACGAAAAGCACAAGGGCCAGCTGTTCTGCGACCAGTCGGCCCAGCAGCTGATCGACATGCTGCTGGCCGAATGCACCGCCGGGGGCGTAGCCCACTGGCAGCCCTGCGCCCTCGATTCAGTACGCTTTTCGGCCTCCAGCCCCTGTGGAAAAGGCGCAAGCAGCTATGAAATAGATAGCGAACGCGGCACCTTGCGCTGCGCCGCCCTGGTGGTAGCCACCGGTGGCTTGTCGATTCCGAAGATCGGCGCCAGCGACTGGGGCTACCGGATAGCACGCCAGTTCGACCTGCCGGTGGTGCCGACGCGCCCGGCCCTGGTGCCGCTGACCTTCGATGCCGCGGCCTGGGCGCCGTTTGCCGAACTCAGCGGCCTGTCACTGCCGGTGGAGATCGCCACTGGGGGCAAGAAGGACACGATGCGCTTCCAGGAAGACCTGCTGTTCACACACCGTGGCCTCAGTGGCCCGGCAGTGCTGCAAATCTCCAGCTACTGGCAACCGGGAGCCACCATCCGACTCGACCTGGCACCATCCAACGTGGTGGCCGAGCAGCTGCTGCAGGTCAAGGCGGAAGGCAACCGGAGGAAGATCGCCAATGTGCTCGCCGCCCTGGTGCCCTCCCGCCTGGCCGATACCTGGGTGGCGCGCGGCCCGCTGTACGGCCACGACTGGAATCGACCGGTCAATGAAGCGTCCGACAAGTCACTACAGGCCCTGGGCGAGCAGCTGGCGCGCTGGGAGCTGACACCAACGGGTACTGAGGGCTACGCCAAGGCCGAGGTCACCGCCGGGGGCGTGGACACCACCGCGCTGTCCAGCCAGAGCATGGAATCGCGCCAGAACGGGCTCTACTTCATTGGCGAGGTGGTAGACATCACGGGCTGGCTGGGGGGCTACAACTTCCAGTGGGCCTGGTCCAGCGCTTTCGCTTGCGCCCAGGCACTTGCGGCCAAATTGCATTAAGGATTCATTAAGGTTACGCAAAATTAGGGAATTTACCTACCGTTTGTAAGAAATTTGCGTGGCGTTGGTGGCAAACTGGAGAGCATGCGCTAATTAGCACGGTCGTGCGTTGGAATTCTTTGGCTAACGGAAAGAAATCTATGTTTTCGAACATGAGCCTGGGCAAGCGGTTGACGGTCAGTTTCACCTTGGTAATTGCGCTCATGGCCATTCTGGCCTCGTTGTCGTATGTGCGCATCAACGACCTCAATGCCGAGTTTTCCACCATCATCAAAGACCGGTACCCCAAAACCGCAATTGCCAACGAGATCAAGGCGCAAATCAATGAAATCTCGCGCAGCATGCTCAGTATCCTGATCATGGAGGATCCGGGCCAAATCAAGGGCGAGGTCGACAAGATCGAAAAGGTCTCGGCCGCCAATGCCGAAGCCTTCGACACCCTGGAAAAGACTATCACCGACGAGAAGGGCCGAGAGTTGCTCAAGCCCATCATCGCCATCCGGGACAAGCTCAAACCGCACCAGAAGGCCTTCATTGACCTGGTGAACCAGGAGAAGAAGGAAGAAGCGCAGCTCAAGTTCCTGTTCTCCATGCGACCACTGCAGACCAAGTACTTCGAGGCTCTGGACATCTTCGTGAAATACCAGAACAGCCAGATGGAAACGGCCAACGAGACCTCCAACCAGGTGGCCAGCCAGACCACCACCCTGGTACTGGTGCTGGCCTTGGCCGCCGCGGTGCTGAGCACGGTAGTGGGTTACTTTGTCACGCAAAGCATTGTGTCTGCGCTCAAACGGGCTTCCACCGTCACTCGGCGCGTGGCGTCGGGCGACCTGACCAGTGATATCAAGGTCCTGACCAAGGACGAGGTTGGGCAAATGATGGCCGGTTTGAAAGAAATGAACGACGGCCTCAAGCACCTCGTGGGTGAGGTCAACCACAGTACCCACTCATTGACACTGACGGCGCAGGAAATTGCCCAGGGCAACCACCAGCTCAATGACCGCACGGTGGAGCAGGCCCAGGTGCTGCAGGAAACCACCAGCTCGATGCACGACCTGACCGAAGTGGTGCGCCACAACACCCAATCGACCCAGGAAGCCAACGAACTCGCAGCCACGGCGTCCCATGTCGCCACCAGGGGGGGCACTGTGGTCTCGGAAGTGGTGCAGACCATGGGCGCCATCCACGCCTCCAGCAAGAAAATTGCAGACATCATTGGCGTGATCGACGGCATTGCCTTCCAGACCAATATCCTAGCCCTGAACGCCGCGGTGGAAGCCGCCCGCGCCGGGGAGCAGGGCCGCGGTTTTGCCGTGGTGGCCTCCGAAGTGCGCAGCCTAGCCCAGCGTTCGGCCACCGCCGCCAAGGAAATCAAGGTCCTGATTGACGACTCCGTGTCCAACGTGGAGACCGGCAGCCGCCTGGTCAACCAGGCTGGATCGACCATGAACGAAGTGGTAGAAAGCGTCCAGCGTGTAGCCACCATAATGGGCGAGATCACCGCCGCCAACCGCGAACAAAGCGTCGGCATCGAACGCGTCAACCAGGCCATCGAGCGCATGGACAACGTAACCCAGCAAAATGCTGCCATGGTGGAAGAAGCAGCCAGCGCCGCCCAGTCCATGCGCGAGGAAACCGAGCGTCTGGTGCGTGCCATCAGCGTGTTCAAACTCAACGCCCAGAGTGACACTGCCACCGGTGCCAATATGCTGGCGCTGCCCCACCATGCATCCTGACCGAACCCCGTCTTACATCTAGGAGATCCTGCCATGAAACTATCCCTGCAACCGTCCCGCCTCCTCGCCACCGGCGCCCTGGCCCTGTCTTGCCTACTGCCTGCCGTGGCCATGGATGTCGGCGGCGTCAAGGTCGACGATGCCAGCACCGTGGCTGGCAAGGAGCTCAAGCTCAATGGCGCCGCCATGCGCCAGATCCTGATGTTCAAGGGCTATGCCATCGGCCTGTACCTGACCGAGAAGAAGGAACTGACAACTGCTGAACTGATGGCCTTGCCGGTGGATCGCCCGCGCCGCGTCGCTCTGCACATCCAGAAGGAAATCAACTCGGACGAATTCGGCCAACTGTTCATCAAGGGCATGAACGCCAATTCCACCAAGGAAGAAAAAGCCAAGGTCATCAACCAGACCGGCAAATTTGGCGAAATGTTTGCAGCGCTGGAACCGGTCAAGAAGGGCGACATCGTGACCCTGGACTGGGTTCCCGGCCAAGGCACCGTGAGCACCCTCAACGGCAAGAAAATCGGTGAAACCCTCCCCGATATCGCCTTCTACAATGCTGTATTGCGCATCTGGGTGGGTGACAACCCGGTGCAAGATAACATCAAGCGCGCACTGCTGACCGGGAAAAACTGACACCGGCCCGGACTGCCCTACAAGGCGTAGCCTAACCGCGACAAAGCCAGCCCACGGGCTGGCTTTTGTGTTTTTGGGGTATCAATTCGCCCTTCATCGACCCGGATGGCCCCACGGGCCCGCGCTCGCGTTATAATGCCGGGCTTACTCTCTGGCACGACCCCCGTCGGCCAATACTAGTTACAGACGGGGGACAATCGCTGAACGTGGCAGGTGGGGCCCGATCTTCCCCACCCGACTGGCGACAGCACCTTATAGAAATCATTACGTATTGACAACGATCCGTGTAAAAGAAAACGAGCCCTTTGAAGTTGCCCTGCGCCGCTTCAAGCGCACCATCGAAAAACTGGGCCTGCTGACCGACCTGCGCGCGCGCGAGTTCTACGAAAAGCCCACTGCCGAGCGCAAGCGCAAGAAGGCTGCTGCAGTCAAGCGCAACTACAAGCGCATCCGCAGCATGCAATTGCCCAAGAAGCTGTACTGATCCAGTACAGCCCCTGAAGGCTCCAAAAAGCTCGCCTGGGGACGCTCCGGCGGGCTTTTTTTTTTGCCGAACCTTTTCATTTGGAGATCCCCATGTCCCTCAAAGACCAAATCACCGAAGACATGAAAACCGCCATGCGTGCCAAGGACAGCGAGCGCCTGGGCACCATCCGCTTGCTGCTGGCTGCCATCAAGCAAAAGGAAGTCGATGAGCGCGTAGTGCTGGACGATGCCGCTGTGGTGGCCTTGGTGGACAAGCTGATCAAGCAGCGCAAGGACTCGATCGCCGCCTTCGAACAAGCCGCACGCCAGGACTTGGCCGACAAGGAAGCCGCCGAACTGAAAGTGCTGCAAGCCTACCTGCCAGCACGCATGTCGGCCGACGAAGTGCTGGCGGCCGTGAAGGCCATCGTGGCCGAAGTCGGTGCCAGTGGCCCCGGCGACATGGGCAAGGTCATGGGCGTGGTGAAAACCCGCCTGGCGGGCAAGGCCGAAATGTCGGCGGTGTCGGCGGCCGTGAAAGCGGCGCTGGCGGGCTGATCAGCTTCTTGGCTTCCCAGTAAAAACGCCCTCGCAAGAGGGCGTTTTGCATGGTGCAGAAAAACCGGCTCTTCAGTTTCCGGCCACCTTCATCCGGTTGATCAGGATGGAGCCCACCGTTTTGGCTCCATATGCATATGCATCGGCACCGATCGCCTCGATGCCCTTGAGCATCGCCTTCATGTTCCCGGCAATGGTGATCTCATGCACCGGGTAGGCAATCCGTCCGTTTTCCACCCAAAAGCCGCTGGCGCCTCGGGAATAATCCCCGGTCACGTAGTTCACGCCCTGCCCCATCAGCTCGGTCACAAAGAGGCCGGTGCCCAGCTTGGCCAGCATGGCGTCCAGATCGTCCCCCTTGCGGGTTCGCCGCGAAGTCAGCGTCAGGTTGTGCGAGCCCCCTGCATTGCCGGTCGTCTTCATACCGAGCTTGCGGGCCGAGTAACTGCTCAGGAAATAGCCCTGCACCACTCCGGCATCCACCACTTTACGGGGCTGCACGCGCACACCTTCTTCGTCGAAAGGCGAACTGCCTTTGCCACCCGGCACAAATGGGTCTTCAAGCAGATCGATGTGCTTGGGGAAGACCTGCTGGCCCAGGCTGTCAAGCAGGAAGCTGCTCTTGCGGTACAGGGCGCCGCCACTCACGCCCTGCACAAAGGAGCCGAGCAGACCGGCCGCCAGCGGCGACTCGAACAGCACCGGGCATTGGGTGGTGGCGATCTTGCGTGCCTTGAGGCGGCTCAGCGCGCGGCGGGCTGCGTATTCGCCCACGGCCTGGGCGCTGGCCAGGTCGGCGGCATTGCGCTGGGAGCTGTACCAGTAGTCGCGCTGCATGTCGCGCCCCTTGCCGGCAATGGGCGACACCGACAGCGAATGGCGCGAACTGGCGTAACCACCGCGAAAACCGTTGGAGTGGGCTGAAAAGAAATGCGACTGCTGGGCCGACACCGAGGCCCCTTCGCTGTTGGTGATCTGCTTGCTCACGCCGCGCGCCGCCGCTTCGCACGCCAAGGCCATCTGTGCTGCCTGCTCACTGGTGACTGCCCAGGGATGGAACAGATCGAGGTCTCGCAGACGATCGGCGTCCGAGGCCAGGTCGGCCGCATCGGGCAGCTGGGCAAACGGGTCTTCGGCCGTGAAGCGGGCAATGTCGTAGGCCGCCTGCACCGTGCGCGCCACGGCGGCGTCGGAAAAGTCGGAAGTACTGGCATTGCCGCGGCGGTGCCCCAGGTACACCGTCACCCCCAGCGACTTGTCGCGGTTGCGCTCCACGTTTTCCAGTTCGCCATTGCGTACTGACACACTCAACCCAGAGCCTTCGGAAATTTCGGCCCCGGCATCACTGGCGCCGAGCTTGCGCGCATGGGCCAAGGCACTGTCCACCACGTGTTCAAAATAATCCCGGCTGTAGGCAAAACCTGGCAAGGGTTGGCGGGATGCGGAAGGGGTGGATACAGGTTGGTTCATAGCGAAGGCTATGATACTTGGCTATGGCACGTAAACTGAAAAAGGGATATTTCGTTCGGGGGCAATTCATTGCCGAGGGCAGTGAACTCGATCTGGAATACAAACGCGAACTCAAGGGCGGGGACGAACCCACCCGCACCGACCTCAAGAAGGAGAGCGCCGAGCTGCAAAAGCTCGGTGAAGACCTGCTCAACCTGTCCGCCGACCCCATGGCCAAACTGGCCCTGCCCGATCGCTTGGTCGAAGCCGTGGCGGAGGCCAAGCGCATCACCAACTTCGAAGGCAAACGGCGCCAGATGCAATTCATCGGCAAGCTCATGCGCCAGCTCACGCCCGAGCAGCACGAGGCCATTCGCGCCGCATTGCATGCCCAGCACACGCCCAGCCGCCAGGAAACGGCACTGCTGCACCACGCCGAGAAATGGCGCGACCAGCTCGTCGCCAACGACGATGCCGTGGGCCAATGGCTGAACCTGCACCCCGCCACCGACAGCCAGCAGCTGCGCTCGCTGGTGCGCCAGGCCCGCAAGGACGCCAAACCCGAAAAACCCGGTGAAGCGCCGCGCCATGGCCGCGCCTACCGTGAGATTTTCCAGCTGGTGCGCGAAGCGCTGGAAAGCAAGGACGCCAACGCGACCGAGGAGGATGCCGAATGAGCGCCGCAGCAGCCGACACCATCAAGATCGGCCTGGTCTCGATCAGCGACCGCGCCTCCAGCGGCGTGTACGAAGACAAGGGCATCCCGGCCCTGCAGGACTGGCTGGGCCGCGCCCTGCACAACCCCTTGCAGCTGGAAACCCGCCTGATCGCCGACGACCAGGCCAGCATCAGCGCCACCCTCATCGAACTGGTCGATGCCGGTTGCAGCCTGGTACTGACCACCGGCGGCACCGGCCCAGCACCCCGTGACGTGACGCCCGAAGCCACGCTGGCCGTTGCGGACAAGGAAATGCCGGGCTTTGGCGAGCAGATGCGTGCCATCAGCCTGCATTTCGTGCCCACGGCCATCCTGTCGCGCCAGGTGGCGGTAATCCGTGGTCAGTGCCTCATCATCAACCTGCCGGGCCAGCCCAAGTCGATCGCCGAAACCCTGGAAGGACTCAAAGACGCTGAGGGCAAACAAGTGGTGGCAGGTATCTTTGCCGCCGTGCCCTACTGCGTGGACCTGATCGGCGGCCCCTACATCGAGACCGTGGAAGCGGTGTGCAAGGCCTTCCGGCCCAAGAACGCCATTCGCCCACCTCGGGCATAAAAACGTGGCCTAGCCCGCGAAAACAGTGCGCAGGCAGCTTCTTTTTTTGTAGCAGAAACTGCTGAAAGCTTTACTTCCCTACCAACTGGTTGAGTTTTTCAGCTTCGAAGCATTCCTTGCGCGCAGCATCCTGTGGCATGCAGTCGGCCTCAGAGCGGCTGGTCGACAGGGTCTCGATCGCTTTCCAGAGCAGGGCAATCTGGTGGTCCTGTCCGGCGGCAGAATCGATCAGCCCTCGCAGGGCCTGGCTCACCGGGTCATCTTCCTGCGTGATGCCATAGGCCGTGAACTTGCGCTCCTGCGTGGTCACGTCGGCACTGACACCTTCCTTGCTGGGAATGATGCGCGCCGGAATGCCCACCGCCGTGGCGCCCGCCGGCACCGGCTTGATGACCACCGCGTTCGAGCCGATCTTGGCGCCGTCCCCCACCTCGAAGCCGCCCAGCACCTTGGCCCCAGCGCTGACCACCACGTCACGGCCCAGCGTGGGGTGGCGCTTGGTACCCTTGTAGAGCGAGGTACCCCCCAGGGTCACGCCCTGGTAGATGGTGCAACCGTCTCCAATCTCTGCTGTCTCGCCCACCACCACGCCCATGGCATGGTCGAAGAACACACGTTCACCGATCTTGGCGCCCGGGTGGATTTCGATACCGGTCAGGAAGCGCGAAAAATTGGAGATAAAGCGCCCCAGCCACTTGAGGCCATGGTTCCAGCACCAGTGCGCCGGGCGGTGCAGGATGACGGCGTGCAGTCCCGGGTAACAGGTCAGCACCTCCCAGGTGCTGCGGGCAGCCGGGTCGCGGTCAAGAATGCACTGGATGTCGGAGCGGATACGGGAGAACATGGCCCTGAGTCTATCCCTTCGGCAGAGCGCACTTTTGCAAGATGGATTTGGCAATGCCGCGGAGGATGTGGATTTCCTCCTGCGTCACCTGGGCGCGGTTGAACAGGCCGTTGAGCCGCGGCATCAGCTTCTTGGGTGCGGAGGGGTCCAGGAACTCCAGCGCCACCAGGGCCTGCTCCAGATGCCCAAGCATGCCCGCCACCTGCGCGGCATCGGCCACCGACGGTGCGCCTGGGCTGGCGGCCGCTGCAGGCACACCAAACCCACCCAGCGCCAGCCGCCATTCGTAGGCGATGACCTGCAGCGCAGCGCCGATGTTGAGCGAGCCGAACTGCGGGTTGCTGGGAATGCTCAGACAGACATGGCAGCGGTACACGTCCTCGTTGCGCATGCCAAAACGCTCGGAGCCGAACAGGAAGGCAATGCCCTGCTGCGCCGACTGCAGGCCCGGATTACATGCCAAATCAGCCTCTGGTCCGCATGCAGATTGCGCAAGAAGCTCCTGTTTTTGTAGCAATTCGAAGTGTTCGCGCGGCGTGCGCGTGGGCGGGCCGAAGTCGCGCGGGGTCATGGCAGTGGCGCACAGGTGGCTCATGCCGTCGAGCGCCTCATCCAGCGTGTCGACGATGCGGCACTTCTCCAACACGTCCAGGGCGCCGCTGGCACGCTGGATGGTTTCCTCGCGGCGCAGCACATTGGCCCAGCGTGGCGCCACCAGCACCAGGTCGTCAAAGCCCATGGTTTTCATGGCGCGGGCGGCGGCGCCCACATTGCCAGCGTGGCTGGTCTGGATCAGGATGAATCGGGTGTGCATGGGGAAAAATGGAACCGGCCCACGCGGGGCGCGTAAAATAACGTTATTGTCGCCTCCGGCATCGACCCGCAGGTCCAACCGTTCCTCCAGTGCCACAGACCACAAGCCTGCGGCCCACTACAAGCTATCCATGACGACCAATCAGCACCCCATGCTCAACGTGGCTGTGAAAGCAGCCCGTACCGCCGGCTCAATCATCAACCGCGCCGCGCTCGACATCGAGTCGGTACGCATCTCGCAGAAGAAGGCCAACGACTTCGTGACCGAAGTGGACCATGCGGCTGAGCGCATCATCATCGATACGCTGCTCAGCGCCTACCCCGGCCACGGCATCTGGGCCGAAGAGTCCGGGCGCACCATGGGTGCCAAGGACTCCGATTACGTCTGGATCATCGATCCGCTGGACGGCACCACCAACTTCATCCACGGCCTGCCCGTGTACTGCGTGAGCATCGCCCTGGCCGTGCGTGGCAAGGTCGAGCAAGCCGTGGTCTACGACCCCACCCGCAACGACCTGTTCACCGCCACCAAGGGCCGCGGGGCCTACCTGAACGAGCGCCGCATCCGCGTCTCCAAGCGCAACCAGCTCAAGGAATCGCTGATCTCCACCGGCTTCCCCTTCCGCCCCGGTGACGACTTCAACCGCTACCTGGCCATGATGGGCGAAGTGATGCAGCGCACCGCCGGCCTGCGCCGCCCTGGTGCCGCCGCGCTCGACCTGGCTTACGTGGCCGCCGGTTACACCGAAGGCTTCTTCGAGACCGGTCTGCAACCATGGGACGTGGCCGCGGGCTCGCTCCTGGTGAGCGAGGCCGGTGGCTTGGTGGGCAACTTCACCGGCGAATCCGACTTCCTGGAACAGCACGAATGCCTGGCTGGCACCCCCAAGGTGTACGGACAACTGATCGGCATTCTGGGCAAGTACAGCAAGTTCGCCAGCGCTGGTGAAAAAGCGGCCGTGCGCCAGGCACCCGCCCCCACGCAGGAATAGCCGCAGCAAAATCCGGCACATGACCAAGGCCCCCAAAGGGGCCTTTTTTACTGCAATGTAGTGAAACGGCTATTGGCCGTATCGCGCAGATCGAGCAGCTGCACCGGCACCGGGCGCCCAAACAGGTAGCCCTGGAAAGCACGGCAGCCGTTATCCTTCAGGAAGTCACGCTGCCCGGCAATCTCCACGCCCTCGGCCACCACGCCCAGGTCCAGGCTCGCGGCCAGGGTCAGGATGGTGCGCGCAATGGCGGCGTCGTTGGGGTCTTCGAGCACGCCCCGCACAAAAGACTGGTCAATCTTGAGGTGGTCCAGCGGCAGCTGCTTGAGGTAGCTCAGCGAGGAATAGCCGGTGCCGAAGTCGTCGAGCGAGAAGCTCACGCCGATGGAGCGCAGCTCGGTCATCTTGTTGGTCACGTCGGCAAAGTCGGTCAGCAGCAGGCTTTCAGTGAGCTCCAGTTTCAGGCGGTAAGGGTTGGCGCCAGTCTGGCGCAACACATCGAGCACCTGCTGGGTAAAGCCCGGGTGGCGGAACTGGCGCGCACTGACGTTGACCGAAATGCTCAGGGAACGGGTCCTGGCGTCGCCACTCCATTGCACCAGTTGCTGGCAGGCAGCCCGCAACACCCACAACCCCAGTTCCAGTATGAGTCCGGTCTGCTCCGCCACGGGAATGAATTCGGCAGGGCTGACCATTCCGCGCACCGGGTGCAGCCAACGTACCAGTGCCTCGACCCCGGTGGTGCGCTCATCGACATCCACCACGGGTTGGAAGTACAAGACCATCTGGTCGTTTTGCAAAGCCAGGCGCAGATCCGATTCGACGCTGGCGCGCGCCGTGGCGGCGGCCTGCATGGCCGGATCGAAAAACCGCAAGGTATTGCGCCCGGCCGCCTTGGCCTGGTACATGGCCAGGTCGGCACGCTTGAGCAGTTCATCAATGGTGAGCTGGTCTTCCTGGAACATGGCCACCCCCACACTGGGCGTGCTGTGGTGTTCGACACCATGAAGCCGGTACGGCTGGTTCAGGGTCTGCAGAATCTTGCGCCCCACCACCTCGACATCGGCCGCGGCCTCCTGCATCTGGGGGCTGAGCTGCTGCAGCATGACGACAAACTCGTCACCGCCCAGGCGCGCCACGGTGTCGGCATCGCGCACGCACTCGCCCAGGCGAATCGCCACCTGCTTGAGCAGCTCGTCACCCACGTCATGGCCGCGGGTGTCGTTGAGGTCCTTGAAGTTGTCCAGGTCGATGAACAGGATGGCGCCGGTGCTGCCATCACGTTCGCGCAGGGCGAGTGCACTGTGCAGGCGGTCCATCAGCAGGCGCCGGTTCGGCAGCCCGGTGAGCGGGTCATAGAACGCCAGGCGCTCGATGCGGTCTTCATCGCGTTTGCGCTCGGTAATGTCGCGACCAATGCCGCGGTAACCGGTAAAGACACCGTTCTCGTCAAAGATCGGAGCCCCGCTGATGGAGGCCCAGATCAGACTGCCGTCTGGGCGGCGGCGTTGGATCTGGAAGTCATGGAAAGTGCGGTGGGCGTACAGGTCCGCGCGGTGTTTGGCCCATTCGGAAGCGCTCACCCCTTCGGCGCCGGAATCCCACCGGGTCTTGCCAATGGCAGCCTCGTCGCCCACCGTCATGGGACCGGACAGGCTACCGTCGATGCGGACAAAACGGAATTCGGCGTCCTGCTCCCAGTACCAGTCCGAGGACAGGTCGGTCAGTGCCCGAAAGCGCGCTTCACTGGCCAGCAGGTTGTCCTGGGCCAAGCGGCGCTCGGTGATGTCGGTGACAAAGCCATTCCAGATGGTGGCACCGTGTTCATCTCGCTCTGGGGTAGCCTGCCCCAGCAACCAGCGCACATCGCCATTGGGGAAACGCAGACGGTACTCGTGCTGCCAGGGTGTCAGCTTGCGGGCCGATTCGGCTATGGAATCAAAGAATCCCTGCAAGTCATCGGGGTGGTGCACTTCCAGCGCGCGCCGACCGTCCGCCAACATCTGCTCAGGGGTGATGCCCCGGTACATCTCTTGTATGGGATCGGCCACATACACAAACTGGTAGCTGCCGTCCGGATTGCGTCGCAGCTGGAACACGACGCCGGGCGCGCGCGAAGTGATCTTCTGGATGAAGTCCAGTTTTTCCTGCAACTCCAGCGCGGCCTCGCGCTCAGCCGTGATGTCCTGCACCACCCCCAGGTCCATGCTGCGGTCATCGTCGCTGTGCCAACGCCGGATGCGGGTGCGAACCCAGCGGGTCTTGCCATCGGGGTGCAGCCAGCGGTACTCGACCACCGCCCCGTTGACCGAGCGGCGTGCATGCTCCAGACGCGGCAGGTCGCGGGGATGAATGCGTGCCGTCGAGTCGGCCAGGGTAGACACACTGCCCACCGGCAAGCCGCTGAGCTGGTACAGGCCGTGCGACCACTGGACTTCGCCAGTGGACAGTACGGCCGTCCAGTAGCCAACCGAAGCCAGATCTTCCAGCTCTTCAAAAATGCCGACCTGCTGCGCCAGGCGGGCATTGGTGGCCTTGAGCAGCTGCTCACTGGCCAACAACTCGACCGCGGTGGCGTGCTCCTGGGTCACATCGCGCAGATAGACCAGCAGATAGTCGACACCCCCGATCTCCACCTTGGAAGCATTGTGCTGAAACACCCGCCGCTGTCCATCGGGCCGAATGAATGGCATTTCCAGCATATCCAGACGACCATCCCCCCGGTCGCTGCCCAGCCAGTTGTCGCGCTGAACCGGGCGGCTCCAGATCCCTACGTCCATGGCCGAACGCCCCAATACAGCCCCCAGGCTGAGCCCGGTGGTCTGCATCCAGCGCTCGTTGACATCCACAAACACGCCGTCGGACAGACGGCTCAGGGAAATCGGTATCGGGCTGTGCGTGAAGATGACCGACATCTGCTGCTGGGCCCGCATGCGCGGGGCCAGCTCTCGCTCTTTCGCCTCGATCTCGGCCTGCAGGCGCGCCTGGGTCTGTTGCAACTCCTGTTGGAGGTGCAGAACCTGCTTTTGCAGACTTTCAGTGCGGTTCGGCATGGTGGGCGGAAGCTACAGCGGGAAGCGAAGGGACAACGGGGCATTGTGCCGTAAGTGCCCGCAAATTTTTTCAAACGGCCCACCCGGCTTTTCACGCCAGGACCGGCTGCCTGCCGCTACCATGCGAAAAATCACAGGAGACCCCATGAGCACCACGATCACCACCATCGAAGACCTGCGCGTTCTGGCCCAGAAGCGCGTGCCCCGCATGTTCTACGACTACGCCGATTCCGGCTCCTGGACCGAAAGCACCTACCGCGCCAACGAGGCCGACTTCCAGTCCATCAAGCTGCGCCAGCGCGTGGCTGTGAACATGGAAAACCGCAGCACGGCCACCACCATGATTGGTCAGCCGGTAGCCATGCCGGTGGCGATTGCGCCCACGGGCCTGACCGGCATGCAGCATGCCGACGGTGAAATCCTGGCGGCACGTGCCGCGCGCAAGTTCGGCATTCCGTTCACGCTCTCGACCATGAGCATCTGCTCGATCGAAGACGTGGCCGAGCATGCCGGACCGGGCTTCTGGTTCCAGCTCTATGTGATGAAAGACCGCGCCTTCATCGAGCGCCTGATCGACCGCGCCAAGGCCGCGGGCTGCTCGGCGCTGGTGCTGACGCTGGACCTGCAGATCCTGGGCCAACGCCACAAGGACCTGAAGAACGGCCTCTCGGCCCCACCGAAGCCGACACTGGCCAACATCATCAACCTGGCCACCAAGGTGCGCTGGGGCCTGGGCATGTTGGGCACGAAGCGGCGCCAGTTCGGCAACATCGTCGGTCATGTTCAGGGCGTGGAAGATGTGGCCAACCTGGGCGCCTGGACCGCGCAGCAGTTCGACCCGGCCCTGAACTGGGGCGATGTGGAGTGGATCAAGAAGCGCTGGGGCGGCAAGCTCATCCTCAAGGGTATCCAGGATGTGGAAGATGCACGCCTGGCCGTACAGTCGGGGGCCGATGCTCTCATCGTTTCCAACCACGGTGGGCGCCAGCTCGACGGGGCCGAGTCCTCGATCCGCGCCCTGCCCCGCATCGTGGAGGCTGTGGGCAAAGACATCGAAGTACACATGGACGGCGGCATCCGCATGGGGCAGGACGTGCTCAAGGCGCGCGCACTGGGTGCCCAGGGCACCTACATCGGCCGCGCCTTCCTGTATGGCCTGGGGGCCATGGGTGAGGAAGGCGTGAGCAAATGCCTGGAACTTATCCACCGCGAACTCGACCTGACCATGGCTTTCTGTGGCCACACCAACATCGAGAACGTGGACAAGGGCATCCTGCTTCCCGGCACCTATCCCACGCCCTGATGTACCGTAGTTACAGGCCTAATCGGCCTGTAGCCCGCGTACAGATTGGACTGTTAGCTACTATTTTGAGAGTGGCTACAGCGTGTGGGTTACCAGCTTGAAGTCGGGGTCTTCAGGGTAGGCCTTGACGCTGAAGCCCAGGCCCTTCATGAGCTTGAGCATGTTGGCGTTGTTGGCCAGCACCAGGCCCTCGATTTCGGCCAAGCCCTTTTCACGGGCAAAGTCCATGATGGCCAACATCAGGCGGGAACCCAGACCCTGGCCCTTGAAGTCGTCCGACACCACCAGCGAAAACTCGCAGCTGGCGCGGTCCGGGTTGGTGATGTAGCGCGACACGCCCAGCACGCGCTGGGTCTCCACCACTTCGCCGTCGGCACCGACGCTGCGCTCGCGGCACACCGCCACCAATGCCATTTCGCGGTCGTAGTCGATGAGCGTGAAGCGCGACAGCATGGTCGGCGGCAGCTCCTGGATAGAGGACACGAAGCGGAAGTAGCGGCTCTCGGGCGAGAGCTTGCGCACGAATTCCTGCAGCATGGAAGCATCGTCGGGGTGGATCGGGCGCACCGTGTACTCGCCGCCACCGCGCATGGGCCAGACCTGCTCGTGCTGCGAGGGGTAAGGCAGGATGGCCAGGTGGTTGTAGTGGCGCACCGAAGGCGGCGCGTTGTCCACCACGATGCGGGCGTCCACCGCCACCGCACCCGACTCGTCCACGATGATGGGGTTGATGTCCATTTCACGCAGCTGCGGCAGTTCGCACACCATTTCCGACACCCGCAGCAGCACCTGCTCCAACGCATCGGTGTCGGCCGCGCTGGCACCGCGCCACTCGCCCAGGGTCTCAGAAACGCGGGCGCGGTCAATGAGCCGACGCGCCAGGAACTGGTTGAGCGGCGGCAGCTCCATGGCCCGGTCGTTCATCAGTTCGATCATGGTGCCACCGGCACCGAAGGCGATGACCGGGCCGAAAGGCGCGTCGGTAACCAGCCCGATGTAGATTTCGCGCCCGCGCTTTTGCGAGGACATGTTCTGGATGGTGACACCGTTGATGCGGGCGTCGGGCTGGTGCCGGGCCACGGCCTGCATCATCTCGACATAGGCATCGCGCACGGCGGTGGAGTTCTGCACGTTGAGCACCACGCCCTGGACGTCGGACTTGTGCGAAATGTCGGGCGAGTCGATCTTGAGCGCCACCGGGAAACCCAGCTGCGTGGCAATCATGATGGCCTCGTTCACATTGCGCGCCAGGATGGTACGGGTGACCGGAATGTGGAAGGCCGCCAGCAAGGCCTTGGATTCCATTTCGGTCAGCACCTTGCGGCGCTCGGCCAGCACACTTTCCACCAGCATGCGCGCGCCTTCGACATCGGGCTTGGACAGGTCCGACAAGGGCGGCGGGGTTTGCTGCAGCAACTGCTGGTTGGTGTAGAACGAGGCAATGTTGGCAAAAGAGCCCACCGCCATTTCAGGGGTGCGGAAGCTGGGGATGGCGGCATCGTTGAGGATGCGCCGCGCCTCGCCCACGGTGGCGTCGCCCATCCAGCAGGTCAGCAGCGGCTTGCCCAGGCGTTTGTTGGCCTGCGCCAGTGCCGTGGCGATGGCACTGCCGTCGGAGCCGAATGCGGGCGAGTAGATGACCAGCACGCCGTCGATCTGGCCCGCGTGCCCCACGGTGTCGAGTGCAGCCGCGTAGTGCTCGGGCCCGGCGCCTTCGGAAACGTCGATCAAATCAACCAGCGAAGCCATGGCCGGCAGTTTCGGTTGCAGTTCGCTCGCCTGGGTGTCGGTCAGCACGCCCAACTGCAGCTTGACCTCGTCGATCCAGTCCGCTGCCAGCACACCGGGGCCGCCGCCGTTGGTAATGACCGCCAGACGACGCCCCACCGGGCGGTAGCGCGAGGCCAGGGTTTTGGCGGCCGAGAACAAGGCCACGAAGGAGCGCACACGCACGGCACCGGCCCGGCGCAGGGCGGCATCGAACACGTCGTCGCTGCCGACGATGGTGCCGCTGTGGGTCAGCGCAGCGCGGTTGCCCTCGGCCTTGCGACCGGCCTTGAGCACCACCACCGGCTTGGCATTGGCCGCGGCACGCAGCGCGCTCATGAAGCGGCGGGCATTCTTGATGCCTTCGAGGTAGATCACGATGCTGTGGGTCTTGGCATCCGTGGCCAGAAAATCCAGCACCTCGGCCATGTCCACCGCGGTGTTCGGCCCCAGCGACACCACGGTCGAGAAACCGACACCGTTCTTCTGCGCCCAGTCCAATATCGATGAAGTCAGCGCACCCGACTGCGACACCAGCGCCAGCGGGCCGGTCTGTGCGAGCGGGCCGGCCACGCTGGCGTTGAGGTGGGCATGGGGACGCTGGAAGCCCAGGCAGTTGGGGCCCAGCAGGTAGACGCCGTCGCGCTTGGCCACCTTGTGCATCTCGGACGCCAGCGCAGCGTCAATGCCGGTGGAGATGACCACCGCCGCCTTGCACTTGATGCGCCCGGCAATCTCCAGGGCACCCAGCACCTCTTCGTTGGGCAAGGCAATCACGGCCAGGTCCGCGTGCGTGGTGGCCAGATCGGCCAGGGTGCCGGTGAAGGCCGTGTCCAGGAAAAACAGGTTGCCGTCGAAGTGCTGCGCCTTCAGGGCCTGGAGCAAGGCCTGGGCATGGGGCGTGAGGCTGGCCGGATCGTCCTGCTTGCCCGCAAATACAGCGATCGACTGGGGGGTGAACAGGGGGGAGAGGTAGTGCTTGTCCATGGTGAAGCCTGGTTGGAATTGCTGCACAGCAGCATACACCCGAATACTAGGGTTTCTACTGAGTCTCTGGTCTATTTACGCCAGCGCCGTCCTTCTCGGAAGAGGCATTCTCCTGGGTCTGCAAGCGGTAACTCGCCCCCAGGTGCTTGCGGAATATCCTGGCAAGCTCGCCGCTGCGCTGCATACGCTTCACGCCGTCCACCAACGCAAGACCGACCGGTTTGGACAGTTTGGGGGACAGCATCAGCCAGACCGGCCGTGCGCCCAGCTCCAGAACCTGGGCTGTACGCAGCTTTTCCTCCAAGCCCTGATTGCGAATCTCCGCACGCAAGGCTTCTTCGGTGGAACAAAACGCATCAATGCGCCCCAAGGCCAGCATGCCCACCGCTGAACCCTGCGAATTGATATCCTGGAATTGGATGGTTTCGCCCGGGGGGCTGACCAGGACCTGGCAGCCACCGTTCAGCCGCCCGATGGTCAGCCCGTTCAGTGCCTTGCGGTCGGGCGCCTTCAACCCGGGCCGCATCAAGAGCACCTGTCGACTGAAAAACACCACGATGGCTTCCACCGCCTTGCTCTCACTGAAAGCCGTGGACATCATGATGGTGGCATCCCCACCGCCTTTGGCAGTTTCGTTCGCTGCGCGGGCAAACGGAACCAACTCAATCTCGACCGGCATCCTGGTCTCACGGGCCAAGGCCTGCGCAATGTCCGGGTACAGGCCCACCTTGTTTCCCTGGGCATCCACCACACCATAGGGCGAAGCCTCCAGCAAAGGCATGCGCAACACCTGTGCGCGCAGGGCACTGCATCCGAAAAACAGCAACACCACGCACAGCACACAGCGGCCCATACCACCCTCCTGCGCGCATGGTAACGCCCGCTGACCTGCGCGAAAAGCCCGTCCGCCATCCCTGCACCTTGGCTTATGCTGTGCCCATGTTCGAAATGAAGCAGCTGCTGGGCACCGCCCGCCTTCCCTTTCTGGTACTCACACCCGCCTGCATCGGCCTGGGCTGGGCTGGTGCCGCGCTCTCTACAACGCCGTTCCCATGGAGTGACGCCCTGTGGGTGCTGGTGGGGGCCCTGTGCGCGCACGTCAGCGTGAACGCCTTCAACGAATACCTGGACTTCCGCAGCGCGCTCGACCTGCACACCGTGCGCACCCCGTTCAGCGGCGGCAGCGGCACCTTGCCCGCCCACCCGCACCTGGCCCAGGCCACGCTGGTGCTGGCCGTACTCAGCCTGCTGCTGTGCATCGGCATTGGCCTGTACTTTGTGGCCTACCGCGGCTTGGCACTGCTGCCGATTGGCCTGCTGGGCGTGCTGCTGGTACTGGCCTACACGCGCTGGATCACGCGCCACCCACTGCTGTGCCTGGTGGCCCCAGGGCTCGGCTTCGGGCCGCTCATGGTGGTGGGCACCAGCGTGGCGTTGGGCGGCCAGTACAGCACGGCGGCGCTGGTGGCCAGCCTGGTGCCTTTCTTCTTGTGCAACAACCTGCTGCTGCTCAACCAGTTTCCGGACGTACAGGCCGACCGACAGGCCGGGCGCCAGCACCTGCTGGTGCAAAAAGGCCCGCGGGCCGCCAGCCGCTATTTCGCCGCCATGACCGTTGCCGCTTATGCCAGCCTGGTGCTGGGTGTGGCCGCCGGGGCCCTGCCCTGGGGCGCCTTGGCCGGACTGCTCGGCCTGGCCCTGGCACTGCCGGCCACACGCACGGTGCTTCGCCATTACAACTATGTCCAAGCCCTGCTGCCGGCCATGGGCCAGAACGTGGGCGCCAACCTGCTGACGCCCACACTGATGGCGCTGGGCATGGTGCTGCAGCGCAGCCTTTGACAATGCCCATCACCATGGTCCTGCCGCGCCGCATTGCCCACCTGGACATGGATGCGTTCTACGCCTCCGTGGAACTGCTGCGCTACCCGCAGCTCAAGGGCATGCCGGTGGTCATTGGCGGTGGACGCAGTGCCATTGCGACGGTGCTGGAGCGCCTGCGTGCCCAGGCACTGCAGGACGAGCCCGACGCCCCCTGGGACGCAGCCGCCCAGCGTGCCGCCCTGGCCCGTATTCCGGTCGAATCCTTCGCCAGACTCAAGGACTACACCGGGCGCGGCGTCATCACCACCGCCACCTATGCCGCGCGCCAGTTTGGCGTAGGTTCGGCCATGGGCATGATGAAGGCCGCCAAGCTGTGCCCACAGGCCATCATGCTGCCGGTGGACTTTGCCGAATACCGCCAGTACTCGCAACGCTTCAAGGCCATCATCACCGAGATTGCGCCGCTGATGGAAAACCGGGGGGTGGATGAGGTCTACATTGACTTCACCGAAGTACCCGGTGGCCAGCGTGAGGGCGGGCGCACGCTGGCGCGCCTGATCCAGAAAACTATCTTCCAAGAAACCGGCCTGACCTGTTCGATCGGCATTGCCCCAAACAAGCTGCTGGCCAAGATGGCCAGCGAATTCAACAAGCCCAACGGCATCTCAGTGGTGCGCGAAAACGACCTGCAGACGCTGATCTGGCCGCTGGCCTGCCGCAAGATCAATGGCATAGGACCCAAGCTTGACGCCAAGCTGCAGGCCCAGGGCATTACCACCATCGGCGAACTGGCCCGCTGCGACGAACAGTGGCTGATGGACACGTTTGGCCAGCGCACCGGCCTGTGGCTGCACCACAGCGCCTGGGGTCGCGACGAACGCCCCGTGGAACTGGAGAGCGAACCGGTGAGCATGAGCCGCGAAACCACCTTCGAGCGCGACATGCACGCGGTGCGCGACAAGGCCGAACTCGGCGCCATCTTCACCCGGCTGTGCGAGCAGGTTGCCGATGATCTGCAACGCAAGGGCTACGCCGGGAAAACCGTGGGCATCAAGCTGCGCTTCGATGACTTCAGCATCGTCACGCGCGACCTGACGCTGCCCGATGCAGTCGATACCGCCGCCGCCATTCGCCAGGCCGCCGGGCAGTGCCTCAAACGGGCGCCGCTGCAGCGGCGCCTGCGCCTGCTGGGGGTGCGGGTGGGCAAGCTCGTGGCCCATGGCGCCGCTCCGGGCGACATGCCCGTAGGCCCTGCAGCAGCCGCACCAGGGACTCCCGATTCGATAGCAATGACCGGAAATTTGTTCTGACTTCAGAGCGGTGCGAAAAAAGCGCCCGAAGCATGCCACCGCCGCAACCTAGCCCCTAGAATCGGTTTTCGTGGTGCAGCGGCCTTTCTGTGGGACTGTGCCCATGAAGCACAACATGTCTGCGCCCACGCTGTATACCCTTTTGAGCCACCATCCCCTCGCCTGCAAGGCGTTGCTGGATGCGATGGACGCGCCGTGCTACGTGCGCCATGTCGATGGCCGCTGGGTTCTGCTCAACAACGCCGCGCAAGCCGCCTGGGGCAGCAGCCTGGAACAGCTGCAGTCAGCGTCCGTGCCCTCGACAACGTCCGCAGCGATGGACGACGTGTTTGCACGTGCCGATCGGACAGCCTTTGCCCAGGGGCATGTGTGTACCGTGGCAGCGACCTTGCGCATGGGCAGCAATGACGCCGCGGTGCTGCTGCAGTGCCTGCCGGTGTGGGACGAAAACCAGCGCCCGGCCTTCATCGTCGGCCAGGTGCTGCCAGCCCACGCCACCGCGCACACAGCCCATGCGGCCAGCGATGCGCTATACCGCACCCTGGTGGAATGGTCACCGGACGCGGTACTTCTGCAGCGCGACGGGCTGATTGCCTACGCCAACCCGGCCGCCATCGTCATGTTCGGTGGCCTGCAACTAGAAGACTTGCTGGGCCGCACGCTGGAATCCCTGGTACACCCGGACTGGCGCGCCGAGCAATCGGCCCGGCTGCGTGCGGTCGAGAATGCCCAGCTGCTCTCGCCGCACAGCGAAACCCAGTGCCTGCGCCTGGACGGCCATGCCTTCGATGTGGATGTCCAGGGCGTGCGGGTCGAGCTGCAGGGCCAAGCGGCCATCCTGGTGGTGCTGCGCGAAATTTCCGACCGCATTGCCGCACGCGAGCAGCGCCGCCTGGACGAACAGGCGCTGCGCGACGCCGCCTTGCACACCCAGACCATTCTGGACAACATGGTCGATGGCGTCATCACCATCAATGCGCAGGGGCTGGTGGAATCCTTCAATTTCGCGGCCAGCCGCATCTTCGGTTATGCCGTGCACGAAGTGCTGGGCCGCAACGTGTCCATGCTCATGCCCGAGCCACACAGCAGCCACCACGACAGCTACCTGCTCAAGCACCTGCAAACCGGCGAAAACCGGGCGTTGAACCGGGTGCGCGCCGTGCAAGGGCTGCGCAAGGACGGCAGCCTGTTTCCCATGAGCCTGTCGGTGTCCATGGTCGAACGTGCCGGACAGGCCACCTTCGTCGGCCTGGTGCGCGACGAGACCGAGCAAAAGGCCTACGAAGAAGAAATCAGGCGCCTGGCCTTCTACGACCCGCTGACCCAGCTGCCCAACCGGCGTCTGCTGCTCGACCGGCTGCAGCACGCGCTGGCGCTGGTGGACCGCACCAAGAACTTTGGTGCACTCATGTTCCTGGACCTGGACCATTTCAAACAGCTCAACGACACCATGGGCCATGACCTGGGTGACACCCTGCTGCAGCAGGTGGCCCAGCGCCTGCAGGCCTGCGTGCGCGAAATCGACAGCGTGGCGCGCTTCGGCGGTGACGAATTTGTGGTCTTGCTCGAAGGCCTGGGCAGCAATGGCATCGACGCCGCCACGCATGCCGAAATGGTGGCCAACAAGATACTGAACACCCTGGGCCAGCCCTACCAGCTGCGCGACTACAGCCACGTCAGCACCCCCAGCGTGGGCATCGTGGTTTTTGGTCCCGGCGACGACTCGGTGGACGAACTGCTGAAAAAAGCCGACGTGGCCATGTACGAGGCCAAGGGCGCAGGGCGCAACACCTCGCGCTTCTTCGACCCCAGCATGCAGGCCAGCGTCAGTGCCCACGCCGCACTGGAAAAGGAATTGCGCAAGAGCCTGGAGCATGGCGGCTTCGTGCTGCATTTCCAGGTCCAGGTCGATGGCGAAAGCACCATTTCGGGCGTGGAGGCCTTGGTGCGCTGGCAGCATCCGGTGCGTGGCATGGTTCCACCCGGAGAATTCATTCCGCTGGCCGAAGAAAGCGGCCTGATCCTGCCCCTGGGTCAGTGGGTACTGGAGGCGGCCTGCGAACAATTGGTGCGATGGCGCAGCGACCCGGTCAAGTGCCATTGGACCATGGCCGTCAACGTCAGTGCCGTGCAGTTCGCACAGGCCAGCTTTGTCGACCAGGTGCGCAAAGCGCTGGCCAAGACCGGCGCCCAGGCCCACCTGCTCAAGATCGAGATTACCGAGAGCATGCTGATGAACAACGTGGAGGAGATCATCGAGAAGATGAACGCCATCAAGTCCAGCGGCGTGCGCATGTCACTCGACGACTTCGGCACCGGCTACTCCTCGCTGTCTTACCTCAAGCGCCTGCCCTTGGACCAGCTCAAGATCGACCAGTCCTTCGTGCGCGACCTACTCACCGACCCCAACGATGCCGTCATTGCCAAGACCGTGGTCGCCCTGGGCCACAGCCTGGGCCTGAAGGTGATTGCCGAAGGGGTGGAAACCGCGCAGCAGCGCGACCTGCTGCGCACCATGGGCTGCGATGCGTTCCAGGGCTACCATTTCGGCAGACCGGTACCCGCCGAACAACTTTGAAGAAAAGGGTCAGGCCATGTCCAAACTCTGGAATACATCCCTGACCACCGGTGTGCCGCTGATGGACGAGCAGCACAAGGCGCTGATCGCACGCATCGAGACCTTCGACTCCCTGTGTGCGACCGGCCAGACCCACCGGGCCCTGGACGAACTACTGCCCCAACTCAAGGACTACGTGCAGTACCACTTCAGCGCCGAAGAAGAACTGATGCAGCGCCTGGCCCACGACTATGCCCAGTTGGAGGAACACATGGCCATGCACCAGCGCTTCTTCACCCGCATTGTCGAAATGGAGACCCAGCGCGAAGACTGGGGCGACCTGCAAGCCGCCATGCGCATCCGCACCTACCTGCACGACTGGCTGGTACAACACATTGCCGGTACCGACCAGGCGCTGGCACGGCAGCTGCTGGGCCAGCATGCAGTGCGGCCCCATTGACCCCATCTGAGCACCATGACCGAAACCTCCAGCGAAATTCTTGAGAACTTCACCTTCGACGAACTGCAGATCGGCCAGAGCGCCCGACTGGTGCGCAGCCTGGGCCTGGACGACATCCGCGCCTTTGCGGCGGTGTCGGGCGACACCAACCCAGCCCACCTGGACGCACAGTACGCAGCCGGCACCCTGTTCCACGACATCATTGCCCACGGCATGCTGGAGGGCGCACTGATCTCGGCCCTGCTGGGCACCGAGTTCCCGGGCCCGGGCACCATCTACATGGACCAGAGCCTGCACTTTGCCCGGCCCGTGCACGTGGGCGACACCCTGACCGTAACGGTGACGGTGCGCAGCAAGGACCCGGTAAAGAAAGCGGTGGAGTTGGACTGCCTGATCCAGAACCAGAACGGTGCCCAGGTGCTCAGCGGTGTGGCCCGGGTGCTGGCACCGAGCCAGAAGGTGCGCCGTGCCCGCATTGCGGCACCCCGCATTGTTTTGGTGTAAATATGGCACCAGCCCGCATAGGTATTGCGTAAACAGCTAGCAAAAAGATAGCGGCTGCGATCCCTGCCTTATTCCGTTTCCAAATCATTCGTGGCCAGGCGAAGCAACAACGCCACGGATGATTTTGAAATGGAATTATTGGCGGCCGGTGCGGAAGTTGCCCGGCAGCACCTGGGCGTAGCTGGTGCGGAACGGGTTGATGTCGAGCCCGCCGCGGCGCGTGTAGCGCGCATAGACCGCCAGCCGGGTCGGTTTGCAGCGCGTCCAGATGTCCATGAAGATACGCTCGACGCACTGTTCGTGGAATTCGTTGTGGTTGCGAAAGCTCACCAGGTACTGCAGCAGACCCTCGTGTTCGATCTGGGCGCCGGTGTAGCTGATCTGCACGCTGCCCCAGTCGGGCTGGCCCGTGACCAGGCAGTTGCTCTTGAGCAGGTTGCTGGTCAGCACTTCGCTGACCGGGGCTTCACCCTCTTCGTCCTCCACGGGCGCCAGACGCAGCAGCTCGGGGGCAGGCTGGTAGTGCGTGCACTCCACGTCAAGCCGGTCCAGGCTCAGGCCGTCGAGCTCGTAAATCGGTTCACGGTCGAACATGTCGGCACCAATGACGCGCACCCCAAGCGACCCGCCCGCTGCGGCCGGGCCGCCACGCCACAGGGCCTCGGTGAGGTCAGTGCGCAGCTGGGCCCTCACCGCATCGACATCGGCAAAGCGGGTGTTGTTGAAGCTGTTGAGGTAGAGCTTGAACGACTTGCTCTCGATGATGTTGGGTGTGTCCGCCGGAATGGTGAAATGCGCCAACGCCACTTGCGGCTTGCCACGCGGGTTCAGCCAGCTCAGTTCGAACGCCGTCCACAGGTCCGCCCCCATGAAGGGCAAGGCGCCGGTGAGGCCAATCTCGGCGCGCTTCGGTGTGCGCGAGATCGGAAACAGCAAGCTGGGGTCGAGCTGGTCGATGTAGGCCGAGGAGCGGCCCAGCTGCGACTGTTCGGGGGTATTGGGATTGCTCATGGGTACTGCCTCATTCAGCGTGCTGGGCCTTGCGCTGGGCCTGTTGCAGGTGGGGAATCAGGGCGTTGAGGATCTGGGTGACAGGTTCGGGCGGCAGGTCGTGGCCCATGCCTTCGATGGTCACCATGCGCGCACCGATAATGCGCTGGGCGGTATCCTGCCCATGGGCCACAGGCACCAGCGGGTCGGCATCACCGTGCACCACCAGGGTCGGACATTGGATGCTGCGCAGCTGCTCGGCCCGATCGCGGTCGGCAACGATCGCCACCATCTGCCGCAGGATACCCATCGGGTGGGTGCTGCGCTGGGCCGCCGCCAGTACCCGCGCATGCAATTCTTCTTCCGAGGTCGGGTAGGCTGGGCTGCCGATGGCCTGGAACAGCTTGACACTGTGCGCCACCAAGGCCTCCATGCCGCTGCCCGCCGGACGGCGGGTCAGCAGGCGCGTGATTCTCTTGTCGGGCTGCGGCAAGCCACGGGCGCCACTGGAACTCATGATGCTGGTCAGGCTCAGCACCCGGCCAGGCGCGGCGATGGTCACACGCTGGGCGATCATGCCGCCCATGCTGACCCCCACGATGTGGGCGCGCTTGATGCCCATGGCATCCAGGATACCCAGTGTGTCAGTAGCCATGTCGGCCAGGCTGTAGGGAGCCTTGTTGCGCAGACCCAGCTTGTGCTTGAGGGCTTCCCACAGGATATTGGGCCGACCAAAGGCATCCAGATGACTGCTCAGGCCGATGTCGCGGTTGTCGAAGCGAATGACACGAAAACCGGCATCCACCAGGTCGCTGACAAAGTTATCCGGCCAGGCCACCAGCTGCATCCCTAAGCCCATGATGAGCACCACCACCGGACGCGCCTGCAAATCGGCATCCTGCGGATTGATGCTGGCACTGTCCTCGACCTCAAATTCCAGATTGTTCGCTATTACTTTCATAGCTAACCACGCTTATTCTTTGCGGGCCAGAGCCCAGTTTTTTTATAAATTCGTGAATCAGGCGCTGACTTTGCGCCGAAATACGAGGGTATTGTCGCCGCTGGCGCCCTTGTCCCATTCGTAACCATCGGCATCGAAAGCACGCAAGTCTTCCGGCCGCCTCAGCCGCTGCGTGATGACAAAGCGCGCCATCATGCCGCGGGCGCGCTTGGCATTGAAGCTGATGACCTTGTACTGCCCGTTCTTGAAGTCCTGGAAAACACATTCGACCACGCGCGCTTTGAGCGCCGGGGTGTCCACGGCTTTGAAGTACTCCTGCGAGGCCAGGTTCACCAACACCCCACTGCCGTCAGACTTGAGCCGCTGGTTCAGGTGTTTCGCCAAGCTGTCGCCCCAGAACTGGTACAGGTTCTTGCCCAGCGGGTTGGCCAGGGCGGTGCCCATTTCCAGGCGGTAGGGCTGCATGAGGTCCAGCGGACGCAACACGCCGTACAGACCGCTGAGGATACACAGGTGTTCCTGCGCCCAATGCAGGTCATCCACCGTCATCGACCGTGCCGAAAGGCCATCGTAGACATCACCGTCGAATGCCAGCACCGCAGGTCGGGCGTTTTTCGCCGTGGCACGGCTCGACCAGGCGCCATACCGCGCCACATTGAGGGCAGCGAGCTTGTCGCTCAGGTCCATCAGCTCGGCCACCTGCTGCACCGACAGGGCGCGCAGCAGGCCGATGAGCTGCTTGCTCTGGGCATTGAACTGGGTGGAGGTGGGGGTGACTGCCGGGCCAGGGGCCTCGTAGTCCAGCGACTTGGCTGGCGAGAGAACAAAAAGCATGCCGTATTATCGGAAATCCGTGCCCGCCCCTGCGGAGCACTGCCCCTAATTCCTTTTGCGATGGGTCACCCTGCTTCTCCGGTTGTACTGACTTACGACACAGCACCACGTCCGTGGAAGGCCTTGGCACGCGCCCTGCTGCGGCGCTGGAACGGCGCGCTGCCCGCGGACTTGCCCCAGTTCACGGCCCAGTGGTCGGGGGCCCGTGCCCAGCCTGCCGCGCTGCGCAGCTACATCGAGCTGTGCGAAGACCACAACCCGGCTGCCAGCATCTGCGTGCCGCCGGCCCCCGCGCCCTACTACACGTTTGCACTGCCGCCCCTGTTCATCCACGCCATGGCCATGCCGCTGCACTTGGCGATACTGAGCCACGCGCGCTTTCCCCTGCCCTTGCTCGGTCTGGTGCACCTGGCCAACCGCACCGAAATGCTGGACACCGTGGCGCCCGACACGGTGCTGGACTTTGCCTGCACACTCGACGGAATCGACGCTAGCGCCAAAGGGCCGAGCTTTACCCTGCACACCGAAGCCCGCGTGCAGGGCCGGGTGGTATGGCGTGAACAAAGCACCTACTTGTACCCGGTGCGCAGCGACAAGGCGCGGCGCGCCCCGTCCGCGCGGACGGAACTGACTGGCGAGCCCATCGCCGAATGGGACGTGGCGATGGATGCCGGGCGTCGCTTTGCCGTACCGGTGCGCGACTTCAACCCGATTCACCTCTCGGACTGGAGCGCCCGGCTGCTGGGCCAACGCAGTGCCATCGCCCACGGGCTGTACAGCGCCGCGCGCTGCCTGGACGTGCTGCGCCAACACCAGCCGCTGCCCACCCCCTTTGTGCTGGACGTACAGTTCAAGCGCCCCCTGCCCCTGCCTTCGCGCGTGGCCTTGTACGCTGAGCCGGAAAAGAAAGGCCAGCGTTTTGCGTTGCAGATACTGGCTCCCGACGGCACCGACAGCGCACAAACCCACCTGGTCGGCACGCTGATGCCCCTGCGCAGCGCCCGCTGAGTACTCCTGGGGCTGCGGGCGGCACGCAGCCCGTAAAATGGCAGGTTCCGCCTGCAACGTACCCACGCGACGATCACCATGACCGACAACGCCACCAAAGCCCCTGAACAACCCGGCCTGCAATCCCTGTCCAAATCGTTTGAACCGGCCGCCCTGGAAGCCCACTGGGGCCCCGAGTGGGAAAAGCGCGGCTACGGTGTGGCCGGTTTCCGTGGCACGCAGGCGCCGCAAGCGGGTGCGCCGTCCTTTGCCATCCAGCTGCCGCCGCCCAATGTGACTGGCACCCTGCACATGGGCCATGCGTTCAACCAGACCATCATGGACAGCCTCACGCGCTACCACCGCATGGCCGGGTTCAACACCGCCTGGATTCCGGGCACCGACCACGCCGGCATCGCCACCCAGATCGTGGTGGAGCGCCAGCTCCAGGAACAGAAGATCAGCCGCCACGACCTGGGCCGCGAAGCCTTCACCGCCAAGGTGTGGGAGTGGAAGGAGAAGAGCGGCAACATCATCACCAGCCAGATGCGCCGCATGGGCGACAGCGTGGACTGGAGCCGCGAATACTTCACCATGGACGACAAGCTGTCTAAGACGGTGACCGAGACCTTTGTCCAGCTCTATGAGCAAGGCCTTATCTACCGTGGTAAGCGCCTGGTGAACTGGGACCCGATCCTCATGAGCGCGGTTAGCGACCTGGAAGTGGAGAGCGAAGAAGAAGACGGCTCGCTGTGGCACATCCGCTACGACTTTGTGGATGGCCCTCAGACCGTCAATGGCGAAAGTGTGCAGGGCTTGGTGGTGGCAACAACACGCCCCGAAACCATGCTCGGCGACGTGGCCGTTATGGTTCACCCCGAAGACGAGCGCTACCAGCATCTGATTGGTAAACAAGTAAAACTGCCACTTTGCAACCGAAACATCCCCATCATCGCCGATGACTACGTGGACAAGGCATTTGGTACCGGCGTGGTCAAAGTCACGCCCGCGCACGACCAAAACGACTACCAGGTCGGCCAGCGCCACCAACTGCCCATGATCTGCGTGCTGACGCTGGACGCAAAAATCGTCCATAAAGACGCTGACTTGCAGTCCATCCGTGAAAGCTTGCGTTCCACATTAGGTCGTGCTTATGACTTGCATGAAGCTCGCCAGTTCATTCCCGCGGATTTACAAGGACTGGACCGCTTCGTGGCGCGCAAGAAGGTGGTGGCCGACCTGGAGGCCGGCGGCTTCCTGGTGGAAGTGAAGAAACACAAGCTCATGGTGCCGCGCTGCGCCCGCACCGGCCAGGTCATCGAGCCCATGCTCACTGACCAATGGTTTGTTTCCATGACAAAACCGGCCCCTTCCGGCACCAGCATTGCGCAAGGCGCTATCGATGCCGTAGCAGGTGGCGACGTGAAGTTCGTGCCCGAGAACTGGGTCAACACCTACAACCAGTGGATGAACAACATTCAGGACTGGTGCATCAGCCGCCAACTGTGGTGGGGCCACCAGATTCCGGCCTGGTACGACGAAGAAGGCAACGTCTACGTGGCCCGCAACGAAGCCGAGGCGCAGGCCAAGGCCCCCGGCAAGACCTTGAAGCGCGATGAAGACGTGCTCGACACCTGGTACTCCAGCGCACTGGTTCCATTCAGCACCATGGGCTGGGGCAATGAAGGTGCGGGCACCGGTGCCACCGACGACTACAACCTGTACCTGCCCTCCTCGGTGCTGGTCACCGGCTACGACATCATCTTCTTCTGGGTCGCCCGGATGATCATGATGACCAAGCACTTCACCGGACGTGTGCCGTTCAAGCACGTCTACATCCACGGCCTGGTGCGCGATGCGCAGGGCAAGAAGATGAGCAAGTCCGAAGGCAATGTGCTCGACCCGGTGGACCTGATCGACGGCATTGCCCTCGCCCCCTTGCTGGACAAGCGCACCACCGGCCTGCGCAAGCCCGAAACCGCCCCCGCGGTGCGCAAGAACACCGAAAAAGAGTTCCCGGAAGGCATTCCTGCCTACGGTGCCGACGCGCTGCGTTTCACCTTTGCGGCACTGGCCTCGCTGGGCCGCTCCATCAACTTCGACAGCAAGCGCTGCGAGGGCTACCGCAACTTCTGCAACAAGCTGTGGAACGCCACGCGCTTCGTGCTGATGAACTGCGAAGGCCAGGACTGCGGGCTGGAAGAGCACGCCGCTGCCGCGTGCGATACCGGTTCCTACCTCGCCTTCAGCCAGGCCGACCGCTGGATCGTGTCGCTACTGCAAAAGGTGGAGGCCGAGGTGGCCCAGGGCTTTGCCGACTACCGCCTGGACAACGTGGCCAACACCATCTACGACTTCGTGTGGAACGAGTTCTGCGACTGGTACCTGGAAATCGCCAAGGTGCAGATCAACACCGGCACCGACGCGCAGAAGCGCGCCACGCGCCGCACCCTGATCCGCACGCTGGAAACCATCCTGCGCCTGATCCACCCCATCACGCCCTTCATTTCTGAGGAGCTGTGGCAGAAGGTGGCCCCTGTGGCAGGCCGTGCCGGCCCCTCGATCTCGGTTGCCGCCTACCCCGTGAGCCAGCCCGAGCGCATTGACGCGGCGGCCATGGCCCACGTGGCCAAGCTCAAAGCTTTGGTGGACGCCTGCCGCAATCTGCGCGGTGAAATGAACGTATCGCCCGCCTCCCGCCTCCCGCTGTTCGTGGTGGCACAAACTGCCGACGAAGCAGCCTTCCTACAGTCATCGGCCGCCGTGCTGCAGGCCTTGGCCAAGCTCAGTGAAGTCAAGCTCTTCGACACCGAAGCCGCATGGCAGGCGGCAGCCCAGTCGGCCCCCGTGGCCGTGGTGGGTGAGGCCCGTGTCTGCCTCTTTGTGGAAGTGGACGTGGCCGCCGAGAAACTGCGCCTGGGCAAGGAAGTGGCACGCCTGGAAGAACAGATCACCAAGGCCAATGCCAAGCTCGGCAACGAAGCTTTCGTGGCCAAGGCGCCACCCGCCGTGCTGGAGCAGGAACGCAAGCGCGTGGCTGACTTTAGCGCCACGCTGGACAAGGTGCGCGAGCAGCTCCAGCGCCTGGGCTAATCCCTAGCGCTGCCATTCAGCAACAAGGCCACCCTCGGGTGGCCTTGTCGTTTGGTGAGTGCTGAAAAAATCAGCGTCTGCGCAGCACGTGGATGTACTCTTCTCCTGCAGTTTGCTGCTCGACCAGCTCATTGCCCGTCTGCTTGGCAAAGGCCTGAAAGTCGCGCACGGACCCAGCATCGGTGGCCACCACTTTGAGCAACTGGCCACTGTGCATTTCCGCCAGCGCCTTCTTGGCTTTCAGGATGGGCAAGGGGCAGTTGAGCCCGCGGGTGTCTACTTCTTTGTCAATCTGCATGGCAATTCCTCAATCCCCGGGATTGTAGGTCTCTGGCTTGGGAAACTCGATGAATTCGGGTGTCAGACCACGTGCCTTGAGCCAATCAGCCAGCGCAAAGCCAGTGCCTGCGGGCCAGCACTTCACCGCCGCGGGTTCGAACAGGCGGTAGTCGACCAGCTCGGGCGAGAGCTGGACTGTCCCTTCACAGACCGCGTGGAAGGCGATGATGACCTGGTTCATGCGCTGGAAGTCGTATACCCCGATCAGGTTCAGGGTCGTGGTCATGAGCGCCGTTTCTTCGGCAATCTCGCGGATGATGCCCTCCTGCGCCGACTCGCCGGCTTCCATGAAGCCGGTGATGAGCGCATACATCTTGCCGGGCCAGGCCGCGTTGCGCGCCAGCAGCACCTTGCCCTGGTATTCAATGACTGCGGCCAGCACCGGCGTCGGGTTGTTCCAGTGGGTGAAGTCACAGGCCGGACAGCGCAGGCGCTCGCGCGCACCGCCATCCTCGTGCGCCACCCGCAACTGCAAGGGTGTGGCGCACTGGGGGCAAAACCGGTATTGCGCAATCGGGTGCATCAGAAGCTCCTAACTTTGTAGCTGCTTACGCAATATCCACGCGGGCTAAAGCCCATTTTTATGCCGGAAACACGCCGGTGGACAGGTAGCGGTCGCCACGGTCGCAGACCACGAAGGCAATCACCGCATCGCGTTCGCGCTGGCCGATCTGCTGTGCCACCCAGCAGGCGCCTGCAGCCGAGATGCCGCCAAAAATGCCCTCTTCGCGGGCCAGGCGCCGGCACAGGTCTTCGGCATCGGACTGGCGCACCAGCACCAGCTCGTCGACCCCGGCGGGGTCGTAGATGGTGGGCATGTATTCCTGCGGCCACTTGCGGATGCCGGGAATGCGCGAACCTTCCGCCGGTTGGGCACCGACGATGCGCACCGCCGGGTTCTTCTCCTTCAGGAAACGGCTGACACCGGTGATGGTGCCGGTGGTGCCCATGGCGCTCACGAAGTGGGTGATGCGCCCCCCGGTCTGTTCCCACAGTTCCGGCCCCGTGGTCTCATAGTGGATGCGCGGGTTGTCAGCGTTGGCAAATTGGTCCAGCACCCGGCCCTTGCCTTCGCGCTGCATCTTCTCGGCCAGGTCGCGCGCGTACTCCATGCCGCCGCTCTTGGGCGTGAGGATCAGCTCAGCACCAAAGGCCTTCATGGTCTGGGCGCGCTCGATGGACAGGTCCTCGGGCATGATCAACAGCATGCGGTAACCCTTGATGGCTGCTGCCATGGCCAGGGCAATGCCGGTGTTGCCCGAAGTGGCTTCAATGAGCGTGTCACCCGGCTGGATGTCACCGCGCTCCTGGGCGCGCTGGATCATGGACAGGGCTGGCCGGTCCTTGACCGAACCCGCCGGGTTGTTGCCTTCGAGCTTGGCCAGGATCACATTGCCGCGCGCTTCGTTGTCGGCCGCACCGAGGCGCTGCAGGCGCACCAGGGGCGTTTTTCCGACCACGTCTTCAATCGTTTGGTATTTCATGTCCATAAATGTGCCATAATTCCTGCTTCACAGAATACCTGCCCAGGTGGTGAAATTGGTAGACTCAGGGGACTCAAAATCCCCCGCCGCAAGGCGTGCCGGTTCGAGTCCGGCCCTGGGCACCACGCAATTAAAGGCCTTGCCGCTATGAAGATAGTAGCAAGGCCTTTTTGTTTCCGCATTCGGTTCCGCACCGTTTCCGCATTTAGCTGATTGACGCCAAGTAGACACTTGGGGAAAAGCAAGCATATACTGTATGAATGAACAGTATATTGCCGCCAGATGCGACACCCTTCATCCCCGGCCCAGCACTGCTGTTGCCATGGGTGGAGGGGAAAGTGCCAGCGGGCTTTCCGTCCCCAGCTGCCGACTTCGCTGTCAAACGCCATGACCTGAACGAGCTGCTCATAAGCCACCCCAATGCCACCTTCATGCTGCAGGCCAGCGGGACTTCGATGGTGGACTTTGGAATCTTCGACGGTGACATCCTGGTGTGCGACCGGGCGCTGCAGGCCAACCATGGGGACATCGTGATTGCCGAGGTGGACGGCGACTTCACCGTCAAACAGTTCTGGCGCTCGCGTGGCACGGTGCAGTTGCGTGCCGGCAACAAGACCTTTGCCCCCATCATCTTCCGCGACGGCCAGACCCTGACGATTTGCGGCGTGGTCACCGCCACCATCAAGCGATTCAGGCAATGAGAGCGCCATGTTCGCACTGGTCGATGGCAACAACTTCTACGTCAGCTGCGAGCGGGCTTTTCGTCCGTCGCTGAAACGGCACCCGGTGGTGGTGCTGTCGAACAACGACGGCTGCGCCATTTCCAGATCGAACGAGGCCAAGGAACTGGGCATCAAGATGGGCCAGCCGTGGTTTGAGTGCCGGGAGCTGGCCGAGGTGTACGGCGTGGTGGCCCTCAGTGCGAACTTCACCCTCTACGGCGACATGAGCGACCGGATGATGTGCACGGCCGCCGGGCTGGGCCACAACCAGGAGATTTACAGCATTGACGAGTGCTTTGTGGACATGGCCGGAATCCGTGGAGACCTGACCAGGCGGGCACAGACCATGCGCACGCGCATCCTGCAGCACACCGGCATCCCCACCGGCATAGGTATCGCCCCGACCAAGACGCTGGCCAAGCTGGCCAACCACGTGGCCAAGAGCGCCGACCGCAAACCAGGCAGCTACCCGGCCGAGTTGGCGCGCGTGTGCAACCTGGGCGCCCTGCCCGCCTCCGACCTGGACGCTGTACTTGCCGCCACCGAGGTGGGGGACGTGTGGGGCGTGGGCAGGCGCATCAGCAAACAACTGGCAGCGGCCGGAATCACCAACGCGCTGCAATTTGCCCAGCTCGACCCAGCCACAGTGCGCAGACGCTGGAGCGTGGTGCTGGAGCGCACTGTGCGCGAGCTACAAGGCCAGTCCTGCATTCGCCTGGAGGACGCACCACCACCCAAGCAGGAAATTGCCCACACCCGCAGCTTCGGCCGGCCTGTGCGTGGTCTGGACGACCTCATCCAGGCCGTGACTGAGTTTGCTGCGAGGGCAGCCAGCAAGCTACGACGCCAGAGCAGCTTGGCTGGCCAGGTGTGCGTGTTCATCCACACCAGCCCATTCCGGCCGCCACCGCACTACAGCCGCAGCACATCCGTGCCGCTGCGCCGCCCAACGGCCAACACGCAAGACCTGGTGCACGCCGCAGTGCTGGGCCTGCGGGCGATCTACCGACCGGGGTTTGACTACATCAAGGCCGGGGTCATGCTGCTGGACCTGAATGATGACAGCGTGGAGCAACTGGAACTGCAGCTGGATGCCGCGCCGGACCAGGGCGGCGAGCTGATGGCGGCCATGGACAGGATCAACGACCGCTTCGGCCGGGGCACGATCACGCTGGCCAGCGCCGGAACAAGGCGCGCAGAGCGCACCTGGGTGTTGCGCCAGCAGCTGCTGACCCCCGCCTACACCACCAGCTGGGATGCCTTGCCGGTGGCGAAGGCGTGATGGCCATCAATTTGCAAATCCACCGACTACGACATGCGCTTCTACATCAACGACATCTCTATTGGTATGGATTTGCCCAGCGCCCCAATAAGGCGAGACGGACTGTTGGCCTAGCGCAAAAAAATACCGCTGATGCTCTGCTACATTGAGCCCACTACGAATTGAGTAGGAGCACACCAAAGAAAAAAGCCAGGGCTGCAACCCTGGCTCTTTGGACCCAGACCAGACGGCCCGGGGTAGTTTTCACCGTGAAGTGAGGTGTGAATCTTGCCACGAAAACGATGTGTGAGGCCGTTGGATTTTGTAAATCAGCCGTTATAGGAGTAGTCAAATGGCAACAAACTTCGAACAAAGCGAGTCACATGTCACAATTTGAACTATCCAGTCGGGCCTGCCGCCTCCTCGACTGGACTGCCTGGCCTGCGACGGCTATAGGCGCTCTAAACTGGAAATCGGCAGTGGTCAGGTCATGCGCGTTGTCCGACTCTCTGAAGACGCAACGCCGATTTTTGAAGGAGGGTTTTGAATGAAACCTAACGACATTAAGACCTGGATCGCTGGGACAACGGCCTTTCTCGGAGTTTTTGGAACACTTTGTGTGTCCTTTGATCCGATGCAGGCTTTTGCTCTGTCGCTGGTCGTCATTGCAGCGGTGAAAAACTAGCGTTGGCAAGGGTGGGGCTGAAAAGCCTCACCCAAGCATCCACCTACCAACCATTACAGCGATGCAAGCACCAATCAGTATTGGTAAACAGATTTATGGGGGCAACGGGTTCCGATGGTCCTCGATGTCCAGGATCTTGTTGAGCTGGTCGCTCACTGCGCCGTAGCTGGCACTGAAGATGGCGACAAAATCGCTGAAGTCTTGATCGGTGCAAGGCCCCCACCACCTGGCACAAAAACGGCCAAGAAGCACACCTCAGAAAACCTACCGCCTAAGTAAACCAATTTCGCAAAAGAGCGTTCAAAGGAAGATGAACCTCGCCTACGCCATCTACGCCGCCATCGTCATTTGCATCGCCGCAGCATTTGCTCCAGCATTCGGAAGCTTTATTCAAGCAGAAGACGAGTGCCACCAACAGGTTTCAAAGATGGCTTCCAATCCGTTCGACCATGCCCAGGAAAAGCGTGCCGAAGAAGCCTGCAATACCTATGTCCGCTCAGCCGTACAGCTGAGCAAATCGATTCCCATCAGCAAGTGAAACACGCCTAGCGTCCTGACTTCACATTGCTTGTTGCAATTACCCTCTGTTCACCGTAGACACCGCAGGGTCGGCCTGCATCTTGCCGCGGAACCAGCTAGCAATGCCCAAAATGGGTGACGCCACGCCGATCAGCGCAGCCATCGCGCCCAGTAGCGCGGGCAGGTAGCTCAGCACCTGGGCGTCGATCTTGAAAAACATCACCCCCACGTAGGCCACAAACACCACCAGCACCGAAGCCACCAGATCAATCGCCACGGCAAAGCCAATGGCTGGGCGCCAACTATAGGTTGGCCAGTGCTCAGAAGCTGCCTCGGCCTGCATGGTCTTGTTGACATCCGAGGCGTTGGCCACAGCCAGTCGCTCCAGGTCAATACCGGCGTCAATGGCGTGGGCTCGCAGCGCGGCGTCAATCTCTGCCAGCTTGATGCGCCCCTCGGGTGTCTCGTTCAGCCCTGCCATGGCAGTTGTTACCGCCTCCACAGTGCCTTCCGGTGCACCCAACTTGTCCGCCAGGTACTTGGTGGCCATGCCCGCCAACGGCCCCACCAGTAGGGTTGCGGCCGTGGGTGCCAGTGCTTTAAGCCAGTCCATTTCAGTTGTCCTCCGAAGCGTATTCAAGCTGCTTGGCTGCCCGGTTCGCCCAGCCCTTGCCAAAGCTGGGCCAGCTGCTCAGCGCCGTCCAGAACCGCAGGCGCTGCGCCACAAAGCGCATCAGCACATCGTTCACATCCATGCTTGCCAGCCTAGCCGCGCTCACCGGACCCCAGTGCCCATCGTCAGCCACGCCAATGGCCGCCTGCAGCTTGCGGATGGCAGTCTGGATGCCTGAGTTGACGGCGAAGTCGAACACCTGAAACTTCAAGGCCGCAGGAGCATCGCCCAGCGGCTGCCAAAAGTCCCGCAGGTAGATGGCCTTTGCCTGTTCACGTGTCAGATTCTTGATGTCCACGCCTGGATAGCTGCGCTTGGCAATGCCCCAGTTGGTCTCGCCACCAGGGTCTGCAGGATTGTTGGTGTATCCGCCCTCATGGCCCATCAGGCGATCAAAGGCCTTGTCAAATGAAAGTTCCATGAATCAGCCTTCCTTCACTCTGGTGCGCACTATCAGCACCGCGAAGCCCACCAACACCGCCGTCTCTGCGAACGACGGTGACTGGTGGACAAGAATCGCCACGTCCCCAGGCTGCACGCTCAGCAGCCCGAAGAACGATGGCGCAATGGCACCGGCACCGCCCAATGCCAAAAGCGTCCAGGCCATGGCCTTGAGGCCGTCGACCACACGCTTGTGGGTAGAGAGGTTGGGAGCGAACGGTGCCGTGCGCTCCAACTTATTCAGTGCTTCGGCCAGCACGATGAAGCCCGCCAGCCAGTGCAGGATCTGCAGCGTGGTGTTCATGGTGTGGCACCTCCTGATGCCGCTGGGGGTGTCGGTGGCGTGCCAAACTTGGAAATCAGGATGAGCAACACCCGCTGGGCGCCACCGCCAACCCCAAAAGCAGCGCTGAGCAGCAGGGAATCCGGCAGGCTGGCCAGCAACAGCGCCAAGGGCGTGAGGTAGCCAGCCGTGACACTACTGGCCACCGCCACAAAGATGCGCTTGAAGGTGGTGCGCACCAGGTGCTGCCAGGTATCGCCTTCGCTGGGCACGCTGTTGAGCAGAATGATGGCCACCAGGCTGCCGAAGAAGCCTGCGATCAGCACATCGGCCCGCAGGCCCAGCGGCACACCAAAGGCTGTAATGAACGGCACAGACAGACCTGCCGCCGCGTAGGTGGCCGCCGCTGCGGCCGTGGACGTTGGTTCAGGCATGTGACTCCTCTATCTCACTGAATCTGCCCGCGCAACGCGGTGATCTGCCCATCCACGCTTGCCAGCCAGCCGTTGTCAATCCCTATTGCAGCTTCGCGCAGTCTCCGCGGTGTTACAGAAGCTTCCAAGATTGCAATCTGCTCCTTGAGCGTTGGTGGCGCAACGGGTGTTGGGTCTGCATCTGGGTGCTCAGTGACCTCGCCGGTCATGCAGTTGGTTTCGTAGCGCATGGCATCACTCCCGGAACAGGACGTTGAAAGACCCACCATCGAACGGCACAGTTCCGTCGACAGTGGTGAAGCGGATACGGTCAAGCGCCCCGGACAGGGTGACGTTGCCGGTGATCCACCCAGGGTTGCTGGCGGTGTTCAGCGCATACTGAGCGATACACAACCAAGTGTTGCCAGTGATTCGAGTCAGCTTGAACCATCCGCTTGTCACGTCTGCGGCCGCTGTCTGGTATCGGTCAAATCCACCAGTGGAGGTGCCGTTGGCAACACCCATGACGGTAGCCGTGCTCTCGTAGCCGGAAGTCTGGATGGAACCACTGCCAAGTTGGAGCCGCACTGGGCTCGTTCCGTTGGTGCTTACCCCTTTGAACGGGATCAGGATCTCGTTCGCCCAGCTCGGAATTCCAGTTACATCGTGGGCGGTGCCGCTGGTGGTGTTGACCGCGGTGCCGAATGTAGGCGGTCTGGAGAGCTTTGCGGTGGCAATGCTGCCATCGGGGGCGATCCCGGCATAGCAGTAGGAAAGCACCTCGACCGTGTTTGCGGCCGTGGCGCGCAGCATGAAAGTGTCACCAGCTGAGGCAACGATGTTTGCGCCAGTGTTGGTGACGATACTTGCGTTATTGGTGAGCGTGAAGGCACCACCAGCTGTCACACGGAAAACCCTATTTGCATCCGTGGTGAAAGCGGTAATCGCCAGTGCGCCAGTGATTCGAATGTCGTCAGAATCATGTGCTGCCACCGTGAGGTTTACCGTGCCCGCAACACTTGCCACATCAATGCGCTGCCCGCGCGGCTGTAAGCCAAGGGACGCATACCCCAGACCGATGTTCCAACTGGTATGTGTTCCAGATCCAACCACAGCAGTGACATCGACATCCAGGGTGCTGCCTGAATACGCAGTGACACTGCCTTTCATGTAGGCGCCAGTACCGTTACTGACAACCACGATTTGGCCAACAGTCCAACTCTTGCCAGTCTGGGTGGTGAGGGATTTTCCACCGATTCCGATGGTCAAGCTGGTGGAGCTGGTCCCTGCGTAGTTTGGCAAAGCCATACCAAGCGCCATAGCTGCAGTCAGGTCTGCATTGGTTTGCATCTCCTGCGCCGTGCTATTGGCCTGGACAGCAAATGACTGAAGCGCAGCCAAGAAAGCAAACGCCTTGGTGTCGAAAACCTCGACAGCATCAGTTGCAGCTGGTGCAGACGGCAATGCGTCAATACTCATGTGAGTCCCTCCAAGGTAATGTCACAGTCACATACGGTGCTGTAAGAGATAAGAATTTCGAAGTCTTGGTAATAGCCATACAGGATGTCGTCTGGCGTTATCCACAGGCACGGAGTGGCCCGCAGTCCAGCGAGATATGACCGCAATGACTTGACGTCACCACGCTGCACCGTTAGCGAAAATTTGTCGCGGTCGGCGTAGGCACGCTGGGTAAGAATGGTGTCGCCCCACTCGTTGGTCTGCTTGATGGAGTAGTCGCGTATGCCCATCGACATGCCGTACTGAATTCCCATGCCCCAGCGCGATACCGTACCAATGAGCAGCGATCCAACGGCCATGTTGCTGAGCCCAGCAAAGTCCACGGTAATGACACTGTCGGCAAAGCTTGGCAAATCATCAAAATGGCTGGAAATGGGGTCGGTACGTCGACCAAAAAACCAACTCCACCAACCACTCGATGGCGGTGGTCGACTGCGAGTTACGGTCTTGTCATAAACAGTGCCATAGGCATCGCTCACCATTCGCACGCGGATGCTTGTCACACCCGTCATGTTCACAGCAGCAATACCAGTTACAACCGTTGCAGGTCGCACGCTGTAGGTCATGCTGGTGGCCTGAGCCGTCTGGCTGCTGCTCACGGTATCGAACAGCTTCCAGCGGTTGGTAGCGCTTACCAGTACCCACTTGGCTGGGCTGGCGGAGGGCGTGTTGCCCAAATTGCCAGCGACCAGGCTCTGGTAGATCAGGTGGTTATCCATGACCCGATCGCCCAGGGCATAGGTAGTGCCGGCGGAATATGCGGAATAGTCCGCCTCGGCTACATCCGTGCTGACCAGCATGGCCGGGGTGATGGCCAGAGGCTTGATGATGGTGATACCGTCACTCATAGCGTGCGCACCTCTGGCATGCCTTTGGCGTCCCATGTTTCGAACAACTTGACCATCCTGGACTGGAGTGCGGCCATGGCCCGAGCCTGGGCTCTGGAGTCGTCACGCAAGGCATCGATCTTGGACGCCAACTCAGAGCTTCCACTGAGCACGGCGCCTGCCATTTGGCTTTGATTCCAGATACGCGATGCCCCGGTGGTCTCCAGCTCAGGCCCGTTCTCGCCCACAAGGCGAATCCCTCCACCATGGAAGCCCCCACTGGCAAACCTTGGCGTAGCCACAGCACCGGCGGCTGCACTGGCTGCAGCGTATTCAGCATAGGTTCCATACCGCGCAGCCATGATGAGCTGTTTGGCCGCCTCCGCTGCCGACTCACTCACATCGGCAAATGCTCCGGAAAGGCTCAAGAGCGTGGCGTAGGTTTTTCGTCCGCTCTCGGTGGTCACGTCCTGCGCACTGACAAGCTCACGGTATGCCTCCACGGTGTCCGGCATGGAGACACCCAAGGCACCAAGCTGGGAACTCAATTGCTCACGGGTATTGGCAAGACGCTCTTCCTCTGAGTAAAAGCGCTGGTAGTAAGCCGCTGTGACTGTCTGAAACTGCTGAACCCCACCGAACACATCCACCAGTGCGCTGGCGGCGTCTCCACTACCCTGGCTTATCGCCAGCATGGTTTTACCCAGTGAGTCAAACGATCCGTTCACCAAGGTAAGGTTGGAGGCCAAGCGCGCCAAGGTGTCGGCAGCACCCTCGCCTTCGCGTATGTACTGGGCATCGAGCACGGTGGCAGCAATCTCGTCTGCTACACCCCTGAACATGTCAGCAATGGCCTTCTTGTTGGCCTCGGCATCCGCACCAAGCGCAAGCTTGATGTCTTTCTGAAAACTTTTGATGGAATCAGCACTGGCACCCAATGCAGTCGCAAAGCCTGCCGTCTGGGAAATGATGGCTCCATAGGCGGCCCCCAGGCTTTTCGCCTGCCCTGCGTCCATGGCACTGTAGTTGGTTCCGCTGCTGGAGCCGGAAGCTCCGATCCCAAAGAAGCCACTGGAACCGTCATTGCGCCAGTCTTGGTAGTTACGCCCTGTAAAAGTGCTACCGCTGAAGCGGCCAGATATGCCTGTACCGGTTGTGTACTCCCGCCCACCACCGAATGCATCGTCAATCCATCCACCGACAGCCCCGCCTATGGCCGCGCCAAGTGGGCCGCCAAAGTACGTACCGACTGCAGAACCAATGGCCTTCCCCCATTTGCCTTCACTGGCTGCCATGGCGGCATTGAGGTAGCCCAAGCCATCGCCAACCATATTCAAGCCATCCGCGACCGCGCTGAAGTTGCCCGCCTCCTGCAAGCTCATCATGCTGGAGCCGATGGATTCGAACCCGGCCTGGTAGGCCATCTCACCCGCCTTGATGATGCCGTTGGCCGCCGATTCTCCGAAATTGGTGAACCAGCTCGACATACCGCCAAGCTGAGAGAGCCCATTGAACGCATTGGATGCGCTCCCTACCGAGCCAATGGCATCTGAGGCACTGGCAGCTCCCGAGGCGCCCCCAAGGCCAAGAATGCTCAGCCCACCTCGGACACCCATCTCAACGACAGGCCGCAAAACCATGGTCTTGAACATATTGACAACCACGTCGCGCAGGTTTTCGGCAAAGCCCTTCCCGGACTCGAAGCCGCGCATGAGCGCATCAGTGATGCTGTCCTGAATCCTCTCGGCAGCACGCTGCCAGTCAGATGCAGCTTTGTCAGCAGCTTTCTGGTTTTCCTTCTCGATCTCGGCTGCAGCTTCTTTGGCGGACCCCTGAACCTTCAGCTTGGCAAGGTCACGCAAACCAGCAGCCTGCTCCCTGTAGCTTTGCGCCAGTTCGGCGCTCAGGTTGTTTTCGGTCAGGTAGTCAGCCAATCTGTCTTTGGTCAGGGCCTGCTCTTCCATCCGCTGAACCAGCAGTGCGGTGACAGCTTCCTTGGTCAGACCGATGGACGCCACATGTTGTCGCTCGGCATCTACCTGGTCGCGAATGCTGGACGCGGCCTTCTGCTGTTCTTCGACGGCTTTGATGTAATCGTTGGCGTTTTCCACAGCCTGCTTGGCGGCTTCCTTTTGCGCATCTTCCAGTTCCTTGGCCGCGGTGCGCATAGCGGGCTGCTTTTCCAGCAAGGTGGCTTGGGCCTGGGTCAATTGATCCAAGCTGAGCTTGCCTTTGCCGAACATTGTGTTCAGGCGGTTCCATTCTTCAGCGAATGAGCCACTGAGACCAGAAAGCTCGGCAATGAGCTTTTTTTGCTCTGAAAGCTCACGGTTGGCAGCCGCGATGGTCGCCTTGTCTGGACCACCACCAAGGTCGCCGACGGTGCCCTTTGTCGGTGCAGTAGAGCCTGAAGTGGCTCCGGTTGCTGCGCCCATGATTCGACGCTCCAGGTCATCCAGCTCTTTGCGGGCTCTCTCGCCGTCTTCGCGCATGGCTTCGCCAACAGCCGTCCAAGCATTGCGTCCGGCTTGGGTGAATATGCCGCCAGCCTCCCCCATGGCAGAGAACTGGGCGACGATGCCGCCGACTTCACGACCAACCCCCTTGAGCACAAAGGCCACATTGGCACCAGCAATGGCAACGGCCTCAAACACGGTCTTGATGCCAGAACCAAATGTCTTCGCGAGATTTCCACCGGCGGTATCGGCCTTCAGGAGCTCGTCGGCGATGCTGTTGATGGTTGGCAGGAATTCGGCCACCATGGTGCGGCCAGCATTGCTCGCATTCGCCTGCAACGCAAAGAACTGCTTGTTTAGTTTTTCTGCAGCTTCGGCCTGCTCCGTGGTCGCCGTGGCAACCAAGCCCGTGGCCTCCGCGGTGTCTTTGAGCAGCGGCGCCACCTCTTTGAGGCTTTTCCCAAAAATTTCCTGGACCAGGCGTGCCTTGTTGGCGTCGTCGGCATAGCCGCCCAATGCGTCAGCAATACCCTTGAATGCCACCACAGGATCCTGCGCTTTGAGCTGCTGCACACTCAGGCCCAATGCATTGATGGCACGCTCGGCATCGCTGCCTGGTTTGGCGCTGCTGAGCGCCTGGTTCATTTTGACCAACGCAGTGCTGACGGTGTCGAGCCCAGTACCAGAGCGGCGGGCGATGTCCTCCAGTGCACTGATGTTTTCGATAGTGGATCCAGTGGCATCCTTGAGGTCATTGAGCGCATCGACACCATTGATGATGTTCTGCGTGAAAGCCACAAAGCCTGCCACGGAAACACCAATGCCCAATCCCGCCAAAGTAGCCCCAACAGTGCTCGCAGCCGTGTTTACCTGCGCCAATTCGCGCTGAACACCAGCCAGAGCGGTCTGCGTTTCATCATGGGCAGTGATGCGGATTCCGATGACTTCAGCCATGCACCACCTCAATGCGCTTGTTGATCACGAAGTTCACCCCAAGCCTGCAAGGTGGCGCGCTCGCAGGCACAGACTGCCGCCCAGACCTGCTGGCGCAACTCACCCTGCAAACCGACTTCGTCAAGGTAGGCCCGGACACCCTCATACCGCAAGCCGGTTGCACCTGATGCACCGACATTCCATTGGGTCTGGACACCCAGCCAGTAGCCCCAAGCTTCCTGGTTGCAAGGCCAAAGCCAAGCTTCCTGGTGCGGTGCTGCACCCGCTGCGATGTGGGCTGCAATGAAGGGATTGTTGGCGTCTTCTGCATGGGGCTTGTTGCTGGTGTCGAGGGCAAGCGCTCTGGCGAGCGCCGCTAGTTTTTTTCCTTAGCCCCGACCTCCGCCATGTAGGTCTTGAACGCCAGCGCGGAAACCCCTGGGATGTTGCACAGAGCCTGCAGGTTTTGCTCGCTATAGGGCAACACACTGTCATTGCCGTCACGAACGCCGGACCAATCCTCTACGACATCGGCCAGGAATTCCACCAGCGAGGCTTGTGAGTTGATATTCACCTTTTGCTGGATCTGTGCAGCATCCAGACGCTTGCAAACAAGACGAAAGTCAAAAGCTTGCGCCACGCCAGCTTCGTCGTTGATTGCACCCCTGACTTGAATACCAACTTTGTCGGAGAGAACGATTTTGATTGCCATGATTTGCCCGATGGGTAGGCCCGATGAATGAATTGCGCGCGGCTGCCAGCTCGGGCAAGACTGACAGGCACCGGGAACCCCCAATACCCTGCCGCGCGCAAAGAGTCAGGCTCAGTAGCTCATGGTGCGGCCGAGCATGGTGACGGCCGCATCCACGGTGTTGACCTGGTTGTTGTTGAGCTTGGGGGTTTCGGATACGTTCATGTAGCCGTAACCGTAGGTGACTGCGCCACCACTGATGACTTGCTTGATGGCAACTTTCGACAAAGTGCGGCTGATGCCGATCATGGTCTTGTAGTTGGCCTGCGATGCATCGTGCGCCAGCGACATGGTGATGCTGGTAGCGTTAAAGCCAGTCGGGATGTTGATGGCATTGCGCTTGGATAGCGGCGTGACGGTGGTAAACCGTGCATCACCGCCGCTGGCACTGATGGTCAGTACCTGGGGGACAGTCGTCCAACCACTGAGCTTCTGCGCAGTACCTGTTCCAGTAGCTACTGGGAAGAAGCTGGTATTGCTGGTGTCAAGGCCGTTGATCTGGAAGCTGTTGGCATCGACAACAGTGATCGTGTAGACGGTGTCAGTTGCATCCTCCCAGCCGGATGTCAGCAGAATTTCGTCACCAGATGTGTAGCCATGTGCCGTGCTGGTTGCAACAGCTGGGTTGGCATTGGTGATTGCCGTGATGGTCTTGGCAGATGCCAATGTGGTAGAAAACTGGATCGAGGATCCTTCGGCGAAATAGTAGGCCATGGTGATCTCCTATAGGTGGGTGTCGGGGTTGGTAGTCGGGGTGAGGTAGGTAACAAACCAAGTGGCAGTAAGCTCGCCGACCGGGGTGTCGAGTGCTGCGCTGTCGGTTGTGGCTATGGCCTTGAGTTCCATGCGCTTGACCAGGCCGCCCAGGGTGGACAAGGCCAATGCTCCCTCCACCTCAAGCAGCATTTGGTCCAATGCGTCTTGCAGCCCGGAAGCCTGCTTGGCCACGGCCTTGACCATGACCAGGTGCTGGCGCTGCTGAGCAGTGCCAGCCACGACCATGGCGTCGATTTGCGGCTCGTCGCCGGTTTGCACCAACAGGCAAGGCAGATCAGATGCACGCAGCTCGTAAACGCTGTTCACAAAGACGCGCGCGCCGGTGGCAGGAAGCCCGGTGAGGGCAGCCACCAAGGCCTGGCGGATCTGGGTGCGCATGTGGGCCATTACGCGGCCTCCAGCTTCAGGGTGCACAGGCCAGTGCCATCGTGCGTGTATTCGCGCACGACGTAACTGGTTGCGCCAATCACCATGGCGAGGTTGCGCGGGTCGGCGGGGACCGAGGCGCTGGCGAGCAGGAAGGTGGGGGAAGAGCCTGCGAGCATGTTGAAGATGGCCGGGGTGGCATCAAAAATACCAATGACTTCCTGGCCGTCAAGAATGGCCTCTGCGTTTGCCAGCTGCTTGATGGCAGCAGCATTGACGCGCGCCTCAAGGGTTGCAAATGCCGTGGCCATTGATCGCTCAGATCAACCCAGAATCAGGCTGCAGCAGCGAGTGCCGCACCGATCTTCATCAGCACGGTGGCACTGGGATTGCCTGCGGCAGCCACAGCCACACCGACCTGCTGCTGGGCGGTAGACGTCTTGTTGACGCACTTGTTGGTGGAATCCCAGTAAAGGCGATCACCAACGCTGATGGCCAGGGCTGAGGTTTTGGCGATTTCGACCACGCCTTCGGTGATGAATTCACCGTTTGCTCCGTTGGCTACATCATTGGTGGCAACGCCAAACAAAGCGCTGCCAAACAGGTAGCCAACGCCCGACGCGACGGCGGCTGCGGGGGTCAAGGTGAGGACTTCACCCTTTTGTACGAAATTTTTCATGCTGGTCTCCGGAAGTTGAGTTCTGGTGGAACCCGCAGGCTGGCTGCGGGTGGTTGGCTATCAGGCGCCAGCGGACTTGTAGAGACCGCGGAAGTCGATGGCCTTGGCCGCAAAGTCGAGGCGGCACTTGTAGGCCACGCCGTCGGTCTCAAAACCGACTTCGCTTTCGATGACCGGGCCTTCTGCGCCGTCCAGGTAGCAGTACTCGACGGTATCGACCTGCGAACTCTGCGCAGCCAAGTACCAGGCGGTGGCGCTGTTGGCGTCCAGGATGGGTTCCACAATGGGCTCCAGGGCGGTACGGCCACCGGTACGGAACTCGTTGACGTTGGACTGCTGGGCAGGAACGTAGTTGCTGCTGGTGAGCTGGTAGGCGGTTTGCTCCAGCGCAGCGGGCACGATGAGGTAGCTGGGAGCCAGGTTGAGCTCTTCGCTGGCCAGGCCCTTTTGCAGGCGCATGGCGGTGCGGCCGGTGGTGAGGCTGGAGAGCTGCAGTGCGCTGGGGGCACCGGTAGCCAGATTGGCATGGCCGCCAGCAGTGGTGATGGCTGTGGCATTGAACAACGCGCCGCCGTCGGCCAGATTACCGTTGGCGGTGAGCTGGCTGTAGACGGTGCGGTTTTCCAGGCGGCGAGCTGCAAAGCCGAATGCAGACACCAGGCGCTCGAAGGCACGCAGGTCGTCGTTGATGATGGCCTGGCGGGTGAGGCTGACAATGCGGCCGTAGGTGAGCACCGCGTAGGACTCCGCACCGTCGGTCATCTTGCCGTACTTGAACTCGCCATGCTCGTTGGTCTGCAGCAAGTCAGGTGCGCCAGACAATTGCACCACCGACATATTCTTGAAGTCCGGGGCATTGGGCGCGCGGCGTGCCCACATGGCGTAGGTTCCAGGGTTTTCGTCGTAGGCACTGCGCAGGCGCTTGTTGGCGACGTTGGCAAACAGGCTGGAGAAATCGCTGGTACCCATGGAGCCTGCGCGGAAGTGCAGGATTTGGGTAGCAAGCTGCAGGCGATCCATGCCGCTGGTGCGCACGCCATGGGCCTCCAGGAAGCCACGGCCGATTTCCAGCAGGCTCATGCCACGGTACTGGCGGCCGTTGTCGTCCAACGTAGTAGCGGGTGCCACGCGGTGCAGGATGGCTTGTTCGATACCCGCCATGCGAACCTGCATTTCGTCCTTCACGGTTACGACCGTGCCAACGTTGCGATGGCCGCCAGCGGCGGCGTCACGGGTGGCCAGAGCATCAAGAATCTTGGACTTGGCTGCACCCACATCGGAACCGGAGCGAATGAAGTCGGCCGCCATGTGGGCCATGCCGTGGCGGGCACAGAGTTCGCTGATTTCAGCGCTGCGGGCGATGAGGTCTTGCGTGTCCACCACCTGGGCGGAAGCAGGCGCCGGATTGGCGCGGGTTTCAGAGGCGGGCGTTGCGGTGGCGCCGCCGGTTTCGTTGCCTTGAGGCATAGGGTTCTCCTGGATTTGGGCGGCTGCCCGGGTGATGAATTCGCAGGGCTGGGTGCCTTGCTCGGGTTTGCTGCGGGTGCCGCTGCCGGCATCTGCAGGAACGGGGACAAAACTGATTTCAGCGGGGGTCCAGCGCACGGCGCGGTAGAGCCAGTCAACACCGCCGTCGGTACGCTCCTCGGGGCGCACGACTTCCATGCGCTGCACGCTGTAGCCTGCGCTGATGTGGCGAATGACGCCCGCCTGGATGTCGGCTACGATGCCGGCCATTTCCGGGCGGTCGGACAGGCGCACGCTGGCACGGCCTTCGGTACCAGCGATCCAGGCGCTTTCGACCACGCCGATCACGTCATTGAGGTCGTACTGGCCGTGGGTGTTGAGCACGCTGGCGCCCGCATTCATGCGGGTAAGGTCAACAGCATCCTCACTGACCACCAGTTCTTCGTCGTACCAGCGCTCGCGCCAGTAGTCGTAGCGGCGAACTTTGGCGCCGGTGGTGAACACAACTTCAACCGTACGCTTGTCAGCGTTGAAGCTGCTGGGCTCGATCTGTGCAGCCCGCAACATGGCGGGTAGCAATTGGGTAGTTTGTGTGATTTGCTGTGGCATGAGCACGCAATGTGCCCATGTGCCTGTCTCAAGTTCAGGAAACCTGAGACGATTTTGACGAGGCGGCCGTAGCTGGCTCCGCAAGCGCTGCCGCATGGGCCTGCAGGGCTAGCAGAAGTGACAAGGTTCCGTCTTTTTGCAGGCGCTCAAGGTCTTTCTTCAACTCTGAAAAAACCAGGTCTGGCTTGTAGCCGCGGCGGCGCAGTTTTTCGCTGTAGCTCGATAGGCCGCCGGAGATTTCGGCAAGTTCAGCCTTGACGTCTTGCTCGGGGTTGACGTAGTCCCACTTGGGAGTAGACCAGTCGACACGGTAGTCAGTGGATCGCACCTTGCCTGCAAGGTAGGCAGCCTCGATGAAGGCACGCCAAATGGGTTCGCACAGCTTGGGTATGAGGGTGAGCCACTGCAGGTGCTCGACGCTGCGGCGGTATTCCAGCAAGGCCACCCGGGCACTGCTGAAGTTGACCTCCTTCATGTCGCCGCTGAGCATTTCGTAGGTAATGCCCATCCCGGCAGCAATGAGGTGCAGGTGGTGTTTAACGTATTCCACGTAACCTGGCGCGGCCTTGGGCTCCAGGGTGGTGATGTTCACGCCTGGAGTAGTCTGCAGTATTCCACCACTAGGAAGCTCTCCCAAATTTCCTGTCTTTTTGACCTCTTCAGGGTCCAGTCCATTGTTGTAGGCCTCAGCATCGCCACTGACAATGACTCCCAGGCGGGTTTCCAGGTTTTTGCGGTGCAGCTCGGCGTCTTCATACAGACGCAGGTCGCGGGCGGCATTGATGATGGGCGCCAGGCGCGAAAATCCCCTGCCCTGCCCGGGCCGCTTGGGGTTGAACAGGTGCAGGATGGCGGCTGCCGGAACGGGCTTACTCTCCTGGCGCAGCATGCCGCGTAGGCTGGCCTGGGGGTCGCCTGGGTGGTGCGGGTAGAGCCAATAGGCAGTTTTTCGGCCCAAGACGTCATATTCCACGCCGCCAATGATGGTGCCTCCACCGTTGGTAGTTCCATTTTTACTGGAGTCGAGCCAGTCGATTTCCAGCACCTGCAGCTGCAGGGGCACCGGCAGGCCGTCTTCTGGGCGGCGGTTGCGCAGGCGCACAAGGACTTCACCATCTTGCTCCATAGCGGTTTCGGCCGTGGCCATGAGCCCGTAGATGTCTCGCTCACCATCCGCGTCGGCCACACGGCCCCACTCGGACCACAGTGCGTCGATGGCGTCGGCGTTGGTGGCCAGGCTGCGCGGCACGATACCGGTGCCTATGACGTTGGCCACATGCTTTTCCAGTCCGCCAGCGATATAGGGGACGTTTTGCACCAGGTTGCGCGCCTTGGTACGAATGGTGGCAGCGTCGGCCAAGTGGTCAGCGTTGGCACTGGCGCCGGGACGGCGGGGCTTCCAGCCGTCACGCGGGCTGGCGGCTTCATAGGCACGCTGCAACAGTTCCCGCTCTCGCATGCGGCGCAGCCCGGCGCCCGGGCTGAATTGGCCGATGAGTCGGTCCAGCAGTGTGGGTGTGGCGGCCATGCGGTCAGTCTCCTCGGGCCGTGGTGAAGCGGAATTGGTAAACACTGCGGGGCCTAGCTACGGATGCAGCACTAGCGCGAGCAATGTCGCTTTCTATGATTGATCTGGCCCGCTCCAGCTCGGCCATGCTGCGGTATGTGACGCGCCGGCCATTGAATTCCACGGTCATTTCACCCGTGGCAATGGCGGTATTGATGTTATCGAGGTCGGTTTGGGAGAAGGCCATGGCCCGCGTAAAGTAGCGGGCTTGGTGTCTCAAGTTCAGGAAACGTGAGACAAACCAGATTCCCTACCCACCGCCGCGCGACGCGCTGGACTGTTTGATGATGCGGTACACGGTGGCGCGGCCAATGCCCAAGCGCCTGGCCACCTCAGAAGCGTTGCGACCATTGAACAGTGCGAGCACCTGCGAGACGGTTTGCTGACGCGCGGTGGCCGGCCGCCCGGCGATGTAACACTCTTCGCCGCGAAACTCCGCCCGCACCGCCGTTTTGAGCTGGCCAACCTTCTTTTCGCCACCACCCGCCATGGCCTTGAGGGCATGGGCCATGGCCGGGTCGGAAAAGATGTATTCGAAAATGCGGTCGACCAGGTCGGGATCGGCCTGCAGGCGGGTGTCGAGCTCGGGGGTTTTGCTGGTTTCCGTCACAGTCAGAATCCTTTGAAGGTGGAGCGCAGGTGGTCGGCCTGGCCCCCGCCGAAGCTGGTGCCAGCACGGAGCTTTTCCAGCGGGGCCGTGTTTGTTTGGTCGCGGTCTTTGTGGCCCCAATGGCGCAGGGATGGCGGGATGCGCTGTGGGTCGGGCTCTTGCTGTGCAACGTTTTGGTCAACCGTGGAGGTGGACGCAGGCTGGCTGGGCTTTCGTTCTTTGCGGATGACGTCGCCTTTGAACATGGTGGGTCCCTTCAGTCGTTTGCGGTTTGGATGTTGAGTTCCAGGCGGTCCCAGTCCGCCTTGGTAAAGCGATGCAGGCGCAGCTCGGGGTGGTGGGCGGCGGCGTAGGCGTAGACCCAGGTGTCTAGCGGCTCATTGCGCGCGCCACGGCGCTTGTCGAAGCGGTTTTTGGCCGGGTTGTAGGTCTCGCTGACCAGCCCTGAAAACAACTCAGGCGGAAGCTCACTGCTGAAATGGGTTAGGCGCGTGTCGGGGCTTTTGTCTGCGTCGGTGCTCAGGCGTCCATAGAGCCAGTGCTTGGCGGCCACGGTGCCCACCTGGTAGACCAGCACGCCCCGCTTATCGCTGCGGCCGCGCCAATCCACATCCATGAGTTTGCCTTTATTGAGCACGGGGGCGTTATTGGCCACGGCACCGTGGATGGCCATGGGTCGGCGCACGCGGCGCTGACGCACGTAGTCTTTGACGGCCTCTCCACGGTGGCCACCTATGTCATTGGCGTAGGCGCTGACCTGCAGCAGTGCGCCGCTGGCGTGCTGGATGGGGGTGTTTAGCAGCTCGGTGAGGCTGGCCCAGACGGCAGAGTCCGCTGGGTCGCCGGGCAGCTCGATGTAGTCGAGCGTCCAGAACGCCATGTTGCGCCCCCAACCCACCAGATGCACCGCCAGGCGGTTGTCCTGGGTATCGACCCCGGCGGTGACGACCAGGGCACCCTCGGGCGCAGTGCGCAGCGCGTAGCCTTCGGCCCGGTCAGCGATGGCGTTGTGCTTGACGGCGCGCATGGCAGCGTCTTCCCAGGGTTCGGCCAGGCGGTCGTTGACGAAGGTCTTGAGGCGGGCCGGGTCGTTCTGGACTTCGCGCCAGCGTTCGACCAGGTCAATCCACCGGGGCCCTAGGCCGAACTGGTAGTAGAGGCAGTTGATGTGGTAACCGCGCACCTTGGATCCGGGGTTTTCCGGAACCCAGCGCCCGGCGGCGATCATGGCGGTTTTGTGGTGTTCGTCGATGTGGGCCCCACACTCCTGGCAGACGTACCAGACCTGGCTGGCATCGGCAGACCAGTGCAGGCCAGACCACATGAGCGGCTGCAGGTGGTCACAGTGGGGGCACGGCACGTGGTAGCGGCGCTGGTCGCTTTTGTTGTAGAGCTGCTCGATGCGGCTGATGCCCTTGATCTGCGGGGTGCTGATATACAGGCGCTGGTAGGTGCTAGGGAAAGCGCTGGTGCGGCCTTCCAACATTTCGAGCGGATCGTCTCCGCCAGTGAGGTTGGCAGAGAACTCGTCGACCTCGTCCACCAGCAGCTTGCGCACGGTGGTGGACTTGAGGCGGCTGGGGGAGCCCGCGTGCTCTATGTAGAGCTGGCCGCCGGCGAAGTCCTTGAAGGTTCGGGTGTTGGATGCATCGCGGCTGGACACGCTGGTCAGCGCCCGCTTCATTGCCGGGCTTTCCTCGATGGCGGGCTGCAGCTTCTGCGCCACCCATTTCTGCTGGCTGACCTCCCCGGGCAAGCAGACCATGACCGGGCAGGGATCGTGGTCCATGGCGTAGCCCAGTGCGTTGATTGCCACTTCAGTCTTACCGAACTGGATGGGGAACATGAGCACCACGTCGTGGACGCTGGAGCGCGCGCTCATACAGTCCATGGGTTCGCGCAACGGCGGGTTACGGTCGGTGACCCACTGGCCGACCACGGCGCTGCCTTTGGAGCTGGTGCGGCGCTCAGCATCTGCCCACTGGCTGACGGTAAGTGGCTTGCGCGGGGCCAAGGCGCGGGCCATGGCGCGAAATCCGTGGGCACGGGGGGATGCGTAGGCTGGGGTGCTCATGCCGCTTTGTCCTGTTCAGCCATGCGGCCCAGCTTGTCGACCAGGTCGTGCAGCAGGCGCTCCACCTGGTCGGCCAGGGTGGTGCGGATGGCAGACTCGTCCAGGCCAACGAGCTGGGGTGGCAAGGTGACCTGCCAGGCCTCCAGCCCTGAGCGCAGGGTGGCGCCGGCATCGGCAAATGCCGCCACCACGGCACTGCGCTCCATGAGCTCGCCCGCTTCCTTGAGGTACTGGGCATGCTCACGCTCGGCCGCCCAGTGCTCGCGCTTGGCCTTGGCGCCCTGAAAGTCGTACTGGGTGTTGGAGGAGTCTTCTGGTGGTGGCTCCGACGGCGCTACGTTTTGTGTAGCTGCTTGCGCAGTATCTGTGCGGGCTACAGGCTGATTTTGTGGATTTTTTGCGCGGCGATTCTTGGCGTGGCGCTCGCGCACACCCGCCTTGCTGGGGTCTTGGGTGGCGCGCACGCGGGCCTCGCTTTGCACCACCAGCACGTTCACGCCGTCGTCGGCCATGACCAGGCGGCCTTCCTTCTGGAGCTGGTAGCCGTAGGTGCGACCGTGGCCCAGGTAGGCCCCAAAGTCAGGAATGGACATAACGGATGGGGTGGACATGCTCACTCCCCTGCCGCCTGTTTAATGCGGTAGCGCAGCCGGCGGGCCAGGTATTCGCTGGCGTTGGCCTGGCGGGCGATGCGCTCCATGCTCAGACGCGGGCGGTATTGGGCTGCCTTGACGAACATCAGCACCGGGCGGACGTCGACACCGTGGGTGCCGCTGGCAGCCCAGATCCCGGGCGCCAGGTGGCTGGACCGGTTGCCACGCAGCCTGCCGTAGCTGACAAAGTAGCGCCGGGCGGCCATGGCCTTGGTGCCGGTTGCGTGCAGCCTGGACTTGGTGCGATCGGTCATGTTGGCCCTGTAGCCTTGCTCACCGAACGCCTGGAAGTAGCTGATGATGTGCACCAGGAAGCTGCCCTTGAGGTTCCCATTGCCGTCGTCGCTGCCTGGGTAGGGTGTCTCGGGAATGGCTGTCTGGTAGCCGGAAGGCAGGATGCCGGCACGGCGCAGGGCCACCTCGCTGCGCTTGTCGCGGCGGCTGCCACCGTCGGCCTGAGCGTTCAGGATTTTTTGCGGGTCCACCCCTTTGCCGCCGTAGTAGGTGGGCTCGATGGTGGCCTGCAGGTTGACTGCGGTTGCCTGATTTACCCGAACACTGCGCAAGATGTAAGGGGTGGGCCGGTCAAACACGGCGGCCATCTCTGCCTGCATCTTGCGGCGCACCTCATAGGCCGTGTCATTGATGGCTGCTGCATAGGCACCTGCCGCTTGGGGTCCGCTGAGCTTGGCCAGCTGACGCTGGACCTTTTCGAGGCCGGTGAATTGCATAGAGATTTTCATGGGGCCCTCAATCGCGTTTGGCGCCGTTGTCAGGCAGGAGCGCACCCAACCCCTTGGCCAGATGCTCTGGAGGGCCGGATAGCGTGATCTGAACGGCGCGCAGGCCGGGGATCAGGTTGGCTGCGTGCAGGTCTTTCACCAGGGCGTGGAGTTCAGGCCAGTTTTTGACGGCCTGCTGCATCTGGGCAGCGTTTTCTTCCGTGCAGCGGATAGTCCTTTGGCCTTGTGCATGGTGTGCACCCATCTGTGCACCATCATTTTTTTCGTAAGTCATTGATTTAGAAGGCGTGTGCAGGGTGTGCAGGGTGTGCAGGGGTAAATATTTGCGAAATGCAGCGGTGTTTCTTGGGCCTCGCGCACGCGCCCACGCACATGCGGGAAAGTGGGAAACACCCTGCACAGCCCTGCACAAGAGTGAAAGACCCTGCACAAACCCCTGCACATGGCCCTGCACACCCTGCACAAACGCGGCGTTTTCAGTCATAGCTGCTACCTCCACCCATGGTTTGCTGCCGGAAAATCTTGAGCGCGGCCTTGAAGGCTTGCACCCTGCCCTCCAGCCAATCTGATTCGCTTTGGCCGGGCGGCAATTCATTGCCACCGGGCAGCTGCAGCACCGTGGCCGGGTTGGTGGAGTGGCCAACGCGCTTGCGGTCGGTCCAGCCCTTGTGCTTGCGCTTGACTGCGTTCATAAACCGCGGCTGGTTGAGGGCGGTGAGCTTTTGGCGCTTGCACCACTCGCCGTATAGGTCGTAGAAGTCCTGGCTGAGACAGGGGGTGAGCAGCGCCGGCGCCTTCAGGCCCGGGAATCCGTCGACGTCACCGCGCTCAAAGGCGATGACGAAGCGGCTGGGGCTGTCCAGGCCGAGGTGGATGAGCTCACGCTTGGCCTCGGTCATGGGCGGCAAGGTTCCGTTGGTGAAATCGTCCATGGGCAAGTGCAGCAGGTAGTCGTGCAGAGCGGCAACGCCGCCGGCGGCCACCTCGGCCATGAGCCCCTGGTAGAAGTCCGGGCTGAGCTTTTCAGGGGTCCAGATCACGGCATGGCGGCGGTCGTCTTCCTCCAGAACCACCGGCATGGCCTCGTTGGACAGGAACACCATGTTTACGTGGTTGCGCTCGTCGTAGGCGGTTCGGTTCTTGGGGTTGATGCGGATCCACTCGCCCGTGATGAATGCCTTGAGCTTGTTCTTGACGTGGTACAGGTCGCTGCGGGCCACCACTTCGTCGGCGATCAGGAACAGCTTGCCGCTGGCCCAGTCGTTGAACTTGTCCTCGATGGCCGACTGGTCGATCACGCGGCCGTAGCGGCCATAGATGGCCATGAGGGCCTCGAAGAACATGTTTTTGCCTGTTCCCTGGGGGCCATGGATGACCAGGGTGGTCTTCATCTTGGCGCCCGGGTGCTGGATGGGGTAGGCGATCCACTTGAGCACCCAGTTGTAGAGGTCTTCGCTCTTGGTCTCGCCAGCGCACATGTAGCGCAGAAGGTCGAGCAGGTATTCACACTTACCGGCCTTTGGCGTGGTGGGCCAGCCCGCCCACAGGTTGCACTTCACTTCGGGGTCGGTGCCAGCAGGGTCAAAGCCAACTTCCTGCACCCGCACGATCTGTTTGTCAGGATGCTCGCACCAGGCGCGGTGCACTTCCCGACGCAGGCAGGCGTCGCGCATATCGCTCAGAGCCAGCAGCATGTGCTCCTGGTGGTCGAACACGCTGCCACCCTGGCCATAGACCAAGGCGTAACGCTCCAGCAGCTCGTCGACGGATTCGATGGGCTTGAGCGGATCTTTCTCTACCCCCTCCCCCTGCGGCTTTGTGGCGGCGCGCGCGGCTTGCACCCGCCATCCCAATTCCGTGATGCGGGCCTCGATCTGGACGCGCACCACATGCAGGCCTTCCGCCAGGTGGAGGTCGTTGAAGTCAGTAATCTTCTGGCCCTTGGACTCGTACGCCGCCCGGCGGGCTTCTTCGTCGGCAAAGCGTGGAGCCACGTAGGCGCCGCCCACCTCCAGCGCGGCTGCACTGGCGCATGTGACGCCGGGGTTACCGTCGCTGAAGGCGTCGTCGTCGGCGCAGATCAGGATGCGGGCCTTCTTGTACCGGCCATGCAGCTCCGTGGCCACCGGGCCCAGGTTGCCAGCGTCGAAGGCGACCGCCACTGGCAGGCCAGTTGCCTCATACAAACTGGCTGCGGTGGCGTAGCCCTCGGCCACCAGGATGATGGGCGTGACCATGCCGACCATTCCCAGCAAGTGGAAGTGGTGTTTCTTGATGAGGCCCGAAGGCCAGAATTCCTTGTCCAGCTTGCGCTGCTGCCCAGGCTGCTTACCGCGGATGATCTGCAGGCCATGGATCCGGCCTGCCACGTCCAGCATGGGTATGACCATGGCGCCCTGGGGGCTGAAGCGCACACCGTGGGCACCCACACCCTTGCGAGTCAGGTATTCCGAACCGCCCTGCTCTGCACATTTGCGCCAGGCCGCGGCGGCTTTCTCTGCAGCGCGGGCAGCATCGGCCTTGCGGGCAGCTTCGGAGCGCTTCTTGTCTTCGGCCAGGCGCTTGCGCAGCGCGGCGGCCTGCTCCTGGCTCAGTTCGGTCTTGCGCAGCTCCACCTTGGTGGCATTGTTTTCTGCACCGCGCCAGACGCCGAAGCTGCCAACGATCACATCGTGGCCGTTCTGCAGCCGCAGCTCATGAAGGTGGTACCACCCTCGCTTTTCCCGGTCGCCCTCGACCTTGCAGCGCCGCATGCGCCCAATTTCGAGGCTGTCCACCTGCAGGCCAGCTGCCTGCAACTGGCTCAGCACATCATCGTAGTTGGACGCCATCAGTAACTTCCAGCCTCACTATCTACACGCCGCGAGGGGTTCGAATTACCCTCACGCCGCTCTTTGCGGAAGGACCCAAAGCCGGGGGTGGCCCCATGAGGTGAACGAGTTGAAGTGTTTCGCTGCGTCATTTCGTGGCCTTTCCCCATTGATGGGGGACGGGGTTGTTGCACCTCTTTGGGTGCTGTGGGGACGGTGGCAGCGAGGGCTGCCAGTAGGTTGTTCATGTGGGCCATGGCATCGACTGCCCGGTTGCGTGCGTTGCGCAGCGCATTGGTCGTAGCGCCATGCTCAAGCGCATCGGATGCAGCCTGCATGAAGTCCGCCTGTGCAGCTGCTGCCTGCCAATACAGGGACACGGGGTTGCCGGTGTTGACCGGGATGGTCTGCATCAGGTCGTAGCCACGGTGCGCAGCCATTGACATCAAGATGGCATCGTTGTCGGCCAGGTCCATCATGGCCACGGCTTCGGCCAGCGTCAGGTGGTGCGTGGTGTTGTTGGGGTTGACCTTGTTCTGCAACACGTTGCCGGACACCCCCATGCTCAGGGCCAGGGCATGCACCCCACCCTTGTACTGGTGGGCCGTGTGGTAGGCCGCATCGAGCGGGGCCATGGTGGCTGGGTCGATGTTGCCGGCGCCAATGGATTCGCCGTTTTCTGAAATGCCGCGAAGGGCCACACTTGCTCTCATGAACACACTCCCTGCGAATCAGTCAGAAAACAAAAAGCAGCCCGCCCAGCAAGAAGCCGGGCAGGCCCAAAGACACGGAGCGAGACAACCCCAAAGTGCTCCGAGCCACGAAACGATGGAAAAAGCGCGCCGCAGCTTTGGCGGTTACCTGGGCACGTTTGAGCCCCTGGTACTGAAATGGGAGGGCTTCACGCATGTGCACCACTCCTGAACTGGCGGGCAACCCCGCTGGCTACACTGATGGATTCCCAGCACACCAACTTCACCAGGGGGTTACCCAAAATGGAACTGCAAGTCGTGATGTCGTTCTCACCAGACGACCTGGATCTGATTCGCAAGAATGGCACTACCGTCCCCAACTTCTGGCCAGGCTTGCAAGTACCGCCCGCACAAGGCGACCTAGTGCGCTTTGGCGGACGCCAATACGTGGTAACAGCTCGGGTCTGGGAATACACGGAGCGCGGGCCACTTCTGCGTCTGTACATGGGAGATGGCAGCGCGCAGAGCGACGTACCGTATCAATAACCTGCTCGTGGTCAGCAGGCGCGTCAATCGCGATTGGTTTGCGATCCTTCATCTCACACCACCTTCGCTACGTTTTCGGTAGCTGGCTGCGCAATGTTTACGCGGGCTACACTGATAAAAGCTATGTCAAACACCAATCACCCCCTTGCGAACATCCCGAAGGAAAGAATCGAACTGGCCATTGCGCAGGCATTGACCGAGCTGTGCAACCAATGGGCAGATGTGACGCTGGAGGCAGCCCAGCACACTGGTGGCGTGCTGACGGCGGGCGAATCCAGCCTGCAGGTGAGCGTGAGCTTTCGAGCCCGCAATCCCGAAGAGGGCGAAGCAGAGCACTAGCGATTGCATCAGGCCCCCTGCGCTACGTTTTCAGTAGCTGGTTGTGCGGTGTTGGCGAGGGCTGGAGAAAGAAGGCCGATGAAATGCTGGCGCTGGGACGGCGTCAATTCGAAAAGCACCGGATCACGGCCCGACTCGCTGCAGGTCAACACCGTATTGCCGTTGCTCAAGTGGCACACCTGGATGGACTGATGGTGCAGGCGCACCTTGCTGACGCCTACAGCATCACAATGGGTCACATTCAATTTCTCGAAGGGAGTTTTCATGGTGGGCCTACTCGAATCACTGAAAAAACTGGTGGAATGGCAGCAAGTGGTTGCCGCTGCCCGCAAGGTGCCGGAGCTGGAGCGCCGCATTGCAGTGCTGGAGACGCGCCTTGGCAGCACGACGCAACTGCCTACTTGCCCAAGCTGCGCGATCGGACGCTGGCGCAAGATCAAAAGCGCACCCAACAAAACGTTTGGCGACATGGGTGGGCTGGACGTCACATTTGGCTGCGATGCCTGCAGCTACACCGAGACAAAGATCGAGACCTAAGCGCATCACACCCCCTGCACTACGGTTTCGGTAGCCGCTTGCGCACTGTTTGCGAGGGCTGGGCCGTAGATGTCTTCGTAGGACAGAACGACACCACGTTCAGATGCAAACACGATCAGACGCTTGGCTACGTCGGATGGCACGCTTTGGCCACGCTCGTAGAACGCTACGTTTCCCTGCGTACGACCCACAGCCTGCGCCAGCACCGCCTGGGTGACGCCAAGGCGCTCTCGGATGGTTTTGATGGTGTTCATGATGCAAATATTAGTCCGACTTAAATCTAAGTATATGACAGTCCGACTAATTGCCACAAGCCCCCGTGACTAATACGGTTCTGCGATATGCCCACAAGACCAATCACCCCAGAGCAAAAAGCTGATGCCGATCGACTACGACCGCTGTTTCATGCTTGGCAGGAAAAGACGGGGATCAGGCAGGAAGAAGCTGCGTTCAAACTTGGATACAGCCAAAGCGCCCTGTCCCAACGAATTGGTGGTCGAATGGCCATCAACCGCGATTTCGCGTCAAAAATTGCAACGCTAATTGGCATTTCAGTCGGCGACTTTAGCCAGCGGCTCGCATCTGAGATCGAAGAGCTGTCCAAGTCGGTGAAGCAAAACGCCCCTGTATTTGTTGTCTCCCCGCAAACTGCTGCTGTTGAAAACCTGCGAATGCGGCCCGCACTGAAGCGGGTCATGGTGGAGACCATCAAAAACATTGCCGGCCCGCAGTGCCAAGTGCGCGAGGAATATCGCCTTGAAAACAAGCACATCGCGGACATAGCGGTTCTAGGCGCTGACGGCGCACCCAAAGTACTGATCGAGTGCAAGACCTTCAAAACGGACCTGGACAGGTTCTACAAGCCGGCCTTTTTGGCGGGTGAATGCTGGCTGACAAAGCATGACGACCAGGGGCAGCCCATGACAAGCAACATCGCCCTATTCCACATCGGACTACTGGAGAATTCCGACGCTGTAAGCCAGCCCAGTCCGGCCGAGGCTAAACTGCAAGCCAGCTACCGCCAACTCGTGGGCGGGAAACTTCTGGACGGATTCACCCTCATGCGTGTAGCCGACATGCCAGGTGGTGAAACCCAGCTATATGACCTGCCAGATGCTCCTGAGACCATGGGGCAGTTACTTGACGCAGTGAGACAAGCAAGCCAATAAGCGATACAAAACAGCAGTTTTTCGATACAGGAATGGGGTAAACTGATACAAAACCCCAATTTTTTGTATCAACACGTGCAACACCTCTCCGAAGTCCTGAAGATTCTGGACGGCGCTCTCAAGGCGAATGCCAGCATGGCCACCAGCTACGCCGGCCTGCTGGCGGACAAGCTGGAAAGCGATGGCGAGAAACAGCAGGCACGCATGATCCGTGAGCGCTTGGCACGTGCCCCCATGGCTGTGGCCAGCGCCCAAGGTGCCGGGCATGGCCACATGCTGGGGCAGATGCCAACTGACAACGACAGCCGCCTCAATACCGTGGACTACAGCCAGCCCACGCTGGAAACCAGCGAAGTGCTGCTGCCGGACGCCATACAAAATCGGCTACTCGAGTTCATCCAATGCGTTGAGCACCACGATGCCCTGCAACGTGCTGGCGCGGCCATGCCCAACAGGGTTTTGATATATGGCCCGCCGGGAACCGGGAAAACGCAAACTGCACGCTGGATAGCCGCCCGCCTGAAGCTTCCGCTGCTGACCGTGCGATGCGATACGCTGGTGAGCAGCCTCCTAGGCCAGACCAGCCGAAACCTGCGCCGAGTATTCGACTACGCGCAGCAACTGCCCTGTGTGCTGTTCCTGGACGAATTTGACGCACTTGCCGGCGCACGTGGGAATGAGCGCGACATCGGTGAACTGCAGCGCGTGGTGATAGCCCTGCTGCAAAACATGGATGCCCTGCCAGACAGCACCGTGCTGGTAGCCTCTACGAACCATGAGCAATTGCTGGATCCGGCCATTGACCGGCGGTTTCCTTTCCACATACCCATGCCCATACCAGATACTGCGCTGCGCGAGGGGCTGTGGCGCAAGTTACTTGGCAGCTATGCCCCCGATGAATTGGACTGGAAAGAACTGGCCAGCCTCTCAGAGGGTGCGACAGGCGCAACCATTGAACACGTGAGTCTGGACGCCAAGCGTTCCGCTGTGCTTGCAGGGCAGGCACGGGCTCAAAAACTTGTCTTGCTGCGCAGACTGGGGTTGACCTTGGCACTGGCAAAGGGCGAGCGGTTAACCACTACAGAACAAGAAATTCGTTGGCTCAGAGCATGGGCGCAGTCGCACTTCACTTTTCGTGCGCTTGCAGCCTTGTACGATCTGCCATTACGGCAGGTACAGAACCTTTTAAACGAAGACAAAGGAAGCAGGGATGGCATCCAAGAAAAAGCAGAACCAGGAAAGAAGAAACGGCAACCCAAGTAACCTCTCGCCCAATACAGAGAACCCGTTTATTGTCATTGCGCACGGCCCTAATGACCTCGAGGGGCACGGCGGATCGCAAGGGCCAAGCAAAGAGCTGGTGACTGTAGACCAGGCATTCTGCACTGCGCTCAACGAAACACTGGACATTACAAGCGCAATACTGGGGCCCACCCTGGAACGCTACCCCAACCTTCCCGTTGGTACCGTATTGCGCTTGCGCGAAGATGGCATAGCGAAAAGCCACCGCCCGCTCAAACTTCTCCAGGCCGCCAACCTGCAACCCGCTGGACACGCCAATATCGACGAGATGCTGGTGGGTGCCAATGCTGCAGCGCTTACCAAGCTACGGGCCCTGATTGCTGATGGGCCCAATGGAAAGCTGAAGGCAAATTTGAGCACGCTGCTGCGAATTGAGCCCTGGAGTAGAGCCCGCAGGAACCCCGAAGGGACACTCGCACTACGTGAACGTGGGCAAGCCATCTTGCGCCCCCATCGCTTTTACGACCGGGAGATTGATATTGCTACCCGCGCGGCCATGTACGAGCAACTGGCGCGGCTCAATATTCACACCCGCACGATCACACTGGGGATGTCGGAAGTCATCCTGCTTCCCAACCTTGACGCCGTAAGTGACGAGCGTTTGGATGATCTGCTAGACCACCCAGCAGTTCGAACCTTGAGCGCAGACCAGCTGGTAGGCCCGGTGGCAACAGGGCAGCCCGCAATGGTCATCCCACCAACACTGCACTTCCCTGCTCCCACAGCGGGCTTGCCCACTGTTGCCGTGTTTGATACGGGGGTAGCACCGGGACACGCTACGCTGCAAGGATGGGTCACCAGCAATGAAGTCTTTGTGCTGCCGCCGGACACGAACTTCGAGCATGGCAGCAATGTGGCCTCTCTTGTCGCAGGAGGCTCTCGGCTGAACCCCAACTTCCCTGATTACTCCTGCCTGGTGCACAACGTTACTGGGCTGAAATCCTCGACGTCGCAAATCAGCGACCTCATGCTGGATCTGGAAACTGCAGTCACCAACCGACCAGACATCAAAGTGTGGAATTTGTCGCTCGGCTCAGTGATACCGTGCTCTGACCACATATTCAGCGACTTTGCCCAAAAATTGGACGAGCTCAGCGACCGCTTCCAGGTGCTGTTTGTGGTGGCTGCGGGGAACCATTTAATAGACCCTCGCCGGGCATGGCCCACGGAACTGGCTGGTGGAGAAGACCGTATATCCAGCCCGGCCGATTCCGTGCGTGCGCTGACTGTAGGCTCTGTGGCGCATGCAGATGCAGCTGACACGGTAGTGAGAGCCTGGGAGCCTGCCCCCTACAGCAGACGAGGCATGGGCCCTGTGTTTACACCCAAACCGGACATCGTTCACTTTGGTGGAAATGTCCACCACACAGGAAACCCGGAAGCCCCATGGAAACCCGGTAACACCAGCATCGCAGTGCTTACCGCTGGAAATGAAATAGGCCATGGCTACGGCACGAGCTATGCAGCGCCATTGGCATCAGCCATGGCAGCCCACACCTGGGCAGCACTGCAGGGCAACGCTGCGCTACCACCTTCACCCCACCTGGTGAAGGCACTGCTCATCCACGCGGCACAGATCAGCAGCCCGGAGTTCACGCCGGTGGAACGCAAGTACCACGGGTCCGGCCTGCCATCCAATGTGCTGGATGTGCTGTACGACCGGGACGACAGCTTCACGCTGGCATTTGAGGCCCACTTAACGCCTGGGCGCATGCGCTGGAGAAAGACCCCCTACCCTGTACCCCAGGCACTGCTTCCTGGTGGGAAATTTCGCGGCGAAGTGATCATTACCGCGGCATACGCACCGCCACTGAATGGCAACTATGGAGCCGAATACATTCGGGCCAACCTGGAACTGAACTGGGGCTTTGTGGAAGATGGTGGATTTAACGGCCGCGTTCCATGGGATGGTGAAAAGGGTTCTACCGGGCTCGAAATACAGCAGGTGGAGCATGGTGGCAAATGGTCCCCCGTGAAGACGCAGCGCAGGGTGTTTGCCGAAGGAATACAGGGTGGCGACGCCTGGGCACTGCAGGCAAAGATGGTGCAACGTGCTTTTGAACTGAAGCCGGACGATGCAATGCGCGTAGCCATCATCGTGACGCTTCGTTCACTGGATGGCGACCCCAATGTCCACTCACAAGGCATTCAGGCACTGAACGCCACCAACTGGGTGCGCTCCAACCTTCCTGTGCAGGTTCCCGTGCAGATATAGCAGTGACGACCCTCCAGCAAAGCCACCTTCGGGTGGCTTTTTTATTAGTCATACTGTTGTATTTATACAAAAATTAAGCGCATTATTAGTCTGACTTGACACTAAATGTTAGTCCGACTAATATTTCTTCATCCCGCATTTGGAAGTCGGGTTGGAGAAAAAGGTGCCACAACTATATGACCCCCGCGCTTACCGCAAGCGCAGCGTTCCAGTCGCCAGTGAAGTAGCGCAGGAGAACGTCACCAAGTTTGTCGACGCGGTACGCGCCGCGATGGACGAGTTCCAGATTGCAGACTGCCTGGTAGTGGCAGAGACCAACGTCATCGCCCAGGCACGGGACCTGACCGAGACCGACGCCGAGGCCACCTCCACGGTTGTCGCCCATATTGGCGACGTCTACAAATCGGTTCCCATGGCGGCCTATGGCCACGCCTACATGCATGCGGAGTTCACAGAGCTGGTGAACCGCCGCAAAGCAAGCGGGGCAAAACGAGGAGCGGCAGCATGAGCACTACTCCCGGCTATATCCAAGCGTTTGAGCAAAAGCGCGATCTGACCCGCGAAGAACTCACGGAGCTGACCTTTGTGAACAGCTACCTGAGCCACAGCAAAGACGCAGCCGTGCTGGAGGCGATGCGCAAGCGCAGGGCTAACCCATTCACCAAAGAGTGTGATGCGCTGTGGTCTGGTATGTACGAGCTCAAGAAGCTGGCCGACGAAAAACTCATTCTGGCTGTTAAGAGCGGGCAGATTCTTTTCTGCTTTGAAGGCACTACGGTGTTTAAGGGCGGTGCAGCATGAGCAGTTCAGTGAACTACCTTGTAGCCCGCAAGCTTCTGCAGCCGGGCGCTGTAGGCCGCCCAGTCAGCATCGGAACTGGTGGGGATGCACCCGTCTCCGTACAGGTATATGCTCTCGGCGCTGGTGTCTCCCTTGTAGGACAGGGCTGCGATCTGCCGCGCGCTGAGGGCGCGTTTGAACTTGAAGCGCACGGGAAAGTCTTCGTATTTGACGAAGTCCATGGGGCCGTTGTTGAAGCCTACCGGCTTGTAGCGCCTGTTGAGCGCCACGTAGCTGCCATCCGGCATGCGGTCGAGGCAGTAGATCAAGATGAGCTGGCGAAGTTCGGATTCGGTATTGGCCATGGCCTTGTTCCCCCTGAAAAAACGGTCATTCTGTCGCTTCCACAAGGCATGGGCAAGAGCACTCTTGCTCATCACCTGGCTGCGCGCATTGGCTGCCGCTTCGTTGTTGATGAGTGGCTGACTTTCCAGCCGATGGCCCTGGGTGCGCTGCACCTTACGTGCGATGAGGTGGAAGCATGACCTACCGCCAAGCCTTCGACCGCCTGGGCAACCCTGTGCACCGGCGCAGCGAGACACCCTTGGGCCACAAGATCATCCAGCGTGCCGGCGCAGTGGTCTGCATCGTGTGCATTGTTCTTCTGTACGGGGTGCGCTGATGGGACAGACACCACCCAAAGACCCTCCGGCAGCCATGCGCAGCTGTACGGAACTGGGCCTCTGCCAAAACCGTAACCCTGCCTGCACAGGCTGCACCTGCGAGGCTGACACAGCTACCGCCAAAGCTCTTGCCTCCGCCGCTCAAGCCAGTCGCAATGCTGGCTGCTGCAACGTGCTGGGCGACGAGTATGACTTCAAGGAGAGCCTGACACCCTGCGAGCGCATTGCCTACTGGGGTGCCGTGGGCTTCGGTGTGGGCCTGAGCATCGTCACTGTGCTCGGAACTGCAGGCTATCTGTCCGTGAAGCTTTTTGGAATCTAGGAGCACGCCATGCCCAAGACCCATGCAGACCTTCCACCGGTAACGCTGCAGCACCGCATGCACGCCTACCTAGTCATCCGTCCCATTGGCGTGAGCTTTGAGGCCGCCATGAACCACCCGCGCCATGCCGCGCTGCGCAAGGTCATCGAGTGCAAGGCAGCCCTGATACGCACCGAAGCGTGGAAGGCCGTGCACCAGCGTGTGGTGACACCTGTGCGCCGGGTACGCCTGGGCACCGATGGCCACCCGGTGGGCTGGGCCACGCAGATGGTCATGGCGGGCTTTGAGCCGATCAAACAACCCGAACTACCACTCTAAATGGCTGAAGTAACCATCACCCTCAAAGACACGCCCAGTGGCGGCGTGTCCGTGCACGCCAAGTACGAGCCAGGCCTGCGCGTGCCTTGCACCAACGCCCAGCTCGCCGCGCTGGAAATCATCCGCCGCACGACGCGCGACTGGGGCATGCCCCCTGCGCCTGCTGCAGACAAACCGAGTTCACACCATGGAGATATTTGATGCGCTTTCTCTCTTTTCTTCGGGCGCCGCGCTCGGAATCCTCATCGGACACTGGCTCGCGCGCGCAGACCGCAGACTCGACTACGAGCGCGGGCGACTCGACGGCATCAATGAACTCTGGCCCCACCTTGTCAGCGCCTGGATCGATGCAGTTGTATCCAAGCGTGGCAAGCCTTCCACAGACACGCAGGCTGGTAGTGGAACAAAGCCTGAACTGCCTGCTCAATGAGCGACATTTCAGCATCTGCCGCCTCAATGACATTGCTGATGTCTTGGGGGCCAACCGCAATACCGAGGCGTACCGCCTTCTACGTACTCTGCACTGCATGGACTACACAGCCATGACTCCGCAGATGCGCGAGGCGTTGCCACAACTCATCAACGAGGCACTGCGCCCGTTGCAGGCCAAGCATCCGGCTACTGATGTGGTCATGCAAGGGCTGGATTTCGGTAATGAGGTTCAGACATGCTGACCCCTCAATTCCACCTTCCCATCCACCGCGAGCTGGTGGTTGACCTCTTCGCCGGCGGTGGCGGTGCCAGTACCGGCATCGAGCAGGCCATTGGCCGCGCGCCCGATGTGGCCGTAAACCACGACGCCGAGGCGATCAGCCTGCACCAGGCGAACCACCCGCAGACACGTCACTTTTGCAGCGATGTGTTTGAGGTGGACCCGCTCACCGTGACCGATGGCCAGCCCGTGGGCCTGCTATGGGCCAGCCCGGACTGCAAGCATTTCAGCAAGGCCAAGGGCGGAAAGCCCGTGTCCAAGAAGATCCGCAGCCTGGCCTGGGTTGTGGTGAAGTGGGCCAAGGCCGTGCAGCCGCGCGTGATCTGCCTGGAGAACGTCGAAGAGTTCCAGACCTGGGGCCCGCTGGGCGACGACAACCGCCCCTGCCCGCTGCGCAAGGGCCAGACCTTTGCCCTGTGGAAGAAGCAACTCCAGAACCTGGGCTATGTGGTGGAGCACCGCGAGCTGCGTGCCTGCGACTACGGCGCCCCGACGATACGCAAACGTCTCTTCCTGGTGGCCCGGCGCGATGGTCAGCCCATCGTGTGGCCGGAAGCCACGCACGCCAAGCCCGACGCCAAGGGCAAGGTGCCGAAGGGCATGAAGCCGTGGCGCACGGCCGCGGAGTGCATCGACTGGAGCATCCCGGCGCCCAGCATTTTCGAGCGCACCCGCCCGCTGGCGGACGCTACCTGCCGACGCATTGCGAAGGGGATCATGCGCTACGTGGTGGACGCGGCGGAGCCGTTCATTGTTTCCCTGACTCACCAGGGCGGCGAGCGCGTTGAAGGCCTGGACGAGCCATTCAAGACTGTGACCGGTGCCAACCGCGGGGAAAAGGCGCTGGCAGTGGCGAAGCTGGCCCCAGTGCTGACCGAGATTGCCAACGCAAGCACCCCGCGCTGCATGCCGGCCGACGAGCCGCTGCGCACCATCACAGCCGAAACCAAGGGAGGACACCACGCCCTGGTGACTGCATTCCTGGCAAAGCACTACACCGGGGTGGTCGGATCTGACATGACAGACCCCATGGCGACAGTCACTAGCGTAGATCACCACAGCCTGGTAACTGCGCACATAACCAAGTTCAACACCGGGAGCGTTGGCTATGCAGCTGACACGCCAGCGCACACCATAACCGCCGGCGGCGAACAGGCCCGACCTGGCACGGCTATCACACAGGGTGTTGTGACTGCCAACCTGGTGCACCTGGGCCACGGCGAAGGAAAGGACGGAACCAAGCGGTTCAGCCACGGCATACGCGATGTGGCCGACCCGCTGAACACGATCACCGCCCAGGGTGCCACCGCAGGGATCGTCACCAGCCACATGGTGAAGCTGCGCAACAACCAGTTCGGCCAGTCCATGGAAGAACCAGTGCCAACGCTCACGGCCGGCGGCGGGCATGCCGGCGAGGTGCGCGCATTCCTGGTCAAGTATTACAGCGAAGGTGGGCAGGATGCCAGCTGCACTGACCCCATGCACACCGTGCCGACCAAGGACCGTATGGGCTTGGTGATGGTGCACGGCGAACCCTACGCCATCGTGGACATCGGCCTGCGCATGCTCACACCGCATGAGCTGTACCGGGCCCAGGGCTTCCCCGAGAACTACCGCATCGACCGCGGCGCGGCCGGTGAACCCATCAGCAAGACCGCCCAGGTACGCATGTGCGGCAACAGCGTTTGCCCCCCACTGGCCCGCGCCATCGTGGCGGCGAACTACAGCGAAGAACAGGCAATGAAGGAGGCAGCGTGATAGATACCCTTCAAAGACAAAGCTCAGCTCTTGATCCAAAAGTACTGGACACATGCCTCATGGACTTTGCTTCGCTGAAGCTCAAAGAATTCAGAAGCTTTCCTGTAGTCGTAGAGGATGTTGGAGTTCATCTCTTGGGCGCGCCCAAGGGTACTGACCGCTGTTGCTCGGATCTTGAACAGACCTTCAATGTGTTTGTCATCAAGCAGGACAACATCAATACGCCTTGCCCACTCAAGCAACTCCGAGAGTTGATCAGTTGCTCGACGCGAAGCACTTGTGTCCCCCCTTCCTGCCGTGTCTCGAAGCTCGGCACAGGCAGCGATAAGGTTGGATGCAAAGAGGTTAGCCATGGTCCACGCTGCATGTCTCCTGTCACGGTCTGCCTTGTTGGTAATCCAAATCGCCACCAGCACGGCAGCAATCGATCCAATCGCTTGAACCCAAGCAGCCAGGTCTGCGGACTGCTGTGGAGTCTTCCACCACAGCAGAAAGCACAAACCAGCAAATACACCACCTAAACCCCAGGATCGCATCGACATGAAAGAACACCCTATTCTCTTTTCTGCCCCGATGGTACGCGCCATCCTGGCAGGCACCAAGACGCAGACGCGGCGGGTGGTGAAGCCGACACCCGAATGGATTGGCAAAAGCGGCGTGCTTTCGTTCAATGGCCGTGTTGGCCTACCCCATGCAATTTGCCCATACGGCCAACCCGGCGACAGGCTTTGGGTGCGTGAGGCTTGGAATGGTTATGGCCCATTCAAGGACGGAATGCACTACTACTACCGCGCCACCGACCAGAACCCCGATTCGACAAAATGGAAGCCCAGCATCCACATGCCGCGTGCGGCCAGCCGCATCACGCTGGAAATCACTGGCGTGCGCGTGGAGCGGTTGCAGGACATCAGCGAGGCGGATGCCAAGGCTGAGGGCTACAAGGAATTCCCAGGGAGCGTCAATCAGATGGACCCCGTGACCTGGTATCAGGCCCTCTGGGAGCAGATCAACGGACCCGGCGCATGGGATGCAAACCCGTGGGTGTGGGTGGTCAAGTTCAAGCGCCTGGAAGGCGGTGGAGCATGACCGGCCGCATCGTCAACCTCGACATCAACGACTCCGGATCCTGGCGCCGTGTCACCAGCTTCGACCTGGACACCTTTGAAGACGGCGACCTGGAGCACTGCGCCCATGGACTGCTGGAACTCAGCTCCAACCAGAAGCTCAAGGCACGACTGATTGCACCGGGCGAGACCGTACCTCTGATGACCTGGAAGCACGGCGACATGTGGCGCGAGTGGGGAGAAAAGCCATGGAAACTCTGAGCCCCTTTGGCGATGTAGACACCACCACCTACCGCCGCCAGCACGGTATTGCCGAGCAGGTGAGCATGACTGGCGACGACTGGCTCAGTGAGCGCGACCAGAAGAGCCAGGCCCGGGCCGATGCCGCCGTGAAGCGCTCCGGCGCCGCTGCAGCCAAGAAGCTCGAGGCAGCAGCGGAGGCCGTCAACGAATTTTTGCATGCCTGCCTCGATGCCGGGCATGACGACATTCGTGGTGCCGCCGACGGCCGCCGCGTTCTCATCAGCAACATCATGGAATACGCCAGCTACCTCGATGGCAAGTATGGGAGCAAGACATGAAAACAGCACACCGCCGCGCCGCCCAGCACAAGCGCCGCTGGCAGAAAGACCCCACCGCTGCCTTCAAGCTTTTGGGCATGGCCAAGCCAAACGAGCCTGGCAAGCTGGACACCGAGCACATCGAGTGCCGCGTCAGCTTCGAGCGCCTGCGCGATGGCGGCGCTACTGAGCAGGACTTCGACCTGGTAGCCCACGTATTGAATTCCGCCCTGGTCCGCGCCGAGCAAATCGATGAGCTGCTGGTGGAAACCATAAAACGCGGCCAAGACGCCATGGTGCGCATGAAAGACCGCTACCTGCGCGGCCTGCGCTTTGGCTTCGATGCCCCGGGCCTGCGCGACGTACCCGCTGCACTTGACGCCTGGGAGGCCATGGCCGACGCCAGCAGCCCCCTGCAGCTGCAGCACGCTATCAAGGAGGCATACCGTCGCATGACGGGCGGGCAATTGCTGAAACTGGAGGACGTGCAATGACTGAATTCCTCAACCCACAAGAAATGCATGCCCTCACCAGCTATGCACGCGCCGGACAACAGTCGGAATGGCTGAAGACAAAGGGCATTCCGCATCGCGTTGATGGGCGACGCGTCATCGTCAGCCGTGAACATGTACGCAACTGGCTGGAGGGACGCACAATGGTTGTCTCCCGCGGCCTGAACACTGCAGCCATCAAATGAAGAAATCGAAATACCCTCGTCTGCGTTCGCACACCCGCAAGGGAAAGGGCGGGCAGGTATGGGTGTCCTACTGGTACGACATGCGTGGCACCGGCAAGCCCGACGTGAGCCTAGGCACGGACTACGCCATTGCCATCGAGAAGTGGCATGAGCTGCACAACGAAAAGCCGAAAACCATTGGGCGAATCCAGGAGGCAATCAACCGCTTTGTGGATGAGTACCTGGGCGGGGAGAAAGGCGAAACCACACCGGCATACGAGAACAAGGACACGGTGCGGAGCTACAAGAAGCAGCTGAAGAACATCGGCGCAGCCTTTGGCCAAATGGCCTGGCACGAAGTCACCCTGCCGGTGATGCGCGAATACCTCGACCTGCGTTCTGCCAAGACACAGGGAAACCGCGAAATGTCAGTCCTGTCTATCCTTTGGGGGAAAGCCAGGATCTGGGGCATGACGCAGCTACCCTGGCCGGCCGCAGGCGTGAAGGACTGGAAGAACCCTGAGGCAGCTCGCCAGTTTGAGGTGACGGACCAGCTCTTCGATGCGGTGTACGCCCACGCTGACCAGGTGCTCAAGGACGCAATGGACATATCCAGCGCCACCGGCATGCGCATCACCGACGCGCGCACCGTACGTATGCCAGTGGATGGGAAGTTGCGGTTCAAGTCCAGCAAGAAGGGCAAGGTCGCCTACTTCGAGGTTGCGGACTCCCCCGTGCTGACCGCACTTATCAAGCGCCGTGGCACCGTGGACAGTGTGATGCTGCTCACCACCCATACCGGACGGGCTGTGTCCGAGTCCATGCTGCGGGACCGTTACGAATACGCGCGGGAGAAGGCCGCCCAGGCCAATCCAAAGATCGCCACCGAGATTCGCGCCATGTGGCTACGTGACATGCGCAAGCGTGCCGCCGATCTGGCCGAGGATGACGACGAGGCCAGCAAACTGCTGCAGCACAGCGACAAGAAAATCACCAACACACATTACCGGACGAAGGGCACGAAGCTCAAGGCCGTGCGATGAATTACATACCGGACGGACCTTCAATGAGATTGTTAGGTATGAATACGTCAGTAGCATCGCGAGCTCTCCGTGGGTAGGAGATGCCCAGTTCATCAGTGTCTAATTGGTGGCGTTTCAGTGTGAATTTGCCATGGACTTCACGAATTTCATAAAAATTCACAGTCCTACTACGGTCTCTCAGGGCAGAAAACACAGCCCACTTAACCTCACTCGGACAACGAAATCCAAACGTAACATCTTCAAGTTCAAAAATTGAGTCTATGAGGCCGCGCTTACCAATTAGACGCCACTCACGCTCATAACTCCAACTTCTGGCCTTACGAAGTAGCACTGCTTTGTCCAGCTCAGACTTTGCGGAAATGTCACCATCAATCACTCTGGAAATCAAACTTGTTTTGATAAGACGACTTCCACCGTATTCGACCTGGTACAAGTTCGAGGGCCATCCTTTGGCTATTGAATAGCCAATGCATAGGCCACGATGCTGGTCACCATAATGGCTCCACATAAGCGGGCAATTGGCCTTTTCAGCCATCGAGAACACACCACCTGTGTACTGCTGTAGCAGCTCTTTCTCTAGCAGACTTACCAGCATCCATTTTGACGCCTCATCTGCATTCTCATAATCCGGATTGGTCGCGTTATACGCCACTTCATTTAGCGTCTTTTGAACATGACCAAGACTCAGTCTATCAATCTGCTCAAACGTCTTTGGACCTCGGTACCGAATCTTCTCAGCCGCTTTTGTCAATTCATCTTTAAGCCGTCGCTCAATAAGCGTTGCCACAAGCTCTTGGAGACTATCAAGATCAATATCGCACTCGACCACTGGCCTTGTGTCCATTGGGTCATTGAAGTCGGCTGGATTGGCCATATACAGCCGGTCACAAACCAATGATTCAACGGTCTTTGCGGAGAAAGACCGGTACTTGAAAAGCATCTTTTTGTCAGGCATTGGCTTAGATCGATGAGGATCGCTTTTTCGTGCCTGGAATGTTAACTTGACCCAAATGTGTGCTTACATGAATATCGCTTCCGCAAAAATCACGATCCAGAGGTAAAAAGATGCATGGAACTCAGTATTTTTTGCGGAAGCAATCGGACGCAAACCCGCATGGTTGAGCCATTTCGCTACCAGACTCAAAATCCCCCGCCGCAAGGCGTGCCGGTTCGAGTCCGGCCCTGGGCACCACATTGAAGCCCGCACAGTTCCACGAACGTGCGGGCTTTTTCTTTGCCCCTCGGATGTGCATCAAAGACACATCCAGGGACAGGAGCATCAAACAAAGCCACCAGCCATGGCCTGCGCCCAGCTCTGCCCTTGCAGGTCCTTTGCTGAAAGCACGGGTGCCATGCCCAGGTCCGGCCAATCAATGGCCAGCGTCGGGTCGTCCCAGCGCAGGCAGCGCTCAAACTCGGGCGCGTAGTAATCGGTGGTTTTGTACAAAAAGTCGGCGCTGTCGCTGAGCACCACAAAACCATGGGCCAGCCCCGGCGGAATCCACAACAGGCGCTGGTTGTCGGCGCTGAGCTCCACCCCGACCCATCGGCCAAAACTGGGCGAGTGTGGCCGTATATCTACCGCCACATCCCATACGGCCCCGGCCACCACGCGCACCAGCTTTCCCTGCGGCTGGCGCACCTGGTAATGCAGGCCGCGCAGCACCCCTTGGGCGCTGCGGCTGTGGTTGTCCTGCACGAACCGGTAATCGGTTCCGGTGGCGGCGTTGAAACGCTGCTGGTTGAAACTTTCCAGGAAAAATCCGCGCGCGTCCCCGAAGACCTGGGGTTCCAGAATCAGCACATCGGCAATGGCGGTGGGGGTCACCTGCATCAGCGCACCCCATCTTTCAACAGGCCCATCAGGTACTGGCCATAGCCATTTTTCTTGAGCGGTTGGGCCAGTTGCTCGAGCTGTGCACTGTCAATCCAGCCACGGCGCCAGGCAATTTCCTCGGGACACGCCACCTTCAGGCCTTGGCGGCGTTCCAGCGTAGCGATGAACTGGCTGGCATCGAGCAGGCTGTCGTGGGTGCCGGTGTCGAGCCAGGCATAACCGCGCCCCATGATCTCCACGTTCAGCGCACCCTGCACCAGGTACAGCCGGTTCAGGTCGGTAATTTCCAGCTCCCCGCGCGGGGAAGGTTGCAAGGCCTTGGCTTTCTCACATACGCTGTCGTCATAGAAATACAGCCCAGTGACCGCGTAGTGGCTCTTGGGATGGGCAGGCTTTTCTTCGATCGACAGCACCTTGCCCGCTGCATCAAACTCGGCCACTCCATAGCGTTCGGGGTCGGTGACATGGTAGGCAAACACGGTCGCGCCTTGTTGGCGTTGCATGGCGCTGCCCAGCAAAGGTTGGAAGTCGTGGCCGTAGAAGATGTTGTCGCCGAGCACCAGGGCGCTGGGGCTGTCACCGATGAAATCCTCGCCGATCAGAAAGGCCTGCGCCAGCCCGTCCGGACTGGGTTGGACGGCGTATTGCAGGTTCACGCCCCACTGGCTGCCATCGCCCAACAACTGGGCAAAGCGCGGGGTGTCCTGCGGGGTGCTGATGATGAGGATGTCACGCATGCCCGCCAGCAGCAGGGTGCTGAGCGGGTAGTAGATCATCGGTTTATCGTACACCGGCAGCAGTTGCTTGCTGATGGCCAGGGTGGCCGGGTGCAGCCGGGTGCCGGAGCCACCGGCGAGGATGAGGCCTTTGCGCTGGGTCATGGGGAGTTACTTCTGTGCAATTTCGGTGAGCATGCGCCCCACCCCTTCCTGCCAGTGAGGCAGGCGCAACCCGAAGGCACGCTGGAGTTTGCGCGTGTCGAGACGCGAGTTCAATGGCCGCTGGGCCGGTGTGGGGTAATCGCGGGTGGAAATGGGCTTGACCTGATCGGGCCCGACTTTGAGCGGCTGCCCCAGCGCCTGGGCCTGGGTCAGCACATAGCGGGCATAGCCGTGCCAGTTGGTTTCACCTGCCGCCGCGCAGTGGTACAGGCCTGCGAGTTCCGGCTTTTGCACCAGGGCCCGCAGGGCATGGGCCGTCACATCGGCCAGCAGTTCGGCCGAGGTCGGGGCGCCAAACTGGTCGTCAATGACCGTCAGCGTCTCACGCTCGCCCGCCAGACGCAGCATGGTCTTGGCAAAGTTGCCGCCCCGTGCCGCATAGACCCAACTGGTGCGCAGAATGAGGTGCTTGGCCGTGGTGGCCACGGCCTGCTCCCCCTCTAGCTTGGTCTGGCCATAAACGCTCAAGGGCGCAGTAGCGTCAGTTTCGGCCCAGGGCCGGTTACCACTGCCGTCAAACACATAGTCGGTGCTGTAATGCACCAGTTTTGCTCCTACTTTTGTAGCTGCTTGCGCAAGAACGGCAGGGGCCAAGGCATTTATTTGCCTTGCAAGCACAGGCTCGGACTCGGCTTTGTCGACCGCAGTGTGGGCAGCCGCATTGACGATGATGTCGGGCTGAACCACTGCCACCGTTCGGGCCAAACCCTCCAGATCGGTAAAGTCACCACACAGTCCGCCGGGGTTGTACTGGGCATCCGAATCCAACGCCACCAGCTCGCCCAACACCCCCAAGGAACGCTGCAACTCCCACCCAACCTGGCCGCTACGGCCGAAAAGCAGGACTTTCATGCGGCTGCCCCATATTGCAGATCCACCCACTGGCGGTAGCTTCCGCTTTGGACGTTGGCAACCCATTGTGGGTTGTCCAGGTACCAGCGCACGGTCTTGGCAATGCCGGTGTCAAAGGTTTCGGCCGGTTTCCAGCCCAGTTCACGCTCAATCTTGCTGGCGTCAATGGCGTAGCGACGGTCATGGCCCGGCCGGTCGGTCACATAGGTGATCTGCTGGGCATAGGGTTGGCCGTCGGCGCGGGGTTGCAGCTCATCCAGCAAGCCGCACACGGTGCGCACGATGTCGATATTGGCTTTCTCATTCCAGCCCCCCACGTTGTAGGTTTCCCCCACCGTGCCGGCCTCCAGGACACGGCGGATAGCGCTGCAGTGGTCCCTGACGTACAACCAGTCACGGATTTGCTGCCCATCGCCGTACACCGGCAAGGGCTTGCCGGCCAGGGCATTGACGATCATGAGCGGAATCAGTTTTTCCGGAAAGTGGAACGGGCCGTAGTTGTTGGAGCAATTGGTGGTCAACACCGGCAAGCCGTAGGTGTGGTGCCAGGCACGTACCAGGTGGTCGCTGGCAGCCTTGCTGGCGCTGTAGGGACTATTCGGTTCGTGCGGGTTGCGTTCGGTAAAGGCCGGGGCGTCTTTGGACAATGAACCATAGACTTCGTCGGTGGAGACGTGCAGAAAACGGAACGCAGATTTTTCGGCGTCAGGCAACGCACTCCAGTAGGCCTTGACCGTTTCGAGCAGCTTGAAAGTGCCCACGATGTTGTTGTCAATGAAGGCTTGCGGTCCGTGGATGGAGCGGTCCACATGACTTTCGGCGGCGAAATTGACAATGGCGCGCACAGAGTGTGTACGCAGCAAACGCGCAAGGAGTTCGCTATCGCCGATGTCGCCTTGCACAAAGATGTGGCGGACATCGCACTGCAGGGCGGCCAAGTTTTCGAGGTTGCCAGCATAGCTGAGTTTGTCCAGGTTGACGACGGGTTCACTACCCTGCACCAGCCAGTCCAACACAAAATTACTGCCAATAAAGCCGGCACCGCCGGTCACGAGAATGGTCATAAAAATCCTGGTAAAAGTGTGTGACCGTGCCGCTCAGGCCCGGGCGTCGCTCCAGCGCAGGGTGGTGCTGTCGTCACCGCGGTAGACGGTATTGCCCTCCCGGTCCACGCAGTATTGGGGCGACACCACCATGTCGCGCATGTGCACGCCTGCACCGATGCGCGTGTACTCCATCAGCACACAACGGTCCAGTTGGGCACCACTGCGCAAATGGCTGCCGTGCCCAATCCATGCCGGACCCTGAATGCGACAGCCCGCGTCGATTTTCACCGAAGAACCCAGGTACACCGGGCCGTGAATATCGACATGCTCCCAGTCCACCTGCGTATTGAGTCCGACAAAAATACCGGGGCGAATTTCACGCCCCGGCATGGGCATGTGGGCCACCTCACCCGACAAGACACGCTGCAACACCGTCCAGTAGTCACTGACACGGCCAATGTCAATCCAGTGGAAAGGCCGGCTCTGTACAAAGAACGGCTGCTGCGCCTGCACCAATTGCGGAAAGAGCTGGGCGCCTATGTCGTAATGCTGGCCGGCGGGTACATAGTCCAACACACCCGGCTCGAACAGGTAAATACCGGTGGATGCCAGCGTGGAATGCGCCGCCTCAGGCTGGGGCTTTTCCTGGAACGACTGAATGCGCCCCTGGGCATCGGCCACGACAATGCCGTAATTGGCAACTTCGCTGCGCGGCACCTCCAACGCCACCACACTGGCCAAGGCGCCCTGGGCCCGGTGTTCGGCCACGGCAGCAGAAATATCGAGGTCCACCAGGGCATCGCCACAGACCACCAGGGTAGTGTCATCGAAGAACCCCGAGGCATCCTGGATATGGCGCATGCCACCGGCTGAACCCTTGGGACGCGGAACGATGTCGCCGTGGTCGAGCACACCCTCATAGGAGTAGCCGATGTCCACCCCCCAGCGACTGCCATCTCCGAAATACTCTTCGATCTTGCGGTGGTGCCAGGCCACGTTCACCATGATCTCGCGGATGCCATGGCGCGCCATGAGTTCAATCAGGTACTCCATGACCGGTTTGCCCAGGATCGGCACCATGGGCTTCGGAATATCCTTGGTCAAGGGTCGCACCCGGGTTCCCTGCCCTGCGGCCAGTATCATGCCTTTGGTCATGCGTTTCTCAATCCTGCCAGTGCCATCATCGTTTCGAGTGTAAACCCATGCACTTTGCTGCCAAATTATTGGACTTCGCCCTGCAGCCCCTGGTATGGGTGTTGTTTCTTATGTTTTGTGCCTGGATAGGCACGTACTGGAGCCTGCAAACAACCCGCAGGATCCTGGCTGGCACCTTGATGCTGTTGTTGACACTGGGCTGGCAACCATTATCTGAGGCACTGATGCGACCGCTGGAGACACAGTATCCAGAACTGCATCCCGAAGCGTCCACCGACAGTTTCGCGGGTGTCATCATCTTGGGCGGAGCAACCTCCGCCGCATACCTTGCAGGCGCACATGCACAACCGCTGATCAATGATGCCTCCGAGCGCATGACGGCTGCCGTTGCCCTGTACAGACTCAACCCCAAGCTGCGCATCATTTTCACCGGAGGAGAGGGTGGTCTGATCGCATCCGGCCCTAGTGAAGCTGCGCGCGCCCGTAGGTTTTTCAGCACCATGGGGTTGCCAGTAGAGACCATGATTTGGGAGGACAAATCTCGCAACACATTTGAAAATGCTGCATTGACGGCACAAATTCCTGGCATCAATAAACAACGCCCCTGGCTGTTGTTAACTTCCGCTTGGCACATGCCACGTGCCATGGGCGTCTTCCTGGCACAGGGATGGAACGTCAGCGCATATCCGGTCGACTTCCGGACAGCCAGTACCACCCCATGGACCGCTTATTCCTTGCTGGAAAGCATAGGTCTATGGCAACTTGCGCTACACGAATATGCCGGGATTGCCAGCTACCGCCTGTTAGGACGCATGTGAGGGCAGCGGGCTGGCCTGGATTTTCTCCAGGCGTCGCCCTTCCAGCGCAAGCACCACAAACTGCCACCCAGCACATTGGACAACATCGCCAACCTGCGGCAAGCGTCCGCTCACTGCCATCAGCAATCCAGCCACCGTGTTGTAGCGCCCCTCAAATGGCAAGTCGGCCTCGATACCCAGCTGGGTCTTCATCTCTTCCACGGGCATAGCACCATCCAGTCGCCAGCTGCCATCCGCCTGCACTTGTGCCCATGCATCCACCTCTGCGGTGGGTTTGAGTTCACCGGTGATGGCTTGCAGGAGATCAAACGGGGTTACCAAACCTTGCAGATCACCATACTCATCCACCACAAACACCATGCGTGCCGCCTTGCTGCGAAACTGCGCGATCAGTTCCATGCCACTGAGTGTTTCCGGGACAAAAACTGCAGGCTCCATCCACAGCTCAATAGCGCCTTCACGCCCGGATCCGAGCTCCAACAGACGTGCCACACTGACAAGGCCCAGCACCTGTTCCAGCGACCCCCTGCACACCGGGTACCACGAATGGTGCCCTTTGCCTGCACCTGCTCCAGCCTGAGCCAGTGCCTGCTCCACCGTTGCAGATGCATCCAGCCATTGGATCTCCGAGCGGGGTTGCATCATGGAAGCCAGCGAACGGTCATCCAAGTGAAACACGTTGCGCACCATCTGGTGTTCGTGCACTTCAATGATGCCGGCATCGACACCCTCTTCCAGACTTGCGGTAATCTCTGCTTCTGTGACACCACGCGTATCCGAAGTGTCTATACGCAGTAAATGCATGACCGCGTGGGTCGATATGGACAAAAGACGAACAAAAGGTTTTGCCACTTTGGCCACCCAGGTCATCGGACGCGCCAGCAAGCTTGCCACCGTCTCCGGATACAGTTGCCCAATGCGTTTGGGAACCAGTTCACCAAACACAATAGTCATAAAGGTGATGCAAGTCACCACCACGGCGGTAGCGGTCAGGTCGGCAGCCCTGTCCGACAGATCGACAGTGTGCTTGAGCCACTGCGAAAGCCCATCGCTGAAAGCAGCCTCACCCACAATGGCGTTCAGCATTCCAATCGAAGTGATCCCCACCTGCACCACGGACAGGAACTGGGTGGGGTTGTCAAGCAGAGCCAATGCAGCCCGGGCACCTTTGTCACCGGCATCGCGCATGTTCTGCAAATGGATTTTCTTGCTCGCGGTCAGTGCCAGCTCGGTCATCGCAAACAGACCGTTGAGCAGGGTCAACACCAGTATCAGCAAAAAATCCATGGATAAAGCAAAGAGAATAGGGACATGGCACTTTACATGATTGGCGATATCCAGGGCTGCGATGCAGCGCTGGGGCAATTACTGGACACCATAGCCTTCTCACCCAGCCGCGATACGCTGTATGTGCTCGGCGACCTGGTCAACCGTGGCCCTGCGTCGGACCTCGTCGTGCGGCGCCTCATGTCCTATGGCGATGCGGCCCGCTGCCTGCTCGGCAACCACGATCTGCATTTGCTGGCCGTGTCCCACCAGGCCCGGCATGCAAAACGCAAGGACACCCTGGCCTGTATCCTGAACGCCCCGGACAGCGCGTCCATGCTGGATTGGCTCGCCCACCAGCATATGGCCCTGTGTGAGCACATCGGCGGCAAGAACGTACTCATGGTGCATGCGGGAGTCTTACCGCAATGGACGGCTGCCCAGACCCTGCAACTGGCCGGCGAGGTGGAAACACTCCTGCGCAGCCCACAGGCCACGGAGTTCTTCCACACCATGTACGCCGACCACCCGGCAAAATGGTCGGAATCCCTGCGGGGGATGGACCGCATCCGGCTCATCGTCAACGCACTCACACGGCTGCGCTATTGCACCGCCGATGGGGTGATGGAGTTCGAAAGCAAGGGAGGGGCTGAGCACGCACCCGCAGGCCACATGCCTTGGTTTGATGTGCCGGGGCGCTCGAGTGCTGATGCTGTAGTGGCCTTTGGCCACTGGTCAACCTTGGGATGGCTGGGGCGCTCCGATGTCTATGCGCTGGATCTCGGTTGTGTTTGGGGAGGTCAACTCGCAGCGTTGCGGCTAGAGGCTCGCACACGCTGGGCACCGGAACTAATCGCTGTTGACTGCCCTGCAATGCAGACCCCAACAGGTTCGTTTATTTAACTTCTGCCTCAGGACGCCTTGAATAAAGCCGCCACTTTGCGTTTGGGGCGAATATTGGCGGAGATGCTGCGAGATGCAGGGGCACGTTCTCCTGCATCCCATGTAGGCTGTGCAACTTGGGAATCAGGCGATGCTTCGTAGGGCTTGTCAAAGAACGGGTCACGTGGCGCAGGTGCCGTGCGCGCATAGTCGCCGCGCGGTGTACTGCGGTGGTGGTCGCCATGGGTCTGGTCGGAGTACAGGCGACGCCCGCTGTTGATGCGACCTTGGCGTCGAATATCGGGCAACTGGTCCGCGAACTCCAGCCCTTCCACTTCGATCTTTTTCTTGATCAACTTTTCAATATCAGCCGCCAACCGGGCATCGTTGCCACCACCAACAAAACTAAAGGCCAGACCCGCGGCGCCGGCACGTCCGGTACGGCCGATGCGGTGCACATAGTCTTCGGCATTGAAAGGCAAATCGAAATTGAACACGGCAGGCACATCCTTGATGTCCAGCCCGCGCGCAGCCACATCGGTGCACACCAGCAAATCAACTTCGCCTTTCTTGAAGGCATCCAGTGCCTTGAGGCGCTCGTCCTGGCTCTTGTCACCATGCAAGGCGGCCGCCTTCAGACCGTCACGCTCCAAGGCGCGCGCCAGACGGGCGCAACCGAGCTTGCTATTCACGAAGACAAAGGCCTGGCGAATTTCGCGCTGGCGCAGCAGCTCGTGCAGCGCATGGCGCTTGTTGTCCTCCGGTACGCCAAAAAAACGCTGCTCCACTGTCGACGCCGTGGCATTGGGACGGGCGACCTCGATGGTGATCGGATCCTGCAAATAGCTACCGGCCAGGCGCTTGATTTCTGGCGAGAAGGTCGCAGAAAAGAGCAAGGTGGTACGCTGCTTGGGCAGATAGGAAAGAATGCGCTGCAAATCCGGCAGGAAGCCGATATCGAGCATGCGGTCCGCCTCGTCGAGCACAACGTACTCCACCTGGTTCAAGACGGCGCTCTTGGCCTCGATATGGTCCAGAAGGCGCCCAGGGGTTGCCACCAGAACCTCGACGCCCGCCTTGAGTTCAGCCGTTTGCGGCTTCATGTCCACGCCACCAAACACCACGGCACTGCGCAGGTTGGTGTACTTGGCAAAAAGCTTGACCTGTTGCGCCACCTGGTCCGCCAGCTCGCGCGTGGGCAACAGCACCAATGCACGGACAGGGTGACGGGCCGGCGATGTGGAGGCATTTTCATGCTTCATCATGCGGTGCAACAAAGGCAAGGCAAACGCCGCCGTCTTGCCGGTGCCTGTCTGCGCAGCCCCCATCACGTCACGCCCCTGAATAACCACCGGAATGGCCTGTGCCTGGATCGGGGTCATGGCGCTGAAGCCCATTTCCGCCACCGCACGCGCCAGAGGTTGTGCCAAATTGAGGTTGGCAAATGCGCTGGCGGCCACCTCGGCAGCGGCGGCAGTCTCTGGATTTGCGGGCACGGATGTTTGTTCGGTCATTCAGTCAGACGGGGACGCAGACGCATAAGCTGCTGCTATCCACCTATATAGGGAAAAACCCCGATTATCCGCCATCGCTGCCCAAATACCTACCGATGGACCATCTTAACTGGCCAGGCCCGCGTGAACTCAGGCTTTGGGCAGAGTCACGCCATGCTGGCCCTGGTACTTGCCGCCACGGTCCTTGTAGCTGGTTTCGCACACTTCGTCACTCTCGAAGAACAACACCTGGGCACAGCCTTCGCCGGCGTAAATCTTGGCTGGCAGAGGCGTCGTATTGGAGAACTCCAATGTCACATAGCCTTCCCATTCGGGCTCAAACGGGGTGACATTCACGATGATGCCGCAACGGGCATAGGTGCTTTTACCCAGGCAGATGGTGAGCACATTACGGGGGATGCGGAAATACTCCACCGTCCGTGCCAGGGCGAAACTGTTGGGAGGAATGATGCAGACATCGTCGTTGAAATCGACAAAGCTTTTTTCGTCGAAATTCTTGGGGTCGACCACGGTGCTGTGGATATTGGTGAATACCTTGAACTCTGCAGCGCAGCGAATGTCATAGCCGTAGCTGCTGGTCCCGTAGCTGATCAGGCGATTGCCATCACGCTGGCGAATCTGGCCAGGCTCAAACGGTTCAATCATGCCGTGCTGCTCGGCCATGCGCCGAATCCACTTATCGCTCTTGATGCTCATAATTCAGCTCCAAAACGCGCGATTCTAGTGGGCCAATATGCCAAGTTCTTTGCGTTAGACCAACAAATGGCGTTCTTGAGGCATCGCGTCCAGACTGTGATCAAGCCAGATACGTGCGTTCTATAACCCGGTCATCCCCCAAGACGATGAGGGAAAACAACAGTTCATCCAGTGATTTGGCTCCCTGGGTCTTGCGCTCCAAGAGAGGGGTTGCCCGGGGATTCAACACCACAAAGTCGGCGTCCGCACCGGGAACCAGATTACCAGCGATCGGAGCCCCAGCCACGCCGCCCAGCCCCATGGCCTGCCCGGCACCGGCAGTATGCTGCCACCACAGGTGCTGGGGGTTCAGCGTAAGTCCCGTTTTGGTTTGACCTTCTCGGCCCACGTAATAAGCAGCCAGCATGGTGTGGAAGGGACTGAAGGACGTGCCACCACCCACGTCACTGGCCAAGCCATACAAGAAACCTATCCGATCAGCGCCGGAATAATCAAAAAAACCACTGCCCAAAAACAGGTTGCTGGTCGGACTGACAGCTGCGACGCCACCCCGCTCACGCATCAAGGCACGATCACGGTCGTCGAAATGGATGCAGTGCGCATACACGGAACGCTGTCGCAAGAGACCAAATTGGTCGTACACCGACAAATAACTCGACGCCAAAGGATAAAGCTCCCGCACCCAGGCAATTTCATCCTTGTTCTCAGACACATGGGACTGGATCCAAACCTCGGGATAGCGCTGTGCCAGCTCCCCCGCTCCGCGCAACTGAGACTCTGTGCTGGTGGGCGCGAAACGGGGAGTAATGGCGTAGCCCAGGCGCCCTTTGCCATGCCACCGCTGGATCAGTGCTTCGGTGTCGCGCAAGCTTTGCTCGGTCGAATTAACCGTACCAGATGCTGAATTCAAAAGATAGTCCGGCGCATTGCGGTCCATCAACACCATGCCGCTGACCATGCGCATGCCCCGCTCCAATGCGACAGTATTCAACGCCTCCACCGAACCTGGATGGGATGTGGCGAATGCCAGCGCCGTTGTCACTCCATTGCGCAACAATTCGTCGACGAAAAATTTAGCCGAGGAAGCAGCGTATTCAGCGTCGGCAAAGCGCGCCTCCTCGGGAAAGGTGTAGTTTTCAAGCCATGGCAACAGACCATCTGCCGGTGAGCCGATGACATTGGTCTGGGGAAAGTGGACATGCAAGTCGACAAAGCCTGGAGCGATGATCCTGTTCGGCAGATTTTCCCGCGGTACGTTGGAAAAATCAGCCTGGAGGGCACTCCACGCACCGATGGCGTGGACCACCCAGCGTCCTGCACCATCTTTGTCGAGCACTAGCAAGCCATCCTGCTCATAACAAGCCTGGGCAGCACGCTCTCCACTGTATGGAAACCACAGGAGCGAGGATCGATATGCCTTCATTCCGTGGACTTTAAATGCATCTTCGCGCACCGGACATACTGACATTCAAATAGCCAATATCAGTGGTAACACATGCAGATGCGCGCCACTGCCTCGGTGCCGAACGCCCACCCAGACATTCAAGTTCCAGCAATGTACTGTGCAATGTGAGACTGCAACTTTTCACTGGAAGGAATATCCAGCAAAAACGCCAGATAACCATTGACTTGGCGAGCGGCCAATTCGAAATCGATGGTCAGTGCCAGCACGGTAGATGGCCCGCCACCCCCCTCGTAACGCCCCATGGCGTCACTGAATATTGCCTCTGCATCAATGATGCTCACTTCAGGCAAGGAGCCATCAAAAGCCAATCCCAAAGTGGTGGACATGCTGGAAATCACCGCGTTCAGAATAATGTTGCCAATTTCCGCCATGGCATCCCGCTCCATGTCGGGCAATTCTTCCACCGGAACATCATTCCCCACCATCGCTCGCACGAGCTCCAGGCTGTTCTCCTCCGGGAACATGAGGATCGCCTCCGTGGTTACCTCGCCTACATAGGTCTGGCGAATGGCACACAAAGGCCTTTGGACCCGATTCAAGTAGTACCCGGTAGCCTGCTCGTGACTCACCATTTCAACCACTGGAACGGACAGATGCACCGTTTCACTGACCATTTGGCTCAGCACATCGGCTGCCAGACCGACTCCGATATTGAATATTTCGCCAAGAGCATCCTGCTCCAGCTCATTGAGCGTCATCATGGGCGCCCCGCCAGCAAAAAGTCCAGCGCCTGCTGCAGGGACGCCTCGGTCGCAGGCTTCGCAACAAAGCTGAGATTCAATGAAGCTGCCATTTGTCTGCTGCTTTCCTGGATATTGGCTGTCAAAATGACCACACGCACCCGTTGATTGCCTGCAATGATTTGAGGCGCGGCCTCAAATCCACTCATACCAGGCATATTCACATCCATTGTCACAAAATCAGGCCGAAACTCCTGACTCATTGTGATCGCTTCGTCACCAGTTGAAGCTTCTTTCACTTCCCATGATGGGCAGTGGAGCGCAAAAAAAGCGCGTATTCGCAGTCGCGAAACCTTGCTGTCATCGACGATCAGCAATTTACTCCCCTGCGTTCCAACGTCCTGTGGCATTTTTTCTCCTGTTTATGAGTACGAACTGACTGTTTGACATGCACGGTCAAAGGGGGTGGCCAAAGCCCCCCTCAAGGTCGGTAAAAGGACTCAAACACCGCATCCAATTTCTCAATATATCGTCTCTTCTGCGAGACATCGATGAAACTGGCATCGAAGCTGTTGCGTGCAAGCTGGTAGGCATGAGTGGCATTCATGCCCAGTGCAGCAAAAGTCTGTGTGAAATTGGTATTGATATAGCCGCCAAAGTAGGCAGGATCGTCCGAGTTCACCGTTGCAACCACCCCCGCATCGAGCAAATCCTTCAGGCAGTGCTGCTGCAGGTCGGAAAACACTTTCAGCTTCAGGTTCGACAAGGGACACACCGTCAAGGGTATACGCTCATGCGCCAGCCGTTTGATGAGCTCGGGATCGCGCATCGCCTGCACTCCATGGTCGATGCGCTCTACCTTCAATATGTCCAATGCACTGTAGATGTAGTCGGGACCAGCTTCTTCACCCGCATGGGCCACCAAGCGGAAACCCAATTCACGTGCACGCGCAAACACCCGGGCAAACTTCTCCGGCGGATGCCCGACTTCGCTGGAAGCAAGGCCAATGCCCACGATCTTTTCGCGGAATGGCAAAACTTCTTCCAAACAGGCAAAGGCTTCCTCTTCGCTCAGATGGCGCAGGAAACACAAAACCAACGAGGCCGTGATGCCGTACTTTTCCGGGGCATCCTGGCAGGCGCGGTACAGGCCATCGACTACCGTTTGCGCACTGAGCCCATGCCCGGTGTGCGTTTGGGTATCGAAAAAAATCTCCGTGTGCAGCACATTGTCGGCCTGCGCCCGCGCCAGGTAGGCACAGGTCATGTCGTAGAAGTCCTGCTCGGTCTTGAGCACCAGCGTGCCTTCGTGGTAAATGTCCAGAAAGCTCTGCAGGTTGTCGAACTCGTAGGCACTGCGTAGTGCCTCAACGGAGGGGTATTTCATGGCCACGCCATTGCGCTCAGCAAGGGCAAACATCAACTCCGGCTCCAGCGAACCTTCAATGTGCATGTGCAACTCCGCCTTGGGCATCTTGCACAGCAGCTCCGGAAGACTGTCGGGGTCAATGGTGCGGTACAGCATGAAATACTCCAGAAAAAAGGCCGCTTGCTAGCGGCCTTGGGATGCGCGCAGGGGCTTACTTGGCTCCGGGAATCTTGCCTTCCACGCCCTTGACGTAGAAGTTCAGCCCACCGAGGAGCTTGTCATCGGCCACTTCGTCCTTCTTGAGCTGCTCCTTGCCGGTGTTGTCGACAATGGGGCCTTTCCAGATGACAAAACTGCCGTCTTTCAAGCCGGCCTTGACTTCTTCCACTTTGGCCTTGGTTTCAGCAGGTACGTCTTCGGCGATGGACACGATATCAATCGCACCTTCCTTCACACCCCACCAGGTCTGGGTCGATTCTTTCTTGCCTTCCAGCACGTCCTTGGTGGCCTTGATGTAGTAAGGGCCCCAATTGATGATGGCGGATGCCAAGTGGGCCTTGGGACCATAGGCGGTCATGTCAGAGTCCCAACCGAAGGCGCGCTTGCCCTTGTCCTGCGCAGTCTTGAGCACTGCCGGAGAGTCGGTGTTCTGGAACAACACGTCGGCACCACCATTGATCAGGCTGGTCGCGGCTTCGGTTTCCTTGGGAGGATTGAACCACTCATTGACCCATACCACCTTGGTCTTGACCTTGGGGTTGCTGCTTTGGGCGCCCAGGGTGAAGCTGTTGATGTTGCGGATCACTTCAGGAATCGGCACCGAGGCCACCACACCCAGGGTGTTGGACTTGGTCATCTTGCCGGCGATGACACCCGCCATGTACGCACCCTCGTAGGTACGGCTGTCGTAGGTGCTCATGTTGGCGGCTGTCTTGTAGCCGGCGGCGTGCTGGAAGTTCACGTTGGGATTGTCAGCAGCAACCTTCAGCATGGGCTCCATGTAACCGAATGTAGTACCGAAAATGAGCTTGTTGCCCTGCCCGGCCATGTCGCGGATCACACGCTCGGCGTCGGCCGATTCGGGCACGTTTTCCACGAAGCTGGTGACGATCTTGTCGCCCAACTCCTTCTCCAGTGCCTTGCGGCCATTGTCGTGCGCGAACGTCCAGCCACCGTCACCCACAGGACCGACATAGGCAAACGCGATCTTCAGGGGCTCGGGCTTGGCAGGTGCCGAAGCAACAGGAGCCGGTGCTGGAGCTGCGACGGGCTCTTCCTTCTTGCCACACCCAACCAAAGCCGCGCTGGCGGCAGCGGCCACGGCGGCCAGCTTGAGAAGAGAACGCTTCTGCATGTCTGTCATGTCAAATCCTCACTGTTAAAAAATGGAATGAACTGGTTCAAGAACCAGGATAAAAGGGCTTCCCAATTGCAGCTGGCATATTAATACGAATCCAGCGTGGATTGCGCGAGATCAAAGCCAGAACCACAATCGTGGCAAGGTAAGGCAGCATGCTCAGGAACTGGCTGGGCAACTCGACACCCGCGCCCTGCAGATGGAACTGCAGCATGGTCACGCCACCAAACAAGTAGGCACCAAGCAATACCCGTGCCGGTCGCCAGGTGGCAAACGTGGTCAGTGCCAAAGCAATCCAGCCCTTGCCCGCCACAATGCCCTCAACCCACAAAGGCGTGTAGATCACCGATATGTACGCGCCCGCCAGCCCGCACAGTGCACCACCCGCCATCACAGCGCCCAACCGGATCTTGCGCACCGGGTAGCCCAGACCATGGGCCGATTCAGGGCTTTCACCGACGCTGCGCAGGATCAGACCAGAACGTGTCTTGTAAAGAAACCAGATCAGCCCGATGGCGAAAAACACCGTGAGGTACACCAACGGGTGGTGTTTGAACAAGGCCGGGCCAACCAAGGGGATATCCGCCAGGAACGGGACAGCAAAGCTCTCGCGCTCCGGAATCTTTTCCTGCACGTAGGCAATTCCGGCAAATGCCGAAAATCCTGCACCGAACAGACTCAAAGCCAACCCGGTCGCGTACTGGTTGGTATTCAGCCAAATCACCAGCCCTCCGAAAATGGCCGCCATCAACGCACCCACCACCATGCCGGCACCAAAACCGAGCACATCACTGCCGGTGTGCACCACGGTAGCGAATCCGGCAATGGCGGCGCACAGCATCATGCCCTCAGCCCCCAGGTTGACGACCCCGGCCTTCTCGTTAATCAACAGGCCCAGCGCCGCTATCGCCAACACTGTGCCGGCGTTGAGTGTGGCGGCAATCAGCAAAGCATACGATTCCATATTCCGATCTCCTCAGGCGCGCTTCCAGCGCAGGCGGTAATTGACCAGGGTGTCGCATGCCAGCAGGCTGAACAACAGCAAGCCCTGGAACACGCCCGTGAGCGACTTGGGCAGACCCAGACGCGACTGGGCCAGCTCACCACCGATGTAGAACATGCTCATCAGCACCGCCGAAAACACCATACCCACCGGGTGCAGACGGCCAACAAAAGCCACGATGATGGCGGCAAAACCATACCCAGCGGGCACATACGGAGTCAGCTGGCCAATGGGACCGGCCACTTCCAAAGCACCTGCCAGTCCAGCCATCGCCCCGGACACCAGCAAGGCCGTCCACAGCGCCTTACGGGAAGAGAAACCGGCATAGCGGGACGCCTGCGGTGCCAGCCCCCCCACCTGCAACGCAAAACCAGCACGGGTACGGAACAGGAACACCCAGAAACCGGCCACGCCCAGCAGCGCAAGCAGCACCCCGATATTAAGGCGCGAGCCGTCCATCAGACGTGGGATGCGGGTAATGGCATCGAAAGTCTTGGTCTGTGGAAAGTTGTAGCCATGGGGGTCTTTCCAGGGACCGAACACCAGAAACTGCAGCACCTGCACGGCCACATAGACCAGCATCAGACTCACCAGAATCTCGTTGGCGTTGAACTTGTCGCGCAACAGGGCTGTCAGACCCGACCAGACCATGCCACCGAGCACGCCAGCCAACAGGATGGCCAACACAATCCAGCCCCCTGTCGAAGGCGATGCCATCAACGCTACGCCGCTGGCGGCTATGGCACCCATGATGTACTGCCCTTCGGCACCAATGTTCCACACATTGGAGCGAAAGCACACAGCCAGCCCCAGGGCAATCAGCAGCAATGGCGTGGCCTTGACCACCAGCTCGCTCAGGGCATAGCCAGACTTGATGGGCTCCCAGAAAAAGACCTGCAAGCCGCGCACCGGGTCCTTGCCCAAGGCGGCGAAGAGGAGGATGCCGATGACGACCGTCAACAGCAGTGCCAGCACCGGTGAGGCGTAACTCCAGAAACTGGAGGGCTGGGGACGTGTTTCCAGCTTAAGCATGCGCCACCTCCGCCGCGTTGGTCTTGGCCCCATCCCACAAGCCACTCATCCAGATACCGATTTTTTCCACTGTGGCTTCTCCTATGGGCAGCGAAGGCGACAGTCGCCCACCTGCAATCACATGCATGCGGTCACTGATTTCAAACAACTCATCGAGTTCCTCGCTCACCACCAGCACGGCACAACCGGCATCGCGCAAGGCCAGAATTTCACCGCGAATCTGGGCCGCAGCGCCTACATCGACCCCCCAGGTCGGCTGCGACACGATGAACAGGCTGGGCTTCGCGTCGATCTCGCGCCCGACAATGAATTTCTGCAGATTGCCACCGGACAAGGATTTGGCTGCCGACTGCGGACCGCCTGCCTTGACATTGAACGACTGGATCAGCCGCGCGGCATGTGCCTCCAGTGCACGCACCTTGATCCAGCCCCCGGCGAACTTTGGCGCGGTAATGGACTCGGTGCGCGTCAACAGCAGGTTCTGGGCCAGACTCAACGTAGGCACCGCACCGCGACCCAAGCGCTCTTCGGGCACGAAGTGCAAACCCAGGCGACGCCGCTGTGCCGGATTCAAGCGTGCTACATCGGTCGCGCCGATCTGCACACTGTCCGCCGGTGCACGGCAGTCTTCACCGGAAAGGGCATACAGCAATTCTTTCTGACCATTGCCCGAAACGCCAGCGATACCTACCACTTCACCGGCACGCACCTCGAAACCAATCGCATTCAGGTCGACACCAAACTGGTCTTCCTTTTCCAGCGTCAGCCCCTTCACCTGCAATACCGGTGCGCCGGGCGTCTGCGGCCGGTGCACCAGTTGCGGGGGTTCGGCACCTATCATCAGGCGCGAAAGCGAGGCGTTGCTTTCCTGCTGCGGGTTGCAAACGCCAGTCACCTTGCCGCCACGCAACACCGTGCAGGCGGTACAGAGTTCGCGGATTTCGTCGAGCTTGTGGCTGATGTACAAAATGGAGCAGCCTTCGCTGGCCAACTGCTTTAGCACCACAAACAGCTTCTCGACCGCCTGCGGTGTCAGCACCGAAGTCGGCTCGTCGAGGATCAGCAGTTCGGGGCGCGTCAGCAAGGCACGGATGATTTCCACGCGCTGCATCTCACCCACGCTGAGGGTATGCACCGGGCGGTTCGGGTCGATGTCCAGGCCGTATTCATTGGCCTTGGCCAAAATCGCGGCGCTGACCTGGTCCAAACTGGTGCGCATGAGCCCCAGCCACACGTTCTCGGCCACGGTCATGGTCTCGAACAGGTTGAAGTGCTGGAACACCATGCTGATACCGTTGGCGCGGGCATCGTTGGGGTTGCGGATGACGATGGGCTGGCCGTTGATGCGCATCTCGCCGGCATCGGGCTTGACCGAGCCATAGATGATTTTCATCAACGTGGACTTGCCGGCACCGTTTTCACCCAGCACAGCATGGATTTCGCCCGCTTGCACGGTCAGCGAGACATCGCTGTTGGCCACCACACTGGGATAGGCCTTGGTGATGCCGGTGAGTTGAAGTCGCGGGTGGGGATGGGACATGGGAATGTCTAGGGTTTGTTTTTCAAAGTGGCCGCTACCGACTTGATGCGCTCGCGCAACCAGCGGCTCGATGCCGACGTGTGCGAACGCTCATGCCACAGCTGGTAATACACCAAAGGGGGGAACTGTACCGGACACGGGACGATCTGCACCGGCAACTGGTCCACAAATCGCTCGCAATACTGGCGCCCGGTGGTCAACACAAGCAAGGTCGATGCCACCATGCCCGGAATCAGGCCAAAGTGTGGGCAGCGCGCCACGATGTGGCGGCGCAGGCCCAGATTGGTCAGGTGCTCGTCGATGACGCCGCGGGCACCGGGGTGGGTGGCAGTTGGAGCAATGTGGTCCGCCTCCAGCCAGGCTGCCTCGTCCCAGCCACGGCGCAATGCCGGGTGCTTGTTGGCCACCAGACACACCACTTCGTCGGAAAAAAGTTTGCCCAGGTGCAGGTCCAGCGGCGGGGTCAGCCAGTTGCCCACCACCACGTCCACGTCGCCCCGGGCCAATTGCTGCTGGTAGTCGGTGGCGGCATTGAGCGGGTGGATTTCAATTTCCGACAGCGGCGCTTGTTCTTTCACTTCTTGCACCAGCCGCGGCAGGAACTGAGGGTCCAGGTAGTCACTGGCGGCAATGCGGAACACGGCACGGCTGTTGCTGGGCGAGAACTCGCGGGCATCGGAAAACAAGCGCTGGGCGTCGCGCAGGATATTGGCAGCCGGCTCCACCATGCGCAGACCTGCCACCGTGGGCACCATGCCGGAGCCGCTGCGCACCAGAAGCGGGTCGCCCGCGTAGTCACGCAGGCGCTTGAGCGCAGCACTCACGGCCGGCTGGTGCATTCCCAGTCGGACAGCGGCCCTCGATACGTTGCGCTCAGTCAACACGGTGTGCAAGACCCTTATCAAATGGAGGTCTATCTTGTCGAATTGGGTCAGGTCTGTCATACCGTCGAATGGATTTATCCCATATGCTAAAGCGTATGGTCAAAACGGGCATCACGACATACCCTTGAGTAATGAGCGCCATGAAAAATCCTCCCCTGCGAATCCTGCGACGCGGTGAAGTCCTCACGTTGCACAACGTGCCGCCCGAGCGCACCCTGCTCGAAGTACTGCGCGAAGACCTGCACAGCTGTGGCACCAAGGAAGGCTGTGGTGAAGGCGACTGCGGCGCCTGCACCGTGGTGCTGGGGCAAGAGAAAGACGGCAAGCTGCAGTACCGCGCGGTCAACAGCTGCATCCAGCCAGCCCACGCAGCCAATGGCAAGGCACTGTGGACGACAGAAGATTTGGTGCAACAGGATGGAAAACTCCATCCCGCTCAACAGGCCCTGGCCGAGTGCCACGGCTCGCAGTGCGGTTTCTGCACGCCCGGCTTTGTGATGAGCCTCTTTGGCCTGTACCAGAACCACACCGTGCACGGCCAGGCGGTATCACGCGAACAGGCCTCGCAGGCGCTGTCGGGCAACCTGTGCCGCTGCACCGGCTACCGGCCGATTCTGGACGCCGCCGAGGCCATGCAGAAGTTGCCCAAGGTGGCCGTCGATGAGGCTGATACGCTATCAAAACTGGAGCTGCTTGCGCAATATCCACGCGGGATGGATGCCGATTTGGCCTATAAAACACCCGAAAACCTGGCTGCGCTGCTGCAGGCGCGCGCACAACACCCACTGGCCCAGCTGGTGGCCGGATGCACCGATGTGGGGCTGTGGATCACCAAGCAGCACCGGGAGTTCGGCCACATCATTGACCTGACCCGCGTGGCCGAACTGCAGCGGGTGGAACAGTACCCGCACCACATTGCCATTGGCGCAGCGGTCACTCTCACCGACGCCTTTGCTGCCTTGGTGGCGGACCGGCCCCAGTTGGCCGACTTTGCCCACCGCTTTGCCGGGCAGCCGGTGCGCAATGCCGGCACCCTGGGCGGCAACGTCGCCAACGGCTCGCCCATTGGCGACTCCATGCCGCTGCTGATCGCGCTGGGCGCGAATATTGTGCTCATGCACTGGGAGAAAGACCAAATCCACCACCGCGAACTGCCGCTGGAGCAGCTCTATACCGGCTACCGCCAGAACATATTGCAGCCCAGTGAAGTGCTGGCCTGGATCAAGGTGCCACGCCCCACTACCACGGAGTTCACCAGGGCCTACAAGATTTCCAAGCGCTTTGAGGACGACATTTCGGCCGTGTGCCTGGTGGTGAGCCTGCACATTGCAAACGGCGTGGTGCAGCGCGCCAGCATTGGCGCAGGCGGTGTCGCCGCCACGCCTGCACGGGCCGTGCAGACGGAAGCTGCATTGCGTGGCCAGCCCTGGAACGCGCAAACCGTCCAGCGTGCACAACAAGCCTTGCGCAACGAATTCAGCCCCATTTCCGACATGCGTGCCTCCGGCGACTACCGCCGCACCGTACTGGGCAACCTGCTGCAACGCTTCTGGCTCGAAACGCAAGGCCAGCAAGAGATCGACGTGCGCCGGCTCACGGCACAAGGAGCAGCAGCATGAAAAACAGCTCCACTGTCCACAGCGCTCCTCCGGCAGCTGGCACCACCCGCATGCACGAAAGCGCGCTGGCCCAGGTGGCCGGTGCCGTGCACTACATCGACGACCTGCCCGAGATCCGCGGCACCTTGTTCGCCGCCCCCATCCTGTCCACCGTGGCCCATGGCAGGCTGCGCGGGGTCGATACCCGTGCGGCGCTGGCACTGCCCGGCGTACGCGGTGTGGTGCTCTCCCAGGACATTCCCGGCGACCCCATGCTGGCCGCATTTGCAGGCGACGAGCCCGTGTTTGCCATCGACACCGTGCAGCACATCGGTCAGGTCATCGGCCTGGTGGTGGCGAACAGTGTGATGCAGGCACGCCGCGCAGCCCGCAAGGTGCAGCTCGACATTACCCCCCTGCCCGCCGTGCTGACCGTACAGGACGCACTGGCGCAGAAGAACTACGTGCTGCCACCCGTCACGGTGCGCCGCGGTGATGCGGCCGCCGCGCTGGCACGGGCGCCGCACACCCTCACCGGCACGCTCGAAGTCGGCGGCCAGGAACACTTCTACCTCGAAGGCCAGATCGCCTACGCCGTGCCGCAGGAGCAGAACCAGTGGCACATCTACAGCAGCACCCAGCACCCGGGCGAGGTGCAGCACTGGGTGGCGCATGCGCTGGGCCTGGACAACCATGCCGTGCGCGTGGAGTGCCGGCGCATGGGGGGCGGCTTTGGTGGCAAGGAAACGCAGGCCGGACACCTGGCCGTGTGGTCGGCCGTGGCCGCACACAAGTTCAAGGCCCCGGTCAAGCTGCGCCTGGACCGCGACGACGATTTCATGGTGACCGGCAAACGCCACCCGTTTTCCTACGAATACATGGTGGGTTTCGACGACACCGGGCGCCTGTGCGGCCTGCAGCTGCAGATGGCGGCGCACTGCGGCTTCAGTGCCGACCTCTCCGGCCCGGTGGCCGACCGTGCCATCTTCCACAGCGACAACGCCTACTACCTGCAGGACGTGGACATCACCTCCTACCGTTTGAAGCTCAACACCCAAAGCCACACAGCGTTTCGCGGCTTCGGAGGCCCGCAAGGCGTGATTGCCATCGAAGCCATCATGGGCAACATTGCCCGCCACCTGGGCCTGGACCCGCTGGACGTGCGTCTGCGCAACCTGTACAGCGACGAGGCCATTCCCGGCACCACCCTGCGCCGCGACACCACCCACTACCAGATGAAGGTGGAGGACAACATCCTCCAGCCATTGCTATCAAAACTGGAGCTGTCTGCGCAATACCGACGCGGGCGGGAGGCAGTTTTCGCATGGAATGCCAGCCATGCCACCATCAAGCGCGGCCTGGCGATCACACCGGTCAAGTTTGGCATCAGCTTCACCGCCACCCTGTTCAACCAGGCCGGCGCCCTGGTGCACGTCTACACCGACGGCAGCGTGCAGGTGAACCACGGTGGTACCGAAATGGGCCAGGGCCTGAACACCAAGGTGGCGCAGATCGTGGCCGACGAACTGGGCGTGCCCTTCGAGCGCGTGCTCAGCACCGCCAGCGACACCAGCAAGGTGCCCAATGCCTCGGCCACGGCCGCCAGCGCCGGTACCGACCTCAACGGCCGTGCGGCCCAGTTTGCCGCCCGCAATGTGCGCGACAACCTGGCGTCTTTTGTGTGCGGGCTGGACGGCTGCGGCGCTGGTGCCATCCGTTTCGAGGGCGGCAAAGTCCACTCGCCCAAGGCCACACGCAGCTTCGACGAAGTGGTGAGCATGGCCTACGCCAACCGCATCCAGCTCTGGAGCGACGGCTTCTACCGCACGCCCAAGATCCACTACGACAAAACCACGCTCAGTGGCCGCCCGTTCTACTACTTCGCCTACGGCGCCGCCTGTACCGAGGTCGCCATTGACACGCTGACCGGCGAGAGCCGGGTGCTGAAGGTGGACATCCTGCACGACGTGGGCCGCTCCATCAATCCGGGGCTGGACATCGGCCAGATCGAGGGGGCCTTCGTGCAGGGCATGGGCTGGCTCACCACCGAGCAACTGGTGTGGAACGACAAGGGCTTGCTCACCACGCACGCTCCCAGCACCTACAAGATCCCCACGGCAGGCGATGTGCCGGAACACTTCAAGGTCGAACTCTGGCCCGAAGCCAACCGCGAAGACAACGTGCACGGCAGCAAGGCCGTGGGCGAGCCGCCCTTCATGCTGGCCATCAGCGTCTACGAGGCCCTGCGCGACGCCATTGCCCAGGCCCGCGGCGACGGTGGCCCCGTGCAATTGACGGCACCGGCCACGGCGGAAAACGTGCTGCGTGCACTGAACTACCCTTCCGCATGAAGCGGTCCGCCCGCCTGGCTGTGCTGGTACTGGCAGGGTTTGCAGGCCTTTCAGCACCCACCCTGTCCCAGGTCATGGCGCCCGCCAGCGTGCGCGAGCGCCTGCAGGAACGGATTCAGGAACACCGCGCCCAGCGAACCGAAGCTGCTCCACCCCAGGTGCTGAACAAGCCAGGGACCTACACCCTGTCCCTACAGCATGCGGGCCAGGTACGGTCGTATTTGGTACACATTCCCCGTGGCTACCGCCACGGCAGGCCCACGCCCGTGGTCTTTGCCTTTCACGGTGGCGGGGGGCACATGGCGCTGCAGGCTGGGTCACATTACGGATTGACCGAAAAGGCCGACCAAGCCGGGTTTGTCGCGGTATTTCCCAACGGCCACAGCCGCCTGCCCGGCGGCAAGCTGGCCACCTGGAATGCTGGTGCCTGCTGTGGCAGCGCCCGGGATGCCGACAGCGACGATGTCGGTTTCGTGCGCGCAATCGTGGCTCGGCTGCCGGACCATGTGAGCGTGGATCACCAACGCATCTTTGCCACCGGCATGTCCAATGGCGGCATGTTCAGCCACCGCCTGGCCTGCGAGATGGCCAACACCTTCCGCGCCATTGCCGCCGTGGCAGGCACCGACAACACCTTGCAGTGCCGTCCCAGCCAACCAGTGTCGGTGCTGCACATCCATGCCCGTGACGACACCCACGTACTCTATGAGGGGGGTGCCGGGCCCGAAGCCTTTCGCGACCGCAGCCAGGTCACTGACTTCACGTCGGTCCCTGAGACCATGGCACGCTGGGTGCAGCGCAACCAGTGCAGCAGCACGCCCCAGCGCGTGCTCACGGTGCCCGGGGCTTACTGCGAAGCCTACCCGGCCTGCGCGGGCCACGCGCAGGTGCAGCTGTGCGTCACCGAAACTGGCGGCCACTCCTGGCCCGGCGGCAGCAAGCCACGCACGGGCCAGGCCAAGGTGTCCCAAGCCCTCAACGCCAACGATGTGATGTGGGCGTTTTTCGAACGCGCCAGCACGCCCTGAAGTTCTTGCAAACGCGAGCTCAGCCGTGGCTGAGCTGCAAACCCACAATGCCTGCCACCACCAGCCCCATGGACACCAGGCGCATGGCATCGACCGGCTCCCCCAGAAACACCATGCCCACCACGGCCGTGCCCACGGCACCGATGCCGGCCCAGACCGCGTAGGCCGTGCCCACGGGCAAGACTTGCAGGGTACTGGCTATCAACCAGACGCTGCAGGCACCGGTCAGCACCGACAGCAGGCTGTACCAAGGCCGCGTAAATCCCTCGGACAGCTTCATCGCCAGGGAAAAGCACACTTCCAGTGCGCCCGACAACGCAATCACCGCCCACGCCTGCCACGTACCCGTCAGCACCATAACGCCCCCTTGTGTTGCACTTATTGTGATCACATAAGTCCGAATAATCTGCTCCACTTGACTGCTTCAAAGTGGCACCACTTTATTTTGTGATCACAAATAACATGAAAGGATCAGAACAACCGAGTCATCACATGCAATCCATCTCCCAGTTCCTGAGCGAGCACCGCATCCACGAAGTGGAATGCGTCATCCCCGACATGACGGGCATCGCCCGCGGCAAGATCCTGCCCAAGGACCTGTTCCTCAAGAGCGGCGAAATGCGCATTCCCAAGAGCGTGTTGCTCAACACCGTGAACGGCCAGCAGCCCGACAACGGCCCCTACGTGGGCGACACCGACCCCGACATGGTCTGCAAGCCCGACGCCAGTACGGTGCGCGTGGTGCCTTGGGCCGCCGAGCCTGTGGCCGTGGTGATCCACGACTGCGAGGAGTGGGACGGTCGCCCGGTGCAACTGTCGCCGCGCGCCGTGTTGCGCCGCGTGCTGGCCCTGTACGAACAGCGCGGCTGGAAACCGGTGGTGGCACCCGAGATGGAGTTCTACCTGGTCGCGCGCCAGCAGAACCCGCACGAACCGCTGCAGCCGCCCCTGGGGCGCACCGGCAAGCCCGAAGTGGGCCGCCAGAGCTATTCCATCGACGCCGTCAACGACTTCGACCCCTTCTTCATGGAGCTGTCCAACTTCTGCGAGGTACACGACCTGGGCGTGGAAACCCTGATCCACGAAGCCGGCCCCGGCCAGATGGAGATCAACTTCACCCACGGCGACCCGCTCGAACTGGCCGACCGCGTGTTCCTGTTCAAGCGCACCGTGCGCGAAACCGCGCTGCGCCACGGCGTGTTTGCCACCTTCATGGCCAAGCCCATGGAAGGCGAGCCCGGCAGCGCCATGCACGTGCACCAGAGCATCGTGGACCTGGAAGGCAACAACATCTTCAGCCGCGAAGACGGCCAGGCCAGCGAACACTTCCACCACTTCATCGGCGGGTTGCAGACCTACATCCCGTTGGTCATGCCCATGCTGGCCCCGTACGTGAATTCGTACCGCCGCCTGTCGCCCTATATGTCGGCACCCATCAACGTGCGCTGGGGCTACGACAACCGCACCTGCGGCATCCGTATTCCCAAGTCCGGCCCCGAAGCCCGGCGCGTGGAAAACCGCGTGCCCGGCGTTGACGTCAACCCCTACCTGGCCATGGCCGCCACGCTGGCCTGCGGCTGGCTGGGCCTGCGCGACAAGCTGCAGCCCACCGAACCCATGGTCGACAGCGCCTGGAATGTGGACCACGAGCTGCCACGCCACTTGGAAGACGCCATCGAGGCCATGCGCGCCTGCGAACCCATGCGTGAAATTCTGGGCGAAAACTTTGTCGATGCCTTCTGCGCCGTGAAGGAGCTCGAATACGCCACCTACAACCGCGTCATCAGCTCTTGGGAACGCGAGCACCTGTTGCTGCTGGTTTGAAGGAGACACACGATGAACACCCCAAACACCCGTCAAGGCCTGCAACAGGCCACCCTGGACCGCCTGGCTGCGCAGGAGCGCCAAGCCTTCATCACCCGCAACCCGCAGTCGCAGTCGCTGGCACAGCGCAGCGCCCCGCACTGGCTGTTCGGTGTCCCGCTGCACTGGATGAACGACTGGTCGACACCGTTTTCGCTGCACGTGCGCGAGGCCCAGGGCGCCCATGTGACCGACGTGGACGGGCACGACCTGGTGGACTTCTGCCTGGGTGACACCGGCGCCATGTTCGGTCACGCCCCCGCCGCCGTGGTCGAGGCCGTGCAAACCCAGGTGGCCCGCGGCTGCACCACCATGCTCGCATCAGAGGACTCGGCCTGGGTGGGCAAGGAGCTGACCCGCCGCTTTGGCCTGCCCCTGTGGCAAAGCGCCCTGAGCGCCAGCGATGCCAACCGCTTCCTGCTGCGCTGGGTGCGTGCCGCCACCGGTCGCACCAAATTGCTGGTGTTCAACGGCTGCTACCACGGCACCGTGGACGATGTTTTTGTGGACCTGGTGGACGGCAAGCCACAGCAACGCGACAGCCTGCTGGGCCAGGTGCACAACCTGCTCGATACCACCGTGGTGGTGGAGTTCAACGACCTGCCGGCCTTGCAGGCTGCACTGAATGCCGGCGACATTGCCTGCGTGCTGGCCGAACCGGTGATGACCAACATCGGCATGGTGCTGCCCGAGCCCGGCTACTGGCAAGCAGCGCAAGCCATGATCAAGCAGGCTGGGGCCGTGCTGATCCTGGACGAGACCCATACCATTTCCAGTGGAACCGGTGGCTACAGCAGTGCCCATGGCCTGCAACCCGATGCCCTGGTGTTCGGAAAACCCATCGGTGGCGGTGTGCCCTGTGCGGTCTATGGCATGTCGGCCGAACTCGCACAGCGGGCCATGGACGCCAAGCGCAATGCCCCTCCCGGCCATTCGGGCATCGGCACCACGCTCACCGCCAACATGCTGGCCATGGCGGCCATGCGCGCCACAATGGGCCAGGTGGCCACGGAAGCGGCCTACAGCCACATGCTGGCCCTTACCACGGCGCTGGCCCAGGGCCTGCGCGCCACCATTGCCAAACACCAACTGCCTTGGTGCGTCACCCAGGTGGGCGTGCGCTGCGAATTCCAGTTCGGCATGCAGCCACCACGCAATGGCAGCGAAGCTGGAGCCCTGCTCGACGGCGATCTGGAGCAGCTGATCCACCTCATGCTGCTCAACCGCGGCATCATGATCACGCCCTTCCACAACATGCTGCTGACCTGCCCGGCCACCACGACAGCCGATATTCAACGCATGCTGGTAGCTTTCGACGATGTGCTGCAGGCACTGACCGCCTGAACGGCCATGGCCCAACACACACTGTTCAGCCTGCGCGACCAGGTCGCCTTGGTCACCGGTGCAGGGAGCGCCGAGGGCATAGGTTTTGCCACTGCCCAGCTTCTGGGCGAGCTGGGCTGCAAGCTGGCCATCTGCGCCACCGGTAGCCGCATCGAGATACGCGCCCAGGAACTGCGCGCTCTGGGCTTCGCAGCGCGGGCCTACCAGGCCGACCTCACTAACAGCGACGAAACAGCACAGCTGGTGGACCAGGTTCTGGCCGACTGGGGCCATGTAGACATCCTCGTCAACAACGCCGGCATGGTGCAGCAAGGGCAATCCGAGAGCTTTTCCCCTTTCCACGAGCTCTCAGCCGAACAATGGACCGCCGATATCCGCCGCAACCTGGACACCTGTTTCCACACAACACGCCAGGTGCTGCCGGGCATGCGTGCGCGACGCCAGGGTCGCATCATCAACGTGGCCTCGGTCACCGGTCCGGTCGTAGCCAACCCGGGTGAGGTCGCCTACAGCGCGGCCAAAGCCGCAATGGTAGGCATGAGCCGCGCACTGGCGCTGGAGTGCGGCACTGAGGGCATTACCGTGAACTGCGTGGCCCCGGGCTGGGTGGCCACCGGCTCACAGACAGCCGAAGAGGCGATCGCTGCGCGCCACACCCCCATGGGCCGCGCCGGCACGCCGCGGGAAATGGCCAGTGCCATTGCTTTCCTGGCTATGCCGGCTGCCAGCTACATCCATGGTGAGTTGCTGGTGGTGGACGGTGCCAACTGCCTGCAGGAGTGCAAGGGATGAATCCGTTTGCTCCTGGGCTTTTTACCGACCGCGTGGTCCTCATCACCGGCGCTGCCGGCGGTGTGGGTGGCGCGCTGGCCGAGGTGCTGGCTCCGCTCGGTGCCCGCCTGGTACTGACCGACCGTGATGGCCATGTCCTTCACCAACGCGCCCAGGCGCTCGGTGCCAGCGCCTACGCCGCCGACCTGAGCGAAGTGGCACAGATCGAGCGCCTGATCGCACACACGCTGCAAACCCATGGCCGTCTCGATGGCCTGGCGCACTGCGCTGGGATCTGGGTCGAAGGGCCGAGCGAAGAGGCAACCGAGGCCGACTGGCAACGCTGCATCGACGTGAACCTCAAGGCGGCCTTCTTCCTGTGCAGCCGCACCATACCGGCCCTCAAGACCACGCGCGGTGCCATAGTTACCATCAGCTCCGACGCCGGCGTCGTGGGCAACGCCGGCGCCGCCATCTACTGCGCCAGCAAGGGTGGCGTGGGTGTGATGACCAAGGCATTGGCCCGCGAACTGGCACCGGCCGGGGTACGCGTCAATGCACTGTGCCCCTCGGACATTCTTTCGCCCATGCTCCAGTTCCAGGCCGAACGCTATGGCGCCGGTGACCCGCAGGCGTATTTTCAGCGCCTGCTGGCCCACTACCCCCAAGCGGAATCGGCACGCTTTCTGCGGCCGGAAGAAGTCGCTTGGCATGCGGCCTGGTTGCTGAGCCCGGCCTGCGAAGGGGTGACAGGCACCAATGCCATGCTCGATTTCGGGCTCAGCGCTGGGTACTGAACTACTGGCTACACTGCTGCCATGACCGCAGCCCCCAGCTCTACCACCTTGCAAGACGACACCTACACCACGCTGCGGCAGTGGGTGACCGTGGGCAAGTTCCTGCCGGGTGAACGCCTCAAGATCCGCAACGTGGCCCAGGCCCTGGGCGTGGGCGTGATGCCGGTGCGTGCCGCCCTCCTGCGACTGGCGGCCGAAGGGGCACTGACCCACAGTGCCAACAAGGGTGTGTCGGTACCCAGCCTGTCCAAGGCCGAATTTGACGATGTGCTGCAAAACCGCCTGCTACTTGAAGGCGAGGCTGCGGAACGCGGTACCCTGCGCATGGATGCGGCCCAGCGACAGCGCTTGCGCGCACTGGTGCAGACCATGGACGCAGCGTTGCAGACCAACGATGCCAAGGCCTACCTCGATGCCAACGAGGACTTCCACGTACACCTGTACAAGGCCGCGGGCTCTCCCCTCCTCATGACACTGATAGAGACCGTGTGGCTCAAGGTGGGCCCGTTGTCGAACCAGCTGTTCGACAACAACCCCAATGCAGGCGTGCTCAATGACGCCCACACCGATATGCTGAAAGCACTGGACCAGGGTGACGCAAGTGGTGTGCGTCGTGCAATAGAACGGGATCTTTTTGTTGCGGGGCAGTTCCTGCGCAGCCGTTGCAACGGCTGATACGGCTTTGCATTCCAACGCATAACTGCGTTGCGTCGCCTTGCCGTACGTCCGTACTGTCTGCGGCTTTGCGCCTTGTTCTGCGCTGGAATGCAAAGCCGTACGAAGAGGGGTCAGACCCCGGCCAGCTGGGTCAAGGCCGGCATGTCCACCAGCTCGACAATGCGCCCGGTGCCACTGATCATGCCGCGCTCGCGCAAGAGCTTGAACACGCGCGACAGGGTTTCGGGGGCAATGCCCAGCAGCTGGGCCACCTGGCGTTTGCGGTCCTGGAACTCCACCACGAACTGCCCGCCTTCGCGGCCTCGCGCATGCTGAATGAGCCACTGGGCACAACGGCCTTCGGCATCTTTCACTAGGCGACTCACGGCCACTTCGGTCTGCTGCTGATGCAGGCGCGCCATGTCCAGCAGCATGGAATGCACGCCCGTGCAGCAGGCCTGGAGTGACATCTGGAATTCCGCCATGGGCACACGGCGGACCCACACGGTGGACTGTGCCACGGCATCCACGGCCCACGCTGTCTGCAGCACGGCGGCACTGGGTTCGAGCCAGCAGGGTCCTTGCGCCAACCCCAGGCAATGCTCCAGTTCGTCATCACCCATGACCCCCAGCCCGACCACGCCACTTTCGATGAACATTACTTCATCCGAACGGGCCGAGCGGCGCTGCAGCACAGTGCCCGCTGCCAACGTTTCGCGGGCATGGGCATTGATCAAGGACTCCTGGGCGAACATAAGTTGCCTACTGTGCCCGCGCGTGCCGTCAAAGACCTTAAACAAGGTCAAAAACCACCCAGCCTCAGACCGGTACAAACCCGTAGGTACTGCCCAAAATAATTGATCTGGGGCAAAATTGCACCGCCTGCCACCGCTTTGTGCAGGTCACAGCACAGCCCGGTACGCTCGGCATTCGTGGTGCTCGCCTCGGCAGAGTTTGCAAACCTGCTGCGGGATTCGGCCTCGACAAGTTCCCCTTGGAATCCCACTGGACTTGTTGAAATTGAAAGGCCCGACCATGTCTACATTGTTGATTCGCAACGCACGCACCATCGCCACCCAGGACGAACAGCTGGGTGAGATCGCCAACGCCTCGCTCTACGTCCAGGACCATCGCATTGTCTGGATCGGTACCCACGACACCCTGCCGCCCGAATACCAGAGCGCCGATACCGTCATCGATGCCCGCAACCACCTGGTGACCCCCGGCCTGGTCAATACCCACCACCACATGTACCAGAGCCTGACCCGCGCAGTGCCCGCGGTGCAGAACGCCGAGCTGTTCAGCTGGCTGCAGGGCCTGTACCCGATCTGGTCGCACCTGACGCCCGAGATGGTGCATGTCAGCACGCAGGTGGCCATGGCCGAGCTGCTGCTCAGCGGCTGCACCACCAGCAGCGACCACCTCTACATCTACCCCAACGGCGTGCGCCTGGACGACAGCATCGAAGCGGCAGCCGCCATCGGCATGCGCTTTGTGGGCTGCCGCGGCAGCATGAGCGTCGGGCAAAGCCAAGGTGGTCTGCCGCCCGACGCCGTGGTGGAAAAAGAAGACGCCATCCTGAAAGAAACCCAGCGACTGATCGAGACCTGGCACGATGCCCGCCACGGCAGCATGTGCAACGTGGCCGTGGCCCCCTGCTCCCCCTTCAGCGTCAGCCGCGACCTGATGCGCGAGTCGGCCCGGCTGGCACGCCATTACGGTGTGCGCCTGCACACCCACCTGGCCGAGAACGACCACGACATTGCCTACAGCCGCGAAAAGTTTGGCTGCACCCCCGCCCAGTACGCCCAGGAACTGGGCTGGCTCGGTGCTGATGTCTGGCATGCCCACTGTGTAAAGCTCGATAGCGAGGGCATCAGCCTGTTCGCCGCAAGCCGCACCGGCGTGGCGCACTGCCCGTGCAGCAATATGCGCCTGGCCAGCGGCATTGCCCCGGTGCGCAAGATGCTCGACGCCGGGGTGCCGGTGGGCCTGGGGGTGGACGGATGCGCCAGCAACGACGGCGCCCACATGGTGGCCGAGGCCCGCCAGGCCCTGCTGCTGGCGCGGGTAGGCCGCGCCATGCAGCCCGCTGAGATCCGTGTGGTGGATGGCGAGCAGCGCAGTTTCTTTGGCTGCGACTTGGGACCTGCCGAGATGACGGCGCGCGATGCCTTGCGCCTGGCCACACGCGGCGGCGCCGAAGTCCTGGGGCGCAGCGACATTGGCCACCTGGCCGTGGGCCAGTGTGCCGACCTGGCCCTCTTCGATCTGAACACATTGGGTTTTGCCGGTGCTGCGGTGCACGACCCGGTGGCGAGCCTGATGCTGTGTTCCAGCCCCCCAGCCGCATACACCGTGGTCAACGGCCGTGTGCTGGTGCTGCAAGGCCAGTTGCTGTCCCTGGAACTCGGCCCGCTGGTGGAACAGCACAACCGCTTGGCCCTGCAGCTGTGCAACGCTGCCGCATGAACCACTGAACTGGATCGTAAGAGCCGCGCTGGCGCATGCAGGGCAATATCTTGTCCTGGCATATTGACAAGCGTGTGGCATCTGCCCACCATCCGGGCACCTTCTCTACGCCTGCGCGCCCCCATACCTTCCATGCGTCTGCCCAAGCACTACCAGATCGTCGCAGTCGGGTTGGTGCCTGCCGTCCTTTCCCTGTGCCTGCTGGTTCTGGTCGCACGCAGCACGCTGCAATCCTGGGTGCTGGAGCGGCGCTCCAATGACCATGAAGCGTTTGTGGAGTCACTGGTCACCGACATTGAAAGCCGTATCGAAAAGAGCAGCAACGCCCTGCGCACCGCAGCCCTCTCCTCGGATTTTGCGGATCTGCCGGAACGCAAGCACATTGACCTTGCCATCAACGGCATCCCCCAGGAGCTGGAGCCGCGCAAGCGCGCCACCATGGAATTCCTGCGGACCCAAGCGCACTTTTCGGTCGTTTTCGTGCTGACCCCGGAAGGCGACCACTACATATCGCATCCGTTTGATGTGCAGCGCAATCTGCAGCAGTACAACCTCGCATCACGTCCCTACTTCCAGAAGGCCAACGAGACCCGATCCTTGGTGCTGTCAGACCGCTTTGTGGGGGCCGATGGCAGGGCCGCCGTGGTCATCGATATCCCCGTGCTGGATGCCAAGGGAGCCATCAAGCTGCACCTTGGTGGTGTGCTGCACCTCGACCAGCTCAGCGCCCTGGTGACACCTGATCGCATTGCCCCCTTTGACAAGGCCTTGCTGGTGGACGCCAACGGATTTGCGCTGGCCGACAGCGATGCACAAGCGATGCAACCGGTACTGGATGAGCCCTACCGATCGGCATTGGCAGCACGGACAGTCCCGTCCTCGGTATCTGCCGAGGCTGCTGGTCCGAACCGGGTAGAACGTCGTATCTTCACGGACACCCAGGGGGCGAGATGGCTGGTATTTGAAACCCGCACGGCACAAGGCTGGCCCTTGTACCTGTTCCGCAACGAGGTCTTGCTGCTGCAGGAGATCGAACCGGCCATGGTGCGCCTGAGCGTAACCGCCACACTGACGCTGCTGCTCCCCAGCCTGCTTGGACTGTGGATGGCACTGCGTTACAGCCGCCGTTCACACCGGGCCGACAAGGCCCTTGCCGATGCCAACCGCTTGCTGGAACAACGGGTGGCCGACCGCACAGCAGCGCTCAACCGCTCCGAGCTGCGCCACCGCACTCTCTTCGAGTCGGCCGTGGATGCGGTGCTGATCATGGAGTCCACCCGCATCATTGACTGCAACCCGGCCGCCGTGAAGTTGTTCGGAGCCTGCGATGCCAGTGAACTGATCGGCTTGCAGCCCAGCAGCCTGTCTCCGGCAGACCAACCCGATGGCGAATCGTCCACCGCCAAGGCGGCAGCACTACAGGAACAGCTCAGCACTGCGGCTGACGGTCACATCTGCCTCCAATGGACGCACAGCAGACTCCATGGCGGAGGCAACTTTGTCGCCGACGTGCATCTGAACCGCATGCTGCTTAACGGCACGCCGACCATACAGGCCAATGTGCGTGACATCAGCGAACAGCTGCGCGCACAAGAAACCTTGCGCATTGCAGCCACCGTCTTCGAGTCCCACGAAGGCATGACCGTGACCGATGCCAGCAACACCATCCTGCGTGTCAATTCGGCCTTCTCCCGCATCACGGGCTACAGCGCACAGGAAGCCGTTGGCAAGAAACCCAGCCTGCTGCAGTCTGGACGCCACGCACCTGACTTCTACAGGCGCATGCACCAGGCCCTGCAGACCGAAGGCGCCTGGCAGGGTGAGATCTGGAACCGCCGGAAAAATGGCGAAATCTACCCGGAGTGGCTGACCATCAGCGCCGTCAAGAACACGGCTGGGAGCATTACCCACTATGTCGCAATCTTCATCGACATCAGCTCCCGCAAGGCAGCTGAAAACCAGATCCAGCAACTGGCCTTTTACGATTCCCTGACCCAGTTGGCGAACCGTCGGCTACTGCAGGACCGGCTGAACCTGGCCATCAGCTCCAGCTCACGCCACACCAAGCACAACGCGCTGCTCTACATCGACCTGGACAACTTCAAGGCCATCAACGACACCCTGGGCCACAGCATCGGTGACCAGCTGCTGGAGCAGGTTGCATCGCGCCTGCGCCGCTGCATGCGCGAAGGCGACACCGTGGCTCGCCTGGGGGGCGATGAGTTTGTGGTGATGCTCGAAGACCTCAGCAGCAAGGTCCTGGAAGCTGCGAACCAGGCGGAACTGACCGCCGAAAAAATCCGTTCGGCCATCGAGCAGCCCGTTGTGCTGGACAGCGGCACGCTCAACTGCACAGCCAGCATCGGGGTCACACTGTTTGGATCCACGTTCCGCATCAAGCCTGAGGATCCTCTGGTGCGTGCCGAACTGGCCATGTTCCATTCCAAGGACAGCGGGCGCAATGCCGTCCGTTTCTTCGACCCCAGCATTCAGGAGGCCGTCAATGCCCGGGTGACGCTGGAAGCCGCCCTGCGTGTCGCGTTGCAGGAGCAGCAGCTCCTCCTTTATTACCAACCCCAGGTGGACCGGCATGGCCGGCTGCAAGGCGTGGAGGCGCTGGTGCGCTGGAAGCACCCGACCAGGGGAATGGTGTCACCCGCCGAATTCATCCCCTTGGCCGAAGAAACCGGACTGATACTGCCGATCGGCAAATGGGTGCTGGAATACGCCTGCACCCAGCTGGCCCAGTGGTCGACGCAGGCCAGCACCCGGGACCTGAGCATTGCTGTGAACGTCAGCGCCCGCCAGTTCCACCACATCGACTTCGACCAAATGGTGCTGCAGGTGCTGCAGGATACTGGCGCCAACCCACAGCGCCTGAAGCTCGAACTGACTGAAAGCATGCTGGCCAAGGACCTCGACGATGTGATCGCCAAGATGTCACGCCTGAAGGCCTGGGGGGTAAGCTTCTCGCTCGACGACTTCGGCACCGGCTATTCCTCGCTGTCCTACCTCAAACGCCTGCCGCTGGACCAGCTCAAGATCGACCAGGGTTTTGTGCGCAACATCCAAACCGACAGCAACGACGCCGCCATTGCCAAGATGGTGGTCGCACTGGCCGACAGCCTGAACCTGGCGGTCATTGCCGAGGGTGTGGAAACATCGGGACAACGCGACTTCCTGGCCGCCTTGGGCTGCTATGCCTACCAGGGCTATCTGTTCGGCAAACCGATGCCAGTGGATGCGCTGCAAGCGCAGTGGCACCTGGTGGGCCACCCAACCTGAACCCGACCACAGCCCAGCGAACGATTAAGATGGACGTTCGAACCCGTCCCTTCTGGAATCCTGATGCTGAGCTTTGACACCACCGCCACCTTCTTCGCCGCCAGCGTGCTGCTGGCACTTTCTCCGGGTCCGGACAACGTCTTTGTGCTGCTGCATTCGGCCATGCACGGACGCCGCGCCGGTCTTCTGGTGGTACTGGGTCTGTGTTCTGGTTTGCTGTTCCACACTGCGGCCGTCGCGCTGGGGCTGGCGGCGCTGCTGGCGGCGTCCAGTACGGCGTTTTTGGTGCTCAAGCTCGCTGGGGCGGCCTACCTGCTTTACCTGGCCTGGGGCGCGTGGAATGCACCGGCCGGACTGGGTGATGCCCATGCCGAGTCGGCCATGACACCGTGGGAGACCTACAGCCGCGGTGTGGTGATGAATGTGACCAACCCCAAGGTCGCAATCTTCTTCCTCGCCTTCCTGCCGCAATTCGCCAACCCCGAACAAGGCAGTGTGCCGCTGCAGATCGTTCTGCTGGGCGCCATCTTTGGAATGGCCGCGTTGCTCACCTTCGGCTTGATCGCCTGGTTTGCCGCCAGTTTTGGCGAAGTGTTCAAGCGATCTGCGCGGGCCCAGATTGCCTTGAACCGCACCGCGGCCGTGGTGTTCACGGCACTGGCCGCACGCCTGGCCCTGGTACAGCGCTGAACGGCAGCCTCAACGTACGCTGGCCCCGGCCTCGAACCAGGCCTTGACCATCTGACGCTCCTCTTCCGTGATACCGGTGGCGTTGTTCAGCGGCATGGTTTTGGCCACGACCACCTGGGTGTACATGGCCTGTGCGTTGGCCGCCACGGCCTGGGCCGAGTCCACGCGCACATTCTTCATCTGCACCGTGTCACTGTGGCAGGCGTAACAGCGCTGGGCCAGGATCGGTTCGATTTCCTTGTAGCCAATTTGGGCTCCAGCCCGCTCATTCCTTACCTCGGTAGCTCCTGAATCAATAGCAGAGTGCGGTCGCATCCAAACCGCCAGCCATACGATCATCGCCACGCCAGCCAGCGCATAGCCCCAGGGATGCGGGTTGCGCCCCAGCTTGAAGCCATGGCGCAACACGAAGAACTGGCGGATCGCGGCACCGGCAAACATCATCCCGATGAGCACCAGCCAGTTGTCGGGGTGGCTGTAGGTGAAGCTGTAGTGGTTGCTCAGCATGGCAAACAGCACCGGCAGTGTGAAATAGGTGTTGTGCACGCTGCGCTGCTTGCCGCGCTTGCCGTGGATCGGGTCGACCGAACGGCCTGCTGCAATGTCTGCCACCATGGTCTTCTGCCCCGGAATGATCCAGAAGAACACATTGGCGCTCATGCTGGTGGCCAGCATGGCCCCCACCAACAAGAACGCCGCCCGGCCGGCAAACCAGTGGCATGCCAGGTAGGCTGCCACGCACACCAGCACAGCTACCAGCGCACCCACAATGGCATCGCCGTTCTTGCGTTGACCGAAGATGCGGCAGATGCCGTCATAGGCAAGCCAGAACAGCACCAGAAATCCCAAGGCCACGGCCACGGCGGTGGCCGGTGCCCAATCCATGCGCGACTTGTCCACCAGGAAAATGCCGGCGTTGTAGAGGTAGGACACCGTGAACAGGGAAAACCCCGTCAGCCAGGTGCTGTAGCTTTCCCAGTAGAACCAGTGCAGGTTGGTCGGCAGCTTGGGCGGCGCCAGGGCAAACTTCACCGGATGGTAAAACCCCCCACCGTGCACGGCCCAGAGCTCGCCACTGACACCCTGGCGCTTCAGGTCCTCGTCCTGCGGGGGTGTGAGGCTGGAATCCAGAAAGACGAAATAAAACGATGAGCCGATCCAGGCAATCGCAGTGATGACGTGGGCCCAGCGCAGCAGCAGGTTGACCCAATCCAGAACATAGCTTTCCATACGGACTTGCCTTGCAAGGAACATGCCCGGACCGGCCGGACGGGTTGACTCTGCCTACCACTGCGGGCGCTCTAGGCAGTACCAAGGCCACGAACACCTGCGGCACACACCGGCACGCACGCGGCAGGTGGTGGTGCGGCTTCGGCTCCGCTGCGACCATGCATAAAAGTGTATACAGTTCTGCGCTTGCGCGGTGCACTAGGAGGACCCGGGCCTCTCCGTAGTTTCCCTAATTCAGCGAATCAGGCAGCATCCAGGGTCTGCAGCAACTGGGCCGCCACGGCGACGGCAATGACTTCGGGGCGCTTGTCATGGATTCCGGCAATGCCAATCGGACAGCAGACGTGGGCCAGTTCGGCCTCGGCAAAGCCACGGTCACGCAAGCGGCTGCGAAACGCGGCCCATTTGGTTTGGCTGCCTATCAGACCGACAAATGGCAGATCGGCCCGCACACGCTGGCGGTGCAGGCAGCCGGCAACGATGTCCAGGTCCTCGGCATGGCTGAAACTCATGATCACCACACGCGAATGGGGTACCAAACCGGCCACGGCACCCTGGACCGGATCGCTGTGCTCGCACACGACATTGGCCGCCAGGTCACTGGGAAATATCTCGTCACGGCTGTCAATCCACTGCACCTGCACCGGCAGGGCCGACAGCACCCGCACCAATGACCGCCCTACATGGCCACCGCCAAACAAAGCCACTGGAATGCTGGGCGCCTGCAGCATCTGGCTCAGGCGCTCCCCATCGGCAAGCTCGACATACTGGTACTGCAGGACCATCTCGCCCCCACAGCACTGGCCCAGGCTGGGCCCCAGGGCGTAGCGCACGCTCTGTGCCGGCTGCGGTCCCTGCGCCAGCAGGGTACGGGCCAGCGCCAGCGCATCCCATTCCAGCCGCCCACCACCGATGGTACCCAGCACCGCGTCCCCGAACACTGCCATCCATGCCCCGGGGCCACGCGGCGTCGAACCGCGCACGGATTCCACCCGCACCAGCACCGCGGCAGCCTGGTGCAGCCGCTGCAACAACAAACCGAGCGAATCTTTCACGGAAAACCTTGCTTACATAAAATCGGACACCTGGCAGGTGGACCAGGGCATGACTCTGGCACAGTATGGCCATGTGTGCATAAGGAAAACATGAGACAAACCATGCTCTATCGCTTACACCCCCAACTCCCGTCGCCCCAGTTCAAAATCTGGGTTGCGGTCGGCATTGCATCCATTCTGGCCGGTTGCGCCGGAAAACGTCCCGCCCCACCGGCACCCGTGCCCACTACTCCCCCCACTGCAGCAGCGCCCACACCCTTGCCGCCGCCAGAACCGCCCATCCTGCGCCTGTCATCGGCCAACAACATCATGGATTACCGAAAAGACGCGGCAGGACACCTTTACGGGCTGCACCGGGACAACCTCTATGTCGGTCGCATGCCTCCCCTGCTGTACGCCGTGGGTGTGCTGCAAACCGACATTGACAAGCGCGGCTATGTCACAGGGGTTCGCTGGATGCGAGCACCCAACCATGCCCCGGAAGTCATGGCCGAGATCGAACGCATGGCGCGTGCCGCTGCGCCCTACCCAGCCCCCATGAAATTGGGCAATGTGACCTACACCGAAACCTGGCTGTGGCACAAAAGCGGCCGCTGGCAGCTGCACACCCTGACCGAAGGCCAGAACTGAGCGTCTGGTCCTGCAACCGGGCAGGTGCGCGCCTGGACTACAGGACCCAATCCATGGCCTGCATATAGGCCGGCTGCACCATCAAGGCATCCCACTCGGGGGCGGACGTGCTGGGCAGCAATGCCTGACGGCGCAGCTCGCTGGCATCGCTGGCAGTCCAACGGCCTTTCAGCTGGGCTTCGGTGAGTCCGGCAATGAGTTCATCCACCGCCAGGCCACCGCCCACGGCATTGGGCACCGACTGGTTGCACAGCAGCACCAAGTCGCAACCGGCATTGAGTGCCGCCACGGCGGCATCGGTGTAGCTCACCACGGCGCCGTCCAGGCGACGTGCCCCTTCCATGGACAGGTCGTCGCTGAAGATGGCCCCGGTAAAGCCGAGCTGTCCGCGCAGGATGTCATTGAGCCAGCGGCTGGAGAACCCAGCCGGGCGGCTGTCCACCTTGGGGTAGATCACGTGGGCCGGCATGACGCTGGTGAGGCTGTGGCTGAGCCAGCGGTAGGGGGCTGCATCGTCAGCCAGGATGGCCTTGAGGCTGCGCTTGTCCACGGGGATTTCGGTGTGCGAATCGGCCTTGACAAAACCGTGGCCGGGAAAGTGCTTGCCGCAGTTGGCCATGCCGCTTTGCAGCAGGCCCTGCATGAGGCTCTTGGCCAAGAGGCTGGCCACACGCGGATCGCGGGCAAAGGCACGGTCGCCGATGACGCCACTTTCACCGTAGTCGAGGTCGAGCACCGGGGTGAAGCTCATGTCCACCCCGCAGGCGCGCAACTCGGCACCGAGCACATAGCCGCAGGCGGTGGCGGCATTGGTGGCATCCAGCGGACCCGCTTTTTTGGCCGCAGTGGTACCAGCCTGCGCAGCCATCCACATCTCACCCAGTGCCCGCATGGGCGGCAGGTGGGTGAAGCCGTCGGTCTTGAAACGCTGCACACGGCCACCTTCGTGGTCGACGCAGATGAGCAGGTCCTTGCGTACCTTCTTGATGTCACGGCACAGGGCGCTGAGCTGTTCGCGGTTTTGCCAGTTGCGGGCAAACAGGATCAGGCCCCCGACCAGGGGCGATTTCAGGCGCTGGCGGTCTACCTTGCTCAGGGTGGTACCGGCGATGTCGATGATAAGGGGGGCGTGGAAGTTCATGGTCTGTCTTGCTATCAATCTGGGAGCTGTTTACGCCCATTTTATGCGGGCAAGAGGGCAAAATGGCATATGCTTCCAAGCAGCAAGGAGAGACCCATGACAAAAACCACCATACGCCGCATTGCCATCAGCACTGGAGGCGGCGATGCACCAGGCCTGAACGCCGTCATCCGTGCGGTCGTAATGGCAGCCCACAACCGCGGCTGGGAATGCGTGGGCATCCGCGATGGCTTTACCGGCATCCTGCAGCCCGAACATTACCCGCAAGGCGGCACCCTGCCGCTGACTCCGGACGTGGTGCGCGGCATTGCCCACCTGGGCGGCACCATCATCGGCACCACCAACAAGGGCAACCCGTTCCACTACCCGGTCGCGCAGCCCGACGGCAGCCTAAAGGACACCGACCGCTCCGACGAACTGCTGGGCTGGTTCAAGGCCCAGGGCATCGACGCCCTGGTGTCGATTGGCGGCGACGGCTCGCTGACCATTGCCGACGCCCTGCACAAGAAGGGCCTGCCGGTGGTGGGCGTGCCCAAGACCATCGACAACGACCTCGACAAGACCTTCACCACCTTCGGCTTCGACAGCGCCGTCTCCTTCGCCACCGACTGCCTGGACCGGCTGCACAGCACGGCCCAGAGCCACCACCGCGTGATGGTGGTGGAAGTGATGGGCCGCTATGCCGGCTGGATTGCACTGCATGCTGGAATTTCAGGCGGTGCCCACGGCATCCTGATTCCCGAAATTCCCTACGACATCGACAAGCTGGCCGACAAGATCAAGGCACGCGACGCCCAGGGTCGGCTGTACTCGCTGATCGTTGTGGCCGAAGGCGCGCAACCCGCGCACGGCACGCGCGCCGTGGCCCATGCGGCCGAAATCGGCCATGCCGAGCGCCTGGGCGGCATTGGCGAGCAGGTGGCGGCCCAACTGGCCCAGCGTACCGGCAAGGATGCGCGCACCGTGGTGCTGGGCCACCTGCTGCGCGGCGGCAGCCCCACATCCTTTGACCGCCTGGCCTCGCTGCGCTTTGGCACCGCCGCCGTGCGTGCGCTGGAGGCGGGTATGTCCGGCGTAATGGTGGCGCTGGCGTTTCCGAACGTGAACTACGTCCGCCTGGACGAAGTGGCCGGGCGCATGAAAGCCGTGCCCATGGACAGCGACACCCTGCAGACCGGGCGCGACCTGGGCATCAGCTTCGGCGACTGAATAGGTTTTGCGCCAGCTTGAGGCTGGCGTAGGCATCAGGACGCGATCTTGAAGGTGTTGACCACGCGTTCGAGGTTACCGGCCTGGTCCTGCAGCTGCTGAGCACCTGCGGCTGCCTGTTCCACCATGGCGGCGTTCTGCTGGGTGACAGCGTTCATTTCCGAAATGGAGTTGTTGACCTGGGCGATGCCGGCGGTCTGTTCGCTCGTGGCATTGGCAATTTCGCCCATGATCTCAGCCACATGGCGGATGCTCTGCACGATCTCGTCCATGGTGGCACCGGCCTGGTGCACCTGGGCGCCACCGGCCTCGACCTTGCTGACCGACTCGTCGATCAGTTGCTTGACCTCGCGGGCCGCCGCCGCGCTGCGACCGGCAAGGGCGCGCACCTCTTGTGCCACCACGGCAAAACCGCGGCCCTGCTCGCCAGCGCGGGCTGCTTCCACCGCAGCATTGAGCGCCAGGATGTTGGTCTGGAACGCAATGCCGTCGATCACGCCAATGATGTCCTCGATCTTGCGTGAAGCGGTGTTGATCGATTCCATGGTGTCCACTACCTGGGCCACCGCCTGACCACCGCGCACCGCCACGTCGGACGCCGACGCGGCCAGTTCGTTGGCACGGCGGGCATTTTCGGCATTCTGGTTCACGGTACCGGTCAGCTGCTGCATGGCCTGGGCGGTTTTCTCCAGGGTACCGGCCTGCATTTCGGTGCGTTCCGAGAGGTCGGTATTGCCGGCCGCAATTTCGCGGCTGGCAATGAAAATGGTGTCGGTGCCACCACGCACCTGCGACACGATACCGATCAGGCTCTGGTTCATGTCCTTCAGTGCCTGCTGCAACTCCCCCACTTCGTTGCTGGAGTTGACTTCGATTTCCTGGGTCAGATCACCCGACGCAATGCGCCGTGCTGCCGACACCCCACGGGACAGCGGCACCGTGACCACCTTGTGGATGAAGGGATAAATCAGCATCAGCACGGGAATGCTGGTGAAGATGGCCGCGAGGATGGATTTCCAGCGCTGCTCGGCCAACTGTGCATTCACATGGTCCAGCGACACCTTCATGCTCACCGTGCCCAGCACCGTGCCTTCAGGCACCTGGTGGCAGCTGGTGCAGTCCTTGCCGAGGTAGTCCTTGGACGCCAGCGCCGGACGCACGGCACGCATGTACTCGTTGCCGTTGGCTTCCTTCTCCACCCGGATGACGGGTTTTCCGGTGTTCAGGACTTCCTGTTCAATGGCATCCGGGTTGCCCACATCCTTGGCCGATCCAGGGCCAAACACCTTGCTGACCCCTTCGCCACGCAGGACACGCACATCGCGGATCGAGCCGAGTTGCTTGACCTGGTCGAGAAAGACATCGCGCTGCGCCACCGTGCCCGTGACCATCATTCCGGTAAGACCGGCCATGGTCGCATCGTGCATGGACACCGAAAATTCCTCGGCCTGCGACAAGGCCGCCGCACGTGCGGTGTAGCCTTGCCACACGATGACGCCGGCCCATACCACCGTCAACGCGACGGCGATGGTGGTCAACAGTTGTATCCAGATCCGGCGGGTAGCAACACGGCCCATGGTGCAATCTTTCCTGTGTGTTTGTCATGCACCGCCAAGACCGCAGTGCCCGCCTCACACTGTAATGCCTTATGCGCCAAAGCGCTTGACACAAATCAACGATATCAGCGCATCAGGTCTTCGATGGCATCGACCACCATCATGGTACCCACCGCCACCATCAAGATATCACCCGCCACCCGCACATACTTGTAGCCAGCGGGCGGCACACCCATGCGCACCACCAGCTCATTGGGCACCGGGTAGTACTGCACATCGCGCGGCAGGGCATGGCCTTTTTGCCACTTCTTGGCCTGCCCCGGCGGCAGGCAGCCGTTGTTCTTTTTCGCCAGACCGGGCGGGCATTTGCCTGCACGGGCCTGAGCGCCGTAGTAGTCCTGGGCGGCACGCTGCTGTTGTGTGCCAAAACCGATGTTGATGGACAGACTGCCTCCACCGGACGTTTGCACCGATGCGGGCGCACGGCCCTGTTCTTCTTCCTGGTGGCCCTTCTTGTCATGGCCCTGCCCGGCCCATTCGGGTTTGCCGGCCTGCGCCCCCATGCTGCCCACCACAAAGGCCAACAGCACACCGGTATGGATGGCGCGTGCCAACCGAGTCGAAATTTGCATAAGGTCTCCTTCCAAAATCAGCTCGCTGGGCCTACTGTAGCGTCAAACTTTCCGCAGTGCAGAGCCTTGTTAGACTTGGTAACAATATGAGCGAACCGGCCCTGCAACACACCCCCATGATGGCCCAGTACTGGGCCCTGAAGGCGGACTACCCCGACACCCTGCTGTTCTACCGCATGGGGGATTTCTACGAGCTGTTCTACGCCGACGCCGAAAAGGCCTCGCGCCTGATCAACATCACGCTCACTACGCGCGGGCAGTCGGCCGGGCAGCCGGTGGTCATGGCTGGCGTGCCTTTCCACTCGGTCGAAACCTACTTGGCCCGGCTCATCAAGCTCGGCGAATCGGTGGCCATCTGCGAGCAGGTGGGCGACGTGGCAACTAGCAAAGGCCCGGTCGAGCGCAAGGTGGTGCGTGTCGTCACCCCCGGCACGCTGACCGACCTGGAACTGCTCAACGACAAGTCCGAAGCCCTGCTGCTGGCCGTGCACCAGGGGGCACGCAATACCTGCGGCCTGGCCTGGATGAGCGTGACCCAGGGCGAAGTATTTTTGACCGAATGCGCCAGCGACGCCTTGCCCGAATGGCTGGCCCGCATCGGTGCCGGTGAAGTGCTGTTCAGCGCTGGTGTGACCCCGGCCTTTGAAGCTCGCATGCGTGCCGTGCTGGGAGCGACCAGTGCCGCGCTGGTGCTGCGCCCCGAATGGCAGTTCGACGCCGCCTTGGGCCTGCGCACACTGCTGGAACAGCTCAAGGCCGCCAGCCTGGCGCCCTGGCAGGCGCAGGACCTGCCCCAAGCCCACGCCGCCGCCAGCGCCCTACTGGCCTACGCCAGCCACACCCAGGGGCGCACGCTCTCGCACGTGCACAGCGTGCGCGTGCAGCGCAGCGACGAACTCATCGACCTGCCCGCCACCACCCGGCGCAACCTGGAGCTGGTGCAGACCCTGCGCGGTGAAGACAGCCCCACCCTCTTTTCCCTGCTGGACACCTGCATGACCGGCATGGGCAGCCGCACGCTCAAGCGCTGGCTGCTGGAGCCACGCCGGGACCGCAGCGAGGCCCAGCAACGCCTGGGCGCCATCGGTGCACTGGGCCAGGGTCATGCCTGGGAAGACCTGCGCGCCCAGCTCAAGGGCAGCGCCGACGTGGAGCGCATCACGGCGCGCATTGCGCTGCGCCAGGCGCGCCCGCGCGAACTCGTGGGGCTCATGCAAACGCTACAAAAACAGGAGCTGATTGCACATATTCCACGCGGGCTGGATGCCTATTTAACCCATATTTCCGCAGAGCTGCAGCCGCCCCCCGGCTGCGCCCAGCTGCTGCACGCAGCCATTCAGCCCGAGCCTTCAGTGCTGGTGCGCGACGGCGGTGTCATCGCCACCGGCTTTGACGTCGAGCTCGACGAGCTGCGCGCCATCTCCGAGAACTGCGACAACTTCCTGCTGGACCTGGAGCAGCGCGAGCGCGCCCGCAGCGGCATTGCCAACCTGAAGGTGCAGTTCAACAAAGTGCACGGCTTCTACATCGAAGTCACGCAGGGGCAGCTGGACAAGGTGCCCGAAGACTACCGGCGCCGCCAGACATTGAAGAACGCCGAGCGTTTCATCACGCCCGAGCTGAAAGCCTTCGAGGACAAAGCGCTCTCCGCCCAGGAACGCGCACTGGCGCGCGAAAAGTGGCTGTACGAGCAGGTGCTGGACCAATTGCAGGACTTTGTGCCAGTGCTCACACGCTTTGCCCGCGCTCTGGCCGCATTGGACGCGCTGTGCGCCCTGACCGAGCGCGCGCTCACCCTGAACTGGGCCGCGCCGCAGTTCGTGAAAGAACCCTGCATCGACATCACGCAGGGCCGCCATCCGGTGGTGGAGGCGCGCCTGGCTTTAGCAAGCAGTGGTGGCTTCATTGCCAACGACACGCGACTCTCCAGCAAGCAGCGCATGCAGGTCATTACCGGCCCCAACATGGGCGGTAAGTCGACCTACATGCGCCAGATCGCCGTCATCGTGCTGCTGGCCAGCATGGGCTCTTTTGTTCCGGCCACGGCCTGCCGCCTGGGACCGATCGACGCCATCCACACCCGCATCGGCGCCGCCGACGACTTGGCCAACGCCCAGTCCACCTTCATGCTGGAGATGCTGGAAGGCGCACAGATACTGAACAGCGCCACCCCACACAGCCTGGTGCTGATGGACGAGATCGGGCGCGGCACGAGCACCTTCGACGGCCTGGCGCTGGCCAGTGCCATTGCCACCCAGCTGCACGACAAGACCCAGGCCTTCACGCTGTTTGCCACCCACTATTTCGAGCTGACCGAATTTCCGGCCACGCACCATGGTGCCATCAACGTGCACGTGAGCGCCGCCGAGAGCGGGCGCGACATCGTGTTCCTGCACGCCATCGAGCCGGGACCGGCCAGCAAGAGCTACGGTATCCACGTGGCGCGCCTGGCCGGCATGCCGGCCTCCGTGGTCAACCAGGCCCGCAACACCTTGCAGGCGCTCGAATCCCAAGCCGATGCCACCCGTGCACAGGTCGACCTGTTTGCGCCGCCACCCGAGGAAGTGAGCCTCGGGCCCAGCCCCGTGGAGGCCGCACTGGCGACCATCGACCCCGATGCGCTGAGCCCACGCGAGGCACTGGAAGCGCTGTACCGGCTCAAGGGGCTGCAGCGCACCTAGCACCCCGCATTCGGTCGGATTTCCGTATCTGCGCCATTGTCACGGTCGGATTTCCGTTCAACCAGACGATGTTCTGGCGCTGAAAACCGCGTTTTCCGGTCGGAAGTGGGCCTCTTTATGTCCCACTTTATGGGTTTACCCGAAATGGCACAGGTATTGCAAATGGTTCGGCCATTCGACGCCTATGACCATGTTGCGCACCCTCACCATCACCCTGTTGCTGCCCTTGGCTGCCATGGCCCATGCCGAGCCGGTTGTCAGCGAAACGCTGCAGAAAATTGCACGCACCAGCACGATCAATCTGGGGCACCGCGAGTCATCGGTGCCTTTCTCGTATTACGACGCACGCAAGCAAGTGGTGGGCTATTCCCACGATCTGATGGTGGCGGTGGTCGAGAGCGTACGCAAGGAATTGCGCCTGCCTGCCATCACCATCCGCCTCATCCCCGTCACTTCCCAGAACCGCATTCCCCTGGTCCAGAATGGGACCATTGATCTGGAGTGCGGATCCACCACACACAACCGCGAGCGGGATCGCCAGGCGGGTTTCTCGGTCTCCATCTTCCAGACCAGCTCGCGGTTGCTGACCCGCGCCAACTCGGGTATCCATGAACTCAGCGACCTGCGGGGCCAGCCGGTGCTGGTCACGGCAGGCACCACCAGCGAGCGCCAGCTGTTGCTGTACCAGCAGACCCACGGGCAGCGCTTCAACATCGTGACCGCGACCGACCATGGCGAAGCCTTTGCCCAGTTGCAAAGCCGACGCGCTGTCGCTTTCCTGATGGACGATGCCGTGCTGTACGGCCTGCAAGCCAAATCGGAAAAGCCCTCCGACTGGGCGGTGGTCGGGCAACCCATGTCCAACGAAGTCTATGCCTGTATGTTCCGCAAGGGCGACTCCGGTTTCAAGGCCGTCGTGGACCGCAGTCTTGTGGGCTTGATGCAATCGGGTGAGGCCCTGAAGATTTACCGAAAGTGGTTCCAAAGCCCGATTCCGCCCAAAGGGATCAACCTCAACTGGCCACCCCCTGCGCACTTGCTGGAACTTTTCCGCAATCCCAGCGACGCCCCTTTGAACTGAATTCCACCCCGGAGTCATCCATGCCATACGACAAGGTTTCGCGCCTGTTGCGCCTGCTGGCGCCCGCTCTGCTCGGTCTGCCCTTGTTGGCCCCTGCAAGCGCTGCGGCGGGGCCAGTCATTGAGCGCATCAAGGCCACGGGCACCATCACACTGGCGCACCGTGAGTCGTCCGTGCCTTTTTCGTATGTCGACCAGAATCAAAAACCCGTCGGCTATGCCATGGATCTCTGCCACAAACTGGCCGAAGCCGTCGGTCAGCATCTGGCCCTGCCCAAGCTTGCCACCAAGTACCTGCAGGTCACACCCAGCAACCGTCTGAGCGTCATTGAAGAAGGCAAGGCAGACCTGGAATGCGGCTCCACCACCAACAATGCCGAACGTCGCGAGAAAGTGGCCTTCACCATTCCCCACTACATCGCCGGAGCACGCCTGCTGGTGCGCGCGGACTCCAAGGCGACACAGCTGGGCAACTTCAAAGGCAAGAAGATTGTCTCCACACAAGGCACCACGCCCCTGAAGGTGGTTGCACGCTCCAACAACGAACTCTTGCTGGGTTTGCAAATCCTGGAAGCCCCCGATCACGCCAAGGCGGTCGAGATGGTGGAGTCGGGCGAATCCGACGCTTTTGTGATGGACGATGTGCTGCTCTACGGCCTCGCAGCAGGGCGACCGGACCCATCGAAGCTCAAGGTCATCGGCAAGTTTCTGACCATCGAACCACTGGCCATCGTCCTGAACAAGAACGACCCCGAGTTCAAAAACATCGTCGACAACGAGATGAAGCGCCTGATCCGCTCACACGGAATCCACGCCCTGTTTGAACGCTGGTTCATGCAGCCCATACCCCCCAACAACCGCACACTGAATCTGCCCATGAACTACCTGCTCAAGGATCTCTGGAAATACCCCACAGACCATGTTCCGGGTTGATCGTGAACGGCACGGTGTGCGCCTATCTTTTTCCCCAACCCTCCCATCAAAAGGTGTCTTTATGAAAAAAACCCTGCTTGTGATTGCAGCCACCCTGGCCTGCGCTGGTGCATCGGCCCAGCAAACTGAAACGCTGAAGAAAATCAAGGACAGCGCCTCCGTGACCATGGGCGTGCGTGACTCTTCGGGTTCTCTTTCCTACACCCTGGGTGACGGCAAATACGTGGGTTACCACGTTGAAATCTGCCAAAAAGTGCTGACTGACATTCAAAAGCAATTGGCGCTACCTAAGCTGGAAATCAAATACCAGCCGGTGACTTCGCAAAACCGCATTCCCCTGGTGCAAAACGGTACCGTGGACATTGAATGCGGCTCCACCACCAACAACGCCACACGCCAGAAAGACGTAGCCTTCGCCGTCACCACCTTTGTGGAAGAAGTGCGCATGGCCGTCAAGGCCAACTCCGGCATCACGTCCATCAACCAGCTCAACGGCAAAAAAGTGGCCACCACCACCGGCACCACGTCGGTACAGACCTTGCGCAAGCACGAGCGTGCCAACGGCGTGAACTTCGAAGAAGTGTTCGGCAAGGACCATGCCGACAGCTTCCTGCTGCTCGAGTCGGGCCGTGCCGACGCGTTCGTGATGGACGGCGCCATCCTGGCAGGCAATATTGCCAAGGCCAAGAGCCCGGCCGACTTCAAGATCGTCGGCGAAGTGCTGTCCACCGAACCCATTGCCATCATGATTCGCAAGGACGACCCTGCCTTCAAGACCGCCGTGGACAACTCCATCAAGGCCATGATGAAGTCCGGCGAGATCGCCAAGATTTGGTCCAAGTGGTTCGAGCAACCCATTCCCCCCTCCAACACCAAAGTTGGCATGGCACCCAATGACAACACCAAGGCCGCATGGGCAACCCCCAACGACAAGCCCATGGAAGACTACGCCAAGAAATAAGCAGCGGGTCGACATTGTGTGAACACGCCGTCCAGCCACTGGCCGGACGGCATTTTTTAACAAGGGGGACTCGCTGTGGGTACTTGGGATTGGCAGGTGTTCTGCAAGGACACCATAGAGCAGCAGGTCGTCACCGGCTGCTTTGGCAAGGGTGGGGACATCACCTACCTGGACTGGCTGTTGTCGGCATGGGGCTGGACGTTGACCGTATCGGCACTGGCCCTGGTACTGGCATTGGTGGTGGGCATCTGTGTCGGCGTCATGCGCACACTGCCGCACCGTGGCCTGGCTTTGTTTGGCGAAGCCTGGACCGAGCTGTTTCGCAACATTCCTGTACTGGTGCAGGTCTTTCTCTGGTATTTCGTGGTGCCGGAATTCATCCCCGTGATCAAGCAATTGCCGACCTATGTGCTGGTGGCTTGCGGGCTTGGTTTCTTCACCTCGGCACGCATTTCCGAACAGGTACGCGCAGGCATTCAAAGCCTGCCCAAAGGCCAGCGCTACGCAGGCTTGGCCATGGGCTTGACCCTGGCCCAGACCTACCGCTACGTGCTGCTGCCGGTGGCATTGCGCGTGGTGATTCCACCGCTGACCAGCGAGGCCATGGGCATCATCAAGAACTCTGCCGTGGCCTTTGCCGTCTCGATCGCAGAAATGATCATGTTTGCCCGCCAGGCTTCGGAAGAAACCTCCAAGGGCATCGAAATCTACTTGGCCGTCACGCTGCTGTACTTCATCTCCTCGCTGCTGGTGTTTGCACTGGCACGATTTATTGAAATCCAGGTGCGGGTACCGGGCTTTCTGGGGGCCAAGCAATGAATCTCGATTTCGGTTTTCTCACGGGTGACCTGCTGGCCAGCTATGTCTGGGGCGGCCTGAAATACTCGGTCGTACTGACACTTGTGGCCATGGCAGGTGGCATTGTGCTGGGCACCTTGCTGGCACTGATGCGCCTGTCCGGCATCAAGGCACTGGAGTGGTCTGCGGCCTTCTACGTCAACACCATGCGCAGCATTCCGCTGGTGATGGTCATCCTGTGGTTCTTCCTGCTGGTGCCGTTCATGATTGGGCGCCCCATCGGTGCGGAGGCCTCAGCCTTCCTGACCTTCACCCTGTTCGAAGCGGCCTACTACGCCGAAATCATGCGTGCAGGCATACAAAGTGTGCCCAAGGGCCAGACCTACGCCGGGTATGCCATGGGCCTGACCTATGGCCAGACCATGCAACTGGTGGTATTGCCGCAGGCCTTCCGCAACATGCTGCCGGTACTGCTCACGCAAACCATCATCCTGTTCCAGGACACCTCGCTGGTCTACGCCATTGGCGCCTACGACCTGCTCAAGGGCTTTGAAGTGGTCGGCAAGAACTTCAACCGCCCGGTGGAAACCTATCTGCTTGCCGCCATCGTCTATTTCGCCATCTGCTTTGCGCTGTCCATGCTCGTGCGTCGCCTGCAGAAGAAGATTGCCATCATCCGCTGAAAGACCCCCACACCATGATCCAGATCCAAAACGTTTCCAAGTGGTACGGCAGCTTCCAGGTGCTGACCGACTGCACCACCTCCATCCAGAAGGGCGAAGTGGTCGTCGTCTGCGGCCCCTCGGGCTCAGGCAAGTCGACACTCATCAAGACCGTCAATGCACTGGAACCCATCCAGAAAGGCGACATCACCGTCAATGGCATCTCCATTGCCGACCCCAAGACCAACCTGCCCCAGCTGCGCAGCCATGTGGGCATGGTGTTCCAGCACTTCGAGCTGTTCCCCCACCTGTCTGTCACGGAAAACCTGACCCTGGCGCAAATCAAGGTACTGGGACGCACACCGGACGATGCCAAGGCGCGCGGCCTCAAGATGCTCGACCGCGTGGGCCTGATGGCGCACAAGGACAAGTTCCCGGGCCAGCTCTCCGGCGGCCAGCAGCAGCGCGTGGCCATTGCCCGCGCGCTGAGCATGGACCCCATCGTCATGCTGTTCGACGAACCCACTTCGGCGCTCGACCCCGAAATGGTGGGCGAGGTGCTCGATGTGATGGTGCAGCTGGCCAACGAAGGCATGACCATGATGTGCGTCACCCACGAAATGGGCTTTGCCAAGCGCGTCAGCCACCGCGTCATCTTCATGGACAAAGGCCAGATCGTGGAAGACTGCAGCAAGGACGAATTCTTCGGCAATCCCGAGGCACGTTCCCCACGCGCCAAGGACTTCCTGAGCAAAATTCTGCAGCACTAGGCCCCTTCCCCGCAGCGGCCACAGCCTCTGTCCTGACAAGGAAACCGCGTGGCCACAGCTGACCTCAGCCTGCGGCAGCTATCGCGGTGAGGTGGCCAGTTTGCTGGCCACACCACGACACCAGACGCTCCTATAGACTTGCCGCCATCGTTCGTGGAGACACTTATCCCTCCCCCCAGCACATCCGAGGCCCCAGACTCAAAAATGCCCCAGCTGCCGGCATGGGCCCTGCGCGGCTGGGTGCTGGTTGCCGCGGCCATGCTGCTCATGGCGACGGTGGGAACCGTGGTCTACCAGCGCAGCTTTCACCGGGGTACGGCCGCACTCAAGGAAACCTCCAATAGCCGTCTGGATTTGTTTGCCTCGGTGGTCGAGGCGCGGGTGCGCAGGCTGGAGCCGGTGCCCGCCACCATCGGGCTGCACCCGAGCGTGGTCCGCTTGCTGCGCGACCCCAGTGCCAGCCACGCAAAAATTGCCAACGACTACCTGGCCCGTCTCAATGCCCACCTGGGCAGCGAAGCAGTATTTGTGCTGGACACCCGTGGCGTCGTACGCGCCTCCAGCAACCCCGACAAAGCCGATGACAGCAAGCTGGGCAACGATGTCGGCTACCGCCCCTATTTCCTGGAATCCTTGGCCGGCCGCTCCACTCGCCACTTCGCCATCGGTACCGGGGGGCAAGCCGGGTACTTCGCAGCCCATCCGATCTATGACGGCTCCAGCGTCGTTGGGGTCGCCGCAATCAAGATCGGGCTGGCTGCGCTGGAGCAGACCTGGGCCATGCTGGGTGCGCCGGCCCTGGTCACCGATGCCAACCAGGTGGTCATACTCTCGTCGCAACCGACATGGCGCTACACCGCCATGGAGCCGCTGACTCCCGAGCAGCAGGTGGACCTGCAGCTCTCGCGCACCTATGCCACCCTGCGCCTGCAGGACTTTCCATTGAACGTACACCTGGCCCTGGACGAAGAAAGCCAGGAAGTGCAGGGGTTTATCTCCGTCGGCAAAAACGCCGACAGCATGGCCAATGGCTTGACCCCGAGTGCAGCAGGCTATGTGGTGCTGGGCCGTGCGCTCGATGGCATGGACTGGCGGGTCTTGACGTTTACCAACCTGGCAAGCGTGCGCCAGCAAGCCCTGCTCGAAGCCACCGGAGGAGCCCTGGTGGTGCTGGTGGTGGTACTGCTGTGCCTGTACCTGGTACAGCGCAGGCGTACCGAACGCCAAAAGCAGCACGCCAAGTGGCTGCTGGAACAGGTCAATGCCGATCTGGAACAAGAAGTTGCCCGGCGCACGCAGGAACTCACCGACGCCAATACCTTGCTGCGCAAGGAGGTCAGCGAACGCCAGCTCACCGAAAAAAACCTGCGTTCGGCCCAGGACGAACTGGTGCATGCCGGCAAGATGGCCGTGCTGGGCCAGCTAGCGGCCAGCATTACGCACGAGCTGACCCAGCCGCTGGGCGGCATTCGCACCCTGTCGGGCAATGCCGCCGAATTCTTGCGCCGCGGCAAACTCGACGCCGCGCAAGACAACCTGTCCATCGTCACCCGCCTGGTCGGGCAGATGGCCAGCATCATCGAACCCCTCAAAGGCTTTGCCCGCAAATCGGAAGCCACCCCCACAACCACTGATGCAGGCAGGGTGGTGGCCCAGGCCCTTTTCCTGTTTCAACTGCGCATGCGCCACGAGCAGGTGCAAGTGGAAAACCAGTGCCCCGTGGGCCAATGGACCGTGTGGTGCGATGCCAACCGCCTGGAGCAAGTCCTCGTCAACCTGGTGGCCAACGCGCTGGACGCGTTGCGCGACGCCCCGCGCAAGCACTTGCAAATCCATGCCCGCCCCACCCTGCTGCAAGGCAAGGAATGCCTGGCCATCGACGTGAAGGACAGCGGCAAAGGCCTGGACGCCAAAGACATGGAAAACCTGTTCCAACCTTTCTACACCACCAAGCCCAGCGGGGCCGGACTGGGCCTGGGGCTGGTGATCTGCCGTGACATTGCAGCAGAATTCGGGGGTGACCTGCAGGCCAGCAACACCGCTGGCGCGGGCGCATGCTTTACCCTGACCATTCCACTTGCCACCCCGAGCACCCCGCAATGAACCAAGCACTGACTGTTTACCTGGTGGAAGACGACGCTGCTGTCCAGCTCGGGTGTGTGCAGGCCCTGCAACTGGCCGACATTGCGGTCAAGGCTTTCGATTCCGCCGAAGGCCTTTTTCCACACCTGCAAGCGGGCCTGCACGGCGTGGTCGTCACCGACATGCGCTTGCCTGGTGCCGACGGCCTGCGTGTCATCCAGGAAGTCAGTGCCATCGACCCCGACCTGCCCGTCATCATGATCACCGGCCACGGCGATGTGAACCTCGCGGTGCAGGCCATGCGCAACGGTGCCTACGACTTCATTCCCAAGCCGTTCTCGTCCGAACACCTGGTCGAAGTCGTCCAGCGTGCGCTGGAAAAACGCCGCCTGACCCTGGAAGTGGCCCAGCTGCGCCGCGTACTGTCGCTGCACGAAGGCCTGGAGGGCCAGCTCGTGGGCAATACGGCGGCCATACAGCGCGTGCGCGCACTGGTGCTGGACGTGGCCGACTCGCCCGTGGACGTACTGATTCGCGGCGAAACCGGCACCGGCAAGGAAGTGGTGGCGCGGGCACTGCATGACCACTCCCGCCGCAGCAAGGCCCCCTATGTGGCACTCAACTGCGGCGGCCTGCCCGACACCCTGCTCGACAGCGAACTCTTCGGCCATGAGCCCGGCGCCTTTACCGGCGCGCAGAAGCGCCGCATTGGGCGCATCGAACACGCCAATGGTGGCACCCTGTTCCTCGATGAACTCGAAAGCATGCCCATGGGCGTGCAGATCAAACTGCTGCGCGTGCTGCAAGAGCGCAGCCTGGAACGGCTGGGCTCCAACCAGACCATTCCCGTGGACGTGCGCGTCGTGGCCGCCACCAAGGACGATCTGCTGGCACGTGCCCAGGCGGGCACCTTCCGCGCCGACCTGGTGTACCGCCTCAACGTGGTCAACATCGAACTGCCGCCCCTGCGCGAGCGCCGCGAGGACATCCCGGTGCTGCTGGAACATTTCATGCTGCTGGCCTCCAGCCGCTACGGACGCCCCCAGCCCACCGTGTCGGCGGCGCAAATGCTCCAGCTCACCCAGGCCGACTGGCCCGGCAACGTGCGCGAACTGCGCAACGTGGCCGATGCCATGGTGCTTGGCGTGGGCCCCCAGTGGAAAACACCGCTGCAAGACGCCAACACCGGCACGGCACCCGAAGCGCAAGCCAGCCTGTCGCACAGCGTAGACCGGTTTGAGCGCAGTCTGATTGAAGAGGCACTCAAGTTGCACGACGGCAATGTGACTTTGGCGGCCAAATACCTGCAAACCCCCAAGACCACCTTGCTCGACAAGCTGAAGAAACACGGTCTGGGCAAATCAGGGGGAGCCTGAACACCGACGAGGCTCCTGACACCACCGGCCCCACTCCCTCCACCCCAGGCTGGCGCGCTGCCCCCGTAGGCCAAGGTAGCTCGCCAGCCGATACACTTGCGGTTTGCCTTTTTGCCGCGCCTTCCCCATGACCTATTGCGTCGCCATCAAACTCAATGCCGGACTGGTGTTCCTGTCCGACTCCCGCACCAACGCCGGGCTCGACCAGATCAGCACCTTCCGCAAGATGATCGTCTACGAGAAGCCGGGCGACCGCTTCATGGTCCTGCTGTCGGCCGGCAACCTGAGCATCTCGCAGTCGGTGCGCGAAATCCTGCAGGTGGAAAAGCTCAAGGACCACCCGGATGACGAGGGCATCACCATCTGGAATGCCAAGAGCATGTTCGATGCCGCACGGGTGCTGGGTTCGGCCATCCGCCGCGTGCACGAGCGCGATGCCGCAGCGCTGGCCAAGACCGGGGTCGACTTCAATGTGTCGCTCATCTTCGGTGGCCAGATCCAGGGCGAGGGCATGCGCCTGTTCCAAGTGTATTCACCCGGCAACTTCATCGAAGCCACGCCCGAAACCCCCTACTTCCAGATTGGCGAGTCCAAATACGGCAAGCCCGTGCTCGACCGCGTCATCACACCGCACACGCCGCTGGACGAAGCCGCCAAGTGTGCCTTGGTGTCCATGGACTCCACGCTCAAGTCCAACCTGTCGGTGGGCCTGCCCATGGACATGGTGGTCTACGAGGCCGACACCTACCAAAGTGACCGCGTGGTCTGCATCGACGAGCACAACCCCTACTTCCGCATGCTGCACGACACCTGGGGCCAGAAGCTGCGCGAAGTGTTCGACGGCATTGAAGACCCCAGCTGGAATGGCGAACAGACCAACATTCCACTGATGCTGGGCAGCACCCGCAGCCTGCCGCTCAAGAAAATCACCAACGAAGACGAACGCCTGATCTGATGATTGTCTTTTCCCATGGCAACAGTTTCCCGGCCAGTACCTACTCGGTGCTGCTCGACTCGCTGCGCGAGCGCGGCTTCGATGTGCGGGCCATCGAAAAATTCGGCCACAACCCGCGCTTCCCGGTCACCGACAACTGGACCCACATCGAAGAGGAACTGTCCGAGTTCGTGCAGGAACAGGTAGCCCAGCACCAGGGCCGGCCAGTCTGGCTGGTGGGGCATTCACTGGGCGGCATCCTGAGCATCATGAGCGCAGCACGGCACCCGGCACTGGTGCGCGGCGTGGTCATGCTCGACTCGCCCATCCTGGGCGGCTGGAAATCCACCGCCATGGGCGTGGCCAAGAACTTCCCGGCCCTGGGCCGTTTCTCGCCCGGCGCCGTGAGCCGCAAGCGGCGCAACAGCTGGCCCGACACCGATGCAGTGATGGAACACTTCCGTCACAAGCGCGCCTTTGCCAAATGGGACGAACAGGTGCTGCGCGATTACGCTGCCTACGGTACCCAAGAGGTGGACGGCAAGCGCGTGCTCAGCTTCGACCGCGAGGTGGAAACGCGCTTCTACAACACCATTCCCGACCACCTGCCGGCCTACCTGCGCCGCCATGCGCTCAAATGTCCGGTCACCTTCATCGGTGGCAGCCACTCGGTGGAACGGCGCCAGGTCGGCATGGACATGGTGGAGCGCGTCACCAAGGGTCGCACCATGATGCTCGACGGCAGCCACCTTTTTCCCATGGAAAAACCGTTGGCCACCGCAGCGGCCGTGGAGGCGGCGCTGCGCAACATGGGCGCCTGAGCACCGCACTGGCGCGGTACCTGGGTCTGTGCTACCGTGGTGGCCGTCTTGTCGGTTCACGGACCGCTGGTCCAGGAGGTGACACCATGGCACGCTTTTCCCTGCAACACGGTCTGACCGCCCTGCTGTGCGCGCTGCCCCTGGCGGCGGCGCACAGCGCCACGGTGGTCATGGCCTTTGGCGAAAAGATCGCCCCCTACTGCTTTCCGGAAACCAATTCGGGCATCGAGTTGGAGGTCATCGGTGAGGCCCTGGCGGTGCGCGGACACCAGCTCAAGCCTGTCTATGTCCCGCTGGCCCGGGTACCCTTCGAGTTCAAGTACAAGAAGGTCGACGCCGCCATGACCGACCTGGGCGAAGACATGAAGCCCCATGGTGGCTTTTATGGCGACCCGGCGGGGGTGTACGACAACGTATTGATCACGCTCAAGCACCGCAACCTGCACATTCACCAACCCCAGGATCTGGACGGACTGACCGTGTTGTCCTTCCAGGGGGCCGTCAAGCGCTTCCCCACCTGGCTCAACGCCGTGAACCAGCGCGGGCAGTACTTCGAGCAGGCCAACCAGGAGCTGCAGGTGCAGACCCTGGACAAGCAGCGCTACGACGTAGTGCTGAGTGACAGCTACATCTACCGCTACCACGCCAACCAGATCGAGCACGAAACCGGCTAGCCGTTGCTGCCCGTGACCGAGCATGTGTTCGTGAAGGTCAACCCCCAAGACTATCGACCGGTGTTCCACAGCAAGGCGATACGCGACGACTTCAACTACGGGCTGGCGCAGATCAAGAAGAACGGGCGCTTCAAGGCGATTTACGACAAGTACCTGCAGAAGTAGCTTGGTGTGGGGGCGCTTCGCGAGGGAGCCATGGGGCAATGCGTTGGTTCGGAGACTTTGCCTTGCAGGCGGCTTCCTCAATTCCCCCACTCACCCCCGCCCTCTCGCCCCGCCGGGCGAGAGGGAGCCTGAACAGCCACATTTGGCTGTCACGTTAAACAAAGGCAGTGCACGTGCGGCGAGTACTTAGGTGCTGTGCTAGCTGAAAAGGCTTGCATTTGCTACCAATTTAATAGCTACCTACGCAATACCTAAGCGGGCTATAGGCCAATTTAGCACAAGAAATCTCTTGTCCCAACGCCACTGGGCACGTGCACTCCCCTTCGTTTGCACACGCGGCCCAATGTGGCTGTTGGGCTCCCTCTCGCCCGGCGGGGCGAGAGGGCGGGGGGTGAGTGGGGGTTGTGAGGAAAAAAGGAAAACAAGCAAAGTCTGCGAGCTGCCACCAGCGCCACATGACTGGCAAGAAAACCCAGCCAGACTCAAGCCGCCCAGGTCACCATCCCGGTCCAGGCCGTGCCCAGCACCACCAGCCCAAAGGCAATGCGGTAGTAGGCAAAGCCCACGAAACTGTGGGTGGAGATGAAGCGCAAGAGCCAGCGCACGCACAGCCAGGCACTGACAAAGCTCATGACCAGCCCCACCCCAAACAAGGGCAGGTCGGCCAGGCTCAGAAGGGCGCGGTCCTTGTACAGGCTGTAGGCCCCGGCACCGATGAGCGTGGGAATGGCCAGGTAGAAGGAAAAATCCGTCGCCGCCTTGCGCGACAGTCCCAGGAACATGCCGCCGATGATCGTGGCACCGCTGCGGCTGGTGCCAGGCACCATGGCCAGGCACTGCACCAGCCCGACTTTCAGCGCGTCCAGCGGCGTCATCTGGTCCACGTCGGTAATGCGCGCCAGGTTCGGGTTCGCCTTGTGGCGGGCTTCGGCCCACAGGATGATGAAGCCCCCCAGGATGAAGGTACTGGCCACCACCGTGGGGGTAAACAGGTGCGCCTTGATGGCCTTGCCAAACAGCAGACCCAGCAGCACGGCCGGCACAAAGGCGATCAACACATTGAGCGCAAAGGCCTGTGCCTGGCGCTCGGTGGGCAGTGCGATGAGGGTGTCGCGGATCTTCTGCCAGTACACCAGGATGACGGCGAAGATGGCGCCGGTCTGGATGGCAATGTCGAACACCTTGGCCTTGTCGTCGTCAAAACCCAGCAAGGCCCCGGCGAGGATGAGGTGCCCGGTACTGGAAATGGGCAGGAATTCGGTCAGGCCTTCCACAATGCCCATGAGGGCAGCTTTGATCAGCAGTGCAATGTCCAAGATAGGGGTCTTTCCGCGCCAGTGCGCTTGCCTAAAAAGCGCCTATTGTCTCCGACGCACGCTCAGAAAAGCTGGGCCTGGCCCGCCTGCAGGGGTGGGCGAAACAGCGTCAGCGGCATGGCAGCGCGTTCCTCGCGCGTGCTGTAGCCGAAACGGCGGCAGGCTGCATGGAAGCGCTGATGCAACAGTTCGGCCCAGATACCCTGGCCACGCATGCGCCAGCCGAAGCGCGGGTCGTTGTCGCGCCCGCCGTGCAGATCACGCACGCGCGCCAGGATGCGTTCGGCCTGCAGCGGTGCATGGTGCTGCAGCCATTCCTTGAACAGCGGCGCCACCTCCCAAGGCAGGCGCAGTGGGATGCAGAAGGCACGTCGGGCACCGGCCTGGGCGGCGGCCTCCAGCACCTGCTCCAGGTCGTTGGTCAGGAAAGGAATTTGCGGCGACAGGCTCACCCCCACCGGCACCCCGGCCTCGGCCAATGCGGCAATCAGGGCCAGACGCCGCGCCGGGGTCGGCGCACGCGGCTCCAGACAGCGCGCCACCTCCTTGTCCAAGGTGGTGATGGTGACGTACACCACCGCCAACCCCATGTGTGCCAGCGCCGCCCACAGGTCCAGGTCGCGCTCCAGCACCGCGCCGCGGGTGACCAGGGCCACCGGGTGGCGTGCCTGCAGCAGCACCTGCAGGCAGGCGCGCGTCAGGCCCAGGCGCCGCTCCAGTGGCTGGTAGGCATCGGTTACCGTGCCCAACGCCAGTGCGGCGGGCTGGTAGCGCGGGCGCGAGAGCTCGGCGCACAGCAACTCGGCGATGTTGCGCTTGGCCACCAGGCGGGTTTCGAAATCCAGCCCCGGAGACAGGTCCAGATAGGCGTGCGTGGGTCGGGCAAAACAGTAGGCGCAGCCATGCTCGCAGCCGCGGTAGGGATTGAGCGAAAACTCGAATGGCACGTCAGGCGAGCGGTTGCGCGTCAAGGCCGAGCGCGCCACTTCCCAGCGCCATTGGGTGGGCACGGCGGCACCAGCAGACAGGCTCTCACCCTCCCCTTCGCAAGGCTGCCAGCCGTCGTCGACCGCCTCGCGCTGTGCTTGCATGAAGCGGTGCGCAATGGCGTGCGCACTGCCACGCCCCTTCGGGGGTTGCGGGACATTGACTTCCGGGCGGTGGATCGGATTATGCATGCTGTATTTTCATACAGTATTCAAACTTCTGCCGGAACCGCGTCAATTCACGGTGAATTCTTGCTTTTTTGGCACCCAGCCCGCATGTAAATTGGCAGTTCAGCTATCGTATTGATAGCAATTATTCGTAACGCAGGGCCTGGATCGGCAGCAGCCGGGCCGCACGCCGGGCCGGGTAGAAGCCGAAAAACACGCCCACCACGCCCGAAAACCCCACTGCCAGCAGCACCGCCCCGGCGCTGAGCGACACCTGCCATTCGGCAAAAGCCCCCACGGCCCAGGTCGCCACCGCCCCCAGCACCACGCCCATGGCGCCGCCAATGAGACTCAGTGTCACGGCTTCAATGAGGAACTGGGCCAATATGTCGCGCCCACGCGCCCCTACCGCCATGCGCAGGCCGATTTCGCGGGTGCGCTCGGTCACGCTGACCAGCATGATGTTCATGATGCCGATGCCGCCGATGAGCAGGCTGATGCCCGCCACAGCCGCCAGCAGCAGGGTCATGATGCGGCTGCTCTCTTCCTGCGCCTGCAGGATTTCGGTGAGGTTGCGGATCTGGAACGGGTCCTCACCGCCGGGGGGGACCTTGAAGCGCTGGCGCAGCAGGTCTTTCACGCTCTCTTCCACCGCCTTCATGTCCATGCCATCGCGCACCTTCACCGAGATCGATCCCACGCGCTTCAAACGGCTGGTGGCGTCGCCGCCCCAGACCCGGTTGCGCAGGGTCGAGAGCGGAATCATGATGGCGTCGTCCTGGTCCTGGCCCATGGAGTTCTGGCCCTTGGGCGCCAACACACCGATTACCTTCATGGGGATGTTGCGCACCCGGATGGTCTGGTCCACCGGGTCTTCATCGCCAAACAGTTCGCGCGCCACCGTGGCGCCGATCCATGCCACCTTGGCCGAACCGGCCAGCTCACCGGCATCGAACATGCGCCCGCTGGCCAGGGGCCAGTCACGCACCTCCAGGTAGTCGTTGTTGACCCCGATGATGCTGGTACCCCAGTTGGTGTTGCCAAACACCAGCTGCCCGCTGGTGCGCGAAGTCGGCGCCACGGCCTGCACTTCGGCAATTTCCACCTGGATGGCCAGCGCATCCTCCTCGGTCAGGCGCTGGCGCGTCTGCGCCCCCAGGCGCACCCCGGCCTGCGACACGCCACCGGGGAGCACCAGCATGATGTTGGAGCCCAGCCCCTTCATCTGCTCCTGCACCCGCTGGGTGGCGCCGTTGCCCACCGCCACCATGGTGATGACGGCGCCCACGCCGATGATGATGCCCAGCATGGTCAACAACGAGCGCAGCTTGTTGGCCAGCAGGGCCCGCAAGGCGCTGCGCACGGCGGCCAGGAAATTCACAGCGCCACCTCCGCCGCGGCATCGGTCGGGCGGTAGGGCTGCTGGCGCACGTCCTCCACGATCTGCCCGTCACGGAACACCAGGCGGCGCTGCGCCCAGGCGGCAATGTCGGCCTCGTGCGTCACGATCACCACCGTCATGCCCTGGTCATTCAGTTCGGTCAGCAAGCGCATGATCTCGTTGCTGGTCTGGGTATCGAGCGCCCCTGTGGGTTCGTCGGCCAGGATCAGCGCCGGCTGGTTCACCAAGGCACGCGCAATCGCCACGCGCTGCTGCTGACCACCGGACAGCTCCGAAGGCGTATGGTCGCCGCGCTCACCCAAGCCCACGCGCTGCAAGGCAGCCTGGGCTTTTTCGCGGCGCTGGGCCGGTCGCACACCGGCGTAAACCATGGGCAACTCCACGTTCTCCAGCGCGCTGGTGCGCGGCAGCAGGTTGAACTGCTGGAACACGAAGCCGATACGCCGGTTGCGCACCGACGCCAACTGGTCGGGAGTCATGGTTTCGACCTCTTCCCCAGCCAGTCTGTAGACACCGCTGCTGGGCTGGTCCAGGCAGCCCAGGATGTTCATGAGCGTGGACTTGCCCGAGCCCGAAGCGCCCATGATGGCCACGAACTCCCCGGCCTCCACCGTGAGCGAGACACCGCGCAGGGCGTGCACGGTCTGCGCCCCCATGACATAAGTCTTGGTCAGGTCGCGGGCTTCTATGAGTGCCACGGTCTCAGAACCCCATGCGCGGCCCGGCAGCGGGCTTGGCACCTGTACCGACCCCTGCCGACACCACACCGGTGATGACGGTGGCGCCTTCTTTCAAGAACTCGGCGTTCGGGTTGTTGCTGGAGACGATCAGCTCGGTGCTGGTGCCATCGGTAATGCCCAAGCGCACGTTGTAGGCTTGCACAGCACCGGCACCATCCTGCAGGTAAACGCGTCCACGAACGGCCGCTGAGGTTGCCTCGCGCGCACCGCCTTTTGCCACATCCCGATTGGGTGCACTGCCAGGCACTGCGGGTGCGCTGGCCGCCCCTTGGGGACGGCTCGCTGCTGCCGCCGGCTCCACACCGGCAATGCGCACGCGCAGCGCTGCATTGGGGACCTTGAGCACGTTGTCGCGCACATCGGTCACGACCTTCACATTGGCCGTCATGCCCGGCAGCAGCTTGCCCGCCTCGTTGGCAAAGCCCACCACAGCCACATAGGTAACGACGTTGGCCACGTTGGTGGCGGCCTTGCGCACTTGCTTGATGCTGCCCTCGAAGGTTTGTCCCGGATAGGCATCGACGGTGAAGGTGGCTTTCTGCCCCACCTTCAAGCGCCCCACATCGCTCTCGTCGATCGCAGCTTCCACCTGCATGTCCGAGAGGTTCTGGGCAATGATGAACAGTTCGGGCGCCTGCAGGCTCGCGGCCACGGTCTGGCCTTTTTCGATGGTGCGCTTGATGACGATGCCGTTCACTGGCGAGGTGATGCGCGTGCGCGCCAAGTCCACCCGAGCCTGCGCCAGAGAGGCTTGGCGCTGGGCCACATTGGCCTGGGCCGACTGCACCTGGGCCTGGGCCACCCCCACCTGCGCCTGCACCGCCTTCAGCGCTTCCGTGCTGGTGTTCACCAGCGCACGGGCCTTGTCGGCCTCACTCTGGGCGATGAACTGTTTTTCCACCAGGCTGGCCTTGCGCTCATAGTCCCGCCGTGCCTCGTCCAAATCCACCTGGGCGCGCGAAACCTGGGTCTTGGCCGCCAGCAGGTTGGCCTGCGCCGTCAGCACCGCCGCAGTGGCGGCATCCACATCGGCCTGGGCCGAACGCACCCGGTACTCGAAGGTTTCAGGGTCGATCTGCGCCAGCAACTGCCCGGCTTTCACTTCCGAATTGAAGTCCACCAGCAGGTCGCGGATCTGGCCGCTCACCTGGGAGCCCACCGTCACCAGCGCCACCGGATTGACAGCGCCGCTGGCCGCCACCGTGGCCTGCAGGCTGCCGCGTTCGATCCTGGCCGTGCGGTACTGCACTGCATCGGTACCGTCCTTGAAGGCCCACCAGGCCCCACCACCGGCCACTAGCAATGCCAAGCCCGCCCCCGCCCACCAATATGTCTTCTTCATGCACTGATTGTAGAAACCAGCCCAGCACCCACTGTGTAGCCCAGGTAAAGCACCCATACCGGGTCCGGCTGCTGGGGTTTAGGCCGCCCAGACTAATCGCGGCAATGTACGCACACAATTAATATACATGTGTGCACAATTGAAGCCATGGACACCCAACACCTGCGGCTTTCCGATGTGCGAGGCCTGAGCCGACTCGCTGTGCAAGCAACCCTCGGGGTCAATGACCTGGTGGAAGCCATGCACCACACCATCCTGGCCCTGCCGACGCCGCTGGCCGGCACCACGACGCCTCCCCGCAACCGCACCCATGCCAGCGTCTACCACCTGCTGCAGAAATCCAGCGCCGCGGTGTACGGCGCCATACGCGGCACCACACGGCTGGTGGGCGGTGGGCTGGACGCTGCCCTGCGCAAGTTGCAACCGGAGATTGACCACCTGCCCTCCAGCCGCGAACGCGAAGCCGTTCTGGCCATCGTCAACGGCGTGCTGGGAGACCACCTGACGGCCAACGACAACCCGCTGTGCGTGTCCATGGCGTTCCGCCAAAATGGAAAGCCGCTTCCGCTGAACACCGCGGCGCTGGCCCAGGCCTACCCGCAGGCGCAGGGCGATTTGCTGCTGATGCTGCATGGCCACTGCATGAACGACCTGCAATGGGCCCGCAATGCGACCGCCCCGGTGCTTGCGCTTGCCAACAACCCGGCCCACAGCACCCTCTGGCTGCACTACAACACCGGTCGCCACATCTCCCACAATGGCAGGGAGCTGGCAGAACGGCTGGAGCAACTGGTACAGGCCTGGCCCGTGCCGGTGCAACGCCTGCGGATCGTCGGATTCAGCATGGGGGGCCTGCTGGCCCGTAGCGCCTTGCATTACGCACAGGCAGCCGGTCACAGCTGGCCCCGAAAACTGGTGCAGCTCTTTTTTGTAGGTACACCCCACCACGGATCGATGGTGGAGCGCGCGGGCAACGTGGTCGACCGTGTGCTGGAGGCCAGCCCCTATTCGCGCGCCCTGGCACGCCTGGGCAAGATCCGCAGTGCCGGCACCACCGACCTGCGCCATGGCAACCTGCTGGACCAAGACTGGGCGCCCCACGACCGCTTTGCCATCCCCAACGACACGCGCACGCCAGTACCGCTGCCCCAGGGTGTGCGCTGCTACGCCATTGCCGCGGTGGCCCAACCCACACCGGGCGCAGTGCGCAGCCAGTGGGTGGGGGACGGCCTGGTGCCGCTGGACAGCGCGCTCGGGCGCCACGCCAATCCAGCGTTCGACCTGGCCCTGCCGTCCACACACACCCGCACGTTCTACAGCACCACCCACCTGGGCCTGCTCCAGACGCCTGAGGTCTTTGCCCAGATTGAAGCGTGGATGGCCACGCCTGACACAACACCCTAAGGAAGCGCAAACGATGTACCCCGGTGAACGATTCAACGCCATCAGCCACCTCGTGGGCGCCGCGCTCGCGGTGTCGGGCCTGTCCATCCTGATGACCCTGGCCGTGCAGCAGGGCAGCCTGCTCAAGGCCCTGAGCTTCGGTGTCTATGGCGCCACGCTGGTGCTGCTCTATGGTTTTTCCACTCTGTACCACGCGGTGCGCACACCGCACGTCAAGGCGGTACTGCAGAAGCTGGACCACCATGCCATCTATCTGCTGATTGCCGGCACCTACACCCCCATTGCCCTCGTCACCCTGCAAGGCACCTGGGGCTGGACCCTGTTCGGCCTGATCTGGGGATTGGCCGTGGCCGGCGTGCTGCAGGAGCACTTCCTGGGGCGGCGCACGCGCAAGCTCTCGCTGGTGCTGTACGCGCTCATGGGCTGGCTGGTGGTGATTGCCTGGAAGCCGCTCACCCAGGCCCTGCCCGCAGGTGGCATGGCCTGGCTACTGGCCGGCGGCCTGGCCTACAGTGCCGGGATTTACTTCTACGTGCAAAGCCACCGGGTGCGCCACGGCCACGGCATCTGGCACCTTTTCGTGCTGGCCGGCAGCCTGTGCCACTTTATGTGCATGCTGCTGTTCGTGGCCTGAATCGGCGCCATTCACGCCGGGCAGCTGCATTTCACGCCGCGCCCTGCGCATTTCGTCGCACGCGGGTGGCGGTAGACCCACCCCGCAGGCACAGTGCCGTCCATCGACAGTCACTGAAAGCCTGCCATGCAAATGTCTCCCGTCATCGCCGTTCACCTCACCGCAGCCCTCGGTGCATTCGCTCTCGGGCCCGTAGCCCTGTATGCCCGGCTGGCCCCGGTGCAGCGCCCGCGTCTGCACCGCGCCTTCGGCTACGCCTGGGTCACGCTCATGGTGCTGACCGCACTGTCGGCCCTGTTCATCCGTGACTACCAATTGCCCAACCTGGGCGGCTACACCCCCATCCACCTGCTGGTGCCGCTCACCGCCTTCGGCCTGACCAAGTCCTTTGTGGCGCTGGCGCGCAAGGACTACGCCACGCACCGCCGCTTCATGCAGAACCTGTACCGTGACACCTGTGTGATTGCGGGCCTATTCACCCTGCTTCCCAGCCGTTACCTGGGCCAGCTGGTCTGGGGCCAGTGGCTGGGTCTTTTGTAATTTTTCACCCCCTAAGGAGTTTCACCATGGACTACACCCCTTCCCACCTGACACCCGCACAGGAAAAAATGGCCCGCAAGCGTGCCGGCGCCAAGATGGGCTGGTACATCCACGCCACCGTGTTCGTGCTGGTCAACCTGTTGTTGCTGACCCGGTCCGCCGCCACCGGACAGCACTGGGCCATCTTCCCGGCCTTTGGCTGGGGCCTGGGTTTGCTGATTCACGGCTTCGTGGTATTTTTCGGCTCACACGGCTTCGGGCTGCACCAGTCCTTGCTGGAACGCGAACGCCAGCGCCTGCGCAACGAACGCCCCTGAAAACCACCTCCCCATCCCATGCGCCCCTGGCTCCCCAACCTGCACGGATCGGCACTGAACCACCTGTTGCCGACCGTCGTTCTCAACACCGTCATTGCGCTGGGCATCACCGTTTTTGGCACCGAAGAATTCGGCACCAACTGGGTCTACTCGCAGTGCATCGGACTGCTGATCGGCTGGTTCAACCACCTCGGCATTCACTGGTTCATTCGTGAGTGGGACACCCAATGGCGACGCATCGCGCTGGTGGTGCCGGTAGGCTCGGTACTCGGGTTTCTGTCCGGTGTGGTGCTGGCCGACCTGCTGCTGGGCAAGGACAGCATGGCCTACTGGGCGCACGACCCGCGCAAGGCCTGGGGCTTCCTGGCCCTGAGCCTGGTATGCGGCATCGTCATCACCCACTTCTTCGCCAGCCGCGCCCAGCTGGCACGGGCCCGCGAAAACGCCGAGATCGCCCGCCGCCAGGCCGCCGAGACCCAGCTGCAGCTGTTGCAGTCGCAACTCGAACCCCACATGCTGTTCAACACCCTGGCCAACCTGCGGGTGCTCATCGGTCTGGACGCCACCCGCGCCCAGGACATGCTGGACCACCTGGTGGGCTATCTGCGTGCCACGCTCGACGCTTCGCGGCGCACCGAACACCCCCTGCAGCAGGAATTCGACCGCCTGCAGGACTACCTGGCGCTGATGGCCGTGCGCATGGGGCCGCGCCTGCACTACAGCCTGCAACTGCCACCCGCGCTGGCCACCCAGCCGGTGCCGCCCCTGCTGCTGCAGGCGCTGGTGGAAAACTGCATCCAGCACGGGCTGGAGCCCCAGGTGGAAGGCGGCAGCATCACCGTGGCTGCCCACCAGGAAGGCGATTTGCTGGTGCTGGAAGTCAGTGACACCGGCGTCGGCAGTACCCGGGACCTCAATGCCCTGCAAGGCCCAGATCACTTTGGCGTGGCCCAGGTGCGCGCACGCCTGCAGACCCGCTACGGCGCTGCAGGCGCTCTCATTTTTGCAGCGCCATCCGCAGCAGGTACGCGGGCTAGAGTCCAATTTCCATTGAAAAAATGATCCCTCCCACCGCCCTCATTGCCGAAGACGAACCGCTGCTGGCCGCCAGCCTGCAGGCCGAACTGATGCGCCAGTGGCCGCAGCTGCAGGTGCTGGCCAGCGTGGGCGACGGCACCAGCGCCGTGGCCCAGGCGCTGGCCCTGCGGCCCGACGTGCTGTTCTTCGACATCCGCATGCCGGGCCTGTCGGGCATGGAAGCCGCCGCCGAGCTGGCCGAACAGTGGGACACCACGGCCAAGCCCTTTCCTGCCCTGGTCTTCGTGACCGCCTACGACCAGTACGCCGTGGCCGCCTTCGAGGCCCAGGCATTGGACTACGTGCTCAAGCCGGTACAGCCCCCGCGCCTGCAGAAAACCGTGGAGAAACTGCGTGCAACCCTTACCAGCCGTTCGCAGAGCGCTGGCAATTTCGAAGCCACACTGGGCCAGCTGCGCGCCCTGCTGGCCCCGGCCACCGCACCCGCCACGGCAAGCGCAACACTGACGGTAATACAGGCCAGTGTCGGCAATCAGATCCACATGGTGCCGGTGGCCGAGGTGCTGTACTTCGAAGCCGCCGACAAGTACGTGCGCGTGCTCACCGCACGCCAGGAATACCTGATCCGCACCCCACTCAAGGACTTGCTGCCCCAACTCGACGCCAGCGTGTTCTGGCAGGTGCACCGTGGCACCCTGGTGCGCGCCACGGCCATTGCGCGCGTGCTGCGCGACGAGGCCGGCAAACTGAGCCTCAGCCTGCACGGGCGTGACGACAAGCTGGCGGTGAGCCGCCTGTACGCGCACCTGTTCAAGGCCATGTAAACCCGTAGGCCGCGTGGCTGCGGCTGGCGATACGATCGGCCCTTCGCCCAACTGCCTGCGCGCCATGACCATCACCTACACCACCGTGCTCAACCGCCTGCCCGAAACCAAGATGCGCCTGTACCCCACCAAGGTCATCAACATCATCGGTGGCCCCGGCAGCGAGAAGTCGCTGGTGGCGGCCGCCATCAAGGTGTTTCTGAACGTGCAGGGCAAGACCGTGGAAGGCATCCCCGACTTTGCCAAGACCCTGGTCTGGCAGAGCAATTACGAGGTGCTGAAGAACCAGTACTTCATCGCCCAGCGCCAGTTCGAGATGCTGAGCCTGGTCGACGGCCAGGTGCAGTACCTGCTGAACGAGTGCTCGCTCCCGCAGGTGATGTACTACAACGAAACCTATCCCGACAACATCTGCGACATCGCCAAGACACGCGCCCAGATCCTCGAATGGCACGGCCAGTTCGACAACATCAACATCCTGGTCGAGCGCAGTGACAAGAAATACGTCCACACCGGCCGTTTCCAGGACGAGGAGCAGGCCCTGGCGGTGGACCGTGGGCTGCGAGCCCTGCTGGAGCGTGAAGGCCTGGCATACACCTTGCTCAAGGCCGATGTGGAAGCTGTCCGAGCTTTCGCTCAGACCCTCGTGGTCTGAGCTGCGCCAAATGTGAACTAGTTCCTGTTTTCACGTCCGCTGACGCGCTCTTAGGGTAAATCCGGTGGTCACGGGCTTGCACAGGCGGCTAGAGTCACGCACCTTTTTTTGTACATACAACTAGCCATGACCCAGACACCATCCCGTCGTACGTCGTTGGCGTTGCTTGCTGCCCTTACCCTGGTGGGCACAACTTCGCTTTCCGGATGCAACAGCGCCCCTTCCACCGTCAAGATCGGTGTGGCCCAGCCACTTACCGGCAACCTCGCTGCCCTCGGCCAGGACCTGCTCAACGGTGTCAACCTCGCGGTCGAAGAAATCAACAAGGAAGGCTTGCAGATCAAGGGCAAGACCGTGCGCCTGGAAGTGGTGGCCGTCGATGACCGGGCCGACGCAAAGACCGGCGTCGAAGTCGCCAAGCAACTGGTGGATGCCGGTGTCGTCGCCGTCATCGGCCACCTCAACTCGGGTGTCAGCATTGCGGCCGCCCCCATCTACGCCGAAAAGAACATTGCCCAGCTGGCCATATCGACCAACCCCAAATTCACCGAACTGGGCCTGCCCACCACCTTCCGCCTGGTGGCCAACGACCGCCTGCAGGCCAAGGCCATCGGCAGCTACTCGGCCTCGCAGTTTCCTGCCACCCGCTACGCCACCGTGGATGACAGCACCCCCTACGGCAAAGACCTCGCACAAGGTGCAGCAGTCGAGCTGAAGAAGGCCCAGAAGGAAGTGGTGCTGCAGCAGTCGTTTGACGAAAAGACCGTGCAGTTCGAAGAGTTTGCCAAGAAGCTCAAGGAAGAGAAAGTGGAAGCACTGGTCTCCACCGTGAGCGACTTTCAGCTGCTGGCCCTGCTCGACGCTCTGCACAAGATCAACTACACCCGCCTGGCCGTGCTGGGGGCCGACACGGTCAAGACACCGGACATGCTCAAGGGGGCCGACCTGGTCCCTGGCCTGTACGTGACCTCCCCCATCCTGGAACCGCGCGAGTTCGCTGCCGGTGCTGCCTTCCTGGACAAGTACCGTGCGAAGTACAAGACCATTCCTGCCTATGCCGGCCACTACACCTACGACGCCACCTATGTGCTGGCCTCGGCCATCAAGCGCTCGGAAACTGCCAAGCCCGAAGCCATCGTGCAGGCACTGCGCAAGCTCGATGGTTACGCCCCCGTCACCGGCTCCATGAAATGGGACGAGAAAGGCGAACAACGCTACGGCGTCATCGGCGTCTACAACGTGCGCGGCGGAGCCTGGGAGTCGCGCGTGCGCTCCGATTCCTGGTAATTCTGCGTGCCCGAAAAAGCCCATTCCAACTTGCACCAAGGTGCGTCAACCATGCACCTTGTCGGCCCGTTTTACACCAACCTTACAACCCAAAAAGGTGCCACCGACACAGCCTCTCCAAACCCCCACAAATTGCCCGTTAATTGGTAACTACCCTAAGGCTTTTTGGCCTCAGAATCGGTTATCGTGTTGAATGTGAGCCACACAATTTAGTGCTCATTTTTTATTGGAGTTCTCTATGCAATTGAAATTGAAAGTTACCGCAGTCGCAGCTTTGGCACTCACCACTGGCTTCGCACTGGCTCAAAACGCGGTCGTCACCATCGGCCACGTTGGACCCACCAGCGGTGCAATTGCCCACTTGGGTAAAGACAATGAAAACGGCGCTGTTCTGGCCATCGAAGAGCTGAACAAAAAAGGCGTGACCATCGGCGGCCAAAAGGTCACCCTGAAGCTGCAAGCTGAAGACGACGCAGCCGACCCCAAGCAAGGTACTGCCGTTGCCCAGAAGCTGGTTGACGCCAAGGTTCTCGGCGTGGTCGGTCACCTGAACTCCGGTACCACCATCCCCGCTTCGCGCATCTACAACGACGCAGGCATCCCCCAGATTTCTCCCTCCGCCACCAACCCCAAGTACACCCGCCAAGGCTTCAACACCGCCTTCCGTCTGGTGGCTGACGACGCCATCCTCGGTGGCGTGATGGGCAAGTACGCTGTGAAGGAACTCAAGGGCAAGAGCATCGCCGTGATCGACGACCGTACCGCTTACGGTCAAGGCGTTGCCGAAGAGTTTGCCAAGGCCGTGACTGCCGCTGGCGGCACCATCGTTGCCAAGGAATTCACCACCGACAAGGCAACCGACTTCAACTCCATCCTGACCAACATCAAGGGCAAGAAAGCCGACGTGATCTTCTTTGGTGGTATGGACGCCGTTGCCGGCCCCATGCTGCGCCAGATGAAGGGCCTGGGCATTGATGCCAAGTTCATGGGCGGCGACGGTATCTGCTCCGGTGAACTGGTCAAGCTGGCTGGCGACGCTGCTGGCGACAACAAGGTCTTCTGTGCTGAAGCCGGTGGTGTCGAAGGCGCCCAGAAGGCTGGCATGGACGCATTCAAGAAGAAGTTCAAGGAACGCTTCAAGACTGACGTGCAGGTGTACGCTCCCTACGTTTACGACGCTGTGAACATCATGGTTGCTTCCATGGTCAAGGCCGGTTCTTCCGACCCCGCCAAGTACCTGCCCGTGCTGGCTGCTACCAAGGACTACAAGGGCGTGACTGGCGACATCTCCTTCGACAAGAAGGGTGACCTGACCGCTGGTACCTTGACTCTGCGCACCATCAAGGGCGGCAAGCTCGAAGAAGTGGCTGTGATCAAGTAATCACCGCCGGTTCAGCAACCTGCGCAAGCGGGTTGCACCACAAGAAACGCACCTCCGGGTGCGTTTTTTTTTGCGCTGCAGAAGCAGCTCTGCACACTCACGGAACCCAGCGGGGAAAGTAGCCCAACGCATCCTGCACCGCGCTGTCGTGCGCCGGAACCACCTGCAGCTCGGGATCGCGCTGCATGAGGCGTTGCACCTGCTCCAGCGACTGCTGCGTGCCGCTGGCATCACCGTCCACAAGTTTGCCTGCGAGCCAGAACTTGGCCGCACCTTGCGCCAGTGCATCCCGCGTCCAGGCCACGTCGCCAATCAGGAAATAGCGCCGCCCCGAATCCACCGTCACAAACAGCCCCACCGAACCCGGCGTGTGCCCTGGCATCGGGACCAGCACCACGGCACCGTCACCATACAGGTCCAGGCTGCGGGCATAGCCCATGTACGGCTTGTCCGCAAACACCAGCGGCTCCCAGACTGTGGCTGCATCGCCCACTTGGGACGGCCACGCGGTCCCTACCCCCTCGCTGGCCTGCTGAATGCGCTGCATCTCCTCCTTTGCAACCGCGATACGGACGCCCGGGAAGTCGGCAACACCACTGGCATGGTCCCAATGGCTGTGGCTCAGCACCACACGCTCCAGTGCGCCAATACCCGCCTGGGTCAACTGATCGGCGGCCGGATGCAAGGGCTTTTCGTAGCCAAAGGCGAGCCGGGCCCATACCGGCATGTCCTGCCGGTACTGGGCGTCAATGCCCCGCCCCAGTCCGGTGTCAAACAGCATGTAGCGCGAGCCATGCTTGATCAGGAATGCCGAGAAATTCGCCGCCCGCTTGTTCAGCACACTGCCTCCAGGCACCAGCAAGGCCTCCACTGCCTGCGCGCACCCCGTGTTGACGATCGACAAACCCACCTTCGGTTCCTGCGCCATGGCGCCAGTCGCCCACACTGCCGCCCACACCACTGCCAAACCCACCAAACATCGCTTCATGTTCAATCTCCTTGTGCACATACGAGCTTCCTCGTGGCTATGAAAAGCCTGCAGCGTAAACCTTGGTCTATGCTCCAATGTCAAGGGTATTTTTGAAAACACGCAGGAGCACAGCCCATGAACATCGGCGAACTGGCCAGCGCAGCAGATGTCAGCACCGACACCGTGCGCTACTACGAAAAGCAGAAGCTGTTGCCAACGCCCCTGCGCCAGCCCAACGGCTACCGCAGCTACGGACCCGAGCACCTGGGCACGCTGCGCTTTGTGCGCAGTGCCCAAGGCCTGGGGTTTTCGCTGCGGGAAATCCGTGATGTATTGCCCGCGCTGGCGCAGGGCCGCTTCAAGCGCGGCCAGATTGAAGAACGGCTACAGGCCAAGCTGGCCGAGATTGACCAGCACATGGCCCTGCTGCGCCAGCGCCGCAAAGAGCTGCTGGCCACCTTTGCCTCGCTGCAGTGCGCGCCCGACGCCCCGCTGGCGCCGGCCCAAGCCACCACCAAGGCACACAGCGCCAGCGCTCAGGCGCGCGGCCGCAAACCCGCAGGAACCCATCTGCTCAAGTAGGCGTTGATGGCCTCTTCATTGCGCTGCCACTTCACCCCCAGCCACACCACACCCAAGCCCAGCAGCGTGAGCGCAAAGGGGAACAGCAGGCTGTCCTGGAACACGCGGTGCGACAGGTAGCCCAGGTACCCCGCCATGCCCAGCGCGCCAAACACCGTGAACACCCGCCGCCCGATAGCTGCACCCAACAGCACCAGAAACAGGTTCAGCGCCGCGTACAGGAATTTGCCCAATTCGTTACTGGAGTCACGCAGGCTCAAGGAACACCAGAACATGATGGCGCCGAAGATGTAGAGCCAAAACGCGAAGTCCTGGCGCCACGCCACGTCCTTGGAAATGCGCGTGCGCACATCCACCCACATGGCAATCGCGCAAGTGGCCAGGCCGAACACCAGCGACACATCGCGCATGAACTTGTAGTCCCAGCCATCCACCTGCATGAGCCCATTGGCCACATCCATGCTCATGTACCACAACGTCACGGCCACCGGCATCACCATGAACGGCAGCTTGTAGCGCCACAGCATGACAGCGGCAGCGGCCAGCGTGCCCAGCTCCAGCATGATCCAGCGCCAATCGATCCAATGGTGGTAGTCCGAAAAATTGCGGCTGCTGCCATCAGGCCATGCCCCGGCCAGGCTTTGCAGACACCACAGTATGAGCGGCACCAGCACCACCGCCAGCGTGGCCAGCAAGCCCGCTGGCACCAGCAGGCCCTTGGCCTTGAAATGGTCGGCCACCTTCAGCGCCCCGAAGGCATAGGCCAAGCCGATGAGCAGCAGCCCCTTCAATCCCATGGCCTGGAAACCCAGCGTCATGAACAGCGACATGGCTCCAATGGCCACCATGCCCCCAAAGTAATACAGCACATTCACAAAGCCAAAACGCGGCCCACTGGCCACCGCATGGCCAATGCTCGGGGCTGCCGGCTGCCTGGCCAGCGCCACGGGTGACTCGCCCTTGGCCCAGAGCCGCCACAGCGCATCGGCCTGCTGCGCGCTGATGACGCCACTGCGGGCGGCGTCCTGCAAGTCGTTTTCACAGATGGGAATGCTGCTCACGGTGGTGTCGGCAAAGTCCATCACCTGGGTAGGTTGGTAGTCTGCTTGTTTCATGGCGCGCATGGTAACCAGCACCTGGCGCTGCGCCTACCCTGCAGGCCTGTGTGGCGCTCGTCGCCGGACAAACGGCGCGATTGGCAAGCCCAGCGGCCTTGGCAACCCCGCCGCCAATGCAGACACTTCAATGCAACGAACCGGCACCAGCGCCAACCGCTTGTTGCTGTCATCCACACCGCGCCTTGCAGGCGCCCGAAGGAGCACCATCAGCCATGGAAGCCGTCAGTTTTTCGCAGGGTAAGTCTGAAGCCCACCCGGACTTTGTGAACGCGCTGGTACAGGCCAGTGAAACCTATTCCATCGTCGCATCCCAAGACATTGTCGACGTGCGCGGCCTCAAGCTCTGGGCCAAGGGCATGCCGGTGTCTGCCACCCTGCAGCAGCGCCTGCTGGAGCGCAAGCTGCGCACCCCCCTCGAATCCTGCCTGATTGCCGAAGACGGCGTCACCCCCTTCTACCTGCACCAGCTCCTGGGGGAGTTTCTGGAGCAGGACAACAGCCTGGCCCAGGCCCTCAAACCCCACGCCCTGCTGCTGGAAAAACTGTTCAAGCAGATTCCCCTGCACCCGGTGGCCCAGCTGCTGCTCACCACTGCCCTGGCCACACGGCCCGGCTCGGTGGAGCACGCCGTGCAGGCCATGGCGCTGGCCGGCGGCATGGCACAGTCGCAAAGCACGCCGGTGGACGTGCGCCTGGCCATGATGGGCGGGCTGCTGCACGACATTGGCGAAGCCTATGTCCAGCCCCAGTACCTGCTGGGTGAAAAGCCCCTGGACCTGCTGGGCCACAAGCACATGATGATCCACCCCCGCATGGGCCAGCTGCTGCTCGAAGGCACCACCGACTACCCCGTCATCGTGTGCCGCGCCATCGGCGAACACCACGAACGGCTCAATGGCTCGGGCTACCCGGCCCGCCTGGCGGGCGACGCCATTTCGCCCCTGGGCCTGCTGTTGGCCGTGGTGGAAACCACGCTGGGCTTGGCGCAGGTGTCGCCCGCCCCGCTCACCAGCGCCAGCTTTGCCCTGCGCGTGGTGCCCGACGAATACCCCGAGCGCTACAGCAGCATCGCCTTCAACATGGCACGCAACGCCAACGAAGCGCTGCCAGCCGCCACCGAAGTGCCTACCGACGCACTGCAGCACATCCTGTCCACCCTGCAGGCCGCGCAACAGACCGCCACCGCCCTGCAAGGCAGCAGCACCAGCCCGCAGGGCGCCGCCATAGTGGACACCGCCCTGCGCCGCGTGGCCCGCCTGCGCATGGCCTGGAACTCGCTGGGCGTGTGGGACATACGCCCCGACCAGCTCACCGACCAGGACCGGTTTGAAATGCGCTGCGCCAGCGCCGAACTGGACCAGCGCCTGTACGAACTGCAACGCGAATGCATGCTGCTTGCCGAAAACCTGGGCGAGGCCGAGCGCACCACGCTATCCCCCATCTGGGCCACCATTTCCACCCTGTAGCCCCGTAGGCGCCGTCTAAAATGGCGCAATGAATACCCCTGCTTCCCCTAAGGCTGCCGCCGCAGCGGCCGAAACCGCCAAAGTCAGCAATTTCCTGCGCCAGATCATCGAGAAAGACCTCGAACAAGGCACCTACGCCAGCCGCCGCTGGGCTGGCACCCCTGGCGACGCCGCCCACCACCAGAAGGGCGAGCCCGACCCCGCCAAGATCCGCACCCGCTTTCCGCCCGAACCCAACGGCTACCTGCACGTGGGTCACGCCAAGAGCATCTGCCTGAACTTCGGCCTGGCGCGCGACTACGGCGGCGTGTGCCACCTGCGCTTTGACGACACCAACCCCGAGAAGGAAGACACCGAATACGTCAACAGCATCATCGACGCCGTGCGCTGGCTCGGCTTTGACTGGGTCCAGAAAGGCCAGGCACCCGGCAGCGCCGCGCCCTACCAGGCCAGTGACTACTTCGGCTTCATGTACCGTGCGGCGGAGTACCTCATCGAAGCCGGCCACGCCTACGTGGACGAGCAAAGCCCCGACGAAATGCGCGCCAACCGCGGCGACTTTTCCAAGCCCGGTGTGGACAGCCCGTTCCGCGGCCGCACCCCAGCCGAAAACCTGGCGCGCTTCCGGGAAATGCGCGACGGCAAGCACGCCGACGGCGCCATGGTGCTGCGCGCCAAGATCGACATGGCCTCGCCCAACATCAACCTGCGCGACCCGGCCATCTACCGCATCAAGCACGCGGAGCACCACAACACCGGTAACCAATGGTGCGTGTACCCCATGTACACCTTTGCCCACCCCATTGAAGACGCGCTGGAGCAGATTACCCACTCCATCTGCACGCTCGAATTCGAAGACCAGCGCCCGTTCTACGACTGGCTGCTCGACCGCCTGTGCGAAGGCGGCCTGCTGGACCAGCCCCACCCGCGCCAGTACGAATTTGCCCGCCTGAACCTCACCTACGTCATCACCAGCAAGCGCAAGCTCATGCAGCTGGTGAACGAGAAGACCGTGAGCGGATGGGACGACCCGCGCATGCCCACCATCGTTGGCCTGCGCCGCCGTGGCTACACGCCTGAGAGCCTGCACCTGCTGCATGAACGCACCGGCACCAGCAAGGCGGGTGGCTGGATCGACTACAGCGTGCTTGAAGGCTGCCTGCGCGACGACCTGGAAAACAAGGCCCACCGCGGCATGGCCGTGCTCGACCCTGTGAAACTGGTGCTGACCAACTGGGACGAAGCCCTGGGCGCCGGCCACCTGGAGCCCTGCACCCTGCCCGCCCTGCCCCATGTGGAGGAAGGCCAACCCGAGCCCGCCGCACGCCAGTTCGTCATTGGCAAAGAGGTATGGATTGAGCGCGACGACTTTGCCGAAGTGCCACCCAAGGGCTACAAGCGCCTCTATCCGCCCCGGCCAGGCGCGGATGGCCAAATGCAGCCGGGTGCCAAGGTGCGCCTGAAAGGCGGCTACGTGGTGGAATGCACCGGCTGCGCCAAGGACGCGCAAGGCAATGTCACCGAAGTGCACGCCACCGTGTTCCCCGAAACCAAGAGCGGCACGCCCGGCAGCGGCACCGTCAAGGCCGCAGGCGTCATCACCTGGGTGGCCGTGGCCGACGCGGTGCAGGCCGAAGTGCGCCTGTACGACCGCCTGTTCAGCGACGCCCAGCCCGACGCCGGTGGCAAGAACTTCCTCGACGCCCTGAACCCCAACAGTCTGAAGGTGGTCTCCGCCTACGTGGAACCTTCACTGGCCCAGGCCCAGCCGGACCAGAAATTCCAGTTTGAGCGGATTGGGTACTTTGTGGCGGACCGCAAGGACCATGTGGCGGGCAAGCCGGTGTTTAACTTGGCGGTGGGGTTGAAGGATAGTTGGGGGAAGTAACTTGCCCGCAAAATACGTTAGCAACTACTTGAAGGGGACTCATGGCTGCAAGTGAATCTGCAATTATTCGACGCTTCGAAGGAGCACAGAACTCCCTAGTACTTCAGTCTTCTGACTTATCGTTGGAGACGATAGCAAAAATGGTGGAAAGCGATGCCATAGATGTCTCGCCGCACTATCAGCGCCGTGAGCGATGGAGTCCGGACTCTCAATCCAAACTCATCGAATCTTTCCTGTTAAATGTTCCAGTGCCGCCCGTATATCTTGCTGAAGATGACTTCGGAACCTACTCAGTCATCGATGGAAAGCAACGTATCACTGCCATATACCGTTTTCTTCGCAACAAACTTGTCCTCAGTGATTTGACCGGTTTCGGCGAACTAAATGACCTTAAATTTAGCCAATTACCAAAGTCACTTCAAAACGCCTTATCGATTCGTCCATATTTGCGCGTGGTTACGCTGTTAAAACAAACTGATCCAGAGCTTAAATACGAAGTATTTACTCGCTTGAATACTGGTGGACACCCACTCTTAGCTCAGGAAATACGCAATGCGTTGTATCGAGGCCCACTCAACGACTTGCTATTTAAATTGGGAGAGCAACCATTCCTCAGGCAACAATTGAAGATTTCTACAAAAAGAGAATCCGCTTTCGCAGAAATGCTGGACGTAGAAATGCCCTTGAGATTTTTCACATTTCGAGAGCAGTGGCAGAGTTTCAGCGGAAATTCACGTGGAGCAATGGACGACTTTATGGCTAGGCATAGAAAACTCTCTAAGCCTGACCTTCAGAAACTCGAAACACAATTTAACAGTGCATTGCAGAATTGTTCAAACTTGTGGGGTGAACATGCATTTCGTCGCTATTCGGCTGGAACATTTCGGGATCAATTCTTAGCGTCCATATACGATGCCCAAATGATTGCTGTCGAGCAACTAACAAAAGCAGAGTTGCTGAATGCTCACAAACGTAAGTCAGAACTCTTAACCGCAACGAAGAAGCTATTTCAGGATAAGCGATTTGAAGAATCGGTGCGGGCATCCACAAATACACCTTCGCGAGTCCGGTACCGTATTGATGCGGTCACAAATTTGCTTAAGACAATTTAGACCTTGAAATGTCAATTGCCCGTAGCAATCTGCAGAGTCGTATTTCGGTATTGCGGGACTGCCTCAGCGACGTCGCTGTTGCGGATGGTCCGCCAGCGGATGTAAAAAAGAATGCTATTGCAGGAATGCTGCGCAATGGTCTTGCGGTTCTAGCATTCGCAATAACGGAGGACTTTATCCGCGATCGCACTGCCGAAATATTGACAGGCCTCTCCAGCACGACGGTCAGGTTTGATGACTTGTCTGAAGAGTTGCAACACGCAGTAACTATTTCCGCACTCAATGGGATATTGTTCCGTGCGAAGTATCAAGAAAAGGTCAATAAAATTCCATGGGTCTTAAATCAAATTCCGCCAATCGCAAACGCATCGACAAACGTTACAAATCTTTCCAAGTATTCGTTCGGACAATCTGCATCAAACATTGCTGAAGATGAACCGGCAAAGATACTGGGAGCGTTTGGAGTCGGCGGCGGTTGGAACGCTATTGGACTGACAGCAAAAAAGATCGGTTTAGGTGGGGTTTTAGACTACTCTCAGGCATTCAAGGACTTAGCTAAACGCCGCCATGCCGCCGCGCACAATGTAGCCACACAAATCCCATTGAATGACCTTTTAAATTCGATCAAGACTATTTTGGGTATTTGCTGTTCTTTTGATCTTCTGCTATCCAAGGCACTAGCGATTCACAATACCGGCAGCATTCCAGACAAAAAGAACTCACCAGTTTCGGACCAAAACATATCCATCAGATTTATTTCACCGCATCCATCACAAAGTGGAAAATTTCGTGAACAGGTTGCAACTGTTGGAAACTCAAAACTTCATACAACTAAGGTTTTTGCATCTTTGCAAGATGCACGCACTCAAGTCGGTGCCCGAGCAATTGCACAAGGCGCATACATTGTCATTCTCGGAAGCAACGGCGTGCCAGAGGCGTGGGAGACTTGGTAGCACCCTAGAGTCACGCTAGCTGCCAATGGCATTTCTCACATGCGCCCCAATCCATCCTCCACTTCTGGTTCACCGAACTCACCCCCAAGCAGCACTTCGTCAAAGACCCCGCACTGGACGAAGCCATCTGCACCCGCTTCGGCGCCACGCTGGAGGCCGCGGCCAAGTGTGAGCTGTTTGCCTGGCGCGCCACGCCCGAGGGGCGGTTGGCGGAGATCATTGTGTTGGACCAGTTCTCGCGCAACGCCTACCGCGACACGCCGCGCGCCTTTGCGCAAGACGCGCTGGCGCTGGTACTGGCGCAAGAGCTGGTGGCCAGCGGGCTGGACCAGCGCCTGCCCACGGCACAGCGCGTGTTTGCCTACATGCCCTACATGCACAGCGAGTCGGCGCTGGTGCACACGCAGGCCGTGAAACTGTTTTCGCAGCCGGGCATGGAAGGCAACCTGGACTTTGAGCTGCGCCACCAGGCCATCATCACCCGCTTTGGCCGCTACCCGCACCGCAACGCTGTGCTGGGACGCAGCTCCACGGCCGAAGAAATCGCCTTCCTGAGCGAGCCTGGATCTTCGTTCTAGCAACGAAAAAAACGAATATTCGCTACACATTTAATAGCTGATTGCGCATATTCCACGCGGGCTATAGGCCAACTTCACACAAAAACTGCAGCCCACGGTAAACTTGACCCCATGCCCGTCGTGTTCCGTTACAAATCGTTCCGGTTTTTCTTCTATTCGAATGAAGGGAACCCACGTGAAGCAATGCACATTCACGTGCGCAGTGCCGAAGGCGAAGCCAAGTTTTGGCTTACCCCCACGGTGTATTTGGCCGATAGCGATGGCTTCGATGCAAAAACCTTGCGTGAATTGCGCGATGTCATCATCGCCCACAAGGAACTGATTGAAAGGACATGGAATGAGCACTTCGCCTAAAGCCGTTCGGTTTGATGAAGACACCTTGTGGGTCAGTTTGTCCGACGGTCGCACCATTGCCGCCCCCTTGGCCTGGTTTCCCCGACTACTGGAGGCAGCGCCCGAGCAGCGCGCGCAAGTCGAACTGAGCAAGGGTGGCCTGCACTGGGATGCGCTGAATGAAGACATTTCGGTCGCAGGTTTGCTGGCGGGGCGACCCGATCTGACACGGCACAGCACCCACTTGCCAGCCTGACGAACCGCCAAGGATCGGTTCGGGCTGCGCTACCGCTGCACATCGAACCCATAGCATCTGTGCACCCACCCACCTACTGCTTGGGATGGGTTGCGACAATGTAGTGTTTAGCAACGTAACGGCCTGTATCCGCTGCATATTTCATAGCTGCCTACGCAAACTCCATGCGGGCTACCAGCCAATTTGGCATGTAACAAGGCCCCGGATGCAGCGTCGCGTTCCTTGGGCCGCCCTGGGTGTGGCTGCAGCGGCAAAAAAACCTCCGCACCGGTGGGGGATGTGACTAAACTGTATCCATCCCGACATCGCGGTTCCTGCAAAGGAGGCCTCCATGAAAGTACGTGGCGTGTATGTTGCGTTGCTGCTGGCGCCGACCCTGGCGCTGGCCCAAGGCAACCCACTGACCGGGTTTTTCCGGTCCATCACCGGCGCGCTGAGTGGGCCTTCCAAACCCGCCCCAGCTGCACCGACAACCACCTTGGGCATACGCGGCATGGACGACACCAGCGCAGCAACCCCACCCGCAGCCGCCGCGGATGCCCCCGCCGGTGACACCCGTTTGCTGGAAAGCTGGGCGGTAGGCCGTACCGAGGCCGAGTCGGCCGCAGCGCGGCGCGGCCTGTCGGCCCGGTCGGTGGAGCTGGCCGGTGCCAGTGCGCAGGCCACCAAGCCGCCTCCGGCCTCAGCTGGTGCCACACCGGGGGTGCTGCCATGAAGCGCCTGGCCTGGCTACCCCGCACCGCGCTGTGCGCGCTGGCCCTGGCGGCCTGCAGCGCCATGGCCCAGACCACCATTGACCTGGGCGCGATCTTCAACACCGGCAAAAACCTGGTGAAAAGCCAGACCGTGGGCGCCATGGGCACGGAAGATGAAGTGCGCGTGGGCAAGGACATTGTGGGCGCCATGCTGGTGTCGTACCCGCTGGTGCCGGACCCTGCATTTCAGCAGTACCTGAACCAGGTGGGCGTGTGGATTGCGCTGCGCTCGACACGGCCGGAGCTGCCCTGGCGCTTTGCGCTGGTGCAGTCGGACAGCATCAACGCCTTTGCCGCCCCGGGCGGCACCGTGCTGGTGACGCAGGGCATGCTGAAGCTGGTGGTGAACGAGGCCGAGCTTGCCTGCGTGCTGGGGCATGAAATTGCCCATGTCAGTCGGCGCCACCACATCAGCGTTATGCAGAAAAGCCTGCTGCTGGAAGCAGGGGCCAGCGCCATCCAGATTCAGTCCGATGGCCGAAAGTCCGGCTCCAGCATGGTGCCCAACTCACGCAGCTGGGCACTGAGCGAGGGCAAAGAGCTGTTCACCCGTGGGCTGGACCGCAGCGCAGAGCAGCAGGCCGATGAAGACGGGGTGCTGCTGGCAGCGCGCGCAGGCTACGACCCTGCCGCCTGCCTCAATTTCATGCAGCGACTGGCCAGCCTCAAGGCCGAGTCCGGCCCGCTGGAGGCCCTGTACAAGACCCACCCACCCGCCAGCGAGCGCGTGGCCGACGTGGACCAGACACTGCGCAAACTCACCGGTGCTGCCGCTGGCGACGGCGCGCGACCCACCATGGCCGCCCTGCCCACCGCCCAAGCCCCCCAAGGTGCACCTGCCGCTGAAACCAAGCCCTAGGAGTCTGGGCGGCAGAAGTGCATTGGCTGCAACGGGCGACGCGCTGGACTCAGCCCGCCCGGCGCCAGGCGCGCAGCCAGCCACCGGTGGCCACGAACCACGGGAACGAGACCCACTGCTCCAGAAGTATCCGCGCCAGTGCGTTTTGCCAGCCGGAAAACGGCACGGCGGGCACGGGCTCGCGGGCGTGGCCGCGTCCCTGCAGCGCCATGGACGCGGCCATAAGCCCGGCCCCACCGGCAACCCACCCCAGCTTCCATGCCACCAGCCCCTTCACCACCGCCAGAAAACCCACCCAGAACACGGGGACGACCACGATGTGCAGGGCCAGGTTGGACCGCGTGGCGTGGTAGCGGGCATAGCCTTGCATTTGCCAGGCCAGTAGTTCACGCAGATGCATTTCAGCCTCCTTGCTGCAGTCGTGCAGCCATAATGTTGACAATGCCTACATTGTGATGGAAAAATGTAGGCACTGCCAACATTCACCCCAAAAACCCGACTGGACCCCAGGCCATGCAGGCAGAAACGCCCAAGCCCAACACCTACCACCACGGCGACCTTCGTTCGTGCCTTACAGACCTGGCGCGCAGCCACGTGCGCGCGCACGGGCCCGAAAGCTTCAGCCTGCGCGACATTTCCCGCGAAGCAGGCGTGAGCCATGCGGCCGCGTACCGCCACTTCCCCACCAAGGACGCCTTGCTCGACCACGTGGCCACCCAGGGCTTTGACGAACTGCGGCAAGCCTGCAGCGCCGCGTTCACGCTGGAGCGCGATTCGGCGCTGGACGCCCTGGCCGCTTGCGGGCACGCCTATGTGCGCTTCGGGCGGCAGCAGCCCAACCTGCTGCACCTGATGTTCGGCAAGGCCGGTGCGTGGCTGGAAACCACCGCGGGCGACCACCCGCGTGCCCGCGCGGCCGCGGCCCTCTTCCAGGTGCTGCTGGGCATCATCGAAGCCGGGCAGGCCCGGGGCCAGATACGGCGCGAAGACCCCCGTGCCATTGCCTGGGCCTGCTGGGCCATGGTCCATGGCTGCGCCAGCCTCGCGCCGCACACCGACCTGCCCCTGCCACCCGCGCAAGAGCGCGACATTGCGCAGCGCATCGACGGCGCCATCCGCGCCGTGGTGCGTGGCGTGGCAGCCCAGCCATGAAATTCGATGTATTCGGCAAACGGATGTCGCTGGAAAAGAACGCGACAGGCCAATGGGTGGCATGGCACAGCGGCAACGACGGCAAACGCCAACGGATGGAACTGGCAGTGCCCGACGAACTGTCCGAAAACGAACTGGCGCAGTACCTGTTCGACGTGTTCCACGAAGAGGCGTCGCCGTGGAACGGTGATGTCACACGCATTGACTAGCGACAACAAAGACCCCAACCCACCATGCACGTTCTGATTCCCTGCCTGGGCAGCCATGGCGATGTGTTGCCCTACCTGGCACTGGCCCAGGCCCTGAAAGCCCGCGGGCACGCACCCGTGCTCTACGCCAACCCCCACTTCGTGCCCACCATCGAGGCGGCGGGCGTTGCGGTGCGGGCCATCGGCTCCACCGCGGACCACCAGCGCCTGTTCGGCGCCACGGCGCCTGCCGATCCGATGAAGGCATTGAAGAGCGTGGCCCAGCACTATGCCCAGACCTGCCCGGACTACTACAAGTCCATGCGGGCCGACGTGGTGCCGGGCGACACCGTGGTGCTCTCGGGTGTGCTGCTGTTTGCCGCCCGTCTGCTGCGCGAGTTGGATCAGGTGCCCTGGGTGGCCGTCCACATTGCGCCGTGCACGCTGCGCTCCAACCTGCAGCCCGCGCGCCTGGGCCCCCGGTGGGTGGGTGCGGACTCGGCCGCATGGTTGAAGCGGCTGGCCTGGTGGCTGAGCGACACCTTCGTGTACGACCCGCTCTTCACCCGCCCCTTCAACACCCTGCGCGCACAGCACGGGCTGGCGCCGCTGCAGCGCCCGTTCCAGGACTGGGCCGGCCATGCGGACCGCAGCATTGGCCTGTTCCCGGACTGGTTTGCGCCGCCCCAGGCCGACTGGCCTGCCGATGTGCTGCCCGTGGGCTTTCCCATGGTGGCACCGGTGGGCACGCCGCCGGCACTGGACCCGCGCCTGGAAGCCCTGCTCGCGCGGCCAGGGCCTACGGTGCTGTTCACCCCGGGCACGGCCAACGGCAATGCGGCGGCGTTCTTCGACACCTCGGTGCGGGCCTGCGAGCGCCTGGGCATCCAGGGCGTGCTGGTGTCGGGCTTTGACGCGCACATTCCGAAAAACCTGCCGACCACGGTGCTGCATGTGCCCTTCGTGCCCTTCGCTGCGGTGCTGCCCCGGGTGCAGGCGGTGGTGCACCACGGCGGCATCGGCACCACCAGCCAGGCGCTGTGGGATGGCGTGCCCCAGCTCATCCGCCCCATGGCCTACGACCAGTTCGACAACGCGACCCGCCTGCAGCGGCTGGGCGTCGCGCGCGAGTTGCTGCCCGCGCACTACACGGTGGATGCGGTGTGCGCCACCCTGCCCGAACTGCTGGACGCGCCCGCCACCCGCGCTGCGCTGGCACAGTGCCAGGCGCGCATGCGCCAGGGCCGTGCGATGGACTTGGCCTGCGAGGTCGTCGAATCGGCGCTGGGTAGCGGGCACCCGGCGGGCCAATCCACCGCAGCCTGAAGCGCTTCAACAGCCACTATTTGCTACTGTATCTGTAGCTGCACGCGCTTATTTCATGCGGGCCAAGTGCCGATTTCGCTCACAATGCCGCCATGGCCCGCCGCAAACACCACCACGTCTATGTGATTGATCTGTCCAAAGACGTGTTGCTGGAGCCCCGCTTTCGCAAAAGCAACCCGGGCTACGTGGAAGGCAAACCTTGCGTGTACGTGGGAATGACCGGGCTGGACCCCGATGTGCGCTTTGACAAGCACAAGGCCGGCATTCAAGCCAACCGCTTTGTGCAGCAATACGGCCTGCGCCTGCTGCCCGACTTGTATGAAGCCTTCAACCCCATGACCTACGACGAGGCGGTGGACAAGGAAATAGACATCGCCATCGACCTGCGGTCCGCGGGTTTCGGGGTTTGGCAGGCTTAGGAGTCTGGGTGACCCAATCAACTTGCTCCGTTGTTGCTATCTATTTACGCCCATTTCACGCGGGCTAGCACCCAATTCAACACCAAACACTAGCGCACGTTGATGGTGGCAGCGATGGCAGCATTGAGCTTGTTCATGGTGTCGGCAGACACGCGTTTGCTGCACATGATGAAGCGCCGATCTGCCTCGGGCGAGTCCTTGAAGGCCTGCACCTTGAAGTTACGTGCGAAGTTGGGATCGGTCTTGCTGTAGAAATCAATTTCCTCCTGCGCAAGCAGCACCACGTCGGCGCGGTCGGCCGCAATCATCTTGAGGAGATTGGGTACTTCCCCGGTCACGCGCTGCAAGCGTTCGGCGGGTGCCTTGGCGATCAGTGCATCCAAGTGCGGCCCATAGGCGAAGCCCTGCTTGAGCAAAATGCGCATGTTCATGCCGGTCAAGGCCGTGGCAGCGCTTACCTGGGGCGGGACGTCCACTACTGCGCGGAACACGCCCCGCAGTGGCAAATCCTTGTAGACCGGCTTGGAAAACTGCGCGATGGCGGCGCGCTCCGGGCTCATGTACCAGCCGATGGCACATGCAGGCGTCTCATTGCGGGTGATTTCCATGATCACGCGGTTGGCCGGCAGCATGACCTCGGTGTAGCTCAGGCCCGCCTTCCCCAGCACCTTGCGGCCAATGTCCACCAACAGGCCCCTCGCTTTGCCGTCTTCACCTGTGTACTGGAATGGGATCCGCTCGGTCCAGAGCACGGTCAAATCGGTCTCGGCAGGGGCGGTCTGTGCCACTGCCGGCCCTGCTGCCGACACCAGGCCCAGCACAGCCGCGCCGGCCAAGTACCGCCAGCAAAATCTGATCTTGTGCATGCGCGTCTCCTGCCGTTGGGTCGAACAAGTCTACGCCCAACCGCTGGCAATCGCCGATGGTGATTGCCACCGCCACGGGGCCATCCACGGCGACCGTGGGGCCGTTGTCACACTCGTGCCCCGCAAGGCCCCGCCCCCCACTAGCGTGTTTGCCCGAAGTAGCGCCACACCCACACCAGCATGGCCAGGCCCAGCAGTGCGGAAGCCACAAACAAGCCGCCGTAGCCCACCGCCTTGGCCAGGAAACCGCTGCAGGCGCCCACCAGGCCCGACAGCAGCAGCTGGGCGCTGGCCTGCAGGGTGAAGTCGGCGCCCTCGTGTTCGGGGCGGCAGCGGCCCATCATCACCGCGAACAGGGCCACGGTGGACATGCCGTCGGCCACCTGCTCGAACACGGCCACGGCGTAGACCAGGCCGACCTCACCGCCCCGCCCCAGCAGCAGGGCCATGGCGGCCAGACCCGCGGCCTGCAGCGCGCCAAACACCAGCAGCGAGCGCATGGCGCCCCAGCGGGCATACAGCAGACCGCCCAGCAGCGCGGCGCCAATGCCCGCCACGCTGCTGATGAACGTGAGCTGCCCCAGCGCCGCCGTGTCCCAGCCCTGGTCCACCAGCATGGGTTTGATCATGGGCGAGCCCAGGGCGTCGCCGAACTTGAAGGTGAGCACCACAACCAGCCAGGCGGCCATACCCGGCTGGGCCAGCAGGCCCTGGTAGTGGCGCAGCAGCAGGCCAGCACCGGCGGGTTCGGCCAGGGCACTGCGAAACGGCAACTGCTTCTTTTCCGGGAACAACCAGATGGGCACGGTAAGCAGCAGCAGGCCTAGGGCCAACAGGCCGACCGACGCATTCCAGCCCAGCGTACCCACCACCAGCAGCAGGCCGCTGCCGCTGGCCAGCATGCCCAGCTTGTAGCCGCCCACCTGCAGGCTGTTGCCCAGGCCGCGCCAGCGCTCGGGCAGCAGACGCACGGCCAGGCCGTCGGTGGCCACGTCTTGCGTGGCGGCGGCCAGGTTGATGAAGAGCAAGCTGCCCAGCAACAGCCACAGGGCCGGGCCGAACAGCGCCTGCTCCGGCAGCAGGGCCAGGCCCGCCAGGCAGGCCATCACCACGCCCTGCAGCGGCAGTATCCAGCCCCGGTGGTGCCCCAGGCGGGGGGACGACAGCCGGTCAATCCACGGCGCCCACAGCACCTTCAGCAGCCAGGGCAAGGCCAGCAGCTTGAGCAGGCCGATCCACGCCAAGTCCACCCCATGCTGGCGCAGCAGCACCGGCATGGCGTGGGCCACCAGGCCCGAGGGCAGGCCCTGGGCGCAGTACAGGGATGCCAGCAGCAGCCATACCGCGGGGCTGGGCGAGTCGGGGGTACGCATAGGCGGATGGGGCGTGGCGGCGAAATGCATCCAGACCTAGCGGTCGTTCAGCGGGTAGGCCGTGAGCACCTTGGTGGCCACCATGTCGAGCGCGGGTTTGGTGTTGCCTTGCTTGTCGCTCCACACCTTGGGGGTCAGACCACCGGCCAGTGCCACGGCGTCGCCGTCGTCCAGTGCCAGCAGTGCGGCGCAGGCGTCCGCAGAAAAAGCGATGACGTTCACCACCACGGTGTCGCCGTCGCCCGCCGTGGCGCGCACCTTGGCCACGGCAAAGCGCGTGGCGTTCTTGCCTTCGCGCTGCTCAGCAACGCCTACCAACCTGCCCGATACGAGGCCATCAATCACGTCAGTTCCTTGCTCTGTCAGTCCGAAAGCGTGCAAGCCTACTGCATACGGGCGGTGGCAGGGGAAATCGGGACGACGGAGAACCGTAAGAGCAGGCTGGAATGATCCTGTTTTGCTACGCTATTTATAGCTATACAGGGATATTTCATGAGGGCCAGGTCCCGCTTTGATTCAAAAAAATACCGCGGCAGCCATGGACCTGGCCGCCGCGGCAAGGTCACCCATCAAGAAGCCTGCTTGAGGTCTTGCTGGGCTTGCCTGTTGGCCTTGTTCTCTTCGGCATCGGCGTTGGACTTGGGGCTCAGGGTCTTGATGGCCTTGCCCATTGAGCCGCCGTCCTTGGTCATTTCGGCCTTGAGCTTGTCGAAGGGAATGTCCAGGTTCTTGCTCACATGCACTGCAGCCACGAACTGACCGAAGTTCTTGAAGTCGGCGGCCGCGGTTTTCAGGTCGGCCGCGCTCAGGCCCGACAGCTTGCTCAGGCGGTCGGCCAACTGCGGATGGGCGCCAAGCTGGTCGGCCGCCGTGCGCTTGCCCTTGGTGGCGTCGGCTTCGGTGCCAGACTTGTGCTGTTCGGCCTTGGCTTTGGCGTCGTCGGCGCTGCGGTGCTGTTCACTGTGGCCGCCACTGCCGTGGTCACCCCCCCGGCCACCGCCGTTGCCACCACCACCACCGCCGCCGCCTCCTCCGCCACCGCCCCCACCACCTCCGGCGGCAAAGGCGCTGACCGACAGGCCCAACGCAGCAGCCGTCAGCACGGCCACCCAACGCGATGTCTTCTTCATGGCAAGTCTCCTGAAAAGTTGCAACCGTGCCATTTGTACGCAGCGGGTGCGCGCTGTCAATCTACTTTGCCAAGCGTTGCAATTGGACGCGATTCGTCACCCGGTGTAACAAGGCGCTGCCAGCGCGCCCAGTACTCCAGCGCGATGCGGTAGGTGTTGACCTGCACCTGCACGGTGGTGTCCAGGCTGTGGCCGTAGCCGCCGCCCATGGCAAAGGCGCAGGGAATGCGGCGCTGCCAGCACCAGTCAAACACGCGGCGGTCACGGGCCATGAGGCCGTCGAACGTGAGCTTGAGGCGGCCCAGCCGGTCGCCCTCGTGCGGGTCGGCCCCGGCCAGGTAGAGCACCAGCGCAGGTTCGAACTTGCGCTCCAGCTCCTGCAGGGCGTGCTCCAGCGTTTCCAGGTATTCGGCGTCGCCCGCGCCGTCGGGCAAGCCCAGGTCGAGCGTGCTGGATTCCTTGCGGAACGGGAAGTTCTTCTCGCCGTGCAGCGACAGGGTGAAGACGCTGCTGTCGCCCTGGAAGATGTGCGCGGTGCCGTTGCCCTGGTGGACGTCGAGGTCGATGATGGCAATGGGCAACTTGGGGGAGCCGCCCGCTTTGGCGTGTTCGTGCTGCACGGTGCGGGCCGCCACGGCAAAGTCGTTGAACACACAGAAGCCGCCGCCCTTGTCGGCATAGGCGTGGTGGGTGCCTCCGGCAATGTTGGCCGCCAGGCCCTGGTGCAGGGCGGTGCGGGCCGCCGAAATGCTGGCCCCCACCGAGCGCCGGGCGCGTTCGGCCATGGCCGGGCTCCAGGGAAAGCCGATTTCACGGTACACCGCCGCGGCCAGGGTGCCGTGGTCGATGCCCTGCACGTACAGCGGCGTGTGCACCAGCTCCAGCGCATCGTCCGGCGCAGGTTCGGCCTGGCCCAGCTGCACCTGCGGCATGCTGGCCAAGGCGTCACGCAGCATGCGGTACTTTTCCATGGGAAAGCGGTGCCCCTCGGGCAGGGGCAGCACAAACTGGGTGGCGTAGAAGACGTGCATGGGTGGCAGTATCAGTCCACGCCGGGGCAGCCTTCGGGCAGCAGGGGCATGCCTTCCACGCTGGCATGTTCGGCCAGGAAATCCAGAAACGCCCGCACGGCCGGGGCCAGGCCGCGCCGCGAGGGGTACACGGCGTGGAAGATGCCGCGCGGCGGCGCCCAGCCGGGCAGCACATGCACCAGGCGCCCTTCTTCGAGGGCGCGGCGGCACATGTAGTCGGGCATGAAGCACATGCCGGTGCCGTCCAGGGCGGCGAACTTGAGGGTGAGCAGGTCGTCGGCGACATAGCGCGGCTGGTGCTCCAGGGTGTAGCTGGCCCCGCCGGGCCCCAGCAGGCGCAGGGTGGCACGGCCGTCGACCGCGTTCATGGCCATGGTGTCCATGTGCAGCAAGTCTTGCGGCACCGAGGGGCGCCCCTGGCGGTGCAATTGCGCCGGGCTGGCCACCAGGCACGAGGTGGATTCGCCCAGCTTCTTCACCACCAGGCTGCCGCTGTCGTCCAGTGAGGGGCGCACACGAAGGGCCACGTCCACCCCCTCCTCCACCAGGTCGACCACACGGTTGCTCACGCGCATGTCGACCTTCACCTGCGGGTAACGCGCCAGGAACAGGCCCATGATGGGCCCGAGCGTGCTCTGCGCCAGGGTGACGGGGCAGGCCACACGGATGGTGCCGCGCGGCGCGCTGTGCACCTGCTCTACCGCCTGTGCCGCGGCTTCGGCCGCGTCACGCACGGCCAGGCTGTGGCGCAGATAGACCTCGCCGACTTCGGTGAGCGAGAGCTTGCGCGTGGTGCGCTGCAGCAGGCGCACGCCCAGGCGCGCTTCCAGCTCGGCCACGCGGCGCGACAAGGTGGACTTCGGTACACCCAGGCTGCGCCCGGCGGCGGCAAAGCCACCTTGTTCCACCACCTCGGCGAACAGCAGCATGTCATTGGTGTCGTGCATGGAAGGCTCCTGATTGTGGTCTATCGTTCCATTTTCAGAACAATGAAACGCATTTTTGCCGACTTATCAAACATTGGCTTGAATATGACAATTATCCCATCGACACCAACCACCTATTGAAGGATTTGTCATGAAACTCTTGCACATCGATTCGAGCATCCTGAGCAGCAACTCCGTTTCGCGCCAGCTCACCGCCGACACCGTGGCCCAGTGGGTCAAGAGCCACCCCGACACGGTGGTGGACTACCTGGATCTGGCAGCAGAAGCCCCTAGCCACCTGAGCGGCGATTCGTTGGGCTTCCGCGCCCCGGCCGGTACCCAGCACAGCGAAGTGCAGCAGCGCGAAAACGCCATTTCCGAAGCGCTGGTGAGCCAGTTCCTGGCCGCTGACGTGATCGTGGTGGGCGCCCCGCTGTACAACTTCAGCATCCCCAGCCAGCTCAAGGCCTGGATCGACCGCATTGCCCAGCCCGGCCGCACCTTCACCTACACCGCCACCGGCCCCCAGGGCCTGGCCACCGGCAAGACCGTGATCGTGGCCTCCACCCGCGGCGGCGTGTACTCCACCAGCGACTGGGGCCGCGCCGCCGAGCACCAGGAAAGCTACCTGCAGACCGTTTTCGGTTTCCTGGGCATCACCGACGTGCGCTTTGTGCGCGCCGAAGGCCTGGCCATGGGTGAAACCCAGAAGGTGCAAGCCCTGGCCGAAGCCGCCAACGGCATCGCCCAGCTCGCAGCCTAAACGGCAGCACTTCACGCTGCTTCGGCAGCCTGGCAGGCCAGTTCCTTCGGGGGCTGGCCTGTTGCCGTTTATGGGGACGCGACTTGTATGATGGCCCGATGAGCAGCCCCCACATTTCCCCTTTTGTCATTGGCGTGGCCGGCGGCAGCGGCAGTGGCAAGTCCACCGTCACGCGCGAAGTGCTGGCTTCGGTCGGGCCCGGCATGGCCGCGGTGGTGGTGCAGGACAACTACTACCGCGACCAGAGCGCCATGGCGCGCGACGAGCGGCGCAAGACCAACTACGACCACCCGCACGCGTTTGACTGGCCGCTGATGGTGGCGCAGGTGCAGGCCCTGTGCCGCGGTGAATCCATCGCCATGCCGCAGTACGACTTCACCCAGGACAACCGTGCGCCGCAGACGGTGACGGTGCACAGCGCCCCGGTGATCGTCATCGAAGGCCTGTTTGCGCTGTTCGACGCCGAGCTGTGCAAGTCCATGTCGCTCAAGATCTTTGTGGACACCGCGGCCGACGTGCGCTTCATCCGCCGCCTGCAGCGCGACATGGCCGAACGCGGACGCAGCGCCGAGAGCGTGATCCACCAGTACCTGGAAACCGTGCGCCCCATGCACAAGCAGTTCATCGAGCCCACCAAGCGCAACGCCGACGTGATACTGCCCCACGGCGCCAACGGCCCGGCGGTGGACATGATCACCACCAAGGTGATGGCACACATCCAAAGTCTGGGCGCCTGACGCCACAGCCGGTCCCATGAAAGAGCAAATCAACCATTGGTATCAACTGCTGCGTGACTTCGCCGCCTTTGACGGCCCCCTGCCCTCGCTGGGCCAGTACCAGTTCGACCTCGCACTGCATGCCCTGTTCGCCGTTACCACGCTGGCCCTGGCGGGCCTGGCGGTTTGGTTGGCACGCCATACGGTTTCGTCATCGCTGCGCCGCATGGGCGCGGTGCTGCTGGTGTGCATGCTGGTGGCGCTGCCGGGCTATGTGTACGTGAACAACTACCGTGTCGGCATCTACCTGCTGATGTGGCCGAACGAACTGCTGGCCATACTGCGCTTTTTTCCGGAGCAGCTGGAACAGGCGGTTACGCAGCATCGGATTGCCGCAACCGGAACCTTCTGGTTGGCCTTGCTGGCCTGCATACGTGCGCTCAACGCGGCGACACCCGCCCACGTCCCCGGCCTGCTGCTGGTCTTTGTCGCCATGCTGGCACCTTGGCCGGTGCTGTATGCCGGGCAGGTCGCGTGGCACAAGCTAGGCGTGCTGCAGGAGTACCGGACCGGCAAGGCGATGTTCGATGCCCAGTGCCAGACCGCAGGCCTGACTGTCCACCAGAAGGTGGACGATGTGGCGGGCGTGCGCCTGGGGCGCATGCGCGCCGAGTTGCCCGACACGCGCTTTGCAGACAAGACCTGGGCGGACGCCGGTATTCCGCTCGACCGCATAGGGCAGCGCTACGTGGCAGCGTTCCTTGACTTTGACTTCAGCAATTCGGACGTCCAGAACGCTGGATTTTCGATCAGCGGTTTCGATACAGTGACCATGGGGGGCTACCGCTTTGTGGATGTTCCCGGACCCGACGGCAGCTACCAGCGCTGGCGGCTCAAGGGATTTCGCCCCAGCCAGGGCCACGTGCAGGAAACCATTGCCACCGAGGAAGCCGCACGCCACGTGGTCAGCATTGACGCGCTGGACACCCCGGCATTGCGCGCACACTGGGTGGCCGGCAGCCGCATGAGCGTCACCGACGCGAGCGACCAGCGCTTGCTGGGCGAGCTGCGAGCCTTTGCCTATGCCCCACCCCAGCGCAAGCTTGATGCCCCACCTCAGGAACGCAACTGGTACTGGGCTCTGACCTGCCCTCCCTACCGCGACATTCCCGGCGCCATGGCCCGCATGGCAGTGGAACAGGTGCTCACGCCCACCCGCAAGCGCTAGGAAGAGTCTTCCAGCAATGCACGATATAGGGGGCTGCGCTTTCAGCATGGCGGCCGCGCTCCAATCGCAAAGGACCCGAATTCACGTTCGGGACAGACGACTGCCAAATCACTTCGCCACGTCGTAGCGGTCGATGATCTTCTTCAGTTCGCCGTTGCGCTTGAGACGGCGCAGGGCCTCGTTCATGGTGTTCACGTCCTGCAACGGGACAGACTTCTTGCTGAACATGAAGTGCACCACGTCGTCGTTCACGGCCAGGGACAGCGATTGCGGAACCGGCATGCCCAGCTGGCGTGCAACGTAGAGAAACGAGTACAGGTCGCCCACCAGCACATCACCGCGCCGGGTGTTGAGCAACTCCAGGCCCTGTGCCGTGTTCTTGAACAGGCGCAGGCGCCCCAGCTTTTCCAGTTTTGGCAACAGCTCGGCGTAGGCCGGGCCATACCAGCCATTGAACGGAGCCACCACCGCCATGTCGTCGTCGGCCAGTTGCTGGAGGTCTTTGATATGCAGCTGTTTGACCGATTCGGGTCGTACCAGCAAGGCCACGGTTTCATGGCGGTAGTCGGGGCTGAACCAGGCAAAGGCTTCGCGCTCGGGTGTGATGGAGGCCGCCAGCTGGATGTCCTGCTCGCCGGACTGCATCAACACCAGCTGGCGCTTGGCGGGTATGTCACCGGTGAACTGGAGGGCACATCCGGCTTCCTGCGCTACCCGCTGCAGCAGCTCCACGTCCAGCCCCACCGGCTTGCCCTGGGCGTCGGCCATGGAGTACGGCGGCCAGTCGGACCAGGCCGTGCGCAAGACACGCGTGCAGGCGGCGTGGGCCTGCCCCATGGCCAGCAGTACCAGGCACCAGGTCCAGAATGTGCGCATGCAAGCTCCCGCAAAGTGCCCCACCCCGGCCAGGCACGGTGCCTCGGCCGCGTGCAGCAGCGACCCATTGTCAGCCAGTCACGGCGCCGATTCAAGCGCGAAGGCTGTCCAGGCGCTGCAGGCGGGCCGCCACGGCCTGGGCCCAGCGGGCCTTGGACTCGGGGTAGATGAGCGTTTCCTCCAGCGCGATGTGACCGTTCATCAGCTCCAGAAAGACCTCGACGTAGTTGAGGAACTCGGTTTCGTCGATCCAGCCATTGCCCAGGGCGATGGCACGCAGCCGCGGTGACAGCTCGCGCCAGTTTTCCTCGATCCAGCGGTGGTCTTGCTGCAGGATGTGGACCATGGCGACCAGACCGCTGTCGCCGCTGGCCAGCAGCACCGGGAACACCTTGGCCTCTTCTTCCTCGTGGTGCTGGCGCGCGGTGGCCGAGAAGAAGGCTTCTATGGCCTTGGCACACGCGCGCAAGCCGTCGCTCAGCCCGAACTCTGCCAAATCCTGTGCCAGCCCGCGCAAGCCCACCAGATGCTCCTGAATCTGCCGGTGGCAGGCATCCAATGCGTCGAAGCCAGGTTGCTCCGCTGCTTTACCCATGACAACTCCTCACATGTGAGCGGGCATTGTCGAGTCGGGGTAGGTTCAAAAATTGATGCAGATCAAGTTTTGGTGGCTTAGCCTGCCTTGAAACGCGTTACTGGGCTCAGTCTTCGGCATCCAGGAAAGCCGCACTGGTCTGCGCAGCACGCACATGGGCCGTCGGTGGGCGCTCGCTGCGCTTTGCGGCACGGGCCACCAGTTCCACATAGAAGGCATCGGTGCCGTCCTGGGTCAATGCGGTGATGAGGGCAGAGAGCTCGCCCACGGCCACCTTTTCGGCGGAGGCTTCGTCCGCGCCAAAACGGCAGTCGAAGTCCCAGAAGTCAAAACCCTCCGGCACGGGGCGGCGGCGCTCGCGCTGCTGGTAGCGGCGGATGTCGTGGCGTGCAGCGTCGAACAGGCGGTCGCGGTTCTTGCCTTCGATGTGGAGTTGGTAGGTTCTTTTCATGGGAGTCCTTGGGAGTGAGCCTACGATTTGTCAGGCAAGTAAAAATTCAGCAGGCGGGTGGCGATAACCGTTTCCACTAGGAAGCAGACCAGCGCCAGCAGGAAACTGACCACGCCGCATAGGAAGCCCGCGACCGCGAGCTTACCGCTCTCGAACTCGGTGGTTTCGCCCACGAACAGCGCGATGATGGTGGCGCCGATGAGCACCGCACAGAGGGTCAGCAAGGCAATGCCAGCGTTGGCCAGCCGGCCCCGCAGCCGCAACTGGGCCAGCTCGGTGCGGGCACGCTGCAGGAACGCGGGGTCTTGGGTAGCCAGGCCTTTTTCCTCGACCACGCGCGCCCGGTCGATGATACGTGCCAAACGACCGGCAATGACACCGATCATGCCGGCCACGGCGGTCAGCAGGAAAACCGGGGCCACGGCGAGTTGGATGCCGTGGGTCACGGTGGTGGTGTCCATTACAAACATGGCGGACCTTCAGGCGTTGAGCTGGCCTTGCAGCAGACCAGGCAACTTGTCCAGGGGCAGCTTGAATCCGCAGGCCTGGGCATGGCCACCACCGCCCATGCTGCTGGCCAGCGGGATGCAGTCGTAAGGGCGCTGCGAACGCAGCCCCACCTTGATGACGCCGCCTTTGGAAGCGGTCCACATCAGGGCAAAGGTGCCGCTTCTTTGCGACAGCATCTCGCCCACCAGGCTGTGGAACATGCCTGGCGCATTGACCATGAGGCCCTGCTGCCCATTGAACACCACCTCCTGCGCGTTCTCGGCAATGTCGGCTGCCAGCTTATTGAACTTCTGGTCCATGGCGGCGCCGCGGGCCATGAAGGCTTGCAATGCCGCATCGTCCATACGGGCAATCGCATCCCAGCGCTCCAGCTCGAAGGCTTCCATGTCGAGGGCGGCGAGAAAGGCGGCGCTGTGTTCGAGCTTCCAATTCCACAGGTCGCGGTCTTCCACATAGCGCACCAGGTCGGGTAGCGGGGTGTCGGGCAGGAAGAACTCCCACGCCAGGCGCGCGCCGGACTTGTGCATGTCAAAGTGCAAGGCTCCGCAACGGCAGGTGAAGCCCTGCAGGCTGTCGGCCGCGCTCTTGTGGTGGTCCAGCAGCACCAGCTTGGCACAACGGGCATCAATGGCCTGCAGCAGTTCCGCAGAAAACGAGAAATCCAGGATGTAGACGCAACGGCCATCCAGTACGGGCAGGTCCTCAATGCTGCGCACCTGGCCATGGTCCAGGCCCAGGTACTCGCCGCGACCGCCAAAGAAACGCCAGGCCGCCAAGGCGGCTGTGAAACCGTCCGGGCAGCCCTTTCCGTGGTAGATGATCAGGGGATGGGATTCGTCGGCCTGCGGGGCGAACAGGACCGCAGGCGGGAGAAGGGATTGGCGAGTGCTTTGCATGTCCTGAACTGTAGCGCCAACGCCCCACCTGTCGGATGGCCTTCGAGATTTGGCTTAAAGTAAGCACCACTATGCAAAACACACTCATTGCCCGACGCACTTTCTCCCTGGGCCTGATCGCTGCCGCCACCGGCACCTTGATGGCTTGCTCCCCCAAGAACGACGCCACACCGGCCACCCCTGCTGCCACGCAGATGACGCCAGCCCAGGTGGTGGACAAGATTGCCGCCGAAGGCAAAGGCTTTACCGTGGGTGCAATGATGAGCGCCAACACCGTGTATGTGCTGTTCGACCCGCAGTGCCCGCATTGCGGTCACCTCTGGGAAGCCGCAAAGCCCTTGCTGAGCAAGGTGAAGTTCGTGTGGATGCCGGTCAGCATCATCAATGCCAAGAGCGGCGCCCAAGGTGCAGCACTGCTGGCTTCCAGCAATCCCCAGGAAGCCATGTCGGCCCACGAAGCGTCCATCCTGGCCGGCACAGGCGGCATGAGCGCCATGGGCAGCGTGCCGGCGGAAGTGGAAGCCGCCGTCAAGAGCAATACCGCCCTGTTCAACAGCCTGGGCCTGGAGTCGGTGCCCTTTGTCGCCAACAAGAGCGCTTCTGGCGTGGCCCAGGTGAATGCCGGGTCCATGGAAACAGCCGCCCTCACCGCCTGGCTGGGACTCGCAAACTAAGCCCAAGCAGCGCTACGCCGCCATGGGTGGCGTGGCCGTGTGGGCACTGGCCGATTCGGCCTCCTCAGGCCCCTGCAAGGGCAGCACCAGCGAGAACGTGGTGCCCTGCCCTGGCGTCGACTCGACACCGATGCGCCCACCCAGGGTGCGTGTCACCAGCCCATAGACAATGGACAGCCCCAGCCCGCTGCCGCCTTGTCCAAGCCGTGTGGTGAAAAACGGGTCAAACACCCTGCCCAGCGACTCTGGCGGAATACCCCGCCCGTGGTCAGATACCTGCACCTGCACCTGGTGGTCGTCAAAGGGCTCCACACGCACATCGATCTGTCCCCCACTGCGGCCGGCATAGCCGTGCACCAGGGCGTTCTCGATGAGGTTGGTGATGACCTGCCCCAGGGCACCGGGGTAGCTGTCCATCGTCAGCTTTTCGGCCGGGGCATGCACATGGACGCTGGCCCCGGCGCCGCGTAGGCGGGGTGCCAGCAACACTTCGTTTTCATGGATGACCTCTTGCAGGGAAAACACGCGACGGCGGTTGGAGGTCTGGTCCACCGCCACCTGCTTGAAGGACTGCACCAGATCGGCTGCACGCTCCAGACTGCGGTCGATCAGGTCAGTCCCTGCGGACACCGACTCGATGTCGGCCAACAACTGGCTGCGCGACACCTTGCCCGAACGCACGTCGCGCTCCATTTGCCGCGCCGTGTCCCGAAGCGTGGTGGCCACCAGCCGCGCATTGCCTACCGGAGTGTTCATTTCGTGGGCGATTCCCGCCACCATGCTGCCCAAGGCCGACATCTTGCCGGCCTGCACCAGTTCACTCTGCGTACTGGCCAACTGCTGCATAGTCTGTTCCAGTTCGGCATTGGCCTTTTGCAGGTGGATGGTGCGCTGCTGCACGCGTTGCTCCAGTTCCTCGTTCATCTGGCGCAAGGCCTGCTCACGCTGGCGCAGGGTAAGCGCCATGGAACGCATGCTTTTGTCGACGTGGAACAGATCGCGGAAACGCAGGTTGCGCTGTTGCGGCACGCGTCCGTCCGAAAACTCCTGGGCGTGCACGGCCAGGGTTTCGGCGGCTCGTGTCAGACCGCGTGTGAACAGCAGCATGACCATGTAGCTCAGCGCCATGACCAGCACAATGCTGCCGACCGTCATGAGGACGATTTCCGTCACCGGGCCAAACACGGCCGTGGCAGGGCGAAGCACCAGAACACGCCATTGCAGGCGCCCCAGGTTCACGGGGGTGGACGAGGCAAACCAGCGCTGCCCGTCATAGTCGATGCTGGCGGCCACCTGCGCCTGCACTGCACGCAAGGCTTCTATGGGCAGCATGGCATTGCGTTGTGGCTTGTCGGAATTCATGTCGGCCACGATGTAGCCGTTGTCATCGACGATGAGGACGTTGAGTCCATTGCTGTCCTGCTCCACGCGGTTGAGCTGGGCCAAGCGTGCCAGGCTGAGTTCCATGACCAGGCGCCCGCCATCGGCCAAGCTCGCAGAAACGGCCACGGTGGCCTGTTCACTCACCGGCGACAGGTAGACGGTACTGATGGTGACCGGTGCACTGTAGGAATCCGCAAATGCGGCACTGCTGGACAGATCCAGGCCAATGCGGTCGATGGCTACCGCGCCGCTTTCGTTGTTGTAGGCAATGGTCCGAACCCTGCCCTTGGTGTCCAACAAGAAGACCGACTCCGCTACCGGGTGGCTCTGGGCCAGCGCTTGCACGACCGATTGGTCCAAAGTTTCGGTGCGCGCACGTTGCTGGTTGAGCACACGGGCATTGGCCCCCATGCTCTGAAGGGGCCGCACCAGCGCACGCTCCGTGGACTGGGCTACGTTGCGTGCCAATGTGTCGTTGAGGCCAATCTGCAAGGCTTCGAGCTGGGGCAGCAGCTGCCAGCGTGCCACCAGCAGGGCCAGCACCACCTGCACAAATGCCAGCAGCAGCACCCGGCGCGAAATCGCCTGGCGCAGACTTGGCAGGTGGGAATCAGTGGAGTGGTGCGAAATGGCCATTGCGAACTTCGCCATAGTGCACACGCCGCTGCACATCGCCGAAATCATCGATGCGAACCGGATCCTGTACGCCATCGAAATTGCGGATCTGCAGCAAGGCAGGCTTGATTTCCTGGCGTTGGTCGGTCTTCTGCAAGGCAGCCACGACCATGCGGGCCGAGTCGAAGGCCAATAGCGCGGCGTAGCCGGGTTCGGCCTTGAAGCGTTCACGGTAGGCCTGGGCAAAAGCCTGGTACTTGGGGCTGGTATCGAAGCGGTCGAAGTACTGCTCGAACAGCATGCCTTCCACGGCCGAACCGCCCAATTCAATCAAACGCTCGGTCGATGCCCAGCTCGCGCCAACCAGCCGCACCGTCGGGTTGAGTCCACGCACGCGCTGCGCAATGAGCGCCGCATCGACCGAGCTCGCCACCGTCACGACCATGTCGGGTTTGCTGGCCAGCAGCTTGCGTGCTATGTCGGCATGGTTCGGGTTTTCGGTGGATTTGAACCGCTCGAACACGCTGACCTTGCCCCCGACGCGCTGGAACTCGGCGGCAAAGGCATCGCCCCAGCTTTCGGTGTAGTCGGCATTGGCCATGTCGAGAATCAGGGCAGCACTTCGGACCTTGAACTTCTCGGCGTAAAAGCGCGCGGCATGGGCGCCGTAAAACGAGGCCTCGCCCACTGCGCGGAAAAAGTAGTCATCCTTGCCCGTGAGCTTGCTGGTGGTTCCTGTGGGCGACACCAGCACCAGCTGATGGTCATTGGCGTAGGGCGTCACAGCCATGGCCACCGAACTGGTGGAAGGGCCAATGACAGCCACCACCTGCTGGCGCACGAGTTCCTCCATGGCCTGGAGTGCTGCCTCGTTGTTCTGGCGATCATCGACTTCCACAAGGTGCAGCTTGCGGCCACGTACGCCGCCAGCATCATTGGTCTGTTCAATGGCCAGCAAAGCCCCGTTGCGCGAGGCTGTTCCCAGGTCGGCGAACTTGCCCGAGAGACCGCCGATGTAGCCCACAGCAATGGGCGTACCAGGGGAACAGGCAGACAACGCCCAAACAACCCCCCAAGCCATCAGGCCACTGACCAGCACGTACACTGCGCGCCTTTGAATGCTGCCCGCCATCCCCATGCAAACCTCCCCATTGTTGACTGCCATTTCGGAATCCGAAAACCTGCAGGTTGATGCCGAACCCGGTGAAAGCCTCCTGACGGCACTGGAAATGGGCGGCAGCAATTGGCCCAGTTCCTGCCGCAACGGTTCCTGCCGTACTTGCATCGGCCAGTTGCGTCAAGGCGAAGTGCGCTATGAGATGGACTGGCCCGGCTTGAGTCCCGAGGAAAAGGCAGAAGGATACATTTTGCCCTGCGTCGCCTTTCCATGCACCAATGTCGTAGTGCAGCAAGGCTATGCGGCATGACGCACAGCAGCACCTGAACTGTAAAAAAATGTAACGCTGCATCGGAATTTCGGCCCGGCCCCGGCCGATAATCCGCCGATGACCCCGCTGGAAGTTGCGATCTGGTCGTGCATGGCCGGAGGATTGTTGACCATTTGCATGGCATCGTTGTGCGATGCGGCACTGAGCCGCAGCACAGATGCCTTTCTGGGCTTCAGTTTTGTTGCCTTGCTGGCTGTCTATGCCATCTTGCTGAGTGGCTTGTTGCCATTTTTCTTTCCTGGCACCCACACCACTCTGCTGCATGTACTGCAGGTCGGGCTGGGCCCCCTGTGCTGTGCCGTGGCATTGGTCTACACCGGGCGCTGGCTCCATGTGAAATCCGAAGACCCATGGATTACCAAGATTTCGTTCTGCGGCAGCCTGGCCATGGGACTGGCCAGCATTGTTCTGGTGCTGTTTACTGCGGTCGCAGAAAAAGAGGCCTTGGAGCCACTGTTGGCGACATCGGCCGCAGCCTGTCTGATTACCGTGGTACTCACAGGAATCTGTGCCTGGCGCGCAGCGCTGCTGGGAGACCGCTTGGCGGTGTGGGTGGCCCCTGCAGCCATGGCACTGACCACCACGCTCGCCGGACTGTATGCCCAGGCAGCGCGCCCCGGCGTATTGCCGACACCCTTTCTTGTCGTCACGGCCATTTCGGCGGTTGCCTACCTGACCATCATCGCCGCCTTATCGATCGCCCGAACGCGCCAGTCCAAGCGCCTGGAACGGCTGGCCGGTTTGCACCTGGGGCTGGACCCTGCCACTGGCTTGCCCACCGGCTCTGCCCTGATTGCCAAGGTCAGCGACGCCTTCTGGCGCGCTTCGCGCAATGGCATGGCCTGCAACGTGGTGTGCATGCACTTGCACAACCTGTACGACCTGGGTGAAATGGCAGGACACGGCGTGGAACAGCAGATCGCCCTGGCCATGAGTGCACGGATTCGCCGCGCCTTGGGGTTCAGGTGCATTGTGGGCCTCTACCACGCGCGCTGCTTCATCGCCGTGATTCAGGTTCCCCACCAATCGAACCCCCAGCGCATCGAAAGCTTCGTACAGCGCCTGCGTTACCTCATTTCCAAACCCATGCGTGTGAGTGGCCACGCCAAGACGCACCACCAGTTCACACCGGAATGGGGCATTTCGGTCGTATCAGCCAAAGCCAGCGAACAGGACAGCTCAGCCGTGCTACGCCAAGCCGAAAGGGAAGCCATGCGATCGACGCAACCGGCTGCTCTTACCGCGTAACAGACTGCCCACCTGCGTCCGACGGAAATGAAAAAGCGCCGCAAGCGGCGCTTTTTTCTGAAGTCTGGTCGCGATCAACGAACCACCAGCACCGGGACTGGAGACTCGGCGACCACCTTGGCGGCCACGCTGCCCAGCATCAGGCGTGCAATGCCGGTACGGCCATGCGAACCCACCACGATCAGGTCAGCACCTTCGGCCTGGGCCGCCTGGACAATGCCGCTGGCAGCCGACACGTCTTCAACCAGTTTGGCTTCCAGCTGCACCTGCGCCCCACCCTCGTTGCACAAGGCCGACACACTGGCGTGTGCCGAAGCAGCATGTTCCTGGGCGGCCGACATGTAGGCCTGAAAGCCCATGGGATTGACTTCACCCAGACCCACATAGGGATAGGGATCGACTGCATACAACGCGGTCAATTTGGCACCATGGGTGCGGGCCAGTCCGACGGCTACAGAAGCAGCATGTGCCGAGGCCGAGGAACCGTCTGTCGCCAACAGAATGTGTTTGAACATAAACCTTACTCCAGTCAATTTGTTAATGGATTCATGGTGCCGCCGCAACCGCCAAACCGCCTTGACGCAAGTCAACTGCAGTCCATTCCGACGCGCACCACGCGCTTTCCTTCGTACTCCATCCACCACATGGGCGCGCGCCCAATCGGGTGTGTGACCAAAGCATAACAGGGGTTTGGGACGGGCCGTCAGCGTTTGATCGGCATCAGTTTTTCTTCAGGCGAATCAGCTTGGCTTCTGCCAGGGCTTCCTTGCGCAGCTGGCGTGCGGCATCAAGCTGCTGGCCCGCGGCCAGCCATTGCGCAAACTCCGCCGGAGTTTCCAGTGTGATGCGCCCCAGGCTGTTGGAGCGGAAGTCCATGATGGCGATTTCGGCCGCTTTTTGCAGGTTGACCTTGCCACCACTTTGCAGGGCACCGCGCTTGCGCCCCACCGCATCGAGCAGTTGCTCATCCAGCATGGCGGCGGCACCAGTGATCTTGTAGCGCGCTTCCAGCAAGGGCGCGTAGTGTTGGCGCAGGTAGTCCAGCAGCTCCAGGGCTACCTCTTCTTCGTCAAAGGCGTTGCGCCCCACGGCCCCGCTGGCGGCCAGGTTGTAGCCGCTCTTGGCGACGATGATCTTGGGCCACAGCACGCCCGGTGTGTCGTACAGGTAGAAGTCGTCGGCAATGGTGATGCGCTGCTCGGTCTTGGTCACCCCGGCCTCGTCGCCAGTCTTGGCCGCCCGCTTGCCCTTCAGGGTATTGATGAGCGTCGACTTACCCACGTTGGGAATGCCGCAAATGAGCACGCGCATGGGCTTGGCCAGTCCACGCCGGTTCGGCGCCAGTTCATGGCAGGCCGCCACCAAAGCCTTGGCCGGTGCGGTGTTGCTGGCATCCAGCGGTATCGCCCGCACACCAGGCAAGGCGTTGTAGTGCTCCAGCCAGAGCGCGGTGCGCACTGGGTCCGCCAGATCCTGCTTGTTGAGCACCTTCAGGGCCGGTTTGCCCTTGGTGAGCTCGGCCAACATGGGGTTGGCACTGGAGCCGGGCAGGCGCGCATCCAGCAACTCAATGACCACATCAATGTCCTTGATGCGCTCGGCAATCGCCTTGCGCGTCAAGTGCATGTGCCCGGGAAACCACTGGATCGCCATACTGTCCGCTTTCTCTCTGGCTTACACCGCTGCCAATGCCTGGTCCAGATCGGCAATCAGGTCGTCGATGTGCTCGATGCCGACCGACAGGCGCACCATCTCGGGCTTGACCCCAGCCTTGGCCAGTTCGGCCGCATTGAGCTGGCGGTGTGTGGTGCTGGCCGGGTGGCAGGCCAGGGACTTGGCGTCGCCAATGTTGACCAAGCGCGTGAACAGTTGCAAGGCATCCTGGAAGCGTGCACCCGCGGCCAGTGCGTCTTCGCCCTTGATGCCGAAGCTGATCAAACCGGAAGCTCGGCCGTCCATGTACTTCTGTACCAGATCATGGTCGGCGTGCTCGGGCAAGCCCGCATAGTTGAGCCAGTCCACCTTGGGGTGGTTCTTGAGGTGGGTGGCCACCTTGAGCGCATTGGTGCAGATGCGGTCCATGCGCAAGGCCAGGGTCTCGATGCCCGTGAGGATCTGGAAGGCATTCATGGGCGACAGCGCCGCGCCCATGTTGCGCAGCGGCACTACGCGCGCACGGCCGATGTAGGCCGCCGGGCCTAGTGCTTCGGTATAAACCACGCCGTGGTAGCTCACGTCGGGCTCATTGAGTCGCTTGAAACGTGCCTTGTGTTCGGCCCACGGGAATTTGCCACTGTCCACAATGGCGCCGCCGATGGTGGTCCCATGGCCGCCGAGGTACTTGGTCAGCGAGTGCACCACGATGTCGGCTCCGTGCTCAAACGGACGGCACAGGTAGGGACTGGGCACGGTGTTGTCCACGATCAGCGGAACCCCGGCTGCATGGGCCACGTCGGCCAGTGCGGCCAGGTCAGTCACATTACCCAAGGGGTTGCCCACAGACTCGCAGTACACCGCCTTGGTGCGGGCATCAATGAGCTTGGCAAACGATGCCGGATCGCGTGGATCGGCAAAACGGACCTCAATGCCCATCTGCGGAAAGGTGTGGGCGAACAGGTTGTAGGTGCCCCCGTACAGGGTGGAGCTGGAAACGATGTTGTCGCCAGCTTCGCAGATGGTCTGTATGGCATAGGAGATGGCGGCCATGCCCGAGGCCACGGCCAGCGCGCCGATGCCTCCTTCGAGTGCCGCCACGCGGGCTTCGAGCACGCCATTGGTCGGGTTCATGATGCGGCTGTAAATATTGCCAGCCACCTTCAGGTCAAACAGGTCGGCTCCGTGCTGGGTGTTGTCGAACGCGTAGGCCACGGTCTGGTAGATCGGCACCGCCACAGCTTTGGTCGTGGGGTCCGGGGTATATCCACCATGCACAGCAATCGTTTCAATTTTCATAGCGATGTTTCCAGAAAGACGGGGGGGCAGGCCCTGTGAAAAAAGAGATGCGCAGCAGCATCTGCGGCGCAGGGGTGATTGTGGGGCAGTTTCCACACCTGCTTACGCTTAGGCAGACGCCTCTAGGAAAGGTGGGGGATTTAAGGTGCCTTCACTAGGACCTGTCGGGAGAATTCGCCCATCTTCAACCCCTTCTCAGGAGAGACGAACATGTCCAACAAGAACCTTGCTGCTGTTACCACCGAACTGATCGAAACCTACGGCAACACCGCCAAGAACGTGATCACAGCCTACCGCGTGGGCAACGAGCGCGCCATCAGCTACGTGGACCAAAGCTGGGCCGCTGCTGTCAAGAAGGCCGGCACCCGCCTGAATGCCGAAGTGCGTACCAATGCCCTGGCTGCACAAAAGAAAGTGACTTCCCTGTACGCCCAAGGCGTGGTGCTGACTTCGGACAGCGCCGAAGTGGCTGTGAACAAGACCGTGGAACTGGCCGGCAAGGGCGTCGAGCAAGTGGCCGCCAACGCCAGCCGCTTCGAAAAAGCCACCGGTTTTGACCTGGGCCCCGTGGCCGTGGCCGTGGTGCCTGCAGCCCAAGCCGCTACCAAGGTGGCAACCAAGATCGAAGTGCGCACCAGCGAATTCGCCAGCAAGATCGCCGGTGGCAAGGCCAAGGTGAAGGTCGCCGCTGTCAAGCGCACCGTTGCCAAGAAGGCTGCCCCCGTGGCCAAGAAGGCCGCCGCAACTACCAAGAAGGTTGCCAAGGCCGCTACCGAAGCCGCTGCTGCTTAATCAGCCTTCGACAAGAACGAAAAAGCCGCCCTCGGGCGGCTTTTTCATGCCCGCGACGCAGGCAGCAGGCAGGGCTTACGCCACCAGCTTGTCGTGCGACAGGTACTGCGCCAGGTAGCTGTCAAAGTCCATGGTGTCGGCTGCCTCGATGCGGGCCTGCTCGGCCACCGAGTCCCGGCTCTGCTGCACGAAGTCTGTAATTTGCTGGGCCGTCAGCGGCCGTGCCAGCAGCTGCGCATGCGTTTTCTGGCTTTGGGCACGGGCAAAGGCCACAAAGGAACCCTGGTACTCATGCTGGATGCTCTGCAGCACCCGTGCCGAGGGCGTGTCTTCGGGATGGTCCAGCAAGTGCTGGGCGTGGGCCACTGCCTGTGTGTAGGCCTGGGTGTCCAGCGCCGCGTCCATGGCCTGGGCGATGGGCTGCATCTGGGCCACCAGTTCGCGCCCCCAGGTGGTCAGTGCCACCGTGCCGTCACCCCGCTCCAGCGACAAGCCGGGCTCGCGCCCGCGTTCGGCCACCAAGTGCTGGTTGCGCCCCAGCGCCATGATCTCGGCCGGTGTGTCGTCCGGGCTGTCGGTCAACAGGCAGTGCAGCAGAAACACGTCAAGGAACTGCATGGTCCGGGTGCCGATGCCCACGGTCTCGAACGGGTCGAGGTCCATCAGCCGCACCTCCACGTACTCGACACCGCGCTCGCGCAGCGCATGCAGCGGGCGCTCGCCACTGCGGATCACCCGCTTAGGACGGATGGTGCCGTAGAACTCGTTCTCAATCTGCAGCAGATAGGGGTTGAGCTGCCGGTAGGTACCGTCTTCAGAACGCAGGCCAATGGCCTCGTAGGCGGCATAGGGCTGGGTCAGCGCCGACTCCAGCGTACGGCCATAGCCTTCGAGGCAGTTGTAGCTCACGGCCAAGGTTGCCTGTGCCTCGCTCTGGTAACCCAGGCGTCCCATCCGTAAGGAGGTAGCGTAAGGCAGGTACAGCGTGTGTTCACTCAGGGGCTGCAAGGGGTGCTTGCGCCCGGCCACAAAGGTCGAACACACCGCCGGGCTGGCGCCGAACAGGTACATGAGCAAGAAGGCATGGCGGCGGAAATTGCGGATCAGCGCAAAGTACTCCGTGCTCCCCACGCCCGGCAGGGACCAGTTGTAGTGGATGCCGGAAATGGTCTGCATGCGGCGCCCATAGCGGTAGCCAAGCCCGCGGCGGTACACCGTCTTCGAGCGGCCCACGTTCGATGTGCCGTACTGGCCCAGCGGAATGTCGTCATCGGCCGGCAAGCCACAGGGCATGCTCGACACCCACATCATCTCCTCACCCAGGTTCTGCGCGGTAAAGCGCGACACCGCATCAAGCTCGTCCAGGCAAGACTGCGCCGTGGGATGGACGCCGGTAATGAGCTCCAACTGCGATTCGCTGAAATCGGTGGTGATGTGCGGGTGCGTCAGGGCCGAACCCAGGGCCGCAGGATGGGGCGTAAGCGCCACGCGGCCGGTGGGCAAGGCACGCAGGCTTTCTTTTTCCAGACCCCGGCGCATGCCTCGCAGACGATGCGCGTCGAGGCCACTGAGGGCCTGCAACAAACCTACCATGATGAGACCCTTTCAGACTCGTAACAGGGGTGCGAACTTAGCACAGGCCCCGTAGCCTTGCCGGCCACCCCGGAATGGCACAAGGCGCTATACATTGTGGCCATGACAGAAAAATCAATGGCGCTTTCTGCACTGGTGGTGCAGCACCCGCCCCAGGCCGCCCAACTGGTGCTGATGTTCCACGGCGAATTCACCACTGCCCGCGCCATGCTGCCCTGCGCCCAGGCACTGGCGGCCACCTTCCCGCAGGCCATGGTTGCCTGCATCGAAGCGCCCTACGCTGCAGCCGACGAAAGCCGTCGCCAATGGTGGCCCGAAACAGACTCCGTACCCGACGAAGACGCGTGGCAGGCGCTTGTACGCGAGGCCATGGCGCCTTTTTTGCAAACCATTGCATATTGGCAGAAAGCCAGTGGTGTCGGACCCGAGGCTACAGCCTTGGTCGGGTTTGGCCAGGGCGCGACACTGGTACTGGAATCCACACAGGTGAAGCCAGCCCCAGCCAGCCGCGTGATGGCCATTGCCGGACGCTTTGCTGACCTACCTGAAGACGACCGCTACCGCGGCACCATCCATTTTCTGCACGGAAAGAACGACGCCACGGTACCCTACCAATACACCCTGGAAGCCGCCTACCACCTACGCGACATGGGGATGGACCTCACGGCCAAGGTGATCCCGCTGGTAGGGCATGAACTGCACCCGGAATTTGTGGAAGCCACCGTCCAGCAACTCAGCCAGCACATCTCCAGACACCTGTTGATCGAAGCTGGGCAAAGCGCGCAGCCTCCCGCGCAGCAGGCAGAGTAATACCGCTCAGGCCAGCCACTGCGCCTGCGTCTGCCAACGCGCGCGCCATTCAACGTAGTCGGTCGCTGGCATCGGTGGTGCAATGCCGAAGCCCTGCGCCGCCTCGCAACCGATGGACAGTAACCTATCGCCAATAGCGCGCGACTCCACGCCTTCGGCCACCACGGTACGGCCAAACACCCGTGCCAGGCCCACTATGCCTTCCACAATAGCGAGGTCACTTGTGTTGTCGAGCATGTCGTGCACAAAACATTGATCTATCTTGAGCGTTTGTGCAGGGAGGTCCCTCAGGTAGGTCAGGGACGAATAGCCGGTTCCGAAATCGTCCAGCGCAAATCCCACCCCAAGCGCTGCGCATTGCTCCAGCGTTTGCGCCACCTGTTCCATGCTTTTGAAAGCACTGGTTTCCAGCAGTTCCAAATCGAGATGCTGGGCGGGAACCTCCGGGTACTCGGCCAGCAAGGCCGCAAGCCGTTGCGTGAAGTGCTCTTGCTGCACTTGTTGGGCACCTACGTTGACGCTCACGTGCACGTCCAGACCCTGCGCCCTCCACTGCGCCATCTGGGCCAATGCCGTACGGATCACCCATTCTCCGATGTCGATGGACACCACATGGTTCTCCACTGCTGGAAGAAAGCTGCCTGGTAGCAACAAACCGCGCTGTGGGTGCTGCCACCGGATCAGGGCCTCCACACCGATTACAGCTCCCGTTCGCATATTCACCTTGGGCTGGTAGAACAGGCGCATCTGATCGCTCTGCAAGGCCTCGCGGATGGCATTCACCTGGTCGCGCAGGGATACGGCTGCACTTTCTCGCGTGGTGTCGAAGAAGCAATAGCGACTCTTGCCCGCCTGCTTGGCCTGGTACATGGCCTGGTCGGCATGGCGCATCAGCAAATCGGGCTCGTATCCATCCTGCGGAAAAAGAGCCACACCAATGCTCGCGGATACCTGTGCGGTGGCATTGTCCAGGCTGACCGGTTGTGCCGCTGCTTCCAGCAAACGCTCGAGCACAGGCTCACAGTCCCCGGCACCATGCAGTGCATCCAGGATGACCACAAATTCGTCCCCGCCAATGCGCGCCAGCGTGTCACCCTCGCGCAGTACCGACTGCATGCGACGTGCCAAGGTCACCAGCAAGGTGTCACCGGCCTCATGGCCCAAACGGTCATTGACAGCCTTGAAACCGTCCAGGTCCAGGAAGGCCACCGCCAACTGGGAGTCAAAGCGTTTGCAGTGGGAGATGTTTTGGTGCAACCGATCGGCCAGCAGGACCCGGTTGGGCAGTCCAGTCAGGGCATCGTAATGTGCAATGCGTTCGAGCACCTTGCGCTGCTCCAGCATCTGGGTGATGTCGGAAAACAGTGAAACATAGTGCTGCACCCGACCGGCCTTATCGTAGACGGCCGTGATGGTCTGCAGCTCGGCAAACAGCTCGCCATTCTTGCGCCGGTTCCAGATCTCTCCGAACCAGTAGCCGCCATCCTGCAGTCGCCGCCACATGTCCGCATGAATTTCGTCAGCATTGGGCTGGTGGGCGTTCAGTATCCGGGGAGTCTGGCCCAGGGCGTCTGCACGCGAAAATCCGGTAATGTCGGTGAATGCATCGTTGACTTCGATGATGGTCCCCTGCGGATCGGTCACCATGATGGCTTCGCGGGCATGGCGAAACACGCTGGCCGCCAGCTGCAGGCTGGCCTCCGAGGCCTTGCGTGCCGTGATGTCGTGCACCACCGCCACCATAAAGCGCAGCGAACCATCGGGATTGCGGACCGCCACCGTGGCCAAGCGGGCCCAGACCAGTGAGCCATCCTTGTGGACATAGCGCTTCTCGATCGCATAGTGCCCGGCCTCCCCCGCGACCAGTCGCTGCACGCCCTGCAGGTTGTCCTGCAGATCGTCCGCATGGGTGATACGCTGAAACGTAAAGCCCGGTGCCAGCAACTCGCTCGCCGAATAACCGGTGATGTCACAAAACTCCTGGTTGACCTGCTGGTACTGGCCATCGACCGACACCAAGGCAATGCCGATCGCAGCGTTATCAAACACCGCACGGAACAAAGCCTCACTCTGCGCCAGTGCGCGGTGCCCCTGTTCAATGTCATCCCGGTAGCGACGAAAAAGGACGCGTGACCAGCGTGCAAACGCGAACGATCCCAGAAGCCCCAGCGCCATGGCCGCCACCAGAGCCACTGCCAATTGCTGCCAGCGTTGTACGGAATGGGCTGCGTTCAGGTCCAGCTCGTGGTCCAACGCGGCCTGGAACTCATCGTCCTCCATTGCAGCCACCAGGGTCCAGCCCCAGGGTTCGACACGCCGTACCACCGCTGTCTTCTTGACGGCCGTACCGCTGCGCGCGTCGGGCCAGGTGTAATGCACCACCCCGCCCCCTTGCAACGCGGTGCGGTACAACATCTCAATCGCCCCCGCCGCCGCAGGCGGCATGGCGCTGAAGTGCTTGCCTTCCAGTGCCGGATCCGAGTTGGACAGCAGCGAGCGACCGTCAGCGTCGATCAAACCGACGTAGCCGGTCTTGCCAAAGCGCATACCGCGCAGCCGCGAGACGACCTCCTGCTTTTGCAACTGCTCCCACTTGTAGGTGTAGTCCCCGGTACCGATAAGCCAATCGTAGGGGGCGAAATAGCGCACATACGCCAGCTTGTCGGCCATTTCCTTGGGGGTGTCCGGCGCATACCAGCGGTAGCGTGAAAACCCCTCCCCATCGGGAAAACGCGCGGCGTCGATGAGTCCGCGCATGATGTAGTGTCCGCGGTCATCGCGGTTGTCTAGGTTGGTCTTGCCTTCCAACTGCGGCGCCGTGGGCAGCAGCACAAACTGGCCCTGCATCGAGTCGATGAAGTAGTACCCACGTCCGTCGTAGAAACGGGCCGGGCGCAGTGCCTCGACGATCTGGCGCTTGACCTGTGCAGCAGGAAGCCTTGCCGACTCGCGCTGGTAGATTCCCTGCGCGATCTGCATGGCCATATCGACCTGTTCCCGGATGCTGCTGCGCAGACGGTCTTCGGTGCGCTGGCGCGTGAACTCCAGGTAGCTGGCCGCCGAATCCAGCTCGGCCTGCAGCCGCCCCTTGGTCTGGGCAGAGACAGAGTCCTGGATGCGTTGCAGCGAACGCGCGTGTTCCTGGGCACCGTCCCAGGTAAAGAACAAGCCCAGGGACAGGGTCAGCACCAGGGCGATGCCGAGCATGCCAAAGAGATTGACCTTTGGAATGCTCTGTTCGTTTGCAACAATGCGCAAAACGGAACTCCTACGACGTTTGTATCGGCGGTTCAGTGCCGCCGAATTCCTTGTTTCACCCTGCTACCAGCTTGGCAGGCAGTGTTTGAAGTCTAGAACGAATGGCTTGCGCCAGATTGACGCAAGTCAATATCTTCCATACCCGAGCCGAGAATTTAGTCTTGCCCCAGCATGTGCTTAGCGCGTTCGATCTCAAACTGGCTTTGCTCCATGCCACCGCCCGGCACCATGTCATCGGTGCGGTCCAGCACCTGGGCCAGCTGGGCTGCCAGGCGCTCGGGGGCATCGCCTTCAATACCAATCCACGCACCCTGGGTGAGCGTGATGTGGGCGGCTTCCACGCTGCCGGCCCCGGCACACAGGATGGTGCGTGTGGGCGCGTCTTCGCCCACCAGCACCAGCATGGCCGGCACCACGGCTTCGGGCTTGAGGGCCGCCAGCACCGCTTCAGGCATCAGATTCGCAGTCATGCGCGTGGCCGCGGTCGGCGCCAGGGCGTTGACACGGATGTTGAACTTGGCGCCTTCCAGTGCCAGAGTCTGCATCAACCCCACCTGCGCCAGCTTGGCGGCGCTGTAGTTGCTCTGGCCGAAGTTGCCGTACAGACCGCTGCTCGATGTCGTCATCAGCACACGGCCGTACTGCCGCGCCTGCATCACGGACCATACCGCCTTGGTGCAATTCGCTGCGCCCATCAGATGCACCTCAATCACGGTGCGGAAGTCGGCCATGTCCATCTTGGCAAAGGTCTTGTCGCGCAGGATGCCGGCGTTGTTCACCAGAATGTCGACCCGACCCCAGGCGTCCATGGCCTGCTGCACCATGGCCTGCACCGCGTCAAAGTCGGTCACCGAAGCACCATTGGCCAGGGCCTCGCCACCGGCCGCACGGATCTCGTCGACCACCGCCTGCGCGGCACTGACCGAAGCACCGCTGCCATCGACAGCGCCGCCCAAATCGTTGACCAGCACCTTGGCACCGCGGCGTGCCAGCGCCAGCGCATGCTGCTTACCCAGACCACCGCCGGCACCGGTCACGATGGCCACACGGCCGCTGAAATCGAGGTTCATTGCAAAGTCTCCTGAAAGCAAAGTCTGTTAGTCTGAACGAACGTTCAACTTTACCGGAACCAGCCCGTGCTCCAGGAAACCAGCCCCCAGGAAATCATTCCCCGCGATTCGGCCACCGTCGTCATGCTGCGTGACACTGCAGCCGGGCTGGAGGTGTTTCTGATGAAGCGCAGCGGCCTGTCCGACACCTTTGGAGAAGCCTACGTATTCCCTGGCGGCAAGCTCGACGACGCGGATTGCAGCGCCACCGCGCTGGCCGCCCTGGACTGCGAAGCCGCTGGACTGGCCCGTGCCCTGGGCGAACCGCAACTGCCCCCCACGGTGGCGGCCGGCCTGTACGTGGCCGCGTTGCGCGAATTGTTTGAAGAAGCCGGGGTGTTGCTGAGCCATGGCAGCACACGCCCCGCATCGAATGCGGCCAGCGACTGGAACGCCTGGCTGCAGACCGCCGCAGGCCAGTTGCAGGCACGTGCCATGCAGCCCTGGTCGCGCTGGATCACACCGCGCATGGCGGCCATGAGCAAGAAGCGCTTCGACACCCGCTTCTTCCTGACCCTGGCACCGATCGACCAGGATGCCCGCCACGACGACTTCGAGACCACCGCTAGCGTCTGGCTCACACCGCGCGACGCCTTGCAGCGCTGGGACCGTGGCGAGATCGAAATGGCGCCGCCCCAGATCATGAGCCTGGCGCACCTGGCCCGTTACACCAATTGCGTCCAAGCCCTGCAGGCCGCCCGGACCCAGGCGCCACCGTGCATCTGCCCGGAAAACTACCGCGACGACAGCGGCCAGGTCGTCCTGTGCTACCCCGGCGACCCGCTGCACACGGTGCCACAACGCGCCCTGCCCGGGCCAACGCGGCTGTACGTGCGCAACAAGCGTTTTGAAGCCGAAGGCGGCATGGCCGCTCTCTATGCCGACTGAAGCCGCAGCCTTCGTCCCCAACGGCGTCCCGGAAGCCTTCGAGTCGCCACGCGACCGCGCCCTGTACCGGCGCGTGGCGCACCGCAGTGGTGTCGAGCTGTACCGCGCACAGATCGTGGACCACGCCTTTGCCCCCCATGCCCACGATGCCTTTGGCATCGGTGCAGTGGAATGGGGCGTGGAACGTTTCCGCTACCAGGGCAGCGAACACCGGGCCGGCCCGGGCTCGGTGCTGCTGATGGACGAGGACGAACTGCACACCGGGCGTGCCGACAGCGCGCAGGGATGGCGCTATCGCATGGTCTATGTGCAGGGTAGCGTGCTGGAGGAGATCAGCGGCATGCCGCTGTCGCGCTTTGTCCAACCCACGGTCGACGACCCGGCCCAGGGCGCGCGCGTCACCGCCCTGCTCGACGCGTTGTGGCAGGCCGCCGACACCCCCCTGGCCTTTGACAGCCTGCTGTCCGCGCTGCTCGAAGCCGTGGTGGCCCGCCACGCCCGCAATCACACACAGGAGCAAACCACGGGCCTTTCCCTGCCGGTGCTGGCGCGCGTGCGCGACTACATCGAGGCCAACCTGGACCAGACCCTGCGCCTGGAAGACCTGGCGCGCGAAGCCCACCTGTCGCCCTTTCATTTCCTGCGCCGTTTCAAGGCCAGCACGCGCCACACGCCGCAGGTGTTCGTGCAGGCGCGCCGCGGCGCACGGGCCAAGGCACTGCTGGCACAGGGCCTGCCCGTGGCCGAGGTGGCCTCGACCGTGGGTCTGGTGGACCAGCCGCACCTGACCCGGCTGCTGCTGCGCCAGTTCGGCATCACCCCCGGACAGTACCAGCGCCAACTCGGGTTCTAGCAAGAACAGCAATCCGGTACAAGACGACGCCGCCCCGGCGCGGTGACACTGCAGCTTTTGAAAGCAAAGGGGTGCAGGGGTGAGCAGTTCGGGCAATCTGGTACGGGGCGTGGGCTATGCCCTCATGGCAGGGCTGATCTGGGGCATGGTGTTCGTGGCCCCGGTGCTGCTGCCCGAGTACAGCCCGGCCGCGCTGGCCTTCGGGCGCTACCTCGCCTTTGGCATCGTGGCCTTGCTGCTGGCCTGGGCCGACCGCGACCGCTTGCGCGCGCTCAAGCGCCAGGACTGGTGGCACGCACTGAAGCTGTCCCTGGTGGGCAATGTCGTTTACTACCTGTTTCTTTCCAGCGCCATCCAAGCCGGTGGCGTGCCACTGGTCAGTGTGCTCATTGGCACCCTGCCGGTGGTAATTGCCGTGAGTGCCAACTGGCACCAGCGCAGCCTGCCCTGGAAGCGGCTCATGCCGTCGCTGCTGCTGATGGCAATGGGCATTGCCTGCGTCAATGCCGCCGAATGGCAACTGCTGCGTGCCGGCGCCGGGTCGGCCTATCTGCTGGGCGCGGCCCTGGGACTGGTGGCGGTGGCCGCCTGGACCTGGTACCCGATCCACAACGCGGCTTGGTTGCAGCAACACCCCCAGCATTCGCCCAGCACCTGGACCACGGCCCAGGGCGTGGCCACGCTGCCGCTGGCGGCACTGGGCTGGGTGCTGCTGGGCCTGTGGCAAGGCGCCACCGGTAACGGTGGCTGGATCGTGGGCCTGGGGCCGCGTCCGGCTGCGTTTGCCGGTCTCATGCTGGCCATGGGCCTGCTGGCATCCTGGGCCGGTACCTGGGCCTGGAGCCGCGCCAGCACCCTGCTGCCCACCGCCCTGACAGGTCAGCTGATCGTGTTCGAAACCCTGGCAGCGCTGGCCTATGGCTACTTGCACCGCGGGCAATGGCCCGACGGCACAGCGCTGGCGGGCATTGGCTTGCTGATGGTCGGCGTGGTGGTAGGCGTGCGCGCCTTCCACACATTACATGCCAAATAGATCTATAGCCCGCGCAGATATTGCATAAACAGCTAGCAAAAACATAGCAACTGCAATAGAAGAAGAAGGCAAATTCGCCTTCCTTGGAGTCAGCGCGCGGGCAATTCCGGGCGGGTGTCGCTGGTCTGCAGGTCGTTGTCCTTGGCGAAGTTCATGCAGAAGTCCCAAGCCATGACGTTGTATTCCTTGAGGTCCACGTGCACGATGACACACTTGGTGGAGCCGATGGCGGTAGGAATGCACCAGGGCGAATAGCCCAGGTGACTGCCCGGCTGCGGACCGCCGGGACGGAACTGGCTCATCACCCCCGCCAAGCGCTCCGCCCAATCGCTGGGACGGAAGGCTTTGCCCTGGCGGGTTATCCCCAGGATGTAGATTTCTTTGGATGCGGTGGGTGCCATTTTTCTTGTGGGTCTGCGGCCCGCGAACCCGACGAGGAGGGCTGGCGCACGACCGCCGCATTTTACCCTGCCAGCTTGCGCGGAATTGACAGGAAGGCCCTGCTTTGCCAAGGCTTGTTGTGCGTGCCTCTGCATGTCGGGCAGTGCTTGCCAGCAGCGCCTAAAATCGCGTCTCAACGGCCCGACTTTCACGTTGGGCCATTTCGTTTGTTTGGAGCTACTCCGGAGATTCCTGCATGACCGCCGCCGCGCCCACCACCACACCCGCTTCGCCCCACGTGATGAACACCTATGGGCGCCTGCCCATCGCCTTGTCCCATGGGCGAGGATGCCGAGTGTGGGACACCGCAGGTCGCGAGTACCTGGACGCCCTGGGCGGCATTGCCGTCAACACCGTGGGCCACAACCACCCCCAGCTGGTGGCGGCCCTACAGGACCAGGTGACCAAGCTGATCCACACCTCCAACTACTACCACGTGCCTTTGCAGGAAGAGCTGGCCAAGCTGTTGGTGGAGCGCTCCGGCATGACCAATGTGTTCTTCTGCTCGACCGGGCTGGAAGCCAACGAATGCGCCCTCAAGCTGGCGCGCAAGTTCGGGCACGACAAGGGCATTGAGCGCCCGGAAATCGTGGTGTATGAAAAGGCCTTCCATGGCCGCTCCATCGCCACCCTGAGTGCCACCGCCAACCCCAAGGTGCAGGCCGGTTTCGGCCCGCTGGTGGAAGGGTTTATCCGCGTGCCGATCAACAACATCGACCAACTGAAAGCCGCCACCGCCAACAACCCCAACGTGGTCGCCGTGTTCTTCGAGGCCATACAGGGTGAAGGCGGCGTCAACCCGATGCACATGGACTACCTGCGCGATGTGCGCAAGCTCTGCGACGAACGCGACTGGCTCATGATGATCGACGAAGTGCAGTGCGGCATGGGCCGCACCGGCAAATGGTTCGCCCACCAGTGGGCCGGCATCCAGCCCGACGTGATGCCGCTGGCCAAAGGCCTGGGCTCGGGCGTGCCGGTGGGTGCTGTGGTGACCGGCCCGAAAGCCGCCAACATCTTCGCACCAGGCAACCACGGCAGCACCTTTGGGGGCAACCCGCTGGCCATGCGCGCCGGCGTCGAGACCATCCGCATCATGGTGTCCGAGGGTCTGCTGGCCAATGCCGCCACCGTGGGCCAACACCTGAAAGACGCTTTGACCAGCGCGCTCGCGGCCGACATCGCGGCCGGTGGTGTGAAGGAAATCCGCGGCCAGGGCCTGATGCTGGGCATCGAGCTGGCCAAGCCCTGCGGCGTGCTGGTGCAGCGCGCGCTGGACGCCGGCCTGCTGATCAGCGTGACCGCCGACAGCGTGGTGCGCATGGTGCCCTCGCTGACCCTGACCCGCGCCGAGGCCGACGAGATCGTCGCCAAGTTGTGCCCCCTGATTTCCCAGTTCCTGAAGGAAAACGCATGAGTACCATCAACCACGGCATTCCCAGCACCCAACCTCAGGGCGCGCCACCGGTACGCCACTACCTGCAGTTCACCGACTTCACCGCCGACGAGTACGCCTACCTGCTCGCACGCGTCGCCTTCATCAAGGCCAAGTTCAAGCGCTTCGAGCGCCACCAGCCACTGGTGGACCGCACCCTGGCCATGATCTTCGAGAAGGCCAGCACCCGCACCCGCGTGAGCTTTGAGGCCGGCATGTACCAGCTGGGCGGCAGCGTGGTGCACCTGACCACGGGCGACAGCCAGCTGGGCCGCTCCGAACCCATCGAGGACAGCGCCCGCGTCATCAGCCGCATGACCGACATCGTGATGATCCGCACCTTCGAGCAGACCAAGCTCGAACGCTTCGCCTCCCACAGCCGCGTGCCCGTCATCAACGGCCTGACCAACGAGTTCCACCCCTGCCAAATCCTGGCCGACATCTTCACCTACATCGAGCACCGTGGCCCGATCCAGGGCAAGACCGTGGCCTGGGTGGGCGATGGCAACAACATGGCCAACACCTGGCTGCAGGCCGCCGCGCTGCTGGGCTTTCACCTGCGCGTGAGCACCCCCAGCGGCTACGAGGTGAACGAAAAAACAGCCGCTGCCCCGCAAGGATCGGGCGCCTACAGCTACAAAACCTATAGCGACCCGCTGGAAGCCTGCCGCGGCGCCGACCTGGTGACCACCGACGTCTGGACCAGCATGGGCTACGAGGCCGAGAACGAAGTGCGCCGCAAGGCCTTCGCTGCCTGGTGCGTGGACCGCAAGATGATGGCCGCCGCCGCTTCTGATGCCCTGTTCATGCACTGCCTGCCGGCACACCGCGGCGAAGAGGTCGAAGCCGAAGTCATCGACGGCCCCCAAAGCGTTGTCTGGGACGAGGCAGAGAACAGGATGCATGTGCAAAAGGCACTGATGGAGTACCTGCTGCTGGGCCGCTTGGCTTGAACCCACTTGAAATCGGCCTGAAATGGCCGATATTTCCATTGAACTGTTTCGCAAGCCTGTAGCGCCATGTCCAAGCAAAAAGAACCCAAACTCTGGGTAACCGTCCTTAAGCTGCTCATCGGCCTGATCGTGATCATCTGGGGCACCGGTGCCCTGCTGCAGTGGGCCTCCAAGTACGACACCGAACTGCCCAAGCCCGGTGGCATGGACTGGGGCATCGCCCGCGACTCACCGATTCCTTCCAAGCGCTGAAATCGGCGCGGACAAGGTGCACTGAACTTGGCGGCGGGCTACACTGCAGCGCATTGCTCGCCGCCTGCACACCGCCATGAATAACTCTACCGATTTCGAGCTGCTGTTCGAGTCCGCCCCCATCTCACTGTGGCTGGAGGACTACTGTCAGCTCAAAGCACTGTTCCAGCGTTGGCGCCAGGAAGGCGTTACCGACCTGCTGGCCCACCTGCAAGCCCATCCCGAACTGGCCGAGGCGTGTGCCCGTTGCTACCAGGTGATCCGGGTCAACCGCGAAACCCTGCGCGTGTTTGCTGCCCGAAGCCCGGAAGAATTGCTGTCCCGGCTGCCCGAGGTGTTCCGCGGCGACATGTTCGAGCGCATGGCCTACGAGCTCAACCAACTCTGGAATGGCAATCTGGACTTTTCGGCGCGCTCGGTCAACTACGCGCTCGACGGGCGCCGCATCGAAGTCCTGATGCATGTGCGTGTGCTGGAAGGGTTTGAAGACAGCTGGGAGCGTGTGATGGTGTCGCTGCAGGACGTGACGGCCCACGAGCAGTCGCGCCGGCAGCTGGAATTCAGCGAGCGCCATGCGCGCAACCTGTTTGCGTTTTCCCCGGTGTCCCTGTGGGTGGAGGACTTCAGCGGCGTGAAGATGCTGATGGACGAGGTGCGCGCCTCCGGCATCGACGACTTTCGCACCTTCCTCAATGTGCACTCCGAGTTCGTGGAGCGCTGCATGCAGAAAATCGTGGTGCAGGAAGTCAACCAGCAGACCCTGGCCATGTTTTCGGCCCGTGACCAGGACGAGCTGCTGGGCAAGGTAGACAGCGTTTTCCGTGGCGAGATGCACGTCTCGTTTGCCGAGCAGCTCATCGACCTGTGGAACGGCAAGCTGCACCAGACCCGCGAAGTGGTCAACTATTCCCTCAATGGCGAACGCATCAACATCCACATGCAGTTTGCTGTCATGCCCGGCCACGAAGAGCACTGGGACATGGTGCTGGTGTCGCTGGTGGACATCACCGCGCGCAAGAAAGCCGAGGCCTACCTCGAATACCTGGGCAAACACGACGCACTGACCAAGCTGCGCAACCGTGCCTACTATGTCGAAGAGCTCAACCGCATCAGCCGCAAGGGCCCGTGGCCGCTAAGCGTGCTGGCCATGGACCTCAATGGACTCAAACTGGTCAACGACACCCAGGGCCACACCGTGGGCGACGCACTGCTGCGCCGCGTTGGCGAAGTGCTGCAAAAGGCCAGCAGCGACATGTCAGCCTGCGTGGCACGCATCGGGGGAGACGAATTCATCGCCCTGCTACCGGGCAGCGACGAGCGCACCGCGCAGGCACTGAAGGAACGCATCGAATCGGTGATGGAACTCAACAACCAGTTCTACCCGGGCCAGAAGCTGAGCCTGGCCATCGGCATTGCCAGCTGTCAGAACGCGGCCGAGGTGGAACACTGCATCCAGCTGGCCGACCAGCACATGTACGCCCAGAAGAAGCAGTTCTACGAAGAAAGCCAGATGGAGCGGCGCAAGCACTGAACGCCGGCCAGATCAGGCGCGGTACAACCAGGGCACATCCATCAGCCGTGGGGCTGCCAGACGCAAAGCCATGTCACGGGCCACTTGCATCAGCCCCTTGGCGTGGTAGATCTCGCCATTGCGGATGGAACGGGCCTGCACGCGAGCGTTGCGTGGCCAGCGTTCGGCGGCAAAGGCGGCCAGGGCCTTGGGCACGGTGCTGCTGCCTTTTTCGGTCAGATGGCGCGCCAGTGCGGCGGCATCTTCAATGGCCATGCAGGCACCCTGCGCCAGGTAGGGGCGCATGGGGTGGGCGGCATCGCCCACCAGCACCACGCGACCACTGCCATGCTCGCCACTGCTGCGCATCGGGGGGCGATCACACAACGCCCACAGACGCCAGTGTCCGATGGCGTAAATGAGGTCACGCAAGCTCGGGTGTGCCCGGCTGAGCAGCAGTTGGATCTCGGCGGCATTGGCACCATGGTCCCAGCTGGTGAGGTCACCCGGCGGGTCGCCGTGGACGATGGCCACCACGTTGAGCATCTCGCCACCGCGCACCGGATACTGCACCACATGGAAGTCCGGCCCCATCCAGGCTGTCACTTCCTGCGTGCGCAAATTCTCTGGCAATGAGGCCATGGGAACCATGGCGCGGTAGGCCAGGTGACCGGTCTGGCGCGGGCCACCACTGCGCATCACCTGTGCACGCACCCGGCTCCAGACACCGTCGGCGCCCACCAGCAGCTTGGTGTCGACCACGTCGGTACTGCCGGTTTCCGTGCGTTGCACCTGCAGATGCACCGATTTCTCGTCCTGCGTCACCGCCGTCACTTCGTGCCCCAGGTGCATGTCGATGCCACCGGTCTGCGCCACGGCGGCCACCAGCAGCGAATGCATGTCGGCGCGGGCGATGGTGGCATACGGTGCCTGGTAGCGTTGCACCGTGTCCTGCCCCAGGCGCTTCTCCCCCACCACCTCGCCACTGATGGCGTTGCGTGCACGCAATGCCTGGGGGAAATAGGCGACAGCCTTGAGCCGGTCCATCTGCCCCCAGGCCTGCAGGATGCGCACCACGTTGGGCCCAAGCTGGATGCCGGCACCGACCTCCGAGAACGAAGGAGCGCGCTCCAGCAAGAGTGCAGAGTGCCCACTGCGGCCCAATGCCAGGGCAGTGGCCATGCCACCGATACCACCACCAACGATCGTGATCTTGTTTTGCATAGGCCGCGATTGTCGCGCAAGCCCGCCCCGCTTCAAGGCGCCTGCAAGCCTTCTGACAGCAATATTTGCTGCGCCAATCCCTGGCCCCAGACGGCGTAGGCAGTGGGGCCGGGATGGAAGCGGTCGGAAGCCAAGGCCTGCACCGGAGACAGTGGCTCGGATCCAGTGTCCAGCAGGTGCAAAAGCCGCTTCACTGGCGCATCGGCGGGCAGCTCTTGCAAGGCATGGGCCAGCCCCCGGTTCATGGCCTGGGCCCAGGCCCCAAGGCAGGCGCGCAAAGGCTGGGGCAAGGCGCTGAAGTGGTGCATGGGCGGCACCGCGCTGTGGACCACGGTGCGCACCGCAAAGCGCTCGGCCAGCAGTTGCGCCAGCGCCGCCTGGCGTTGCAGCCAAGTGTCGGGCGGCACCAGCGCGGTCACATCGTTCACCCCCACCGACAGCACCGCCACATCGAAGGGCTGCGCTGGCAGCTGGTGCAACAGCGCCTGCAGCCCCAGCGAGTCCAGGCCCGTGACGGCATGCAGCTGCCAGCGCACGGTGCAGTGGGCGGCCAGCGCCTGCACCAGCTGGCCCGACAGGGCCGCGTGCTGGCTGTCGGCCCCGACGCCAGCACCAGCCGAATCCCCCGCGATCAGCAGGCGCAGCAAAGGGCCCGCACCGGCCTCGCCCGCGCGCGGTCCGGGCGGCTCCGGCAGCCGTGGGGTCACCCGGCGAACCCAGCGCCCCTGCAGCCACAGCAGCGGCCCCAGGCCCAGCAGCAGGCCCCAGCATTGCCAGTTCTTCATGCCAAAACTCCTTCCATCCCATGTGGGATATCCGCAAACCGCTAGCAATTTTATAGCAATACGATGCACAGAAAGCCCAACAAGGGCCTGCTGTCACCCGTGTTACCGACAGCCGCGCACACTGTCGCTGTAATACGGCAAAACACGATGGAGACAGCCACCCCATGAACGCCACCACCCACCACCGCATCTGCCCCCTGTGCGAAGCCTGCTGCGGACTGGAAGTCAAGACCGAATCCGGCAAAGTCGTCAGCATCCGCGGCCACGAGGCCGATGTACTGAGCCGCGGCTACATCTGCCCCAAGGGCGTGGCCCTGAAAGACCTGCACGAAGACCCGGACCGCCTGCGCACCCCGCTCATCAAGCGCAATGGCGTGCACGTGGAAGCCAGCTGGGAAGAGGCCTTTGCCGAGATCGAACGCCGCCTGCCACCGCTCTTGGCCACGCACGGGCGGGACAGCGTAGCCATCACCGTGGGCAACCCTTCGGCGCACAAGATCGGCCTGCTCACCTACTTCGGCAAGCTTGCGCGCGCGCTGGGTACCAAGAACGTGTTTTCGGCCTCGACCCTAGACCAGATGCCCAAGCAGCTGGCCAGCGGCCTGATGTTCGGCCACTGGCTATCGGTCGCCCTGCCGGACATCGAACGCACCGACCTGCTGGTGGTGCTGGGCGCCAACCCGGTGGTGAGCAACGGCAGCATGTGGACCGTGCCCGATTTCCGCGGCAAGGCCAAGGCGCTGCGTGCGCGCGGGGGCGAACTCATCGTCATCGACCCCCGGCGCACGGAAACCGCAGCCCTGGCCGACAGCCACCACTTCATCCGCCCCAACGCCGACGTGTTCCTGCTGGCCGCCATGGTGCAGACCCTGTTTGCGGAGAATCTGGTGAAGCTCGGCAGCGTGGCCAACTGGGTGGACGGTGTGGACGCGGTGCGTGCAGCGGTACAGCCCTTCACGCCAGAAGTGTGTGCCCCGCGCTGCGGAATCGGCGCCGACACCATTCGCACGCTGGCACGCAAACTGGCCAACACCGAACGCGCAGCGCTCTACGCTCGCATCGGCACCTGCACGCAGGAGTACGGCACGCTGGCGAGCTGGCTGGTGGACGTGGTCAACACCCTTACTGGCCACATGGACCAGGTCGGCGGCATGCTGTTTGCCAAGTCAGCAGCATTTGCCAGCAACACCCAAGGCAAAGATGGCGTGGGAAAAGGTGTCAGCACCGGGCGCCACCATGCGCGCGTGAGCGGCGCCCCCGAGGTCTATGGCGAACTGCCCATCGCCTGCCTGGCCGAAGAAATCGAAACGCCGGGAGCCGGCCAAGTGCGCGCCCTCATTACTGTGGCCAGCAACCCGGTGCTCTCCAGCCCCGACGGCCCGCGCCTGTCAAAGGCCATGGCCTCGCTGGACTTCATGCTGAGCCTGGACATCTACCTCAACGAGACCACGCGCCATGCGGATGTCATCCTGCCCGGCCTGTCGCCGCTGGAAGACTTCCACTACGACGTGGCCTTTCCCCAGCTGTCCTGGCGCAACCACGCGCGCGCCAGCCAGGCCATTTTCGACAAGCCGGCCGACCAGCCCTATGAGTGGCAGACCATTCTCAAGATTGCCGCCATCGTGCAGGGCAAGGGGGCACAGGCCGACCCCGACCTGCTCGACGACGAGGCGTTCGAGCAAGACGCCCAGCGCCTCGCCGGCCCCATGGCGCCGGCGGTACTGGCAGCTTTGAAAGGCCTGCGCGGCCCGCAACGTGCGCTCGACGCGGCCCTGCGCATGGGACCCTACGGCGACCAGTTCGGACGCAAGCCCGAAGGCCTGAATTTGCAGAAAGTGTTGGCCGCGAGCAGCCAGGGTGGCATCGACCTCGGTGCGCTACAACCGCGCATCCCCGAGATGCTGCGCACGCCCAGCGGCAAGATTGAGCTAGCAGCGCCCGCGTTGCTACAAGATTTGCAGCGTGCTGCGCAAGACCTGCGCGGGCTGCAGCCCAATTTAGTCCTGATTGGTCGACGGGACGTGCGCACCAACAACAGCTGGATGCACAACCTGCCCACGCTGGCCAAAGGGCCCTACCGCTGCACCCTGCTGGTCCATCCAGTGGACGCCCAACGCTACGGTGCCAGCAACGGCGCCAGCGTGACCCTGCGCAACGGTCCGCGCAGCGTGCAGGCCCAGGTACAGGTCAGCGATGAGATGATGCCCGGCGTGGTCAGCCTGCCGCACGGCTGGGGCCACGACGCCCCTGGAACCCGCTTGTCCGTGGCAGCAGAGCGTCCCGGCAGCAACATCAACGCCCTGCTTGACCCGGCGCTGCGCGACCCGCTCTCGGGCAACTCCGTGCTGGGCGGTGTGGCGGTGACGATGGAGTTGTGCCCGTAGGGCCTGTTCAGGACACTGCGAGGCTGGACACGCGGTTGCGCCCGGCCTTCTTGGCCTGGTACATGGCCTCGTCCGCGTTCTTCTGCAGCTCCGCCATGGGCACGGCGCGCGCCTGGTTGCTGGCTACGCCGATGCTGGCCGTGACCTGCAGCAGCTGCGCCCCCACCTGCACCCGTGCCGCCTCCACCGCGCGGCGCAGGGTTTCGGCCAGTGCCAGGGCCCCGGCATGGTCGGTATGGGGCAGGAACACCGAGAACTCCTCGCCGCCGATGCGCCCCAGCAGGTCGCTCTGGCGGATATGGCCCTGCAGGGTGTGGGCCGCCATCTTCAGCACGGCGTCACCGGCTTCGTGTCCATGGGTGTCATTGACAGCCTTGAAATGGTCCAGGTCGACGAACAGTACCGCATACGGTTGCCCGGAACGCTCACAAGCCCGCACCTGCTGGTCGCACTGCGCGTAGTAGGCGCGGCCATTGAGCAGGCCCGTCAGGTTGTCGTGGCTGGCCAGGTCTTCCAGGCGCCGGTTATAGAGCTGCATGCGCGTGAAATACGAGATCGAGCGGTCCACATAGGCGTGGAAGAACACGCCCAGGTACAGCATGGCCAGCAGGCCCGTGGCCATGGCATTGGCAGAATAGGGTCGCGACAGCCACTGGTTGCCCAATGCCAGCCCCAGCATGGTGCCGCCTGTAATGACCCAGCCTGCACGCTGGCCCAACAGGATGAAGACGCCCGGTACATTGACGAAGAACCACAGCAGGCGCAGCTCGTCACGGGGCACATAGACCAAGGCCGAGGTGTATTCGAGCAGACCCAGAATTTCATAGGACCAGGCCACCCACTGCAATCGCGCCGGGTGTCCGCGCAGCAGCAGCCACAGCAGCAGCGCGACCGTGGTGAACACCGTCATCGACCCCAGGTGTGGCATGCCGATCGGGTTGACCGCACTGGTGTCGCCCCACACCAGCAGCCCGGTGAACAAGGCACCGGTGACCATCAGAACGATGAGGAACTTGTAGCGGAATTCGTCGAGCTCTTCGCTCTGGTCAAACTGAACGTTACCGAACAGCAGCTGGCTGATTTTCAAAGGCATGGGGGCACAAGGAAGGGGGAAACCGACCATGCTACGCCTGTGGTTTGGAGGTGCAAACCTAATCTGGAATGCGCCTATGTAGCCACTCGGTAGGCGTACCGATAGGCCAGGCGAAAGCCCAGTTTCTGGTACAGCGCCAGGGCCGGCGCATTGCTGCCAAGCACCTGCAGGTAGGCACGCTGTGCGCCCTGGCGTGCCCCCCAGCCCAGCACCCGCTGCACCAGGGCTGCGGCCAGGCCCTGGCGGCGCAGGTCGGCCCGGGTGGCAATGTCGAAAAGACCCAGTTGGCCCTGCGCCAACACCCCCAGGGCGCAGGCGGTCGATGCCGACTGCCCGGCTTGTTGGCTGTATGCCCAGCAACAGGGGGCGGTGATGGATTGCAGCATCTGCAGGTGGGTGTCCTGCCCTTGCAAGGGCTTGCCACTCACGGCCACAAAAGTCTGCAGCCAGTCGGCTGCACTGGGCAACTGCTGCGGAGGTGGAATGGCCGCATCGCTGGCCTCGAGTTCGCGCACCAGCACCAGCGATGGGTCCACCGCCCGGTAGCCGCGGGCCTCCAGCAGCGCCTCGGCCCCAGCCGGTACCGTGCCCTCCACCAGGCGGAACACAGGCGTCAGCCCGCGCTGGGCAAAGCGCTGTTCCAGGGCCTGCAGCAAGTCCGCGTCCAGGGCGCAGGCCTGGGCCGTGCTGTTGGCCGAATTGGCACGCTTGGTGTAGCCCCTGGCAAAGCGCAGGCGCCAGCCCTGCACGTCCTCTTCGGGCTCCAGCGCCGGCCACGACTGGAAAGCCGCGGCCTCCAGCATCGCCACGTCGGCAGCCGATACCGGTGGGTGGGGCGCGTGCAGGTTCACAGGCTGCCTGCGCGCCGCTGCGGCTGGGTTTCGTGCAGGAACTTGGTGTACAGGTCGCGCGGCGGTGCCAGGCCGATGGCCTTGAGCATCTGCCCCACGTTGCCGCGGTGGTAGGCGCCGTGGGTGACGATGTGCAGCAGCATTTCCTCGCGCGTCATGCAGCCGGCGTCGCCGTCGGTGAAAGTAAAGCGTACCGGTTCGGCCAAGGCCGCCGCGGAGAGCTGCGGCACGTAGTCCAGGTACCAAGCGTCGGTGTCGGCCACGTCGAACTGCAGTGCGTCCAGCGTGGGCGTGTCGTCGGTGTTGGTGGCGCTGTAGCCATGCGCCTGGCCCAGCAGGTGGGCGCGAAAGATGCGGTCGACCACGTAGATGTGGTTGAGCATGCGCACCATGCCGTGCAGGGCCTCGGACTGGGCGCTGGCGTCGATTTCCTGCAGGCAGGCGAACAGGGCGCGGTTCGACCAGGCCTTGAACTGGAACAGGGACAGCAGGGTGGACATGGCAGGGCTCCTCAGCGATGGGCAGGCCATTGTGCCTGCTGGCTTGTTTCCGTGCGCTGCGCGGGGCTGCCCGCAGCGCTGCAGACGCGGTAGACTGCCGACACCATGCCCGCACCGCACCTGCCCTTCCCCTGTGCGCAGCCCCACCTGGCGCAGAACACATGAACGCCGATACTGCCCTGCGCGTGCTGGCCCTGTGCGTGGTGCTGGCAGGCACCGAAACGCTGCACGGCATCGCCCGCACCCTGTGGCTGGCGCCGCGCGTGGGCAAGGCCCGCGCCACCCAGCTCAGCATCGTGTCCGGTTCGCTGCTGGCCTTCGCCGTCTGCTACCTGCTGGTGCCCGGCGTGGGACTGGTCAGCCTGCCGGACCACCTTGCACTGGGGGCCGTGCTGGCACTGTTCATGGCCGGCTTCGATGCGGCCCTGGGCAAATGGCTGCTGCGCCGCAGCTGGCGCAAAATCCTGGATGATTTCAACCCGGCCACAGGCAATTACCTGCTGTTCGGGCTGGCCTTGCTGGTCGTTCTTCCGCTGCTGGTGGCCCTGCTGCGCAGCCCACTTTAATTGCAACCCCAACCCACACACCCATGAAAAAAATGCTCCTTGTCCTGGTCGCCCTGCTCCTTGTTGCCGTGGGCGTCGGCGTGTTCTGGCTCCGAGGCAACCTCGACAACCTGGTCGCCCAGGCTATACGCGACTACGGCAGTGCCATGACGCAGACCCAGGTCCAGGTCGACAAGGTCAAGATCCAGACCACTGACGGGCATGGCGAACTCCTGGGCCTGTTCATCGGAAACCCCAAGGGCTTCAAGACGCCGCATGCACTCAAGGCCGAGCGCGTGGAGCTGGAGGTGGACGTCGCCACCCTGGCCAGCGATGTCATCGTCATCAAAAAAGTAGCCATCCTCGCGCCCGACGTGGTCTACGAGAAGGGCGAGGCCATGACCAATTTCGACGCCCTGCAAAAGAACATCGCCCAGTACCTGGGACCGCAAAAGCCCAAGCCCGGCGAAAAAGAAAAGAAATTCATCGTGCAGGACTTCGTGGTGCGCGACGCCAAGGCCCAGGCCAGCGCCGCCTTCATGGACGGCAAGACCGTGACCGTGCCGCTACCCGACATTCACCTGCGTGACCTGGGCAAGGCCAAGGGCGGCGCCACCGCCGGCGAGCTGGCCGCAGAGATGACCGCGGCCGTGAAGGCCCAGCTCAGCGGTGCCGTAAGCTTTGACAAGCTGATGAAATCCGCTGGCAATGCGCTGGACAAGGCGGGCAAGGCCATCAAAGGCCTGTTCCAGTAAGCGCTTACAGGCCATTTTGGCATGTAGCCCGCATATATATTGCGTAAGTAGCTACTATTTATGTAGCAAATAGATAGCGCTTTAGTCCCAGTTCAGGATCACCTTGCCCGACTGCCCCGACAGCATGGTGGCAAAACCCTGCTCATAGTCGGCCACCGGGTACTGGTGGGTGAGGATGGGTGAGAGGTCCAGGCCGCTTTGCAGCATGGCCACCATCTTGTACCAGGTCTCGAACATCTCCCGGCCGTAGACGCCCTTGATCTCCAGGCCCTTGAAGATGACCTGGTTCCAGTCGATGGTGGTGTTGGACGGTGGAATGCCCAGCAGGGCCACCTTGCCGCCGTGGTTCATGTTTTCCAACAGACTCTGGAAGGCCGAGGGCACGCCCGACATTTCCAGGCCGACGTCAAAACCTTCCACCATGCCCAGCTCTTCCATCACCGTTGTCAAAGGCGTCTGGGCCACGTTGACGGCGCGGGTCGCGCCCATGCGCGTGGCCAGCTCCAGCCGGTAGTCATTGACGTCGGTGATCACCACGTGGCGCGCACCGACATGGCGGGCGATGGCTGCGGCCATGATGCCGATCGGGCCAGCTCCGGTGATCAGCACGTCTTCCCCCACCAGGTTGAAGGACAGCGCCGTGTGCGTGGCATTGCCGAAGGGGTCGAAGATGGCGGCCAGGTCGTCGCTGATGTTGTCGGGAATCTTGAAGGCGTTGAACGCTGGGATCACCAGGTATTCGGCAAATGCGCCCTCGCGGTTGACCCCGACACCGACCGTGTTGCGGCACAGGTGACGTCGGCCGGCGCGGCAGTTGCGGCAATGGCCACAGGTGATGTGGCCTTCGCCGGAGACGCGGTCGCCGATGGCAAAGCCGCGCACTTCCTGGCCGATCTCGACAATCTCTCCCACGTACTCGTGGCCCACGTGCATGGGCACCGGAATGGTCTTTTGGGCCCATTCGTCCCATTTCCAGATGTGGATGTCGGTGCCGCAGATGGCGGTCTTCTTGATGCGGATCATCACATCGTTGTGGCCGACGTGGGGTTTCTTCACCGTGGTCAGCGTCAGACCCGGGGCGCGCTGGAGTTTGGCTAGTGCTCGCATGAGAGTTCTCCTGTGCTGTTTCGGGTTCAGGCAATGGCGCCCAGCGCCTTGCCTACGCGGGTGAAGGCGGCCACGGCGCGTTCGATCTGCGCCGGGGTGTGCGCCGCCGACATCTGGGTGCGGATGCGCGCCTTGCCGCGGGGCACGACCGGGAAGCTGAAACCGATCACGTAGATGCCCTCTTCGAGCAAGGCATCGGCCATGCGCGTGGCCAGCTGCGCGTCACCCAGCATCACCGGCACGATGGCGTGTTCACCCGGCACCAGCTCGAACCCGGCCTGCGCCATGCCTTGGCGGAACTGGGTGGCATTGGCGCGGATGCGCTGGCGCAGCGCGTCGCCCTCTTCTGAGCGCAGCAAGGCCATCACGGCCTGGGTGGCGGCCACGATGGACGGTGCCAGCGAGTTGGAAAACAGGTAGGGGCGCGAACGCTGGCGCAGCAGGTCCACCACCGGGCGGCGTCCGGCAATGTAGCCGCCGCTGGCACCGCCCAGGGCCTTGCCCAGGGTGCCGGTGTAGATGTCGATGCGGTCCATCACGCCGCAGTATTCCGGGGTGCCACGGCCCTGGGCGCCAACAAAGCCCACCGCGTGCGAGTCGTCCACCATGACGCGGGCGTCGTAACGCTCGGCCAACTCGCAGATGCCCTGCAGGTTGGCAATGATGCCGTCCATGGAAAAGACACCGTCGGTGGCTATCAGCTTGAAGCGGGCACCGGCCGCGTCGGCCGCCTGCAGCTGCGCTTCCAGGTCGGCCATGTCGTTGTTCTTGTAGCGAAAGCGTTTGGCCTTGCACAGGCGCACGCCGTCGATGATGCTGGCGTGGTTCAGCTCGTCGCTGATGACTGCGTCTTCCTCGCCCAGCAGGGTCTCGAAAAGGCCGCCATTGGCATCGAAACAGGACGAATACAGGATCGTGTCCTCGACCCCCAGGAAGTCGGAAATTTCGGCTTCCAGCGCGCGGTGGCTGGTCTGGGTGCCGCAGATGAAACGCACCGAGGCCATGCCAAAACCATACTCGTCGAGCCCGGCCTTGGCGGCTGCGATGAGCCGGGCATCGTCGGCCAGGCCAAGGTAGTTGTTGGCGCAAAAGTTGATGACCTCGACGCCGGACTGCAGGCGCACAGTCGAATTCTGGGGACCCGCAATCTGGCGTTCTTTTTTGAAGAATCCATCCTTGCGAATTTGCTCCAGAGTGGTTTGCATATGTTGGTAAAACAAATCGCTCATGTTGACTCCTGTTCCTTGTGGGTTGAAGCGTGGGGCGAGTGTAGTGCGTCGGCATTTGCCGTACCATGCGCCCCTGCTCCGCCCGCCCCAGCCATGACCCCACAACCGAACCTGCCGCCTGTTCTCCAAGCCAGTGCACTGGAGGGCCGTGCCCCCGATGGCCGCCGCCTGTTTGCGCTGAGCACGCTGGCGCTGCAACCCGGTCTCACCTTGGTGCTGGGCGACGAAGGTGCTGGCAAGACCACCCTGCTGCGTATGCTCGCGGGCGACATGCCGCATTGGGTGGGCCATGCGGTGCTTTGCGGACACGACCAGCACACTGCAGCAGATGCCTACCACAGCGAAGTGGCCTGGCTGGACCCAGCCAGCCAATCCTGGGAGCAGGTGGTGGTCGACGAACTCTGGGCACAACAGGCAAGGCACTTCGCCCGCTGGAGCCCGGACACGCTCGAAGACCTGGTGGAGGCGCTGGACCTGCAGGCGCACCGCCACAAGCCGCTCTATATGCTGTCCACCGGCTCGCGGCGCAAGGCACTGATGGCCGCAGCACTGGCCAGCGGCGCCGCGCTCACCCTGCTTGATATGCCCTTTGCTGCGCTGGACGGCGCCACCAGCCGCACTCTGCGCGACATATTGGCAGACTGCGCCGACCACCCGCAGCGCGCATTTGTCATCGCCGACTACAGCGCACCTGCCGGTGTGGCCGCGCAGCAGGTCTTGAACCTGGACGAACTGGGCACCAAGTGAGAACGCCATGAACCCCTTGCACACCGAATTTGTCCGCCTCTACCATGCCGACCCGCAGCACGCCCTGCTGCACGACGCCACGCGCTCCGCCCTGCTAGGGGCCGACGGCCACGTGCGCTGCGCCGTGCTCGAATTGGCCCGGCCCGCCGACTGGAGCATGCTGGGTGCCGTGTGGCGCGCTGTGCAGACCGAACTGGAGCTACCGGCCCCGGGCATTGCCATCAATGGGCAAGACGGCTACCAGCTGTGGTTCGCATGGCAGCAAGGTATTTCGACCGAAACGGCCCACATGTTTCTGCAAAACCTGGTACAGCACTATCTCCCAGAGGTTGCACCCCAGCGGCTGCGCTGCTGGCCCGGCGCCAGCTCCGAGGCAACAGCCAAAGAGGGCCCTTTTCCCGCCAGCGTCCCGGCCCTGCACCCGCACAGCGGTCAGTGGTCGGCCTTTATCGCCCCCGATCTGGCAGCTGTGTTTGCCGACGAACCCTGGCTGGACCGCGATCCCGGCGTGGAAGCACAGGCCCAGCTACTCGGGCGACTGGAAGGCATGCATCAACAGGTCTTTGCCATGGCTCACGCCCTATTGCAGCGTGCGCCCACGGTATCTGCACTAGTCTCATCGCCCAAGCCTGCCACCGAGGCCCAGTCCACGGACTACCCTACCGACTCCCCGACCGCATTCCTGCAGGCAGTGATGAAGGACCCCGCGGCCCCGCTCGCGCTACGCGTGCAGGCCGCCACTGCCTTAATGCCTCCAACCGCAAGTTAGCGTGTGAGTTGATATGCCGACGCAATTCCCGCGTTGGGTTGAAAGAGAAACCGCGTGTGCTATGAATATTTTCAATGAGAGGAGTCCGACCATGCACTTCAATCGACGCGCCCTGCTGACAATGGCAACGGCATCGCTGGCGTATCCGTGGCCTGCGCGTGCAATTCCAAACTCGCCGAGCCGAGCGAAAAGCATCGCTGCTTGGCGCCGTCGTATTGAATCCATATTGGGAAAGCGTCGTGTTCCCATCATCGACCTTCAGGCGACCTACTCGGCCAAGCAGACCAACCTAAGCAAGGTCATGGCCTACATGGACGAGTTGGACGTTGCGCAAACGGCATTTGCCGTTGCCGGCGAGCAAGACGGCGCGCTGTCAGTGGAGTTGCATCGCAAATACCCGGAGTACTTCATACCAACCACCAGCAGCGGCGAGTTCCCGCGCTGGTGGAATAGTCCCGACGCATTCCTCGACGTCAGTCGCGCAGAACTGCAGACCGGTGATTTCTTTGCCATGGGCGAGCATGAGTTCCGGCACTACCCATCCCCAGAACAGGCGGCAGCGGGACGCTTGGACCGCGACATCACCGTTCCCATTGACAGCCCCATCGGCGACAAGCTGTTCGCCATGAGCGCCGAGTTCCAGGTGCCTTTCCAGATCCACTACGAAATAGAAGACGCCTTGCTGCCAGCTCTGGAAGCCATGCTGGAGCGACACCCGAAAGCACTCACCATTTGGTGCCATCTGGGACTGGTCCGGTATCCCAACAGAAACACCCGCTACTCACCAGCTTATGTCCGCTCACTCATTGAGCGCTTCCCAGGACTGCATTTTGATCTGGCGGTTTCGGGCCCCAAAAGCGTGTACACACCCTCCGGTGCCCGGGACGCCACGATCTTTGAACCAAACGGAAAAATCGTAGACGCGTGGCTTGCGCTGCTGGAACAGCACCCAGACAGGTTCATGGTTGCCACCGATTACCGGCCACCAGTGGAAAACAGCATGCCCAGTTACATTGCGAATCTGCAGCGCAAGTTCATTCTCGACACTCTGTCCGAACGCACTCGCCATCTCGTTGCCTACGGCAATGCATGGCGACTTATAACAGGCTCAGCGTGGAGCTAGATTCTCCAAAGGCCCTACTTCCGAAGGACAGCTGGTGCGGCGCATTCTTGGCAACTTCGGATTCTGGCAAGTGAAGCACCGTCACTGACAACTCGAGTAGGTAAAGCCCCCCAAGACTCTCTTTTTCACACTTTCTTGACGTACTCCGACTTGAGCTGCATCGCGCCAAAGCCGTCGATCTTGCAGTCGATGTCGTGGTCGCCCTCGATCAGGCGGATGTTCTTGACCTTGGTGCCGACCTTGATGGCATTGGAGGACCCCTTGATCTTGAGGTCCTTGACCAGCACCACGCTGTCGCCGTCCTGCAGCACATTGCCGTTGGCGTCCTTCCACACGCGTGCGGCCTCGGCCTCCGGGGCGGCGGCGTCACGGCTCCATTCGTGGGCGCACTCGGGGCAGATCAGCATGGCGCCGTCTTCGTAGGTGTATTCCGAATGGCACTTCGGGCAAGGAGGCAAGGTGTTCATGGCGTATCTTTCAGTAATTTTGGCTTCCAGCCCGCGCAGACATTGCGCAGTAAGCTATCAAATCAATAGTAAGCTAGTGCCATGCAGGCACTTGCTTGAGGGCTTCCATCAGCATGTCGGGCGAGCCGCCCTCAGCAATGTGCTGCTTGTACCAGACGCTGAGGATGGTGCTGACCACCGGGCCTGGGTTCTCCTGCACCTTGGCAAAGTCCCAGCCGTTGAGCTTGCAGATGCGCTCCACCAGGTCCATGTCGAGGTCAATGGCGTCCTGCGCGCAACGGCGCAGCTTCAGGTCTTCAAACACGGCGCCTTCGGGCAGCTTCAGGGCCAGTGCGGTGTCGTTGGGAGGGATGCTCATGGTATTTATTCGACTCGGGTAATGCGTTGCGGCTTGAAGCCCAGGTCCGCCACCTTGCCCTTGCGGCCGCGCACGGCGCGGGCGTTGTTGAGGCTGCGGATTTCCAGCGTTTCCTCGCGCTCCTTGCCACCACGGCCCAGGCCTTCGATACGGATGGAGCGGGTGTAGGCGGCAGCGCCGGCCAGGGTGTCCTTGTCTTCCAGGTCCAGCAGCATCAGGCCGCGACCGCCGTTGGGCATGGCCTTGAGTTCGATTATCTCGAAGGTGAGGATGCGGCCCAATGTGGAAGCACAGGCCACGTGGGTGGCGGCGGGCACCAGCGTGGCCCCGGGGGCTGCAGGGGCCTCGCCCTCCTTCGGTTCCTTGGGCGGCAGGCGGTACAGGGCTCCGGCCACCAGCGAAGGCGCGCACAGGGTCTCGCCGGCATTGCAGGTCACGAAGGCCTTACCGGCCTTCTGGCGCGACACCATGTTCTCCACATTGGCAATGAAGCCGTAGCCCGCACTGCTGGCCAGCAATAGCGTGGCTGCGCCGGGGCCTGCGAAGTAGTGGGCGATCTGGGTGCCGGCTTCGAGTTCGATGAGGGTCGTGATGGGCTGGCCGTCGCCACGCCCGCCCGGCAGCAGAGACACCGCCACCGAATACACACGCCCGTTGTTGCCGAACACCAGCAAGGTATCAACCGTGCGGCACTCGAAGGTGCCGTACAGGCCGTCACCGGCCTTGAAGGCAAAGCTGGACGCCTCATGGCCGTGGCCGGTGCGCGCGCGCACCCAACCTTTTTCGCTGACCACCACGGTCACGGGCTCGTCCACCACTTTCACTTCGGCCACAACCTTCTTCTCGGCCTGGATCAGGGTGCGGCGGGCATCGGCAAAGGTCTTGGCGTCCGCCTCGATTTCCTTGACCATGACACGGCGCAGCGCGGCGGGGCTGCCCAGGATCTCTTCCAGCTTGGCCGCCTCGGCGCGCAGCTCGGACAGCTCCTGTTCGATCTTGATGGCTTCCAGCCGCGCCAGTTGGCGCAGGCGGATTTCCAGAATGTCTTCAGCCTGGCGCTCGGAGAGGCGGAAGCGCTCGATCAGCGCGGCCTTGGGCTCGTCCGACTGGCGGATGATGGCGATCACTTCGTCGATGTTGAGCAGCACCAGCTGGCGGCCTTCCAGGATGTGGATGCGGTCCTGCACCTTTCCCAGGCGGTGGCGGCTGCGGCGCTCGATGGTTGTCTGGCGAAAGGCAATCCACTCGGTGAGCATCTGGCGCAACGACTTCTGGATCGGTTTGCCGTCCAGCCCCACCATGGTGAGGTTGATGGGGGCCGAGGTTTCCAGGCTGGTGTGGCCCAGCAGCGCGGTGATGAGTTCCTGCTGCTCCACGCGGCTGCTCTTGGGCTCGAACACCAGGCGCACCGGCGCGTCCTTGCTCGACTCATCACGCACGCAATCCAGCACCGCCAGCATGCTGGCCTTGAGCTGGGTCTGGTCCTGGGTCAGGGCCTTCTTCCCGGCCTTGACCTTGGGGTTGGTGATCTCCTCGATCTCTTCGAGCACGCGCTGGCTGCTCACACCCGGCGGCAGTTCGTTCACCACCAGCTGCCACTGGCCGCGCGCCAGGTCTTCGATTTTCCAGCGCGCACGCACCTTGAGGCTGCCACGGCCGGTGCGGTAGGCGTCGGCAATGTCACCCGCCGGGCTGATGATCTGACCGCCACCGGGGTAGTCGGGGCCGGGCACCATGGCGAACAACTCTTCGTCCGGCAGGGACGGCGTTTTGATGAGCGCCACACAGGCGTCGGCAATCTCACGCAGGTTGTGGCTGGGGATTTCGGTGGCCAGGCCCACGGCAATGCCGCTGGCACCATTGAGCAGGCTGAACGGCAGGCGCGCGGGCAACTGCTTGGGCTCTTCGGTGGAGCCGTCGTAGTTGGGGATGAAGTCCACCGTGCCCTGGTCGATCTCGTCCAGCAACAACGAGGTGATCTTGGACAGGCGCGCTTCGGTGTAGCGCATGGCCGCGGCGCCGTCCCCGTCGCGCGAACCGAAGTTGCCCTGGCCGTCGATCAGCGGGTAGCGCTGGGAAAAGTCCTGGGCCATGCGCACCAGGGCGTCGTAGGCGGCTGTATCGCCATGCGGGTGGTAGCGGCCCAGCACGTCACCGACCACGCGGGCGCTCTTGACCGGCTTGGCCGGGGTGTTGTTGTTCGGGCCGCTGTAGCCCAGGCCCATGCGCTCCATGGCGTAGAGGATGCGCCGCTGCACGGGCTTCTGGCCGTCCACCACGTCGGGCAGCGCACGGCCTTTGACGACGCTCAGGGCGTATTCCAGGTAGGCGCGCTGGGCGTAGTTCGCCAGGTTGAATTCGTCGTCGGCACCGCCGCTGGCGGCGGGCACTTCAATGATCGGTGTATCGCTCATATTTATCTATCAAATCGGGTATTGGCCCGCGTATTCATTGCGTAAGCAGCTATGAAAAATATAGCGACTAGATATCGATTTCAACCGAATCGCCATGCAGCTCCATGAGCTCGCGCCGGGACGCAGCCTCGCCCTTGCCCATGAGCTTGGTCATCAGGTTCTCGGTGGCACCGAAGTCGATGGAGCCCAGGTGCACCGGCATCAGTCGGCGCGTATCGGGGTTGAGCGTGGTGTCCCACAACTGCTCGGCATTCATCTCGCCCAGGCCCTTGAAACGGCTGATCTGGCACTTCTCACGCGCCACGCCTTCCTTGGCGCACTTGTCCAGGATGGCGTGCAGTTCGCCATCGTCCAGCGCATAGGCTTTGGTGGCGGGCTTCTTGCCGCGGGCCGGTACGTCCACGCGGTACAGCGGGGGCCGGGCCACATACACATGCCCGGCTTCGATGAGCTTGGGGAAGTGGCGGAAGAACAAGGTCAGCAGCAGCACCTGGATGTGCGAGCCGTCCACATCCGCATCGCTCAGGATGCAGACCTTGCCGTAGCGCAAGCCGCTCAAGTCCGGTGTGTCGTTGGGCCCGTGCGGGTCGACGCCGATGGCCACGGCGATGTCGTGCACCTCGGTGTTCTTGAACAGCAGGTCGCGGTCCACCTCCCAGGTATTGAGCACCTTGCCGCGCAGCGGCAGGATGGCCTGGGTTTCCTTGTCGCGCCCCATCTTGGCGCTGCCGCCAGCGGAGTCGCCTTCCACCAGAAACATCTCGTTGTAGGCAATGTCCTTGCTTTCGCAATCGGTGAGCTTGCCCGGCAGCACGGCCACGCCCGAGCTCTTGCGCTTTTCCACCTTCTGACCAGCGCGCTGGCGCGCCTGCGCCGCCTTGATGACCAGTTCGGCCAGCTTCTTGCCCTGCTCGACATGTTGGTTCAGCCACAGCTCCAGCGCCGGGCGCACAAAGCTCGACACCAGGCGCACCGCATCGCGCGAATTGAGCCGCTCCTTGGTCTGGCCCTGGAACTGCGGGTCCAGCACCTTGGCCGACAGCACGTAGCTGGCGCGCACGAACACGTCTTCAGGCATCAGCTTCACGCCCTTCGGCAGCAGCGAGTGCAGCTCGATGAAGCTCTTGACGGCCTGGAACAGCCCGTCGCGCAGGCCGCTTTCATGGGTGCCGCCAGCGACGGTGGGGATCAGGTTGACGTAGCTTTCGCGCACCGGGCTGCCGTCTTCGGTGAAGGCCACGCACCAGCTGGCACCTTCGCCCTCGGCGAAGCTGTCGTTGTTGCCGTCGGCATAGCCCTCGCCGTCGAACATCGGGATCACCGGGTCGGCGGTCAGCGTCTGCGCCAGGTAGTCGGTGAGGCCGCCCTTGTACTGCCAGGTCTGGCTTTCCTTGCTCTTTTCCTGCACCAGCGTGACCGACACGCCAGGCATGAGCACGGCCTTGCTGCGCAGCAGGTGGGTCAGCTCACCCAGAGGCAGGTGGGCAGATTCAAAGTACTTGGCGTCGGGCCAGACCCGTACGGTGGTGCCGGACTTGCGGTCCTTCTCGCCGTCAGCGCCTTCACCGGCCTTGCGCACCTGCAGCGGTTCGGTCACGTCGCCGCCTTCGAAAACGATGCGCGCGACCTGGCCTTCGCGGTAGCTGGTGGCTTCCAGGCGTTTGCCCAGTGCATTGGTCACGCTCACACCGACACCGTGCAGACCGCCGGAGAAGCTGTAGGCGCCGCCCTTGCCCTTGTCGAACTTGCCACCGGCGTGCAGACGCGTGAACACCAGTTCAATCACCGGGGCTTTTTCTTCGGGGTGCAAGCCAAAGGGGATGCCGCGACCGTCGTCGTCGATGCTGACCGATCCGTCGGTGTGCAAGGTGACCTTGATCTTCTTGCCGAAACCGGCCAAGGCCTCGTCGGCAGCGTTGTCCAGCACTTCCTGGATGATGTGCAGGGGGTTGTCGGTGCGGGTGTACATGCCCGGACGCTGCTTGACGGGCTCCAGGCCCTTGAGGACGCGGATCGAGCCTTCGGAATATTCAGAGGGGTTTTTCTCAGCCATGGGGCGCGATTGTAGTGAGCTGCAAATCAAAAAACTGTACAAATATACAGCCAATGTCCGCATACTCTGCTGCACTGCCGCATTCGCGCTACAGTTGCTGCATGCACCGCTCCTCCCCCCATAGCCTCTCCACCACCCAGGTTCTGGCCTGCGGCGCCATCATCGTCACGTTGTCCATGGGCATTCGCCATGGCTTCGGATTGTGGCTGCTGCCCATTACCCAGGCCCAGGGCTGGACCCGCGAAAACTTTGCCTTTGCCATCGCCATCCAGAACCTGGCCTGGGGCTTCAGCGGCATCTTTGCCGGCATGCTGGCCGACCGCTTTGGTGCAGCGAAAGTGATCATGGGAGGCGCCGTGCTCTACGCACTGGGCTTGGCGGGCATGGCGTACACCTCCACACCCTTGACCTTTGCGCTGAGTACCGGCGTGCTCATTGGAATGGCCCAGGCCGGCACCACCTATGCCGTGATCTACGGCGTCATTGGACGCAATGTGTCGGCCGAAAAGCGGTCCTGGGCCATGGGCGTGGCCGCCGCCGCAGGCTCCTTTGGGCAGTTTCTGATGGTCCCCACCGAGGGCTTCCTGATTGCGTCGCTCGGTTGGCAAGAAGCACTGCTGGCCCTGGCAGTGGCCTCCTTATTGATGATTCCCATGGCGCTGGGCCTGCGCGAACCCGGCTTGGCAAGCAGCCACGGTGCCCAACAGCAAAGCATCTGGCAGGCCTTGCAGGAAGCATTCAAGTACCCCAGCTTCCAGCTCCTTATGGCTGGCTACTTCGTGTGCGGATTTCAGGTCGTTTTCATCGGGGTACACATGCCCAGCTACCTCAAGGACAAAGGCCTTTCGCCCCAGGTCGCCAGTTACGCGCTGGCACTCATCGGTCTTTTCAACGTGTTCGGCACCTATGCAGCCGGTGCGCTGGGGCAGCGACTAGCCAAGAAGCACATCTTGGCATTCATCTACCTGGGTCGGGCCGTGGCGATCAGCATCTTCCTGCTAGCCCCTCTCACCCCCATGAGCGTCTACCTGTTCGCAGCGGTGATGGGATTCCTCTGGCTTTCGACTGTCCCGCCGACCAATGCCATCGTCGCCCAGATTTTCGGGGTGGCCCACCTGTCCATGCTCGGCGGCTTTGTATTCTTCAGCCACCAGATCGGTTCCTTCATGGGGGTGTGGCTGGGCGGCTACCTGTATGACCGCACTGGCAGCTACGATGTGGTTTGGTATATGGCCATCGCACTGGGGGTGCTGGCGGCGCTGGTGAATCTGCCGGTGCGCGAAGGCGCGATTTCACGCCAGGTGGTGGCACAGGCGTAACCAGGGGGATCAGAGCATGGCTCGTAAACTGGCCTGGATCGCAGCGACCCTGGTCATCCTGCTGGGCGTCTTTGGTCTGTACCTTCGCCCCGACTTCATGGTCGACATGACCAACCAGATTTGGGCGTGTTTCTGATGGGCGCTGCCATAGCCTCTGCTTGGGTACAACGCTGGAGCCATCTTGTGGCGCCAGGCTCCAAGGTACTCGACGTGGCCTGCGGGGGCGGACGCCACCTGCGCTGGTTTGCCGAGCGAGGGCACCCGGTGACAGGCGTGGACATTGATACAGCGGCCGCCATGGCCCATGCACCCAGCGCCCGGCTGGTGACAGCCGACATGGAGAACGGCCCTTGGCCACTATGTGACGCAATGGGCAGGCCTTTGCAGTTTGCTGCTGTGGTCGTCACCAACTACTTGTGGCGCCCGCTGCTGCCGACCTTGCTGGCCAGTCTGGAACCGGGCGGCGTACTGATCTACGAAACCTTCGCCCAGGGCAATCAGACGGTAGGACGCCCGTCCAGGGACGACTTTCTGCTCCGCCCCGGGGAGCTGCTACAGGTATGCCATGCACTGAAGGTGGTAGCCTACGAGAACGGCTATCTGGAAAACCCGGCACGCTTTGTACAGCGGATTGCCGCGGTGCGCGAGGCGGAGTCTGGACAGGCAGCATTACCTGCCGTTTACAGGCTTTAGTGCCGGACCCCAAGGGGTACTGGGTAGAATGCGCCTTTCCCGATTAGAAGCTGATATGACCGCAAATTTCCAACCCATCCGTGGCAGCATCGTCGCCCTCGTCACCCCCATGCTGGAAGATGGCTCCGTCGACTACCCTGCCCTGCGCAAGCTGATCGACTGGCACATTGCCGAAGGCACTGACTGCATCGGCGTGGTGGGAACCACGGGCGAGTCGCCCACGGTGAGCGTGGAAGAGCATTGCGAAATCATCCGCGTGTCGGTCGAGCAAGCCGCTGGCCGTGCGCCCATCATGGCCGGCTGCGGTGCCAACTCCACCCGCGAAGCTATCGAACTCGCCAAATTTGCCAAGAAGGTTGGAGCCGACTGCCAGCTGCAGGTGGTGCCCTATTACAACAAGCCCACCCAGGAAGGCCAGTACCAACACTTCAAGGCCATTGCCGAAGCGGTGGACCTGCCCGTAATCTTGTACAACGTGCCTGGCCGCTCGGTGGCCGACATGGCCCACGACACAGTGCTGCGCCTGGCCCAGGTACCCGGCATCGTCGGCATCAAGGAAGCCACTGGCAACATCGAACGCGCCCAGTGGCTCATCAAGGAAGCCCCCAAGTCGTTCTCGATCTACTCCGGTGACGATCCCACCGCCGTGGCCCTGATGCTGTGCGGAGGCCATGGCAACGTCAGTGTCACCGCCAACGTGGCACCGAAGCTCATGCACGAACTGTGCATGGCGGCCATCGCCGGCAATGTGGCACGTGCCATGGAAATCCAGATGCAGTTGCTGCCTTTGCACAAGACCCTGTTCGTGGAATCGAATCCCATCCCCGTGAAATGGGCCGTGGCCCGCATGGGACACTGCAAGGACACCCTGCGCCTGCCCCTGACACCACTGACGCCTACAGGACAGGAAACGGTTGGCCGCGTGCTGAAGTCCTGCGGCCTGATCTGATTCCATTGATTTTTCGAGGTACTTTGTGAAGTATTCCCGTCCCCTCGCCCTGCTGGGCATTGCTGCAAGCCTGGCTGGCTGCTCTGCGCTGGAAACCGACAAGGTCGACTACAAAAGCACCGCCAAGGCCCCCTCATTGGTCATTCCACCTGACCTGACGCAACTCTCCAAAGACACACGCTACAGCGTGGTCGATGGTGGCGTGTCTGCCTCGGGCGTTCAGGCTGCCAACGCTGCTGCAGCCAAAATGCCGATTGCAGCCGTCAGCCTGGGTGATGTGCGCATCGAGCGCTCGGGTACTCAGCGTTGGCTGGTGGTCAACCGTCCCGCAGACAAGCTGTGGGAACCGGTCAAGGACTTCTGGCAGGAGAACGGTTTCGTGTTGGCCATGGACCAGGCCGATCTGGGCATCATGGAAACGGACTGGGCCGAAAACCGGGCCAAAATCCCAATGGATGCAATTCGGAGTGCCCTGGGCAAATTGCTGGACTCTCTGTATTCAACCCCCGAACGCGACAAATTCCGCACCCGACTGGAACGCAACAGCGAAGGTGCCACCGAAATCTACATTAGCCACCGCGGCATGATCGAGGTTTACACGGCGGAAGGCCGCAGTTCGACCGTTTGGCAACCACGCCCTGTGGACCCCGAGCTGGAGGCAGAGTTCCTGCGTCGCCTGATGGTCAAGCTTGGCGTCAGTGCTGAGCAGGCCAAAGCCACAGTAGCAGCATCCCCTGCTGCCAAACCAGTGGCATCCGTAAGCACAATGGATGGCCGCGCCGAGTTGCGCATTGATGAGAACTTCGACCGCAGTTGGCGTCGTGTTGGCTTGGCACTGGACCGTACCGGGTTTACCGTGGAAGACCGTGACCGCAAACGTGGCGTGTATTTCGTACGCTATGTGCCATTGGTGCCTGAGGGCTCCGAGCCAGGCTTTTTTGCCAAGATGTTCTCCGGCAGCAAAGACGCCAATCGCCCGGTGAAATACCAGATTGCAGTCCAAAGCCAGGGTGACACATCGTCAGTGACCGTGCTCGATGAAACCGGGAGCCCCGAGAACACCGACAGTGCCCAACGCATACTCAAGGTGTTGGCTGCTGACATCAAGTAAGCACAGAGTGCCTCGGTCGCAATGAAGCGGCTGTGCATGAATACCTCAGTAGCCTGCACGCGACACCCAGCAGACAGGCAAAAAAAAGCCACCCTAGGGTGGCTTTTTTGCTCTGCTAGCCAAGAATTACTTCTTGGGCTCTTCCTTGGGAGCTTCAGCAGCAGCGGGAGCGGCAGGAGCAGCAGCGGGAGCCGATGCGTCAGCAGCAGGAGCTGCGGGGGCAGCAGGAGCAGCAGCGGGAGCTTCAGCAGGAGCGGGAGCAGCAACAGGAGCTTCTTCTTTCTTACCGCAAGCAGCCAGAGCAGCAGCAGCGATCACGGCTGCCAAAACGAGAGACTTGTTCATTTTTTGATACCAAAGTGAGTTAACGAAACAATTTCCGGAAATTGTCGAAGTAGCAAGCTACCCAGACTTCAGCAAAAAGCATTCGACCTCTTTACGCTGAAGCCAAACATTATACAAAACGAATAGAGTCTGGCTAGGGAAAACCCTCTAGCTGTTTTACAGACCCAAAGTGGTTGCCGCAAAGCCGGGCGTGCCGTGTTTTGCGCACTCATCCTGCTCCGCGCGGATCTGCGCCAAACGCTGACGCTCGGCCCCCGCCCAGCCGGTACTGCGCTCCACGTCCAGGCGCAACACGGCATAGTCGGGCGTCCACAAAGCACTGGGCAACTCCAGCCCGGGAATGGGCGTACAGACGCGGCAATCAATGATGTGGTCCCACTGGCGGCGCCAGGTCACAAAGCGCGGATGCAGCTGGGGAAAATAGTCGAAACGCCGTGCCAATAACCGCAGCATCCGCCCCTTGTGCGACCAGTCCTGCAAAGCCTCGACCACCTGGCGCTCGCACAGCGGCCAGTCACGAAAGTCCACATCCGACCAAATCATCAGGTTCCATTGCCGCTGCGCTGCGTGGGCAATGGTGTCGCGGATACGCTGGGCAAATTCACTGGGGCCGGAAAAATGGCCAGTTGCGAGCATGGGGGCGCCATCAGCGTCTCCGTGCTCGGGGGCTGGGGTCGGGCTGCTGTCTGGCATTGTCAGTCTCCCAAAGTAGCTGAGTAAGCAAACTGCGACAATTGTGCGATGGAAATCACACAACAATGCGTCGCCGCCCTCACATGGACGCTGAAAGACACCCTGGGCGAAGTTCTGGATGTACTCGACGAACCGGTCGAGTTCCTGGTAGGTGGCAACGATTTGCTGCCCGTCATTGAAGAAGCCCTGCTGGGGCATGGTCCTGGCGCCTCAGTCGAACTGCAGATCGAGCCCGAACAGGCCTTCGGCGACTTCAACGACCAGCTGATCTTTCTCGAGCCCCGCCACCTGTTCCCGCAGGAACTGGAAGAAGGGCAGCTATTCGAAGGCGCCTCACTGCCCGACGGATGCAACCCGGACGCCCCCAAGGACGCGCTCTACTGTGTGACCGACATTTACCCCGAGCACGTGGTGCTGGACGGCAACCACCCGCTGGCCGGCATTGCCATTCGCTTGCACGTGCGGGTGCAAGCGGTGCGCGAAGCCACCGAAGCCGAGATTGGCCAGGGCTCCACCGGCAGCGGCTTCTTCCGCATCCAGGCCCCACATACCGAGGCACCGGGCAGCGACAGCCTGCACTGAACTGGTCAGTGTTTTCCGGTGGAGCCGTACCCACCCTCGCCGCGCTCTGAAGCGGGAAACTCCTGCACCACATTGAACTGGGCTTGCACCACCGGCACGATGACCAGCTGGGCAATGCGCTCCATGGGCTGGATGGTGAAGGCCACGTCGCTGCGGTTCCAGGCGCTGACCATGAGCTGCCCCTGGTAATCACTGTCGATCAAACCCACCAAGTTGCCCAACACGATGCCGTGCTTGTGGCCCAGGCCCGAGCGCGGCAGGATCAGTGCGGCATAGGCCGGGTCGGCCAGGTGCATGGCCATGCCCGTGGGCACCAGCTGCCAGGCATTGGGCTCCAGCGTGAGCGGAGTGTCCAGGCAGGCGCGCAGGTCAAGCCCGGCGCTGCCAGCCGTGGCGTAGGTGGGAAATTGCTCCGCAATGCGCGGATCGAGAATTTTGACGTCAACGTTCATTTTTCTTCCGTAGGGTTCAGGCAGCACGCCGTTCGGCAATGGCTGCGATCAATTGACGTGCCAGGGCGAGCTTGGAAGCGCGTGGCAGTTCCACGGCGCCGTGGGCATCCACCAGCAACAGCGCATTGTCGTCCTGGCCGAAGGTGGCCGGGCCGATGTTGCCCACCAGCAGCGGCACATTCTTGCGTGCGCGCTTGGCCGTCGCATGGGCCAGCAGGTCATGGCTTTCGGCGGCAAAGCCTACGCAGTAGAGCGCACCACTTTTTGCACGTGCGCTGGCCGCCAGCGTGGCCAGGATGTCAGGGTTTTCGACAAAGTTCAACGCGGGCACCGCGCCAGATCCGTCTTTCTTGATCTTCTGGTCAGCGGACTGGGCCACGCGCCAGTCGGCCACGGCCGCAGTCGCTATGAAAATAGAAGCGCCATGCGCAGCATCGGTGCAGGCTGCCAGCATATCCAGTGCCGAACGCACATCAACACGGCGCACACCACGGGGTGTGGACAAGGCCACGGGCCCCGCCACCAGGGTCACGTCGGCACCGGCTTCGCGGGCAGCACGGGCAATGGCAAAACCCATCTTGCCACTGGAGAGATTGGTAACACCACGCACCGGGTCAATGGACTCGAAGGTCGGGCCCGCCGACACCAGCACATGCTGGCCGGCCAACAGCTTGGGTTGAAAGAACGCGATCATGTCTTCGAGCAGCTCCTGCGGCTCCAACATGCGGCCGTCGCCGGTCTCGCCGCAGGCCTGTTCGCCAAAGCCCACGCCCAGTACATGGGCGCCATCGGCTTGCAGCTGGGCCAGGTTGCGTTGGGTCGCCGGGTGCGTCCACATTTCGCGGTTCATAGCCGGGGCGATGAGCAAGGGCACGGTGTCGCGCGGGCGCGCCAGGCACATCAGGCTCAGCACCTCGTCGGCCCGGCCGGTGGCCAGGCGGGCGGCAAAGTCGGCACTGCAGGGAGCAATCAGGATGGCATCGGCCTCGCGCCCGAGGTTGATGTGGGGCATGTTGTTCGGCGTGGCGGCGTCCCACTGCGAAGTGCAGACCACGCGACCGCTCAAGGCCTGCATGGTCACCGGGGTGATGAACTCTGCAGCGGCCTCGGTCATGACCACCTGCACCGTGGCCCCAGCCTTGACCAGCAAGCGGCACAACTCCGCCGACTTGTAGCAGGCCACGCCGCCGCTCAGCCCCAAGACAATATGTTTTCCGGCCAAATCCATGAGCTTGTGCCCCACAAATGCAATGAAAAGGCGCAATGTAGCAGAGCACCATGGCCCGAGCGCCGCCAGTTTCGTACCCTGCCGGTATTCTGCCGCCCAAGGGGGAGCCGGTATAATCTCGCTTTACCACCTCATCGAACGCAAGACGTTCGCCCGGACATGACCAAATTTGTCTTCGTCACCGGCGGTGTGGTGTCTTCCCTGGGTAAGGGAATCGCCTCTGCCTCCCTCGCTGCGATCCTGGAATCGCGGGGCCTGACAGTCACCCTCATCAAGCTCGACCCCTACCTCAACGTGGACCCGGGGACCATGTCGCCGCTGCAACATGGTGAAGTTTTCGTCACCGACGACGGCGCAGAAACCGACCTGGACCTCGGCCACTACGAGCGCTTCATCGAGTCGCGCATGCGCAAGGCCAACAACTTCACCACCGGCCAGATCTACAAGAGCGTGCTCGACAAGGAACGCCGCGGTGACTACCTGGGCAAGACCGTGCAGGTGATCCCGCACGTGACCAACGAAATCCAGGAATTCGTCAAGCGCGGCGCCCGCATGGGTGAGGCCGATGCCGTGGACGTGGCCATTGTAGAAATTGGCGGCACTGTGGGTGACATCGAATCGCTGCCCTTCCTGGAAGCCGTGCGCCAGTTGAGCCTGAAGCTGGGCCCCAACAACACCGCGTTTGTCCACCTGACTTACCTGCCCTGGATTGCCGCGGCCGGCGAACTCAAGACCAAGCCTACGCAGCACACGGTGCAGAAGCTGCGCGAAATCGGTATCCAGCCCGATGCCTTGCTGTGTCGTGCCGACCGTGTCATCCCCGACGACGAACGCGAAAAGATCAGCCTGTTCACCAACGTGCAAAGCTGGGGCGTGATCTCCATGCCCGACGTGAACACCATCTACAAGGTGCCACGCGTACTGCACGAACAGGGCCTGGACGGCCTGATCTGCGACAAGCTGCGCCTGAACACGCCACCTGCCAACCTCAAGCGCTGGGACGACCTGGTGTATGAAACCGAAAACCCGCGCGGCGAAGTCACCATCGCCATGGTGGGCAAGTACGTGGACCTGACCGACAGCTACAAGTCGGTCAACGAAGCGCTGCGCCACGCCGGCATGAAGAACCATGTGCGCGTCAAGATCGAGCACGTGGACTCGGAAACCATCGAATCCGATGCGGCCGCCCAGCTGTCCAAGTACGATGCCATTCTGGTGCCCGGCGGCTTTGGCAAGCGTGGTGTCGAAGGAAAGATCAGCACCGCGCGCTTTGCCCGCGAGAGCAAGACTCCTTACTTGGGCATCTGCCTGGGTATGCAGGTTGCCACCATCGAATTCGCCCGCAATGTGGCGGGGTTGAAAGAAGCCAACAGCACCGAATTCGAACCCTCCTGTGCAAACCCCGTCATTGCCCTCATCACCGAGTGGAAAGACGCTGACGGCAGCATCCAGGTGCGCAACGAGAACTCCGACCTAGGCGGAACCATGCGCCTGGGCGCACAGAGCTCCGACGTGGCCCAGGGCACCATCGCCCACGCCATCTATGGCGACGTGGTGACAGAGCGCCACCGCCACCGCTACGAAGCCAACGTGAACTACCTGGACAAGCTGCGCGAAGCCGGCCTGGTGATTTCTGCTTTAACCCAGCGCGAAAAGCTCACCGAAATCGTCGAATTGCCCAAGGCCACCCATCCCTGGTATGTAGGCGTTCAGTTCCATCCAGAATTCAAGTCCACGCCCTGGGACGGCCACCCACTTTTCAATGCTTTTGTGCGCGCAGCCCTTGAACACCAAGCGCAACGCGCTACGGGAAAGGTAGCAGCATGAAACTTTGTGGGTTCGATGTCGGTCTCGACCAACGCTTTTTCCTGATCGCTGGCACCTGCTCGATCGAAGGGCTGGAGATGTCTCTGGAGGTGGCAGGCCAGCTCAAGGAAATCTGCACGGCGCTGAACATTCCGCTGATCTACAAGGGTTCGTTCGACAAGGCCAACCGCTCGTCCGGCAGCACCCTGCGTGGTGTTGGCATGGAGAAGGGGCTGCAAATTCTGGACGAAGTGCGCCGCCAGACCGGCCTGCCGGTCCTGACCGACGTGCACGACGAATCCCAGGTGGCCGAAGTGTCCAGCGTGGTCGATGTGCTGCAGACCCCCGCCTTCCTGTGCCGCCAGACCGACTTCATCCGCGCCGTCGCCAAATCCGGCAAACCGGTGAACATCAAGAAAGGGCAGTTCCTGGCGCCTTGGGACATGAAGAATGTCATCGACAAGGCCCGTGCCGCCGCCGAGGAAGCCGGCCTGTCGCCCGACCGTTTTCTGGCCTGTGAACGCGGTGTGAGCTTTGGCTACAACAACCTCGTGGCCGACATGGTGAGTTTGGCCGAAATGCGCAAATCGGGCGCCCCGGTGGTGTTTGACGTGACCCACGCGGTGCAGAAGCCCGGTGGCCAAGGCACCAGCAGCGGCGGTGCCCGCGACATGGTGCCGGTGCTGGCCCGTGCCGGTGCAGCGGCCGGCGTGGCGGGTTTCTTCATGGAAACCCACCCGAACCCGTCCGAAGCCTGGTCAGACGGCCCCAACGCGGTGCCACTGAAGCACATGAAGGCCCTGCTGGAAACCCTGGTGCAGCTGGACGATGTGGCCAAGCGCAACCCGTTCTTAGAGAACGTCTTCAACACCTGAATACGAAACCATGGCTTTTGGCTACGTCATCGTCGACATGAACATCAGCGACATGGATGCGTACAAGCAGTACATGGCGGCAGCGCCCGCCTCCATCCAGGCGGCTGGTGGCGAGTACCTGGTGCGCGGTGGTCAGATCGAATCCATGGAAGGCGACTGGCAGCCAGCGCGCATGGCCGTGCTGCGCTTTCCCAGTTTTGCCCAAGCCAAGGCCTGGTACGAGGGAGAAAGGTACCAGCAGGCCCGCCAAAAGCGCATCGGCGCCACCAGCCACTTCAACCTGGTGCTGGTCGAAGGCGTGGACGCACCGGTTTTTTGAGTTTTGATTTTTTGATTCGAAAAGGAAGAGAAATGAGTGCAATCGTTGACATCGTAGGTCGCGAAGTCCTGGACTCCCGTGGCAACCCCACCGTGGAATGTGATGTGTTGCTGGAGTCCGGCACCATGGGCCGTGCTGCGGTACCGTCGGGCGCCTCCACCGGCTCGCGCGAAGCCATCGAGCTGCGCGACGGCGACAAGAGCCGCTACCTGGGCAAGGGTGTGTTAAAGGCCGTCGAGCACATCAACACCGAGATTTCCGAAGCCGTGCTGGGCCTGGACGCTTCCGAGCAAGCCTTCCTGGACAAGACCCTGATCGACCTCGACGGCACCGACAACAAGAGCCGCCTGGGTGCCAACGCCATGCTGGCCGTGTCCATGGCCGTGGCCCGCGCCGCTGCCGAAGAAGCCGGTCTGCCCCTGTACCGCTACTTTGGCGGCATGGCGGCTGTGCAGCTGCCCGTGCCCATGATGAACGTCATGAACGGCGGCGCCCACGCCAACAACAATCTCGACCTGCAAGAGCTGATGATCATCCCCGTGGGTGCACCGACTTTCCGCGAAGCCGTTCGCTGGGGTGCCGAAACCTTCCACGCCCTGAAGAAAATCATCCATGACAAGGGCATGAGCGTGGCCGTGGGCGACGAAGGTGGCTTTGCCCCCAACGTGGCCAGCCACGAAGCTGCCATCCAGATGATTCTGGAAGCCATCGACAAGGCCGGCTATGTGGCCGGTGAGCAGATCGCCCTGGGCCTGGACTGCGCCGCCTCCGAGTTCTACAAGGACGGCAAGTACCACCTGGAAGGCGAAGGCCTGGTGCTCTCAAGCCAGGAATGGACCGACATCCTGGCTACCTGGTGCGACAAGTACCCCATCATCTCCATCGAAGACGGCATGGCCGAAGGCGACTGGGACGGCTGGAAGATCCTGACCGACCGCCTGGGGCAGAAGGTGCAGATCGTCGGTGACGACCTGTTCGTGACCAACACCAAGATCCTGAAGGAAGGCATCGACAAGGGCATTGCCAACTCGATCCTCATCAAGATCAACCAGATCGGCACCCTGACCGAAACCTTCGCCGCCATCGAGATGGCCAAGCGTGCCGGCTATACCGCCGTCATCAGCCACCGCTCGGGCGAAACCGAAGACTCCACCATCTCCGACATCGCCGTGGGCACCAACGCTGGCCAGATCAAGACCGGCTCCATGAGCCGTTCCGACCGCATGGCCAAGTACAACCAGCTGCTGCGCATCGAAGAAGACCTGGGCGATGTGGCCGTGTACCCTGGCCGTAGCGCGTTCTACAACCTGAAGTAAATGGCCCCCACGCTCCCGCACTTCGTGTCGTTCGCTGCCCCCCAAAGGGGCCGCGTTTGGCCTTGGGGCGGCCCGGCGGCCAAACCTCCCGCTCACTGACGACCATGTCCCAACGCTTCGTCCCAGCCATACTGATTGCACTGCTGCTCGTGGTGCACGGTCAGCTATGGTTCGGGCGCGGCAGCCTGCCCAGCGTGTCCAAACTGCGCCAGCAGCTCAAGGAGCAGCAGGCGCAGAACACGCAGGCGGCCCAGGCCAATGACCGGCTGGCGGCCGAAATCCTGGACCTGCAGGAAGGTCTGGAAATGGTCGAAGAAAAAGCGCGCGCCGAGTTGGGCATGGTCAAGCCCAACGAAATCTACGTGCAGCTCACCAAGTAATTCAGTCCGTGGCGGCGCAGGTCATCGCCTTGGTCGGTGCCGAATGCACCGGTAAATCGACCTTGGCGCAGGCCCTGCAGACCGCACTGTCGGCACGCGGTTTGCGCGTCACCTGGGTTCCAGAAGTCTTGCGCGATTGGTGCCAGCAGCACCAGCGCACCCCACAAGCACACGAACAAGCGGCGATTGCCAACGCACAAGCCCAAGCCATTGATGCAGCCAGGGCAGACTGCGACTGGGTGTTCGCAGACACCACGCCACTGAACACCGCGCTGTATAGCGAGCTGCTGTTTGGGGACCGCAGCCTGTACCCGATGGCATTGGAATTTGCGCAGCGCTGCGCACTGCACCTGCTGTGCGCCACCGACCTGCCCTGGGTGGCCGACGGCCTGCAACGCGACGGCGAAGCGGCACGGCTGACCTATGACACCCGGCTTCGCGCGGTGCTGTCACAGCACCAGATAGCGTACGCTACCCTACTGGGCCAAGGGGAAGTCCGCACGCAGCGCGCCCTGCGCCATCTGGAAGCTACGCTGTGGGCCACACCACCCGCAGCCTATGCAACGCAGACACCGTGGAAATGGGGCTGTGAGCGGTGCTCGGACGCCCGCTGCGAACACCTGCTGTTCAGCGCACTGGTCAACAAAGACCGTTGATCCAGGTGCAACGCAACCGCGTCAATGCGCCTGCGTACCCCCGCTGGCCAGGCGCGAAGCCTCGGTGAATATCTGGGCCGCATCAACAGCATCAAAGTGGTAGTGCTTGCCACAGAACTCGCAAGCCACATCGATTTTCAAGCGCTCCTGCAGCAATTGCTCAGCGTCTTCCCGACCCAGGCCCAGGATCATCTTGCCCACGCGTTCACGGCTGCAGCTGCAAGCAAAGCGTGGACCGCTGTCACCGGCCAAGGGCTCGAAGCGCGCCAGGGTCTCTTCCCAGAACAGACGCCGCAGCACGGTCTCGGCGTCCAGCGTCAGCAGCTCCTCACGCTTGAGGCTGCTGGCCAGCGTGGCGATGCGGTTGTAGTGTTCGTCCATGGCTTCGGCATCGCTGGCGCCGGCCTGGCCCTCCAGGTTGCCAGCCCCCTGCACCGGCAGGCGCTGGATCAGCAGCCCGGCCGCCACCTGGTCGTCGGCCGCCAGGACCAGTGTGGTTTGCAGCTGTTCGCTGCGCAGCATGTACTGCTGCAGCACGGCGGCGAAATCGGGCAATGTCTGCCCTGCATCGTCCTGCAGTGGCACCACGCCCTGGTAGGGCTGCTGACCCGGAAAGCGCGTTTTGGGGTCGAGTGTGATGGCACAGCGCGCCTGGCCCTGGGCATTGAGCATCGCGCCCAAACTGGCGTCATCCGCCACGACACCTTCCACCGTGGCCGTGGCACGAAACGCCAGGTCCGGCTGCACCTCCACCACCGCCAGCTTGACCGGGCCATCGCCCATTACCTGCAGTATCAGAGCCCCGTCGAACTTGATATTGGACTGCATCAACACCGCCGCGGCGGCCATTTCACCCAGCGTGACACGCAGGGGCTGCGGGTAGGCGCCAGTCTGGGCGTTGCCAGCGCGGCGCTGCAGGATTTCCTGCCAGGAATCAGTCAGACGGACCAGGGCACCGCGCACCGGCAGGCCTTCAAAAATGAACTTGTGCAATTCGGACATGCACGCTCTCCTTTTAGGGCACAGCCAAGGCTGCGCCGTGAATTCAATCGATGCGCTTCAGACCCGCCTTGAAACGGCGCGCATTCTCGATGTAATGGGCCGCGCTCATCAGCAGGCCCTGTTGTTGCTCGGGTGAAAGTTGGCGCACGGCCTTGGCCGGGCTGCCGATGATCATGGAACCGTCTTCAAACACCTTGCCTTCGGTCACCAGGGCGCCGGCGCCGACGATGCAGCCCTTGCCGATGACGGCGCCATTGAGCACCACGGCACCGATACCGATGAGCGAGCCGTCACCCACCGTGCAGCCGTGCAACATGACCTTGTGGCCCACAGTCACGTTGTCGCCAATCGTCAGGGGCTTGCCGTGGTCGGCATGCAGCACGCTGGCGTCCTGGATGTTGGTGCCCTTGCCGATGCGGATGTTGTCGGTATCCCCGCGCACCACAGCGCCAAACCAGACGCTGCTGTCGGCCCCCAGTTCCACCTGGCCCATGACCTGGGCGCTGTCGGCCACCCAGGCACTGTCGGCCACCTGCGGCGCCACGCCGTCGAGCGAATACAAGGCCATACGCCTCTCCCAATATGCAATGAAGGGCGCCATTGTAGGTTTTCACCCACCACTACAATGCCCCAACGCCTTTTTGTAGCCCGCGCATGACCACCCCCACCCATCCGACTGCCAGCCCCGCACCGACGTCCGCTGGACAGGCCATCGCCCACCAGGCCATCGTCGACCAGCGCCGTCGGGTGTTCGGCTACGAGCTGTTTGACCGCTCGGTGGACATCGACCAGCACACTGCACGCACCGATGCCCAGATGCTGTTCAATGCACTCTCCAGCGGCAGCGAAAACACCCTGGGTGCCCGCGCGGTCTACTTCATCAACTGCACCCACGACAGCTTGGCCGGCGGCCACCTGGAACTGGTACCTTCCGAAAAAGTGGTGCTGGAGATACCGCCGCTGCCGATTTCGCAGATTGACCAGATCCAGACCCGCCTGCCGGCGTTGCAGGACATGCACCGGCGCGGCTTCAAACTGGCCATGGACTATTCGGTACTGACCAAGCCCTATGAGACCTGGCTGCCGCTAGCCGCTTTCATTAAGTTCGACCTGACAGTGCTCAAACGCGACGCCGTGGCCTCGTTCGTGAAGCTGGCGCAGGCCAAGTCCAAGGCCACGCTGATCGCCGAGAAAGTGGAAACCGCCGAACAGTACGAGGCCCTGCACGCCCTGGGCGTGGGCCTGTTCCAGGGCTACTGGTTTGCCAAGCCGGAAATGCTGCAGGGGCAGACCATACGCCCCGGCCAGGCCCACATCCTGCGCCTGATCAACCTGGTGCGCAAACAGGCCAGCACCGACGAGATCGAGGAAATCTTCAAGCACGACCCGACGCTGTCGTTCAACCTGCTGCGCTTCATCAACTCGGCCGGCTTTGGCATGCGCAAGGAAGTCACCTCGTTCCGCCATGCCGTCATGCTGCTGGGCCTGAACCGCCTGTTCAAGTGGGCGGCCTTGCTCCTGACCACCTCCAACGCTGGCAACACCCCGGCGGCCGTGGGCAGCACCGCAGTGCTGCGCGGGCGCCTGATGGAGCTGCTGGCCCAACAGTCGCTGCCCCCCGAGGAAAGTGACAACGCTTTCGTGGTGGGTGTGTTCTCGTTGCTCGACACCATGCTCGGCGTGCCCATGGAAACGGCCCTGGCCACACTGAGCCTGCCCACCAGCGTGACCGATGCGCTGCTGCTGCATACCGGCCCCTTGGCGCCCTACCTGGAGCTGACCCTGGCCTGCGAGAACAACGACGATGCCGCCTTTGCCCGCACCAGCGAATTGCTCAACCTGAACGGCGCCCAGGTCAACATGGCGCACCTCGAAGCCCTGGCCTGGGCCGAGTCGCTGGAAGGCTGATTCGCTACGCTATTGATAGCTGCCTGCGCAATGAATACGCGGGCTAACGGTCACTTTCATCAAAACCCGAGCATCCATCAGCCACGCGGGTGGTGCTGGGCATGCAATGCAGCAAGGCGTTCACGCGCCACATGGGTGTAGATGGTGGTGGTGGAAATGTCGGCGTGCCCCAGCAGCATCTGCACCGCCCGCAGGTCAGCCCCGTGGTTGAGCAGATGGGTGGCAAAGGCATGGCGCAGAGTGTGTGGTGACAAGGGCGTGCGGATGCCCGCGAGCAGCGCGTACTTCTTCACCAGCATCCAGAACATCACGCGCGACATCGCGCTGCCTGCGTTTTGCCCACGCACGGTCACAAACAAATCGTCCGACTGCTGCCCGGCCAGAAGTTCCTTGCGGGCATCGTTCAGGTAACGCTGCAGCCACTGCCCCGCCACCTCGCCGTAAGGCACCATTCGCTCCTTGGAACCTTTGCCAGTCACACGCAGCACGTGGTCATTCAGGCCGAGCTGAAACACCCGCAGGTCCACCAGCTCGCTCACGCGCAGGCCGCTGGCGTACATCAGCTCCAGCATGGTGCGGTCGCGCACGCCTAAAGCGGTGCTGGTGTCCGGGGCATTAAGCAGCGCCTCGACCTGGGCTTCGGTCAGGGTCTTGGGCACGCGCAGCGGCTGCTTGGCCGCGCGCAGCTTGAGTGTGGGGTCGGCCAGCACCAGCTTCTCGCGCAGCGCCCACAGGAAAAAGCGCTTGAACACAGTCAGGCGCCGGTTGGCCGTGGTGGCGCGGGTGGCGGCATGGCGGTGGGCAAAGTAGGCGTGCAAATCGCCCTCCACCACCGCGGCCAGTTTACGCCCCTGCAGCCAGTGGCAAAACAGCTGCAGATCGCGCCGGTAGGCGTCCAGGGTGTTGCGCGCCAGGCCATCTTCGAGCCACAGGGCGTCGATGAACTGGTCCACCAGCGCCTGGTTCGCTGCTGCGCTCAAAGCCCCTCCTCCTGGGCAGGCCCCTGCGCCAAGGCCCACTGCACATGTTCGGCCACCACGGCGTCGGCCTCCTGCAGGCGCTGCTGCAAGGCCTGGCGGATGCGTTGGGTCACGTCCGCGTCCAGAGTTGGCTGGCGCAGCGCATTGCCCAGGGCCACGGCCACATTGCGAATCCAGCGCGCATGGCCGATGCGCCGGATTGGGCTGCCTTCGGTGTGCGCCAGAAACTGGGCCTCGGTCCAGGCGAAAAATGCCAGCAGGTCCTGGGGCTGCACTGGCGCGCGGGCGTCGAAGTCAGGCAAGGCACTGGGCTGGGCGAACTTGTTCCAGGGGCACACCAGCTGGCAGTCGTCGCAGCCGTAGATGCGGTTACCCAGCAGCGGGCGCAGGTCTTCGGGAATGGGCCCTGCGTGCTCTATGGTCAGGTAGGAAATGCAGCGCCGTGCGTCGAGCTTGCCCGGCGACACGATGGCCCCGGTAGGGCAGGCACTGATGCAGGCCGTGCATTGGCCACAGTGGTGGCTGGTGGGCTCCGACAAGGGCAGCGCAAAGTCGAGGTAGATCTCGCCAAGGAAGAACATGGAGCCACCCTCGCGGCTCAGCAGCAGCGTGTGCTTGCCGCGCCAGCCCTGGCCGCTGCGCGCGGCCAGTTCGGCTTCCAGTACCGGGGCCGAGTCGGTGAACACGCGGTGGCCCACGGGCCCCAGCACTTCGGCAATCTTGTCGGCCAGCTTTTGCAGGCGGCTGCGCAGCACCTTGTGGTAGTCCCGCCCGCGGGCATAGACCGACACCACGCCCTGGGTGGGCGTCTGCAGCCGCGCCAGCTCCTGTTCGGCCCAGTCCGGTGCCGTGCCGCGCGGCAGATAATCCATGCGCGCGGTGAGCACGCACACGGTACCGGGCACCAGCTCCATAGGGCGGGCGCGCTTGAGGCCGTGGGCGGCCATGTAGTGCATGTCGCCATGGAACCCCTGGTCCAGCCAGGCCAGCAAACCGGGCTCGCTGGAGGAAAGATCGACACCGGCCACGCCAATTTGGGAGAATCCGAGTTCCAGAGCCCAGGCACGGATGTGTGCCATGAGTTCTTGGCCGTCTAATGGAGAGCTATGGAGCGTCACGTCACTATTGTAGAAAGCACTGCCGTACCCACGGTCCCGACCGTGGCCAGCCTGGTCTGGCGCGATGAACTGGCCACCGAGGTGTTTGCCGCCACCCTGGCGCAAAAGGCCGCTTTGCGCAACGCCTTCATTGCCCTGCACGGTGACCTGGGGGCCGGCAAGACCACGCTGGTGCGGCACCTGCTGCGCGCGCTGGGGGTTCAAGGGCGCGTCAAGAGCCCGACCTATGCCGTGGTCGAGCCCTATGAACTGCCAGGCCTGAACGTGTGGCACTTTGATTTCTACCGCTTCGACGACCCGCGCGAGTGGGAAGACGCGGGGTTCCGTGACATCTTTGCCAGCCCCGGCCTGAAGCTGGCCGAGTGGCCCGAAAAAGCAGCCCGCATGCTGCCCGTGGCCGACCTGGACATCCACCTGCAGACCGACACCGACCAGCAACGCCTGGTCACGCTCACGGCCCACACGGCCACCGGGCGCGCCCTGGTGAGCGCATTGCCGCTGCAGCGCCCGGTGCCAGTCACCATCCTGCCGGAGAGCTGATGCTGCGCCGCCGGACCCTGTTGCAAAGCGGCGGCATCGTGCTGGCGCTGGGCGCGCGCCAGCTGGCCTGGGGCGCGGGCATTGTCAACGTGCGGGTCTGGCCAGCGCCCGAGTATTCGCGCGTGACCATCGAGTCCGACACCGCCCTGGTGGCCAAGCAGACCTTTGTGCCCAATCCGCCACGCCTGGCCGTGGACATCGAGGGCATTGCCCTGAACCCGGCGCTCAAGGAGCTGGTGGCGAAGGTCAAGGCCGACGACCCCAACATTGCCGGTATCCGCGTGGGCCAGTTCACGCCCAGCATCGTGCGCCTGGTCATCGACCTCAAGCACCCAGCCCGGCCCCAGGTGTTCACGCTGGCCCCGGTGGCGGCCTACCAGCACCGGTTGGTGTTTGACCTTTACCCTGAAAAAGAAGTCGACCCGCTGGAAACGCTCATTGCCGAGCAGTTGCGCGAGCGCAAGCCCGCAGCAGGTGATGGCCCCTCCCCTGCCGGCTCGGCGGACCCTTTGGGTGAGTTCATCGCCCAGACCACGCAACCGCAGCGTCCCCCCGTACCTGCCGACAAGGCTAGCGGAGCTGTTGCTATTAATTCAGGAGCAAATCCCGCTGATTCCAAGAGGGGCAAGGGCCCAAATGATGCCCCAAAGCCGCCCGAACCGGACGCTGCCGAGCGCATGATCATCATCGCGCTGGATCCCGGCCATGGCGGTGAAGACCCCGGCGCCATTGGCCCGGGCGGCACGCGCGAGAAAGAGGTTGTGCTGCAACTGGCGCACCGGCTGCGCGAGCGCATCAATGCCGCCAGCGTGGGCGGCAACCCCATGCGGGCCTACCTGACGCGCGATGCCGACTACTTCGTGCCCTTGCACGTGCGCGTGCAGAAGGCCCGCCGTGTCCAGGCCGACTTGTTCATGAGCATCCATGCCGATGCCTTCTTCACGCCCCAGCCGCAAGGCGCCAGCGTGTTCGCCTTGAGCCAGGGCGGTGCGTCGAGCAGTGCAGCGCGCTGGATGGCGGCCAAGGAGAACAAGGCCGACCTGATTGGCGGCATCAACGTCAAGGCCAAGGACGCCACCGTGCAGCGCGCCCTGCTGGACATGAGCACCACGGCCCAGATCAACGACAGCCTCAAGCTCGGCAAGCATTTGCTGGGGGAAATCGGCCGCGTCGGCAAACTGCACAAGGCCAAGGTCGAACAGGCCAGCTTTGCCGTGCTCAAGGCGCCCGACATTCCCAGCGTGCTGGTCGAGGCGGCCTTCATCAGCAACCCCACGGAAGAGACCAAGCTCAACAGCGAGGCCTACCAGGAAGCCCTGTCCGACGCGCTCATGCGCGGCATTGAAGCCTACTTTGCCAAGAACCCACCCCTGGCACGCAAACGCACGGTCTGAGCGTGCTCAGTAGATGAGCGGCCGGGTGTCGAAATCGACCGCGGCCTGCAGCTGTATCTCCAGCGGCACCGGCATGGTTTCCCCGCTGCCAATCCACTCCCGCGCCTCGGCCTGGGTATCGAACACGCGGTTGACATAGGGACTCATGCGCAGAAGTTGCGCCAGCATCTGGCGCAGGGGTTCGGACCGCGCCACCATAGCCATGCGGATGTGGGGATTGCTGTAGGCCGCACCGATCATGCTGGCAATGACCATCTCGACATCGTTGGAGCTCATGTGCAGGGACTCGACCTGGGTGAAATCGTCGATGAAGTAGCGCAAGGCATCAAACCGTGGATCGTTGTGCAGTTCGGCCGTGGACTGCATGTATTCCTCGAAACCGATGTCGCCGCTGCAGACCCTGAGCACGCCGCGAGCTTCCCAGTGCAAACCAATGGACATTTGCGCCTCCCGTTGAAGTGTTGGTACTTCTTGTTATGGGAGACATGCTAATCCCTATCGGACCGCCATGCAAACCCTGTGGGCTTCGTCAGGCCAGCCCCAGCCAGACCTCAATCTCCTGCGCACGCGGCGGCTGGCAGCCCTGGCGCTGGACGTTGATGCTGGCGCTGGCAATGGCGTGGTCGAGCAGGCTTTGGGCCGCGTGGGCATCCACCACCGAGCGGCCCCAGTCCTGTGCCAGCCCCAGACCCAGCCAGCGTGCCACCAGTCCGGCCAGAAAGCAGTCGCCCGCTCCCACGGTGTCCACCACCTTCAAGGCCCTGGATTCCCGGGCCGTGAAGTGGGCCCCATGCCGTGTCAGCAGGTGGGCGCCCTCGGCGCCACAGGTCAGCGCCAGCCAACTGGCCTGGCTGCCTGCGAGCAGCTGGCGTGCCTGCTCCAATGGCGTCCCTGCCGTCAGTCCCAAATGCGCAAGGTCTTCGTCACTGACCTTGATGACATGGGCACGCTGCAGCACCGCATGCACATGCCGACGGTAGGCCGCCAGGTCCTGCATGACCGATGGACGCATATTGGCGTCCACCACGACGGTGCGACCGGCCTGGCACTGGGCGTCCAGCCAGGGCAGGTAGACCCCGGCGTCTCGCGGGTCCAGCGCCAGGGCGCCGGTGCACACCACCTGCAAGCCGGTGGCGGCGGCGCAGTGCTGCACCAGCGTGGACGCGTCGATGGCGCGGTCGGCGACTCCGTCGCGGTAGAACGCGTAATCGGGATGGCCGCTTTCAGTCAATGCCACCATGGCCAGCGCGGTGGGTTGGACCACAGGGTCCGGACAGGCCAGTCCCACATTGCATTCGCGCAGGCCTTGCGCCAGCTGCCGACCCAAGCGGTCCGATGAGAGCGGATTGAGGTACAGGGTGGCAATGTCCTGCAGGGCCAAGGCCCGGGTGAGGTTGTAGACGGCGCCGCCCAGGCAAGGCATGAAGCTGCCGTCGGGGCGCCCCATCATGTCGATCAGGGCTTCGCCTGCGGTGGCCACCTGGAAGCTGGTGATGTCCTTGTTCATGGTTCGCATATTAGGGTTTTCGATAACTAAAACAACTTGATTTAGTAAATTTCAGAAACTATAGTTCAGCCACGCTACAAGGTAAAGCGTGAATTCTTGGGGGTTTACCCCCAGACCGGTTCGATTGCCATCCATTCCACACCCAGGAGACACCATGAAATTCGCAAGCACCCTGACTCTGAGCGCTCTGGCACTGGCCACTTCTGCCGCTTTTGCGGCCGGAGAGCCCGTCATCGGCCTGATCACCAAGACCGAAACCAACCCCTTCTTCGTGAAGATGAAGGAAGGCGCCGAAGCCGAAGCCAAGAAGATGGGCGCCAAGCTGCTGACCGCCGCAGGCAAGCAAGACGGCGACACCGCAGGCCAGATCGCCGCCATCGAAAACATGGTCTCCGCCGGTGCCAAGACCATCCTCATCACCTCCAGCGGTGATGCGATCATCCCCACCGTGAAGAAGGTGCAGGCCAAGGGTGTGCAAGTCATCGCGCTGGACAGCCCCTTCGAAGGCGCCGACGCCCTCTTCGCCACCGACAACTACAAGGCCGGCGTGCTGATTGGCCAGTACGCGAAAGCCGCACTGGGCGGCAAGGCGCCTGTCATTGCCACGCTGGACCTGTTCCCAGGCCACCCCGTCGGTGCCCAACGCCACAATGGCTTCATGAAAGGCTTTGGCCTGCCCGCTGCGGACGCCAAGTCGAACGAACTGTCCAAGGACCCCGCGGTCACCTGCATGGCCGACAGCTTCGGTGACGCTGCCAAGGGCCAGACCGCCATGGAAAACTGCCTGCAGAAGAACCCCAACATCAACCTGGTCTACACCATCAACGAACCCGCTGCCGCCGGTGCCTACAACGCACTGAAGAAAGCCGGCAAGGAAAAGAACGTGACCATCGTATCGGTAGACGGTGGCTGCCAAGGCATCCGGGACACCGCAGCCGGCATCATCGCCGCCACCTCGCAGCAGTACCCGCTGAAGATGGCCGCCATGGGCGTGGCTGCCGGGGTGGAGTACGCCAAGGGTGGCAAGAAGGCTTCCGGCTACGTGGACACGGGCGTCACCCTGATCGCGGGCAAACCGGTGGCAGGCGTGGACAGCAAGGACACCAAGGTAGGTCTGGACCTGTGCTGGGGCAACAAGTAACCTAGGCACACCGTGACAGCCCGTACCGAGGGGGCGCAAGCCCCCTTTTTTACACCCACCTCTTCTAAAGCGACCATGAACACGACTTCTCGGCAAATACCCTGGGGCGCGCTGGGGCCCTGGATCGCGCTGGCTGCGGCCTGCCTGTTCTTTGCCACCCAGTCCGACCGCTTCCTCACGGGTGAAAACCTGTCGCTGGTGGTGCAGCAGGTCATGGTCGTGGGCGTGCTCGCCATCGGCCAGACCCTCATCATTCTCACCGCCGGTATCGACCTGTCCTGCGGCATGGTCATGGCCCTGGGCTCCATGGTGGTGACCAAGCTCGCGGTCGAAAGCGGGCTGCACCCGGCCCTGGCCATGTTGGCCGGTATTGCCGTCACCTGCCTGTTCGGCTTGCTCAACGGCCTGCTCATCACCCGTGCCAAACTGCCCTCCTTCATCGTCACGCTGGGCACCATGAACATTGCTTTCGCGGTAACACAGCTCTATTCCAAATCGCAGACCGTGAGCAACCTGCCCGAATCGCTCACGGCCATTGGCAACACCTTCACGTGGGGCGGCACCGAAATCAGCGTGGGCACCGTGCTCATGCTGGGCCTGTACCTGGTGGCCTGGCGCTTCCTGGCCGACACCGCACCGGGGCGCCACCTCTACGCCGTGGGCAACAACCCCGAGGCAGCCCGCCTCACCGGCATCAGCGTCGAGCGCGTGCTGCTCGGTGTGTATGTGATGGCCGGCTTCTTCTATGGCATTGCCGCTCTGCTTTCCATAGCACGCACCGGCGTGGGAGACCCGCAGGCTGGCCAGACCGAGAACCTGGACGCGATTACCGCCGTGGTGCTGGGCGGCACCAGCCTGTTTGGCGGGCGCGGCATCATCCTGGGCTCGCTGGTCGGTGCCATCATCGTCGGCGTGTTCCGCAACGGCCTCACGCTCATGGGCGTGGCCTCGGTGGTGCAGACCCTCATTACCGGCATATTGGTCATCCTGGCGGTCGCCACCGACCAGATGTCGCGCAAGGGAGGCCGCTGAAATGACTGCTCCGACTCCCAAACTCGTGATGCAGGCCAAGGGCCTGGTCAAACGCTACGGCCAGGTCACCGCCCTGGACGGCACCGACTTCGAACTGCGCGAAGGCGAAATCCTGGCCGTGATCGGCGACAACGGCGCCGGCAAGTCCTCGCTGATCAAGGCGCTTTCGGGCGCCACCGTACCGGACGAAGGCGAGCTGCTGCTCGACGGCAAAGCCATGCGCTTCAAGTCCCCCATCGACGCGCGCCGCGCCGGCATTGAAACCGTGTACCAGGACCTGGCCGTGGCCCCGGCCATGACCATTGCCGAGAACCTGTTCCTGGGCCGCGAGCTGGTCAAGGACAACGCCATCGGTCGGCTGTTCCGCCTGCTCGACAAGAAAGCCATGCTCGACCAGGCTGTGGCACGCATGCAGGAACTCAAGGTGGGCATCCGCTCGATGACGCAGGCGGTGGAAACGCTCTCGGGCGGCCAGCGCCAGTGCGTGGCTGTGGCCCGCGCCGCAGCCTTTGCCCAGCACGTGGTCATCATGGACGAACCCACCGCCGCGCTGGGCGTGAAGGAAGGCAACATGGTGCTGGAGCTGATCCGCCGCGTGCGCGACAAGGGCCTGCCGGTGATCCTCATCAGCCACAACATGCCACATGTGTTCGAGATAGCCGACCGCATCCACATCCAGCGCCTGGGCAAGCGCGCCGCCGTGGTCAACCCCAAGGCCATCAGCATGAGCGACACCGTGGCCGTGATGACCGGTGCCAAGACCGTGGACGAACTGCCCGAGGAAGCCCATGCTTAAAGGCATCTCCCCCCTGCTCACGCCCGAGCTGCTGAAAACGCTGATGGAAATGGGCCACGACGATGCGCTGGTACTGGCCGACGCCAACTTCACCGCAGTGCGCATCGCCGCCGGCAAGCCGGTGCTGCGCCTGCCCGGTTCCGGCATGGCCGAGGTGGTGAAGGCCATCACCGACCTGCTGCCGCTGGCCACCGACGTGGAACACCCGGTGGCCTACATGCAGGTCAGCGACCAGCCCAACGACTACCAGTCGGGCCTGCAGCGTGAGGTGCTGGCCCAGGTGAACCCGCTGCTGCAAGGTGGCCAAAGTGCCGAAGGGTTGGAGCGCTTTGCCTTCTACGACCGGGCCCGCGACGCCTTTGCCGTGGTCCTGACCGGTGAGCGCCAGCCCTTTGGCAACTTCATTCTGCGCAAGGGAGTCATAGGGGACAATCTGCGCCCATGACCTCGACTTTGCCCACTCTGGAATCCACGCCCGCAGCCCCGGCCCCGCTGCGTCCGCGTGGGTCCAACCATGTGGGCATGCGTGCCTTCAACGAACGCGTGGTGCTGCAGGCCATACGCCTGCATGGCGCCCTGCCCAAGGCCGAGGTGGCGCGACTCACCGGACTCACGGCCCAGACCATTGGTCTCATCACCACGCGGCTGGAGGAAGACGGCCTGCTGCTGCGCCAGGAGCGCGTGCGCGGGCGCATCGGCCAACCCTCGGTGCCGCTGGCGCTGAATCCGGATGGTGCCTTTTCGCTGGGCCTGAAGATCGGACGGCGCAGTGCCGACTGGCTGCTGGTGGACTTCACCGGCGCGGTGCGTGAACGCCGCAGCCTGGATTACGCTTTCCCAGACCTGGGGCAACTGCTGCCTGCCATCCAGGACAACATTGCGGCCCTGAGCAACAGCCTGGGGCCCCTGGCCGAACGCCTGGTGGGCGTGGGTGTGGCGGCGCCGTTCCAACTGGGTGGCTGGCACCGCATGCTGGGCTTGTCGGAGAACCAGTCCCAGCAATGGAACACCATCGATCTGCGTGCCGAAGTGCAGCGCATGACCGAGGCCCCGGTCATCTTCGCCAAGGACACGGCGGCGGCCTGTGTGGCCGAACTCGTAGGCGGGCGCGGGCGCGATATCAAGAGCTTTCTGTACCTGTTTATCGACACCTTTGTGGGCGGCGGCTTGGTCATCAATTCGCACCTGCACACCGGCAAGCACGGCAATGCCGGCGCCGTGGCCTCGCTGCCCATGGGGCTGGGGGGAGAAGTGCACACCGCAGAGCAGCTGGTCACCCGGGCTTCACTGTGGGACCTGGAGCAGCGCTACCTGGCACTGCATCTCGACCCCAGTGCCGCCTACGATGAACGCGCCCTGTCCGAACCCTACCTGGTGGAAACGCAAGCCTGGATAGCCAAGGCTGCCAATGCGCTGGCGCACAGCATCGTCAGCGGCACCGCGTTCCTGGACGTGGACGCGGTGGTCATCGACGGCTCGTTCTCACGGGCCGTGCTCGACCTGGTGATTGCGCAGACCACGGCGGCTCTGGCGCACTACAACTGGGAAGGCCTGTGGCCCACTTCGGTCGTGGCCGGCACTACCGGGCCGGATGCGCGGGCACTGGGCGGCGCGCTGCTGCCGCTGCACGCCAACTTCGCCCCCGACCAGGATTTGTTTCTGAAGGTCAGCTAAGGGCTGCCGCCTTGCGGCGGGCCTTCCACGCTCCGAACAGCACCACCAGGCCGGGGATGAGGATCATGGCCCAGATTACCTTTTCCATGTGCTCCTTGACCAGCGGGATATTGCCGAACAGGTAGCCGATGGTGACGATGCCGACCACCCACAGCGCGGCGCCCACCACGTTGAACAAGGTGAACTTGGCGCGGTTCATTTCCGCCACGCCACCGACAAAGGGCGCAAACGTGCGCAAGAACGGCATGAAGCGGGCGGCGATGATGGTGAAGCCGCCGTAGCGTTCATAGAAGTTGTGCGCCGCATCGAACGCTGCGCGATTGAAGAAGCGCGAGTTCTCCCACTGGAACACCTTGGGGCCGAAATAGCGTCCGATGGAATAGTTCAGCTGATCGCCCAACGCAGCGGCCACGAACAGCAAAGCCACCACCAGCGGAAAGCTCATGAAACCTGCCCCCGCCAGCGCCCCCACCACAAACAGCAGCGAATCGCCGGGCAGGAAGGGCATGACCACCATGCCAGTCTCCACGAAGATGATGAGAAAGAGCAGCGCGTACACCCAGGTACCGTAGGTCTGGACAAACACTTCCAAGTGTTTGTCCACGTGCAGGATGAAGTCGATCAGAAAAGCAATAAGTTCCATGGGGGCGGATTATCCCCGCCCCCCATCCCCCTAAAATCCTTCGGGTGAACGCCCCTGCCCTGCCCCCCACGCCACCGCCCCAACGCCGACCGATCCGCGAGCTACCCGACGAGCTCATCAGCCAGATTGCCGCCGGTGAAGTGGTGGAACGCCCCGCTTCGGTGGTGCGCGAACTGGTGGACAACGCGCTGGACGCCGGGGCCAGCCAGATTACCGTGCGCCTGCTGGCCGGAGGCGTGCGCCTGATCAGCGTGGAGGACGACGGCGCCGGCATATTGCGCGACGAACTGCCCATCGCATTCAAGCGCCACGCCACCAGCAAGATTGCCAACTTGTCCGAGCTGGAGTCGGTGGCCACCATGGGGTTTCGCGGCGAGGCCCTGGCTGCTATCAACTCCATAGCTGACTGCGCAATACTTTCGCGGGCTAGCGGCATAAATGATGCCTATTTGTTGGACGGCCGCACCGGCGAACTGCGCCCTGTGGCCCGCGCCACAGGCACCACGGTGGAAGTGAAGGAACTGTTCTTCAGCACCCCGGCGCGGCGCAAGTTCCTGAAGACCGACGCCACCGAGCTGGCCCACTGCGTGGAAGCCGTGCGCCGCCACGCCCTGGCGCGGCCCGACGTGGGCTTTGCCATCTGGAGCGAAGGCAAGCTGGTCGAACAGTGGCGCCGCACCACCGCGTCCGAACCCAGCGCCGCCCTGGCCCAGCGCCTACGCGACGTGTTGGGGGCCGAGTTTCTGGAACAGTCGGTCGAAGTCGATTTCCAAACCACCGGCGCCAACGGTGTGCCGGTGCGGGTGTGGGGCCGCGCCGGTGTGCCCGACGCCGCGCGCTCGCGCGCCGACCAGCAGTTCTGCTACGTCAACGGCCGTTTTGTGCGCGACAAGGTACTGACCCACGCCGCCCGCAGCGCCTATGAAGACGTGCTGCACGGCCACAAGCAGCCGGTGTACGCCCTGTATGTGGAAATGGACCCCACACGTGTGGACGTGAACGTGCACCCCACCAAGATCGAGGTGCGTTTCCGCGACAGCCGCGAAGTGCACCAGGCCGTGCGCCACGCCGTGGAAAACGCACTGGCGGCGCCGCGCTCGGCGCTGGCAGGCAGCGCTGTGCCCCAGCAGCCGACTTTGGCCGAAGTGGCATCGAGTTCGGTCCAGACCGCATTTTCAGAGCCAAATCAGCCTCTGGCCCGCGAATACCGTGCACAGACAGCTATGAATTTCGTAGCGACTGGCGGTAGCTACGCGCCAAGCATGGTGCAGCACCGGGTCGAAGACGTGGGCGCCCTGTGGCGGTCCAGCCCCGACACCGGCGCCTCCAGCGGCTGGGAGGCCCAGGGTTTTGCGCAGGTTAAGGAGGAGCACGCGCAGCGTGCGGGGGACACGGAGCAAAACCCTTGGCCTCCCAGCAGCCCCGCGCAAATCTGGCCCCTGGGCCGCGCCATTGCCCAGCTGCACGGCGTCTACATCCTGGCCGAAAACGCCCAGGGCTTGGTGCTGGTGGACATGCACGCCGCGCACGAGCGCATCGTCTACGAACGCCTGAAGAAGCAGCTCGGCACCGATGGCAGTGCCAAAGCCATCCCGAGCCAGCCGCTGCTGGTGCCTGCCACTTTTGCCGCCACGCCCGAGGAAGTGGCCACAGCAGAGGCCCATGTCGAGGCCTTGCACCAGCTCGGGCTGGAAGTGTCGCCGTTCTCGGCCAAGACCCTGGCCGTGCGCGCCGTGCCCAGCTCCTTGGCCCAAGGCAACGCCGTGGAACTGGCGCGCAGCGTGCTGGCCGAACTGGCCACCCACGACGCCAGCACCGTGCTCCAGCGCGCCCACAACGAACTGCTGGCCACCATGGCCTGCCACGGCGCCGTGCGCGCCAACCGCCGCCTGACCCTCGAAGAAATGAACGCCCTGCTGCGCCAGATGGAAGAAACGGAACGGAGTGACCAGTGCAACCACGGCCGCCCCACCTGGCGCCAGCTCAGCATGAAGGAGCTGGATGGGCTGTTCTTGCGGGGGCGGTGAATGCCAACGGCACGTTCTTTTACCCTTCCGATAACAGTGCAAGACAAACGTGCGGTGTTGGTTCCCCGGACTTCGGCTTTGTAGCGGAAGGAGACATTCCGCGAACTCACCCAAATGGGTGATTTACAGGACACACACCGACCTTCACAATCGGCATCGCCGCCAATGCGGACAGACAAACACAACTCGCGACATGGTTGAAAACACTCTTCCTGAAGCACTTGGAACTGTCTGCGACGAGCAGTCGTTCATTCGATTTGCTGAGCGAATGGCCGCAGATGCGCCATCAAAGGCTAAAGGCTCAGTGCAGCCGTGGATGGAAACAGGCGGTTGGGAAAATACTACGCTGAAGGATTTTTTGTCCGCGGCATGTTCCTGGGTTGAAGACTCAGACTTTGGTGCCAGACCAGGTCCAAAGTCAGTCAATCCTTGGCAACAATTTGCAATGTTTTTATGGGCCGGGCGAAGTTACGAATAGCAGATTTGCAGCGATAGCGGTCACCCAAAAATCACCGGAAACGGCGTGAAAGCGCCATGCATTACCACCAGTGTGTTGTCCATTCGAGTGCGGTATTTGTCGAAATTGTTATACCTGTATGAAACGACATGAAATTCGAAAAAAATCTAGTGTTCACGCTGACCCATATTGACGAATCGCTAGGATTGTTGAGTGCAAAATGGCTGGATAACGAGAGTTCCATTCGCCTTAGTGTCGTTGCAGAAGGTGGTGGGCCAGGATGGAAAGGCGTTGACCTTGTGTTGACAGATGCGATAGGGCACGGTGAAGTTCAAGTCTCTGCCTCTTGGCCCGACTGTTTTGGCCGTTACAACGTCAATGTGTATGCGGTTCGAGTGATGGACGAGTTCAAAACAAGTCACGAACTGCTTCAGAAAATGATGTGTGACGCCTTGCATGCATACTGTTCATCTTTATACGAACGCGATTTTTCGATCAGTGCGTTTGAGTTCGAAATTGGATTTTCCGAAAGGGTTTGGTCTAGTGGCGGAGTCGGCAAGTGAGTTGTTTCCGTTCTAACTTCTTGCTCGGCACGGACACGCAACCGAAGACTGCCGCTTCGCGGCACGGGTTGCGTGCCGGGCAGCGCCAACGTTGAACGACTGCTTCCAGCCTGCAGCCGTGTCCTCTAGGCGGCGGATTCGATGAACATCACAGCGACAGTTAGTATGCTCATGCAACCACCACTTGAATCATCCGTTCGACCAGCATTTCGCGTAATCGGGGCGCTCTTACTAATGGGGATTGCCATCCTCTTCGCTCTCGATGCCATGCAGGTCTTTTCCTACAAGGGAGTCAGCGCTAGTACGTGTGCGAGCGAGACTAGTTCTAGGAGTCGCTTGCTGTGTGAGGTAGGAGATGTAATGTTGAGGGTTTTTCCAACAGAAGCTCAAGCCGCTGTTTTGGGAATAGCTATCGCGTGCTTTGCTGCGGCCTTGGTGCTACTTGCCTGGCTACTGATTAAGCCCCTAATTTCGGAAAATATTTAGCGCATGGAATGGCCACTAACAGCCTTCTGCAGCCAATCGATAAGCGCAGCTTCCTACCACCAGGACTGTGGTCATAGCTGAATCTGATCGACAAGCCCGCCCGCTCTCTTCCGTGGTTCAAATGCCAGCGGGGAAAGAAGCCCAGTCTTAGAATGCCTCCCTCGCATTCATGTTGGACCCATGACCCCATCCACGCCATCGGGCACAAACGCCGCGGTGCAATCCCATCCCCTGTCGTCAGCCGCTGGCACGGTAGATCTGGACTTGGACCAGCCTGCCCCCCAGTCCGCGCACCCGAGCGCCCTGCCGGTGGGTACTGCGCTTCAGGAATACACCATCGAAGCGGTGCTGGGTGTGGGCGGCTTTGGCATTACCTACCTGGCCCATGACAAGCACCTGCAGTGCCAGGTCGCCATCAAGGAATACCTGCCGGGGGAGTGGGCGACACGCGCCGACGGGCAGCAGGTGGTGCCGCGCAGCAGCGCACACGCCGACGACTACCGCGACGGCTTGGCACGCTTTCTGGCCGAAACCCGTGTGCTGGCCAGCTTTCGCCACCCGCACATCGTGCGGGTGAACCGCTTTTTCGAGGCCAACAACACCGCCTACATGGTGATGGACTACGAGCAGGGCCAGCCCCTGCGCCACTGGATCAAGGCCCACGGCCCGGTCGATGAAGCCCAGCTGCGGCGCATGTTTGCCGGCCTCCTGGATGGTCTGGAGCAGGTGCACAAGGCCGGCATGGTGCACCGCGACATCAAGCCCAGCAACATCTATGTGCGCGACAGCAATACCAGCCTGGTCTTGCTCGACTTCGGGTCCGCACGCCCCCACACCCAGGCCGGCTCCGGGGACGTGACCAGCATGGTGACCCCAGGCTTTGCCCCGTTCGAGCAATACCACGCCCGCGGTGCGCAGGGCCCCTGGAGCGACCTGTATGCCGTGGGTGGTGTGCTGTACTGGCTGGTGACCGGGCACAAGCCCGTGGAGGCCCCTTCACGTATTCAGGACGACTGCCTTCCCGCGGCCGCTGACGTGGCGGCGGGTCGCTACTCCAGCGAATTCCTCCGGATGATCGACTGGGCCCTGGCTGTGGACGAGCGCCATCGCCCGCAAAGCGTGGCGGCTTTCCGACCGGTATTCCTCGGTGAGCAGGCAGCACCGCCAAGCGCGCGCAAAGCCCGTGTGCAAGCCGAGGGCCACGACGGCGACACGGTCCGGCTGGATGGACCGACGGATGCTCCATCAGCCAGCGCAGAAGCCAAGGTGCCGAACCGTGCGCGCCTGCCAGTGCTGCTGGCAGGTGCGGCCATAGCGGTGCTGGGCGTGTTTGCCTACGCCACCTGGGACCGGGCCACCAGGCCAGTGGCCGACACGGCCAAAGCCCCCCAGGCAGCGGCCTCGCCTACGGCCACCGCACCCGCCAAGATCAAGTCAACGCCCCCTGGTGAAACCAACAAATCCACGGCCGGCGGGCGCAAGGAGACACCGCAGCCCAGCGCGCCGCAGCGCCAGTTCGCCTGCAGCGACCTCCCCTTTGCCTTGCGCGTGACCTGCACCATCGAAGGCAAGGACGTGATCCGCAAGTGCGCCCCTGACCTCCAAAACTGGAACCACGACCGGCCAGGCTGCCAGCGCCAAAACCAGGCTCCGCGCAACACGCACTGACGAACCGTTTCCTAGCCCATGCTGAGGGCAAGGAAACAGCGCCAATTGGCACCAGGAAAGAATGCCAGCGTGGGCGACACTAGCGCTCCCATGCACCTTCCCGCCCCGGTTCGCCGCGACTTCTTCACTGTCACGATCAGCGTGGCCATACTCGGCATAGGCTGGGGTGCCACCCTGCCCCTGACGTCCTTGCTTTTGACGCAGCGGGGACATGGCACCGACATCATTGGATGGATTTCAGTCGCCACCGCCCTGGGCGGTGTGGCGGGTACCCTGCTCACCCCCACCATCGCTGCCAGGCTGGGCCGTCGCAACACCATGCTGGCCTGCCTGCTGCTGGCCATGGCAAGCCTGGTACCGCTGGACGCCATCGATGCATTGCCTGGCTGGGCGGCATTGCGCTTTCTGTTTGGCCTCTCCATGGCACCGTTTTTTGTACTGGGCGAGTCGTGGATCAACGAAATCGCGCCCGATGCACTGCGCGGACGCCTGGTGGCGGTCTACACCACCACCTTCACCCTGTGCCAGATCGTGGGGCCCTTGCTGGCCAACGTGCTGATCGACCTGACCGGCTACGCCTTCGTGCTCTGCGGTCTGGTGTTCGCACTCGGTGCTCCGGGCTTGCTGGCCGGGCGGACCGACGTGCTGCCCAGCCAGCAAGCCACGGCAGCGCAGGGCAAGGAGGCGCAGGCGGGCTGGTTCAGCATTGCACGCACTGCCCCGGCCATTCTGGTAGGCACCGTGTTCTTCGCGGCTTTCGACCACATAGCCCTGAGCTTTCTGCCCCTGTTCGCCATGGACCAGGGCCTGTCCCAATCGCGTGCATTGGCCTCCGCGTCCATCGTGCTGGCGGGCGATGCCTGCCTGCAGTACCTGGCGGGCCACCTGGCCGACCGGTACGGGCGCTTGCGCGTGCACCGTGCCTGTGGCGTGGTGGTCTGCCTGATGCTGCCGCTGCTGCCACTGCTGGTAAACGTCCCCTGGGGCTGGGAGGTGTTCCTGTTCCTGCTGGGCGGTGCCGCCGGGGCCATCTACACGCTGTCGATGGTGGCCAGCGGAGAAATGTTCCACGGCGCCGCACTGGTACGGGCTGCCAGTCTGATTTCGTTGATGTGGAACGTGGGAGCCAGCGCCGTTCCGCTGGGCACCGGCACCGCCATGCATGTTTGGGGCAGCGCGGCCGTGGTCTGGCTGGTGTGGGGCGTCGCCCTGGTATTTGTGGCTTCCACCTTTGTGCGGGCGCGCCCTCGGTAGCGCACCTCTAGCTCATGCGCGCCGGACCAGCCGCGCACCACGCCCATCGTTGTCGCAGGTGAGCACAAAGCGGCCACGTACGCCCACCGTGGTCACAAAAGGCATGAGCAAGCGCGCGGGGAACTGCACCTTGCTCCCATCCAGCGCACGGACCATCACCTGCTGCACATCCCCCCGGTAATAGGCCAGGTACTCGGTGGCTGAAATCGCCAGATCGAAATGAAATTCACGCACCGTGGTGGCCCGATCCGAATGGTGTTACCAAGGAGCTACCCGAGACATGCGTGCACAAGAGAGGTACACGCACCACACCCAAGGGTGCTTGCTGGCCGTCATCAAGGTGCATGCCACTGACCACGCCCACTCAATAAGGCGTGCCGTCCTTGCGGGCAAACTGCCAGCGACCCTCTACCAGATGGGCCACCAGGTCGTCATCGGGATAGGAAACCACGTCGCCTGGACTGCGGTCACCGACTTCCAAGTAGACCACCTCGGTATCGGAAGCATTGACAAGGCGGTGGGCATTGCCGCTGCCGGCCGGGAACCCGGCGCACATGCCGGGTTGCAGCACGCGGGCACCTTCATCGGTATGCAGCGTGGGGGTACCGCTGAGGATGTAGATGAATTCGTCCTGACGCGCATGGCTGTGGCGCAAGGCAGACGTCGCACCGGGTGCCAACACCGTGTGGTTGACCCCGAAGTTCTGCAGACCGAACACATCGCCCAGCTTGCGCTTGGTACGCCCGGCCATGCGCGACGCAAAAGGTTCGGGGTACAGGCTGCGTTGCGCAAACGGCGCCACCGCATCGGCTTGCACGGCCACAGGGGCCATGGCTTCGGGAACCTTACTGGTCATGCTGCTGTCCTTCCTGGTTACCCCAAGATGGTAGCGACACGCGTGTACAGCGGGATACCCAGCAGGATATTCAAGGGGAAGGTAATGCCCAGCGACATCGCGAAATACAAGGAAGGTCTGGCCTCAGGTATGGCAAACCGCAGCACCGCAGGCACTGCAATGTAAGACGCGCTGGCGGCCAGCACCATCAGCAGGACAGTTTCCCCCAGGGGTAGCCCAAGGGCACGGCTCAAGCCCCACGCCAAAGCAGCGTGGCCCAGAGGCGCCAGCACCGCATAGGCCAGCATCCAGGGCGACTGGCCGCGCAGCTGGGGCAGGTTGCGGGCCGTCATCAACCCCATGTCAAGCAGGAAAAACGACAGCATGCCCTTGAACAGGTCACCAGAGAAAGGCTGCATGGCGGCCTGTCCACGGTCACCGGTGATTACCCCGATGGCCATGGCACCCAGCAGCAACAGCTGCGCCCCATCGGTGAAGCTTTCATGCAGCACCTTGCCCAGTCCACCCCCTTGACCCTGCCCCTGCTCACGACGCAGATGGTTGGCAAGCAACACCGCGATGATGATGGCCGGAGACTCCATCAGCGCCATGGCCGCTGCCATGTGGCCACCAAAGGCAATGCCCTGTTGCTCCAGGGACTGCGTGGCGGTAATGAAGGTCACTGCGCTTACCGAACCGTAGGTCGCAGCAATGGCCGCCGCATCAAACCCGGCGATGCGACGGCACAGGATCTTGTAGGAAATGAGGGGAACGACGATGGCCAACAACACGGCGGCCCCCAGGCTTTTGACCACCTCTGCCGTCAACCCGCTTTTTTCCAGGGCAAAGCCCCCTTTGAGGCCCAGCGCCATCAGCAGGTAGAGGGACAGGAACTTGGAAATGGCGGCCGGAATTTCCAGGTTAGACCGGGCCGTTCCCGCCAACACACCGAACACGAAAAACAGGATCGCCGGGTCGAGAAAACTATGCATGCTTGCTCCTTGGGCCGCGATCCTAGGTTCCTTCGATGCAAATGTAAAATCGATATTTATCTACCTTTGCATAGATTTTTATCTATGAATATCACATTCCGCCAACTGCGGCTTTTCCTGGCCCTGGCTGATACCGGTTCGGTAAGCCAGGCCGCACGCACCCTGCATGTCACGCAACCCACTGCCTCCATGCAGTTGCGCGAAGTCACACAGGCCCTGGGAATGCCGCTGTACGAAGTGATTGGCCGCAAGGTCTACCTCACCCAAGCCGGGCACGAACTGGCCCGCACTGCGCGCAACATGGTGGATGAGTGGGAGCGGCTCGAGCAAACCGTGGGCTTGCTGCACGGCATGCACAAGGGCCGGTTGCAGGTGTCGGTGGTGAGCACCGCCAAATACTTCATTCCGCGCCTGATCGGCCAGTTCTGCCAGGAGCATCCGCACATCGACGTGGCCATCGAGGTACTCAACCGCGACGGTGTGGTTGAACGCCTGCGCCATAACCGCGACGACCTCTACGTCATGTCGCAGCCACCGGCCGACATGGACTTGGAGGATGCTGTGTTCATGGCCAACCCCTTGGTGCTCATCGGTCCGAAGGCCCGCCGTGGCCAGCATCTGCAGCTGCCCCAATCATTCCACGACCTGAAGACACAGCGGTTGATACTGCGCGAACCAGGCTCCGGCACCCGCATGGCCGTGAACGCCAGCTTTGCAGCACGCAAGTTCCGTCCGGGCCTGCTCATGGAGCTGGGCAGCAACGAAGCCATCAAGGAGGCGGTGGCCGCAGGACTGGGTTACGGCATCGTCTCGCGCCATGCGCTGGGCAAAGCCCCTGCCGCCCAGGGCTTGCGGGTTATAGATCTTGCGGGCTTGCCGATTGCATCGGCCTGGCATGTGGTGTATCCCCGCCGGAAAAGCCTGTCCCCTTTGGCGCAGAAATTCCTGCAACGCCTCATGCAGCTGGGGGCTAGCAAAGCCTAGGGACTGTTCACACTTATGACCCAAGGATGCGCCAGGGGAAGGCGAGCTTGCGGACAACAGTGCCAGTGCGTGCAAGGTGCCTGCGTTCACTGACAATTTGCGGCCACCACACACCCTGTACTGCTGGCTGCGGTACAACTCCACACCATGAACACCAACGCCACCGATGCCCTGCACGCCCTCGAATCCCTGCGCGACCCGGACAAGGCCGCGTTCTTCCAGCGCTTTTTCAAATGCGGCCCCGGCCAATATGGCGAAGGGGACCAGTTTTTGGGCCTGTCGGTGCCGCAGGTACGCAGCGTGCTGGCCCAGTACCGCACCCTGCCCGTCCCTGACTGCGTGGCGCTGTTGCAGTCGCCCTACAACGAGGCACGCCTGCTGGCCTTGCTGATTTTGGGAGCGCAATACCAGCGCAAGCGCGCATCCGAAGCCGAGCAGCAGGCCATCTTCGATGCCTACCTGGCGCAACGCAGCCGGGTGAACAACTGGAACCTGGTGGACGCTTCCGCCCCGGCCATCGTCGGCGGGCATTTGCTGCAGCGTGACCGTGCGCTGCTCTACGAATTGGTGAACTCCAAGTCACTGTGGGACCGGCGCATCGCGGTCTTGGCCACCTTCGCGTTCATCCGCGCGGGCGACTTTGCCGATACGCTGCGCCTGTGTGAACTGCTGCTGGCAGACCGCGAAGACCTGATGCACAAGGCCTGCGGCTGGATGCTGCGCGAGGTGGGCAAGCGCGATGAAACCGTACTGCGTGCCTTTTTGGACGCCCACGCTGTAAAGATGCCGCGCACCATGCTGCGCTACGCACTGGAAAAGCTGGCTGCACCCGTGCGCACTGCCTACATGGCCCACGGATAAGCGGGGCCCATTTCAGACCCAATTAGATGCCAAATTAGCCTCTGGCCCGCATAAATATTACGCAAGCAGCTATAACAAACATAGCGACCCCAACTCCACCGGGGTTCAGGTTGGCAGCGCGGCCTCTTCGCGCGCAGTCAGGTAGCGCGCCACGAAGGCGCCCACGGCGGTTTCGGGCAAGGGAATCCACATGGTGTGGCCGCTGCCCGGCGCCACCTGCACCTCGGCCGCATCGGCGTTCTCCATGCGAGTGAGTTGCACGTCGAAGTTGCCGCTGGGGTGCAATATCTCCAGCCAGTCACCCACGGCAAACTTGTTGCGCACATTGACCTTGGCCAGGCCGCGTGCGGCGTCGTACTCCAGCACATCGCCCACGTACTGGCTGCGCCCGCTTTCCGAGAAGCCGCGCAGGTAGTTCTGTGTGGCTTCGGGCGTGTGGCGCTGGAAGAAGCCGCTGGTGTAGCCGCGGTTGGCCAGGCCATCGAGCTGGCCCAGCAGCACGGGGTTGAGTTCGCGCCCGGCCACGGCGTCGTCGATGGCTGCGCGGTAGCTCTGGCAGGTGCGGGCCACGTAGTAGGGGCTCTTGGTGCGGCCTTCGATCTTGAGGCTGTCCACACCAATCTCCACCAGACGCTGGATGTGCTCGATGGCACGCAGGTCCTTGGAGTTCATGATGTAGGTGCCGTGCTCGTCCTCCTCGATGGGCATGAACTCGCCGGGGCGGTTACTTTCTTCGAGCAGGTACGAAATGGAGTTGCGGGCTTCTTCGGGCAGGGTCTGGCCGCCGCCGTGGCTGGCGCAACCGCCACCGCTACTCACCGGTGGGCTGAGCACATCACCGCTGGCATCGACTTCGGCCGCGTGGGTCTTGTAGTCCCAGCGGCAGGCATTGGTGCAGGTGCCTTGGTTGGCGTCGCGGTGGTTGAAGTAGCCCGAAAGCAGGCAGCGGCCTGAGAACGCAATGCACAGCGCACCGTGCACGAACACCTCCAGCTCCATGTCCGGGCATTCCTGGCGGATTTGGGCAACTTGGTCCAGCGAGAGTTCGCGCGAGAGGATGACGCGGCGGATGCCCACCTTCTGCCAGAACTTGACCGCGGCCGAGTTCACGGTGTTGGCCTGCACCGAAAGGTGGATTTCCATGTCGGGCCAAGCTTCACGCGCCATCATGATGAGGCCGGGGTCGGACATGATCATTGCGTCGGGCTTCAAGGCAATCACCGGGTCCATATTGGCCACGTAGTGTTTGAGCTTGGCGTCGTGCGGGATCAGGTTGGAAACCAGGAAGAACTTGCCGCCTTTTTCGTGGGCGTGGTCGATGCCTTGTTTCAGCACGTCCAGGCTGCCAAAGCTGTTGTTGCGCACGCGCAGGGAGTAGCGGGGTTGGCCCGCGTAGACTGCGGTGGCGCCAAAGGCAAATGCCGTTTTGAGCATTTCCAGCGAGCCCGCCGGTGCCAGGAGTTCAGGGGTACGGAGTGTCATGGGCCCAATTATCCCGCGCACCGCCACTACAGCGCTGATCCAGGGTGCCAATGCCCACACGCACCAAATTGGCGCGTTTCGTACCGCACAATATAAGCACCTTGAAATCACACCATTTTTTCCAGCTCACCGCCCTGTCTGCCTTGTGGGGAGCCTCGTTCCTGTTCATCCGCATGGCCAGCCCCCTGCTGGGGCCCAGTGTGCTGGCTTTCCTGCGCATTGGCCTGGCCACCTTGACCCTGGGCCTGCTGCTGCGCGTGTTGCGCCAGCGCTGGCCTGTGGAGCACTGGCGCGAGCTCGGGGTTCTGGGTCTGCTGTCGGTGGCCGTGCCCTTTTTGCTGTTTGCCTGGGCCGGGCTGCACCTGCCCTCGGGCTACAGCGCCCTACTCAACTCCACCGCCGTCATCTTTGGCCTGTTTGCTTCCGCTTTGCTCGGTGAAGACCGCCTGACCGTGCGCAAAGTGTTGGGCTGCATCAGCGGCTTTGCCGGGGTCGGCTTCATCGTGGGCCTGGGGCCGGTGCAGCTCAGCACCGAAGTGCTGCTGGCCGCGGGCGCCTGTGTGCTGGCCTCGGCCTGCTACGGTTTGTCGGCCCCGCTGATGAAGCGCGCCATCACGCGCATGGAGCCCATCCAGATCGCTGCCGGACTGCACGCCCTGGCCTTGCTGGCCCTGGTACCGGGTGCGGCCTGGACGGTGCAGCGCGCCGTGTTCACCCCGCAGGCGCTGATGGCCGTAGCGGTGATGGGCATCGTGACCTCGGGACTGGCCTACTGGCTGCACCTGCGCATCATGGTGCACGTGACGCCGGTGGCGGCCATGAGTCCGATCTTCATGATCCCCGTGTTCGGCGTGATGTGGGGGCACCTGTTCCTGGGCGAACCCTTGGGCGCAGGACTGTTCGCCGGAGGGTTCATGGTCCTGATTGCCAGCGCCCTCATCACCGGCTTCAACCCGTGGCAGGAGCCGCTCGAAGCGGTCGACGTCACACCCTGATTTCCATCCGATGCCGGAACAGTTCTTTCCCCAACACGGCACCAGCCGCCGCCAACAGATAGCCGCCGAGCTGCAGGCCCTGTGGCACCTGGCCTGGCCCATCCTCATCGGCCAGCTCGCCACTGTCGGCATGTCCGTGGCCGATGTTGCAATGACAGGTCACTACAGCGCCGCCGACCTGGCAGGCGTTTCACTGGGCGTATCCATCTGGCACATGGTCATCCTCACCATCATGGGAATCATGATGGCTGTGAATCCCATGGTGGCCCACCACATCGGTGCACAAGCCTATGGTGAAGTACCCCACGTGGTCCGCCAGGGGCTCTGGAAGGCTCTGGCCGTGGGCCTGGTGGCCATGGTGGTGGCCAACATGGCGGCCATGGTGTTCCACACCATGGACATCACCCCGCACATACGCGATCTGGCCATTGACTTCGTGCGCATCACCAGCTTTGGCCTGCCGGCACTGGCAGCCTACCGGGTACTGTATGGCTACAGCACCAGCATCAACCAGACCAAACCGCTCATGGTCATTTCCCTGCTGGCATTGGCGCTGAATGTGCTGGTCAACGGACTCCTGATCTACGGCAAGGCCGGTTTCCCCGAACTCGGCGGGCTGGGCTGCGCCTGGTCCACCATGTTGTGCACCTGGTTCAATCTGCTGGCGCTGCTCTGGTGGATGCACCGTGCCCCGGCCTACCGCAGCACCTGGCCTTTTGCAGCCTACGAAGGGCCCGAGTGGAAGACCATTGCCCATCTGCTGCGCCTGGGTTTGCCCATTGGCATCACCTACTTTGCGGAAACCAGTGCCTTTGGTTTCATCGCCCTGCTCATTGCCAAGTTCGGCAGTACGCAGGCCGCTGCACACCAGATTGCGCTCAACTTCGCCTCCTTGGTATTCATGGTGCCACTGAGCATGGGCCTGGCCTTGCTCACCCGTGTAGGGCAGAGCCTGGGTGCCGGTGAATACCGCGAGGCCCGGTTTCGCGCCTGGACCGGGGTGGGGGCCAGCATGGTCTTTGCCATCGTATCGGCCACTGCCATGGCCCTGTTCAACCGACAGATTGCCCAGCTGTATACCAGCGACCTGGCCGTCGTGGTGCTGACGGCCGAGTTGCTGCTGTTGGCAGCAGCCTTCCAGCTGTCAGATACCGCACAGGTGGTCATCAGCTGTGCCGTGCGCGGCTACAAGGTCACGCGCGCGCCCATGGCCATCCACCTCACGGCCTTCTGGGTGTTTTCCCTTCCATTGGGCGTTGTACTCGGCCTCGCACCCAGCTGGGCACCCTGGCACCCGGCCGAGCCCATGGCGGCGCAGGGCTTCTGGATTGCCCTGGTGGTGGGCCTGACCGTGGCCGCCAGCGGCCTGGTGTGGCTGCTGCGCCGCGTGGCACGTGACGCGATTGCGGCAAACTGACACAATCGGCGCAAAACCCTTGAGAGACCATGAGCCCTGAACTGTCCCAGAAACTGGCCGCTGCGGTGGACGGCATGCCCGCCTTCCCCAAGAGTGTGCAGCGCATTCTGGAGCTCACGCGCGACGTGAACTCCACCCCCAAGGACCTGGTCGAAGTCATCGACAAGGACCCGGTGGTGACGGTCAAGGTGCTCAAGGTGGTGAACTCGGCCTACTACAGCCTGCCAAAGCAGATCACTTCCATCGGCCATGCCGTGGTCTACCTGGGCTTCAACACCATCAAGAACCTGGCCCTGTCGATTGCCGCCATCGGCATGCTGCCCAAGAGCAACGAGGCCGGTTTCGACGTCCAGCAGTATCTGCTGCACTCGCTGGCCACGGCCGCCCTGTCCAAGCAGATTGCAGCCAAGTTTGGCGACGATGCCGACCCCATGGACTGCTTCATTGCCGGCCTGCTGCACGATTTCGGGAAGGTGGTGTTCGCCCAGTTCATGCCGCAGGAATTCGGCCGTGCCCTGACCATCAGCAAGGAGCATGGAGCCTCGCTGCATGAGGTGCTTCAGCAGACCATCGGCGTGGACCATGCCGTGGTCGGTGCCATGCTCGCCGAGAAATGGCGCTTTGCCCCGCACCTGGTGGAGGCCATCCGCTACCAGCACGGGGAACACAGCCACGACTCTGACACCATTGCCTGCGTATTCGCCGCCAACCAGATCAGCAAAAAGCTGGAGTTCGGCTTTGGCGGCAATCTCCACGTGCACGCCTTCCCCGCCGCCGTACAAAAGCGCCTGGGCTACGACCTGGACGGGCTTATCGCCAAAATGGGGGACCTGCAGCCGCTGTTCGAAGAGGCCCAGGTATTCGCCAAACTCTGATACATCGGTTCACCCATCACAAGGAGTCGCCATGAAAGTCCGTTTCTGGGGGGTACGCGGCTCCATTGCATCGCCCGGACCCAAGACCGTGCGCTACGGTGGCAACACCACCTGCATCGAAGTCCGCACTGACAACAACGAGTTGTTCATTCTGGACGCAGGCACCGGCATCTTCCCGCTGTCGCAGACACTGCTGGCCGAACTGCCAGTCACAGCCAACATCCTCATCACCCATTCGCACTGGGACCACATCCAGGGCCTGCCCTTCTTCATTCCCAACTTCATTCCCGGCAATACGGTGCGCCTGCATGGCAGTTTTGATCCGGTAACCAGCCAGGGCGTGGAGCAGGTGATGTCGGTGCAATTGCAGTACAGCTATTTCCCGGTGCGCGAAGCCGAGATGAAGGCACGCTTCGAGTACGTGACCCTCATGCCGGGACAGCCCCTCCAGATTGGCAGCGCCACGATCACGCCCTGCCTGCTGAGCCACCCGGTGGTGAACCTGGGCTACCGCATCGAAGCCAATGGCAAGTCGGTATTCTTTACCGGTGACCACGAGCCGCCCTACAACATCTACGAACCCGGCGACGAAGCCTACGCCGAATACCAAGGCTTTGTGGACGAGAAGAACCAGATCATCGATGACGCCATCCGTGGCGTTGACGTGCTCATTGCCGACACCTCGTACACCGATGCGGAATACCCGTCCAAAAAGGGCTGGGGCCACGGCACCTTCTCCACCAGTATCGCCCTGGCCCAGCGCGCCGGCGCCAAGACCGTGTTCTGTACCCACCACGAACCCACCCGAAGCGACGATGCCTTGGAGACGGTGTTTGCCCAGGCACTGGCCGACCACCCTACGCCGCTGAACGGCCTGGACGTGCGCCTGGCCCGCGAGGGAGACGTGTTTGAGTTCTGAGCGCATTCTGGCCGCTGGCCGGATGGCCTGCGACGCGAGCAGGCCGCTCTACAGCGTGGACCAGATTCGCGCCATCGAAGCGCATACCGCAGCCACCTTGGCGCCGCACACCCTGATGCAGCGCGCAGGACTTTCACTGGCCCGCCTGGTCATGGCCTTGGCGCCCCATGCACGCACGGTCTGGATTGCCTGCGGCCCCGGCAACAACGGTGGCGACGGCTTTGAAGCAGCCGTGCACCTGAAAGCCTGGGGGAAAAATGTGCAAATTAGCCACCTGGCCCGCACAGAATATGCGCAGGACGCTTCCAAATCTATAGCAAAATCGCGGGCTGCCGGGGTGCCCATTGGCAACACCGTGCCGGCCGAGTTCGATGTCGCTGTCGATGCCCTGTTCGGCATTGGACTGCAACGGGCACTTGGTGACGAACATGCCCAGTGGGTACAAGCCATGCACGCCAGCGGCAAACCTATTGTTGCGGTCGACTGCCCCAGTGGGCTCGACACCGACAGTGGCCAGGCCATGCCCACTGCGGTGCGCGCCACGGCCACGCTGACGTTCATGGGTCTGAAGCCCGGGCTTTTCACTGGCCAAGGGCGTGACGCCTGCGGCGACATCTGGCTGGACGCACTCGGAGCCGACACCGCCCTCCCCCCGACCGCCGAACTGAACCCAGCACCACGCCCCCTGCAGCGGCTGCATGCCAGCCACAAAGGCAGCTACGGCGATGTGGCCGTGGTCGGTGGCATGGAGGGCATGCTCGGTGCCGCGCTACTGGCTGCACGCGCGGCCCTGCACAGTGGTGCCGGGCGTGTGTATGTGGCGGCCCTGGACCCGCAAGCCCCACGCCTGGACCCCCTGCAACCGGAACTGATGTTTCGCCCAGTGCAAGGCCTGGTGTGGCAACAGCTTACCGTGGTGGCCGGTTGTGGCGGTGGCGAACGCATTGCCGCCCAGTTGCCCGCGCTGCTTCAGGACAGCGCCCACCTGGTGCTGGATGCCGATGCCCTCAACGCCCTAGCCGCCGACCCTGGGCTGCAAGATGCCCTGCGCGCTCGCGCCAGCCAACGGACAGCCGCTGCCACCGTACTGACCCCTCACCCCTTGGAGGCTGCACGGCTGCTGGGCACCAACACCGCGCAGGTGCAGGCGCAACGCCTGCAAGCGACCCAGACACTGGCCGACAGCTTGCAGGCCACGGTGGTACTCAAAGGTTCGGGGACGGTGATTGCGGCACCAGGTGCCACACCACGCATCAACCCCACGGGCAATGCCCGGCTGGCCACTGGCGGTACGGGTGATGTGCTGGCCGGCATGGTCGGCGCCCACTTGGCCGCAGGCCTGCCGGCTTTCGAAGCGGCCTGCGCTGCGGTCTACCGCCACGGGCTGGCAGCGCAGCGCGAAGCAGGCAGCAGCGTACTGCCGGCCTCCGAACTGCTAAAACAGAGCTGAATACGGGGACTGCGTGGCAGTGTCTGCCGACACTGCCACTTGGACTTATTTGCGCTTGCGCCCACCGCGCTGGTGGGTACTGTCCATTTTCCTTTTCGCCCCCCGCGTGTCGCGTGCGGCGCGCCGATTGGCGGGCGCAGACTCCGTGCGCGCGGCAGTACTGCCCTGCGGTTTGCCCGCAGCACGTTCACGCCTGCGCTCCTCGGTGCCAGAGCGCTCACTGGCACTGCGCGCAGCCGTCAACTCGTCCGTCACCAGACGGAAGTCAATACGGCGGCCGTCGAGATCCACCCGGCTGACCTGCACATTGACACGGGTGCCGATGGCATAGCGCATGCCCGAACGCTCGCCACGCAGTTCCTGGCGCGCCTCGTCAAAGCGGTAGTACTCACCACCGAGTTCGGTGATGTGCACCAGGCCTTCGACAAACAGGGCGTCGAGCGTGACGAACAAGCCAAAGCTGGTGACCGAGCTGACCACACCCGAGAACTCTTCGCCCAGGTGCTGGTGCATGTACTTGCACTTGAGCCAGGCCTCCACATCGCGGCTGGCCTCGTCGGCACGGCGCTCGTTGGCGCTGCAGTGCAGACCGGCGGCCTGCCAACCCATGGACTCGGCATTGCTCTTCTTGGGTTTGGCTGCAGACTCGCCCCTGGCGGCCTGCGTTTTCTCCAGGCGACGCGCCAGTTTGGCGTGGGCTTCGCCTGGAATCGGCAGGTTCGGCAAGTGGTACTTGCTACCGTTCAGGATCGACTTGATGACCCGGTGCACCAGCAGGTCCGGGTAACGCCGGATCGGACTGGTGAAGTGGGTATAGCCCTCAAAGGCCAGGCCGAAGTGGCCGCTGTTGATGGGCGTGTAGATGGCCTGCTGCATGGAACGCAACAGCATGGAGTGGATCTGCTGCGCGTCGGGCCGATCTTTGGTGGCATTGGCAATGACCTGGAACTCACCCGGGCTGGGCTCGTCGCTGATGCTCATGCCCACGCCCGTGGCACGCAGGTAGTTGCGCAGAACTTCGATCTTCTCGGGGGTCGGCCCTTCATGCACACGGTACAGGCCGTATTGCTTGCCTGCGGCAATGAAGTCGGCACTGCAGACATTGGCCGCCAGCATGGCTTCTTCGATCACGCGGTGGGCCACATTGCGCGTGCGCGGAATGATCTTTTCAATGCGGCCGTTGTCGTCGCACACGATCTGGGTTTCGGTGGTCTCGAAATCGACCGCACCGCGCTGCGCGCGGGCCTTGGCTAGCGACTCGTAGACACCCAGCAGGTTGAGCAGGTTGTCCACGCGGTCCTTGCCGCGTTTGAGCGCTTCGGGCCCCTTGGTGTTGGCCAGGATCGCGGCAACCTCGTTGTAGGTGAAGCGGGCATGGCTCCACATCACCGCCGGGTAGAACTGGTAGGCCAGTACCTCACCGGCGTCACTCACAAACATGTCGCACACCATGCACAGGCGTTCGACCTCGGGGTTCAGCGAACACAGGCCGTTGGACAGTTTTTCCGGCAGCATGGGGATGACTCGGCGCGGGAAATACACGCTGGTGGCGCGGTCGTAGGCGTCGATGTCAATGGCCGAGCCGTTCTCCACGTAATGGCTCACATCGGCAATGGCTACCAGCAAGCGCCAGCCCTTGACGGCCGACTTGCCGCGCCCGCGCGAAGCCGGTTCGCAGTAGACCGCGTCATCGAAGTCGCGTGCGTCCTCGCCGTCGATGGTGACCAGGGGCACATCACGCAGGTCGATGCGACCTTGCATGTCGGCCTCGGTCACACTCTCGGGCAGGGTGCGCGCAAGGGCCAGGCAGGCCTGCGAGAACTCGTGCGGCACGCTGTATTTGCGCACCGCGATTTCAATTTCCATACCGGGGTCATCAACCTCGCCCAACACTTCCTTGATGCGGCCCACCGGCTGGCTGTAGAGCGCAGGCGGCCCCACCAGTTCCACAACCACCACCTGGCCGCTCTTGGCAATCTGCGCTGCGCCTTTGGGGATCAGTACATCTTGTCCATAGCGCTTGTCTTCCGGGGCCACGATCCAGACGCCGCTCTCTTGCAGCAGGCGTCCGATGATGGGCTGCTGCGAGCGCTCCACGATTTCCAGCACACGCCCTTCGGGGCGGCCACGGCGGTCGTTGCGCACGATACGGACCTTGACCCGGTCCTTGTGCAGCACGGCGCGCATCTCGTTGGGAGGGAGGAAAATGTCTGCAGAACCATCGTCCGGGGAGACAAATCCGTGTCCATCACGGTGCCCCTGAACAGTTCCTTCGAGTTCTTCCAGCAATGCGCTGGTTTGGCTATTTTTTTTGATACAATGCTCTCTTTCCTGAAATGCCCAGGTGGCGGAATTGGTAGACGCACTAGTTTCAGGTACTAGCGCTGCGAGGCGTGGAGGTTCGAGTCCTCTCCTGGGCACCACTGATAATACAGTGGAATCATTTCAACTGGCCGCAAGTACGCGGCCTTTTATTTGTTTGGGAAATTTGCCCCGGTGGCGGAATTGGTAGACGCACTAGTTTCAGGTACTAGCGATGAGAGTCGTGGAGGTTCGAGTCCTCTCCTGGGCACCAAAATCAACATAAAAAGCCGCTGTTTCAGCGGCTTTTTTGTTTTCTGCAACCGCCCCACGCGGTTGCAGTACTTTCAAACCGGAACAGCAACGAGGTCGTGCCCCTGTGCTGCCACAATGCGGGCCTGGGTGAACGAGCCCACACGCAAGGTCTTGCTGATTTTCTCGGGTGGCAGCAAACGCACCACGCCATCGATTTCCGGCGCATCGGCATAGCTGCGGCCGACCCCACCCTTCTTGCCCAAGCCCGGAGCCGAATCGACCAGCACCTGCATGGTCGAACCCACGCGGCGCTCCAGCTTGCGCACCGACACTTCCTCGGCCACTGCCATGAAACGCGCACGGCGTTCTTCGCGCAGCTCAGCAGGCAACTGCCCGTCTAATTCATTGGCGGTAGCACCCTCTACCGGGCTGTAGGCAAAGCAGCCGGCACGATCGATCTCGGCCTCGCGGACAAAGTCCAACAAGTGCGCGAACTCCTCCTCGGTTTCGCCAGGGAAGCCGGCGATGAAAGTGCTCCGGATCACCAGCTCGGGACAGGCTTTACGCCAAGCCAGGATGCGCTCCAGATTCTTCTCGCCACTGGCAGGTCGCTTCATGCGCTTGAGCACATCAGGGTGGCTGTGCTGCAAGGGCACGTCGAGATAAGGCAATACATGCCCACTGGCCATGAGCGGAATTAGTTCATCAACCGCTGGGTACGGATAGACGTAATGGAAGCGCACCCAGGCGCCATACTGGGCCGCGATCTCACCAAGCTTTTGCGCCAACTCCAGCAAGCGCGTCTTGACAGGCTTGCCGTCCCAGAAACCGGTGCGGTATTTCACATCGACGCCGTAGGCCGAAGTGTCCTGACTGATGACCAGCAACTCCTTGACGCCACCAGCAAACAAGGCATGTGCTTCGGCCAGCACATCACCCACCGGACGTGACACCAGATCGCCGCGCATGGAAGGAATGATGCAGAAGGTACAACGGTGGTTGCAGCCTTCGCTGATCTTCAGGTAAGCGTAGTGTTTGGGTGTGAGCTTGAGTCCGGCCACACCAAAGGCATTAGGCACCAGATCGAGAAACGGGTCGTGCGGCTTGGGCAGGTTGCGGTGGACAGCATCCATGACCTCCTGCGTCGCATGCGGACCGGTCACTGCGAGTACACGGGGATGCACCTGCTGCACCAGGTTGCCGCCGTCGTGCCCGGACTTGGCACCTAGGCAGCCAGTCACGATGACCTTGCCGTTCTCGGCCAAAGCCTCGCCAATGGTGTCCAGGCTTTCCTTGACCGCATCGTCAATGAAACCACAGGTGTTGACGATCACCAGATCGGCACCCTGGAAGGTTTTGGAAGTTTCGTAGCCCTCAGCGCTCAATTGCGTGAGGATCAGCTCGGAGTCGGTCAGGGCCTTGGGGCATCCAAGGCTGACAAAGCCTACCTTCGGTGCGGGCGAGGACGGATTGGGAGTGGGTGAGGTTTGCTCAGGATTCATGGCTGAAATGCGCGGAAATTCACCCCAGCGCCCTCAGCGCTTGAGGCCGAAATTCCCGAAAAATTGTTCTGTCTGTTTTTGAAATTGTTCCTGCACCTGCTGGAACGGGTTGTTGCCGGCCATACCCGCCATCATGGGAGCCTGCAGATCCGCAAGCGCCTGCATGTTCTTCTCTAGATAGCCACCCATGAAGCCCTGCATGGCATGGCCGTAAAACCGGATGATGTTGGCCAATACCGGTGCCGTGAACATGGGAGAGCCCCCGGCTTCCTCCTCCAGAATGATCTGCAGCAAGATGCTGCGGGTCAAATCCTCATTGGACTTGGCATCACGCACCACGAAGGGCTCGTTATCCATCACCAAGCGCTTGATGTCACCCAGAGTGACATAGCTGGAAGTATCGGTATCGTACAAACGACGATTGGGATACTTCTTGATGACACGTTGGTCGGAGGATTTTTGGGAGGCTCTGCTTTGCATGGAGGAGGCCGACGCACTGAGTGGGTCACAGGTGTATTGCACTGCAATACATTGTATGTTTGGCCCCTGCTGCACTGCCCCTAGGTTTACCCTAGCGCGCCGCAGCAAAACAGCGAGAAATTTGGTAGGCACAATTGGACTCGAACCAACGACCCCCACCATGTCAAGGTGGTGCTCTAACCAGCTGAGCTATGTGCCTGAGTCGAAGCTGAAATTATAGCGTGTTTTTTTGCACTCTTTAAATTGCTTCTTCGGAAAGAGTTCTGGGTCATAATTGACGTTTACGTAAACGTAAAGTAATTCACCACTTCACACAGAGGAGCACTCCATGGAAATCGCAGGCAAAGTATTCATCGTCACCGGTGGCGCATCGGGTCTGGGCGAAGGCACGGCCCGCATGCTGGCCGCCAAGGGTGGCAAGGTCGTCATTGCCGACATGCAGGCCGAGAAAGGCGAGGCGGTTGCCAAGGAAATCGGCGGCGCCTTCGTGAAGTGCGATGTCAGCAGCGAAGCCGATGGCCAGGCAGTGGTGGCCCAGGCAGTCTCCATGGGCAAGCTCATGGGCCTGGTGAACTGCGCCGGCATCGCCCCGGCTGAAAAAACCGTGGGCAAGAACGGCGCCCATGCCCTGGCCGCCTTCAGCAAGTGCATTACCGTCAACCTGGTGGGCAGCTTCAACATGATCCGCCTGGCAGCCGAAGCCATGTGCAAGAACGAAGCCGAAGCCACGGGCGAGCGTGGCGTGATGATCTCCACCGCCTCGGTGGCTGCGTACGATGGCCAGATCGGCCAGGCCGCCTACTCGGCCTCCAAGGGTGGCATTGTGGGCATGACCCTTCCCATCGCCCGCGACCTGTCGCGCAACGGCATCCGCAACATGACCATCGCCCCCGGCATCTTCGGCACTCCCATGCTGTTTGGCATGCCCAAGGAAGTACAGGACGCGTTGGCCGCTGGTGTGCCCTTCCCCTCGCGCCTGGGCACCCCCCAGGACTACGCCAAACTGGCCGTGCACATTTTTGAGAACGACATGCTCAACGGCGAGGTCATCCGCCTGGACGGTGCCATCCGCCTCGCTCCACGCTGAAATTCGCTATGAAAAAGAGAGCTGCCTGCGCTTGAACTACAAGGGCAGGCAGCTTTTTTTATGCAGAAACCAAATCGATCAGACGCCAAAGCCGTCATCGGCGGCAATCACGGCGCCATTAACGAAGTGGCTCTGGTCCGAACACAGGGCCACCAGCATGGCGTCCAGGTCCGCAGGGTGTCCCACGCGTTTGCGCGGCAGCATCTGCACCAGCTTCTGCCCGGCCTCGGTTTGCCAGTGGTGGTGGTTGATTTCGGTGTCGATATAGCCTGGGCACAGGGCATTGACGTTGATGCCGAACTTGCCCCATTCCAGCGCCATGGCCTTGGTCATCTGGATGACTGCCGCCTTGCTCATGCAGTAGACACCGATTTGCGGCAGCACGCGCAATCCCGCCATGGAAGCAATGTTGACAATGCGTCCGCCGGTGTAGCTACCCGGTGCAGCGCCTTTGGCACGCGCCAGCATGCGCTTGCCCACCTCTTGCGCCACAAAAAAAGCACCTTTGACGTTGGTGTTGAAGATGAAGTCGTAGTCATCGGGCTGCACGTCCTGCAGGCGCTGGGTGGTGCTGACGCCCGAGTTGTTGATAAGGATGTCAATCGACCCAACTTCCGTCTCAGCGTGGGCCACGGCGGCCTTGATGGAGTCGTGGTCTGTCACATCCATTTCGATGACGTGGGCATCACCCCCTTCTGCGTCGATAATCGAGCGCAATTCCTTGAGCTTGTCCACGCGACGGCTGGCCAACACCACGGCCGCCCCTGCCTGCGAAAGCGTGCGCGCGAACTGCGCGCCCAAACCACCCGACGCACCGGTAATAAAGGCCACACGGCCGGAAAGATCAATGCTGTACGCCATTTAGAGAGTCCCCACTTAACAAAAAGAACGGTCGTTCTTTTTTACAAAAACCACCAGTAGAATTCCGCAAGCTGCGACACCACTCGGCTCAGGGTGCGCGCTGCTACCAGGCCCCATTATCAAGTGAGACACCCATGACCAACCAAGAAATTCTGGATCAATTCGGCCCCCGTGAATCCATGGAGTACGACGTCGTTGTCGTAGGCGGCGGCCCTGGCGGCCTGTCCACCGCCATCCGCCTCAAGCAACTCGCTGCCGAAAAGGGCACCGACGTGTCGGTGGTGGTCCTGGAAAAGGGCTCGGAGCCCGGCGCGCACATCCTGTCGGGCGCCATCATGGACCCCAAGGCTCTGACCGAACTGATTCCCGACTGGAAGGCCCAAGGCGCCCCCTTGAAGCAAGCCGTCACCGACGACGCCTACATTTTCCTGTCCGAAGACGACGGCTACCGCGTGCCCAACAGCCTGCTGCCGCCGTTTGCCCACAACCATGGCAATTACATCATCAGCCTCGGTGAAGTCACGCGCTGGCTGGCTGCCCAGGCCGAAGCGCTGGGCGTAGAAATCTTCCCCGGCTTCACCGCCGCCGAAGTGCTTTACAACGAAGACGGCTCGGTCAAGGGCGTGGCCACCGGCAACATGGGCATTGGCAAGGACGGCCAGCCCACCGATAGCTTCCAGCTCGGCATGGAATTGCTGGGCAAGTACACCGTGTTCGCCGAAGGCGCACGCGGCCACCTGGGCAAGCAGTTGATCGCCAAGTTCAAGTTGGACGAAGGCAAGGACCCGCAAAGCTTTGGCATCGGCATCAAGGAAGTCTGGGAAATCGACCCCAAGAAGCACAAGCCCGGCTTCGTGATGCATACCGCCGGCTGGCCGATGGACAACAACACCTATGGCGGTGCTTTCCTGTACCACCTGGACGGCAACAAGGTCGCCATGGGCTTCGTCACCGGCCTGGGTTACGAGAACCCCTACCTGAGCCCGTTCGAGGAATTCCAGCGCTGGAAGACCCATTCGCGCATCCGCTGGTACTTCGAAAACGACAAGGGGGAGGTCACTGCCAAGCGCCTGTCCTACGGCGCCCGCGCCATCAACGCCAGCGGCATCAATTCGCTGCCCAAGACCGTGTTCCCGGGCGGCGCACTGGTCGGCTGCAATGCCGGCTACCTGAACGTGAGCCGCATCAAGGGCAGCCATGCCGCCATCAAGACCGGCATGCTGGCCGCCGAGGCCGCTTATGAAGCGGTGGTGGCGGGTCGCCAGCACGACGAACTCAGCGCCTACCCGGACGCCTTCGAAGCCAGCTGGCTGCACACCGAACTCAACAAGGACCGCAACTTCAAGAACTGGTTCAAGCATGGCCTGGTCGTGGCCACGCTGATGAACGGTTTCGAACAATTCGTACTGCGCGGCAACATGCCCTGGACACTGCGCCGCACCAAGGCCGACCACGAGTACCTCAAGCCAGCCGCCGAATGCCAGCCCATCGCCTACCCCAAGCCCGATGGCAAGCTGACCTTTGACCGTCTCTCCAGCGTGTTCATCAGCAACACCAACCACGAGGAAAACCAGCCCGCGCACCTGACGCTCAAGGACGCCTCGGTGCCCGTGGCTGTGAACCTGAAGAAGTACGCTGGCCCCGAAGCACGCTACTGCCCGGCTGGCGTGTACGAGTACATGAAGAACGACGACGGCAGCGACCGCCTGCAGATCAATGCGCAGAACTGCCTGCACTGCAAGACCTGCGACATCAAGGACCCGACACAGAACATCGTCTGGGTCACGCCCGAAGGCAGCGGCGGCCCGAACTACGGCGCCATGTAATCAACAAGGGCTCCTCGGAGCCCTTTTTCATGCCTGGCCGCTATCAAGCTGGGCCACCTGCGCATCAAGTTCTTCGATGCACTGCTGCATCTGGGCATGGCACTGGGCCATCAAGGCCGGCATGTCGTCCAACGTGAGCCCTTCGGTGGGAATGGGCGCCAGTGCACGCACCACCACGTGGCCAGCACGCCAGCGGTTCAAGCGCATGCTGCGGCGGTAGGTGCTGGCACACACCGGCACGATGGGCACCCCGGCGCTGATAGCCATCTGGAACGCGCCTTTCTTGAAAGGCAGCAACCCCTTGCCATGGTTGCGCGTGCCTTCGGCAAACACCCAGATCGAGGTGTCGTGGTTGCGCATTACGTCGGTGGTCTGGAGCATGGCCTGTTTGGCCTTGGCCGCATTGCTGCGGTCGATGAGCACATTGCCGGCCAGCCAGTAAATCTGCCCGAACAGCGGCAGCCACTTGAGGCTGGTCTTGCCCAATGACACCGCGCGCCGCGAAATGACGCTGCCGTGGATGAACAGGTCGTAGTTGGACTGGTGGTTGGCCACGATGACAAAGGGATTGGGGGTTTCCCGCAGTACATCCAGCTCGCGCCGCACCGTGAGTCCCAGCAACCACTGGGCTGGGCGCGCATAAACATTGCCACACCAGCGGGTGTTGTCCGGGTTGAAGGGGCGCAACAGCACGATGACGGCATTGACCCCGCAGGCAAGTACAAAGTGCACGCCGAGGGCCAGCATTCGCAACAGAAAAAGCATCAAACTCCCAAAGTGGTCGGGTGAAGGAAGGCGCAGAGTGTACGGGCTGGCCTTCTCGCTTAGAATTGCGGCTTCGTCAGGAGAGAATCCCCTACGGGGATCGCCGAAGGCGCAGGATGGTTGATTGCAGCCGTCTGAACGCTCAGGCAAAAGGACTGACCAACGCTGCGCACCGCGTGTGTGCAGCGACACCCACTGGAGAGAGGTTGCACGACGCATCACCGATGTGCGGCAACCCACCGAAGGAGCAAACCGCAGTCTGCGCACCCCGCGTGCATGCAGGCCCGGCGAATCTCTCAGGTACAAGGGACAGGGGGCAGCCTCTCGGCACCATTTGGGGCCGCGAGATTCAGGTTGCCCTGCATACCAATGTGTATGCACTTTTCGGAGAGAAGCCCATGTCCGCTGACCAAACCCTGTTGACCACCCCGCTCAACGCTCTGCACATTGAACTTGGCGCGCGCATGGTGCCTTTTGCCGGCTACTCCATGCCCGTGCAGTACCCCGCAGGGCTGATGGCCGAGCACAACCACACGCGCAACGCCGCCGGTCTGTTTGACGTGTCGCACATGGGCCAGTTGCGCCTGGTCGGACCTGACGCCGCCGCCGCGTTCGAGACCCTGATGCCGGTGGACGTAATCGACCTGCCCGTGGGCAAACAGCGCTACGGCCTGCTGACCACCGAGGAAGGCACCATCATTGACGACCTGATGTTCTTCAACAAGGGCAACAACGAGATCTTCGTCATCGTCAACGGCGCCTGCAAGGTCGGTGACATCGCCCACATCCAGGCCAAGATCGGCACCCGCTGCCAAGTCATCCCCATGCCCGAGATGGCCCTGCTGGCGCTGCAAGGCCCGCAGGCTGTGACTGCCCTGTCGCGCCTGGCCCCTGGCGTGGAAAAGCTCGTGTTCATGACCGGCGGCAACTTCACCGTGGATACCGGCACGAAGAAGATCGACGTATTCCTGACCCGCAGCGGCTACACCGGCGAAGACGGCTTCGAGATCTCCGTGCACGAATCCCAGGCCGAAGCCCTGGCGCGCGCCCTGCTGGCCCAACCCGAAGTCAAACCCATCGGCTTGGGTGCGCGCAATTCGCTGCGCCTGGAAGCCGGCCTGTGCCTGTATGGCAACGACATCGACACCACCACCACCCCGGTTGAAGCCAGCCTCTTGTGGGCCATCCAAAAGGTGCGTCGCGCTGGCGGTGCGCGTGAAGGCGGCTTCCCAGGCGCTACAAAAATACTAGCTGCTCTCGCAGATTCCACGCGGGCTGGAGCCCGAAAACGCGTAGGACTGGTGGCCCAGGAGCGTATTCCCGTGCGCGAACACACCGAACTGCAGGACGGCGCTGGCAACAAGATCGGCGAAGTCACCAGTGGCCTGCTGGGCCCCACCATCAACCAATGCGTGGCCATGGGCTACGTGGACGTGGCGCACAGCGCGCTGGGCAGCAAGGTCGTAGCCATCGTGCGCGGCAAGCCCGTGCCCATGGTCGTGAGCGCCATGCCCTTCGTGCCCAACCGCTACTACCGCGGCTAAGCCCTGCCCAATCCGCCAAACGGACGCTACAGTTGCCGTCGGCGGAATTTCTCAAACAATTTCATTTTTATTTTTTCTTCAGGAGCTCTCCATGAACATCAAATTCACCCCCGATCACGAATGGCTGGTCATTGAAGGCGACACCGCCACCGTCGGCATTACCCAGCACGCGCAAGACGCCCTGGGCGACGTGGTGTTCGTGGACCTGCCGGAAGTCGGCAAGACCCTGGCTGCCAAGGATGTGGCCGGTGTAGTCGAGTCCGTGAAGGCCGCTGCCGACGTCTACATGCCCGTGGGCGGTGAAGTGCTGGCCGTGAACGAAGACCTGCGTGCCGACCCCTCGCTGGCCAACAGCGACCCCATGGGTTCGGGCTGGTTCTTCAAGATCAAGCTGTCCAACCCCGCCGAGCTGGACGGCTTGATGGACGAAACCAGCTACAAGACCTACGAACAAAACGCCTAAGCGCTTTTCGCGCGACACCACAGCCCCCGCGCCGGGCTGTGGTACCCACGCCGCGGCCAGCGGCACCCCGCCCTTTTCCGTTTTTCGAGTTCCACCATGTCCGCCAACGCCACACCTGCATCCAGTCTTTCCAGCCTGGAAAACACCAGCGAATTCATTGCACGCCACATTGGCTTTGATGCCGATGAAGAGAAAACCATGCTCGCCGCCGTGGGTTGTGCGACCCGTGCAGAACTGATCGACGGCGTGGTGCCGCGCGCCATCGCCCGTGCCGATCGCATGGCGATCCCCGAAGCCATTACCGAAGCTGCGGCGCTGGCTGAACTGAAGGCCATGGCGGGGAAGAACAAGATTTTCAAGAGCTTCATCGGCCAGGGCTACTACGGCACCCACACCCCCGGCGTGATCCTGCGCAACATTCTGGAAAACCCCGCCTGGTACACCGCCTACACGCCCTACCAGGCCGAAATTTCCCAGGGCCGCATGGAAGCCCTGGTGAACTTCCAGACCATGGTGGCGGACCTCACCGCCATGCCCATGGCCAATGCCTCCATGCTCGACGAAGCCACGGCCGCGGCCGAAGCCATGACCCTGGCCAAGCGCTCGGTCAAGGCCAAGGGCAACACCTTCATCGTCAGCGGCGACTGCCACCCCCAGACCATCGAAGTCATCCAGACCCGCGCCGCCCCCTTGGGCTACAACGTGAAGGTGGTGCGTTCCAGCGACGAATGGCAGGCCGCCATTGCCGCTGACGACTACTTCGCGGCCCTGAACCAGTACCCCGGCTCCAGCGGCTGGCTGGCCGACTGGCAGCTCAGCGCCGACACCATCCACAGCAAGGGCGCTGCCCTGATCCTGGCCTGCGACCTGCTGGCCCTGACCGTGCTCAAGGCCCCGGGTGAAATGGGTGCGGACATTGCCATTGGCTCGACCCAGCGTTTCGGCATGCCCTTCGGCGCCGGTGGCCCGCACGCCGCCTTCATGGCCTGCCGCGACGAATACAAGCGCTCCATGCCTGGCCGCCTGGTGGGCGTGAGCGTGGACAGCCACGGCAACCCGGCCTACCGCCTGGCCCTGCAGACCCGCGAACAGCACATCCGCCGCGAAAAAGCCACCTCCAACATCTGCACCGCGCAGGTGCTGCCAGCCGTCATCGCCAGCATGTACGCCGTGTACCACGGCCCGGCCGGTTTGAAGCGCATTGCCCAGCGCGTAGCCACCTACACCGCCATCCTGGCCCAAGGCCTGCGCCAACTGGGCTTTGCCCCGCTGCACGGCACCGCGTTCGACACGCTCTGCATCCCGACCGCAGATGCTACAAAAACAATAGCTGCCCGCGCACTGTCTGCGGGGGCTAACGTGCGAATTGCACGTGAAAATGCGATCTGCGTTTCGCTCGACGAAACCACCACCCGCGCCGACTTGGAACTGGTCTGGTCGTTCTTCGCTGAACCGGGCCAAGCCCTGCCGAACGTGGAAGCGCTTGCTGCCACGGCGCCCGCCCTGATCCCGGCCAGCCTGCAACGCGTAAGCAGCTACCTGACGCACCCGGTGTTCAACACCCACCACTCCGAGACCGGCATGCTGCGCTACATCCGCATGCTGTCGGACAAAGACCTGGCGCTGGACCGCAGCATGATTCCGCTGGGCTCCTGCACCATGAAACTCAACGCCACCAGCGAGATGATTCCCATCACCTGGCCCGAGTTTGCGAACATTCACCCCTTCTGCCCGGCCGACCAGCGCGAAGGCTATGCCTTGCTGGACCAGCAGCTGCGCGACTGGCTGTGCGCTGCCACCGGCTACGCTGGCATCAGCCTGCAGCCCAATGCGGGCAGCCAAGGTGAATACGCCGGCCTGCTGGCCATCAAGGGCTGGCACGCCAGCCGCGGTGAAAGCCACCGCAACATCTGCCTGATCCCCTCCAGCGCGCACGGGACCAACCCGGCCAGCGCCATGATGGTTGGCATGCAGGTGGTGGTGACCAAGTGCGATGCCAACGGCAACGTGGACATGGACGACCTCAAGGCCGCCTGCGAAAAGCACAGCGCCAACCTGGCCGCCATCATGATCACTTACCCCAGCACGCACGGCGTGTTTGAAACCACGGTGAAAGAACTGTGCGCTCTGGTGCACAGCCACGGCGGCCGCGTCTACGTGGACGGCGCCAACATGAACGCCCTGGTGGGCGTGGCCGCCCCCGGCCAGTTCGGCGGTGACGTCAGCCACCTGAACTTGCACAAGACCTTCTGCATCCCCCACGGCGGTGGTGGCCCCGGTGTCGGCCCCGTGTGCGTGGTCGAAGACCTGGTGCCCTTCCTGCCGGGCCATGCCACCGGTGGCATCGCCAGCAAAACCGGTGCCGTGTCGGCCGCGCCCTTGGGCAACGCCGCTGTACTGCCCATCAGCTGGATGTACTGCCGCATGATGGGCGCCGAAGGCCTCAAGCAAGCCACCGAATCGGCCATCCTGGCGGCCAACTACATCAGCACCCGCCTCAAAGACCATTACCCCACGCTCTACGCCAGCGAGAACGGCCACGTGGCCCACGAGTGCATCCTGGACCTGCGCCATTTCAAGGAAACCTGCGGCGTCATGGCCGAAGACGTGGCTAAGCGCCTGATGGACTATGGCTTCCATGCCCCCACGCTGTCCTTCCCGGTGCCCAACACCCTGATGGTGGAGCCCACCGAGAGCGAGACCCTGGCCGAGCTGGACCGCTTCATCGACGCCATGATCGCCATTCGTGGCGAGATCGCCCAGGTGGAAAGCGGCGCCATGCCCCAGGAAGGCAACGTGCTCAAGAACGCACCGCACACCGCCGCCAGCGTGGTGGCCGGTGACTGGGCCCACCCTTACAGCCGCGAGCAGGCCGCCTTCCCGGTGGCCAGCCTCAAGGCCGGCAAATACTGGCCCAGCGTGGGCCGCGTCGACAACGTCTACGGCGACCGCAACCTGTTCTGCAGCTGCGTGCCCGTGGGCGAATACGCCAACAGCTAAAACCGTACCGAAGCAACATGACCACTACCAACCGCCAACAATTCGCCAGTGACAACTACGCGGGGACTTGCCCGCAGGCCATGCACTGGTTCATGGAGGCCAATGCCAGTGGTCATGAGCCCGCCTACGGTGACGACCGCTGGACGCAGAAGTCGACCGACATGCTGCGCCAGCTGTTCGACATCGACTGCGATGTGTACTACGTGTTCAACGGCACGGCCGCCAACTCGCTGGCGCTGGCCTCGCTGTGCCAGAGCTACCACTCGGTGATCTGCTCGCCCGTAGCCCACATCGAAACCGACGAGTGCGGCGGGCCGGAATTCTTCTCCAACGGCTCCAAGCTGCTGGTGGGTGAGAACCAGTCCGAAGCAGCCAAGCTGGGCAAGCTCACGCCAGAGGCCATCAATACCCTGGTGACCAAGCGCAGCGACATCCACTACCCGCGTCCCAAGGTGGTGTCCATCACCCAGGCCACGGAATTGGGAACGGTCTACAGCGTGGACGAGGTGCGTGAAATCTCGTGGATGGCCAAGAAGCACCAGCTGCGCCTGCACATGGATGGCGCACGCTTTGCCAACGCCGTAGCCCATCTGGGCTGCAAGCCGGCTGACATCACCTGGAAAGCCGGTGTCGATGTGCTCTGTTTTGGCGGCACCAAGAACGGCCTGCCCGTGGGCGAAGCCGTGGTGTTCTTCAACAAAGCCATGAGCGAGGACTTTGCCTACCGCGTCAAACAGGCCGGTCAGCTGGCCAGCAAGATGCGCTTCATCTCGGCCCCCTGGGTCGGCTTGCTCGAAGACGATGTCTGGCTGAAAAACGCCGCCCACGCCAACGCCATGGCCCAGCGCCTGAGCGCCGGACTGCAGGGTTTGAAAGGTGTACAGGTGCTGCATGCGCCGCAGGCCAATGGCGTGTTTGCGCAGCTGCCGCCGGCACTGGTGCAGGCTCTGTACGCGCGTGGCTGGAAGTTCTACCAGTTCATCGCCGGTGGCGGTTGCCGCTTCATGTGCGCGTGGGACACCCAGCCCGAGTCAGTGGACGCCCTGCTGGCCGATGTGAAGGCGGAGCTGGGACTGTAGGAACGGATTTTTTACGGGCAGCGGAAGTTTGCAAGCCGCTGCCTTGTTGAAAACGGAAGAGACTGCCGTTGCAAACGCAGCAGCAGCGCCGAAGGAGCAACCGCCCCGGAAACTCTCAGGCAAAAGGACCGTTTTCAAGCATTGCACTCTGAAGAGCGGCCGGGACTTGTCCCCCGGCTCACCGCAGGAGCAAACGCCCACCGCAAGGCAGGCGTGAATCTCTCAGGTCTCAAAACAGAGGGGGTCGCAGCGTGTGCACGGTGCATGCGCAGCGACCTTTTGTTTTGGACAGTCTCAAAGAGAGTGCAGCATGCAACACATCGCCGTCATCGGCGCCGGTATCACCGGTGTCACCACCGCCTACGCCCTGGCCCAACAGGGTTTCCAGGTCACCCTGATCGACAAAAACCGCTACGCCGGGATGGAAACGTCCTACGCCAACGGCGGGCAACTCTCGGCCTCGAACGCCGAGGTCTGGAACCACCCCAGCACCCTCATCAAGGGCCTGAAGTGGATGTTCACCCCCGACGCGCCGCTGCTGATGAACCCGCTGCCGACCTGGCACAAGTTCAGCTGGCTGGCCGAGTTTGTCGCCGCCCTACCCAAGTACCGCGACAACACAATCGCCACGACGAAACTGGCGATCGAAGCGCGCCAGCACCTGTTTGCCTGGGCGCAGTCGGAAGGCATTGATTTCAAGCACGAACGCCGCGGCATCCTGCACATCTACCGCGACAAGAAGGGCTTTGACCACGCCGCCAACGTGACCCAGCTGCTGGCCCAGGGCGGGCTGGAGCGCCGCGCCGTCACACCCGACGAGATGCGTGCCATTGAGCCCACGCTGGCTGGGCAGTACTACGGCGGCTTCTATACCGAGAGCGACTCCACCGGCGACATCCACCTCTTCACCCATGGCCTGTCACAAGCCTGCGAACGCCTGGGTGTGCGCTTTCTGCGCGGCACCCAGGTGCTGCGTGCCCAGGCCGATGGCCGCACCAGCACCCTGCTGCTGCAAGGCGAAGAAGGTGCCGCGCAGCAGGCACAGTTCGACGCTGTGGTGGTGTGCGCTGGCGTCTGGGGCCGCAGCCTAGCGGCGCAGCTGGGCGACCGCCTCAACATCTACCCGGTCAAGGGCTATTCCATCACCGTGCACCTGCAGGACGAAACCAGCCAACAGGCGGCACCCTGGGTCAGCCTGCTCGACGACGAGACCAAGCTGGTCACCAGCCGCCTTGGGGCTGACCGCTTCCGCGTAGCCGGCACCGCAGAATTCAACGGCATGAACCAGAACATCCGCGCCGACCGCATTCGCCCCCTCATTCAATGGGTGAACCAGTGCTTCCCTGGTGTATCCACCCGCCGCGTCGAGCCCTGGGCCGGGTTGCGCCCCATGCTGCCGAACATGATGCCGCGCGTGGGCCAGGGCCGCTGCGCCAATGTGTTCTATAACACCGGCCACGGCCACCTGGGCTGGACGCTGTCGGCCATCACCGGCCACCAGATCGCCGCGCAGGTGCAGCAGCACTTTGCAAAGCGCGCGCCTGCAGTCACACTCGCACTGCAGGCCTAAGCCAAAAACTACAACGAGGAGCACCATGGCAGTTTCAGTTTTCGACCTTTTCAAGATCGGCATCGGCCCCAGCAGTTCGCACACCGTGGGCCCCATGCGGGCGGCGCGCCTGTTTGCGCTCAAGCTTGAAGCCGAAGGCGTGCTGAAGCAAACCGCCACGGTGCGCTGCTGGCTGCATGGCTCGCTCGGGGCCACCGGCAAGGGCCACGGCAGCGACACCGCTGTGCTGCTGGGCCTGATGGGGCTGGAGCCGGACACGGTGGACGTGGACCGCATTCCCGCTTACCTGGCACAGGTGCGCACTGAGAAGCAGCTCCCCTTGCCCGGCGGCCACACCATCGCCTTCCATGAGAAGGACGACCTGCTGTTCATGCGCGCCGCCCTGCCCTTCCACGCCAACGGCATGCGGCTGGAAGCACTGGACGCGGCGGGTGCCTCGCTGTGCGAGCGCACCTACTACTCGGTGGGCGGTGGCTTTATCGTCACCGACGAGGTGGCAGCCGACGGGGCGCGCCATAAGGTGATTGCACCCGATGCCACGGTGCTGCCCCTGCCCTTCACCACCGGCGACCAGTTGCTGGCCGTGTGCAAAACGCAGGGGCTCTCCATCGCCCAAGTGATGCGGCGCAATGAGCAGCACTGGCGCAGCGATGCCGAAATCGACGCCGGGCTGGAGCGCATCTGGCAGGTCATGCAGGCCTGCGTGGCGCGTGGCTGCGCCACCGAGGGCGTGCTGCCCGGTGGCTTCAAGGTCAAGCGCCGTGCCAAGGCACTGCGCGACGCGCTTACATCGAAGCCCGAGGAGGCCCTGCGCGATCCGCTGCAGGTGCTGGACTGGGTCAACCTCTACGCCCTGGCCGTGAACGAGGAAAACGCCGCCGGTGGCCGCGTGGTCACGGCCCCGACCAATGGCGCAGCCGGCATCATTCCCGCCGTGCTGCACTACTACACGCGCTTCGTACCCCAGGCCTCCGCGCAGGGCGTGCACGACTTCCTGCTCACGGCCGCGGCCATCGGCATCCTGTACAAGGAAAACGCCAGCATCAGCGGGGCCGAGGTGGGCTGCCAGGGCGAGGTCGGCGTGGCCTGCTCCATGGCGGCGGGTGCCCTGTGCGCGGTGCTGGGCGGCACGCCCGAGCAAGTGGAAAACGCTGCCGAGATCGGCATGGAGCACCACCTGGGCCTGACCTGCGACCCGGTGGGCGGGCTGGTGCAGATACCCTGCATCGAGCGCAACGCCATTGCCTCGGTCAAAGCCATCAACGCCGCCCGCATGGCCCTGCGCGGCGACGGCAGCCACTTCGTGAGCCTGGACAAGGTGATCAAGACCATGCGCGACACCGGCGCCGACATGAAGACCAAGTACAAGGAAACCGCGCGCGGTGGCCTGGCAGTGAATATCGTGGAGTGCTGAGTTGCTACATTTTTGGTAGCTAACTGCGCATATTGCAAGCGGGCCACATGCCAATTTGACCTGCAATCCGGGCTGAGGAACGGTTGTCACCCAGATGTCAGCGCCTCCGGGTTTGTGGGCATGGGCAGACGGTGCTTGGCCACCTAGCATGGGGGCAGACCCGATTGCCCCAGACGCAAGGAGTACCTGCCATGCCCAGCTTTTCCACCCTGCGCATCGACGCTGATGCCAGCAACCCGCGCATTGCGCGCCTGCTGCTGAACCGGCCTGAGCGCCTCAATGCCATTACCGACGACACACCGCGCGAGATTCGCGCCGCCGTGGACTGGGCCAATGCGCAGCCCGACATCCACGTCATCGTGATTGAGGGCGCAGGCAAGGGCTTTTGTGGCGGCTACGACCTGGCCGGTTCGGCCGAATCGCACATCGAGCATCCGTGCCAGCAGGAAAAGACACCGTGGGACCCGATGGTCGACTACGCCACCATGAAGCGCAACACCGAAGACTTCATGAGCCTGTGGAAGAGCCCCAAGCCCACCATCGCCAAGGTGCACGGCGCGGCGGTGGCCGGGGGCAGCGACATTGCGCTGTGCTGCGACCTTTTGGTGATGGCCGAGGACGCCCGCATTGGCTACATGCCTACGCGCGTATGGGGCTGTCCGACCACCGCCATGTGGACCTACCGCCTGGGTCCGACACGGGCCAAGCAGCTCATGTTCACGGGCGATGTCATCAGCGGGGCCAAAGCCGCCGAATGGGGCCTGGCCAATGCAGCAGTTCCTTTGACTGAACTCGAAGCTGAAACCCTGCGCCTGGCCAACCGCATTGCCGGGGTGCCCAGCGGCCACCTGGCCATGCACAAGATGGTGGTGAACCAGGTCATGCTCACCATGGGCCTGGAGCAGACCCAGATGATGGCCACGGTGTTTGACGGCATCACCCGCCACAACCCCGAAGGCCTGTGGTTTCGCCGCTATGCGCAGGAAAACGGCTTCAAGGCCGCGGTCCAATGGCGCGACAGCGGCCAGCCGATTCCCGAAGGGGACGAAGCCCGCGCGCAGATTGCGGCCATGGAGGTACGCCGCGCGCGCACCTGACGCGCCATTCAGGCCGCTATGCAGACCATGGCCGCGTTGTGGAAACGCGGCACATCCAGGTCTTCCACACTGTCAATCTCGCCCAACGACAGGGCACCGAACAAGGCCTGCGCAACGGTCGTTTCCTGAAGCTGCTGCACTTCCAGCGCTGACTCGCCACCGAAATGCATGCGCCGACCGGCACAGTAGAAGGTCATCAGCGCCGAACCGGCTGGACGCCCCGCACTGCGCAAGGCCGCGTCCAGCTGCGCCACACAATGGCTCTGCGCCAGTTCTGGCGCACGCAGCAAGCGCAAGTTCGTATTAGGGGAAATTTCACCCACGCACACCAACGACTGGTCTTCGCCCAGGGCCACCGGTATGCGCACCAGCACATCCACCACGGTGACGGCCCCAAAGGGAAAATGCACGGCATAGTCGTAGAAATTATCGGCCGTCAGTGCCACGCCATACTCTTGTGCGATGACTTCCTGGTAGACCTCGAACGCAGGCCGGTCGTTGATGCGGATGATGCGATTGCCCTGCGCCGCGGTGGCATTCATCAATGTCTTTGACACCGGGTACGCATGCTGCACCACTGTGCGTGCCTGCTCTCCCAGGGCAATCACCAGCACGCCGTCACCGACATGGCGCTGGGCGTCAAACAGGCAGGGCATGGGGGTGAAGGTCTCGCTGCCTGCACTGACCCCGGCATAGCGCGGCGCGCTGTCCAGCGCCATGTGCAGGTTGCCCAGCAACGTACTGACGTTCGGCACCATGGCATCGAAAATGAAAAACAGTGTCTGCGGCGCTTTAGACCCGGCCAGGGTGGTGCGGGTCCATTGCTCCAGAGCCTGTGCACCGGCACCCTGCAGATCGGTCTGCAACAGGTAGTCGGGCTGTTCGGCAAAGCACACCAGCCAGGCACCTTCCGAGACAAAACCGCCCTGGGCCACCAAGGCTGGAAACACGGCGCCCATGAGCGCGATGCCATGGTCCCGGCAATAGCCCTGTATCCAGGGCACGTGCTGCTTTTCCTGCTCCGGCAGCATCACGAAAAGCCCCATGGAAGGCCAACGGGCGCCCCAAGCCTGGACCACGGCACCGAACTGTGCAGGGTCGTTCAGCGCTACATACTGTTGCTCCACCATGTCTACTCTCCAATGTGATGGCTGACAGTATCGCAGCCAACCCGCACCGCGCGCTCAATGCAGGGCAAAAGCATCCATGGCCAGCATGCCGTAGAGGATTTCGCGGCTCAGGTAGTCGAGTTCCGGCGCGGCCCCTTCCTGGCCCCAGCCTGCGGCACCGAGTGCAAAGAACAGCGGCAGGAAGTGGTCTTCGGTCGGATGGGCGCGGTGGGCGTGGGGTGCCAGTTCGCGGTAGTTCAGCAGTGCAGTGCGGTCGCCCCGGGCCACGGCGCCTTCCACCCAGCGGCCGAATGCCACCGCATAAGGCGCAGGCGTATTGCCGTCGTAAGCCCCGAACTCGCCCAGGTTGTGGGTCATGGCACCACTGCCAAGAACCAGGATGCCCTCCTTGCGCAAGGCCTGCAGGGCCTGGCCCATGGCATATACCTCTTTGGGGCCAAAGCCCACCGGCAGGGCCACCTGGACTACCGGCACATTGGCCTGCGGGTACAGGTGCATCAGCGGCACCCAGGTGCCATGGTCCAGCGGACGCTGGGCATCGCCCTGGGCTGACATGCCGGCAATATCCAGCAGGGACAGCACCCGGGCGGCCAGGTCCGGTGCACCGGGGGCCGGGTATTGCAGGCTGTACAGCGGGCGCGGAAAGCCGCCAAAGTCGTGCCAGGTGGTGGGTTGAGGATTGGTCATGACCGCCGGACCGCGCGCCATCCAATGTGGCGACATGACCACAATGCCGCGCGGCTGCGGTGCATGGTCACGGGCCCACTGGGCCAACAGCGGCCCGGTCTCGCCGGGCTCCAGCGCAAACAGGGGGGCTCCATGGGAAACAAACAGGGTGGGCATCTGGTCGGCTGTGCTCATGACATTCTCCGGCGCCGCAGCGCATTCAATGGAATTCACACTGTAGGCCTTCAAAACCGCCAAAAGGTGCAAAAAAATTCACCGCACCATTGCAATGCCCGTGGCAAACAGCTTGCGTTCAGCGCACCAGACCGACCGATTTGATGTGCGCCCACACCGCTTGCCCCACCTGCAGGTCCAGGCTGTGCACGGCCCGCTGGGTGATGCGCGCCAACAGCAGGTTCGGCGCGCTGTCGGGTGCGGCATCGGGCGGGGCCAGCTGCAACTGCACCAGGGCCTGCGACGGGTGCCCACCGGGCACGATGGAGCGCACCGTGGCCCGCAGCGCGTTCTGGATGCTGCTGCCCTGCACCTCGGCCAGCGCCAGGCTCACATCGCGCGCCAGCACCCGCACCCGCACGCCCTGCCCCACGACCAGCCCGCTGTCGCGCAGCCACAGCGTGGCCGAGCCGCACTGCACTTCCGCCAAGTGCCAGTCGCTGTCGATGGACTGGACCGTGCCCTGCAGCAAGGCCCCCGCATCCTCGCCCAGTACCACCGGGGTATCCACCTGTGCCAGCACCTCGGTAGCGGCTCCGCAGGCCACTGCACGCCCTTGGTCCATCACCACCAGGGTATCGGCCAGGCGTGCCACCTCGTCGGCCGCGTGGGTGACGTAGAGCATCGGAATATGCACTTCATGGCGCAGACGCTCCAGCCAGGGCAGGATTTCCTGGCGCCGGGCATGGTCCAGTGCCGACAAGGGTTCGTCCAGCAGCAGCACGGCCGGTTGGGCCGCCAAGGCGCGGGCAATCGCCACGCGCTGGCGTTCGCCCCCGGAAAGGTCGGTACTGCGCCGTGCAAGCAGGTGGCCAATGCCCAGCAGCGCTACCACGGCATCGAGCGACAGTGCGGCAGCGCCGGTGCCAGCGTTTCGCGGTCGGCCAAACGCAATGTTGTCGCGCACGCTGAGGTGCTCGAACAGGCTGGCTTCCTGGAATACATAGCCGATGGCGCGCCGGTGCGTGGGCACGAACAGGCCGCGGCTGTCGTCCTGCCAAGTCAGTCCCCCCATCTGCACCAGAGCGTTGCCCTGGGCGCGCTCCAGCCCGGCCACGCAGCGCAGCAGGCTGGTCTTGCCGCAGCCAGAGGGGCCATAGAGCACGGTGATGCCGCTGCCAGGCAGGCTCAAGTCCACGTCGAGCACGAAGGCACCGCGCTGCCACTGCAGCCGCAACCGCTGCTGAACAGGTGCGCTCACTGGGAAACCTCCGTGCTGCGCACTGTGGAGCGAGCTTGCTTGGGAACGGCCCGGCGCGCGCTCATGCCAGCACCCCACGCTGGCGCCGCTGCACCAGTCCCAGTGCCAGCAGCACCAGCAAGGCAAACAGCACCATACCCAGCGACAGGGCGTGCGCCTGTCCGTAGGCCATGGCCTCCACATGGCCGTAGATCTGGGTCGATACCACCTGGGTCTGGCCCGGGATGTTGCCGCCAAGCATGAGCACCACGCCAAACTCGCCTACTGTGTGCGCAAAGCTCAGGATGGCCGCGCTCACATAGCCGGGCCGCGCCAGCGGCAGCGCCACGCGCCAGAACGCAGCCCAGGGACTGGCACGCAAGGTGGCGGCCACCTCCAGCGGGCGCCGCCCCATGGACTCGAAGGCATGTTGCAAGGGCTGCACGGCAAAGGGCAGCGAATAGATGACCGAGCCCAGCAGCAAACCGCCAAAGCTGAAAGGCAGCAGGCCCCAGCCCATGGACTGCATGGCCTGCCCCACCCAGCCCTGCGGCCCCAAGGACACCAGCAGGTAGAAGCCCAGCACGGTGGGTGGCAGCACCAGCGGCAAGGCCACCACCGCCCCCACTAGGGCACGCACGCGCGACCGGGTGTGCGCCAGCCACCAGGCCAAGGGCGTTGCCAGCAGCAGCAGGATGGCCGTGGTGCTGGCCGCCAGGCGCAGGCTCAAGCCAATGGCATCCCAATCCTGCGCGGAAAGCATGGGGGTCACGGGCATTCAGGGCATCTCGTAACCGAAACTGCGCAACACGGCACGTGCAGCGTCGCTGCGCAGGTAGGCCAACAGGGCCAGCGCCGCCGCATTCGACTGCCCGCGCTGCAACAACACGGCATCTTGGCGCAAGGGCGAATGCAGGCTTTGCGGCACCAGCCACATCGAGCCCTCACGCAGCTGGCCGCCTTGCCACACCTGCGACAAGGACACGAATCCCAGCTCGGCATTGCCACTGGCCACGAACTGGTAGGCCTGGGCCACGCTCTCCCCCTGGACCCAGCGCGGCTGCAACTGCGCCCGCAAGCCCAGGTGCTCCATGACCTGTACGGCCGCGGCGCCGTAGGGTGCCGTCGCAGGGTTGGCCAGCGCCAAATGATCGAAGGTGCCGCTACGCAGCACGGCGCCCTGGGCATCGATCCGGTCCTTCTGGGCACTCCACAAGACCAGGCGCCCAATGCCATAGGTCTGGCGCGTGCCTGCCACCGCCAGTTTCTCGCTTTCCAGCCGGGCTGGTGTGGCCTCGTCGGCCGAGACCAGCAGATCCAACGGCGCACCATTGCGGATCTGGGCATAGAGCTTCCCGGTAGAGCCGAGCACCACCACCGCGTTGTGACCACTGTCACGCTGAAAGCCGACCAGCAGCGCCTGCATGGGCGCGGCCATGTTGGCCGCAACACCCACCTGCACAGTCTCGGCATGGGCGGAAATCAGGCAGGCCCACAAACCCAACGAAGCGAAGCTACGCAGCAACACTGCGGTAAATGACCTTGTACACATAGGCCCGCAGTATAGGTAGAAGCCCGCCTGTTCAGCCGCCCGCCAAAGTGCCGATACTCCTTTGTTGAAACTTATCAGGAGACATGCCCATGCTGACCCGCATCCGTATCGGAACCCGCCTCTACGCCGGCTTTGGCCTGCTGGTGCTGCTGTCCATTGCCGTGATCGGCATTGGCTGGTTCGGGCTGAATGTGGCGTTCAAGGGGCTCGACGGCATCACCGGCAAGCTCATCCCCATCAATGTCATCACGGCCAAGGCCAAGTACGGCATCCTGGAGAGCAAGGCCGACCACAACGGCATGGTCGCAGCCTTTGGCAAGCCCGAGACCATCAAGCAACTCAAGGCGCACTGGGATGCCCAGCAAGCCGTACTCGATGGCGCTGGCAATGATTTCGGCAACGCCAACATCAACGAAGACCAGAAGAAGAACCTGGCAGCCTTCCGCGCCAACCTGCAGACCTACCGCGCCGCAGTGAACCCGGTGGCAGAAAAGCTGCTGAACAACGGCTATGCCTCCAGCGCCGAGGCCTGGGACGCCATGCAGGAAGCCGAGAAGGGTTTCAAGCCCATGTACGAGATGCTGGCCGGTATTGAAGCGGCGCTGCAAAAAGGCGGTTCCGACATCTTTGTGAAGATCAACGGAGCCATCCGCACCATCACGGCGGCATTGCTCGTCATCGGTGCACTGAGCATCGCAACGGCCATTGTGCTGGGCTGGCGCATTGCCCACTCGATCGTGCGCCCGGTGCATGGCGTGTCCGACTTTGCCGAGCGCATGGCCGCGGGCGACCTGAGCCAGGCCCCGCTGGTGGCCGAAGGCAAGGACGAACTGGCCCACATGACCCTGGTCCTCGATCGCATGCAGAAGTCCCTGGTACAGGTCATCAGCCAGGTGCGCGAGTCCGCCGACAGCATCAAGACCGCCAGCTCTGAAGTGGCCTCCGGCAACCACGACCTGAGTGCACGCACCGAACAGACTGCCAGCAGCCTGCAGGAAACCGCGTCCAGCATGGAACAGATGTCCGGGGCCATCAAGCAATCAGCCGATTCCGCGCGCATGGCCACACAACTGGCGTCGGAAGCGGAACGCAGCGCACAGCAAGGTGGCGCAGTGGTGGGCCAGGTGGTCAACACCATGGCCGAAATCAACCACGCCTCGCGCAAGATCAGCGACATCATTGGTGTCATCGATGGCATCGCCTTCCAGACCAACATCCTGGCACTCAACGCGGCCGTGGAAGCCGCGCGCGCAGGTGAACAAGGGCGTGGCTTTGCCGTGGTGGCCAGTGAAGTGCGTTCGCTGGCCGGACGCAGTGCCGAGGCGGCCAAGGAGATCAAGGAGCTCATCAACAACAGCGTGAGCAAGGTCGAGCATGGCAGCACCTTGGTCGGCCAGGCCGGCAGCACCATGGAGGAAATCGTGTCCAACGTGGTCAAGGTGCGCGAGATCATTGGCGAAATGTCGGTCGCCGCCAGCGAGCAGGCCGACGGCGTGGCCCAGATCAATACCGCCATTGCCAATCTGGACCAGATGACCCAGCAGAATGCGGCCCTGGTGGAACAAGGCGCCGCTGCTGCCTCCAGCATGAGCGAGCAGGCAACCCAGCTGGCCGAGGTGGTCAGCACCTTCAAGCTGGAACACGGCAACCGCGGCAATACCCTGCAGCTGCAGTAACAAGGGCGTCAGGTCGGCATCCCCGCTGTCACACGGGGTGCGCACAAACCTCCTATCATGCAGGCATGAACCTGCCCCGTGCCGCCAGAAGCATTGCCACACGCATCGTCCTCATTGGGGTCATGGTGGTCGTCTTCGGCACCATCACACGCTACACAGCCCTGGGGCACTTCCTGCGTGAAGACGTAAGTGCGGTGGTGGCCTCACAGCAATTGGCCCTGGCCACCTTTGCGGCCAAGGACGTCGAACACAAGCTCGTCGAGCGCAAGGAAGTGCTGGAAAACATGGCGCGGGCCTTGCCTCTGGAGCTGCTGCAGCGCCCCAAGGCCCTGGACGCCTGGCTGCGGGAGCGTGCACAGCTGCAATCCCTGTTTTCGCACGGCATCACCGCGGTCCGACCCGATGGCGCCGTCATCGGCCAGGCCAGCGCCACAAACCCGACGCAAGCCCGGCTTCTGGAGGCCGCCCGCGCCGGGCGCTGGAGCGTGGGCAGCCTGGAAACCTCCCCTGCGGATGGCAAGGCTCTCATTCCTGTTGCAGCGCCACTGCGCACAGCCCAGGGCGAACTGGTCGCAGTGCTCGTGGGCCGAACCGCCGTCACAGCGCCGGATTTCCTGAACTTTTCCGACCGTGACCGCATTGGCCAAGGTGGTGGGCTGCTGCTTGTATCTTCCTCGGACAAGGTGTTCCTGGCCTCCACCCGGGCCGACATGGTGCTCAAACCCACGCCGCCACCGGGCGTCAACCCGCTCCACGACAAGGCGATGGAGGGTTACCGGGGCACGGGAATTACCCAGAATGCACAAGGCAAGGAAGAGATTTCGGCCATGGTGTCGGTACCCAGTGCCAACTGGTTTGTGGTCGGGCGCATTCCCACTTCGGAAGCCCTGGCCACCGTGGGTCGGGCCCAGCGCTATGTGGCCACCAACAGCCTGGTGGTCCTGCTCATCTTCATCCTGGTTGCAGTCACCTCGCTCAACTACGTGTTCCGCCCCCTGCGCTCGGCGGCCGACCACGCCGACCGCATGACCCGCGGCGAAGCGCCGCTGGAGCCGCTCAAGGTGGTGCGAGACGACGAAGTCGGCGAACTGACGGCCGCCTTCAACCGCCTACTGGCCAAGCTGGAGCAAAGCCAACGCCAGATGGTGCACATGGCCCACCACGACGCCCTCACCGGCCTGCCCAACCGCACCCTGCTGGCCGACCGGCTGCACCAGACCTTGGCCCGTGCGCAGCGCATGGGGGAATGCGTGGGCTTGCTCTATCTGGACCTGGACAAGTTCAAACCCATCAACGACCAGCACGGCCATGACGTGGGCGACACCGTGCTGGTGAAAGTGGCACTGCGCCTGGGGGCCGTTCTGCGCGAATCGGACACCCTGGCCCGTGTCGGCGGCGACGAGTTCGTCATCATCCTGGGGTCCCTGAACACCCCCGAACGCGAACAGGCCCTGGTGGCTGCCCAGACCGTGGCGCAGAAGTGCATAGACGCCATTGCCCCGGCTTCAGATCCCCACCACGAGTTGTTCGGGGTCTGCCTGTCCATCGGCATTGCTGTGGAGCAAGCCCCTTGCGAGGCCGGCGCCCTGCAGACCGCCGCCGACAACGCCATGTACCTGGCCAAGCAGCGCGGCGGCAGCATTTACTGTGTGGCACCGGCCATTTCGGCCAGCGCGTAAGCGTTGCGGCCTAGCCAAGTCGTCGACTAGGGCCTGCGGCTTCGACCGGCCGCAGACAGGCCAGCACCGCGCACCTCGATGCGCAGCGCGTCGCACACCCGGCCCTCGGCATCCACCAGCTGTACCTGGTGGCGGCCGGGCCATGGCAGCCACGCCAGGCTGCTGCCCTGCCCCACCACCTTGTCGTCGATGCGCCAGCGCAAACCGGGGGTCTGCGCTGTGAACGTGAGGCGCTGGCGCTGCGGCGGAATGTCGGGGTCCAGGGCAACGATGGTGCCCGGCGCGGGCGCGGTGATGCGGGCTGCCACGTCCTTTCCGTTTTGCATGCATTTCAGGCCGCTAGCCCGCTTGGAATATTCGTAGGAAGCTCCTGTTTTCATAGCAAATCGGGGCTGTTCGGTACCTGCCAGGAACCACTCACTGCGCGCCGCCTCCAGCGCTGCACCCGATCCCGGGGCGGCAAACTGCACCGCTTGCTGCACCAGGCCCGCAGGCGGCTTGGGCGCGCTGCTGGGCGTACTGCGGTGCAGATAGGCCATGACGGCGGCCCACACCGGGGCGGCGCCGCTGGTGCCGCTCACGTCCCACATGGGCGCGCCGCTGGCATTGCCCACCCACACGCCCACCGTGTAGCGCTGCGACCAGCCCACGGCCCAGTTGTCGCGCATGTCCTTGCTGGTGCCAGTCTTCACCGCTGTCCAGAAGCGTGTGGCCAGCACACTGTCGGTGCCGAAGCTGCGGGAGCGGGCATTGGTGTCGGACAGCATGTCGGCCACCACAAAGGCAGCGCGGGCGTCGAGCGTGGACGTGAACTTAGGGGCGGCGGCACCCGTTGTCAGCCGCGTGGTGCTGGTGCGCCCACCATTGGCCAAGGCGCGGTAGGCATTGGTGAGCGCCAGCAGCGACACCTCGGCGCTGCCCAGCGCCAGGCTGTAGCCGTAGTAGTCGCCACTCTCCTTGAGCGGCAGCCCCAAGCGCACCAGTTGCTTGTGAAAGGCGTCGGGCGTGACCATGACCAGCGTGCGCACCGCCGGTACGTTGAGGGAGGCGCCCAGCGCCGTACGCGTGGACACCCAGCCCTTGAACTGGCGGTCGTAGTTCTGCGGGATGTACAGCCCGCCGGGCGTGGGGATCTGCGCGTCCGAGTCTTCGATCAAGGAGGCCGCCGTGATGCGCCGCTCGGCAATGGCCTGGGCGTAGAGGAACGGCTTGAGGGTGGAGCCCGGCTGGCGCAGCGCGCTCACGAAATCGAGCTCGGCCGCATCGCTGAGCAGGCCGGACGACCCCACCCAGGCCAGCACCTCGCCGCTGGCGTTGTCCAGCACCAGCACCGCCCCGTCTTCCACGTTGCGCCCGGCAAGTTCCCGCAGGTGCTGCAGCAGCGTGCTCTGCGCAAAACGCTGCAAGGGGGCGTGCAGGGTGCTGCGCACCGTCACTGTCCTGGCGCTTGGCAGCAACTGGCGCGCCACATGCAGTGCCACGCCTTCACTGGCATCGAACGCGCGCCGCTGCAGGGCCCCCAGCGTGAACCACTCCAGCGCCGCACAGTCGGCCCCGGCGGCTTGCAGGCTGCGCAGCACGGCGCAGGCGCGCTGGGCCACCTGTGCAGGCGACGCGTTGGGCGCGCGCACCAGCGCCGCAGCCACCGCGGCTTCGCTGGCATCAAGCCCATGGGCAGCCTTGCCGAAGAGCGTAAGGCTCAGCGCGTCGATGCCCACCAACTCGCCCTTGAAGGGCACGAGGTTCAGGTAGGCCTCCAGGATCTGGTCCTTGCGCCAACTGCGCTCCAGCGCCGTGGCCGACACCGCCTGCCCGAGCTTCTGCACCACGCTGCGCCCGCCGCCGCTGCGCTGCAAGTCTTCGTCAAGCAGGGCCGCGAGCTGCATGGTGATGGTGGACGCACCGCGCGTGCGGGTGTTCCACAGGTTGGCCCAGGCCGCAGCGCCCACGGCCTGCCAGTCCACCCCGCTGTGTTCGAAAAAGCGCTTGTCTTCACTGAGCACCAGCGCCGTGCGCAGGGCGGGGGACACATCGGCCAACGCCACCCACTGCCCCCGGCGTACCGTGGCGTCCACCCGCAGCCGGTGCAGCAGCTCGCCACGGCGGTCCAGCAGCAGACGGTCGGACGGCTGGTAGGCTGCCTTTAGCTGCTCAAAAGTGCCTTCAGCCCGCGCAGGAATTGCGCAAGCAGCTATCAAAAAAATAGCTATTGTGAAGTGCAACGGGCGGAACGCACTCTGCCCTCTAACTCTCACCGCCCCGCCTCCACCTTAACCCTCGCATTCGGAGTCTCGCCAAACATCTCCGGTGCATACATCGCCTCCACTCGGCTCGGCGGCAATGAGAACTCACCGGCGTTGTTGAGGCGAATGGTGTATTCCATCTTCACCGTACCCTTGGGCAGGAACTGGTAGTAGCTGCGGAAGGCTTCGAAGCTGCGTTCTTCGAAGGCCAGCCAGCCCCAGCCTTCGCGCTTTTCGCCCTGGGTGGCGATTTCGCTGTCGCGGCCCAGGCCGCTGCCGAGGATGGTGGCGCCGCCGGGCACGGGGTCGGTGATGACGGCCCAGCTCATGTCGGCGCTGGCATTCACCTCCAGCGTGATGCGCAGCACGTCGCCCCGGGTGTAGCTGCCGGCGGGCAGGCCCTTGTTGGCCTGCTCCACGGAGGTGATGGTCTTCTTGATGCTATAGCCCGCGCTGAATGGTGCCTTCAGCGGCACCGCCGCCACCGATTGCAGCGTGAGCCAGGGCTTGCCCGCACCCTGGTGGGTCACGGCCAGCGTGTCCTTCGGAACAGTCTTGCTCCAGGGCAGGAACATGCTGTTATTCTTCAGGTTGCCAGGGGCGGCCGGGGCGCCGAACCAGGTGGTCTGGTGCGCAGCGCCCTGGGCGTCGGTGGTCTTGATGCGCTCCAACTTGCTCCAGTCCACGGCGGCCGAGCCGGTGCTCATGGAGGCCTTGGTGCTGCCCGCCACCGGCACGGCTTCGAACTTGGCGCTGAACTTTTCCAGCGCCAGGCCGCCCCACAGGTTGGCCGTGGTGGTCAGCCAAGCGCCGCCCTGCTGGCGCTGTATGAAGCCATTGGCCAGGCGGCCCATATCGTCCTTCCAAGCCGGGTCGTCCAGCACGGCCAGCAGCAAGCGGGCGGTGTTGACGTCGCCGTTTTGCATCAGCCACCACCAGTAGTCGTCACGCTCGCTGCTGAAGACCATCTTGGTGCCCTGGTAGCTGATGCGGGCACGCAGCACCTGCGTAGCCTCTGCCAGACGCTTGTCGCGCTCGGGCACGTCTTGCACGCGCTTCAAGATGTTCAGCCAGTCGATGACCGCATGGGTGGGCCACTGGTTGGGCGCGATGGTGATGGAGCCCAGCATGCGCGCCTGCGCCTTGCCGTAACGCGACAGGGCCTCCAGCGCGGCGAGCTTGCGCACGTCCAGGTCCTTGCGCGGGCTCCAGAAGTCGCGCTGGATGCGCCCTTCTACAAAGGCGATCAGGCCACGCTCCATGGGCGCGCGCACCTCGTCGCTGAGGGCAAAGGCGTAGTTCAGGCTGGCGGCCTCGTGCGTGGCGGCGAGCAGGTAGGCGGTGAGCGTGTCGCTGCCGTGGTTGGCTTCACCGTCGCGCGGCGGGAAGTAGTTGGCCAGGCCGTCGCTGTCCAAGTAGCTCGGTATCTGTGTGACCACGGTCTGCCACAGTTTGCCGTCGCGCAGACCCACGGCCTTGCTGGTCTTTTGCTCCAGGCAGGCAAAGGGGTAGTGGGCAAACCAGTCCTTCACGCCGGGCAAGCCTTCGGCCAGCTTGGGCTGCAGCGCCAGCTTCAGGCCGCCGCGGCCCGGCAGTGCTTCGGCCGGCGCGGCCACGTCCAGCGTGAGGGGGCCGTCCAGCTGCACCAGCGTGGCCTGCTGCACCGTCAGCGGCACGGCAGGGATGATGCGCTGTCGCGCCTTGAGGGCGTCGCGTGCGCCGCTGAGCGTATCGCGCGCTTCAATCTCCCACAGGATGGCCTCGGAGCGAATCTGCGCCAGCTGCGCGGGTGCCGTTACGGTCCAGGCCACTTCCTTGGCTTCGCCTGCGGGGATGTCCACCGTTTGGGGCTTGAGGTCCAGCAGCGTGGCGCGCGGGCTCACTTCCACCTTCATGGGCTTGTGGGTGGTGTTGCGCAAGGTGAGCTGGGCGCGGTACTGGTCGTCCTCGCGCACCAGGGGGGGCAGGCCGCTGATGATCTGCAGGTCTTGCGTGGCACGAATGCTGGTACTGCCGGTGCCAAAGAGGCCGGTGGACGCATCGGCCACGGCCACGATCTTGAAGGTGGTGAGTGCGTCGTTGAGCGGCACCGTCACCTGCGCCTGGCCGTTGGCGTCGAGCTTGACGACAGGCTGCCACAGCAGCAGGGTGTCCAGCAGCTCACGCGCACCACTGTGGCCACCACCGCCGCCTGCGGGCACGGCCTTGCGGCCATAGTGGCGCCGGCCAATGATTTCCATCTGCGCCGTAGACGTACTCACCCCCCAGCTGCGCCGCTGCAGCATGGCGTCCAGCAGGTTCCAGCTGCTGTTGGGCATGAGCTCCAGCAAGGCCTGGTCCACGGCGGCCAGGGCCACCTCGGCATGCGCCGCGGGCGCACCGTTGGGCAGCTTCACCTGCACCGTCACCTTGGCCTGGCTGCGCACCGCGTAGCTGTCCTTGTCGGCCTTCACCGTCACGGCCAGCTGGTGGGCCTGGGTGCCCACGCGGATTTCGGCGAGGCCAAGCCGGAAGGCGGGCTTGCTCAAATCCACCAGCGCCGTGGGGGCCACGTACTCGCGCCCCTCGTACCAGAAGCTCTGCCACCACTCGCGCGGGGCCTTGTAGCCCCAGGTGAAGAAGCTGTACCACGGCACTTCGCGCAGGCGCCCGCGCAGGGCCAGCACACTCACATACACATTCGGGCCCCAGCCCTCTTTCACCTTGAGGCTGATGGTCGGGTCCTGCCCATTGAGTTGCACCACTTCGGTGTCCAGAATGCCTTCGCGCTCCACCGCCACCAGGGCGGTGGCAAAGCGAAACGGCATGCGCACCTGAAAGCGTGCAGTTTCACCGGGTTGGTAGCTTTTCTTCTCGGGCAGCAGGTCGATGCGGTCGTGGTTCTCGCCGCCAAACCACAGCTCGCCCTGCTTGGTCACGTACACGCTGCTGGCGGCCTGGATGCTGTTGCCGGCGCCATCCTTGGCGGTCACCACCAGCTCCACCTCGCCGGCTTCGTTCACGGTGGTGTCGCACAGCAGCAGGCCACGGCTGTCGCTCTTGCCGCTGCAAACGCTCCCCAGGTCCTTGGTGCTGGTCTGGTTGTCGTAGGTGTAGAAGCCGCCCACCATGCGCTTGCGGCTGGTGGTGACGATGCGGGCCACGGCACGCACGTCCAGTGCCACGCCCTCCTGGGGCTTGCCGGCCAGGTCCAGCGCCAGGGCGGTGAAGCGCATCTTCTGGCGGCTGGACACCCAGCCTTCGGTCTTGATGCCGGCCACCACGGCCGCAGGCCACAGGGTGTGGGTGCTGCGCAGGGTTTGCACCTCGCCATTGGGGTCGGCGTAGGTCGCTTCCAGCACCAGGTCTTGCGGCTGGCGGCTGGTGGGCACCTGCTCCAGCTTCAGCTTGCCCGCGCCGTTTTTGTCCAGGGTAAGGGGCAGCTTGTCGGCAATCACGCGGGCATCGGCACTGGCCTCGGACGTTTCCTCCCCATCGCTGGAGTCGGCAGCATTGCCACGTGGGGCCGAGAAGCTGTAGTCGGAGAAGTCCGGGTAGCTGAGGTACTTGCCGCGCACCAGGGCGGACACACGCACCGGCAGGTTGGCCGCGCCGCCACCCGCCACGTAATTCACCTGCACATCCACCGGCACCGCCTTGGTGTTGACCAGCGCCTTTTTCTCGGCCGGGGCCACGCGCCCTTCGAGCACCGGCAGGCGGAATTCCTCCACGCGGAACTGCCCGGTATAGAAGGTGCCGCGGTAGGCATCGGCACCGCGCAGCTGCACTTCGTACACGCCCAACTTGGCCGCGGGCGGAATGGAAAAACTGCTCTCGGCCGACAGGCCGCCGGTGGCGGTCTTGCGCCAGGCCAGCGGCTGGGTGAACTGCTGGCCGCTGCCCACGTGGGTGATGACCAGCGTACCGGGCATGGCCTGCGGCAGGCCAAAGCCCTGGCTGGTTTCGCTGCGCAGGATGTGTTTCATGGACACTGTTTCGCCGGCGCGCAGAAGCGTGCGGTCCATCACGGTGTGGGCGCGTTCGTCGGGCCGGGCGGCGGTGCTGGTGGGAACGTTGAAGCGCCAGGGTTCGATGCCGCGGTTCCAGTCACTCCAGGTAAAGGCCATGTCCTGCACCGTGCCCTTGCCGTCGGCCGTGGGCTGGGCGGCGCGGGCGCTGACGAAGTAGGCGCGGGTGTAGGGGCCGTCGCCGCTGCAAGCGGGCGCTTCGGGCGAAATGCCACTGAGGCTGGCCACACCGGCGGCATTGGTCACCCCGGTGGCCACTTGCCGGCCCCGGCAGTCGGATACACGCACCTGCGCCCCGGCTACGGGCGTGCCCTTGTCGAGCGTGGTCACCCAGGCCAGGGCGTTCTCGCGGCCGAGTTTGAAGTGCACGCCCAGGTTGGTCACCAGAGCGGCGGTGCGCACGTACATCGTGCGCTTGGCGCCATGGTGCGCGTCAATCAGGCTCTGGCCCAGTGCCTGCGACTGGATCTCCACCACATGAAAACCCGCCGCCAGCGGAATGCCCACCACTTCGAACGGGCGCGGGTCGCCACTGGCGGCCTTGGGCAGGTTCAGCGACTGCACCCCGCTTTGCCCCTGCAGCAGCGACACCATTCGACTCTGCACCGAGCCACGCGCATATTCCTCGATGTCCTTGGGCAAGGGCGTCTTCGCGTCACGCGCTGCCGCAGCGCGTGACACCCAGAACTGGTCGTAGTGCTGCACCTTGCGGTACCAGGCAATGATGTCGGCGTCGGTGCTGGGCTTGAGCGTGCTCACCTGGCCCTTGGCATCCGGCGCCAGGTGCAGCTGCTGGGCGGCCAGCGCCGGCTCCACGTTGCGCAGGGTGACGGGCAGCAGGGCCACGCCATCGGGCTCGGCCAGGCGTTCCACCACGCCGAAGGGGGCGGCCGCGAACTTGGCCAGCGGCGGCATGGCGGCCGTGGCCACCTTGAGCGGGAAGCTGTCGGCATTGCGCAGGGTGCGCCCGGAAGCGTCCTTGAAGCCCTTAGGCAGTTCCAGCGTGAACTGGGCTTGCTCTGGAAAGATGCCGTCGAAGCGCACGCTGTTGACCGTTTGCTCGCCGTCCAGTGCTTCACCCTGCTCGTTGAACACCGGCTTGAAGCTCTCCTTGGCGCCGTGCAGGCGGATCTGCGCCAGCAGCTTGGCCGCTACCGGCGCGTTGAAGTGCAGCTGCATGGGGCGGATGGGCAGACAGGCGCTTTGCGCGTTTTCGCGCTCGCAGCTGAAGCTGGCCGTGAAGGGCTCGCGCACCCGAAAGTCAAACCGGCGCTCCACCGTGTTGGGCAGGCCCTGGGCCTGACCGGGGCGCGCAGGCGTGCTCACCCCCTTGCCCCACACCAGCTGCACCTTAGCCGAGGCGCTGAGGGTGCGGTTGCAGGCCAGCGTGACATAGCGCAGCGGCTGTTTGGCCGCAGCCTGCTCCAGGCCCTGTGCCTTGAGCAGCGCCGTGCGGTCCGCGCCCGCGATCAGGCGCACCGGCACACGCTCGCCCAGGCCTTCGACGGCGCACCACACATTGGCCTGCACACTGGCCGTGCTGGCATCGCCGTTGAGCTGCAGGGTGAAGAACTGCTCTTCGTCAATGCGCGCGCCGCTGTAGGGGCGGATCCTTTGGACGAAGGGGCCGCCGGTGTTGAACTGGTAGGGTCCCCCGCGCAGTTCCGCACCCTTGGGTGACTGGAAGCCGCTGCGCACCTGCAGCGTGCAGGCCACACCGGGTGGCAAGTCGTCGGAGAACTCAAACGCCCAGGTGCGATCATTGACCCAGCGACCATTGCCCTGGGTGACCTGCGCGTCGCTGCAACTCAGGGACAGCGGTGCGGGGGCCTTGGGGTCGCCAAAGTTGACTGCGCTGTCGTCGAACTTGGCCACCACCTGGCGTACCTGGGCCACTTCGCCCTGGGGGGACACGCTGAGCAGCCCGAAGGCCATGGCAGGCGCTGCCACCACGGACGCGAACATCGACAAAAGGATTGGAACTCCACGCTGCACGGCCACCTCCCGACTCGAAGGTGGCAAGCATAGAGCACGCCGGGCCGCAGCGCGCGGCCCTTGCAAACTATTGCATCTGTGCCAGGCCAGCCACTGCCAGGGCGTAGCCATTCACGCCAAATCCCACCATGACAGCCTTGGCCACGGGCGAGATGTAGGAGTGGTGACGGAAGGATTCACGGGCATGCACATTGCTGATATGCACTTCGATGAGCGTGACACCGGTGCCCTTGATGGCGTCATGCAGTGCGATGCTGGTATGCGTATAGGCCCCGGCGTTGAGGATCACGCCCGCCAGCTTGCCCTTGGCCTGCAGCTGCCCGGCTTCATGGATCCAGTCCACCAAGGCACCCTCGTGGTTGCTCTGGCGGAACTCCAGTGCAAAGCCGTTGGCAGCGCAGGCGCGTTCGCACAGGCTCTGCACGTCAGCCAGGGTCTGCGCGCCATACACCTGCGGCTCGCGCGTGCCGAGCAGGTTGAGGTTGGGGCCGTTCAGGACGAATACGGTTTTCATGCAAAGCCTCTTGAAGTGGAGCTGCGGTCGCTATGGTTTTGGTAGCTGCCTACGCAATATCTACGCGGGGCGGAACCCATTTTTTCACAAATTTCCGGCAATGGGGGCTAGGCTGGTGCGCACATCGGCGTTCTGCGCACGGTGGCGCAGGGCGTGGTCCATGACCACCAGGGCCAGCATGGCCTCGGCGATGGGCGTTGCGCGGATGCCCACGCAGGGGTCGTGACGGCCCTTGGTCACCACCTGGGTGGGCTTGCCATCAATGTCGATGGAGTCGCGCGGCGTGAGGATGGAGCTGGTGGGCTTGATGGCAATGCTTACTTCCAGGTCCTGCCCGGTGGTGATGCCGCCGAGCACTCCCCCGGCATTGTTGCTGGCAAAGCCCTGCGGCGTGAGGCTGTCGCCATGCACCGTGCCGCGCTGAGCCACGCTGGCAAAGCCGGCGCCAATCTCCACGCCCTTGACCGCGTTGATGCCCATCATGGCGTAGGCAATGTCGGCGTCCATCTTGTCGAACAGGGGTTCACCCAGGCCCACCGGAACCTTGGTGGCGCACACGCGAATCTTCGCGCCGCAGGAGTCGTGCGCCTTGCGCAGCGCTTCCATGTAGTCTTCGAGCGCCGAGACATCGGCAATGGGTGCGAAGAACGGGTTGTTGGGAACATGCTCCCAGCCTTCAAAGGCGATGGGCAGCTCGCCAATCTGCGTCATGCAACCGCGAAACTCGGTGCCGTACTTTTCCTTGAGCCACTTCTTGGCCACAGCACCAGCCGCCACCATGGGGGCGGTCAGGCGCGCGCTGGAGCGGCCACCACCACGCGGGTCGCGCAGGCCGTACTTCTGGTAGTAGGCGTAGTCGGCGTGACCGGGGCGGAAAGTTTCCAGGATGTTGCCGTAGTCCTTGGAGCGCTGGTCGGTGTTCTCGATGAGCAGCGCAATCGGCGTGCCGGTGGTCTTGCCCTCGTACACGCCGCTGAGGATCTTCACCTGGTCAGGCTCGTTGCGCTGGGTAACGAATTTGGAGGTACCGGGGCGGCGACGGTCCAGGTCATGCTGGATGTCGGCTTCGCACAGCGCCATGCCCGGGGGGCAGCCGTCAATGATGCAGCCAATGGCCGGGCCGTGGGATTCACCGAAGTTGGTGACGGTAAAGGTGTGTCCGAAAGTATTGCCGCTCATGGGGTCGGATTATCCCCGAGAGCGGGACGCCATCAGGACGCAGCAGGTTCCTTGCCCTCGGGCCAGTCGCGGATGTAGGCCTTGAGCATCTGGTTTTCGAAGTTCTGGCTTTCCACCACGGTCTTGGCCACGTCGTAGAAGCTGATGACACCCATGAGCATACGGTTGTTGATGACTGGCATGTAGCGGGCGTGGCGCGCCAGCATCATGCGGCGCACTTCGTCGATGTCGGTCTCGGTGGTGCAGATCAGCGGGCCGTTGTCCATGGCGCGGTACACCGTGGTGGCGCCGAAGGAGCCGCCGTTCTTCACCACCGCCAAGATCACTTCGCGGAATGTCAGCATACCCACCACCAGGCCGTGCGAGATGACCACCAGCGATCCCAGGTCGTTGTCGGCCATCATTTTGGCCGCATCGGCCAGGCTGTCTTCGGGGGTGATGGTGTAGAGCGTGCCGCCTTTGACGCGCAGGATGTCGCTGACTTTCATGGTGCTTCCTCAATGGGCTGCGGGACCCAAGTGCCCGCCTTTCAGCCGCAAAATATAGCCCACAATTGCACCCACAAGCCTGACAACTGTCGCTCTAGAGCGAAGTGCCGGTTTCCCTGTTTCGTATTCGCCACCCAGAAAGGCTCCCATGGCCGGTTACGCAGACCCGAATTTCGACACCCTGGCCTTGCACGCCGGGGCCACGCCCGACGCCACTGGCGCCCGCGCTGTCCCCATCCACCTGACCACCTCGTTCGTCTTTGAATCGAGCGACCACGCGGCCTCGTTGTTCAACCTGGAGCGCGCGGGCCACGTCTACAGCCGCATCTCCAACCCCACCAACGCCGTGTTCGAGCAGCGCATGGCAGCGCTGGAAGGCGGCATCGGTGCCATCAGCACGGCCAGTGGGCAGGCGGCGCTGCACTTGTGCATCGCCACGCTCATGGGCTCAGGCGGGCACATCGTGGCCAGCACGGCCCTGTACGGCGGCTCGCACAACCTGCTGCACTACACCCTCAAACGTTTCGGTATCGACACCACCTTTGTGCCCCCGGGCGATCTGGACGCCTGGCGCGCCGCCGTGCGCCCGAACACGCGCCTGTTCTTCGGCGAAACCGTGGGCAACCCGGGTCTGGACGTGCTCGACATCGCCGCCGTGAGCGAGATTGCCCACGCGGCCGGTGTGCCACTGCTGGTGGACTCGACCCTGACCTCGCCCTGGCTCATCAAGCCGTTCGACCATGGTGCCGATCTGGTCTACCACTCGGCCACCAAGTTCCTCAGTGGCCACGGCACCGTGATCGGCGGTGTGGTGGTGGACAGCGGCAACTTCGACTGGGAAGCCAGCGGCCGCTTCCCCGAGCTGACCCAACCCTACGCCGGTTTCCACAACATGGTGTTTTCGGAAGAATCCACCGTCGGCGCCTTCCTGCTGCGCGCGCGGCGCGAAGGCCTGCGCGACTTCGGCGCCTGCATGAGTCCGCACTCCGCCTGGCTCATTCTGCAGGGCATCGAGACCCTGGGCCTGCGCATGGAACGCCACATGGCCAACACCGCCAAGGTGGTGGAATTCCTGGCCAGCCACCCTATGGTGAGCCGCGTGGGCCACCCGCTGCTGGAAAGCCACTCCAGCCATGCTTTGGCTAAGCAGCTGCTGCCACGCGGTGCCGGATCGGTGTTCAGCTTTGACCTCAAGGGCAGCCGTGCCCAGGGCCAGAAGTTTGTGGAAACGCTCAAGATCTTCAGCCACCTGGCCAATGTGGGCGACTGCCGCAGCCTGGTCATCCACCCGGCCAGCACCACGCACTTCCGCATGGACGACGCGGCCCTGGCCAGCGCCGGCATCGGCCAGGGCACCATCCGCCTGTCCATCGGGCTGGAAGACAGCGCCGACCTCATCGACGACCTCAAGCGCGCACTCAAAGCGGCAGAAAAGGCCTGACACCATGTACATCACCGTCAATAACGAAGCCACCTACTGCTATACCGGTGGCAAGGCTTTCGATGCGGCCAAGCCCACCATCGTCTTCATCCACGGCGTGCTCAACGACCACAGCGTCTGGATCCTGCAAAGCCGCTACCTCGCCCACCACGGCTACAACGTACTGGCCGTGGACCTGCCCGGTCACTGCAAGAGTGCGGGCACACCGCCGGCCACCATCGAGGATGCAGCCGACTTCGTGCTGGCCCTCATGGACGCAGCCGGGTTGGAACAGGCCACCCTCATCGGCCACAGCATGGGCTCGCTGATCGCGCTGGAGGCCGCTGGGCGCGCACCGCAGCGCGTGAAGCAACTGGTGCTGGTGGGCACGGCCTTTCCGATGAAGGTGTCACCGGCCCTGCTCGATGCCTCGCTGAACACGCCCATAAAGGCGCTGGAGATGGTGAACGTGTTTTCGCGCTCCACCCTGTCGGCACCGCCCTCGGCGCTGGGCCCGGGCACCTGGGTCTATGGCGCCAGCATGGCCCTGGGCAAGCGCGTGCTGGCCAGCAACAAGGAGGTCAACGTATTCCATACCGGCTTCAAGGCCTGCGACAGCTATGCGGGTGGCGAGGCCGCCATGGCAAAAGTCACCTGCCCGGTGCTGTTCGCCTTGGGCGCCGTGGACCAAATGACCACGCCGAAGGCGGCCCAGGGACTCGTTGCCAAATGCGCCCAACCGACCGTGGTGCAGTTGCCCGGCGGACACCACCAGATGACCGAAACCGCCGAAGAACTGCTGGCGGCACTGAAGGGGTTTCTGAAAGTCTGAAGCACTACTACGGATTTGCATTCAAGTGCAGAACAAGGCGCAAAGCCGAAGACAGTGCAAGTGCACGGCAAGGCGAAGCAACGCAGTTATGCGCTTGAAGGCGAATTCGTAACAGGGCGCGCCGACTCGGGCAGGCCGAAGAGGTGGTCAAAGCACCAGGTAAACGCCACGGTGTAGACCATGAAGAACAGCAGGAAGCCCAGCTCGGTCAGGATGGCTTCCCACAGCGAAATGTGCAGCCACAGCGCCATCACCGGGATCAGGAAGACGCCGAGCCCCCCTTCGAAGCCGACGCCATGCACCAGCCGGCGCAGGGGCGAGCGGCCCTTGGTGGTCTGGCGCCGCTCCCACCACTCGAACAGAGCGTTGAACACGTAGTTCCAGGTCAGCGCGATGCTGCTCATCAGCACCGACAGTCCCAGGGCCGAGCCCTTGCCTTCGTTGAAGAAAAGCGCAATCGCTGGCGTAACTAGCGCAATTGCAAACACTTCGTACAGCACCGCCTGCAGCACGCGACGCGTGCGCGGTGCCAGCGCAATACCCAAGAGTCCGTTCATGTTGCCAATCAAAATGCGACAAACGCTATGCTATTCATAGCGCATCCTCAAGATTCAATGCGGGCCAGCGGTCGATTTCATACAAATTCTTGCCGGTGGCTGGAGGCGGCAGCAGCAGGCGCTGCATCAGGGGTTGCAAGGGCGTGGTGGCCGGGTCGGCCAACAGCACAAAGCGAGCGCCCTGGGCTGGCGTGTCGCCTTCGTTGAGCAAGCCCACCCAGTCCAGCGCCTGCAGGGCTTCCATGACGGTTTCCAGACGCTGGGTGTCCACCCGCAGGCGGCCCCCCAGCTGCTCCATGCTGACACCGCGCTCAGACTGTTGGCGCGCCGCATCGAGCAGGCGCAGGGCGTCCAGTGCCAGCGTGAACTGCCAGCCTGGACCACTGCGCATGCGGTGCACACCGGCCAGCAGGTTCGGGATGTAGGCCGTGAGCGTGGCGCCCAGCAGCACGATGATCCAGGCCACGTAGATCCATACCAGCAGGATGGGCACGGTGGCAAAGGCGCCGTACACCACCGAGTAGGTAGGCACCTTGCTCAGGTAGATGGCCAGTGCCTTCTTCGCCAGCTCCATGGCGGTGGAAACAAATACACCCCCCATCCAGGCGTGGCCCCAGCGCACGAAGGTATTGGGCACGAAACGGTAGAGCGCGGCCATGCCGGCCGCCACCATCAGGAACTGCAGAATGTCCAGCAACAGCCCCACCCCGCCCGGTAGCGCACCCACCAGACCTTTGCTGGCCGACACCGCGTACGAGGTGATGGACAGACTCACTGCCAACATGAGCGGACCCAGCGTGACAGCGGTCCAGTAGATGAGCACGCGCTGGGCAAAAGGCCGTGGCGTGCGTACCCGCCAGATGCTGTTGAGCGTACGGTCAATGGTGAACACCAGGGCCAGGGCCGTGCCAAACAGCACGGCAATACCGGCCGCCCCGAGTTTGCTGGCCTTGCCGGCAAACTGGTTCAGATAGCCAAGCACCTGGCGCGCGATGTTGTCGGGCACCAAGCTTTCAATGAGCCATTTCTGCAGCACATCCTGGAACTTGGCGAACATGGGAAAGGCCGTGAACACGGCCAGGGCCACGGCAATGAAGGGCACCAGCGAGATGATGGTGGTGAAGGTGAGCGAGCTGGCGGTGAGTGCCAGACGGTCTTCGCGGAAGCGCTCGCGCAGGGTCAACAGTGCGTCAGCCCAGGGAATGCGGGCCACTTCGGAGGCCCATTGGCGCAGGCGGGATAGGATTTGCATAGCCCGCTATGATGCCAGTTCCATGAATCAGTCTGCCCTGGGCACCCCGCCCGCCCCCCAGCCCAACACCCCGCCCACGCTTGCCAACCTGGCCCGTTGGGTGTCCGTCGTCAGCCTGCTGGCCCTCATTGCCCTGTGCGTCGCCTGGGAACTGGTGCTGGCCCCCATCAAACCGGGGGGCTCCTGGATTGCACTCAAGGCCCTGCCCTTGTGCATTCCGTTGGCCGGGCTGCTCAAGCACCGCATGTACACCTACCGGGCCTTGAGCCTGTGGATCTGGCTCTACTTCACCGAAGGCGTGGTGCGCGCCGGAAGCGACCGTGCGCCCAGCAGCTACTACGCCCTGGTGGAAGTGGCCCTGTGCCTGCTGATCTTTGTCGCCTGCGTGGTGCACATCCGCGTGCGCTTGAGCGCTGCCAAGGCCAAGGGCCTGCGCGAGCCGGAGGCCGCATGAAAACTGCCTTGCTCGACACCCTGCGCGGCATCGTCGGCAGCGCCCATGTCCACACCGCCGACAGCGAAGACCTCACCCCCTACGAGCAGGACTGGCGCAAGCGCACCCGTGGCCACGCCCTGGCCGTGGTGCTGCCGGCCTCCACCGCCGAGGTGGCTGCCGTGGTGCGTGCCTGCGCGGCCGCACAGGTGGCCGTGGTGCCCCAGGGGGGCAACACCGGCATGGTGGTCGGTGCCACGCCCGACACCAGTGGCACCCAGGTGGTGCTGCGCACTACGCGCATGCAGCACATCCGTGCCATCGACGCAGGCAACCTCACCGTCACCGTGGAAGCAGGCTGCGTGCTGCAGACCCTGCAGGACGCCTGCGCCGAAGCGGGTTTTCTATTCCCCTTGAGCCTGGGCTCGGAAGGCAGCTGCACCATCGGCGGCAACCTGTCCACCAATGCCGGGGGCACGCAGGTGGTGCGCTACGGCAACACGCGCGAACTGTGCCTGGGCCTGGAAGTGGTCACGCCACAGGGCGAGGTCTGGAGCAACCTGACCGGCCTACGCAAGGACAACACCGGCTACGACCTGCGCCACCTGCTCATCGGGGCCGAAGGCACGCTGGGCATCATCACCGCGGCCACGCTCAAGCTCAGCCCCTTGCCAGCGGTGCAGCTCACCGCCTTTGCCGCCGTGTACTCGCTGCAAAGCGCGGTGGAACTGCTGACCCTGGCACACCGCCACCTGCACGCCGGGCTCACCGGCTTCGAGGTCATGGGCCGCTTTGCGCTGAGCCTGGTACAGAAGCATTTCCCGCAGCAGCGGATTCCCTTCATCGACACGCTGGACGAAACCGCAGCCCCCTACTTTGTGGTGCTGGAAAACTCCGACCTCGAATCCGCCACCCACGCCCGCGAGCGCTTCGAAGCCCTGCTGGGCCAGGCCATCGAGGAGGGCTGCGTGCTCGACGCCGTGGTGGCCGAGAACGTGGCCCAGGCCCATGCGCTGTGGCACATCCGCGAGAGCATTCCGCTGGCGCAGGCGCAGGAGGGTTTGAATCTCAAGCACGACATCTCGCTGCCCATTTCCTCCATCCCCGATTTCGTGGAAGAGGCCCTGCCCGCCCTGCATGCTGCCTGCCCTGGTGTGCGACTGGTGAACTACGGCCACCTGGGCGACGGCAACCTGCACTTCAACGTGCAGGCTCCGGTTGATGCCAATGCCGAGGCCTTCCTGCGCGACATGGAGGAACCGATTGCCCATGTGGTGTACGAACTGGTGAAGGCGCGCGGCGGCTCCATCAGCGCTGAGCACGGCATCGGCAGCCTCAAGCGTGACAAGCTGGTGGAGTACAAGGACCCGGTCATGCTTTCCACCATGCGCGCCATCAAGCAGGCGCTGGACCCGCTGGGGCTGATGAACCCCGGCAAGATGGTCTGATCAGACCGGCTGGGCCAGCGCGGTAATCAGCGCGCGCAGCAGCGTCCAGCAGCGCTCCACCGAGGCTATTTCCACCCGCTCGCCGGGTGCGTGGGCGCCGCGGATGGTGGGGCCGAAGGAAACGGTATCCATGCCCGGGTACTTGGCGTTGATGATGCCGCACTCCAACCCGGCGTGGATGACCTGAAGTCGCGAGTCCTCTCCCACGGTCTGGCGGTACACCGCCTGGCACTGCGCCAACAAGGCCGACTGTGGGTTGGGCGTCCAGCCGGGGTAGTGACCGTCCACATCCACCTGCATGCCGGCACTGCGAAACACGGTTGCAATGGCGTCGGCCAGCGCCGTGGTCTGGTCGTCGCGCAGCGAGCGCACCATGAGGTTGGCGCTGAAGACACCGTCTTTCAGGTCCACCACGCCCAGGTTGTTCGAGGTTTCCACCACCCCCGCAAAATGCGGACTCATGGCACGCACGCCGTAGGGTGCGATGCACATGGCCTGCAGCAGGCTGCGCTGCGCTTGTGTAGACAGCGCCTGGGCGTTGGTCACCTCGGCAGGCAACCATTGCACCGCCACCTGGGTCTCGCCCCCGGCCACCACCAGCGTGCTGCGCCATTGCTGGGCCAGGATGTCCACCACACGTTGGGCCTGCACCAGCAATGCGGCGGGCAAGGCCAGCACCGCACGGGCTTCGCGCGGCAGGGCATTGCGCGCTGTGCCACCGCGCAGCGACACCAGCTGCACCGCATCGCCCAGCGCGCACTGCAGCGCCTGCAGGGCCTGGGCCAGCAGGCGGTTGGCGTTGCCGCGTGCCAGGTGGATGTCACAGCCCGAGTGCCCGCCGCGCAGGCCGCTGATCGACAGCGTCCACAGCGTGTGGCCTGCCGCCACCGACAGCGTGGGCCACTGCGCCTGCACTTCCACATCGGCACCCCCGGCGCAGCCCAGGTAGAACTCGCCCCACTCCTCGGTGTCGAGGTTGAGCATGCACGTGGCGCGCAACCAGCCGCCTTGCAAACCGTGGGCACCGCCCATGCCGTCTTCTTCATCCACAGTCAACAGCACCTCCAGCGGGCCGTGCTGCAAGGTGTCGTCCTCCAGCGCGGCCAGCGCCAGGGCCACACCCATGCCGTTGTCCGCGCCCAGCGTGGTGTTGGGGGCCACCAGCCAGCCGTTCTGCACCTCGGCGCGGATGGGCATGGTCAGGAAGTCGTGGGCGTAGCCACTGTTGGCCTGGCACACCATGTCCAGGTGCGCCTGCATGGCCAGTGGCGGTACCTGCTCCAGGCCTGCGCTGGCGGGCTTGCGGATCAGCAGGTTGCCCGCGGTATCGGTCTCGGTCTGCAGTCCGCGCCCTTGCGCCCAGGCCATCAGGTGTTCGCGCAAGGCGGCTTCATGGCGCGAGGGGCGGGGAATGGCACACAGGGTGGCGAAGTGGTTCCAGACCAGCGACGGCGACAGGGTAGCAATGGGCATGGCAATTGGCATATACAAGTGAGGGCTGCCATTCTAGAAGCTGTCTCGCGGCGGCGCGCCGCCCGGCATGGAGTCCAAGGATTTCCCTGGAACGGCCAATTGCTATCAATTCAATAGCTATCTACGCAATATGTACGCGGGCCAATGACCGATTTCACAGGTATTCCAGTCCTGACCAGGCCGAGCACTTGTGTACCACCGGCAAGCCCCCATCTACCCGCACACACCTTGCGCCCACTTGCCATGTACGACGACTACCCTCGCCCACCGCCCACCGACCGCTTCGTGCAGCGCTGGCTGTTCATCACCGCCTGCCTGGCGGCGCTGATGCTGCTGTGGCACTTCCTGCCCACGCTGGAATCGGCCATGGCACCGCGCCAGGCCGACGAGCGCACGGTCACCCCACGCGGCGAGCTGGCAGCCGACGAGCGCAGCACCATTGCCCTTTTCGAACAGTCGCGCGACTCGGTGGTGTTCATTTCCACCGCGCAGCTGGTGCGCGACGCCTGGAGCCGCAACGTGTTTTCCGTGCCGCGCGGCACCGGCTCGGGCTTTGTCTGGGACGACGCCGGCCACGTGGTCACCAACTACCACGTCATCGAAGGGGCCTCACAGGCCACCGTCAAGCTATCGGACGGGCGCGACTACCAGGCCGCACTGGTGGGGGCCAGCCCGGCGCACGACATTGCCGTGCTGCGCATCGGCGTGGGCTTCAAACGCCCTCCGGCCGTGCCCATCGGCACCAGCGCCGACCTGAAGGTGGGGCAGAAGGTATTCGCCATCGGCAACCCCTTCGGCCTGGACTGGACGCTGACAACCGGCATCATCTCGGCGCTGGACCGTTCGCTGGCCAGCGAAAACAGGCAGGGTCAAGGCCATGGCGCCATCGAGCACCTGATCCAGACCGATGCTGCCATCAACCCCGGCAATTCGGGTGGGCCGCTGCTGGACTCGGCCGGGCGCCTCATCGGCATCAACACCGCCATCTACAGCCCCTCGGGCGCCTCGGCGGGCATCGGCTTTGCCGTGCCGGTGGACACGGTCATGCGCGTGGTGCCGCAGATCCTCCAGAAGGGCCAGTACCTGCCGCCCGCACTGGGCGTACAGCTCGACGAAGCCACCAACGCCCGCCTGCTGCGTGCGCTGGACCTGGAAGGCGCCGTGGTGCTGCGCGTGCTCCCTGGTTCTGCCGCCGAGCGCGCCGGCCTGCTGGGCCTGGGCCGCAGTGCCGACGGCAGCCTGGTGGCCGGCGACGTGATCACCGCCGTGGACGGCAAGCCGGTGAAATCCGTCGCCCAGCTGCAAGCCCGACTGGACGAATATAGGGTGGGTGATGTCGCGCTGCTGAAAGTGCAGAGGGCGGGACAGCAGCGGGAAGTGGCAGTGGAGTTGCAGGCGGGGGAGCGATAGCCAGAACCAATCCTATTGGACCGTACCCCAGCGGACGTATTGACCGACTCAGCGTGCGCGCGGACTGTCGTACTGCACGGGTACGGTCACCTCGGCACTGGGTAGTCGCTGCACAAGCACTGCACGGGCGCGCACGGCGTCGGCAAAGCTGGCAAATCGCAGGGTGGTCAGCCGCATAGCGCCACCATAACTGGCCTGCACCAGCGGCGGCAAAACCCCACTGGCCACCACCGCCTGCACCGCCACAGCATCGGCTTGCGCCACCAGCACTTCATGGGTACTGCGCCCGACCACGCCCTGCTCGTTGACCAGCCAGGTTTCGCCGCTGGCAGCCCCTGCACCTTTGGGACGCACAGCCGGTACAAGAATCTGGAACTGCTGCCTGCCCATCTGGACCGTGCTGCCTTCCGTAAGTGCACTGCGTTCGGCGGGGCTCAGCTCCTGTCCAGGCTGGACGGGACCGGCTTGCGCGCATGACAGGCTTGCTGCACAAACCGTAGCCAGGGCCAGAAAACGTTGGATGGACATGGATGGCTCCTTCATGGTGTTCATGCACGACCCAAAATGCGGTACTGGACCGTCAGAGGCGACCCGCCCGAAGGCGCTGCCGTACAGGTGCCGCCGCCACTGGCGGCTGGGGTCCCGCTCACCAAGAATACTTCCCAGTTCCCCGCCTTGCTTTCACCAAAGAAGGCGTAGCTGGACAGCGCGTAGTCGGTCAAGGCACCCTTGCCCGTGTTGTAGTAGATGTTGTAGGGAACTGAAAGTGCCGACACCGTACCCGCCGGAGAGCGGACAAAAACACCCACGCTGCCCACACACAGCGGGCCTGACATGCGCACCTGGAAAGCGTCCACCTGGCCCGTCCCTGCCACGGTCACCGTGGGCAGGCGCGTCACACGACCATAACTGAGGCTGGTCAGACTGGTGACACTGGAGAATGCAGGCGGTGCCAACGTGGCACTGCGGTAGGTCGTCGTCGCCTTGGCCTGCGCCACGGCTGTAGCGGCATCCACCAGACCGAAACCAAAGGCATTGGAATACTCGTATCCGGCACCGTTGGTCTGCCAGCCATACTCCACCCGGGCGGTGGTGGCGTTGTCCTGCAGGTCGGCACTGGTACCGACTGCCGTGCTGGTGAAAGCACCGCCGTTGCTGCCGCTGCTGGTCAGGTCGATCAGCTTGGCACGGTTTCCATTGTTCGGTCCGGAACCGAAGCTGCTTTGAATCTTGCGTGCGCTGCTGCGCAAGATCTCACGCACATCGCGCCAGGTGAGGTTGGGGTTGGCTTGCAGCATCAATGCCACCACGCCTGCCACTGTGGGCGTGGCCGCCGACGTGCCGTTGAGCATGCCGTAATCACAGCTGCTGTTTTCCAGGGAACCATTGCGATAGGTTGCAGCCTGAAGGAAAGTATTGGCTGCATACGCGCCGCTGATGGTGCCTGTGTAGCTGTAGCCCTTGGCACAGCCTTTCTGGTCGGTCGTGAACAGGATAGGCCCACCGGTCTGTCCGTGGGTACCGCCGTTGGCAAACTCACCGGCCAGCCCCGTGACCCAGTTGACCGCGCCGACATTCGAATAACTGGCACGCAATGCATTGGCATTGGCCGCTGCCACCGTGATGACATTGGTCTCCAGCGTTTCGGTATCGTGCGCAGGCACTTCGCAGCCAATGACGCCTTGTACATTGCTCGGGCAGTCACGGGTGGTAACACCGTTGTCATAACTGTAGAACTCATTGCCCGACGCCTTCACGTACACCAGCCCCTTGCCACTGCGCAGGTTGGGCAAGGCACGGATGGCACTCAGGTTTGCGGGGACCGAGGCATCCGGGTACTGTGGGGGTGTGGAAGGATTGGTGCCATAGGAGGCATTGATGATGTCGGCCGTCGCGGACCAACTGGCCCCGCCATAGGCATCGAGCACCTGCTGGGTGGTGGGGCTGATGGTGAGGTAATTCGCGCCACCGAGAATGGCCCGCGGCGCCAGGCCCATGACTCCCTTGCCGTTCTGGGCGGCGGCAATGATTCCCGCGACGCTGGTACCGTGGGCTTGTTGTGTCCCGGTGGGGGACGGGTCGCTGCCGGCGGTTCCGAAGTTGTAGGACATGGCCGAGTCCACATTGGCAGCCAAGTCTTCATGGGTCATCTCCAGACCGTCGTCCAGCACCAGCACCCTTACGCCCTGTCCTTTCAGACCACTCTGGTGCACGCTCTCGACATTGAGGTCCATTCCACCGGTGGTCGTTGAATAGACGCTGAAGAAACTGCTGGCCAGTTTGAGCGCCCATTGGTAGGTATACAAGGGTTCCGTACTGCCACTTTGGCAGGCGTAGCTGGCGGAAACTCCGGTTTCCGTGCAATTGGCTACCGGCGAGGACGAACCGCCCCCTCCGCCGCCGCAGCCCGCCAGCAGTGCAGCCAGCATCGCTGTGCTCCATTGCCTTTTGAAATGCATGTCGCTCCCTTTTGATTTTTTGTATGCCCTGCACGCCCTCCACGTGCACGACTGCGTCCGGACTTTGGAACGTCAGTTGCCGCATGCTAACCGGGTCAGTCCAGCGAATTCATCCTTGTGGACGCTGCCTGTGACGTGCATCAAGTTTCAAGCCCGGAATTGGGGAGATTTCTCCAAATAACTGAAAAGCTGTGTTGCAGGGAGACAACCCTGACACGTGTCCATACCAGCATCGTGCGTAAACCCTTGCCGTCATAATGCCCCCTCAAGCGCTCCGAACACTTCGCGCCTGTCTTATTGCCATGACCACATCCCGCCCCATCCGTTCCCAGTACGAAGACTTCATGCGCCACGTGTACACCACGGGCGTTACCAAGGCCGACCGCACCGGTACCGGCACGCGCAGCGTATTTGGCTACCAGATGCGCTTTGACCTGAATGAGGGTTTTCCGCTGGTGACCACGAAGAAGGTGCATTTGCGTTCCATCATCCAGGAGCTGCTGTGGTTCCTCACGGGTTCGAGCAACAACAACTGGCTAAAAGAGCGCAATGTGACCATCTGGGACGAGTGGGCCAACCCCGAGACCGGTGACCTGGGCCCGGTCTACGGCGTGCAATGGCGCTCCTGGCCCACGCCCGACGGCGGTCATATCGACCAGATTGCCGATGTCATCCGGACGCTCAAGACCAATCCCGATTCGCGCCGCATCATCGTGAGCGCCTGGAACGTGGCCGAGCTGAACAAGATGGCACTCATGCCCTGCCATGCGTTCTTCCAGTTCTACGTGGCCCCCAGCGAGACGGAAGGCGGCAAGGGCAAACTGAGCTGCCAGCTGTACCAGCGCAGTGCCGACATCTTTTTGGGCGTGCCCTTCAACATCGCCAGCTACGCGCTGCTCACCCACATGGTGGCGCAGCAGTGCGACCTGGACGTGGGCGATTTCATCTGGACCGGGGGCGATTGCCACATCTACAGCAACCATTTCGAGCAGGTCGAAACCCAGCTGGCGCGCGCCCCCTTTGCCTACCCCACCCTGCAGATCAAACGCCGCCCCGACAGCATCTTCGACTACCAGTACGAGGACTTCGAGATGCAGGGCTACGAAAGCCACGCAGCCATCAAGGCGCCTGTAGCGGTGTGATCTCCCGCAAGCAGGCCTGGGCCCTGGTCGCCCTCACCCTCATGTGGGGCGTGAACTGGCCCATGATGAAGCTGTCGCTCTCGGGCATGACGCCACTGTATTTCCGCGCCAGCACCATGTCGCTGGGCGCGGCTTGGCTGTTTGCCTATGTGGCATTGCGCGGCGAACGCATGTGGCCGCAAGGGCGCGAGTGGGGCACCATTGCACTTCTGGGTCTGCCCAACGTACTGGGCTGGCACACACTGTCCATCTTCGGCGTGCAGGCGCTGGCTTCGGGCCGTGCGGCCATCCTGGGCTTCACCATGCCCATCATCACCGTACTCATCGGTGCGCTGTTCTTCGGCGAACGCGTCACGCCGCGCGTGCGACTGGCTGTAGCCTGCTCGGCGGCTGCCATCGGATTGCTACTGTGGCACGAGCTGGCGCGCCTGAGCGGCCGCCCCACGGGGATCGCGTGGATGCTGGGTGCGGCGGGCTGCTGGGGACTGGGTACGGTGATGGTTCGCCGCGCGCATCTCACGCTGTCCCCCATGGTCGTGACAGTGTGGATGCTGGCCCTGGGTTCGGCTGTGCTGTGGGTGCTGGCCCTGGCACTCGAAACACCGGTACCGGTAGCAAGCTTTTCCTTGCCGATGTGGATGAGCCTGGCCTATGGCGTGCTCATCAACTACGGTGTGGCGCAGCTCATCTGGTTCGGCATGGCGCGCGACCTGCCCCCCGCTACCAGCGCCATGAGCATCATGGCAATCCCCCTGGTGGGTACCCTCAGCGCCACCTTCATCATCGGCGAAGTGCCGCACTGGCAGGACTGGCTGGCCATGGTGTTCGTGATGGCCGCCATTGCCAGCGTACTGTGGCCCCGAAACCCGCGTACGCTGTCCTGAGTTGCTGGCGCGGCTGGGTAAAACCCCGATAGTCACGAACGGCCATGCTGGCGTTGCACAATCCATTCATGATGAAACCCAACGGATCAGCCGCATTCACGCTGAGTCGACGCGCCGCGCTGGTAGGTGCGCTGGTCACGGTCAGCGAGGCCCTGGCCGGCACTCCGGAGGCGGTGATACAGATCAGCAATGGGGAATGGCCCCTTTCATGGGCAAAGACCTGCCACACCATGGATTTGTCTCGCGCATCGTTGCCGATGCATTTGCCATGGAAGGCGTTCGGGTGGAGTATGGGTTTTACCCCTGGGCGCGCGCATATTTCCTGGCACAGCATGGCCAGGTGGACGCGTCGATTGGCTGGTACCGGACGCCGGAACGCGAACGGGATTTCCTGTTCAGCGATGCCGTCTTCGTCGAATCCCAGGTACTGTTCTTCCTGAAGGACAAACCCCTCTTCTGGAAGACGCTGGCCGACCTGCGCAACTGGAGCATCGGCGCCACCTTGGGCTACACCTATGGTGCGGAATTCCAAGCCATGGAGGAGAGCAAGGCCATCAACGTCGAACGCACGCCCTCCGACGAACAAAACCTGAGAAAGCTCTTGGCCGGACGGATCGATGCAGTCATCATTTCCCAGGCAGTGGGCGAACGCCTGCTCAAGACGCTGGATGGAACGAGTGCCGCCCGCATTGGCTTGGATCTACGCCCCGTGAACGCAGATCCCTTGCACGTCATATTCCCCAGGAAACAGCCCCAAAGCGGCGAGTGGCTTCGCCGATTCAACCGCGGTCTGAAAAAACTCAAGGCCACGGGCGCGGCGGACCGCTACCGACTCGATGACTGACTGCACCGGGCGATAATCTCAGGCTTTCCAGCCCGCGCATATTCGCCCGAATGTCTTCCCCCCGTCTGCACCTCATCTACGCCCGCGCTGCCAATGGCGTCATCGGCGTCAATGGCAGCCTGCCCTGGCACCTGCCCGAAGACCTGGCGCACTTCAAGCGCACCACCCTTGGATGCCCCGTCATCATGGGGCGCAAGACCTGGGATTCGCTGCCCCCGCGTTTTCGCCCGCTGCCCGGTCGCAGCAATGTGGTCGTAACCCGGCAAGCCGATTGGCATGAAAATGGTGCCCTGCCCGCGAAAGATCTTGCCAGTGCGCTACAAATTTGTGAGCAATCCTCGGATGTCTGGGTGATTGGCGGGGCCCAACTATACGCCCTGGCCGAGCCGCTGGCCAGCACCGCAGTGGTCACCGAAATCGAGAAAGACTTTGAAGGTGACGCCTACGCCCCCACCTTGGGTACAGCCTGGACCGAAGTGGCGCGCGAGCGCCATGTGAATGATGCCGGGCTGGCCTACAGCTTTGTTACCTACCAACGTCAACCAGGAGTTTGAGTTTCCATGTCAGGACACGGTTTTCACGTACACGGCCCGCACGACCACGAGTTGGAACACGCCCAACAAGGCGGCCAAGGCCATGGTGACCACGGCGAAACCGCCGGGCAAAAGGCCATGACCAACCAGATCGCCCTGTTCACCGCCATCATCGCCACGGTCGGCGCCTTGTTCGGCTACATGGGTGGCGCCACCCAGGCCAATGCCGGGCTGTACAAGAACAACGCCGCCATCAAGAAGACCGAGGCGTCGAACCAGTGGAACTACTTCCAGTCCAAAAGCACCAAGCAGTCCCTGGCAGAAATGAGCCGCGACCTCTCCACCAAGGAAGACGACAAGGCCAAGTACCAGGCCAAGGTGGACCGCTACGAGAAGGAAAAGGGCGAGATCAAGGACAAGGCCGACACGCTGGAAGCCGAGGCTACCGAATGGGACCACAAGAGCGACGAGCAGATGCACCTGCACCACCGCTGGGCCCAGGCCACCACCGTGCTGCAGATATCCATCGCCCTGGCTGCCATTGCCTTGCTGACCAAGAAGAAGTGGCTGGAGTGGGCCATGTTCGTCGCCGGTGGAGCCGGTGTGGCTGTGGGCGCCCTGGCCCTGCTGCACATCTGACTAAGCCGTTGCCAGTCGCTACCGATTTGGTAGCGACTTGCGCAAGTTTGAAGCGGGCTACAGCCCGCTTTCTTTATGGCTTGGACTTGGCCGTGGCTACAGCCTTCTTCACTGCAGCTTTCTTCGGCGCCGCGGCTTTTTTGACCGCAGGCGCTGCCGGTGCATCGGGCTTTGTCGCCTCCACTTTCTTCACCGCCATGGCCTTCTTGACCGCAGGCTTGCGCGCCTTGCGTGCAGCAGCCAGCGTGACCACGTTGCTGCCCTCGCCCACCTCGGGCAGCAGGGCTTCTTCCAGCTCCTGCAGCGCCTCGCCGGTGTACACCGCCAGGCGCTGGATGCCCGGCACCGAGGAGTGGCAGCCGGTGTAGCCGAAGTTCATGTAGCCGGCGTAGCTCTGGCAAGTGATGTTGACCGCCTGGCCGTGCGTGACGATGGACGCCGGGTAGGTGGCCAGCAGCTCGGCCCCGCGGAAGTACAGCGGCTTGTCGGGCCCCGGCACGTTGGAGATGGTGATGTTGAACATCGGCCGCGTGCGTCCGCCAATGCCGGTAAGCAAGGTCAGGATGGTGGGTGCCATCAGCAACACGGTGTACTGCATCATGGCCTGGCGCGGCAGGCTTTGGACATGCTCCTTGGCGTGCTTGACCGACTTGCGGATGGCCACCAGGCGCTTGAGCGGATCGGCAATGTCGGTGCCCAGGGTGGAGATGATGAAGCTGATGGCATTGCCCTGGCCTTCGTCGTCCTTGGGCCGCACCGACATCGGAATGCCGGCCGTAAGCGGCTTGTGCGGCAGCGCATTGCGCTCGCTCAGGAAACGGCGCAGGGCCCCACCGCAAATGGCCAGCACTACGTCGTTGAGGGTGCAATCGGCCGCCTGCGCCACAGCGCGCAGGCGCTCCATTTCGAAGCGCTGGGTGGCAAAGCGGCGCTTTTCGCGCACGCGGCCATTGAGCACGGACTGCGGCGCGTCAAAAGGCACCATCATGCCGTCGCCACCCTCCATGGCACTCTTGGCCATCTTGCTGAAAGCTGCTACCAACTGCGGCGCAGTCTTGGCCTGCACCGTGATTTCCTCGAAGGCACCGGTCACTGCGTGGGCAAAGGTGGGCAACAGGGCCTCGTGTGCCTGGGCACCGTGGGGCACCTTGGCCGAGGGCTTGCCCGAAGCCCAGAATGGCGGCAGATCCATGCTGTCCTTCGGAGAAGACGACATGGAACGCTGCAGCAGCTTGACGCCGGAGATGCCATCGATGAGCGAATGGTGCATCTTGATGAACAGTGCAAAGCGCCCGCCTTCCAGCCCTTCGATGATGGTGCACTCCCACGGTGGGCGGGTGAAGTCGATCGGGGTGCTTTGCAGGCGCCCCACCAGCTCACCCAGCTCGCGCTCCCCGCCGGGCCAGGGCAGTGCGGCATGGCGCACGTGGTATTCGAGGTCAATGTGGCGGTCTTCCACCCATTCGGCCACCGGGTTGTAGTTGAACGCGTACTTGAGCTTGCGGTTCCAGGGCGCGGTGAACTTGCGGTGGCTGCGGAACTCGGCCATGAGCTGGCGCATGAAATCCTGCGGCGCATTGGGCGGCAGCTTGAACTGCAGCAGGCCGCCCACGTGATTCGGGGTGGCGCGCGATTCCGTGAAGATCCAGGCAGCGTCCAGGGGGTTCAGTCGGGAGGATGACATGGCAATCAACACCTTCACAAAAGGAATACCGCCGCACGCGCGGCAACAGGCTTAATGTATACCCCAGCATGGGTCCTTGCCCCATTGCGCCGCACTGGGGTTTCCCCGCATCGCACAGGCCCGTACGCTTGATGGCACACTCGGCACCTGCACGCGGACCTGCAGTCTCGATATCGCATCCATGTGCTACTAAATTGATAGCTACCTGCGCAATTTTTACGCGGGCCACACCCCAAAATTACCATGAAACTTGCCACCTGGAACGTCAATTCCCTCTCGGTCCGCCTGCCGCAGGTGCTGGACTGGCTGGCCGCCAACCCCGTGGACGTGCTGGCTCTGCAGGAACTCAAGATGACGGACGACAAGTTTCCGCACGATGCCTTTGCCGCAGCCGGTTACAGCAGCGTCTGCTTCGGCCAGAAAACCTACAACGGCGTGGCGCTCATCACCAGGGCAGCAGCCACCGATGTGGTGAAGAACATCCCCGGCTTTGACGACGACATGGCGCGCGTCATCACCGCCACCGTGAACGGTGTGCGCGTGGTGGGTGCCTACTTCCCCAATGGGCAGGAACCCGGCAGCGACAAGTTCGAATACAAGATGGAATGGCTCGCGGCCCTGCGCCGCTGGCTGAAAACCGAGCTGGAAGCCCACCCACAGCTGGTGTTGATGGGCGACTACAACATTACCTTCGACGAGGCCGACGTGTGGGACCCGGTAGCACTGGAAGGCACCATCCACTGCACCGAAGAAGAGCGCTACCACCTGCGCGCGCTCATCGCCCTGGGCCTGCACGACAGTCTGCGCCTGTTTCCGCAGCCCCCAAAGACCTACAGCTGGTGGGACTACCGCGACTTCGGTTTCCGCCGCAACCGCGGCCTGCGCATCGACCACATACTCATTACCGACGCGCTGAAACAATGTGCCACGGCCTGCGAAGTGGACAAAACGCCCCGCAAGAACGAACGCCCCAGCGACCATGCCCCGGTGGTGCTGACCCTATCGTGAACAGGCGCTAAGAAAAAGCTGGCGCTAGGCAGCGCACGCACAACAGCGGGCGTCCACCACCGTGCTCATTGCCCACGGGGATCGGCCAACAGCTTCATCAGGTACTTGGGCGACTCATCAAAGCCCTGGCGCGCATAGAAGCGGTGGGCATCGGTACGGCGGCTGTGGCAGTGCAGTTCGATACGGTCGCAGCCGCGCGCACGCGCCAGCGCCACCACCTGTGCCTCCAGCACCGCCCCCACACCGCGGCTGCGCGCGTCCTCCGCCACGCACAGGTAGCTGATGCGGCAAAAGTCGCCTGGCAGCGCCAGCTGTGGAATGAAATGCAGTGAGACCACCCCCAGCACACCCGTGGCGTCGCAGGCCACCAGAAGCCGGGCGTCGGGGTGTTGCAGCAGCGCGCCAATCTTGCCCAACGCAAATCCTTCCGTGCCGGGATAGCCCAGGCTGGTGAGCAAGCTGACGATGGCCGGGGCATCGTCCACACGGGCATCACGCACTTGCACCGGTTCGGACAAGGCGCAGGTCATGAAGCGACTGAAGGGGTCGGGTGCATAGTCGGCAAACGGCCCACAGTCGGCGAAGCCATGGCGGGCGTACAGGCGGTGCGCGGCGGCAAAGCCCTCGGTCGTGCCGGTTTCCAGGCTCAGGCGCTGCAGTCCCCACGCCCGGGCCTGTTCCATGGCATGGCGCAGCAACAGCGTGGCAGCCCCCCGGCCGCGGGCGCGGCGGGCGGTGCGCATGGACTTGAGTTCCCCGTGCCCGGCGTCCAGGCGCTTGATGGCGCCACAGGCCAGCAGTTCATCACCGTCCCACACGGTCCAGAAGGTGATGCCCGGTTGGCGCAGGCGCTCCAGATCGAGCGCGTGCACGCTCTCCGGGGGCGACCAGGCTCGCATGTCCTGAAGGTGTTCTTCCAGCAGTTCTGCCACTTGGGGACGGCGCAGGTCGTCTATCTCAATGCGCATGCGATTCGCCGATTTACTATGATTTGTATAGCTGTCTACGCAATATCCACGCCGGGAAAATCCCAAAATACCATCAATCTTCCAGCCCCAGCTCCTGGATCTTGCGCGTGATGGTGTTGCGGCCAATGCCCAGCTTGTGGGCGGCCTCAATGCGACGCCCGCGCGTGGCGTGCAGGGCGGTCTGTATGAGGCTGGACTCGAAGCGACGGGTCAGCACATCCCACACGTCGGTACGCCCCTGTGCCAGCAGGGTATTGGCTTCCTGTTCGAGCTGAACTTCCCAGGTGCGTGCCGCAAGCGTGGCACTCTCTGGTGAGAATGCGGCCGCATGGACTGGCGGTAATTCTGAGGCGGTATCGGCCATGGATGCAGGTAGCACCGATGCAACAACCGCCGTCGCTGGCAGGGCTGCAGACTGCGGCGCGGCATCGCCTTGCACACCTATTTCAGGCGGCAGGTCCTTGGGTTCGATCACCTGGGCCGGCGCCATGACGGTGAGCCAGTGGCACAGGTTTTCCAGCTGGCGCACATTGCCGGGGAAGGCAAAGTTTTCGAGCCAGGCCAAGGCCGCGTCGGAAATGCGCTTGGGCTCCACGCCAAGCTGCTTGGCACTTTGCTGCAGGAAGTGGCGCGTGAGCATGGCCACGTCTTCCTTGCGTTCGCGCAAGGGCGGCAGGCGCAGGCGGATGACGTTGAGTCGGTGGAACAGGTCTTCGCGGAAGGCGCCATCCTTGACGCGCTGCTCCAGGTTCTGGTGCGTAGCGGCAATCACGCGCACATTGGTCTTGATGGCACTGTGGCCACCCACGCGGTAGAAGTGGCCGTCGGACAGCACGCGCAGCAAGCGGGTCTGCAGCTCGAAGGGCATGTCGCCGATTTCGTCGAGGAACAGGGTACCGCCGTCGGCCTGCTCGAAGCGGCCACGGCGCATGGTCTGGGCACCGGTGAAGGCACCGCGCTCGTGGCCGAAGAGTTCACTCTCCAGCAAGTCCTTGGGGATGGCGGCGGTGTTGATGGCCACGAACGGCCCCTCGGCGCGCAGCGAATGCTTGTGCAGCGCGCGTGCCACCAGCTCCTTGCCCGAGCCGGACTCGCCGGTGATCATGACCGTGACATTGCTTTGGGAGAGTCGGCCAATGGCGCGGAACACGTCCTGCATGGCCGGGGCCTGGCCCAGCATTTCGGGCGTGGCCGCCATGCGCTCTTCGGCCACTTCCTCGCGCTGGCTTTCTTCCACGGCGCGGCGGATCAGCTCCACCGCCTTGGGCAGGTCAAAGGGCTTGGGCAGGTACTCGAAAGCGCCGCCCTGGAAGGCACTGACGGCGCTGTCAAGGTCGGAAAACGCGGTCATGATGATGACCGGCAGGCCCGGCAGCTGGGCCTTGACCTTGTCGAGTAATTCCAGGCCAGAGCCACCGGGCATGCGGATGTCGCTGACCAGCACCTGCGGGCCTTCGCCGTCTTCGGCCAAGGCGCTCAACACGTCGCGCGGATTGCTGAAACTGCGGGTGGGAAGCTGCTCGCGCTGCAGTGCTTTTTCCAGCACGAAGCGTATGGACTGGTCATCGTCAACGATCCAAATCGGCTTCATGGTTGGCTTTGTCCCTTCAATCTTTCTGGGCCACCGAACCATGCATCACAACGGTGCACAGCGCCAGCGGCTGGTTTATGGCAACGGAATCACCAGGGTGAAGTCCGTACGGCCTGGCGTGCTATCGACTTCGATCAATCCGTGGTGCTGCTGCACAAAAGTCTGTGCCAGTGTCAGCCCCAGTCCCGACCCACCTTCCCGGCCCGAAACCAGGGGATAGAAGATGCGGTCCTTGATCGAATCCGGTATGCCGGGTCCGTTGTCTATGACATGCAATTCCAGTGCCAACTTGTAGCGCGTCTTGCCCAGCGTGATCTGGCGTGCCACGCGGGTGCGAAAGGTCAGACAGGCGTCACCGGCAGCGCGGCGCGTGGCCAGGGCCTGGCAAGCGTTGTGGGCGATGTTGAGCACCGCCTGGATCAGCTGCTCGATGTCACCACGGAACTCGGGGATGGAGGTGTCGTAGTCGCGCACCACCCGCAAGCCCTTGGGGAACTCGGCCAAGATGAGCGAGCGGACACGCTCGCACACTTCGTGGATGTTGACGTCGCCCACCACGTGCGGCTTGCGGTGCGGGGCCAGCAGCCGGTCCACCAGGCTTTGCAGGCGGTCGGCCTCGCGGATGATGACCTGGGTGTATTCGCGCAGGTCGGGTGAATCCATCTCCATTTCCAGCAGCTGCGCCGCACCGCGGATGCCGCCCAGCGGATTCTTGATTTCGTGGGCCAGGTTACGGATCAGCTCTTTGTTGGTCTGGGCCTGCTCGGCCAGACGCTCCTCGCGTTCCTGGCGGGTCTGCTGCTCCAGCGGCACCATCTCCACCACCACCTCGCCCGAGTCCTGGCTGCGGGTCAGGATGACGTGCACGGGCATGGGCTCGGTGGCGATGCGGCGCAGGAGCGCGTCGTAGCGGATGGCGGAAAAGGTGTTGCTGCTGGCGTCACTCCAGGCGCGCGCAAACGGCGCCGGGTCGGTGAAGTAGTCGGCAAAGCGGGTGCCGCCAAGCTGGCGCCGGGAAATACCCAGCACGTCTTCCAGGGCGGAATTCGAATACAGCACACTGCCGTCATCTGCAAGTACCGCCACCAGGGTGGCCAGCACGTCAAAAATCTGAAAACGCCCCGCTAGCACGGGTAAAGATGGCGGCATAGCGGCCTAGGGCTTGGTGCTGCCGGAGTAGTTGGCCGAACCCCCACCTACTCTGGACAGTTCACGCTTGATGCCGGCAATATCGTTCTCGTTGCGCTCAATGCTTTTCTTGAGCTCGGCCACCCGGTCCAGGTACTTCTGGTGGTTGCGCGTTTCAGGCCCGATTTTCTCAGGCTCGCCGTTGTTGTATTCCTTGAGCAGTTCGGCATGGCGTGCCTCGGCCTTTTTCAGCTCGGACTCCAGGATGAAGCGCGCATCGGCGTCCTTGCTGCGCTGGTCGTTGCTGTCCACGCGCGGTGCAGACGGCGGAGACATCGCTGCAGGTTTCGCCGCTGCACTGGGACGTCCGCCCGGCACCACTGTGATGTTGCCACCGGACACCAGCTTGCAGGTCTTGGCCTGGGCTTCGGTGATGGTGTTGGTGTACTCGTTGCCGCAGCGGTAGATGCGGTCCTGCGCCAATGCACAGCCCGTCCACAGCAGGGCCGCGACCACTAGATAAATCTGCTTCATAAATCCTGAAAACTGTGCCATACCATGCAGCATAGTCTGGAATACACGCCATTGTGTGGCAAAAACAAAAAAGGACGGCATGGCCGTCCTTTGCGTGTGTAACAAACCCCACAAGGGGGGGGTGCTATCACAGGGAGAAGTACATGTCGTACTCGGCGGGGTGAACCGACATGCGCATGCGGGTCACTTCGGTCATCTTCAGCTCGATGTAGGCATCGATCATGCTGTCGGTGAACACGCCACCCTTGGTCAGGAACGCACGGTCCTTGTCCAGGTGTTCCAGCGCCTGGTCCAGGCTGTGGCACACGGTGGGAACCAGTTTATCTTCCTCGGGAGGCAGATGGTACAGGTCCTTGGTGGCAGCTTCGCCCGGATGGATCTTGTTTTCCACGCCGTCCAGACCGGCCATCAGCAAAGCGGCAAAACCCAGGTAGGGGTTCATCAGTGGATCGGGGAAGCGAGCTTCCACGCGACGGCCCTTGGGGTTCGCCACAAACGGAATGCGGATGGAAGCGGAACGGTTCTTGGCCGAGTAAGCCAGCTTCACAGGCGCTTCGAAGTGGGGAACCAGGCGCTTGTAGCTGTTGGTGCCGGGGTTGGTGATGGCGTTCAGGGCACGTGCGTGCTTGATGATGCCGCCGATGTAGTACAGGGCGAAGTCCGACAGACCGGCATAGCCGTCGCCAGCGAACAGGTTCTTGCCGTCTTTCCACACGGACTGGTGCACGTGCATGCCGGAACCGTTGTCACCGTGGTAGGGCTTGGGCATGAAGGTGGCGGTCTTGCCGTAGGCATTGGCCACGTTCTGGATCACGTACTTCTGCAGCATGGTCCAGTCGGCGCGCTCCACCAGGGTGGAGAACTTGGTGCCGATTTCGTTCTGGCCAGCGCCCGCCACTTCGTGGTGGAACACTTCGACCGGAATGCCCATGGATTCGAGGATCAGGGACATCTCGGCGCGCATGTCTTGCGTGCTGTCAACCGGGGGCACGGGGAAGTAGCCGCCCTTGACGGTGGGGCGGTGGCCGCGGTTGCCGCCTTCGAGCTTGGAACCGGTGTTCCAGGGTGCTTCGTACTCTTCGACTTCGTAGAAGGTGTTGTTGGGTTCGGTGCTCCAACGCACGCCGTCGAACAGGAAGAACTCGGGTTCGGGACCGAAGAAGGCGGTGTCACCAATGCCGGAGGCCTTCAGGTAGGCTTCGGCGCGCTTGGCGATGGAACGGGGGTCGCGGTCATAGGACTTGCCGTCGGCGGGTTCCACCACATCACAGTTCATGATGAGGGTGGTTTCTTCGAAGAAGGGGTCGATGTTGGCGGTGTTGGGATCGGGCATCAACAGCATGTCGGATGCTTCAATACCCTTCCAGCCGGCGATGGAAGAACCATCGAAGGCGTGGCCCGAGGAGAACTTGTCTTCGTCAAAGTGGGACACAGGCACGGTCACGTGCTGCTGCTTGCCGCGGGTATCGGTGAAACGGAAGTCAACAAACTTGACTTCGTTCTCATTCACCATCTTCATTACGTCAGCGACGGTCTTAGCCATCTGGTACTCCTGTTGCACGGTTGTTGAAAGGTTGGTGCCATGACTAAGCAGCTTCTATGCCAAGCCACCCAGTCCGCAGTTTTTCGCAAAACCCCAGCATTTTGCCCCGCCCGCGCCCGCAGAAAGCTGACAGAGGCTGGCGTTTACGGAAATAAAGTCGCGCCCCTAAATCCGCCGAATGCACAATTACAGTGCATGCACCAATTTGGTTTGATTGCGCTAACGCACCAATTCGGGGCCTAAACGTACGCCTTCCTGGCGCAGCCCTTCCAGCAGGGCTGCAAAGCCCGGCGCCACGGCCGATGGCGCACCCTTGACGCCCAGCTCGATATGGCGGCCATAGTCGGGGTGGTCGACGCTGGGCAGGCTGAACACTTTGACCGGAAATTCGCGCTCGATGCGCTCCATCAAGGGCGTCAGCGTAGCTTCCAGGCCACCAAAGACGATCACCGAACGCTCCACCCACTGGTCGCGCTGGAAGTGGTTGCGGTACTGGGTGTCCAGCACCCACTCCACCATGGGATGGGCCATGACCGGAAAGCCCGGAACAAAGTGGACCGCACCACCGTGGGCACCATCACAGCTGAAGCCCGCAATCTTGTTGTAGGGGTTGGGAATGATGCGCGCGCCTACCGGAAACACGCCCATGTTCAGCCGGTGCACGTTGTCTTCGCGGTACGGATCGTAGGACAGTCCCTGCTCACGCGCCACGTCCTGCATGCGTTCACGGATCAGGGCCGCCGCTTCCGGGTGCAAGGCCATCTCCACCCCCAGCGCCCGTGCTGCACATTGGCGGGTATGGTCGTCCGGTGTGGCTCCGATGCCGCCGAAGGAGAACACCGTGTCGCCCGAGCGAAAGGCTGTGGCCAGCGTGGCCGTAATGCGCTCCGGGTCGTCGCCCACATAGTGCGCGTAGGCCACAGCCAAGCCGCGCGCACCCAGCAGTTCAATGGCTTTTTGCAGGTGCTTGTCAGCACGTTTGCCACTGAGGATTTCGTCGCCAATGATGATGAGGCCAAAGTGCATGTCAAAGCTCCACAGGGGGTTCGGTAGCTGGCCCAGCCAGTACAGGCGCCACGTTGTCCACCACCACGGGACTGCGCATGCGCAGGGCCTCCAGCGCCGCCAGGCAATAGTGCACAAACCAGAGCGAGGCAAATGCGAACACCAGTGTGTAGAGCCAGACTGAAAGCGGCAACAGTATCGGAGCCCAGACGATGACCATCATGCCCATCGACCAGATCAGGCTGGGCGCTGCACCAAGATAGCCACAGACCACCCCGATGACCAGCAGTGGCACGGCGTGCTGGCGCAAAATGGTGCGCCGCTCCTGGGTGCTGGCATGTTCGGCCAGGGCATCGAATGCCATGACCTTGGCGGTCAACCAGCCCCAGATCAGTGGCGGCAACACCAGGGCCACAGGGGGCAACAGCCACAGGGGCAGTGTAAGCAGGCAAGCGCTGAGGGCCGCCAGACTGACGGCAACGGACCACAGTGCGCTGCGCCAGAAAGATGCCCCCTGCAAAGCCACCAGGTGCGGAAAACGGCGGGCCGCCACCAGGCGCACCAGCGCGGGGGTCATGACCAGGGCGACCAGAAGCAAGGAGCCAATCACCACCACCGGCGTCACCACCAGAATCACCAGCATGGGTGCCAAGACAGCCTTGAGCCCTCCCATGCCTATGCGCTCCAGCAGAGCCCAGGCACTGTGCAGCAGCTCAAAATTTTCCAGACCCATCCGCACCTGATCGATGGCCGGTTCCCAGAAGAAATAGCCCAGTAGCCCCAAGCCTGTGGCCATCAGAAAAAGCGGTGCCAGAGACGCCAGCATGACCCGCGGGTGCAGGCAATAGGCGAACGCGCGCCAGAAGGCGTCCAGCACCAGTGTCATGCCAACAGCTCCAGATCAGCGGCACGCAACCAGCGCCATTGGCCCGGGGCCAGATCCGATGGCAAGGACAGACCGCCAATACGGGAGCGGTGCAAGCCCTCGACCCGGTTGCTCACGGCCGCCACCATGCGCTTGACCTGGTGGTACTTGCCTTCCGTCAAAGTCAGGCGCAGCAGGTGTTCATCCACGGCCTCGCAGGCCGCCGCGCGCACGGGCTTGGGGTCGTCGTCCAGCACCACACCGTCCAGCAGTTTTTGCACCATCGTCGCCGTGATCGGGTGCTTGAGGCGCGCCTCGTACACCTTGGGCACATGGTGGCGCGGTGAGCTCATGCGGTGGATGAACTTGCCGTCGTCAGTCATCAGCAGAAGACCGGTGGTGTCCTGGTCCAGCCGTCCCACGGCCTGCACGCCCTGTACCGCTGCTTTCTGAGGCCGCTGGCGCAAGGGGGGCGGCAGCAAGGTGTAGACGCTGGGGTAAGTCGAGGGTTTTTGCGAACACTCGGTACCTGCCGGTTTGTGCAGCATCAGGTAGGCTTTATCAAAGTACTCCCAATCCACGCCCTGGACCCGAAAACGCAGCCCTTCCGCTACGAATTCTGTAGCTGCTTGGTCAATGGTTTCAGGGGGAAGCGCTGGATTTGATGGGTAAACTTGGACATAACCCTGCTGGATCAGACCAGCACAGACGCGGCGGGTACCAAAGCCCTGGGTGTAGAGTATCTCTTGCAATTGCATGGGGCAAGTGTAGTAGGCCAGCAAACGGCGTGCCCCACCACTGACACAAATCCGGTGCGTTCCGTTAGACTGTGCCCAGTATTCAACCTACTTCCAATGAGCCTGCCCATGTCGGACGATCTGGTTTTCAGTGACGAGCTTCCTTCCGGTGCCGCCCTGCACACGGCAAGCCCCTGGCAGGTCCTGATAGTGGATGACGAACCGGCGGTGCACGAAGTCACCAAACTGGTCATGGCCGGTTTTGAAATGGACGGTCGCCCTTTGCAGTTCACACACTGCTACAGCGCCGACGAAGCCCGCAAAGTACTGTCCGAGCCCAACGAATTTGCATTGATACTGCTCGATGTGGTGATGGAGACGGAAACCGCCGGACTGGATCTGGCCAAGCAAATCCGCGAAGTCATCGGCAACCTGAACGTACGCATCGTGTTGCGCACCGGACAGCCTGGGCAGGCGCCCGAAGAGCAAGTCATCAAAGACTACGATATCAATGATTACAAGGAAAAGACCGACCTCACACGCCGTCGCCTGATCACGGTTTTTTATGCCGGGCTGCGCGCCTACCGCGACCTGATGCGCATCGAGTCCGCACGCCAAGGCCTTCGTCGCTCCATCGAAGCCATCAGCCAGATTTACGATTCACGTTCACTGCGCAGTTTTGCCTCGGCCGTACTGGAACAGGTGAACCAGGTGCTGGACTTGCACGGACAAGGCGTGTGCGCCAGTCATATCGAAGCCTACACCGCCAACAACGGCAATGGTGCCTTGCGTGTATTGGCCGCTACCGATGCCTACGCCCAACTGATGGAGGGGGACGGCCTGACGAGCCTGCCGGTGCATGTCCACCAAGCCATCGAACACGCCTTGGCCATGAAAACCGGCCATTACGGTGAGCGGCTGTACATCGGTTATTTCAAAACCAGCATTGGCAGTGAAAACATCATCTACATGGAGTTTCCGGAGCCGGTCGGTCAACTGGCACGCGAACTGCTGGAGATATTTTCCCGCAACGTCGCCATTGCCTACGACACCATGCTGCAACGTGAAGACACCGAGCAGGCCTTGCGCGCGACCATCGCCAAATTGGAAAAACAGCTCGGTTGAAAACCGGATGTGGTTCAGGCGTTAGCCAGGACCTGGCGCGCTTCCACGACACAAAAACTGGCTGCGTAGTCGCTTTCGTCAGTGACACTGATGTGGGCCGTGTAGGCACGGGCTTCAAACCAGCCCTTGAGCGCACCATGCAGGATGATCACTGGTGCGCCGCTGGGTAGATTGGCAATTTCACAGGAGCGCCAGGTCATGGGCATGCGCATCCCCAGACCGATGGCCTTGCTGAAAGCTTCCTTGGCACTGAAGCGGGTCGCCAGATAACGCACACCGCGCTCGGGCCAGCGTGCACTGCGCGCCTGCCATTGGGAAAACTCAGCAGCACTCAGCACCTTGCGCGCAAATCGCTCGCCATGGCGCTGCAGGCTGGCCTGCACCCGGCGCACATCGCAAATGTCGGTACCAATGCCAACGATCATGCCGTGGCTGTCAGGCAGTCGAGATAAGCGCGCACGGTGCTGGCATACCCCAGCTCCAGCGCATCGGCAATCAGGGCATGTCCAATCGACACCTCGAGCACACCCGGCACGCGCTGCACAAAGGCTGCCAAGTTGTCGCGGTTAAGGTCATGGCCGGCATTGATTTCCAGGCCCGCGTCCAACGCGGCCTGGGCCGCGGCGGCAAAGCGCTGCAATTGCATATCCTGGTCCGGCGTGCCCCAGGCTGCGGCATAGGGTTCGGTATAGAGCTCCACCCGATCGGCCCCCAGCGCCTTGGCCGCCGCCATGGGCGAGGTCTCTGCATCCATGAACAGGCTAACTCTCAAGCCCAGGGCTTTGGCGCGCGCCACCAAGGGGCGCAGGCGCTCGGCATCCTGTGGGAACGACCAGCCGTGGTCGCTGGTGAACTGCCCTTCGCTATCGGGCACAAAAGTCACCTGATGCACCGGCAGGCCCTTCGCCTTGAGCGCCTCCACGCAATCCATCAGGTTGTGAAAGGGATTGCCCTCAATATTGAACTCGCGGTCTGGCCAATGGCGCAGCAGCTGGGCAAGGTCAAAAACGTCCTGCAAACGGATATGGCGTGCGTCCGGACGCGGGTGCACAGTGATACCGGCGGCACCAGCCTGCAAACACAGCTCGGCGGCACGCGTTACGCTGGGAATGCCGAGGTGGCGGGTGTTGCGCACCAGCGCGACCTTGTTCAGGTTCACCGACAGGTGGGTGGTGGGAAATGTCATGGGTGAAGGACTCCGTTCAACAGGACCGCCTCAATTGCGGGCTACAGGTTCTGCACATCCAGCATCAATTGCCGCGTACGCAGGCTGGACACCCCGCAATGGTAATGGAGCATCTGCCGCAGCTGCGGCTTGAGTCCGGGCATGCCCTCGGCACACAGCGTCAGCAATTCGGCAAACGGTGCTGCGGCGTCGAGCGCTCTCTGCAAAGCCACCCACTGCGCGCCCGAAAGTGCATGCTTGTCCTGTGCTCCACTGCAGCGCAATCCAGCTTCGGGGGCAAGGACATAGGACTGTTCGTCGTCGAGTCCAGCATAGGTCAGGGTTTGCACATTCAGCTGCGGCAGCAGCCCCAGTTCGCACAACAGCAGCAGCTCAAAACTGCGCAGTGCAGCCTGCAGCAAAGCGCCGTGTTCGCTGGCCACCAGGTGCACAGTTTGGGCGTAGTGGTCAAACAAGCGGGGATGGGGGTCGTCGCGTGCCAGGAGCCCCAAGAGCAGCTCATTGATGTAGTAGCCGGACATGAGGGCGTCCCCCATGGGCATGGTGTAGCCGCCCTGCCATTCAGCCGATTTCAGGGTCTTGATTTCGGCGTCGCCGCCATAGGTCAAGTGCAGGGGCTGCAAGGGCAGCAAGACCGGGCGAAAAGCCGAAGTCGGGCGCTTGGCGCCTTTGGCCACCAGGGCAATGCGCCCGTGCTGGCGCGTGAACACTTCCAGAATCAGGCTGGACTCGCTCCAGTCGTAGCGGTGCAGCACATACGCTGGCTCATCGCTGATGCGCTTGGTCGCCACAAGTCAAGGAGAAGCAGAGCCGCTGGTATGGCAGGTCATTCGTAGCCGAAGCTGCGCACGCGGGCTTCGTCGTCGGCCCAACCGGACCGCACCTTGACCCACAACTCCAGGAACACCTTGGCATCGGCCAGTTTTTCCAGCTCCACGCGCGCTTCCATGCCGATACGCTTGATGCGCTCGCCCTTGTCGCCAATCACCATGGCCTTGTGCCCATCGCGTTCCACCACAATGGTGGCGGCAATGCGCAACAAGCGCTTCTGGCCCTTGCGTTGCGGCGGCTCTTCCTCGAACTTGTCGATCACCACCGTGGAGGTGTAGGGCAACTCGTCCCCGGTCAAACGGAAGAGCTTTTCGCGTACCAGCTCCGCCGCCAGGAATTTCTCGCTGCGGTCGGTCAGCTCGTCCTGGTCGTACCACCAGGTCTGCTGCGGCAGGAACGGGGCACAAATGCCCAGCAAGCGCTCCACATCCTTGGGATTCTTGGCCGACATGGGCACGAATTCGCGGAACGGGTGGCGTGCCTGCATGCCTTGCAGCCAGGGGGCGATATCGCTGCGAAGCTTGACGTTGTCGAGCTTGTTGGCCACCAACAGGGTCGGCACCTCTTTGCCGATCAGCTTCAGCACGCGCTCATCCCCCGGCGTGAAGCTGCCGGCTTCCACCACGAACAGCACCAGGTCCACGTCGGCCACGGCACCGACCACAGCCTTGTTCAGGGATTTGTTCAGCGCATTGCCGTGCAGGGTTTGAAAGCCAGGTGTGTCGACAAACACGAACTGGGTGGCACCCTCGGTGCGCATGCCGGTAATGCGGTGCCGCGTGGTCTGCGCCTTGCGCGAGGTGATGCTGATCTTCTGCCCTACCAGCGCATTGAGAAGTGTCGATTTGCCCACATTGGGCTTGCCCACGATGGCGACCAAACCACAGTGCTGAGACTCCGCAGGAACCGCGCTGGCCTGCGGCTTGCCCAGTGCTTTCAACATACCTTCCAGATCTGGAGAGGTATCAGGCAATTCTTGGCTGGGTACGGTGGATGGGCTTGGTGGTTGTTTCATGAAAGCGCCTTGGATTTAATGAGTTGCAGCATGGCGGCAGCGGCTGACTGTTCCGCCGCACGGCGCGACCCACCCAATCCGCGCTGGACAAGTTGAAGGGCCTCGATGTTGCACTCCACATCAAAATTTTGCTGGTGTGCTGCGCCGAGCACAGCCACAACGCTGTATACCGGCAGTTTCATTTTGCGCGCCTGCAACCACTCCTGCAATTCGGTCTTGGCGTCCTTGCCAATGGCCTGCATCTGCGGGTTGATGTCCACGTTGCGATACAACTGCTGCACCAGGCGTTGTGCCACGTCAAAACCACCATCCAGATAGACGGCTCCAATCACTGCCTCCACCGCATCCGCCAGGATGGAGGGGCGCTTTTGGCCGCCTGAACGTGTCTCACCTTCCCCCAAACGCAGGCAGGCAGGCAGACCTAGGTCCATGGCAATTTGATGCAAGGTTTCCTGGCGCACCAGGTTGGCACGGATACGTGACAAGTCACCTTCAGGCAAGCTTTTCAGCTGCTGGTACAACATGTCAGAAATAGAAAGATCCAAGACGGCGTCACCTAAGAATTCGAGACGCTCGTAATGGTCCGAGGAAAAACTGCGGTGGGTCAACGCAGTTTGAAGCAGATTCAAATCGCCAAACTGATAATTCAGGCGATGCTGCAAATCCAGAAGTACGGTTGACACCTTATTTGGTTCGCCCGCTGTACTTGAGTGTCAAGAAAGCCGGGCCTACCAAGTGGATTTCGCGCTGGTACGCAAATGCAACCACCACCTTTTCCCCTTCCTTTGTCACTTCAATATCTTTGCCGGAAATGGATTTGATGTCGTTGATGGCTGCAGCCTTGTCAAAAAGGCCACGCGCCTCGGCGGGCGTTTGTCCGCTTCGCGCCGATTCTGCTGCGCGGCCTACCGCCACGTACTCCAGATAAGTCGGAACGACTTGGGCGCCAACGACACCCACCACTGCGAACACGATCGCATTGAACAACAAGCCGATAAAGGTAATTCCACGTTGATGGGCACGAAGTGCATTTTTCATGGGTGACTCTCCAATGAACAAATTGAGCGAATGGTACCAAGCCCAGCTTCAGTGGAAGCTGCCGATGCGTTTGGGGTTGCCAAAATTCATCCAGACGAAAAACGCCTTCCCAACAATATTGGCTTCAGGCACAAAGCCCCAATACCGTGAATCAAGCGAATTGTCCCGGTTGTCCCCCATCATGAAGTAATGCCCAGGCGGTACCTTGCAAGTGACACCTTCAATGGTGTAGCTGCACGCGTCCCGTCCCGGGAAATTCGCGATACCAGCCACAAATGCCGGATGGTTGTCGTCATTGAGCAAACGATGCTTCCTGTCGCCCACAGTTTCTTCATACTGCTTGAAGTAGCGCATGGCGTCTTCATCAAAGTATTCTGGCATCTGCTGGGTCGGCACAGCCTTTCCGTTGATGGTCAAACGCTTATTGATGTAGGCCACCGTATCACCAGGAATACCCACCACCCGCTTGATGTAGTCCAGGCTGGGTTGGGGCGGATAACGAAAAACCATGACATCTCCGCGCTGGGGGGCATTGCCTTGGGTGATTTTGGTATTGAGCACCGGGACACGCAAACCGTAGGTGAATTTGTTCACCAATATCAGGTCGCCTACCAACAGGGTGGGAATCATCGAACCCGATGGAATTTTGAACGGTTCAAACAAAAATGAGCGCAATACGAACACGGCGATGATGACCGGGAACAAACCCGCAGTCCAATCCAACCACCAAGGTTGGGCCAAAATTTTGGACTTGGCCGCTGGAAGATCGAATTCGTCATGGGCTATCCCGAGTTTTTGCAACTCGGCTTTGCGCTGCTGGGTCTGAGCTTCCAGGTTTTCTGCAGCCTTCTGGCGCTGCGGCAGGAAATGGAAACGCTCAGCCAGCCAGTACACCCCAGTGACCACGGTGGCAAGCAGCAACAGCAAGGCGAAGTTGCCCTCGATTTTTCCGAAGTACCAGGATCCGGCGTACAGGCCGAATGCGGCCAGGATGGCTGCGGTAATTGTTTGCATCAGTCTTCCACCTGCAAAATTGCCAAGAACGCCTCTTGCGGCACCTCGACGGAACCAATCTGTTTCATGCGCTTCTTGCCCGCCTTCTGTTTCTCCAGCAGCTTGCGTTTGCGCGAGATATCGCCACCGTAACACTTGGCCAGCACGTTCTTGCGCAAGGCCTTGATGGTTTCGCGGGCAATGATGTTGGCGCCGATGGCTGCCTGAATCGCCACGTCGTACATCTGGCGGGAAATGATTTCCCGCATCTTGGCCACTACCGCACGACCGCGGTACTGCGACTGCGAGCGGTGCACGATGATGGACAGAGCGTCGACGCGATCGCCATTGAGCAGGATATCGACCTTGACAACATCGGATGCCCGGTACTCCTTGAACTCGTAGTCCATGGAAGCATAGCCACGGCTGACCGACTTTAGCTTGTCAAAGAAGTCGAGCACGATCTCACCCAAGGGCATCTCGTAGGTCAGAACGACCTGACGGCCCTTGTAGGCCATGTTCATCTGCACGCCACGCTTCTGGTTTGCCAGCGTCATGACCACACCCACATATTCCTGCGGCATATAGAGATGGACGGTCACGATGGGCTCGCGGATTTCGTCGATTTTTGACACCTCCGGCATCTTGGACGGGTTTTCCACCATCATGACTTCACCGTCGGCGCGGACCACCTGGTACACCACGCTGGGTGCCGTGGTGATCAGATCCTGGTCAAACTCGCGCTCCAAGCGCTCCTGCACAATTTCCATGTGCAGCAAACCCAAGAAACCGCAACGGAAGCCGAAACCCAAAGCTTGGGAAACTTCCGGTTCGTACTGTAGCGAAGCGTCGTTGAGCTTGAGCTTTTCCAATGCATCGCGCAAGGAGTCGTACTCACTGGCCTCGGTCGGATACAAGCCCGCAAATACCTGCGGCTGGATTTCCTTGAAGCCGGGCAAGGGCTCTGTGGCAGTAAAGGCCGCACCACCGGTACCGGCCTTGACCAAGGTGACCGTGTCCCCCACCTTGGCAGCCTGCAGTTCCTTGATACCTGCAATGATGTAGCCTACTTCCCCCGCTTCGAGCGATGGGCGCGGCTGGTTGGCCGGTGTAAACACGCCCAGGTTGTCGGCATTGTAGGTGGCGCCGCTGGCCATCATCTTGATGCGATCGCCCTTGACCAAGCGACCATCCACCACACGAACCAGCATGACCACGCCAACAAAGCTGTCGTACCAGCTGTCAATGATCATGGCTCGCAGGGGACCGTCGGGATTGCCCTTGGGTGCAGGTACGCGGGCAACAATCAGCTCCAGGATTTCATCAATGCCCAGTCCGGTCTTGGCCGAACAGGGGATTGCATCCGAGGCGTCAATGCCGATCACATCTTCGATCTCGCTCTTGGCATTGTCCGGGTCGGCGTTGGGCAGATCGATCTTGTTGAGCACCGGCAAGACTTCAACACCCAGGTCGAGTGCGGTGTAGCAATTGGCTACGGTTTGAGCCTCCACACCCTGCGAGGCATCCACCACCAGCAGAGCACCCTCACACGCCGACAGGGAACGGCTGACTTCGTACGAGAAGTCGACATGCCCTGGGGTGTCGATCAGGTTGAGGTTGTAGATTTGACCATCGCGTGCCTTGTACTGCAGTGCAGCCGTCTGCGCCTTGATGGTTATGCCGCGCTCTTTCTCGATGTCCATCGAGTCCAGCACCTGGGCTTCCATCTGCCGTTCTTCAAGTCCGCCACAGCGTTGAATCAGACGGTCTGCCAACGTCGATTTGCCGTGATCGATATGCGCAATGATGGAGAAATTTCTAATGTGGTTCATCAACAAACTAGCCTAAGCTGGCGAATAACAATGCTGTTCAGCAATAAAAAAGGGCGCGGCCTGAAGGCCGCGCCCTGAACCAACAATCTTTGGCAACTGCGAAGGTTGGAACTTCATTGTAGGCAAAAATCGTGGTCTCAGGACCCTATTTCCGAGTGAGGCAGCGCGTTGCGCACCCGCAACGGTCATTTTATCCACAGGATATCAACAGAAATTCAAGTGATTACTTTTATTCTGTGTATGTCATGTGGAAGAAAGTTCCGTCATTTCACATAGCGGTTCAAAAAGTCAAAGTGTCCCACCTGCAGCCCTCGATCTGCTAATTTTAGCCGCTCAATCCAGCGCACAACCTGTCGGACAGGCAACAGCACACGATGTACACAAACAACAGCGGGAGGGCATCCCTTGGCGCTGCAAGGGCATTAGCGTGCGCCCAATCGGATGATGGCGTACTGGGTCCATTCACCACGCTTGAACAAAATGCTCAATGGCTTGGACTTGTCTTGCTTGGACAGCAGCGCTTCCAATTCTTTGGCATTCGCAACTTCGGTATTGGCAGCGGCCACGATCACATCGCCCTCGCGCAAACCGGCTCGGGCCGCCGCCTCGGCCACGCCCTCCACGCGAACGCCTGCTTTGACCTTGAGTTCCTTGCGCTGTGCGTCGGTCAAATCTGCCACCACCAAGCCATAAGCCTGGGTTACAGCCCCAGGACTGGGCTTTTCTTCCTTGCCCTTGGTTTTGACCGCAGGCTTGTCGGCCTCGATCTCGGCAATGACCACGCTCAGATCCTTGGTAGTGCCCCGACGGAACACCGTCAAAGTACTGCGACTTCCCGGTTTGGTCGAACCCACCATGCGCGGCAGGTCGGTCGACTTGTCAATGGTCTTGCCATCGAACTTGACAATGATGTCACCCGCCTCCACACCGGCCTTCTCGGCCGGTGAACCGCTTTCCACGGCGCGCACCAAGGCCCCCTGGACCTTGCCCAGACCAATCGACTCGGCCACATCCTTGGTGACCTGTTCAATCTGCACCCCAATGCGGCCACGCGACACACGCCCCGTACTGCGCAGTTGGTCGCTCACCCGCATCGCTTCATCAATTGGAATCGAGAACGAAATACCCATGAAACCGCCGGAACGTGAGTAGATCTGGCTATTGATCCCCACCACTTCACCACGCATGTTGATCAAGGGGCCACCGGAGTTTCCGGGGTTAATGGCAACATCCGTTTGAATGAAGGGCAGGTAGTCACCTGTATCACGCTGCTTGGCGCTCACAATACCGGCAGTGACCGTGTTCTCCAACCCGAACGGAGAGCCAATGGCCATGACCCACTCCCCCACTTTCAGACGCGAAACATCGCCCACTTTGACGGCAGGCAATCCAGTGGCTTCAATTTTCACCACGGCCACGTCACTGCGCTTGTCCGCGCCAATGAGCTTGGCCTTGAACTCGCGCTTGTCAGTCAAGGTCACAATCATCTCGTCGGCACCGTCGACCACATGGGCGTTGGTCATGATCAAACCATCCGAGCTCAACACAAAGCCCGAACCCACGCCACGCGGTTGCTCTTCATCAGGGGCCTGGGGCCGGTTCGGGCGGGGGGATTGGCGCGGAATGTTCGGTATGGGCAAGCCAAAGCGGCGAAAGAATTCCAGCATCTCTTCGTCATTGGGCATGCCCCCAACGGCTGGCCGGCTGGACACTCGCTCCATGGTGCGGATGTTCACCACCGAAGGACTGACTTGCTCCACCAGGTCGGTGAAGTCCGGCAAGGTCCGTTGCTGGGCCATGGCAGGGGCCTGGAAGGCACCCGCAGCACCCAAGACCACAGACAAGGTGAAAGCAGCATGGCGCAGCCCGCGAGTCCACGCATTCGGAAACAAGGGTCCAGCAAATTGCATATTGGTAAGCATCCAGAGGTAAAAAGACAAGGTAGTGACGTCCGATCAGGCTTCAAGGTTGACGCACGGCAAACAAGGCACAACGCAATCTGTGCCATTGGCTTGCATTCTGGCGATGGCACCACAGCCAATGCACTCCGCTGGGCGCACACTGTACCCGCACAAGCAGCAAGCGCTGGAAATCCAGCAAGACAGCCGGTACGCAGGGTATGGGTATTGGAAGCAAGGAGTCTGTCGCCACCGACCAACTGGCCTCCTGGGCACTCCACTCCAGAAACACGCGAAAACGGGGGCGTGCCTCCAGATAAACAGCAAATGCCGCAAGACACAGGACGGTGAGCCCCGTGGCCATGGCGTCGAGCCGCCACGGCAGGCCGTACAACACGGCCAGGGCACCCATAACCCACAGGCTGGCAAGCACGGCGACCGTGCCAGCAGAAACATCGCGCCCCCCGGTCGCAAAACGGACCGAAGGCGGAAGGTACCGCACCTTTGGGGGCGCGGTATCGTGCATCACACGCGTTTGAACACCAGCGTGCCGTTGGTGCCACCAAAGCCGAAGTTGTTCTTCACGGCCACGTCAATGCGCATGTCGCGCGCGGTGTTGGCGCAATAGTCCAGATCGCACTCGGGGTCTTGGTTTTGCAGGTTGATCGTGGGCGGGCTCTTCTGGTGGTGCAAGGCCAGCACGGTAAATACCGACTCCACCCCGCCAGCGCCACCCAGCAGGTGACCGGTCATGGACTTGGTCGAGTTCACGACCACCTTCTTCGCATGATCGCCCAACGCCGCCTTGATGGCGTTGGACTCGTTGACGTCACCCAGCGGAGTCGACGTGCCGTGTGCGTTGAGATAGTCCACCTGGTCGGCATTGATCTGCGCATTGGACAGGGCGCTGAGCATGGCACGGCGCGGGCCGTCCATGTTTGGAGCAGTCATGTGCCCAGCATCGGCACTCATGCCAAAACCAGCCAGTTCGGCATAAATCTTGGCACCGCGTGCCTTGGCGTGTTCGTACTCTTCCAGCACTACAACCCCGGCGCCTTCACCCAGTACAAAGCCGTCACGATCCTTGTCCCAAGGGCGCGAGGCCGCTGTCGGATCATCGTTGCGTGTACTGAGTGCGCGCATGGCCGCAAAACCGCCAATGCCCAGGGGCGACACGGTGGCTTCGGCACCACCTGCGACCATGACGTCCGCATCCCCATATTCAATCATGCGCCCGGCTTGGCCAATGCAGTGCAGGCCGGTGGTGCAGGCCGTCACGATGGAAATGTTCGGACCCTTGAAGCCAAAGCGCATGGACACGTGGCCGGAAATCATGTTGATGATGGTGGCCGGCACAAAGAAAGGCGAAATCCGGCGTGCACCGCGATTCATGAACTCCGCGTGGGTGGACTCGATCAAAGGCAAACCACCGATGCCGGAGCCGATAACGCAGCCGATGCGGGTAGAACCTTCTTCGCTCAGGGCTTCTCCGGTGGGCAAGCCAGCGTCCTGCACCGCCTGCACAGCGGCGGCGATGCCATAGTGGATGAAGGTATCCATGGTGCGCGCCTCTTTGGCGGGCATGTAGGCTTCGATGTCGAAATTGCGGACTTCACCGGCGATCTTGCAGGAAAACGTGGAGGCATCGAATTTGGAAATCATGCCCACACCGGACTTGCCTGCCAAAAGACTGCTCCAGGCATCTGCCACGGTATTGCCAACAGGGCTGATGCAGCCCAAACCTGTAACGACTACTCGACGACGAGACATAGCGATCAGACCTCAGTGATTCATCGGGGAAAAGTGCCACACAGCAGCACGGTCAAAAAAAAAAGCGGGCAACGGTCCGGCCTCTATGGAAGCAGAACCAGTTACCCGCTGGGCCCTCTTGGCCCGTTACGCAATTACGCCTTTTTGTGGGCGTTGGCGTAATCAATTGCGGCTTGCACGGTGGTGATTTTTTCAGCATCCTCATCCGGAATTTCAATGCCGAACTCGTCTTCCAATGCCATCACCAATTCCACTGTGTCCAGCGAGTCAGCACCCAGATCGGCCACGAAAGCCTTTTCGTTGGTGACTTGAGACTCCTCAACACCGAGTTGCTCGGCAATGATTTTCTTGACGCGTAATTCGATATCGCTCATTTGTTCCCTCTAAGGGTGGTTGAAAAATAATCCGTGATTTTACCCAAGTTAGAGACGCTGCTCTAGGCGGGCTGGCCTGCACGGACACAGCAGGCCAAAACTCTTACATGTGCATGCCGCCGTTCACGTGCAGTTCTTGGCCTGTTACATAGGCTGCCTCGGGCGATGCCAGGTAGCACACCGCATGCGCAATGTCGGCCGGTTTGCCCAGGTGTCCCAGTGGAATCTGCGACAGCAAAGCCTTTTGCTGCTCTTCGGGCAAGCCGGCGGTCATGTCGGTCTCAATAAAGCCCGGCGCCACACAATTGACCGTGATATTACGCGAGCCCAGTTCGCGCGCCAGCGCGCGCGTCATGCCAGCGACACCGGCCTTGGCGGCCGCGTAGTTGGCCTGCCCGGGGTTGCCGGAGGCACCCACCACCGAGGTGATGCCGATGATGCGGCCATAGCGCTGCTTCATCATCGGTCGGATGGCGGCACGGCTCATGCGGAAAACGCCTTTCAGATTGGCGTCCATCACGGCGTCCCAATCCTCGTCCTTCATGCGCATGGCCAGGGTGTCGCGGGTGATGCCGGCGTTGTTCACCAGCACATGCAAAGCGCCAAATTCCTTGACGATGGACTCCACCAGGGCGTCTCCCTGGGCACCGTCGGCCACATCGAGCACACGCCCCACGCAGCCTGGGTACTCGGCCAACTGGGCGGTTATGCGCTGCGCACCGGCTTCGGATGTTGCTGTACCAATCACTTTCAGGCCTTTGCGGGCCAGCTCCAACGCGATGGCCGCGCCAATACCGCGCGAAGCACCGGTTACCAAGGCCACCTGGCCTTCAAAACGAATGGCTGTCATGCCAACAACTCCTTGGTCTCATTCAAACTGGCCGGATCGAGCACAAAGCCCGAGCGCAAATCGGCCTCAATACGCTTTACCAGCCCGGCCAGCACTTTGCCAGGCCCACATTCCACGATTGTGACAATTCCGCGCGCCTTCATGGCACGTACGCTCTCGACCCAGCGTACCGGTCCAAAGGCTTGGCGGTACAGCGCATCCTTGATGCGGTTGGCATCGGTTTCCACCGCCACGTCGATGTTGTTAAGCACATCTATTGTCGGCGTAGCCAGTTGCAGACCTGCCAGATGGGCCTTGAGCTTTTCAGCCGCCGGTTTCATCAAGGAAGAATGGAATGGCGCCGAGACCGGCAACAGCAAGGCGCGCTTGGCGCCACGACCCTTGAGCACTTCGCAGGCCTTGTCCACCGCAGCCTTGCTGCCGGCGATAACGGTTTGCGCCGTGTCATTGAAATTGACGGCTTCCACCACCTCGGGACTGCCTGCACCGAACTCGGCCGTCACATCTTGGCAGGCCTGGGCCACGGCCCCGGACTCCATGCCCAGAACCGCCGCCATGGCGCCCACGCCCACCGGAACGGCATCCTGCATGGCCTGGGCACGAAAGCGCACCAGCGGCGCAGCCTGCGCCAGTGTCAAAACGCCGCTAGCCACCAGGGCCGAATACTCACCCAGCGAGTGCCCTGCCACCAGTGCAGGCTGCAGGCCGACTTCGGCCATCCAGACCCGGTAGGCGGCCACACCAGCCACCAGCATCACAGGCTGGGTGTTGGTGGTCAGCGCCAAAGCCTCTTTGGGGCCTTCATGGATCAGACGGGCAACGTCCTCACCCAAGGCATCGGACGCTTCTTGCAAGGTCTGACGCACCACAGGGTGTTCACCCCAAGCATCGAGCATGCCCACCGACTGGGAACCCTGCCCCGGAAATACAAATGAAAATTGAGTCATTTTGACCTCTAGCCCGCGTATATATTGGACAAGGAGCTACAAAACCAGTAGCACCGCACCCCAGGTGAAGCCGCCACCCACGCCTTCGAGCAAGGCGGTTTGCCCGGGTTGTGTGCGACCACTGCGCACCAACTGATCCAGCGCCAGCGGAATCGATGCCGCCGAGGTATTGCCATGCTGATCGACTGTCACCACCATCTTCTCCAATGGAAGTTTGAGCCGCTTGGCGGTACCTTGCATGATGCGGATATTGGCTTGGTGGGGAATCAACCAGTCAATGTCGGCGTCGGTCTTGCCGGCTTTCGCCAAGGTTGCGCGTGCAGCATCTTCCAGAACCCCAACCGCCAGCTTGAACACGGCCTGCCCATCCATGCGCAGCAAGGGGTTGCCCATGACCTGCCCACCATTCACATGACCCGGCACACACAGAATGTCCACGTGCTTGCCGTCGGCATGCAAGTCGCTGGCCAGGATGCCCGGTTTATCGGATGCTTCCAGCACCACCGCACCGGCACCGTCGCCAAACAGCACGCAGGTAGTGCGGTCGGAAAAATCGAGCAGACGAGAGAACACTTCCGCCCCCACCACCAAGGCCTTGCGAGCGGCGCCGGTCTGGATCATGGAATCGGCCAGCGTCAGCGCATAGACAAAGCCACTGCAAACCGCCTGCACGTCAAAGGCGGCACAGCCGTTGGCGCCAATCTTGTTCTGGAGAATGCAGGCCGTCGACGGAAACACCATGTCCGGCGTGGACGTGGCGACGATGATCAAATCCAGCTCGGAAGCCGCCACACCCGCCGCCTCCAGGGCCTGGCGGGCGGCCTGTGCACCCAGGTCACTGCTGAAAACGCCGTCGTCGGCAAAATGGCGCGCTCGGATACCGGTGCGCTCCAAAATCCACTCGTCAGAAGTTTCGACACCTTGGGCGGCCAGTTGGGTCACCATATCGGCGTTGCTCAGGCGGCGCGGTGGCAGGTAGCTGCCGGTACCTGCGATACGGGAATACAGTCTCATCAATATAGTCAGGAAGCGCTTGCGGACTCGACCGTTGCCACGGTTTGGGCCAGCAGTGGGGCTGCATGGTCGACGCGCGCTTTCACCTTTTCAGTCAGGTTGTTCCGGGCCGCATCATACGCCCGACTCAAAGCATTGCCAAAAGCGATGGCATCGGCCGAGCCATGACTCTTGAACACCAATCCGCGCAGCCCCAGCAAGGCCGCACCGTTGTAACGGCGGTGATCCACGCGTTTTTTAAGAGCAGATAACACCGAATAAGCCAACAATGCAGCAAATTTGGTAAAAATGTTGCGCGAGAACTCCGCCTTCAAGAAGCTGCCGATCATTGACGCCAGACCCTCGCTGGTCTTCAGGGCGACGTTGCCGACAAAGCCGTCGCAGACCACGATGTCGACCACGCCCTTGAAAATGTCATTGCCCTCGACATTGCCACAAAAGTTCAAATCACCGGAATTGGCCGCAGATCGGAGCAATTCACCGGCTTTTTTGATCATGTCATTGCCCTTGATCGCCTCTTCGCCAATATTGAGCAAACCGACGCGCGGCGACTCCTCGCCACTGAGCACCGAGACCAGGGCTGAGCCCATGACCGCGAACTGCAGCAAATGCTCGGCCGTGCAATCGACATTGGCCCCCAGGTCCAGCACCGTGGTGGCGCCGCCCGTGGCATTGGGCAATTGGGCCGCGATGGCCGGGCGCTCGATGCCTTCCATGGTCTTGAGCACGTAGCGCGCAATCGCCATCAAGGCCCCGGTATTGCCAGCGGAAACCGCCGCCTGCGCAGCGCCTTCCTTGACCTGGGTAATGGCCACGCGCATGGACGAATCTTTCTTGCGACGTAGCGCCGTTTCCAGCGGATCGTCCATGGTCACCACCTCCGAGGCCGCCACATGGCGTGCACGCGGGTGCGAAAAGCCAGCCACGACTTCGGGCAGACCCACCAAAATCAGCTGTGCATGGGGATGGCTATCCAGAAAAGCCTTGCAAGCAGGCAAAGTTACCGAAGGACCATGGTCCCCCCCCATGCAATCGACTGCAACGGTAATTACCGACACATTGTTCTCCACACGAAAATCCACGCACCAAAGAAAAAAGCCCGTCGCTACAGTGCCTGTAGCTTCGGGCCTTTGGGAGTCCGCTCAGCGATCAGGCTTCGGACTTGTTCTTAAGCACCTGGCGACCACGGTAGAAGCCGTTGGGGCTGATGTGGTGGCGCAGGTGGGTTTCACCGGTGGTGGCTTCCACAGCGATGCCGGGAACGGTCAACGCATTGTGCGAACGGTGCATACCGCGCTTGGAAGGGGACTTTTTGTTTTGCTGAACAGCCATGATTCGCTCCTGGGCGAAGGCGCTGCCCAAAATGGCAACACCTAAGGTTAGTAAAAACGCGCCAGAGGGGTTTTATGCGCGAAGCCTGAGATTATAGCCAGATTCCGGAGCCCTGTCACGTTCCGCCTTCGCGCTTGAGCTTTTGCAGCACCGCAAAGGGGTTGGGCTTGGCTTGCTCACCGCCCGAAAAGTCGTCATCGGCAGCCTCGAAACTGGGCGCCTGCGGGCACTGATCGTGCTTTGGAATCGGGGGCAACGCCATGATCAATTCGTCCTCCAGCAACTCCAACACATCGAAGTCGCGGCTCAGCACCAGAATATCCTCTTCGCTGTCTTCGTCCTCGTCCAAAGCCTCGTTTTCGGTCGCCACAAAACGGTAGCTCTGGTCGATTTCGAGCGGAATACTGGCTTCTGACAGGCAGCGCTGGCAGGTCATCGGCACGTGCGCCGAGGCTTGCAGATGCAGCCACACCTGGGGTTTGGCGCCATAGCGCTGCACACGCGTTTCGCCCTGTGCTCGCCATTGCACGTTGAGGCCTTCCACACTGCCCTGCACACTCTCCACCAGGCGCTCCATCTGCGCCAATGGGGCGACCTGCTGCAGGCTGGCGCCTTCGTTGGCAAAAACTTCGACTAGGAGGTGACGGGGATTGAATTCGGTGTGAGCCATCGGTCAAGTGTAAGAGAATCGGAATCATGACTGCCCCCTCCACCCGTCCACTGATCCTTGGCTCCAGTTCCAAGTACCGCAAGACCCTGCTCGACCGCCTGGGCATCCCCTACACCGTGCAAGCACCCGACGTCGATGAAACCCCACTTCCCGGCGAAGCCCCGCAAGCCCTGGCCCAGCGCCTGGCCCTGGCCAAGGCTCGCGCCATTGCCCGCTTGCACCCCGCCAGCATTGTCATCGGCTCCGACCAGGTGGCCGACCTGCACGGCGAGCCCCTTGGCAAACCCGGTACCCACGAACGCGCCGTGGTACAACTGCGCCGTATGCGCGGCCAGACCGTGGTCTTCCAGACCGCGCTGGCCGTTGTCTGCGAAGAAAGCGGTTTCTGCCAGACCGATCTGGCGGCGGTGCAAGTCAAGTTCCGCAAGCTCAGTGACACCGAGATCGAGAACTACCTGCGCATCGAGCAACCCTACGACTGCGCTGGCAGCGCCAAGAGCGAGGGACTGGGCATTGCCCTTTTGGATGCCATCGACAACGACGATCCGACGGCCCTGGTGGGCCTGCCCCTGATCCGCACCTGCCGCATGCTGCGTGCCGCCGGTATCGACCTGCTCGGGCCGTCGGCATGACCGGCACGCTGTACCTGGTTCCGGCTCCGCTGGACTTCGGCTGCGACATGCCCGCAACGCTGAACCAGGCCCTGCCGGACTACACCCTGCGGGTGGCTGCGGGCTTGCGCCACTGGATCTGCGAAAACGCCAAGACCACCCGCGCCTACCTCAAGCGCATCGACGCCCTCCACCCGCTGTGCGACACGCTGCAGGCCATGGCCATCACTGAACTGCCGCGCGAGGTGCACAAGAAAGGCGACCACCAGGGCGGCTTCGACGCGCGCCCCTTGCTACAGGTAGCATTGGAGGGGCAGAACGTGGGCCTGGTCAGCGAAGCCGGCATGCCGGCCATTGCCGACCCCGGCTCGTCCGTGGTGCGTGCCGCACACCAACTGGGCATTCGCGTGGTGCCGCTGGTAGGGCCGGTGTCCCTGATGCTGACACTGGCAGCCAGCGGACTCAACGGGCAGAACTTTGCCTTTGTCGGCTACCTGCCGGCGCAGAACCCCGAGCGCGCCCAGCGCATTGCCGAGCTGGAGAACCTGGCGCACAAGACCGGCCAGACCCAGCTATTTATTGAGACGCCGTACCGCAATGCGGCCCTGCTCGATGCCCTGCTGCAAACCCTGCACCCGGCCACGGTGCTGGCCACGGCCAGCGGACTGACCTTGGAAAGCGCCGAGGTGCACAGCACCAGTGCCAAGGACTGGCGCCAGCGCGGCTGGAAAATTGCGCAGAACGTACCGACCGTGTTTGCCATCGGGCGCTGAACGCGCCCCTTCCCAGGCCTACACTCAGTGCACCGCAGGCAAGGAACGCAGCGCCTGCACCGCACCCTGACCGATGGCGGCGCCAAAGCGCTTGACCAAGCGTTCGGCCACGTTTTCGTGGTGGGTGTAATCCACCAGTTCTTCGGCCTTGATGACCTCGCGGGCCACGTAGTCGATGTTGCCCAGGTGGTCGGCCAGGCCCAGGTCAATGGCCTGCTGGCCGGTCCAGAACAAGCCGCTAAAGGTTTCCGGCGTTTCCTTGAGGCGGGTACCACGACCCTGCTTGACCACAGCGATGAATTGCTGGTGAATCTGGTCGAGCATGGCCTGTGCGAATGCTCGCTGCTTGTCCGTCTGCGGGCTGAAGGGGTCCATGAAACCCTTGTTCTCCCCCGCCGTCATGAGTCGGCGCTCGACGCCGAGCTTGTCCATCAGGCCGGTGAAGCCAAAGCCGTCCATCAGCACGCCGATGGAGCCCACGATGCTGGCCTTGTCCACGTAAATCTGGTCGGCCGCCACGGCAATGTAGTAGGCGGCGGACGCGCACGACTCCTCCACCACGGCCACGATGGGCTTGTTGTGCAGTTTCTTCAGGCGGTGGATTTCATCGTTGATGATGCCGGCCTGCACCGGGCTGCCGCCCGGCGAATTGATCAGCAGCACCACGCCCTGCGCGCCCTTGTCTTCGAACGCACTGCGCAAGGCCGACACCGTGGTGTCGGCACTGGTTTCGGCGCCGGAGGCGATTTCACCCTTGATCTCGACCACGGCGGTGTGTGGGCTGCTCACGTCCGTCGGCGCCCCGCCGCGCTCCATGCCGAACCAGACGAGCGCCACAAAGAACAGCAGCCAGGCCATACGAATCCCGTTGCGCCAACGCCGGGCCTGGCGCTGTTCGATGATGGCGGCCATGGCGAGCTTTTCCAGGGTTTCACGCTCCCAGCCGGGCGGACTTGAAGCTACATTTTTGGTAGCAGACAACGCACTTTCCGTGCGGGGCGATGGGATGTTTTCATCTGAATTGGTGCCATCCATGCGGGTGTAATCATTCATGGTCAAAACTCAAGCTGCGTAATCTGGGATGAAGTATGCCAGTGGACTTTTCCGTCCGCTTCATGCACCTTCACGGGAATGAGCCCACCACGGCAAGGCCCGGCACGACAGGTTCCGGTCTGAGGACTGTACATGGCGCCATGGGTGGAACACATGAGCCACTGACCCGTAGAGTCAAAAAAACGGTTCGGCTGGTAATCCATCTCCATGGGTACATGGGCGCAACGGTTGAGGTAGGCATAGACTTGGCCCTCGAAGCGAAAGGCAAAGGCACGGCAGTTGCGCCCCAGGTACACCACTTCAAATGGCACGGCTTCCGCGCCCTGCACCAGGGCGGCCGAATCGCACAGGAACACCTCTACCCCCACAGTCGCAGTCATAGATGGTCCTCAAACCACTGGTGCAGCTCGGCCACGGCATGGGCCACGTGCAGCGGCTTCAGGGCCACAAAAGCCTCGGGCTCGTGGGCGCCGTAACTGACGCCTACACTGGGGCAGCCGGCATTGAGCGCCATTTGCAGGTCGTGCGTGGTGTCGCCCACCATCAGTACCTGCTCAGGTGTCAAATCGAACTCTTCCATCAACTCCTGCAGCATCAGTGGGTCGGGCTTGCCAGCGGTCTGGTCGGCTGTGCGCGAACTGTGGAAAAGGCCCTGCAGCTCCACCGCCTGCAGCGCATGGTCGAGCCCCTTGCGGCTCTTGCCAGTGGCCACGGCCAGAGTAAAGCCCCGCTCACGCAGGCGTTGCAACATCGGCAGCACACCATCAAAGAGGCTGATATCTTCCTGGTGCACCATGTAGTGGTAGCGGTAGCGTGCGCCCAGCTCCGGGTATTTTTCCTGCGGCACATCGGGGGCCGCATGGGCCAGGGCCTGCATCAGCCCCATGCCGATCACGTATGAGGCGGCCTCGTCGGTGGGTCGGCGCCCGCCCACATCGACCACGGCCTGCTGGATGCAGCGCGTGATGATGGCGGTGGAGTCGAACAGGGTGCCATCCCAGTCGAAAGCGATCAGGGCAATGCGGCTGCCCGGGGGGCGAGGCGTGGGGTCGGACATATATCAATAGGATGAAGTCGCGCCGTATTCAAAACGCAGCGCGTACAAATTGGGCCAGCTCAGATGCCAAGTCTGCCTGAAGTTCCATGGCCTCACCGGTTAGCGGGTGCTTACATTGCAATTTCCAGGCGTGCAGGAACATGCGTTTGAGCGGTAGCGGGGCCTGCGGTCGTGCGAGTGCCTTGTTCAGTGCAAAGTCGCCGTACTTGTCGTCACCGAGGATGGGGCAACCTTCCGTGGCCAAGTGCACCCGGATCTGGTGGGTACGCCCGGTCTTGATGGTCACCTCCAGCAACGAAGCGCCCTGAGGCAGCTCGTCACGCGCCGGGGTGGTAGCCCGCACCTTGACCAGCGACAAGGCCGGCATGCCATCTGGGTGGTCCTTGGGCACAGCCTTGACCCGGCGCTCCTCGGCAGGGGTGCCTTCGTTGAGCGTGGTCTTGTGCAGTGGCTTGTCCAGCACCTTGAGCTTTTCCGGCCACAGGCCCTTGACGCTGGCCAGGTACACCTTGCCGGTTTCGCGGCCACGGAACTGCTCCTGCAGGTTCTTCAGAGCGCTTTTTTTCTTCGCAATCAACAGCAAACCGCTGGTCTCGCGGTCGATGCGGTGCACCAGTTCCAGAAACTTGGCCTGCGGCCGGGCCATTCGCAGCTGCTCGATGACACCAAAGCTGACGCCCGAACCGCCGTGCACGGCCACACCGGCCGGCTTGTTGATGGCCAGGAAACAGTCGTCTTCCCAGACCACGGGAAAATCCGCCTGGGCCTGGCCACTACCGACCACCTGCGCCATGCGCTCCTTTTTCTGCTCGGCGCGTTCACTGACCCGCACCGGCGGCACGCGCACCACATCGCCCTGGGCGACACGGGTGTCGGCATGGGCGCGGCCCTTGTTCACCCGCACCTCGCCGCTGCGGATGATGCGGTACACATGGGTCTTGGGCACACCGGCCAGGTGGCGGATCAGGAAATTGTCCAGGCGCTGGCCGTCGGCGTTTTCATCGACGGTGAGCAATTTCACTTGCGCCGCCACCGTCTGGGGTTTGGACTCTATAATGTGTTTCACTAACGGCGGACGGTAAGTGGTTGATTTGACTGAAGTTTAGTCCACAAGCCCCTGCCCCACCGTTGGATGAGTCGATGTTGCCGTCCTGAACACCCGAGAGAATCACCCGCCAAAGCGCGTGATGGCCGGTTGCCAGTGCGGTCAAGCCGACGGATTGAAACACTGATACGGAATACCCATGTGTCCAGGCCTTGGTGTCTGGACACGGATCTAAACGACATGTTTGTTGTGCTGTTGCGACTGATTGCACTGTGCCAGCAGGGGCCAAGCGCCCTGCTTTCTGGCACGAATCAGCCCGTAGCCCTTACCAATACTGCGCAAACAGCTATCAAACCGATAGCGAATGCACAGCCACGCACAGTCGTTCCCATCCACGCGCCAGGCCCCGAGTACCTCGAGTAACTCTGGGCCACGATCGGCAATTCCACCGCGCTTCAATTCGTCAGTCAGGCATCTCGCGCCCCTACAGGGCATGTTTTTACTGATGAAGGACGCACTCCATGAAACGGATGCTGATCAACGCCACGCAGGCCGAAGAACGCCGCCTGGCCATCGTCGACGGACAAAAACTCCTCGACTATGAAATCGAAATCGAAGGGCGCGAACAGCGCAAGGGCAACATCTACAAGGCGGTCGTCACCCGCGTAGAGCCCTCGCTGGAAGCCTGCTTCGTCGACTACGGCGAAGACCGCCATGGCTTCCTGCCATTCAAGGAAATTTCGCGCATGTACTTCAAGGAAGGCGTGTCGGCTTCCCAGGCGCGCATCCAGGACGTCATCAAGGAAGGCCAGGAGCTGCTGGTCCAGGTCGAGAAGGAAGAGCGCGGCAACAAGGGCGCCGCCCTGACCACCTTCATCTCACTGGCCGGTCGCTATGTGGTGCTGATGCCCAACAACCCCCGTGGTGGCGGTGTTTCGCGCCGCATTGAGGGCGATGACCGTGCCGAGCTCAAGGAGAACATGGACCAGTTGGAGTACCCCAACGGCATGTCCATCATCGCGCGCACTGCCGGTATCGGCCGCAGCGCTCCGGAGTTGCAGTGGGACCTGAACTACCTCCTGAAGCTGTGGAGCGCCATCGACGGCGCCGCCAAGGGTGGCAAGGGCGCATTCCTGATTTACCAAGAATCCAGCCTGGTCATCCGCGCTATCCGCGACTACTTCAACCACGACATCGGCGACATCCTGATCGACACCGACGACGTGTACGAGCAGGCCCAGCAGTTCATGGCCCACGTGATGCCCGAGCACGCGGCCCGCGTCAAGCGCTACCGTGACGATGCCCCGCTGTTCAGCCGCTTCCAGATCGAACACCAGATTGAATCGGCCTACGCCCGCACCGTGCAGTTGCCCTCCGGCGGCGCCATCGTCATTGACCACACCGAAGCGCTGGTGTCGGTGGACGTGAACTCGGCACGCGCCATCAAGGGCGGTGACATCGAGGAAACTGCCACCCGCACCAACCTGGAAGCCGCCGACGAAGTGGCCCGCCAGATGCGCCTGCGCGACCTCGGTGGCCTGATCGTCATCGACTTCATCGACATGGAAGAGTCGCGCAACCGCCGCGACGTCGAAAACCGCCTGCGCGATGCCCTGCGCCAGGACCGCGCGCGCGTGCAGTTCGGCACCATCTCCAAATTCGGCCTGATG
>SSFF01000040.1 GCA_008015235.1 Rhodoferax sp. | reverse complement strand
CTCACGATCCACGTCTTCAGCGTCGTAGCCGTTGCCGGAGATGGCCTCGGATCGGCTCATGAGGCCCGCACGGATAGCCAACTTCATGGCGTTGAATTCCTTCTGCGGATCGACCCAGCTCCAACCCTGCGGAATCCACTTGGCGGCCTGGTACTGCCGCTTCTCTTTTCGGTAACCAGGCAAGTCCAGTGCCCCTTCCAGCACTGCCTGGTCCATCCAGGCCCGCCAGATCGGGCGACACAGTTGGTGCACGATCACACCGTGCTGCAGGGCTTCACAGCGGCGGCGAAACTCCAGCAGGCCAGCCCGGATGGAGGAGTAGTTCACCTGCGTCAGGTCCCCAGTGAGCATCTCGTAGGTGATGCCCATGGCAGCGGCCACCGCGCGGAACTGCTGGCGCATGAATTCGGCGTAGGAACTGCCGACATCAGCCGGTGCAGAGAACTTGATGTCTTCGCCTGGCTCCAGGATCTGCAGCGTGCCGGGCTCCATGCCCGCGAGTGCCACCCCGTTGCCATCGGCCGCCGACTCGCCCATCAGGTTGTCTTCGGGCGCCATGCGGGTGATGAAGCCGGCAAACATGGCGGCCGTCTTCTTCCTCACCAACTCTGCGTCGTCGTACTGGTCCAACTCGTTGAGTTTCACGAGCGCCCGGGTCAGCCACGGCTCGCCCCGGACCTGACCGGGACGCAAGGGGCGGAACAGGTGAATCACCTCGCTGGCGTCGATTCGCACAGTCTCCATGCCACCACCGCCAGCATTGCTGGACATCGGGGCCAGCAAGCCATCGTTGGGGTGCGAGCGATACAGGTGGTAGGCCACCCGGCGACCCAGACGATCGAACTCGATGCCAGCGCGAATGACATTCCCGCCAGGCAGATCCCGGTTCATGGTGGTTGGCAGGTGCTCGGCTTCCAGCACCTGGATCTGCAGCGCCACCGGCAGACCATCTTCGGTGCGGCGATAGCGCAGTCGCACCAGGGCTTCGCCGCCTTCGAGCATGGCGCGGGTGGCCAGTGCCTGCAGACCGTAGAAGTCGGTAAGGCCTGCGGCATCGGCCTCTTCGCACCAGTCCCACCACAGGCTGTGAATCGCCTCTCGCGTAGCCTGGTCCTGGACCATGCTTTGGGGCTTGATGCCTGTGCCGATGGCGTTGGCCACAAAGGCTTCGATACCAGCGGCGGCCCAGGCGTTGCGCCTGACCAGGTCACGGCTTTTGGCACGCAGTTCGTCTTGGGCCAGCGACAGGGCTGCCACCGCACCGGGATTGCTGGGCATCCAGGCCAGGGCGCGCCGCCCGCCGCCGGTGCCGTCATAGACCGGCGTGCCACCGAACATGCGGCGACGCAGATTTTTGAACCAGGCCATCAGAGTGCCTTGCTCGTGGCGACACGGATCTGGCGGGATTTGGGTGCGCCGGATTCACGAGCGATAGTGGCTTCGACCTCCGCAATCGCAGCCTTCAAATCGGCCACGCTGCGGTACTCGATGCTTTTGCCCTCGTAGGTCACACGGTGCTCGCCGCTGGCCAGCGCTTCGCGCAGAGCCTGCAGGTGTTCTGGTGTGTAGGTCATGCTTATTTGTTCACTCAAGTCATCCATCGGCTGCGCACCACGCGCCGTGCGGGCGCTGGCGTGCTGCCAGAAGTGCTGAGGCCACCGTCGAACTGCTGCTCTTGGGTGGCCTCGGGGGTTGTGATTTGTTGGGCGTTGAGCGGTGGGCCAACGCCGAGTTGTTTTTCGAGTTCTTGCCAATGACGGTCTTCGAACCGATCCAGGCCCGCCGCCGCTGCGGCCGCTCGGGCATAGACGTAGCAGTCGAGCGCCTCATTGCGCTCGCGCATCTTTTGCCACTCGCGGTGGGCAAATCCGTTGCGGTCGCGCCGGGTGATCAGCTGCTCGGCGCAGAGCTGTTGCAGGTACTCCGCATCGACCTTGGGCAGGTGCACGAAGCCGGCCGGGTAGATCGGCGTGATGCCGTCTTCGACCACCTCGGCGGTTTTGCGCAGGTTGTTGTAGAACTCCAGCTTGGCGATGCCGCCCGCAACCGGGAACACCTTGATGCCCCGGCGCAGCTTCTTACCGCTGGCGGTGGCGTCCACCGCCGTGGGCGTTCCGATCAGCGCCGCACCACCGGCAATGCCCTTGATCGGCATGAGCCGGGTATCGCGCACACTGCGCACGAAGGCGTAGGCCTCCTGGGTGGCGTAGCCGGTATCCAAGGCCAGGCGCGCCAGGCTCAGCTGGCAACCACTGCTGTGGGTCCAGGTCTCGCTCATCAACTTGCCCAGGGCTGACCAGACTTCCGCGCGGGCGGTATCCCCCATCAAGATCCGGTGCTCCACCAGCCACGCCGCCTTGCCGCGCCCGAAGGCCCAGACCGAGACTTCGATGCGGTCCTTCTGCACGTCGGCACCAGCAGTGAGCAGCAGGCCACCGGCAGGGACGCTGCCGATGCGGTAATCCTCACGACGCTCCAGCAGGCGCTGCCAGTCGGGCGCTTCGCCCTCTTCGACCCAGGTCTCACCCAGTTCGGTGTTCTTGAAGGTCTTGATGGCCGATGCCGATCGGGAATCCGACATCGCGGCCGACTCCCAAGCGCGGGCAATCTCGATCCAGCTGCGCCAGCCCACCGGGCTGTAGAGGCTGGAAAGATGAAACCCGGCCGTGCGCCCAGCTTGATCTGGCGCGCAGGCCTGCCACTGTCCGTTGTCCAGCATCCAGGTCTTGTGATGCTCGGCAATCGGCTCCCCACAGCCTTCGCAGATGTAGGCTGCTGTTTCTGGCTGGCCACGCTCCCAGCGAAGCTGCTCAAACCGCAGCCACTGGCGGTGGTCGCAATGCGGGCACGGCACGAAGTAGCGGCGCTGGTCCGATGCATCGAACTCGCTCTCCACCGCACTGGCCCCGGCGATCGTCGGGGTCGAGACGATCAGGATCTTGCGCCGGGCAAAGGTGCGGGTGCGCGCTTCGGCCAGCGAGATCGCGTCGCCTTCACCTTCCACATCCAGCGGGTAGCCATCCACCTCATCGAGGAACAGGTAGCGCACCGGCATGGAACGCAGGCCCACCGCGCTGTTGGCGCCGGTCATCACCAGCACCCCGCCGTGAAACTCTTTGGCGAGGATGGTGTTACCTGAGTCCCGACTGCGCGCCGGGGCGATGCGTTCCTGGATGGCAGGGCTTTCTTCAATCAGCGCGTCAATGCGCTGCTTGGAGGCCCGCTTGGCCATCTCGACGGTGGGCCACACTGCCATCATCGGGCCCGGGGCATGGTGGATCACGTAACCGACCCAGTTCAGACCCAATTCCGTGCCGCCGACCTGCGCGCCTTTCATGAACACCACCCGCTCGATCGGCGACATGGGTGACAAGCAGTCCATGATCTCGCGCAGGTAAGGTGTTCGGCTGGTGCGCCAGCGTCCTGGTTCGGAGGCGGCCTTGCTGGAGAGCACCCGGTGCTTGTCGGCCCATTCGGACACCGTGAGCAGCGGATCGGGGGTGAGACCCTCGCGCCAGGCACGCTCGATGGCGTCCCAGCCTTCGTAATACAGCTCGTCCATGGTCACTCCACTCATCAGTCCACTTTGGGCTGCAAGTCGCCCAGGTCCTGCAGTTGCTGGCGCACAGCGGCGTCCAGCGCCACATGCAAGACATGCGGATCGACGCCCAGCCCTGCGGCCATCTGCGACGAGATGCGTGCCGGCCAGTTGAGCCAGGCATCTCGCTCAGCACGGGCCAGCTTGAACACATGGGCCACGGCCTGTGACCGATCGACCAGTTCGCCCTTCAAGCGGGCCAGGCGCACCTTGTTGGTCTGCGCCTTGACCACCTCGTTGACGGTGCGGGCCTGGAGCAGCGAAGTGCCGCCGGACGACAGCGCCGGGGTGGGTGGCTCTGGCGCGTCACGGACAACCTTTGCGGAAGCCTGCGGAGTCTCGCGGCCAGTTGCGGAAACCTGCGGAACCGGTTTATCGCTGGGCAAGTTCGCTACTGACCGCCGGGTCGGCGTGGTGTTGGCTGCCCACTGGGCATCGGCCACCACCGGATCGATGGTGCCGTCCGGCAGCTGGCTGATGCGCCCGGTGTCGATGGCCTTCTTGACGGCCACGTGCGACACGCCTCGGTGGCGCGCATAGGCGCGAATGGACAGTCCCATGTGTTGATCTACTCAGTGCAAGTGGGTGGCCTCCTGGAGGTATGGGTCAGGCAAAGGCGAGTGAATCACCCGGGAATAAAAAGCGCTTGGCTTCTGGGGCGCACAGCGCGTGAATGCGGATGTCGATTGACAAGCAACCCACCAAGGAGCCACACATGGCCAAACCCAAGCAAACCACCGCACTCTCCCCGGACGAGATCGAGCTCTTGCTCGAATCGATTGCCCTGGACCACCTGTTTATCGAAACGCTGGTGACCCAGCACAGTGACCGCCTGGACTTCCATGACGTGAGCGTCTGGGGTGTCAAGAGCGCCTTGCAAGCCGCGTTTGATGCTGGATTGCGTGCCGCCGGCGGAAGCCCAAAGCAGGCCGTGCAGCGCACGCACAAGGCCACCGCAGCCAATCGAATCAGCGGCAACGGCAGCGCCGCTGCCCTGCAAGCGTGAGGGCGCCATGACCACCGCACTCAACCTCAACCAGCAGGCCATCCTGGAGCACGCCGTACAACACAGCGGCGGCAAGATCGCCTGGTTCCCCGAGCACATCAAGGGCGGCGCTCGCGCCAAAGTGCTCGAAAGCTTATTCAAACGCGCCCTGATCACGCCTGACGGCGATGACTGGGTGGTGGCTGCCGAGGGCTACGACGCCTTGGGCCTGCCCCGACCGGGCGCCTTGCCACCGACCATCACGCTGGACGATCCGGAACTGGAGGCCGATGTCGCCAGTGCAGAGGCCAGTTGGCAGCAGCCCGCCAAGGGCAAGCCGGTTCGCACCCGCGCCGACAGCAAACAGGCCCTGGTCATTGGCCTGCTGCAACGCCCCGAGGGCGCCACCATCGCGCAGATCATGGAAGCCACGGGCTGGCAACAGCACACCGTGCGCGGGACCCTGGCCGGCACGCTCAAGAAGCGTTTGGGGCTGACCATCACATCAGCCAAGGATGCCGGTGGTAAGCGCGTTTACCGCATCGAGTCCACTGTCAATGCCACCGCCACTGAATCGGAGGCCGCATGAACGCCCGCCCCAACTTGGCGCGCCTCGATGAACTGGGGCAGCGCCTGGCCGACCAGGCGTTTCGCGCCCTGATCAGCCTGTGCCCGGAAATCCGCAGCGCCAGCTCGGCGCGCCAGGAGGCGGTGTGTGCCGCGATGCGGGTCAAGGTGGCACCAAGCATCGACCGCCTGCTCGAAGACGTGCGGCTCGCGCCCTGTTTGGCCGAAGCAGCGTTTCACAACGCTGTGCTTACCCTGGCATTGGCTGGTGTCGAAGCCTTGCAGGCCAAGGCCGTGAGCCCCAAGTACCGATCCAACAGCCCAACCACCACACCAACCAGAAAGGCACTTCATGCCCAGCATGTCCATCACCATTGAACGCACCCCCTTGACCCTCCAGTGGGAGGGCCAGGAGAGTCAGGTTGAGCAGCTCGGGATCCGACTGCCCTTTGCGCGCAAGCCCGAGAACCTCAGGGACATGAGCGCCAGCGGCGACTACATCGTCTACGTCACCGAGACCCGGACCATGACACCCGAGGAGTTCGATGGCTTTGCTGCCAACCTGCTGGTCTCGCGCGACTGGCTGGCGGGCAAGGGTGGCTATGTCGGCCAGGGACGTTTGTGCGTGGAAGTTCACGCCCCAGGACGCCCGTACCTCTATGTCGATCCGTCTGGCGGCGACTACGCCCGCTACGCGGCCCGGCTGGGCTAGTGGCTCTGCCGCCACGCTGTTCATCTTCTTCCATCAAAGCCTTGGCTTTGCATCGCAGCAGCGCGTCAATGGGGTCATCGCCAAACGATTGAACGGAAGCCCCACCATGACCCTCGACCTCGACACCTTGATGCGCCAGATGACCGAGCAAAAGGCCAAAGACGCCTTGCTCACCGCCCGATCCACCCTGGAGCGCAGCCTGCGCGAGTTGGACCAATACATCGAGCGGCTCGACACTGCTGAGACGCCACAGGACAAATCGCAGGTGATGAACTGGGCGCTCAACGCCCTGGCCTGCAACATCACGCCCAACCTGCGCCTGGACCTGATCGCCAACGCACAGGCCGAACTGGCCAGCGTCGCAAAATGATCACGCTCTCAAAGAAATGATCGAGAAAGCCTTGGCTTATCTGCTCTACAGCGCGTCAATGGAGTCATCGCCAACACAGACACGGAGCCGACGATGACCACCACCCAGCAAGCAAAAATTCCTGCAACTCAAAATGAGTCGTGGGGCTTATTTGGGACCCTCGGCGAGCACGCCGAAGCCGCCTGGCCAATAGCGATGACGGCGATCTCGGACGCG
>SSFF01000003.1 GCA_008015235.1 Rhodoferax sp. | reverse complement strand
GACCATCAACGGTCTTTACAAGGCGGAATTGATTCACCGCCGGGCGCCCTGGAAAACCGTCGAGGCCGTCGAACTGGCTACGCTCGAATGGGTGACCTGGTTTAATCACCAGCGCCTGCTTGAGCCGATCGGATATATCCCTCCCGCCGAAGCAGAGGAACGGTATTATTCACAACTCGCACCACAGGCCGAATACGCCTGTACTTAAACCACGGAGCCTCTACAAAACCCGGGGCGATTCAGATTTGTATTCTCCGCTGGTGGGATTGTGGCCAACGCGCCAGGCTCTGGATTACATTGAGCAATGCTTGGTTAGGGAATCAACGGATGGGGCAGACACCGGAATTAGTTTGGAAGCATTCAAAGACTTGCTGCTTCTTCATGGAATTCTTCGCAATGTAGTAGCACCGGAGCAACCAACGCCATCAATTCGCTTGCAAGTTCCTCTGCGCAAGCTGCCAGTGCTGAACTCTGACAAGTCCAGTGCAGTGTCGCTGCATATGCATCAAGTGCTGCCGGGCAATGGATTGGATCTGGAACTTTCCTAAGGAGCCACGCGGCGACGGTGAAACAAAGTCAGGAGCACAGCGGCCATTACCTTAAGACTTGCAGCGCACCAGGGTTCACTATGTTTGTGGGCGTTCCTCGAATGAAGCTGACCACATTGTCGAAAGCGGCGCTGAACATTGCCTCATAGCTGTCCAGCTCGACATAGCCGATGTGGGGTGTACATATGCAGTTCTCCAGTCTGAGTAATGCATGACCTTGCAGTATCGGCTCGTTCTCGAATACATCGACAGCTGCCATTCCTGGATGACCGCGGTTCAATGCTGCAATCAATGCGTCCTGCTCCAATAGCTCTGGATGCGATGTGTTGACCAAGAGTGCTGTGGGTTTCATCAACGCAAGCAAACTATGCGTCACCACTGAACGCGTGCTTTCCGCCATCCGGAGGTGAAGCGATAGAACATCGCAGTTAGCAAAAAGTTCTTCACAGCTGGGGGCGATCATGTGGCCGTCCTGCAGTGCTCGGTTTTTTGCTGAAGAGCTACCCCATACAAAAACGTGCATACCAAATGCGCGGGCATAGCTGGCCACCAATTGGCCAATGTTCCCATAGCCCCAGATGCCCATGGATTTACCACGCAATGTTTGTCCGATGCCAAAGTTTGTTGGCATCGCACTGGATTTCAACCCCGCTTGCTGCCAGGCACCGTGCTTCAAATTTCCGATGTATTGCGGTAAGCGGCGCATTGCCGCCATGACGAGAGCCCAAGTCAATTCGGCTGTTGCCGTTGGGATTTCAATGCCTTCGGCGACGGCAATTCCACGCTGAGTGCATGTAGTGATATCGATATGCTCCCCGATGCGCCCGGTCAGAGCGATTAGCTTGAGTCGAGGGAGTTTCTCGATCAACTGCCGGCTTAACTGTGTGCGCTCCCTATTCAAGACGATCACATCGGCATCTTTTAGCCGAACCGTCAGTTGACCAATTCCCTTGATGGTGTTGGTGTAGACCTTGGCTTGGAAGTCGTCTAGCTTACAGGCACAGTTTAACTTGCGGACTGCATCCTGATAATCGTCCAAAATCACAATGTTCATCGCACAATTGTGCCTTGAACACACATGCAATTTCTTGCATTACATGCAATTAATCCCTTTTAGACGCCTTCGATGGCGGCCATTCGATCAAGTTCGGCGCAAATATCTGCCAATCGCCCAGACATTACCAGGCGAGAGCAAGTCGGCTGGCTCGCATCAGGGGACTCCACCCACTGAATAATGCGAAGTGTTTTTTTGGGAATGTTTCTTGCACTTAACGGCGTAGCTTCTTCTGAATGAATTGCACGTTGAATCGAAATCGGTTCAGTGACTGTGACCGTAGATGCGGAGGTCGGTGGTGTGAGATGGGATCGATGCAAGTATGTTGATAACTCTGCAGCGGCTGTGCTTTTCAGGCGTGTGACAAGGTTGAACAGTGAGGTAATCATGATGGTGAATTGGCAAGATGGTTACATCAAGATACTGTTTCGGATCAGGCCAACTGCACGACCTTCAATTTCGAACGGTTCACCAGGCGTTACTACTATCGTCCGATAGTCTGGGTTTTCGGGAAGCAGCTCGATACTGTTGCCGTTTCGCTTGTAACGCTTTACGGTGACCTCGTCACCTAAGCGGGCAACAATAATTTGCCCATTCTTGGCATCCTTGCAAGCCTGAACTGCCAGAAGGTCTCCATCCATGATGCCGGCGTCGCGCATGGACATCCCACGCACCTTGAGCAAATAGTCTGGGCGGTATTGGAAAAGGCTGGCTTCTACACAAAAACTCTGATCGACATGTTCCTGCGCCAAGATGGGGGAGCCTGCTGCCACTCTTCCGACCAGAGGCAGTGTGAGTTGTGACAGACTGGGAATAGGAAGAGAGAACTGTTTGAAGCGAGACGCCTGCATGGACCGCAGGGTGTCGCCAGTGAGGCGGATTCCGCGTGATGTACCACTTAGCAATTCAATCACTCCCTTGCGAGCAAGGGCTTGTAAGTGTTCTTCTGCGGCATTCGCAGAGCGAAACCCCAGATGTCCGGCAATTTCAGCCCGGGTTGGAGGTGCTCCTGTTTCAGAGATGGTGGACTGGATCAGCTCCAATATCTCTTGTTGGCGGGCTGTGAGTTTGGGGACATCTGTCATCGCGCACTCCTGTTGGGCTGGCTGTTGATTTTTACAGTTACTGTTATTTTAAACAGTATTTTTGAAAAATCAAGCCATGCCAAAGGTTGGCGGTATGAGTTCAACAAATTTGTTGCAGCTGTGGACCCCAAAATACTTTAGTTTTAGCGTTGCTCATCGCTGTGTTGCACCCAGTCTTTGCTGGCCTTGTGTTGACACCAATTGGCGTTGTGGACGTAGCTCCAAATGAAAAATGCCGGTGTATCAGACCGGCATTTTTTCAGTTGGACAAAGCTTTTAAGGCAGACGCTGTGATTGTTTCAACGGAGCCTATACCGCTGATCATCCGATACTTAGGCGCTTCGTTTGGTGCAGACGCTGCCCATTTGGAGTAGTAGTCCACAAGTGGCCGAGTTTGTGCGCTGTATACATCAAGCCGTTTCTTGACAGTTTCCTCTTTGTCGTCTTCTCGCTGCACCAATGGCTCTCCGGTCACATCATCCAAGCCTTCAACTTTTGGAGGGTTGAATTTGATGTGGTAGGTGCGACCGGATGCCGGATGTGAGCGGCGGCCGCTCATTCTCTCAATGATGGCGTCAAATGGAACGTCGATTTCCAAGACATAGTCAAGAGTAACGCCAGCGGAGCGCATGGCTTCAGCCTGGGGAATCGTTCGGGGGAATCCATCAAAGAGAAAACCATTGATGCAATCGGGCTGTGTCAGTCGCTCTTTGACCAAGTTGATAATCAGCTCATCACTGACCAATCCCCCTGCAGCCATAACTGCTTGGGCTTGCAAACCCAAGGGAGTGCCAGCCTTCACCGCCGCACGCAGCATGTCACCGGTGGAAATTTGGGGGATACCGTATTGCTTGCAGATAAATGCTGCTTGGGTTCCTTTACCGGCACCGGGGGCGCCCAAAAGAATCAACTTCATAAAGTTCCTTGGAGAGTGTTGAATTTGGTCTGCATAGTGCTATGAGCTGCAAGGCCTCATGGCTTGGCGATAAGTAAGGATAGCACGGGCAATTTTTGAAAAACTTACTGAGACACCGACACACCTGACTCTACAATTTTTCTGACCCGTTCTAGGTCGTCGGGGGTGTCGACACCCGTACCTGGGGCGGACAAAGTAATGTGTACTGCAATGGCAAAGCCATTCCATAGTGCACGCAATTGTTCTAAGGCTTCAACTTGCTCCAACGGTGAAGGTGGTAGTTGAGGGAATAGTCGCAAGAATCCTGCGCGATAGGCATAAATGCCTATATGGCGCAACGGAGCTTGGCCTTGGGGCAATGTGCGGATTCCAGCTGTATTGCCGTCGCGCCACCAGGGTATTGGAGCGCGGCTGAAATACATGGCTTGGTCATTCCGATTTAGAACTACCTTGACCACATTGGGGTTGATGAAGTCGTCAAGAGCGTCCAGCGGATGGGCTGCCGTGGACATGCATGCTCCGGGGTCATTCAGCAATAGTTTGGCTACTTCGTTTACCAATCCAGCTTGAATGAGCGGTTCATCCCCCTGGACGTTCACGACGATCGAGTCGTTCGCTAAATGGAGCTTCTCACAGGCTTCTGCCAGCCGGTCCGTACCCGATGCATGGTCTTTATGCGTCAAGATAGCTTGGATGCCATGTCGCGCGCAAGTGTCAATGATCTCTGGATCGTCACCTGCTACAACCACTTGAATCCCTGTATTGGCCAAGCTGTCCAGTTGTTTGGCGACCCTGACTACCATAGGAAGCCCGCCAATCATGGCCAGCGGTTTGTTCGGTAACCGGGATGAAGTAAGCCTCGCTGGAATCAAAACGGTATAGGACATGGGCCTATACCTGACCTGGGTCCAATTCAGAATCGTCCAGTGTTCTTGCTTCCGAGGCTAGCAAGATTGGTATCCCATCCCGTATGGGATAGGCCAATCGGGCACTCCGAGAGATCAATTCTGTGCGGTCCATGTTGAATTCCAGTGGCCCTTTGGTAACAGGGCAGACCAACAGCTCAGCAAATTTTGTATCCATCCGCTAATGATAACGAGCTGGTCAACGTGCTTGCAGCTCTAACGCAGATCGAACACTGTCAAAAAACGAATCGGCCATCGATTGATCCAAAGGAATGGCCACTGCGTTAGGGTCAACCAGCCAGATCTTAGCGGCGTCTTTTTCTGTACAAACCACCGTGCACTCTGATTTCTCAGGAGGAATCCAATCAGCAAAGTCATGGTGATCGGGGTAGCTGATATTCATAATCGTGCGAATACCAGCAGCTTCCAGCATCGCAAAGAACACAGACGGCTGGGCAATTCCCGCAATCGCAACGAGACTTTTCGAGCTGCTCCGTAGTTCATCCAAAGCAATCGAGGTTCCATTGCTGCGGAGGCCGCGAGGCGCAAGAGCCCTCAATGCATGGTGGCCGTCAAAGGTTGGGCATGTGCCAGTGTGTAGAACAATGGATTTGGCGGCCGATTGACCGGCTCGCGCAATGTACCGTGGTGGCCAAGGGCTGCGCAGCGGTCCTGATGGCAACGGCAGGCCATTGCCAATGCCACGATTGTCAAAGACATAAACTTCCGCATCGCGGAAAAGCTGCAGATGCTGGATACCATCATCACAGACGATTAGGTTGACCTGGGGGTATTTTTGCAGCAATTGCAACGCAGCAGCAACGCGATCACGGCCAACGAACACGGGGATCTGCAATCGTCTATGGATGAGCAAAGGTTCATCGCCAACATCATCAGTTGCCGACTCATGAGATACCTCCAGGATGTCCCGGCTTATACGGCCATAACCGCGCGAGATAACACCGATTTGATGGCCTTCCCGTGCAAGTCGTTCCACAAGGGAAATAACGGTTGGTGTTTTTCCTGCTCCCCCGGCAACGACATTGCCGACGACGACAACCTTGACGGGAATACGCGTACTTTTTCTTATCCCGGTCTGAAAAAGCCCGCGTCTGGCGGCAGCCAGAACGCAGTAGATCGCAGTGATGGGCAGGAGCAGTGCTGAAAGAAGGTTATTGCTCAGCCATGCCTGCGTCAGTTGATGCTCAGCGCGCGCGCGCCAGGTGCTAGACATCAGGGGGAGCTGGAGGAAGACGACTGGGTGGCAAATGTGACTTGCTGCAATCCGGCGCGCCGTGCGGCCTCCATCACGCTGACCACAGCCTGGTGTCGTGTACTGGCGTCTGCACTTATGATGACTACCGTATCTTTGGCACCTTTTGATGACTCAATGAGTCCTTGGCTAATGGACTCCACGGAGCGCCCCGAAAGCGGAACCTTGTTGATGCTGTAAATACCATCTGAGGTGATTGCAACTATCATTTCTTTGGGATAGTCCCGATGGGCACTTGTGTCTGCCGTTGGCAGCGTCAACTGCAACTCGGTAAATTTGCTGTATGTGGTAGACAGCATTAAAAAAATCAAAACGACCAACAGCACGTCGATGAATGGAATCAAATTGATTTCAGGCTCTTCGCGTTTGCTTGGGCGAAAATTCATGTCAGTGTCCCGACTTTCGCAAAGATGCGATGTGCGTTGCCAATGCGCCTGCATTCAACTCCAGCGTCAACAAGTAGGCGTCAACTTTGCCCCGAAAGTAACGCCAGAAGATCAGCGAGGGGATGGCAACCAGCAGGCCAAACGCCGTGTTGTAAAGCGCAACCGAAATTCCATGTGCCAATTGCGCGGGGTTTCCGACACCACCACCAGAAGAGGGTTGCGAGCCGAAAATTTCAATCATCCCCACCACAGTGCCAAAAAGGCCCATGAGCGGCGCTGCTGAAGCAATCGTTCCCAAGGCACCAAGATATTTTTCGAGGCGGTGCGCTACGAATTTTCCGCGCGACTCCATAGCGCCGCGGATATCCTCATCGGTGCAACGGGGATTGTGCGCAACTGCACGCAATCCACTGGCCAATATCTCGCCGAGTGCAGAATTTTGCTCCAGCTGAACCAATACATCGTGCGATGGAACTGCGTTGCGCGTCACGCCAATGACCTCTTCCAGAAGTCTGGGGGGGGTAATTTTCAGCGTCCTGAGGGTATAGAAGCGTTCAAAAATGATCGCAAGACCCAGAATGCTGCATGCGATCAGTGGCCAGATCGGCCATCCCGCAGCTTGGATAATCGAATACAAAGGCGGCTCCACATAGATAAGTTGTTTGCGGAATTATCGCTGAGCCGAACCACTGTATTGCGTGGGCTTGGTACTGTTACTACGCTTGACTCAACCAATTTCTTCAGCTTTAACCCATGGAAAACAGGGATTCATTGCGACCGCAACGGTCATGGACGGTGTCTGCTTTGTGTCGCGGCATTGCGGACACATTGGAGGTGAATTTCAATTCAATTCAAGTTGTTGGCGAGGTCGGGAGCTTTGTCCAGGCTGCCAGTGGGCACTGCTACTTCAACCTGAAAGATGCACAGGCACAAATTCGCTGTGCAATGTTTCGCCGTACTTCGACAGGGCTTTTGTCTCTGCCCGTCAATGGAGATAGGGTGGAGGTGATGGCACGAGTAGCTGTCCACGCGGCACGTGGAGATTTGCAGTTGGTAGTGGATAGTTTGCGGCCTGCCGGACAAGGCTCTGCCATGGAACAGTTTTTGCGCTTGAAGGCTAAATTGGAGCAGGAGGGTTTGTTCAATCCCACCAGAAAACGTGAACCTCCTGCATTTCCTCGATGTATTGGCGTTGTGACCTCCACCGAAGCTGCTGCCTTGTCAGACGTGCTGACGGCTATAGATCGGCGGGCGCCACATGTCAATGTGCTGTTATCGCCCTGCGTGGTCCAAGGTGTTGACGCGCCCGAAACGATAGTTCGTGCGTTGGAACAACTCTATGCACGGTGCCACCCTGAAAGGGACGGCTTTGTGGGGTCTCCCGATGTGATATTGGTGGTACGTGGCGGTGGCGCTTGGGAGGATTTGCATGCGTTCAATGATGAAAACGTTGCTCGTTGCATTGCACGCAGCCCGGTTCCGGTCATTTCTGGGGTAGGGCACGAAACGGATTTCACCATTGCTGATTTTGTAGCGGATGTACGGGCGGCAACGCCTACCGCTGCGGCTGAGCTATGTGCTTTGGCGCAAGATGAGCTGCAAGGACGTCTTGATGCCATGGCGGAGCGTTTGGGCAAGACGGTCAAATCCCAACAGAACGCCTCTGCTCAGCATTTGGATTGGATGGCTGCAGTTTTGTCACGGCCAGATGACGGAGTCCGCACCATGTCGCTGCGGCTGGCGCAACTGGCGCAGAGGCTCGACTCTGGTGTCCGCCCCAGGTTGATGGCGGCTGAAACGGCTTTGAGTACCCGTGCAGCATCTCTTCTGAACAATGGTCGGCGAAGTGTCGAGCGTTTTTCAGGCATGTTGGGAACGCAGAGTGGCCGATTGGCGGCTGCCAATCCCGCGCAGGTTCTTTCCAGGGGGTTTGCATGGATCGAAGGCCCGCGGGGCCTGGTTACCAGTGTCGATCAGGTCGAAATCGGAGAAGCGTTGCACGCAACCCTTGCAGATGGTGTGGTTGAACTATCGGTTGCCAACATTCGTCGCTAATCATTCATAAAATGGAATTTTTCGCTCTTCAGGAAGACCCACATGGAACATACCTTGCCCGCTCTGCCTTACGCAATCGATGCTCTGGCTCCCCATTACTCCAAAGAGACTCTGGAATTTCACCATGGCAAGCACCACAACGCCTATGTTGTGAATCTCAATAACTTGCAGAAGGGCACGGAATTTGAGGCAATGTCTCTGGAAGAGATCGTCAAAAAATCGACTGGTGGCATCTACAACAATGCGGCCCAAATCTGGAACCACACATTCTTCTGGAGTTGCATGAAGCCCAACGGTGGAGGGGAACCAGCCGGAGCCCTGGCCCAGGCTATCAACGCCAAGTGGGGTGGCTATGCTGCCTTCAAGGAGGCTTTCGTCAAGTCAGCGGTGGGCAATTTTGGTTCTGGCTGGACATGGTTGGTCAAGAAGGCCGATGGCACGGTTGACATCGTGAACACTGGCGCTGCCGGCACTCCGTTGACAACCGCTGACAAGGCGCTGTTGACTGTTGATGTGTGGGAGCATGCCTATTACATTGACTATCGCAACCTGCGTCCAAAGTTTGTGGAGACCTTCCTTGATAAGCTGGTGAACTGGGACTTCGCCCAGGCCAATTTCGCATAAAAAAGAGAGCTTGGCTCTCCTTTTTTGTGGTGCATTTTGATTGCTCAGCGGTTATCGAACAACGGGCCACTGATTTTTTGTCCTGGTTTGATACCGCGTTTGGCAAACCAGCCTTGGTTCATTTCGAGAACGAATCGGACCGGTTTCTTGGCGCAATGGGAGTCCGTCGTCATTGGCGTCATATCTTCTAGATTGATGATCGTCCCATCGTCGGCAACAAATGCGGCTGTTAGTGGTATTTGTGTGTTTTTCATCCAGAAGCACAGGGCGCTTGGGGTCTCAAAGACGAAGACCATGCCCTCTCCTACGGGCATTTCTGAACGGTACATCAGGCCCGTCTCACGCTGAAGTGGGGTTGAGGCTACCTGCGCAGTTATCAAGTGCATTCCTGCCGATAGTTGAACGCGAGGAAGGTTGGTCTGGGCGGTCTGGGCAGAAACAGCGGACACCCAGAGAGTGCACATGCCAAGCACCACACGCCCCAACACTGCTGGCCAATGCGGAGTAGATGAAGCCCCAGTTAGACGGGTGAATTTCATATCAATTTATGTTGATCTGTCTTAGAAACCGTGCGGGAAAGTGACAGAAATCCGTAATTATTTGCGAATAGAATGGATCGCACTTTTGTAGCGCTTACCCGGCGCTCGCGAGGTGATCCAGTCTACTAAATCTTGGAGATCAATTCCTATGTATCAGCACATCAAGATACCGGCCGAAGGGCAAAAAATCACAGTTAATGCGGACATGTCGCTGAATGTGCCCGATCAGCCGATCATTCCTTACATGGAAGGCGATGGCACCGGATTTGACATTACTCCTGTTATGTTAAAAGTGGTCGATGCTGCTGTGGCCAAGGCGTATGGCGGCAAGAAGAAGATCCATTGGATGGAAGTCTATGCCGGTGAAAAATCCACCCGCGTCTACGGTCCCGATGTCTGGTTGCCCGATGAAACTTTGCAGGCACTGCGTGAATACGTCGTTTCCATCAAGGGTCCGCTGACGACCCCAGTGGGTGGCGGTATCCGCTCCTTGAACGTGGCGTTGCGCCAGGAATTGGATCTGTATGTTTGCCTGCGCCCAGTGCAGTACTTTGAAGGCGTGCCTAGCCCAGTGAAAGAGCCCCATAAGACCAATATGGTCATCTTCCGTGAGAACTCGGAAGACATCTATGCCGGCATTGAGTTCGAAGCGCAGAGCGACAAGGCCAAAAAGCTGATCAAGATCCTGCAAGAAGAGTTCGGTGTCAAGAAAATTCGTTTCCCCGAAACCTCCGGCATTGGCGTCAAGCCCGTTTCCCGTGAAGGTACCGAGCGCTTGGTGCGCAAGGCGATCCAATACGCTATCGACAACGACAAACCCAGCGTGACCATTGTTCACAAGGGCAACATCATGAAATTCACCGAAGGTGGTTTCCGTGATTGGTCCTATGCGCTGGCCCAAAAGGAATTCGGCGCTGAGTTGATCGACGGCGGCCCCTGGTGCAAGTTCAAAAATCCGAAAACTGGCAAGGACATCATTGTCAAGGACAGCATCGCCGATGCCTTCCTGCAACAGATCTTGTTGCGTCCCGCCGAGTACAGCGTGATTGCCACGTTGAACCTCAACGGCGACTACATCTCCGACGCCCTGGCAGCCCAGGTGGGCGGCATCGGCATTGCACCCGGAGCGAACCTGTCCGATACCGTGGCAATGTTCGAAGCCACTCACGGCACTGCACCCAAGTACGCTGGCAAGGACTACGTGAACCCCGGTTCCGAAATCCTGTCTGCCGAAATGATGCTGCGCCACATGGGCTGGTTGGAAGCTGCTGATCTCATCATCAGCTCCATGGAAAAATCCATCAAGAGCAAGAAGGTCACTTACGACTTCGCCCGCCTGATGGATGGTGCGACCCAAGTCAGCTGTTCCGGGTTTGGTCAGGTGATGATCGACAATATGTGAGATGAGCCTGGCAGGAGGCTCCTGCCGGTTGGTTTCTGAATGCGACCGCCCAGGCTGTAAAGTCTGGGCGGTTTTTTCTTGAAATTTGGCATATCCACTGCATGTAACCACCATAGGCTGCAAGCATTTGCCGGTAGTCCTTAAAATTTGCCCATGCCTGACACCCCTAAATATCCCACGCCACCGCCATACCGCACCGAAGATGTGGCCGGTGGCTTGGCCACCGTGCTGGAGCGCAAGACCCAAAAGACCAAGCCTCCCCAGATGTACCAGGTGGTAATGCTCAACGACGACTACACCCCCATGGAGTTCGTGGTTGTCGTCATTCAGGAATTTTTTGGTAAGGACTTGGAAAGTGCCACCCAAATCATGTTGAAGATTCACCTGGATGGCCGCGGCGTGTGCGGTGTGTATACGCGCGACGTGGCTGCGACCAAGGTGGATCAGGTCATGGATGCGGCACACAAGGCCGGACACCCCTTGCAATGTGTGTCAGAGCCCATAGAGTAAGACTTTCATCGGGAAAACCACCAGCTATTTCAAATTACCGGCGTAATGCCATTGAAGTACATTAAAACGTCAACGCAAGGCTAAAGGAGTTCACATGATTGCACAAGAATTGGAAGTTAGCCTGCACATGGCATTTGTCGAGGCGCGCCAACAGCGCCACGAATTCATTACCGTCGAGCACCTGCTCCTGGCTCTGCTGGACAACCCCAGTGCGGCGGAAGTGTTGCGTGCCTGCGTGGCCAATATCGAGGACCTGCGCAAGGCCTTGACCGGCTTCATCGCTGACAACACACCACAGGTGGCTGGGGCTGAGGAGGTGGATACGCAGCCAACGCTCGGATTCCAGCGGGTGATCCAGCGCGCCATCATGCACGTGCAGTCCACAGGCAGCGGCAAAAAAGAAGTCAATGGCGCCAATGTACTGGTGGCCATTTTTGGCGAAAAAGACTCCCATGCGGTTTATTACCTGCACCAGCAAGGCATCACTCGCCTCGATGTCGTCAACTACATTGCCCACGGCATCAAAAAGAACGATGCTCAAGATGCTCCAAAAAATGCTGAAGGCGCCTCCGAATCCGAGGATGGACCTTCCGAGAAGAACGAAAAAGCCAGTCCTCTGGAGCAGTACACCCAAAACCTCAACCAAATGGCCAAGGAGGGGCGTATTGACCCTCTGGTAGGCCGTGAGGCGGAGGTCGAGCGTGTGATCCAGGTCCTGTGCCGCCGCCGCAAGAACAACCCCCTACTGGTGGGCGAAGCCGGAGTTGGCAAGACCGCCATTGCTGAAGGTCTGGCATGGCGCATTACCCAGAACGATGTGCCGGAGGTGCTGGCCGAAGCCAATGTCTACTCGCTGGACATGGGGGCACTGCTGGCAGGTACCAAGTACCGGGGTGATTTTGAGCAACGCCTGAAAGCGGTGCTGAAAAACCTCAAGGACAAGCCCAAGGCCATTTTGTTCATTGACGAAATTCACACCATGATCGGTGCCGGTGCCGCCTCCGGTGGCACCATGGACGCATCCAACCTGTTGAAACCGAGTCTGAGTTCCGGGCAGCTCAAGTGCATTGGCGCGACCACGTTTTCGGAATACCGCGGCATTTTTGAGAAAGACGCCGCGCTGTCGCGACGGTTCCAGAAAATTGACGTGGTGGAGCCCTCCGTCGACCAGACGGTTGAAATTCTCAAGGGTCTCAAGTCCCGGTATGAGGAGCACCACAGCGTCAAATATTCGCTGGCGGCCTTGCAGGCCGCTGCGGAGCTGAGTGCCAAATACATCAACGACCGCCATTTGCCCGATAAGGCCATTGACGTGATTGACGAGGCGGGTGCTGCCCAACGCGTATTGCCACCAAGCAAGCGCAAAAAGACCATCAGCAAGGCCGAAGTCGAAGACATTGTGGCGAAAATTGCGCGCATTCCACCGGCCAATGTGTCGAGCGATGACCGTGGCAAGCTCAAGACCCTGGAGCGCGACCTCAAGAGCGTTGTGTTCGGACAGGATAAAGCCTTGGACGTTCTGGCCGCGGCCGTCAAGATGTCGCGTTCGGGTCTGGGCAAGGTCGATAAGCCGATTGGAACCTTCCTGTTCTCCGGGCCTACCGGTGTCGGCAAGACCGAAGCGGCCAAGCAGTTGGCCTACATCATGGGCATCGAGCTCATTCGCTTTGACATGAGTGAATACATGGAGCAGCACGCGGTCAGCCGTTTGATCGGTGCGCCGCCCGGCTATGTCGGATTTGACCAGGGAGGTTTGCTGACCGAGGCCGTGACCAAAAAGCCGCACTGCGTGTTGCTGCTCGACGAAATCGAGAAGGCCCATCCGGCGATCTACAACGTGCTGTTGCAGGTCATGGACCATGGCACGCTGACCGACAACAATGGCCGCAAGGCAGACTTCCGCAACGTGATCATCATCATGACCACCAATGCCGGTGCGGAAACCATGAGCAAGTCCACCATCGGTTTCACCAATCCGCGTGAGGCGGGGGATGAGATGGCTGACATCAAGCGCCTGTTCAGCCCGGAGTTCCGCAACCGCCTGGACGCCATGGTGAGCTTCAAGGCCCTTGACGAGAACATTGTTCTGCGCGTGGTGGACAAGTTCCTGCTGCAGCTGGAAACCCAGTTGGCCGAGAAGAAGGTGGAGGTCACTTTCACCGACAAGTTGCGCAAGCACCTGGCCAAGAAGGGCTTCGACCCGCTCATGGGCGCACGCCCGATGCAGCGCCTGATCCAGGACACCATCCGCCGTGGCTTGGCCGACGAACTGCTGTTCGGCCGTTTGACCGAAGGTGGCCGTCTGACCGTTGATTTGGACGATGCCGACGAGGCCAAGACTGAAATCAAGCTCGACATCCAGCCTTTGCCCAAGAAGGAAGGCAAGCCGAAGCCGGAAGAAGCCACCGCGGGCTGATCCACCGTAACGCCAAGGCCGGCGTCTCGCCAGGGACGTCGGCCTTTTGCATTTGCAGCCGTACCATCCATTCCCCACCATGACACTGAACACCCCGTCGCGCTATCTACTCCTGGGCTGGGTCCTGCTGCTGAGCGCTTGCGCATCGGCCCCCAATGTGCTGACCGGGGCGGGCGGCGCGACCTCCTCCACGATAAGTGCGGCCACTGCCACACCTGTCCCCCCGGTACCCAAGGTGCCGCCGCGCATCGGATTGGCCTTGGGGGGCGGTGCCGCGCGTGGCTTCGCGCATGTGGGGGTGATCCAGGTTTTGGAAGAAGCGGGCATCCAACCCCAGTTGGTGGCCGGTACCTCGGCCGGGAGCCTGGTGGCGGCCATTTATGCCAGTGGCAAGAAGGGAGAAGAGTTGCAGAAGGTTGCCCTGACGATGGAGGAAGCCGCCATTGCCGATTGGACCTTGCCCATTTTCAGCCGCGGCATGCTGCGCGGTGAGGCACTGGCGCGCTATGTCAATACCCAGGTGCGTTCGCGGCTGATCGAGGACATGCCCTTGCCCTTGGGCATTTACGCGACCGACCTCAAAACCGGCGCCGGGGTTCTGTTCCAGCGCGGCGACACCGGAACAGCGGTGCGTGCTTCCAGTGCCGTGCCGGCAGTATTCCAGCCGGTGAAGATTTCGGGGCGTGACTATGTGGACGGTGGCTTGGTCTCGCCGGTGCCGGTACGGGCCGCACGCAGCATGGGGGCCGAACTGGTGATTGCCGTCGACATTTCGAGCCCGCCCGAGGGCAGCGTGACCGATGGCACGCTGGAAATCCTGCTGCAGACTTTTTCCATCATGGGCAAGAGCATCAACAGCCTGGAACTGCGCGATGCCGATGTGGTGGTGCGCCCAGGCCTGACCGGCATTTCCAGCGGGGACTTCAGCGCACGGCGCCGCTCCATCGAGGCCGGACGGGCTGCCATGCTGGCCGCATTGCCACAATTGCGCGCGGCCATTGCGGCCAAGTCACGATGAAAAAAAAGGCCTCGTTTTGCAACGAGGCCTTGAAGGGATCCCTGAACCTGATGGTGTCGAAAGGACCCGAGGAGACAACCGGTGAGAAGTGTTTGCTTCTCAATGGGATGAATTATGTCAGGGTTTTCCCTTGGTTGCTAGAGCAAGTGCTCCAATTTCATCCCATTTATTGATTTTGTTTAGGCTGCGCGCTTCTTTGCAGTGGTTTTGCCCACGTTGGTGGCGGTGGCAGTCACGGCGTTGAAGTTGGCTTCGGCCATTTCGGTGGCTTGGCGAACAGCCTTTTGCACCGATTCCAGTGCGCTGTTGGCGGAAGAGACTGCGCTCTTCATCACGGCAACAGCAGCTTCAGAGCCAGCGGGGGCGTTCTTGGCAGCGCCATCCACCAGGTTGGTGAACTTGCGTTGTGTGTCGGCAGCCTGGTCTTCGAACACCTTGCTCAGCTCAGCGCCTTGGGCAGATGCGATGTCGTACAGGTGGCGGCTGTAGGCGGCGGTCTTTTCAGCCAGGGGCTGGAACAGACCGGATTGCAGGGCCAGCAGCTCTTGGGCATCTTTCACGCTGAGCAGGGCCTTGGCGTGTTCGCCGCTTTCGGCTAGGGCGGCCTTGGAAGCGGTCATGTTCAGTTCGACGATCTTTTCCACGCCTTCGAAGGCCTTGGTGGTCAAGCCCATCAGGGTTTCGATATTGGCTTTGTGGGAAGCAACTACTTGTTCAACGGTCAACATGGCAAACTCCTTTGAGGTGGGGGAAGGGTTGCTGCATTTATGTTGCAGTGCAGCAATGGTTCAAATTATAGGTATGGGTAGAAGGAAATCAAGTCTTTTTGTTGCGATGCAGCAAAATAAACTGCTGCCCCTAGAATGGGGTCGGTTTCACCAGCCTGTCACATCGGCAGCATGGGAACCTTTGCAACCTCAGAATAATTTCGGACCATGACTGCCACCCCCGCCAAACCTGTGCCCGAAGCACGCGCCGCCTACCGCGCCTTTCGCCCCATCACTACGCGTTGGATGGACAACGATGTCTATGGCCACGTCAACAACGTCGTGTACTACAGCTGGTTTGACACCGCTGTGAACGCCTACCTGATAGAGCAGGGCGTGCTCGACATCCATGCTGGCGCCACCATTGGCCTGGTGATCGAGACACAGTGCAACTACTTCCAAAGCCTAGCCTTTCCGCAAACCATCGAGGCTGGTATCCGCGTGGCCAAGCTCGGCAAGAGCAGCGTGCGCTACGAAGTAGGACTGTTCGCCCAGGGAGAGCCCCTGTGCGCAGCGAAGGGCCACTTTGTGCATGTGTATGTTGACCGCGAAACCCGCCGCCCTGTTGAATTACCCTCTGCCTTGCGCACCGTTCTGGAGACCCTGCAATGAATTCCCAAGCTGTTTTTGACGCCATCGAATCCCGCCATTCGGTCCGTGCCTTCCTGCCCAAGAAGGTTGCACGTGCCGACATCGAAAAGCTGCTGGGCGTTGCCCGGCGTGCCCCCTCGGGCACCAACACCCAGCCCTGGAAGGTGTATGTGCTGAAAGGCGCGGCCCGCGACAGCCTGTGTGACAAGGTTTGCGCCGCCCACGATGCCCTGCGCGCCCAGCCCGAACTGGCCGCGCAGTACCAGGAAGCGTACGACTACTACCCGACCCAATGGGTCAGCCCCTACATCGACCGCCGCCGCGAGAACGGCTGGGGGCTGTATGGCCTGCTGGGCATTGGCAAGGGTGACAAGGACAAGATGCACGCCCAGCACCAGCGCAACTACCGTTTCTTCGATGCGCCGGTGGGGCTGATGTTCACCATCGACAAGGTGATGGGGCGCGGCTCGTTGGTGGACTATGGCATGTTCATCCAGAACATCATGGTGGCGGCGCGCGGCATGGGCCTGGACACCTGCCCACAGGCGGCCTGGAACGGCTTTGCTTCCATCATCCTGCCGCACATCGGCGCGGGCGAAAGCGAAATGCTGGTGTGCGGGCTGGCCCTGGGCTATGCCGATGCCGCCGATCCGGTCAATGGCTTCGAAACCCCGCGCGAACCCGTCGCATCCTTCACGAACTGGCTGGAATAAGCCACAACAGTTGGGGTCTGGGCGCCGGTCCTTACTTGGTCAGGATCAGTTTGCCCTGGCGCGTGGCCTGCAGGCGGTAGTGTTGGCCCAGGTGCTCGATGAGCACCGCAGCCTGCCCCCGTAGCAAGTCGCCAGAAGCCAGAACTGGCAGTGGGTTGCCGCCGTCCACGCTGGAAGGGCCTGTGGTGCTCCCTCTACCCAGAGGGCGGTCGTTTCCGGATTGACTTAGAGCGGGCTCTTTCATCGCACGGGCTCGGTGATGAAACCAATCTTGCGCAGGCCCGCCTGCTGGGCCATGGCCATGGCCTGGGCCACGAATTCGTAGCGCACGGCCCGGTCACCGCGGATGTGCAGCTCAGGCTGCACCGGCGCCTGGGCGTAGCTTTGCAGCAGGGCGAGCAGGGCATCCCTGTTGACGGGTGACTGGTTCACAAAGTACTGTCCCTGGGCATCCACGCTCAGGGCCACCGTTTCCGGCTTGACCGACTGGGCCTGGGCACTGGCCTGGGGCAGGTCGACATTGACCGCGTGCTTCATGACCGGCACGGTGATGATGAAGATGATCAGAAGCACCAGCATCACGTCGACCAGCGGCGTCATGTTGATCTCGTTCATGACCTCCGCATCGTCGTCGGAGGTGGCGTTTTGAAGACCGAAAGACATATTCTTCCTATGCTTTCTTGATCGCGACAACCTTGCCGTCGGTGGGGCTGGCGGCGCCGACCCGGGCGCCGGTGACGAAGTAGGCGTGCAGGTCGTGCGAGAAACGGTTCAGGCGTGTCAGGATGAACTTGTTGCCCCGCACCAGTGCGTTGTAGCCCAGCACCGCCGGAATCGCCACCGCCAGGCCCAGCGCGGTCATGATCAGCGCCTCGCCAATGGGGCCAGCCACCTTATCAATCGTGGCGGCACCGGCTGCGCCAATGCCCATCAGCGCGTGGTAAATGCCCCAGACGGTGCCGAACAGGCCGACGAAGGGGGCCGTGGAGCCTACCGAGGCCAGCACGGCCAGGCCGCTTTGGAAGCGTGCGGTGCTGTCGTCGATGGAATTGCGCAGGCAGCGGCCGATCCAGTCGCTGATGTCCAGCGTGTCGTGCAGCTGCTTGGCAGCCTGCTGGTGGTGCTGGGTCGCGTCCTGGCCGGCCAGCGCCAGGGCTACAAAGGGGTTGCCCGGGGCATCGCCCAGCTGGCGGATCCCCGTCTCGAAATCCTGGCTGTGCCAGAAGTCTTCGGTGCGTCGTGCCAGGCCCTTGTAGCGCACGATGTCCAGCGCCTTGACGAGGATGACGATCCACGAGGCCAGTGACATGCCCAGCAGCAGCAGCGCCACCGCACGCGTCACCCAGTCGCCTTGCGACCACAGTCCGATCAAACCCATTTCTGTCTGCATTGTCTTAACTCCAAAATTGTCTATTGGTGTTCCAGCGGCTCACTGCAGCTGGAAGGTAAAAGGAACGTTGAACCACATGGCCTGGGGCACGCCGTCACGCTTGCCAGGGACATAACGCCACTGCCGGGCGGCATTGAGGGCTGCCTGGTCCAGGCGCTCGTACCCGCTCGATTGCTGCAACTGCACCTCCTGTGCCCGCCCATCGGTACCTATGAGTGTGCGTACGACGACCTTGCCCTGCTCACCCATGCGTTTGCTCAAGGCCGGGTAGGGCGGCTTTGGGTTGTTGAGGTAGTCGGCATCGCTGGAAGGAAGCTCGATCCTGGGCGGAGCGGGGGGGGCATTGCTGGCATTGCTTCCCGCTGCCGATTTGGTGCTATTTTGCTCATTCGCCCGCATGAAATCTGCAGAAGTAGCTATGTTATTGATAGCGACTGGTGCAGCTTGCACAGGGGCTGGCGCGTTGCTGGTGGGTTCGGGCGTGGCCACAGCCAATGGCGGCACCGTGGTCGTTGCCGGGGTAGCTGCCTTGCGTGGCGTGGCAGGCGCAGGGCGAGCTTGCGGCACCGGGGCTACTTCGGGGGCTGGAGGGCTCCAGAGTTCCACCAGAATCTCCGCAGGCACTACCGATTCCACGGCACGGCGCAGCAGTCCGGTCTGCAAGGCCCACAACACGCCCGCATGCAGGCCGACCACCACCACGGCAATGGTGGCAGGGTGCCGCTGCCAGGGGACAGGCGGTGGCGCGGTGCGTGCGGCGGAGGTGCTGGCGTTGGCTTGCATCCCATTAGTGTAGGAGTCTGCCAGCCGTCTCGGTAAAGCGTTGGCAGTCATGCTGCGAACGCCCACCAGGACAGGCCGACGGCGAATCCGAGGCTCAAGGCAATGCTGAGGGCTTGCATGGCAGGTAGTTTTCCTTTCTCCGGTTCAGAACTTGGCGGTCAACGTGGCCTGCAGCGTGCGGCCTGCACCGGGCACGTAATGTCCCGAGTACAGGGCGTCGGCATATAGCAGGTCTCCCACGTTGGTGAGGTTGGTCTTGATCTGGTAGCGCTCGTTGATCCGGTACTCGGCCATCAGATCGGCGGTGACATAGCCGGGCACGGTCCAGCCAGGGTTGCGGTTGGGGGTCTGTTCGCTGCGGAAATTCAGTCCACCGCCCACGCGCCATTGGCTGTTGACTTGGTAGGTGGCCCAGACCGTGCCAGAGTGCACCGGGGTCAGGCTGGGGCGGGAACCTGCGGCTTCGCTGCCGCTGCCACCCACGTCGATCAGTGCGTCCGGCATCCACATGTAGGAGCCGTAGATTTCCCACTGGGAATTCAGGCGCCCGGTAATGTCCAGTTCCAGGCCACTGACATGGCGTCGTCCCGACAGCACCACGGCGCTGCTGGTGGGGTCGGTGTTGCGTTCGTGGAACTTGACCGAGTGGAACGCGCCCCAGCGGGTGGTGAAGCGCTTGTCCGCGGAGTCGATCTTTGCGCCGACCTCGAAGTTGGCGCTTTGCTCGGGCGGGGTGTCGGTATTGGCGCTACTTAACGAATAGGTCTCCCCCGAGGTGTTGAAGGACGACCCCAGCGATACGTGGTAAGAATGCAAGTCATTGGGCTGGAACAGGGCGCCTACGCGCGGGCTGAAGCCCGCCACCTGCATTTGGTAGGGCGTGACCGAGGTTTGTGTGAACTTGCTGTAGCTGTGGTTGCCGGCGCTGCCGGAGTAGCTGTAGCCGAACACGTCGTAGTTGCCCACCATGTTGTCGTAGCGCAGGCCTGCCAGGGCCTTCCAGTGTTCGGCCACCTGCACCAGGTCCTGGAAATACACCCCCCAGCCCGTGGCCTCGTACTGGTTGTTGATGAACTTGGTGCGCAGCGACTCGTTCACGCTGCCCACGCCACCCGCCCCGTAGGCGGTGTTGGCCTTGGCCAAACCCAGCTCGGTGTAGAACTGGGTGCGGGTGGCGGCGGACAGACCCGGTGTGTCGGCATAGACGCGCCGGTTTTCTCGGGCCACGTCGATGCCAGTCAGGATTTCATGGCGCAGGCCCAGCCACTGCAGCTTGTTGCTGTAGTCGCTTTGCAGTGCCAGGTTGTTCATGTCCTGCATCTTCAGCTGGGTACCCCGTGTCAGCGCGGTGCTGTCGCTGAGGTTGTTCAGGCCCGTGGTGTTGGAGGCAAAACGGATGGTGCTGGCGCGTTGGTCCCGGTCGTAGCCGCCTACACGCATGACCGACTTGAGTTCGCCGCCATCCTGGAAGCGGTGGGTGTGGCCCAGCGTCAGGGTTTCGGCCTTGCCCTTGTTGTAGTCGCTTTCCATGCCGTAGTAAGCCTCGGGGTCGGCGGGCAGCATGGTGGTGGTGCTGGCGGCTGCGTTGCTGCTGGGCTTGATCCACGGCAGACCGTAGTTCATGCCATTGTTGTTGTACAGGCCGGTGACCGAGGCCAGGAATTCATCGGCCTCGCCAATGCCCCAGCGGTAGGCGGCGGCCACGCCGTATTTGTCCAGGCGCGAGCCGGAGCCGTTGTTGTCGGCCTTGGTGTTCATCACGTTCAGGCGCAGGGCAGAGCTTTCACCGGTCTGGAAGTTGAAGTCGCCGGTGGCGCGGCGGAAGTTGTAGCTGCCCAGGGTCAGGTCCACCTGGTGCTCGTCCATCAGGTGCGGGGTCTTGCTGACCTGGTTGGCGGCACCGCCGGTAGAACCACGCCCGAACAGCATGGAAGCCGAGCCGCGCAACAGTTCGATGCGGTCGTTGTTGAAGGTGTCGCGGTCGTAGAAGGCTGGGTCGCGGATGCCGTCCACAAAAATGTCGCCGGTGGCTGCCAGCGAGAACCCGCGCAGCCGCACGTCCTCTTCGCCACCTTCGGCTGCCAGAAAGGTCACGCCTGCCGTGTTGTGCAGCACTTCCTTCAGGGTGTCCAGGTTGCGGTCGTCGATCAGGCGTTCGGTCACCACAGTGATCGACTGGGGAATGTCGCGCAGTTCCTGGGTGCCCTTGCCGATTTGTGTTTTGGTGGTGCGCAGGCTGTCCTTGCCCTGGGGCTCTTCGGCTTGTTCCGTGATGACCACGGGGGCCAGGGACGGGGTGGGCGCACTGGCTTGGGCCAGCACCAAGCCCGGGGCAGACAGCGTCAAGGCCAGCCAGCCCGTCGGGTTTGCTATCAGTTGCATAGCTGCCTGCGCAATGTCTGTGCGGGCATGGGGGAGATTTTGTATGGATTTTTTGCGCAGGGAGGGCATGGGGAATAGCAAACAAGTCAAGGGCTTTGGCTGGCTACATCCGGCATGGCGCAAGGCTTTTCGGAACTGGCTGGCTAGAAAAAAAGTAAACGAATTGTAAATGAGAACGACTCGCATTACAATGCGTATACAAATTTTTTTGAGGTTTTATGCAAAAACGAGATTTCTTGGCGTTGGTGGGCATGTCTTTGGGCTGGGGTTGGTCGGCAACTGCAGGGGCGGCTGCTTTGTCCGAGCCGACGGGAAAGGTGGCCTTGGCCACGGCCGGAGCGAACATCGTCGATGGCCAGGTGCAGGCTTACTGGGTGGGTGTGATGCAGCCTGATTGGTCGGCGCAACGCATGCTGCGCACTGCTGTGGTGCCCGTACCTTCGCGCGCCCATGGCCTGGCGGCATTGCCCGATGGCGGCTTCGTGGCGGTGGCCAACCGCCCAGGGCGCTGGCTGGCCCGTCTGGATGCACAGGCCCAGGTGCAGAACCTGCTGACCACGCACGATGCCGTGCGCACTTTTGAAGGCCATGTGGTCGTCAGTGCCGACGGGCAGTGGCTCTACACCACCGAAACCGATCCCCGCACCGGGCAGGGCTGGGTGTCGGTGCGCGATGTACGCAGCCTGCAGACCGTGTCGGAATTCCGCACTGGCGGCAGTGAACCCCACCAGCTTCTGCTCGATGCCACTGGCTCACTGGTCGTGGCCAACGGTGGCGTGTTGCGGGCCCCGGGAGACCGCAAGATCGAACTGCACCGCATGGACTCGTCGCTGGTGCGCATTCGCCCCGAAAACGGCGAGCGCCTGGGCCAGTGGCGCCTGGCCGACCGGCGCCTGGGCCTGCGCCACATGGCCTGGAACACGCCGCTGCCAGGGCAGGCTCCGTTGCTGGGCATCGTCATGCAGAACGAACACGAAGACGCCCTGCAACGCCGCCAATCCCCCCTGCTGGCCTTGTGGGACGGCACGCAGCTGCAGCTGCCGGCAGCACAGGGGCTGGGGGATGGCTATGCCGGCGACATTGCGCCCACCCGCGACGGTGGTTTTCTCATCAGCAGCCAGCGGGCCGGGGTGGTGGTGCAGTGGAGTCCGCAGCAGCCCGAGACGACCCGGGTGGTGGCGCAGCTCAAGGAGGCCGGTGCACTTGTGGCCCTGCAGGGCGGTGTGCCAGGGTCCGATGTGCTGATGTCATCCCTGAATACCGCTGGGCGCTGGTCCATGCAGGAGCCCGGCGGGCTGCTGGCCTGGCCGCAGGGCGTGCAGGTGGACAACCACTGGGTCCGTCTGGCGCAGAGTTAAAGAAAAAGGGGGCCTTGGCCCCATGCAACAAGCGCAGTGTGCTATCAATAAAGAAGCATGCCTGCCTGCGCAGTGTTCAGGCGCTGGCCAATGCGGGGCCTGCAGCGCAGGCGCATCCTTCTTGCCGCAGGGCTGCCAACGGCTGGCCCACGCTGCATTGCGCCACGACCGAGCGGGCACAGTCCTCGCAGCGCCCGCATTGCGTGGCAATCCCCAGCTCCATCTGAATGTCGTCAAAGCCCATGCCCGCATGCGCATAGCGTGCGATTTCGCGGTCGGAAACACGTTTGCAGACACAGACGATCATGGGCAGCTCCAGAATATGCGAGTAATTCTAAATGCGAATTACTCGCATTGCAATACCTTTGTTAAACCCAATGCAGCAAATGGTTGTCCCACTGTGTCCGTTCGGTGGCCGCCTGTCGGATCCCATGCTGGAAGGCGCGGGTTCCCAGGGCCCAGACTTCGCCGTCTGCCACACCCACCGGGCAAACCCCCTCCAGGGGCGTAGTGCGGGCCGCACTGCCGTTGGAGCGCCAGGCCATCAGGCATCCCGCCTGCGGAGCCGTCACCCAGAACGTGTCGCCCGTGCAGGCAATGTCGCCCGCATAACCATCCCAGTGGGCTGCTGCCTCTCCGGTGGGGGCAGGCAGGGCGCGCAGGCCCTGTGTGTCCAGCAGTGCCAGTGCCGGGGCCTGGGGGCGCACGGTGCGGTCGGGGTGTTCGGCCTGCAGGGCAATGCCGACCGTCCCGTCTTGCGCGCGGGCGAGGTGGCGCAGACTCAAGTGCGGGTCGCCCAGGCGCCATTGGCCCAGGATGTCACCGGTGAAGGCGTCGAGCCGCGTCAGGTTCGAATCCATGGCGCCCAGATTCAGCTTGCGCCGTCCGGTCTCGGGCAGGTTCAGGATCCCGCCATTGGCCACCAGCAGGGTGGGGCGGGGCTGGCCCGCACGGGGTGGCTCCCACAGCAGCGCGTGGGGGCCCACGCCGCCACTGGCCCATTCGAATCGGCGCTGCAGGCTGCGTGGGTCGCGGGCCACCACCAGGCCCTGCCCGCTGGCAGCGTCGGTTTCGGTGGTGAACAAGGTCTCCAGTTCCGGCGAGTAGACGGCATGACCGGCCAGAAAGCGGTCGTCTTCCATGGCGTGATGGTGCTGCACGCGGCCCGTGGCCGGGTTCCAGCGCAGCAGGTATTCACCGGGGCGACGCGCCACTGCCAGAGCCATGCGCGGGCCTGTGCGGCGTGTGGGGGGGAGTTCCAGCAGCTGGTGGGCGCGTGCGGGCAGGGGGGTGCGGCGCAGGATGCGCCCGTCCTGCCACAGGCCTGCCCAGGCTTGGGTACCGTGGTACCACGACACCAGCCACTGCGCGGGCTGTCGGGCCTGGCCAGCCTGTGGCATGCCGCTCAGCGAACCCAGGCCCCAAGCCAGCGCGCACTGCAGTGCAGCGCGGCGTGTCAGGCGGCCAGGCATGGAATCAGTCGCCGTCGGCATCGGTGAAGCCCAATGTGATCTGCAACACCGCGCCCGCCATGTGGTCGAGCAGGGCGCTGGCATTGGCCAGAGCGCGCTGCGCGGTCTGGCAGCTGCGCGCCTTCGTCGGGTCGGCGGCCTCCACGGCCCGCACGGCCTGGGCACAGGCGGTGCGCAGCATCTGGCTCTGGCGGATATGGCCACGCCCCAGCAGCAGGCTATCCAGGCTGCCGGGCACAGGCCAAAGCTGGCCGCGTTGTGCGGCCAGTGTGCGTTCCTCGGGGGAGCCGACCAGAAAGCGTTCGATGGCACGCACCTGGGTGCTCCAGCTGGCGCGGGTCTGGCCACTGACACCGCGTGCCCAGGGGCTGCTGTCCTTGCCGCGGGTGTCGGCCACCAGGCGCTTGATGCGCAACTGGTCCAGTGCGCCCACGGCCTGGCCGTACCACTCGCCGTACAGCGCCCAGGCATCGCTTTCTTCACGTTCGGCCTGTGCCAGGGCAGCGTAGCCTTGTGCCAGTGCATGGGCTTCCTGCAGCACATGGGCGGCGCAGGCGCTGGCAAAGGCGCGCTCAGCGCTCTGTCCGGTGTGGCGAAACAGCAGCCACTCCAGGGCGGGCAGCCCGCGGGCGCTCGCCCCCGTGGTTTCCATGTCGATGACGCGACCACCTGCCAGATCCACCTGGCCCAGTGCACGGGCAATTTGCGCCGGACGGGTGGGCCAGAAGTCGATGGCACGCAGCGCGCGGCGCTCCAGGACCGGCCCCACCGCCACCGCGCTCAGGTGTTCCCAGGCCAGCATGGTGGAAATCCAGGCCGGGCGCAGGCTGCTCCAGGGGGTTTGGGAGGACGCCAGTGCGCGGTGCAGCTTGTCGGCCTGGTCCGTGAAAGCCTCGGCAGCGGGCAGGTAGTGCGTGCGCAGCAGTGTGGTCAACAGGGTCTGCGCCGACACATAGGGTGCCGCAACGACGGGAGCGCTGCCAACACCCGCTGCAGATGCTCCTGATTTGCTAGCTGCCTGCGCAATGTCTACGGGGGCTAGGTGCCAAAAAGACACCAAACCCAAGGCCGTGCGGCGCCTCACAGCGACTCCACGAACGCCACCAGGGCGGCACGGTCTTTGGCGTTCAGGCGGCGCACCTGCTCGCGTGCGGCCGTGGCCTCGCCGCCGTGCCAGAGCACTGCTTCCATTACGCCCCGGGCGCGCCCGTCGTGCAACAGGCGCTGGTGGCCGTTCACGTCGCGGATGAGCCCCACGCCCCACAGCGGTGGTGTCTTCCACTGGCGGCCATTGGCAGCGTAGTCGGGGCGGCCGTCGGCCAATGCCTCGCCCATATCGTGCAGCAGCAAGTCGGTGTAGGGCCATATCTTCAATCCCTTGACCTTGGGGCTGCTCAGCCCGGCAAAGGGGGCGTCGCCGGTGATGTAGCTGGGGCGGTGGCAACTGTCGCACTGGGCCTGGGCAAACAGGGCGGCGCCACGCTGCACTTGCGGCAAATCCACCTTGCGCCGGGCAGCCGGGGCCAGTGTGGCCTGGTAGAAGATCACGTCCGAGAGCGTGCGTGCGTCGATTTCCGTGTCCTGGCCGTGTGCGCCTTTGGGTGAAGCCAGACAGTCCTTTTGTGCAGGCATGCAGGCCTCGGTCGGGTGCTGGGGCGAGGTAATGCCGATGTCGCCCAGGAAGGCGCCTGCGGTCTGGCTGGCTACGCTGGCCTGGTTGGCTTTCCAGCCCAGGCGGCCGATGCGCAGGGCCTGCGCAAAGTCGTCCCAGACCCGGTTCACCTGCCCGCGCACCGGGCCGCCGCTGGCCTGCTGGCGGCGCTCGTTGTCCAGGATGTCGTCGTCGCGGATGGCTTCGATCAGGCCCACGCCGGCAATCTGTGGTGCCACACGTGGCGAGAGCATGACGCCGGGCGCCAGTGGCCCGTAGGCCAGCGTGTCCAAGGTATAGACGGGCTTTTGCAGGGTGTAGCGCGTGCCATCGGCAAAGCGGCCGTGCAACGGCTGTGTACGGATGCGCACCAGGCCTTCGGGCTGCACGCCTTCGACGGCTGCGTTGTTGAGCTGGTCGCCGTACACCGGGTCTGGCACCACGCCACCGTTCGCGCCCACGCCGGGCACGGACAGGCGCACCAGCAGACCCACCGGTTGTTCATGCTTGCCGTCCTTGCGCACCTCCGGCGGTGCGCCCCGGCCGTCCTGCACATGGCAACCGCCGCAGCTGCGGGCGATGAAGTGCGGGCCCAGGCCGTCACGTGCCGTGGTCGACGCGGGAGCCTGCACCCAGTTGCGCCGGAAAAACGAGTTGCCCACGGCAAAGCGGGCGCGCTCGGCGTCGTCCAGCGTGGCAAAGGGCATGGAAAAGGCGTTGCGGCCGCTCACAAAGGCCGTGGCGGCCCCGGCGGTGTGCTCGCCCTGCACGGCGTCCGACAGGTCGGCCTGGCCATGCACCGGCCCCAGCAGCGAGGTCGCGCCGCCCGCGACGATGGCTGCGCCCACGGCGCGGCGTGCCAACAGGCCGGGCTTCATTTCGCCTGCGCCAGCTTGGTGATACCCAGTGCGCCGGCGGCTTCTGTCAGGTCCTTGGATTGTTGGACCAGGCTGTCAATGGTCTTCTGAACACGCTGACGTCCCGGTGCATCCTTGGGACCGACGATTTCGCGGTCGAACGGGGCCTGGATGGCGCTGGCGTTCGCCACGCTGCGCTCCAGTTGAGCGGTCACGCGCTCGGCCGCGGCGGCGTTCTTGGTGGCCACCAACTCCCTGAGCGAAGGGCCGGTCAGGGTGCTGCCGTCCAGACGCTTGTAGCTGCCCAACCAGACGTTGGCAATGCCCTGGGCATTGGTCACGATGTCGCGGTGGGTGTTGTCAGAGAAGCAGGAGTGCTCGTCTTCCTTGTCTTGCGTGTTCATGGCCACTTCCATGCGTTCACCGGCGAGTTCCCCGCGCGAGAGCGAGCCCATGCCTACGAACATCTTGCGCACCGATGCCATGCCACCGGCTTCGAACTTGGCGCGGTAATTTTTCGCGCCCGGTGCCCAGGCCTTGACCAGGAAGCCCAGGTCGTCGATCAGCAATTCCGTGGCGGTGGTCAGGAACAGGCGGCGGCGGTCGGCATTGGGCGCCTTGCCATCGACAAAGTCTTCAAAGGAGCGCTCACCGGGCGCGGTGTCGCTCATGTCCTGGCCCCACAGCATGAACTCGATGGCATGCCAGCCTGCGGCAATGTTTTCTTCGCCGCCACGTTCGTTCAGCTTGGCCAGGTTGGCTTTGGTGATCTTGACCTTGGGGTTGTTCACCAGGCCGGCCTTGGGCTTGCCCGCGACGGAGTCAATATAGGACTCGTCCAGAGGCCAGGCGTTCAGCCGCCCCTCGGGGCCCTTGTCGTCGTCGATGGGGCCGCTGTAGAAGCGGAAGGCTTCGGTCTGGCCGTAGAACTCGCGCGCTGCCAGCCAGGCCTTGCGTGCATCGGCCAGGGTGGCTGCCGAGGGCGCCTGGGTGAATGCGTCAATGGCCTTTTGCATCTGCTGCGCGCTGGCCAGCACGTCGCTGTAGTTGGCGTGCACCAGGGTGGCGTAGTGCTTGGCGACTGCCGGGGCGTCCACGGTCTGGGCGCTGGCGCTGAGGTGGCCCAGGGACAGGGTGAGTGCAAAGGCCAGGGGAAGCAGGCGGTGGGTTGGGCGCATGGAGATCTCCAGAGTTAAAAAATGGGAATATCATAATGATAACAATTCCTATTTAGATTATTTCTGCTGATTTCAGTGCCAACCAGCCATGTCTTTTCGCCACCTGAGTTCCAAGTCCGCTGAACCCGCGCCCATTTCTGCAGGCCAGGTCCGTGCCGCACTGCGCTATCGCAGCCTGTGTCCCTGCTGTGTGGAGGCAGAAAATACGGCGCCCACCCCAGCCACCCACCCCCGGCGGCGCCCCTCCCATCGCCCTGTGTTGCCGTGGCGGCTGCGCCAGGCGCGTTTGCAGGATCGTTTGTCGCTATAGCTTGTATTGATAAATCCAACTGGGTTGATAGTGGTTTGCAGCCTAAACTGGGTTCGTCATTCAGTAGTAGTTCAACCCCAAGGAGTGCACCATGTCCCAGACAGCCCAATGCCCGTTCCACCACGCCCCGCGCTCGGCGGCCTCGGCGGCAGCCCGCTCCAATACCGATTGGTGGCCGAACCAGCTCCGCTTGAGCATCCTGCACCAGCATGCCCCGGCTTCGAACCCCATGGGCGCCGATTTCAACTACGCCGAAGAGTTCAAGACCTTGGACCTGGACGCCGTGGTGAAGGACCTGACGGCGCTGATGACCGACTCGCAGGACTGGTGGCCGGCCGACTGGGGCCACTATGGCGGCCTGATGGTGCGCATGGCCTGGCATGCAGCCGGCACCTACCGCACCAGCGACGGCCGTGGCGGTGCCGGCACCGGCAACCAGCGCTTTGCGCCACTCAACAGCTGGCCCGACAACGGCAACCTGGACAAGGCCCGGCGCCTGCTCTGGCCCATCAAGCAGAAGTACGGGCGCAAGCTCTCCTGGGCCGATCTGATGATTCTGGCGGGCAATGTGGCGTTGGAGTCCATGGGCTTCAAGACCTTTGGCTTTGCCGGTGGCCGCGAAGACATCTGGGCCCCCGAAGAGGACATTTACTGGGGCATGGAGTCGACCTGGCTGGGCGACCAGCGCTACTCCGGGGAGCGCACGCTGGAAAACCCCTTGGCCGCGGTGCAGATGGGCTTGATCTACGTGAACCCCGAAGGCCCCAACGGCAGCCCAGACCCGGTGGCCTCTGGACGTGACGTGCGCGAGACCTTTGCCCGCATGGCCATGAACGATGAAGAAACCGTGGCCTTGGTGGCCGGTGGCCACACCTTCGGCAAGGCGCACGGTGCGGGCGACCCCAAGCTGGTGGGGCCCGAGCCCGAAGCCGCCCCGCTGGAGGCGCAGGGGCTGGGCTGGATCAACCGCCTGGGCTCCGGCAAGGGTGTTCACACCACCACCAGTGGCATCGAAGGGGCCTGGAAGCCCAACCCGACAACCTGGGACAACGGCTACTTTGACATGCTGTTTGGCTACGAGTGGTCGTTGGTGAAGAGCCCGGCAGGCGCCTGGCAGTGGCAGGCCGCCGACGTGCGCGAAGAGCACATGATTCCCGATGCGCATGACCCGAGCAAGAAGCACCGCCCCATGATGACCACGGCCGACCTCTCGCTGCGCTTTGATCCGGCATTCGAGAAGATTGCCCGCCGTTTCCACCAGAACCCGGCCGAGTTTGCCGACGCCTTTGCCCGCGCCTGGTTCAAGCTGACCCACCGCGACATGGGCCCGCGTGCACGTTACCTGGGCGCACTGGTGCCGAAAGAGGAGCTGATCTGGCAGGACCCGATTCCAGCAGTCGACCACGCGCTGGTGGACGCCCAGGACCAGGCAGCGCTCAAGGCCCAGGTGCTGGCCACGGGTTTGGGTACGGCAGCCCTGGTGCGAACTGCCTGGGCCAGCGCTGCGACCTTCCGCGGATCGGACAAGCGCGGCGGTGCCAATGGCGCACGCATCCGGCTGGAGCCGCAGAAGGACTGGGCTGCCAACCAGCCCGAAGAGCTGGCGCAGGTGTTGGCGGCGCTGGAAACCATCCAGCAACAGTTCAACGCCGAGCGCACGGACGGCAAGCGCATCGCGCTCGCTGACGTGATTGTTCTGGCTGGCAATGCGGCCATCGAAGCCGCGGCGCAGGCGGCCGGCCACACCGTGACGGTGCCGTTTGCCCCGGGACGCATGGACGCCAGCCAGGAGCAGACCGATGTGGCTTCCTTTGGCGTGCTGGAGCCCGCAGCCGACGGTTTCCGCAACTATGTGAAATCCGGACTGGAGCAGGCCGCAGCCGAGCTGTTGGTGGACAAGGCCCAGTTGCTGACGCTGTCAGCCCCGGAAATGACGGTGCTGGTGGGCGGTTTGCGTTCCCTGGGCGTGACCGCGCAGCCCGGTGTTGGCGTATTGACCCAGCGCCCAGGTACGCTGAGCAATGACTTCTTCGTCCACCTGCTGGACATGCGCACCCAGTGGCACACGACGGATACCCCAGGGCTGCTGCAAGGGCGCGACCGCCAGACGGGAGAAGTGCGCTGGAGTGCCAGCACGGTCGACCTGGTGTTCGGCTCCAATTCGCAGCTGCGTGCACTGGCCGAGGTGTACGCGACCGACGATGCGCAGGTGAAATTTGTCAACGACTTTGTGGCTGCCTGGGCCAAGGTGATGAACCTGGACCGCTTCGATTTGTAATTCCATTTCCAAATCAGCCGTGTCGTTGTTGCTTCGCCTTGCCGTGCGTTTGCACTGTCTGCGGCTTCGCGCCTAGACACGACTGGTTTGGAAAAGGAATAGCCCTTTCCGTCGGGCACAAAAAAGCCGCTGGGCCCAAAGGCTACAGCGGCTTTTTCTTGTGGGAAGGGCAGGGCGTCAGGACACTTCGCCCATCTGGCTTTGCAGGTAGTTCTGCATGCCCACCTTGTCGATCAGTTCGAGCTGGGTTTCCAGGAAATCGATGTGCTCTTCGGTGTCGTCCAGAATCTTTTGAAACAGGTCGCGCGAGACGTAGTCGCGCACGCTTTCGCAGCAGGCCATGCCATCTTTCACGGTTTGCTGCGCTGCGCGTTCCAGCGCCAGGTCGCAGGCCAGGGCTTCGGGCACGGTCTCGCCGATGGACAGCTTGCCCAGGTCCTGCAGGTTGGGCAGGCCGTCGAGCATAAAGATGCGGTCCATCAGCCAGTCGGCGTGCTTCATCTCGCCAATGGATTCGCTGTACTCCTTCTTGGCCAGCTTGTCGAAGCCCCAGTGCTTGAACATGCGGTAGTGCACGAAGTACTGGTTGATGGCGGTGAGCTCGTTCTTGAGCTGGGCTTGCAGGAATGCAATCGCTTGCGGGTCGCCTTTCATGGGGTACTCCTTTTTATGGCTTAGGGTGCTGATTATTTCCGTTGAATGGGCGTTTTACCAGGGTGGCCGGTGATTTCACTGTGTATCTGGATTGGTCGATTTGGCTTTGCAAATGAGAATGATTCGCATATACTTCGCTTCATTCCATTTGCCAGAGATGGTTCAACCGAGAGGAGAAGCGCATGTCCACACCCCTTGGCACCCGTGCCGATGAGGAGTACACCCTGCCCAGCGCCGAGGCATTGCTGGGCGGTACCCTGGCCCTGATGACGGGCTTGAGCCAGACGTCGTGTGCAAAACACCGTGCGCTGATGGAACAAAAGATTGTGGCCAATCTCGACTCGCTGACGCAGAGCCCCCAGCTGTCGGCCGGATTTCGCCAACTGCTCGAATCACTGCGCCTGCGTTGGCAGGCCATGCACGACAACGTGACCATGCCTGGCTCAGCGGCTGCGGAACCTTTGTGGCACCGTGCCCCCGCGACCATCCAGTAAACCCGAGGTGCCATGAAAAATACGCAAAATATGCCTCTAGCCCGCGTGAATGCTACGCAAGAAGCTATCGAAAACATAGCGTTTGGTGCCGCCGCCTGGCCACCCAAGGCGATGGGTGCCATGGCCTGCTGCGCGCACGAAGCTGCGGGCACCGCGGTCTGTGGTTCGCGCCGACGCCGCGTGTGGGACCTGGAGCACGCGTGCTACTGCCCGTTGGTGGGCGTGGGGGTGCCGCTGGATGTGTTGCGCAAGCTCACGGTCAAGGCCTTGCCGCACTGTGCCGGGGTGAGCGATTACGATATCCACGCCACGGCGGTCAGCGAGTGCAACCACCGCAGCAAGCTTGCCGAGTTGCTGCAGGTGGAGCTGGACACCCGCTATGCCCGCGATGTCCAACGCTTCAAGGGTGCCAAAACCACCGAAGCGGTAGGCGATCTCTGGGTGCAGGCGCTGCGCAGCGGCGAGGTCGCGGGCGCTTACTGGGCGGCGCTCACCCATCCTGCCTGCGATGCTGTCTTGCAAGACGGAATCGGCAAGGACCTGCACATGTTCCAGCACCAGGCCGGTGCCGGTGCGCGGTTGGAGATGGCTCGCTTCCAGGCTTTGGCCGAAGAGCATGCGGTACTGGGCCGCGAGCTTGGGCGCGTGCAGGAGCGCATGACCCGCGTCATGGCGGAAAAGGCCGAGGAAATCGCTGCTATGCAGGCCGACCTGATGCGCACACGCGCCCAGGGAGTGGCCAAGGATGCGCAGATTGCCTACCTGCGTCAGGACATGGAGGCGCTACAGGCGGCAGTGGACGGGTGGGAAGAGCGTGAACGACTGCAGCGTCGCCTGCAGGATGTGCAGATCCGCAACCAGGGCCTGGAGGCACAGAATGCCGACTTGCGTCGCCGTCTGGCGGCGGCCGAGCGCTCGGCGTTGTCCGTGGTCCCCGCGAGTGCGCCGGTGAATATGGCACCTGTTGCCGTGGGGGCTGCGGTAGACGCCGAGACCTTGCAGCACAAGGTGGTGCTGTGCGTCGGTGGGCGCAGTGGGAGCGTGGCCAACTACCGCGATGTGGTGGAACGCACCGGGGCACGTTTTGCCCACCACGATGGCGGGCTGGAAGACAACGTGGCCGCGCTCGACGCCACCATGGCGGCCGCCGACATGGTGATCTGCCAGACCGGCTGTATCAGCCACAACGCGTACTGGCGCGTGAAGGACCACTGCAAACGCACTGGCAAGCGCTGCCTGTTCGTGGAGAACCCGAGCACTTCGTCGCTGGAGCGGGGGCTGGCACAGATTGCGACGCCAGCAGCTGCAATCAAATAAAACAAAACATGCGAGTCAATTGCAAATGCGAATGATTTGCATGTATAATAAATTCAGATCAGCCAGCCAAGCCAAAGGAGTCTCGCGCAGACCCAAACTTTGAGCGCCCAGCCAGCCAATTGGAGTTTCTTCATTTCAAAAGGTGGCATGCATGGTACGGGTGCGAGCAGGTGGGCGGTTATCTCTGACCCCATTGTCGATGGGTGTGAGTCTGGTCTTGGGCGGTGCAGCGGTGTGGGCGCAGTCGCCTCCTGCCGGTCCGGCGCTCAAGGAGGTGGTGGTGACTGCCACCCGCAGCAGCACCGAGGTGGAGTCGATTTCTGCCACTGTCAGCAGTGTGGACCGCGCGCAGCTTGATCGCAACATGCCGGCCGATGACAGCGATCTGTTCAAGGACGAGGCTGACATTGCCTTTGCCAAGGACTTGCGTCGCCACGGTGCGACCCGGATCAATATCCGTGGCATCGAGGACAACCGGGTGGTTTCCTTGGTGGATGGGGTGCGGCTGGGGGATTACTACAACGGCGGCGGCCCCACCAATTTCACCCAGAGTTCTTCGCCCGCGGCCATGTCCGATTTTCTGCGGCGGGTGGAGATTGTGCGCGGCCCCAGTTCCAGCCTCTACGGCTCGGATGCCATTGGTGGGGTGGTGGGGTATGTGACCCTGGACCCTGCCGACCTGTTGCGCGACGGTACCGACAGTGCCGTGCGCTTGCGGGCTGCGTATACCGGTGCCAATGGCGGCTTCAGCCAGTCGGTGTTGGGGGCGTTTCGTGAGGGTTCGACGGAAGTGTTGCTGGGTTACGGCCATGCCAGCGGCAAGGAAACCGAGAACCTGGGAACCGTGGATACGACTTCGGCCAGCCGCTCCCGTCCGAATGCGCTCAAGACCGAGGATGCCGGGGTGCTGGCCAAGCTGGTGTGGCGTCCGGCCACGGGGCACAAGCTCAGTGCCATGGTGGAAGGGCGTGACCAGCAGGTCGATTCGAATATCTACCGGCTCTCGACGTCCTTGCCCAAGGTGACGGCGGTGCGTGGCGAGGACAATGTGCGGCGCGTGCGGGCCAGTGCAGAGTGGGAGCACAGTGCCAGCACACCGCTGTACGACCGGCTGACTGCGCGCCTGTACCAGCAGGATTCCAAAACGCGCAACTTCAACTTCCAGAACCGGACCAATACCTCGGTGGGTTGCTCGGCGGCTTCGGGTGCTGGCAACAACTGCTACATCGAAAGTGACTTTGCGCTGGACCAGGTTGCTACCGGCGCCAGTGTGCAACTGGAGAAGCTGCTGGAGGTGAGAGGTGTCAACCATCTGCTGACCTATGGCAGTGACTTCAGCCGCACCAGGGTTGAGGAGCTGCGTGATGCGCGCATCTGGAACCAGACCGCGGGCACGTTCACCAAGTCGCTGGCAGGAGAAACCTACCCCTTGCGCGACTTTGCCATCGGCAAGACCGATGCGTTGGGCTTGTTTGTGCAGGACGAAATCAGTGGTTTGGCTGGCGGCAGGCTCTCGGTCACACCCGGATTGCGTTACGACCGGATCAATCTGCAGCCCGAAGTGGATGCCTTGGCGCAACAGGTGCTCACCACCATTGGTCGCCAGGCGGTGGAGCAGACCCACGGGGCGTTTTCTCCCAAGATCGGGGCGGTGTGGAGCTTTGACCCGGCGGTATCCGGTTATGGCCAGATTGCCCGCGGCTTCCGTGCCCCCAACTACAGCGAAGTGAACGGGGTGTTTCGCAACACGGCGCAGCAGTACGGCATCACCCCCAATCCTGACCTGAAACCGGAAACCAGTGTCGGGGTGGAGCTGGGTCTGCGTACCCATGGCAGCGCACTGCGCAGCCAGTTCAGCGTGTTCGACAACCGCTACCAGGACTTCATAGAGAGCGTGCGCTACACCTGTCCGGGCAATGCGAATTGCATCACCGGTACCACCTCCACGTACCAGTCGGTCAACCTGAGCAGGGTGCGGATCTACGGTGCCGAGGCGCGTGCCAGCTGGGAATTTGCACCGGGCTGGAGCACCACGGGCGCACTGGCCTGGGCCCATGGCACCAATGAAGAGACCGGGCAGCCACTGAACAGTGTGGAGCCGATGCGTCTGACGGCGACCTTGTCACGTGATTACGGTGTGTGGGGGGCGGAAGGACGTGTCCGTGCCGCGACCCAGAAGGACCGGGTGGATGACAGTGCCGGTACCTGGTTCCGCCCGGGTGCCTATGCGGTGAGTGATGTGTCGGTGTGGTGGAGGTTGGCGCGCAATGCCCAGCTCAGTGCAACGGTCAACAACGTGTTTGACAACAAGTACTGGTTGTGGAGCGACATCCGCCAGGCCGATGCGACCAATCCGGTCGGAGTGGATTTCTACAGCCAGCCCGGACGCAATCTGAGCCTGGCGCTGCAGGTGGATTTTTGAGCGGTAAGCACCGTTTTCCGCAGGTGCCTTTGGGTACTTGCGGCTTTTTATTGAAGGCAATGATGGTGAATTTCTGGCACAGGGCCTTGCGCTCGCTTCAGTTTCGGACCATGGCAGTCGCGGCATGGGCGTTGCTGCCTGCATGGAGCTTTGCCGCCTCGGTGCTCTTTGTCACCACGGGTCCGGTGACGCCCGGCAAGTTCAAGGTGCTGTCGGAAGTGGCAGCACCGCATGGCGTCAAGGTTGATGCCCGGTTTGTCGAAAAAATGGCTACGGTGGATGCACGCCTGTGGGCGGGCTACGACATGGTGTTTTTCGACGCACCGCGCGACCACATGCAGGAGGCCATCGAGGCCAAGCTGCGGGAGGTGCTGCCTGCTTTGGCGCAGGCCAAAACACCGGTGCTGTGGCTGCATACCGAAAAGCCCAAGTGGAACAACTTCTCCGATGAGGTGGCGAAGCGCCTGCATGCCTACTACGTTAATGGCGGGCGGGCCAACAACAATGGCTTTTTTGCCTCGGTGGCGGCGTTTGTCGACAAGAAGCCCTTGAAGGCCATCACGCCGCCGCAAAGCTTTCCTGCCACGGGCATCTACCACCCCAAAGCCCCGTCGCTGGTGTTTGCCGACACGGCCGCCTACTTCCGTTGGAAGGGAGTGTCCCGGGCGAAGCCCGTGATCGCAGTGGCCTTTCACCAGCAGTCGATTGCGGCCGAGCAGATGGGGCTGATCGATGGACTGATTGCCCGCATCGAAGCGGCGGGTGCGGTGCCGCTGGCGTTCTACAGCCCGGTCATGGACAACACCGCCAACCAGAAGGTGCTGGCGCCCGAGGGCAGGGCGCTGGCCCAGGTGCTCATCACCACCCAGATCATGCTCAACCCTGAGGGCCGCCGGGCGGATTTTGAAAAGCTGGGCATCCCGGTCATTCAGGCCATGGCCTACCGCAAAGGGGGCGTGGAAGCCTGGTGGAGTGACACGGCCGGCATTTCGCTGATGGACGTGCCGTTCTACCTGGCGCAGCCCGAGTTTGCCGGGGTGCACGACATCATGGTGGCGGCCGCCACCGACGGCAACGACCAGCTGCAGGCCATCCCCGAGCAGGCCGATGCTGTGGTGGGCAAGGCGATGCGCCTGGCGCGCCTGGCGCAGACCAGCAATGCCGACAAGAAGGTGGCCATCATGTTCTGGAACTATCCCGCGGGGGAGAAGAACCTGAGCGCTTCGTTCATGAACCTGCCCAGGAGCCTGCAGAGTACGCTGGCGGCCATGAAGGCCGAGGGCTACCGCACCGAGGCCCTGGATGCCGATGCGCTGACCGCCAAGCTGCAGCGCCTGCTCACGCCCTACTACCGTCCGGGGTCGGTGGACGTGGAAATGGAAGCGCTGGTGAAAGACGGCCTGGCCGAGCTGATGCCGCTGGCAAGCTACAAGGCCTGGCTGGACAGCTTGCCCGAGGAGCGGCGCGATGTCTGGACGCCTTCGGTGGCGCAGGTCGAGAAGTCGGTATTCCTGGTGCGGCGCAATGGGGAAAAGTTCTTTGCCGTGCCGCGGCTCAAACTCGGCAACGTGATCCTCATGCCCCAGCCGCCGCGCGGAGAGCCCATTGGCGGTGGTGTCTATGCCAAGGGCAAGGAGATCTACCACTCTTCCACGGCGGCGCCGCCGCATTCCTACATGGCGAACTACCTGTGGGTGCGCAAGCAGTTCCAGGCGGACGCGCTCATTCACTTTGGCACCCACGGCACCCAGGAGTGGTTGCCTGGCAAGGAGCGCGGCTTGTGGGTGTACGACTACCCGCTCATGGCACTGGGCGATGTGCCGGTGATCTACCCCTACATCGTGGACAACATCGGCGAAGCCACCCAGACCAAGCGCCGGGGTCGGGCCGTGAACATCAGCCACCAGACGCCAGCGTTTGCCCCCGCAGGCCTGCATGCGACCTTGACGAAGCTGCATGACGACCTGCATGCCTGGCTGGCCCAGGATCACGGGGCCGTGAAGGAGCAGTTGCGCCTGTCGGTCACCGCCCAGGTTCGCAAGGAGCGCATCGACCGCGACATGGGCTGGACGCCCGAGCGCATGGAGCGCGAATTCCCGGCATTCATCAACGCCCTGCACGATCATTTGCACGAGCTGGCGCAGACCGCCCAGCCACTGGGCCTGCACACTTTCGGCCAAGGCACGGACGTGCAGGGGCGCCTGTACACCGTGCTCATGATGCTGGGTGCACCGTTCTGGGAGGCGACGGCTACGCATGTGGATGGCAACGACCTGGAAGCGGACGAAGCCATCGTGGCCGACTACGCCAAGATGACCCAGACTGCGCCCTACCAGCTGTTGTACAAGCACGTGGTGCTGGGGCAGTCCACGTCGGGCTTGCCCGATAAGCTCCAGGCCCTGGTGGAGCAGGGGCGGCGCTGGTATGTGGATCTGGCGGCAGAGGGCGAGACCCGTGGCCTGCTGGCTGCGCTCAGTGGCCGCTACATCCCCACGTCCTACGGCGGCGACGCCATCAAAAACCCTGACAGCCTGCCCACCGGGCGCAATCTCTACGGCTTTGATCCTTCGCGCGTGCCCACCAAGGCAGCCTGGGCGGCGGGCAAGGAGGCGCTGGACAAGCTGGTGGCTGCGCACCAGAAGAAAACCGGGAAGACCCCTTCCAAGTTCACGTTCACGCTGTGGTCGGTGGAAACCATGCGCCATCTGGGCATGCTGGAAGCCCAGGCCCTGTGGGCACTGGGTGCAGAGCCGGTGTGGGATGCCGGAGGCCGTGTCGTCGATGTGAAACTGGTGCCACGCAAGGAGCTGGGCCGCGCGCGCATTGACGTGGTGCTGTCGGCCACGGGCCTGTACCGCGACCATTTCCCCAATGTGATGAAGCAGCTGGCGCGTGCCGCCCAGCTGGCGTCGCAGGCCACGGGCGAGCCGGACAACGCCGTGGCCCTCAACGCACGCACCATTGCCAGTGGCCTGGTGGCGCAGGGCTGGCGTGCCGATGCCGCCCAGCGTGCGGGCGAGACGCGCATTTTCTCGGGGGCTTCGGGCAGCTACGGCTCGGGTCTGGACGATGCCGCCCTGGCCACCGACACCTGGAAGACCAAGGAGGAGGGCGACCGCAAGATGGCCGAGCTCTACCTGCGCAAGATGCAGTTCGCCTATGGCCCGCTGGAAGCCGACTGGGGCAAGAGCGGAGCCGACCTGGCCCGCGAAGCCGGTGGCAGCAGCGGTGGCGCCAGCATGAACCTCTATGCCGCCCACCTGCGGGGCACGCAGGGGGCGGTGCTGTCGCGCAGCTCCAACCTGTACGGCATGCTGACCACGGACGACCCCTTCCAGTACCTGGGTGGCATTGCCACCGCCGTGCGTTACCTGGACGGCAAGGCACCGGAGCTGTTCATCTCGAACCTGCGGGGCACGGGGTCGGGCAAGGCCGAAGAAGCCAGCGCCTTCCTGGCCCGGGAACTGGCCACGCGCGAGTTCCACCCCGGCTACATCCAGGGACTGATGAAGGAAGGCTATGCCGGCACCTTGCAGATGCTCGACAGCATGAACAACTTTACCGGCTGGACCACGGTGGCGCGCGAGATCGTGCGCGACGACCAGTGGCAGGAGTTTGCCGACGTGTATGTGCGCGACAAGCACAAGCTGGGAATGCGCCAGTGGATGGAAAAGAACAACCCGCATGCCCTGGCCCAGATGATGGAGCGCATGCTGGAGATGGCGCGCCAGGGCTACTGGCAGGCCGACGCTGCGACCGTGGACGAGCTCAAGGCGCGCTATACCGACCTGGCTAAGCGTTTTGACGTGCGCACCAGCAACCAGACCTTCCAGGAGTTCGTGGGGCTGTCCGGCTATGGACTGGGCCGGCCGGTGGATGGTGCGCAGCCCAACACGGCGATGCAACCCGCTGCCACACCGGCAGCGCCCCAGACCCTGCAGGAGAAGCTGGAAGAAATGCTGACCCCGCCGCAGATCAAGGGCATGCAGCTGGAAAAAGTCATGGAGCAGCCGGTAGTGCAAGCCCTGGGCGCCATGCTGGTGCTGGCCATGGGGCTCTTGCTGGCGGCTCCTGCACTGGGTGCCTGGCGCCAATGGAGAAAAGCATGAACCTGCGCACTTGGAAAACGATCCTGGGCCTGTGCTGCAGCTGTGGTGCGGCCCTGGCGCAGCCCGCCGTGCCGCAGACCCATCCGCTGCAGGGGCGCATCTGGGATGTGCACGCCCAGCAGTTTGTCACCGAGGACGCGCTCTACCAGCGTGCCGCCGGTGCACGCTATGTCTTGCTGGGCGAAAAGCACGACAGCGCTGTGCACCACGCCCGCCAGTTGGACCTGCTGCAGGGGTTGGCTGCACGCGGGGTTCAAGTCGCGCTGGCCATGGAGCAGCTGGACTCGGAGCACCAGGCCGCGCTGAGCGCGGTTCAGTCGCAAGGGGTGGTGGACGCGGAAGCCCTGGCCGATGCTGGCCAGCTCAACCGTAAAGGCTGGCGTTGGCCCATGTACAAGGACCTGATTGCCTTGGCTGCCCAGCGCCATTGGCCCTTGCGTGCCGCCAACCTGTCGCGTGTGGAGGCGCGCAAGATTGCCCTCGGCGAGACCACACCCGCCTTGCCCGGCGCCACGCCCGTGCAACAGGCGGCACTGGAAGACGACGTGGTCCAAGGCCACTGCGGGCTGCGTCCGGAAAGCCCACGCCTGGCGCGCACCGTGCTGGCCCAGCGCGCCCGCGATGCGCGCATGGCCCAGGTGCTGGATGCTGTGGGTGGCCCGGTGGTGTTGATTGCCGGCTCCGGCCACGTGCGCAGCGACCGCGCGGTGCCCCGCTACCTGGCTGCGCCCGATCGTGCCTTGTCGATCGGCCTGCTGGAAACCGCGGGCACGTTGGCGGCACCTTTGCAGTACGACCTGGCCGGGTTTGACCTAGTCTGGTTCACCGTGCCTACCGACCGCCCGGATATGTGCGCGACGCCCTTGCCCGGCGTGGCAGCACCCGCCATCCCTTCTTCATCTCCCAAGTCTTAATTAAGGAAAGAACCATGAGCCAGAGCTCGACCATTGAAATCTTCATGTACCAGGTGGGGCAGCTGTTCCTGCTGCCGGTGCTGGGGCTGGTAGCCCTGCTGTTTGTCTACGCACTCTACGTGCTTGGCGCCTTTGCCGTGCAGGCGCTGCAGCGCCGCAACCCGGCACTCTCGGGGGGCTATCCGCTGCTGCGCTACGTGGAGGAGTGCCCGCAGGCAAGCGAGGACGAACTCGACCTGTTTGCCCACAAGCTGCTCGAACCCGAACGCCTAGCCAGCCGCATTGCCCCGATGCTGGGGCTGGTTGGGACCATGATTCCCATGGGTCCGGCACTCAAGTCGCTGTCAGACGGCAACCTGGCCCAGGTGTCGGGCAGCCTGACGGTGGCGTTCTCGGCGGTGATACTGGCGCTGATTGCCGCCAGCATCACCTACTGGGTGGCCAACGTGCGCCGCCGCTGGCTGGCCGAAGAGCTGGTGACCCTGCAAAAAAGGAGGGCGGTATGAGCGTCGCGCCGGGCCGCCCCAAGCAAGCTCGCACCGCAGTGCGCAGCACGGAGGTTTTCCCATGTCTTTGAAACTGCTGCACGAACCCGAGAGCGACGACCCCATTCTTTCGGTGGTCAACATCATCGATATCTTCCTGGTCATCATCGCGGCCCTGCTGATCACCGTGGCGCAGAACCCCATGCTCAACAGTTTCAGCAAACAGGATGTGACGGTGATCACCGATGCGGGCAAACCCACCATGGAGATGATGGTGAAGAAGGGGGAAAAGATCGAGCGTTACAAGTCCAGTGGCCAGATCGGCCAGGGCGAGGGGGCCAAGGCCGGCACTGCCTACCGCATGAAGGACGGCGGCATCGTGTACGTTCCAGAGTAGGGTTTTTTAGGGCCATATTGGCATATTGCCCGCATGGAATAAGCGCAGGTAGCTCCTGAAAGCATAGCAAATTGCGGCCACTCAGTAGCCGCTTTGCTCCGGGCGGATGTCTTGCAGGATGGTGGCGGCGATCTCTTCGATCGACTTGGTGGTGGTTGAGAGCCAGCGGATGCCGGTGCGCCGCATCATGGCCTCGGCCTCGCTCACTTCCATGCGGCAGTTCTCTATGCTGGCGTAGCGCGAATTGGGTCGGCGCTCGTTGCGGATTTCGCTCAGGCGCTCCGGGGCGATGGTCAGGCCAAAAATCTTGTGCTTGTGCGGAACCAGGGCCGGTGGCAGGTGGCGGCGCTCGAAGTCTTCGGGAATCAGCGGGTAGTTCGACGCTTTCAGGCCGAACTGCATGGCTAGGTACAACGATGTGGGCGTCTTGCCGCTGCGGCTTACGCCCACCAGGATGACGTCGCTTTGCTCCAGGTCACGGTTGCTCTGGCCGTCGTCGTGGGCCAGCGAGAAATTGATGGCCTCGATGCGGCTCTGGTATTCCTTGCTCTTGCTGGCGTCCGAAAAGCGGCCGATGCGGTGGTTCGACTTGAGGCCCAGTTCCTGCTCCAGCGGGTGCACGAACATGCCGAACATGTCCAGCAGCATGCCCTGGCAGTTGTCCTGCAGCACCTTGAGCACTTCCATGTTCACCAGGGTGGTGAAGACGATGGGCTTGTTGCCGTCGATGACGCCGGCGTGGTTGATCTGGCGCACCACCTGGTGCGCCTTGTCCGCGGTGTCGATGAAGGGCAGACGGATGTGGCGACCGCGGGTCTCGAACTGGGCCAGGATGGCGTTGCCAAAGGTTTCGGCGGTGATGCCGGTGCCGTCAGAGACGAAAAATACGGTGCGGTGTTGCATGGGCAGGTCGGGCGGTGCGTGGTCGTCAGCGCAATGCAAGGGCTTGGGGCTTCGTGGCCTTGGTCGTCACGCCCCGGCCCCCTACAATGTGCGATCAGACACGTATTCTGTCAGCTTTCGGGCCGCACAACAGCAACAACAGAGCCGCTCCCAGCGTGACGCCTCCCTTCGTGGGAGACCCGGTTTTTTAACTTAGGAGCTTGTATGTCCAACCTGTTCGATGCGACCGCCCTGGTCGTACCTTTCGAAAAACTGCGCATGACCGACGTGGAAACCGTCGGCGGCAAGAACGCCAGCCTGGGCGAAATGATTTCGCACCTGCCCCATGGAGTCAAAGTACCCACTGGCTTTGCCACCACGGCCCATGCCTTCCGTGAATTCCTCAAATTCGATGGCCTGACCGAGAAGATCAGCGCCAAGCTCGCGGCTTTGGACGTGGAAGACGTGCGTGCCCTGGCCCAGGTCGGTGCCGAAATCCGCGCCCTGGTCGAAGCCCAGCCGTTCCCGCCCGAACTGGAAAAAGGCATCCGCGAAGCCTTTGCTGTGCTGAGTGCCGGCAATGCCGATGCCACCTTTGCCGTGCGTTCTTCCGCCACCGCCGAAGACCTGCCCGACGCCTCCTTTGCCGGCCAGCAGGAAACCTTCCTGAACGTGCACGGCATCGACGACATCCTGCACAAGGTGCGCGAAGTGTTCGCTTCGCTCTACAACGACCGCGCCATCAGCTACCGCGTGCACAAGGGCTTTGCCCACGACGTGGTGGCACTGAGCGCCGGCATCCAGCGTATGGTGCGTTCCGACATCGGCGCCTCGGGCGTGATGTTCACCATCGACACGGAATCGGGCTTTGACCAGGTGGTGTTCATCACCTCCAGCTACGGTCTGGGCGAAACTGTGGTGCAGGGCGCCGTGAATCCCGACGAGTTCTACGTCCACAAACCCATGCTGAAGGCCGGCAAGCGCGCCGTCATCCGCCGCAACCTGGGCTCCAAGCTGATCCAGATGGTGTTCTGCACCCCGGAAGAAAAAGCCCAGAGCGGCAAGCTCATCAAGACCACCGACGTGCCCACCGAACTGCGCAACCGCTATTCGCTGACCGATGCCGACGTCGAGCAACTGGCCCACTACGCCCTGATCATTGAAGAGCACTATGGCCGCCCCATGGACATCGAGTGGGGCAAGGACGGCAACGACGGTCAGCTCTACATCCTGCAGGCGCGGCCTGAGACCGTGAAGAGCCAGGCTGGCAACACCGCCGAGCTGCGCTACAAGCTCAAGGGCAAGGGCGCCGTCATGGCCGAAGGCCGTGCCATCGGCCAGAAGATCGGTACCGGCCCGGTGCGCATCGTGCACAACATCAGCGAGATGGACAAGGTGCAGCCGGGTGACATCCTGGTGACCGACATGACCGACCCGAACTGGGAACCGGTGATGAAGCGCGCCAGCGCCATCGTCACCAACCGCGGCGGGCGCACCTGCCACGCAGCCATCATTGCGCGCGAACTCGGCATTCCCGCCGTGGTGGGCTGCGGCCACGCCACCGAACAGCTCAAGGAAGGCATGCTGGTGACCGTGAGCTGCGCCGAGGGCGATACCGGCTTCATCTATGACGGCCTGCTGGAAACCGAAGTGACCGAAGTGCAGCGCGGCGTCATGCCCGAAATTCCGGTCAAGGTCATGATGAACGTGGGCAACCCCCAGCTCGCCTTCGACTTTGCCCAGTTGCCCAACGAGGGTGTGGGCCTGGCACGTCTGGAGTTCATCATCAACAACAACATCGGCGTGCACCCGAAGGCGATCCTGGACTACCCCAATGTCGATGCTGACTTGAAAAAGGCGGTCGAATCCGTGGCCCGTGGCCACGCTTCACCACGTGCTTTCTATGTGGACCGCGTTGCCGAAGGCGTGGCGACCATTGCTGCTGCTTTCTGGCCCAAGCCCGTGATCGTGCGCCTGTCCGACTTCAAGAGCAACGAGTACCGCAAGCTAATCGGCGGCAGCCGCTACGAACCCGAGGAAGAAAACCCCATGCTGGGCTTTCGCGGTGCGGCGCGCTACATCAGTCAGGACTTCGGTGAAGCCTTTGCCATGGAGTGCGAAGCCTTGAAGCGTGTGCGTAACGACATGGGGCTGACCAATGTGCAGGTCATGGTGCCGTTCGTGCGCACCCTGGGCCAGGCCCAGCGCGTGACCGAACTGCTGGGCAAGCACGGCCTGCGCCGGGGCGAAAACGAACTTAAGCTCATCATGATGTGCGAGATCCCGAGCAACGCCATCCTGGCCGAGCAGTTCCTGGAATTCTTCGACGGCTTCTCCATCGGTTCCAACGACCTGACCCAGCTGACCCTGGGCCTGGACCGCGATTCGGGGCTGGAGCTGCTGGCTGCCGATTTCGACGAACGCGACCCGGCCGTGAAGGCGCTGATTAGCCAGGCCATTGCCGCCTGCCGCAAGCAGGGCAAATACATCGGCATCTGCGGCCAGGGCCCCAGTGACCACCCTGACTTTGCGCTGTGGCTGGAAGAGCAGGGCATTTCGTCCATTTCGCTCAATCCCGACTCCGTGATCGCCACCTGGCAGAAGCTCGCTGCACGATGAGTGTTGGGGGCGGCAAGCGCACCTGGCAGCTGCATGCTGTGCTGCTGGCGCTGTGGTTTGCTGCCTCTTTCGGCGTAGTTTTCTTCGCCCGGGACCTCCAATTCGAAGTCCTGGGTTGGCCCTGGAGCTACTGGTTCGTGGCGCAGGGGGCGGTGGGGGTGTTCATCGCCATCGTGATCGTGTTCGCCTGGCGCTCCAACAGGGCCGATCCGGTGGCTTCGGCGGCGCCCGCGCACCAGGTTCCCACCTATTACCACCGCCGTTTCGCCGCCTATGTCGCTGGCTTGCTGCTGCTGCTGGGTGTCTTGGCCGTGGCCGAGCAGTACGGGCTGTCGCGTCCCTGGATGGCGGGTATTTTTCTGTCGGCGACACTGGTGCTCTATGCGGGCATCGGGGTCTATGCGCGCACGGCCGAGGCGTCCGAGTACTACGTGGCTGGCCGCCGCATTCCCGCGGTATACAACGGCATGGCGACAGCGGCCGACTGGATGAGTGCCGCTTCCTTCATCAGCTTGGCAGGTGGTCTGTATCTGCAGGGATTTTCAGGGACTGCCGAGATGCCCGGAGGGTTTGCCTACATCCTGGGGTGGACCGGCGGTTTCTGCCTGGTGGCACTCTTGGTGGTGCCCTATCTGCGCAAGCTGCAGCTCTACACCGTGCCGGATTATTTTGCCGCCCGCTACGGTGGGCGCTGGCCGCGCATGATTGCAGCCCTGGCCACGGTGCTGGTGTCTTTCGTGTACGTGGTGGCGCAAATCTATGGCGTCGGGCTCATTACCTCGCGCCTGACCGGCATGCACTTCGAGATTGGCATCCTGCTGGGGCTGGGCGGTGTGCTGGTGTGTTCGTTCCTGGGTGGCATGCGGGCCGTGACGTGGACCCAGGTGACGCAGTACGTCATCATCATGTTGGCGTTCATGGTTCCCGTGTCGTGGCTCGCCTACAAGCAAGTCGGCAATCCTTTGGCGCCAGTGGCCTTTGGTCAGCAGATCGGCGCGATCACTGAAATGGAAAGCAAGCTGTTGCGTTCCAGCTCCGAGCAGGAGGTGCGCGACGAGTACCTGCGCCGTGCCGATGAGTTGGCCCTCAGGCTCCAGGATGTGGACGCCGCCTTGCAAGCCCAACGCAAGGACTTGCGCGAACGCTTGCAGCGGGTTGGGGATGGCCGTGCCGATGAGGCCACTGCCTCGGCTTTGCGCCGGGAGTTGGCATCCCTGCCCAAGGACGTCAGTGCCGCACGCGAGCGCTGGAAGCAGGAGATGCTGGACTACCGCGAACGCGCACAGCCTCTGGGAGGGATGCCGCGCACCGTCCAGGCTTTTGCAGGGGATCCGGAGGGTGATGCCAGCGAACAGGCCCAGTTCAATACATCTCGTCTGAACTTTCTGGCCTTGGTGCTGTGCCTGATGGTGGGAACGGCCGGCTTGCCCCATTTGCTGACCCGCTTTTACACCACGGCCAGCGTGGCAGAAACCCGCCGCTCCGTGGCTTGGTCGCTGGTGTTCATTGCCCTGTTGTATGTGTCGGCCCCGGCCCTGGCGGTGTTGGTGAAGTACGAGGTCATGGTGCACCTGGCGGGGCAGAGTTTTGACCAGTTGCCGTCCTGGGTGGTGCAATGGTCACGCGATCCCTCCCTGTTGTGGGTCAGCGATGTCAACGATGACAAGGTGTTGCAGTACGCGGAAATCAGGGTAGGGGCCGATCTGCTCATGTTGGCCTCACCGGAAATCGGTGGACTGCCGTATGTCGTTGCCGTGCTGGTGGCTGCAGGGGGACTTGCCGCGGCCCTGTCCACCGCCGACGGGCTGTTACTGACTATTGGTAATGCATTGGCCCACGACGTGTACTTTGAAGGCGAATCCAGCCGAGCGCAGGCCATGCGCCGGGTGATGTGGTCCAAATTTGCGCTCCTGGTGGTCGCCCTGATTGCGGCCTACGTGGCCGCGCAGCGGCCGGCTGGCATCTTGTACTTGGTTTCTGCTTCGTTTTCCCTGGCAGGTGCGGCCTTTGTGCCGGCGATGGTGATGGGCATTTTCTGGAAAAAGGCATCCCGACTGGGCGCGGTGTGGGGCATGCTGGTGGGGCTGGGCGTTACCGTTTACTACATGGCGGTCAACAGCCTTGCCGTCCGTGCCTGGCTGGGACTGGAGGGCAACGGTCTGTGGTTCGGCATCCAGCCGGTGTCGGCCGGCGTATTTGGGGTCGCATCCGGCATGCTGGTGACCTGGCTGGTCAGTCTGCGCTATCCCGACCAGCCAGAGAACTCCTGAACACTGTCGAAACTGGGGTCTGGCCAAGACTGGCTCTTACGGGTTATAATCTTTGGCTTCGCCTTGCTGCACCCCTTTCTAGACGCTGGGGGCAGCTTTTTCCGCCCCGCAAGGGGATATCCAAAAGGAGTTTCAATGCGTCATTATGAAATCATCCTCATGATCCACCCGGATCAGAGCGAACAAGTTCCCGCGATGCTGGAGCGCTACAAGGGCATGATCACCACCGGTGGTGGCAAAGTGCACCGTGTTGAAGACTGGGGTCGCCGCCAGTTGGTCTACATGATCAACAAGCTGGCCAAGGCACATTACCTGTGCCTGAACATCGAAGCTGGCAAGGAAGTCATGGCTGAACTCGAACACGCGTTCAAGTTCAATGACGCCGTTCTGCGCCACCTGACGGTTCTGAAGAAGAAGGCTGAAACTGGTCCTTCGTCCATGATGAAGACTGTGGAGCGTGAAGACGCCCGCAAGAACCAACAGGCCGAATACCAAGCATAAATTGCATTAGTCCACCGGGAGTGCATCGCAATACATTGACACTGGGCGCCGTGATTGCAGAGGTGGAAACCCTGCGCTACACGCCTGCCGGAATTCCGGCACTGACACTGCGGCTCGACAACGAGTCGGAATGCCAGGAAGCGGAAACAGTCCGCAAAGTGACAATGTCGATCAAGGCGATGGCCTTCGGAGCCCTGGCAGAGCGGCTGGTGAAACAACCAGTCGGCAGCCAGTGGGAGTTCCAAGGGTTTCTCGCGAACGGTCGCGGTGGCAAGCAAGTTGTGTTTCACATTCAAGAATTCACACCCCAATAAATCGAGAGGTCCAACATGGCCACGTTCAAGAAATTCAACAAAGACAAGCGCCCCAAGCGTCCTGCACAAAACCTGCTGTTCAAGCGCAAGCGCTTCTGCCGCTTCACCGTGGCTGGCGTCGAAGAAATCGACTACAAGGATGTCGACACCCTGCGTGACTTCATCGCTGAAAACGGCAAGATCATCCCCGCCCGTTTGACCGGCACCCGCGCCATTTACCAGCGCCAACTGAACACCGCGATCAAGCGCGCGCGTTTCCTGGCCATGCTGCCTTACAGCGACCAGCACAAGATCTAAGGAGAACATTCATGCAAATCATTCTTCTGGAAAAAGTTGTCAACGTCGGTAACCTGGGCGATATCGTCAAGGTCAAGGACGGTTACGCACGTAACTTCCTGATCCCCTCCGGCCAAGCACGCCGTGCTACCGCCGAAGCCAAGGCCGCTTTCGAAGCCAAGCGCGCTGAACTGGAAAAGGCTGCTGCCGCCAAGCTGGCCGAGTGCCAAGCCCTGGGCGAAAAGCTGGCCGGTACCACCATCAAGCTGACCCAAAAGGCCGGCGTGGACGGTCGCCTGTTCGGCTCCGTCACCAACCACGACATCGCTGAAGAGCTGACCAAGAACGGCTACAAGGTTGCCAAGGCCCAGGTGCGCATGCCCAACGGCCCGATCAAGATGGTGGGTGACAGCAAGGTCGACGTGTCCCTGCACACCGACGTGACCGTCGAAATCACCGTCTCCGTGTACGGCGAAACCGCCTGATCGTGTAACGTCACACCTGGCCACTGGTCGGGTGAAGAAGCCGCCACAAGAGCAATCTTCGGGCGGCTTTTTTTATGCTCCAATGCGGGGCTGGCCTGTGCTTCGGGTCAGTGCCTTGTGTTTACTGTTTATCCTTCTGTCCCCACGCCTCCATGCAGCCTGCAGACCTTCCGGACTTCGTGCCCGACCGCCAGATCGCCCAGTTGCGCATTCCTCCGCATTCGCTGGAAGGCGAGAGCAGTGTGCTGGGGGGCTTGCTGCTGGATAACGCCGCCTGGGACCGTGTCGGCGACATGCTCAGCGACACCGATTTCTATCGCTACGAGCACCGCCTGATTTATGCCGCCATTGGCACGCTGGTCAACGCCGACAAGCCTGCCGACGTGGTGACCGTGTTCGAGCACCTGCAGGGCCAGGGCAAGGCCGAAGAGGTGGGGGGGCTCAATTATCTCAACGCCCTGGCGCAGTACGTGCCCAGTGCCGGCAACATCCGCCGTTACGCCGAAATCGTGCGCGAGCGCTCCATCCTGCGCAAGCTGGTCACCGCCAGCGACGAGATCGCCACCACTGCCTTCAATCCGCAGGGGCGGGCGGTGTCCGAGATCGTGGACGAGTCCGAGCGCAAGATCTTCCAGATCGGAGAGATGGGCAAACGCAACCAGCAGGGCTTCCAGAGCATGGACACGCTGGTGGTTGACCTGCTCGATCGGGTTCAGGAAATGGCCGAAAACCCGAATGAAGTGACTGGTGTGCCCACGGGCTTCTACGACTTCGACCGCATGACGGCCGGCCTGCAGCCTGGTGACCTGATCGTGCTGGCGGCGCGCCCATCCATGGGCAAAACGGCGCTGGCCATCAACATCGCCGAACACGTGGCCTTGAACGAAGGCTTGCCGGTGGCGGTGTTTTCCATGGAAATGGGTGCCGCTCAGCTGGCGGTGCGTATCGTGGGTTCGATCGGCCGCATTGACCAGAGCCACATGCGCACCGGTCGCCTGACCGACGACGAGTGGTCGCGCCTGTCGGAAACCATTGAGAAGCTGCGCACCATCTCTTTGCACATTGACGAAAGTCCGGGCCTGACCGCCAGCGAACTGCGCGCCAATGCGCGCCGCCTGGCGCGTCAGTGCGGCCAGCTCGGACTGATTGTGGTCGACTACCTGCAGCTGATGAGTGGTACCAGTGGCGACGGTGAAAACCGTGCCACCGAACTCGGCGAAATCTCGCGCGGCCTCAAGATGTTGGCGCGCGAACTCAAGTGCCCGGTGATTGCCCTGTCGCAGCTCAACCGCTCGGTCGAGCAGCGCCCGGACAAGCGTCCCATGATGAGCGACTTGCGCGAATCGGGCGCCATCGAGCAGGACGCCGACATCATCATGTTCATCTACCGTGATGAGTACTACACCAAGGAAGCCTGCAAGGAGCCGGGTGTGGCCGAGGTCATCATCGCCAAGCAGCGTAACGGCCCGACCGGCACCGTCAAGCTCGCCTTCCTGCGCCAGAACACCAAGTTCGAAAACCTGGCGACCGGCATGGGTGGCGACTACTGACCGGGATTACAAGCGAAAAATGCCGCTAGCCCGTGCAGATATTGCGCAGGCAGCTCGCAAATTTATAGCACCTCGGAAGCGAAATCGGCCAAGCGCGAACGCTCGCCACGTGCCAGGGTGATGTGCCCGCCGTGCGGCCAGCCCTTGAAGCGGTCCACGGCGTAGGTCAGACCCGACGAGCCTTCGGTGAGGTAGGGCGTGTCGATCTGGGCCAGGTTGCCCATGCAGACAATCTTGGTGCCCGGGCCCGCGCGCGTGATCAGCGTCTTCATCTGTTTCGGCGTCAGGTTCTGGGCCTCGTCGATGATCAAGTACTTGTTCAGGAAGGTGCGCCCGCGCATGAAGTTCATGCTCTTGATCTTGATGCGGCTGCGGATCAGCTCATTGGTTGCGGCGCGGCCCCATTCGCCGGCGCTGGTGTCGCTCTTGCCCAGTACTTCCAGGTTGTCGTCGAGCGCGCCCATCCAGGGGCCCATCTTTTCTTCTTCGGTACCGGGCAGGAAACCGATGTCCTCGCCCACGCTCACGGTGGCGCGGGTGACGATGATTTCGGTGTAGCGGCGGTCGTCCAGCACCTGGGTCAGGCCAGAGGCCAGGGCCATCAGTGTCTTGCCGGTACCGGCCGTACCGGTCAGTGTCACAAAGTCCACTTCTGGGTCCATGAGCAGGTTCATGGCGAAGTTCTGCTCACGGTTGCGCGTGGTCACGCCCCAGACGGCGTTCTTGAGGTGGTTGTAATCCTTGAGTGTGCGCAGCACTGCGGTGTTGTGGCGGATCTCGGTCACCCGGGCATAGAGGCTGGGTTCGCCGGGCGCTTCAAAGTACACAAACTGGTTGATCTGCATGGCCGGTACGGTCGGGCCGGTGACCTTGTAGAAGGTGTGTGGGCCTTGTTGCCAGCTTTCCACCGCCTGGCCGTGTGTGGCCCAGAAATCGGTTGGCAGGGCCAGGGCGCCGCTGTAGAGCAGGTCGCCGTCTTCCAGCGTCTTGTCGTTCTGGTAGTCGTCGGTGGCCAGCCCCAGGGCGCGGGCCTTGACGCGCATGTTGATGTCTTTGGACACCAGCACCACTTCGCGTGGCGCATGGGCCTGGCGCAGGGCGTGCACGACACCCAGAATCTGGTTGTCGGCCTTGCCCTGGGGCAGGCTGGTGGGCAGGGAATAGTCCAGCGGCTGGGTCTGGAACAGCAGGCGCCCACCGGCCTCGGTGTGGCCGGTGCTGTTGAGCGTGAAGCCGGAGGTGATGTCGGCGCCATCGGCCGCAGCCAGGGCGTCTAGCGTGCGGCTGGTCTGGCGCGCATTGCGCGCGACTTCGGTCATGCCCTTTTTGTGGCCGTCCAACTCTTCGAGCACGATCATGGGCAGGTAGATGTCGTGTTCTTCGAAGCGGAACAGGCACATCGGGTCGTGCAGCAACACATTGGTGTCGAGCACAAAAAGCTTGGTCGGGCCTTGCTTTTTGCGTATCGCCATTTTTTCTGCGGCTTTGCTGGCAGTGCGGGCCGGGGCTTTGGGCGCTGCAACCGGGGTGGCCGGTGCCGTGGCGACGGGCGCGGCTTTGCGGTTAGGGCGGACTTTGGGTGCTTCGGGCGGCACGGCCGCGGTCACGGGCGCGCGCTCCAGGGCCGCAACTGCCGCTTTGGCGGGGGTGCTGGCTTTGGCAGCTGCCTTCGGACGGGAGCGCAGGTTCGCCTGGAAAGCCTCGGAGGGCAGGCGGTCGGCACGTTTGCTAGGGGCGCTGGGCAGTGGCATGGAGTCGGTGGGAGTTGGGGGAATGGGTAAGTGCGCCAACAAAAAAGCCACCCGTGAAACTCACGGGTGGCTTTGACTGGAAAGGAAAATCGTTACGCGCACAAGGCATGCGAACCATTATGCATGAGCTGCGGGGCCAACGTGTGAATGTTGTGCCCGCCGCCAACGGTGTGCCGGTTCAGGCGGCTTTCTTGAGCTTTTTGACCGCAGCCAGGACTTCGTCCACGTGGCCCGGTACCTTGAGGCCGCGCCATTCTTCTTTCACCAGGCCGTCGGCGCCGATGAGGAAGGTGCTGCGCTCGATGCCCTTGACCTTCTTGCCGTACATGATCTTGTTCTTGACCACGCCGAACATGTGGCACATCTTTTCTTCGGTGTCGGCAATCAGTTCGAAGGGCAGCTCCAGCTTGGCCTTGAACTCGTCGTGCGATTTCATGTTGTCGCGGGAAACGCCATAGACGGCAGCACCGGCCTTGACGAAGTCCTTGTATTTGTCGCGGAATTGCATGGCCTCGGTGGTGCAGCCGGGCGTGTTGTCCTTGGGGTAGAAATACAACACCAGGGATTGGCCGACATGGTTGGTATTGGTAACCTTGATGCCGCCGGTGGCGTTGGCTTCGAATTCTGGGAGTGGTTTATTGACAACGATAGCCATAGGTGTTTCTGTCTCGCGTGCTGGGTGTGCCGGTATTTGTGGGGGGTGCTGGTGACAGCAGCAAACCTCCCCGACCGCAACCGCGTATTTTACCCTGAATTGATGACCGTAACGGCCAAGGCCCCTAGGGTTTGCCCGATTCCAGCAGCAAAGCGGCCACCACCATTCGGCCTTCGGCCACCAGGAAATTGAAAGTCCGGCAGGCGGCCTGGGTGTCCATGGTTTCCACGCCGATGCGCTGGGCGTACAGGCTTTGCAGCCAGTGTGGCTGGGGGAAGCGCAGTCGGCTTCCGCTGCCGAACAGAACCATCTCCGGTTTGAAATCGAGCAGTTCCGCAAAATGTGACGGGCTCAGGGACTCGAAACTCTGGCAGTTCCATGTGCGCGGGCCTTTGTCGGCGCTCAGGAGGATGGAGCCTGTATGGCGCTCGCCATTGACCGTGATCCAGTCGGCACCGTAGCTGTGGATGGAGTAGCCGGTGCTGGCATCGGGAGTGAGTTTCATGGTGGGTGGGCCTACGGGACAGAAATTGCGCGGAGCGTCCGACGGAGCTGTGTCGAACTGTGGTCAAATTATAGGTTTCACCTCGTAAAAACCCCCTTGGGAGCGAACTTGAAACCGATTCAAAAATCCGCCAAGCTGGCCAACGTGCTCTACGACGTACGCGGACCGATTGTGGACGCCGCCAAGAAGATGGAGGACGAGGGCCAGAAGATCATCAAGCTCAACATCGGCAATCTGGCACCTTTCGGTTTCGACGCACCCGAGGAGATCCAGCAGGACATGATCCGCAACCTGCCGAACTCGGCCGGTTACAGCGACAGCAAGGGCATTTTTTCGGCCCGCAAGGCGGTCATGCACTACACCCAGCAGCAGGGCATCAAGGGTGTTACGCTGGAAGATATCTACCTGGGCAATGGTGCCAGCGAACTCATTGTGATGGCGGCCAACGCCTTGCTCGACAACGGCGACGAGTTGCTGGTGCCTTCGCCCGACTACCCGCTGTGGACCGCAGCGACCAGCCTGTCGGGCGGCACCCCGGTGCACTACCACTGCGACGAAGACAACGGCTGGCAGCCTGACCTGGCCGATATCCGCGCCAAGATCACGCCCCGGACCAAGGGCATTGTGGTCATCAACCCCAACAACCCCACGGGCGTGCTCTATACCGACGAGGTACTGCAGGGCATCATTGCCATTGCGCGCGAGTTCGAACTGGTGATCCTGGCCGACGAGGTCTACGACAAGGTACTGTACGAAGACGCCAAGCACACCGCGCTGGGCAGCATGTCGACCGACGTGCTGACGCTGACCTTCAACTCACTGTCCAAGGCCTACCGTTCCTGCGGCTACCGCGCTGGCTGGATGGTGATTTCCGGCCCGAAGGAAATTGCCAAGGACTTCATCGAAGGTCTGAACATGCTGGCCAATCTCAAGCTCGGATCCAATGTGCCGGGCCAGTACGCGGTGCAGACGGCCCTGGGCGGCTACCAGAGCATCCAGGACCTGGTGAAGGAAGGCGGGCGCCTGCGCCGCCAGCGCGACCTGGCCTACGAGCTCATCACGGCCATTCCGGGGGTGACCTGCGTCAAGCCGCAGGCCGCGCTCTACATGTTTCCCAAGCTCGACCCGGCAGTGTACCCGATCGAGGACGACCGCCAGTTTTTCCTGGAGCTGCTGCGCGAAACCCGCGTGATGTTGGTGCAGGGCACCGGATTCAACTGGCCCAACCCCGACCATTTCCGCATTGTGTTTCTGCCGCACGAAGACGATTTGCGCGAGGCCATTGCCCGCATCGCCAAGTTCCTGGAGAGCTACCGCAGGCGGTACAGCAACTAAACGCTACTTTTTATATAGCGGCTTGCGCAATGGATACGCGGGCTAGAGCACGATTTGACTGATTTTTTGGAAGAGACTGGCATGAAGACGATCAAAGTAGGTTTGTTGGGTATCGGCACCGTGGGCAGCGGCGTGTACAACGTCTTGCACCGCAACCAGGAGGAAATCCAGCGCCGCGCTGGCGTGGCTATCCAGGTGGCCATGGTGGCCGACCTGGACGTGGCCCGTGCCAAGAACATCGTCGGTGATGACGTACAGGTGGTGGGCGATGCCCGTGCCGTGCTGGCCAATCCCGAGATCGACATCGTCATCGAACTCATCGGCGGCTACGGCATCGCCAAGGCCCTGGTGCTGGAGGCCATTGCCGCCGGCAAGCATGTGGTCACCGCCAACAAGGCATTGCTGGCCGTGCATGGCACCGAAATCTTTGAAGCCGCCGCCGCCAAGGGCGTGATGGTGATGTACGAGGCTGCCGTGGCCGGTGGCATTCCCATCATCAAGGCGCTGCGCGAAGGCCTGACCGCCAACCGCATCCAGTGGATTGCCGGCATCATCAACGGCACCACCAACTTCATCCTGTCCGAGATGCGCGATAAGGGGCTGGACTTTGCGGTGGTGCTCAAGGAAGCGCAACGCCTGGGCTACGCCGAAGCCGACCCGACCTTCGACATCGAAGGCGTGGATGCTGCCCACAAGGTCACGCTCATGAGCGCCATGGCCTTCGGCACCAAGGTGCAGTTTGACAAGGCCTACGTCGAAGGCATTACCAAGCTGGGCGCCGCCGACATCAAGTACGCCGAGCAGCTGGGCTACCGCATCAAGCTGCTGGGTATCACCAAGCGCATGGACAGCGGCATCGAGCTGCGCGTGCACCCCACGCTGATCCCGGCCAAGCGACTCATTGCCAATGTGGAAGGCGCCATGAACGCCGTGGTGGCCAACGGCGACGCCGTGGGCACCACGCTGTACTACGGCAAGGGCGCCGGTTCCGAGCCCACCGCCAGCGCCGTGATTGCCGACCTGGTGGACATCAGCCGCCTGCACAGCGCCGACAGCGCGCACCGCGTGCCCTACTTGGCGTTCCAGCCCGGCGCCATGGCCGACACCCCGATCCTGCCCATGGGCGAGGTCGTCACCAGCTATTACCTGCGTCTGCGCGTGGCCGACCAGGCCGGCGTGTTGGCCAAGGTGACCGGTCTGTTGGCCGAAGCCGGTATCAGCATCGACGCAGTGCTGCAGCGCGAGGCCGATGAGATTGGCGGCGAGGGCTACACCCAGACCGACGTCATCATCCTTACCCACGACTGCCGCGAAGCTGCCATGAACACCGCCCTGGCCCAGATGCAGGCGCTGCCGACCGTGCTGCAACCCATCGTGCGCATCCGCAAGGAAGAACTGGCTTAAGAAGGGTTTGTCTGCCATGCTGTACCTGTCCACCCGTGGCGCCCCCGAGCGCAAGCACTTCTGTGAAATTCTGCTCGAAGGCCTGGCGCCGGATGGCGGCCTGTACCTGCCCGAGCACTACCCGCAGGTGGACGGCAACGCGCTGACGCGCCTGCGCAAGGTCTACCACGAGCAGGGCTATGCCGACCTGGCATTCGAGATACTGTCGCTTTACATCGACGACATTCCGGCCGATGACCTGCGTGCCCTGTGCCGCAAGACCTACACCGCCGAGGTGTTTGGCACCGGTGAGATCGTGCCGCTGCGCCACCTGGAAAACGGCGTCTGGATCGAAGCCCTGTCCAATGGCCCGACGCTGGCCTTCAAGGACATGGCCATGCAGTTGCTGGGCAACCTGTTCGAGTACGAACTGGGTCGCCGTGGTGAGCAGCTCAACATCCTGGGTGCTACCAGTGGTGACACCGGCAGTGCCGCCGAATACGCCATGCGCGGCAAGAAGGGCGTACGCGTTTTCATGACCAGCCCGCACGGCCGCATGAGCCCGTTCCAGCAGGCCCAGATGTTCAGCCTGCAGGACGCCAACATCTACAACATTGCCATCGAAGGTGTGTTCGATGACTGCCAGGACATCGTCAAGGCGGTGTCCAACGATCTGGAGTTCAAGCGCAAGTACAAGATCGGCACGGTGAACTCCATCAACTGGGCACGCTTGCTGGCCCAGGTGGTGTACTACTTTGCTGGCTACATCCAGGCTACAGAGTCGAATAGCCAGAAGGTGTCGTTCAGCGTGCCCAGCGGCAACTTCGGCAACGTCTGCGCCGGCCATGTGGCGCGCATGATGGGCCTGCCCATCGACAAGCTGGTGGTCGCCACCAACGAAAACGACGTGCTCGACGAGTTCTTCCGCACCGGCGTCTACCGCGTGCGCGGCAGCGCCGACACACACGAGACGTCCAGTCCGTCCATGGACATTTCCAAGGCATCGAATTTCGAGCGCTTTGTGTTCGACCTGCTGGGCCGCGACGGTGCGCGCATCCAGGCCTTGTTTGGCGATGCCTTGAACCGCGAAGGCCGCTTTGACCTGAGCCAGGACCCGTCATTTGCCCAGGCGGCCAGCCGCTATGGTTTCGTCAGTGGCAAGAGTACCCACGCCAACCGCCTGGCCACCATCCGCGCCACCTGGGAGCAGCATGGCATGGTCATCGACACCCACACCGCCGATGGCCTGAAAGTGGCGCTCGAATGCCGCAATCCGGCCATTCCGATGGTGGTGCTGGAAACGGCCTTGCCGATCAAATTTGCCGCCACCATCGTCGAAGCCCTGGGGCGTGAGCCCGAGCGTCCGGCCAAGTTTGCCGGCATCGAAGCCTTGCCGAAGAAGGTGCGCGTCATGCAGGCCGACGCTGCGGCCGTCAAGGCGCTGATTGCCCAGGAGTGCGGAGGCTGAGCATGCAAGACATGGCTGCCGCCCCAGAGGCGCCCAATCCGCTGGCGCCCAAGCGCGCGGCCCTGATGCCGCTGGTGCAGGCGTTGGATTCGCTGCTGACCGCCGCAGAAACCCCGCTGGGCACCGAGTTGGTGGCTACGCTGGAGGCTGATGGCCGCGTGCTGGCGCAGGACGTGGTGTCTGCGCTGCAGGTCCCGGCCTGGGACAACAGCAGCATGGACGGCTACGCCGTGCGCTGCCAGGACGTGACCGAAGTTGGTGATGTCTTGCCCGTGGTGCAGCGCATTGCCGCCGGTGAGGCTGGTAAGCCGTTGCAGGCCCTGACCGCGGCGCGCATCTTCACCGGGGCTCCCGTGCCAGCCGGGGCCGACGCCGTGGTCATGCAGGAAGACTGCTCCGTGGTCAACGCCTGCGAAGGCGGGGTGCGCATCAATGTGTTGCCGCAGCCCGGCCAGAACATTCGCCGCGCCGGTGAAGACGTACGCAAGGATACTGTGGTGCTGCAAAAAGGGGAGCGCATCACGCCTGCGGTACAAGGGCTGGTGGCCAGTTTGGGCCTCAATTCCCTGCAGGTGAGCCGGCGCCCGCGGGTGGCGCTGTTCTCCACTGGCGACGAGCTGGTCATGCCCGGTGACGTGGCGCCAGCCGACATGCGCCCCGGCGCCATCTACAACTCCAACCGCTTTTTCCTCTGCAGCCTGCTGCGCCGCATGGGCTGCGTGGTGTCGGACTTCGGCATCGTCCCCGATGACCGTGAAGCCACCGTGGCGGCCTTGCGCCAAGCGGCCCAGGAACATGACCTGATCCTCACCAGTGGTGGCGTGTCGGTAGGCGAGGAAGACCACATCAAGCCCGCCGTGCAGCAGCTCGGCAGCCTGGACCTCTGGAGCATTGCCATCAAACCCGGAAAACCATTTGCCTATGGGCTCGTGAACCGCGAAGATGGAAGCCCCTGCCACTTCATGGGCCTGCCCGGCAACCCGGTGTCGAGCTTCGTGACCTTTCTGATACTGGTGCGGCCGTTTCTGCTGCGGCTCCAGGGTCAACGCGACGTTGCTATTAAAAAAGTAGCTGTACGCGCAGATTTCACCTGGGCTAGAGCCGATAAACGCCAGGAATTCCTGCGTGTGCGGCGCAATGCCCAAGGCGGACTCGACCTTTTCCCCAACCAAAGCTCGGGCGTGCTGACCTCCACGGTGTGGGGCGACGGCATGGTCGACAACCCGAGTGGGCGCACCATTGCCCCCGGCGACATGGTCGAATTCGTGGCGTTTGCAGACCTGATGGCATGAAAGTTCAGATCAAGTACTTCGCCTCCATCCGTGAGGCTCTGGGTGTGTCAAGCGAATCCCTGGACACCGAGGCCGCCACCGTGGGCGCCTTGCGTGATGTGTTGATGGCCCGGGGGGGCGCTGCCGCCGAAGTGCTGGCACGGAACCGCCATGTTCGCGTGGCACTCAACCAGACGCTGGTGGATGAAGCAGCTGCCCTGAGTGATGGCTGCGAAGTGGCATTCTTTCCACCCGTGACCGGCGGCTAGGCGCTCAAGGCGCAAAAACCTGGGCCACTTCGGCCTTGGCTTCGTTCAGGTCCATGAAAAATCGCGTCGCCTGCGGTGTGGCCTTGGGCATATGGAGCGGTGCCGGCCACAGCCGCTCGCCGACCCAGTTGGCAGTCCAGCCCCCAATGTCTTTGCCCTTGAGCGTGCAGACAACTTCACCGTTGACCATGGCGGTCCAGATGGGCGGTGTGTGGGTCCAAGTAACTTCGGCCATGGCACTCCAATGCAAAGTGGTGGGCCATTGTAGGAAGCACTCCCCAGCTTGGCAAACAGCAGTTTCGCTGGGGGAGGCAGAGAGGTGGGTGGCGACAGCGCGTAACATTGGCATATGCCACGCGTTTCCATTCAGACCCAGGACTTTGACGTATCCACCGAACTGGCCGCCTTGCGCGCGGGCCAGGGCAACGTGGGCGCGGTATGCTGTTTTGTCGGCACCGTGCGCGACCATGCCCAGGGTGTGGCCGGGCAGGTCAGTGCCATGGAATTGGAGCATTACCCCGGCATGACCGAGGCCAGCATCGAAGCCATGATCGACGAGGCCCATCGCCGCTTTGACATCCTGGGCGCCCGTGTCATCCACCGCGTGGGTGTATTACAAACGCTGGACCAGATCGTGCTGGTGGCGGTTACCTCCAAGCACCGGGGGCAGAGTTTTCAGGCCTGCGAATTCCTCATGGACTACCTCAAGACCCAGGCCCCGTTCTGGAAAAAAGAAATCACGCCCGAGGGCGCCCAGTGGGTCGATGCACGCGTCAGTGATGACGAAGCGCTGGCGCGCTGGGGCATTGCCTCACGCAATACGGTGGCCTGAAAGCGGTCTCCAGGCACGCTGCATTCAATTCAGATATTTGGGGCGCGTCGCGTTGGCAAAATCGTCCATCGGGCTGCTTGGGCCTTCCTGCACCGGCGCGGCAGGCAAGGGGCTGTGGAGGACCATGCCCCAGTCGGCCACGCGCAGTACCGCATCGAGCACCTGCACCAGGCCCACCAAGAGCTCCGGGCCCAGCGTCACTTCCATGCTGCGGGTGGCTTCGGTCGATCCGTCAAACACTTCGTCGAAGCGCACCTTGAGGCTGTTCTCGGCATCGGGCGTCACATGCAAGGCAGTGGTCAGCAATGGGGTTTCGCCCAGGGGCAGGGCGGTTTCGGGGCCGTATTCAAAGGGTGTTTCGAAGTCGTTGTCAAAGGTGGCCGTCGTTGCAGCTTCGTTGTCGTCGTCCGACGTGTCCGCAGCCGCCGCGGCAGGGTGCAAGGTTGGAATCTGGTCAGCCAGTTTCTGCACATGGCCAAGCATGCCCTTGAGCATGCGCCGGGTGAGCCAGACGCGCATTTCCTCACCGCTGTGCGTATTCAAACGCAGCAGGATGCGATCCTGGTCCGCCTGGTAGCTCGCCTGCAATTGGTGAATCTGCATGGCAATGATTGTAGTGAGCCACCCTGTTCGTGGCACGATGTGGTGCTGTGTCGGTGAGTGGACCCTTGAAATGCCTTGATTCATCCCAAGTTGTCCGCTAACTTGAAGGGGAATTCCATGCGAATCGACAAACTCACGACCAAATTTCAGGAAGCCTTGGGCGAGGCCCAAAGCATGGCGCTGGCCAACGACAACCAGTTCATTGAGCCTGTGCATGTGCTGGCCGCCATGATCCGTACCGACGACGCCCCCAAGGCGCTGATGAACCGCGCCGGCGTCAATGTGGCCGGCCTGCTGGCCTCCGCCGAGGCGGCCATCAAGAAGCTGCCTCAGGTGCAAGGCGCCGAGCAGGTGACGGTTGGGCGTGATATGGTCACGCTGCTGCAGGCTTCGGAGAAGGAAGCCATGAAGCGTGGTGACCAGTTTGTGGCGGGTGAGCTGTTCCTGCTGGCCGTGGCCGACCACAAGGGTGACTTGGGCCAGATGGCCCGCGCCTGCGGGCTCACGCGCAAGAGCCTGGAGGCCGCCATTGAGGCCGTGCGCGGCGGCCAGAAGGTCGACAGCGCCGATGCCGAAGACCAGCGTGAATCGCTGAAGAAGTACTGCCTGGACCTGACCGAACGCGCGCGCCAGGGCAAGCTCGACCCGGTGATTGGCCGCGACGACGAAATCCGCCGAGCCATCCAGGTGCTGCAGCGGCGCTCCAAGAACAACCCGGTGCTCATCGGTGAGCCCGGCGTCGGCAAGACCGCCATTGTGGAAGGGCTGGCTCAGCGCATTGTGGCGGGTGAAGTGCCCGACAGCCTCAAGGGCAAGCGTGTGTTGTCGCTCGATATGGCTTCGTTGCTGGCTGGAGCCAAGTTCCGGGGAGAGTTCGAAGAACGCCTGAAAAACGTGCTCAAAGACTTGGCAAAGGACGAAGGCCAGACCATTGTTTTCATTGACGAGCTGCACACCATGGTCGGTGCTGGCAAGGCCGAAGGCGCCATGGACGCCGGCAACATGCTCAAGCCCGCGCTCGCACGCGGTGAGCTGCACTGCGTGGGCGCTACCACGCTGGATGAGTACCGCAAGTACATCGAGAAGGATGCCGCCCTGGAGCGCCGCTTCCAGAAAATCCTCGTGGGTGAGCCCACGGTGGAAGCCACCATCGCGATCCTGCGCGGCTTGAAGGAGCGCTATCAGGTGCACCACGGCGTGGACATCACCGACCCGGCCATCGTGGCCGCCGCCGAGCTGTCCAACCGCTACATCACCGACCGCTTCCTGCCGGACAAGGCCATCGACCTGATCGACGAGGCCGCTTCCAAGATCAAGATCGAGCTGGACTCCAAGCCCGAGGTCATGGACAAGCTCGACCGCCGCCTGATCCAGCTGCAGATCGAGCGCGAAGCCGTGAAGAAGGAGCGTGACGAGGCTTCCATGAAGCGCCTCGAATTGATCAGCGACGAGATCAAGTCGCTGCAGAAAGAGATTGCCGATTACGAAGAGATTTGGAAGGCCGAAAAAGCCACGGCCCAGGGCAGCGCCCAGGTGCGTGAAGAGATCGACAAGCTGCGCACACAGATTGAAGGACTGACCCGCAAAGGTGACTTCAACAAGGTGGCCGAGCTGCAGTACGGCAAGCTGCCCGAGCTGGAAAAGCGCCTGCAGGAAGCCCAGGCCAAGGAGTCGGGCAAAGGCACTGGCACGCAAGCCAACCAACTGTTGCGCACCCAGGTGGGGGCTGAGGAAATTGCCGAAGTGGTGAGCCGTGCCACCGGCATTCCCGTGGCCAAGATGATGCAGGGTGAAAAGGACAAGCTGCTGCAGATGGAAACCAAGTTGCACGAGCGTGTGGTGGGGCAGGATGAGGCCGTGTCGGCCGTGGCCGATGCCATTCGCCGCTCACGCTCCGGGCTTTCTGACCCGAATCGCCCCACAGGCAGCTTCCTGTTCCTGGGCCCCACGGGCGTGGGCAAGACCGAGCTGTGCAAGGCGTTGGCGGGTTTCCTGTTTGACAGCGAAGAGCACTTGGTGCGCATCGACATGAGCGAGTTCATGGAGAAACATTCCGTGGCCCGCCTTATCGGCGCGCCTCCCGGCTATGTGGGCTACGAGGAGGGCGGCTACCTGACAGAAGCCGTACGCCGCAAGCCCTACAGCGTGCTGCTGCTGGACGAGGTGGAAAAGGCGCACCCGGACGTGTTCAACGTGTTGCTGCAGGTGCTCGACGACGGCCGCCTGACCGACGGTCAGGGCCGCACCGTGGACTTCAAGAACACCGTGATTGTGATGACCAGCAACATCGGCAGCCAGCTGATCCAGGGCATGGCTGGGCAGGACTACGAAGAGGTGAAGGACGCAGTGATGGGTGAGCTGAAGAACTATTTCCGTCCCGAGTTCATCAACCGCATTGACGAGACTGTGGTGTTCCACAGCCTGGGGGCCGAGCACATTGCGTCCATTGCCAAGATCCAGCTCAAGGTGCTGACCGAGCGCCTGGCGCGTATGGAGCTGGCGCTGGAGGTGAGCGACGCCGCCGTGGCCGAGCTGGCCAAGGTGGGTTTCGACCCAGTGTTTGGCGCACGGCCGTTGAAGCGTGCGATCCAGCAGCGTATTGAGAACCCGCTGTCCAAGTTGCTGCTCGAAGGCAAGTTCGCGCCCAAGGACACCATCCATGTGGGCGTGGACCCGATCCGCGCACCGGGGGAGTTTATGTTTGGCGCTTGAGGCATTCCACTGGCTCTGTGCGCAGTCAGGGGGATATAGCGGTATGAAGGGCTGGGGAGTGTTTCTCAGTAGCCAGCTGGCTTGGTCTGGCGTTGCGTGAACAGGTCCGGGAAGGCTATTGTGAGGCGCACTTGGTAATACTCGTACTCGTCCTTCAACCCCAGTAAATGGGTGCTTGCAAGCAGTTTCTCTCCCACCATGGCTTCAGGTGAAAATTGCAGCATCTTCAGCGCCAGGGCGTGTACGGTGGCGGCATTTTCAGCGTCGACGGCGGTCAGACCCAAGTCGGCAAAGTCGATTTGGTCCTGGAAAAACACGGATTTGCGGATCTGCTGTTGCGTGTTGTGGCGAAAACCAGGCAGTCGCTCGGACGGCTGCAGGTAGATCTGGCTGGCACGCACGTAGTCGGCGGCGGCGAAAATGACCAGCGCCAGTCCTGCTGCCAACATCCATGATGCAGCGTTCCTGTACCGACCGAGAGGCACGGAGTGTGTGGATGAATGATGGTCATCCCGATGCGGGCTGCGCCACAAAATCCACATGGCAAGCGCCGCTGTCACTTGGAATGGACCGTACCACCATGGGTATTCGAGCATGCTGTGCAGCACAATTGGCAGCAGAAGTCCCCAGCCCAAAAGACGGTCCGGGTGCTGCTCGCGCCACGGTGTCCCGCGAAACAGGCACCACAGGGCGGCCGAGCAGGCGGCCAGGGCCACCGGTATGCCCAGTTCCACTGCCAGTTGCAGGGGCAAGTTGTGCGCGTTGCTCAGCAAGGCACAAAAACGTTCTGATTGGAAGAGGGTGACAAAGTGGGCATAGTCCAGTTCCCCCCATCCCCATCCCCACCAGGGCTTGATCGCGATCAGCTCCAGCACATTGGCCCACAGGCTCAGGCGGCTGCTACAGACGTTTGCCCCTTCCTGTGCATTTTGGCGGGCGAGGATGCCCAGTGAAGGCGCATCTGTGCCCAGCATGGGCACTAGCGCAAGGACGTATCCCAGCACGGCCATCCGCAGTGTCAGTTGCATCGCGGCTGGCGCTGAACTGGACCGGTAGCGCAGTACCAAGGCTTCCATTGCCAGCCACAGCAGCACCATGCCCAGCAATCCCGTGCGCGAAGCAGACAACGATATGACCGCGCCCAGCAATCCCGACATGGCCGCGATTCCATTGGCCCACAATCTTTTAGACGCCAGCGACGTGGGCCGAACAGCATGAATCCAACCGAGCGCTGCCAGTCCCAGCAGGCACAGCGTTGCCAGTTGGTTACGTTGGTGCAAAAATCCGTATACATCGGTATGCGCCGTGTTGCGCCAGAGCTGGTAGGCTTGCAGCAGGCTTTGCCCGGCATTGGCCAGTGCCGCCATCGCCAGCCCCCAGGCCAATGCCGGCAGCAGGTGGTTCAGTGGATTCCGTTGGCGCAAGCACAGCAGGCCTACGATGCACAGCACGAACCAGCTCCAGAAGTCGCGCAGCAAAGCCAAGGGACCACTGACTATAGGGTAAACCAGCCAGATGCTGGTCAATCCGATCGCGAGTAGCCAAGGCGTCCGGCGGGGAACAGCCATTGGGACTTCAGGGAACTGCAAAAAGTCTCCTTGTGAAATGTGGGTTGGTGATCGAGTGTAATTCGGCAGGCCTCTGCCCTTGTTGGGCCGGCAGCGGCAGTGTGCCTCAGATTGCTACCAATTAAATAGCTGTATCCATAGGTTTCATGCGGGCTAGATGCATTTTTTTACCTGAGTACGCCTGTCGATGCAGTCGTTCAAACCAAATTGAGCTTGGAAACTCCCTGGGATGAAGGCAGGCGATTGCGATCTATACACCAGAACGAGCGGTACGTGCGGCTATAATGAGAGGCTTTCCAGCAATCAGCCCGCCCAAGCGCAGTTCAAGCACCTTTTCCTCACAAAAGCACCCGCCAGGATTCGTCTTGCGCGCGTTTGGGCCAAACCGCAACCCATTCGGAGAAACCAGTGCTTTTGTCTCTCAAGGGAAATACCCCACCCGCCATCCTGGCGCTCGCAGACGGCACGGTCTATATTGGCAATTCCATTGGGGCCGCAGGCTCCACCGTCGGTGAAGTCGTTTTCAACACTTCGATGACCGGTTACCAGGAAATCCTCACCGACCCCAGCTACTGCCAGCAGATCGTCACGCTGACCTACCCCCACATCGGCAACTACGGTGTCAATGCTGAAGACGTGGAGGCCAACAAGGTCCACGCCGCCGGCCTCATCATCAAGGACCTGCCGCTGCTGTCGTCCAACTTCCGCCAGACCCAGACGCTGACCCAGTACCTGGTGGCCGAAGGCACGGTGGCCATTGCCAACATCGACACGCGCCAGCTGACCCGCCAGTTGCGCACCGGTGGTGCACAAAATGGCTGCATCCTGGCCCTGGCCGCAGGTGAAGTGGTGACCAAGGAAGCCATCGACAGGGCCGTGGCCGCCGCCAAGGCCGCACCGAATATGTCAGGGTTGGACTTGGCCAAGGTGGTCACCAAGCCGCAAAGCTACAGCTGGACCGAATCCGAGTGGACGCTGGGCCAGGGCTACGGCCAGCAGACCGCACCGCGTTTCCACGTGGTGGCATATGACTTCGGCGTCAAGAAGAACATCTTGCGCATGCTGGCCCAGCGCGGCTGCAAGGTCACCGTGGTCCCTGCGCAAACTTCGGCGGCCGAAGTCCTCAAGCATCAGCCGGACGGTGTGTTCCTGTCCAATGGCCCCGGCGACCCACAGCCTTGCGACTACGCCATTGCCGCTGCCAAGGAGCTCATCGAGACTGGCATCCCCACTTTCGGTATCTGCCTGGGCCACCAGATCATGGCGCTGGCCAGCGGTGCCAAGACCTTCAAGATGAAGTTTGGCCACCACGGCGCCAATCACCCGGTCAAGGACCTGGACAACGGCCGTGTCTCCATCACCAGCCAGAACCATGGGTTTGCGGTCGATGAAAAGACGCTGCCTGCGAATCTGCGCGCCACCCACGTGAGCCTGTTTGACGGCACGCTGCAGGGCCTGGAGCGCACCGACAAACCCGCGTTCTGCTTCCAGGGCCACCCCGAAGCATCGCCCGGCCCGCACGACATTGGCTACCTGTTTGACCGTTTCATCGGTCTGATGGAAAAGCGCGCATGAGCTTTTACGGCGTCACCGACATCTGGACTTACCTGATCGGCGCGGTCGGCATCATCTTGCTGCCCGGGCCGAACTCGCTGTACGTGCTGTCGGTTGCGACCGCACGCGGTGTGCGGGACGGCTACCAGGGGGCCTTCGGGGTCTTTGTGGGTGACACCGTTTTGCTGGTGCTGACGGCCTTGGGTGCTGCTGGTTTGCTGCGCACTTATCCGACTTTGTTCCTGGTAGTGAAGTACGTGGGTGCCGCTTACCTGACCTGGGTCGGGATCAACCTGCTGCGTACCGCCATCCAGAAGTGGCGCTCAGGTACACCGGTGGCGGTGGACAGTGAGGCTGCCGTGACCGAAATGGTGGCCCACATGCAGCAGCCGTTCAAGCGTGCGCTGGTCATCAGCCTGCTCAACCCCAAGGCCATTCTGTTCCTGCTGTCGTTTCTCGTGCAGTTTGTGGATCCAAGCTATGCCACGCCCGCCATACCGTTCCTGATACTGGGCGGCATCATTCAGCTGCTGAGTGTGCTGTACCTGTCCGCGCTCATCTTTGCCGGAGCCCGGCTGGCGCAGGGTTTTAGCCGCCGCAAGCGCTTGTCTGCCACGCTGTCCAGCGCGGTGGGCGGATTGTTTGTGTGGTTTGGGGCCAAGCTGGCCACTGCGAGTCTGAACTGACCGCGCCTGAATTATTTGAAATTTAAAGAGTACCGAAAATGCCAAAACGTACCGACATAAAAAGCATCCTCATCATCGGCGCCGGCCCCATCATCATCGGCCAGGCCTGCGAGTTCGACTACTCGGGCGTTCAGGCCTGCAAGGCTTTGCGTGAAGAAGGCTACAAGGTCATCCTGATCAACAGCAACCCTGCGACGATCATGACCGACCCGGCCACGGCCGACGTCACCTACATCGAGCCCATCACTTGGCAGACGGTCGAGAAGATCATTGCCAAGGAGCGCCCCGACGCCATCCTGCCGACCATGGGCGGCCAGACCGCGCTGAACTGTGCGCTCGATCTCTGGCACAACGGCGTGCTGGCCAAGTACACCGGTGCCACCACCGGCAAGCCGGTGGAGCTGATTGGCGCCACACCCGAAGCCATCGACAAGGCGGAAGACCGCCTGAAGTTCAAGGATGCGATGACCAAGATCGGTCTGGGCTCTGCGCGTTCCGGCATTGCCCACAGCATGGAAGAAGCCTGGGCTGTGCAGAAGAACGTGGGTTTCCCCACGGTCATCCGCCCCAGCTTCACCTTGGGCGGCACAGGTGGTGGCATTGCCTACAACTCGGAAGAGTTTGAAACTATCTGCAAGCGCGGCCTGGAAGCCTCACCCACCAATGAGTTGCTGATCGAAGAGTCGCTCTTGGGCTGGAAAGAGTACGAGATGGAAGTGGTGCGCGACAAGGCGGACAACTGCATCATCGTCTGCTCGATCGAGAACCTGGACCCGATGGGCGTGCACACCGGTGACTCCATCACCGTGGCCCCTGCGCAGACCCTGACCGACAAGGAATACCAGATCCTGCGCAACGCCTCGCTGGCCGTGTTGCGTGAAATCGGCGTCGATACCGGTGGCTCGAACGTGCAGTTCTCCATCAACCCCAAGGACGGTCGCATGATCGTCATTGAGATGAATCCGCGTGTGTCCCGTTCGTCTGCACTGGCCTCCAAGGCCACGGGTTTCCCCATTGCCAAGGTGGCGGCCAAGCTGGCCGTTGGCTTTACGCTGGACGAGCTGCGCAACGACATTACCGGTGGTGCCACTCCCGCATCGTTCGAGCCCAGCATCGACTATGTGGTCACCAAGATTCCGCGTTTTGCGTTCGAAAAATTCCCCACGGCCGACAGCCGCCTGACCACCCAGATGAAGTCGGTGGGCGAAGTCATGGCCATGGGCCGCACCTTCCAGGAGTCCTTTCAGAAAGCCCTGCGTGGTCTGGAAGTGGGTGTGGACGGTATGAACGAGAAGACCCAGGACCGCGAAGTGCTGGAAAAGGAGCTGGGTGAGCCCGGTCCCGAGCGCATCTGGTACGTGGGCGACGCTTTCGCCCAAGGCATGAGCGTGGACGAGGTGTTCGCACTGACCAAGATCGACCCCTGGTTCCTGGTGCAGATCGAACAGATCGTGAAACTGGAGCTGGAGATCGAACGCCTGCCCCAGCCCGCCAGCGGTTCCACACTGGACAGGATCGACGCGGCCACGCTGCGCGGCTTGAAGCAGAAGGGCTTCTCCGACCGCCGCCTGGCCAAGCAGTTCAAGACTACCGACAAGGCCGTGCGCGAGAAGCGCCGCGCCCTGGGCGTGCGTCCGGTGTACAAGCGCGTGGACACCTGTGCGGCCGAGTTCTCCACCAACACCGCCTACATGTACTCGACCTACGAGGCCGATGGAGCCGAGTGCGAAGCCGCACCGACAGACAAGAAGAAGATCATGGTGCTCGGTGGTGGCCCCAACCGCATCGGGCAGGGCATTGAGTTCGACTACTGCTGCGTGCATGCCGCGCTGGCCATGCGCGAAGACGGGTACGAGACCATCATGGTCAACTGCAACCCCGAAACCGTGTCTACCGACTACGACACTTCGGACCGCCTGTATTTCGAGCCACTGACTTTGGAAGACGTGCTGGAAATCGTCGACAAGGAAAAACCAGTCGGTGTGATCGTGCAATACGGCGGCCAGACGCCCCTGAAATTGGCGCTGGACCTGGAAGCCAACGGCGTGCCCATCATCGGCACCACGCCCGACATGATCGACGCCGCCGAAGACCGTGAGCGCTTTCAGAAGTTGCTGCACGAACTGAAGCTGCGCCAGCCCCCCAATGCCACGGCCCGTACCGAAGCCGAGGCCCTGGAAAAGGCTGCTGCCCTGGGCTACCCCCTCGTGGTGCGCCCCAGCTATGTGTTGGGTGGCCGCGCCATGGAAATCGTGCACGAGCAACGCGACTTGGAGCGCTACATGCGCGAAGCCGTGAAGGTCAGCAATGACAGCCCCGTGCTGCTAGACCGTTTCCTGAACGACGCCATCGAGTGCGATGTGGACTGCATCCGCGACGCCACCGGCGCTACCTTCATCGGCGGTGTCATGGAGCACATCGAGCAAGCCGGCGTACACAGCGGCGACTCCGCCTGTTCGCTGCCGCCCTACAGCCTGGGTGCCGACACCGTGGCCGAACTCAAGCGCCAGTCGGCGGCCATGGCCGGTGCCCTGAATGTGGTGGGCCTGATGAATGTGCAGTTCGCCATCCAGCAAGTCGACGGCAAGGACGTGATCTACGTACTGGAAGTGAACCCACGCGCCAGCCGTACCGTGCCCTATGTGTCCAAGGCTACGGGCATCCAGCTGGCCAAGGTCGCAGCACGCTGTATGGCGGGCCAGAGTCTGGCCAGCCAGGGTATCACCAAGGAAGTGACACCGCCGTATTTCAGCGTCAAGGAAGCCGTGTTCCCGTTTGTGAAGTTCCCCGGCGTGGACACCATCCTGGGCCCCGAGATGAAATCCACGGGTGAAGTCATGGGCGTGGGCAAGACTTTCGGCGAAGCCTTTGTGAAATCCCAGCTCGGTGCCGGCGCCAAGCTGCCCCGTGGCGGCAAAGCCTTCATTTCTGTCAAACCCAGCGACAAACCCCGTGCCGTGGGCGTCGCGCGTGGCCTGGTGGCCCTGGGCTTTGAAGTCATTGCCACCAAGGGCACGGCAGCGACCATTGCCGCTGCCGGTATTCCCTGCGGTGTGGTCAACAAGGTGACCGAAGGCCGTCCGAACATCGTAGACATGATCAAAAACGACGAAATCGCCATGGTCATCAACACCGTGGAAGAGCGCCGCAATGCCATTGTCGACTCGCGCTACATACGTACCTCGGCGCTGTTGGGCCGCGTGACCACCTACACCACCATTGCCGGCGCCGAAGCCGCTGTGGAAGGCATGAAGTACCTGGATCACCTGGACGTGATTTCCGTGCAGGAAATGCACGCACAGTTGGCCTGAATCGCGGCATAATCCCCAGCAATCACCGCCGTGTGCCTAGGCTCACGGCGGTTTGCTTTTGTACCGGATCAAGAATTCATTGGAGTTGAGTTGTGGCTACGTTTCCCATTACCAAGCGCGGCGCAGAAATGCTGAAGGCGGAGTTGCACCGCCTCAAGACCCAGGACCGCCCGAACGTCATCAACGCCATTGCGGAAGCGCGTGCGCAGGGGGACCTGAGTGAGAACGCCGACTACGATGCCGCCAAGGACCGCCAGGCCTTTGTCGAAGGACGCATCCAGGAAATTGAAGGCAAGTTGTCGATTGCCCAGGTGATCGACCCGGCCGAAATCAATGCCGATGGCCGCGTGGTCTTTGGTGCCACGGTGGAACTGGAAGAGGAAGAGACTGGCGACAAGGTGATCTACCAGATCGTGGGCGAAGACGAAGCCGACATCAAACTCGGGCGTGTCAATATCAGCAGCCCCATTGCCCGTGCACTCATTGGCAAATCGGAAGGCGATACCGCCGATGTGCAAGCCCCTGGCGGCGTCAAGTCCTACGAAATCATTGCGGTTTCGTACGTTTGAACTAGCGCTCTGGCCACGGACCACAAAAAAGGGGGCCATTGGCCCCCTTGCTGTTGGGTGACGGCACCCAAGCCATCAGGTTTGGCTGCGCTTCTTGACGCTGGGCTTGTTGGCGCGGGTCTTGGCGCGCTTGATGTTGCCACCGGCCGTCAGGCGCTGGTTGCCCAGCACGCGCAGGGTCTTGACCTCGGGACGCTGGCCCGGTTTCTTGGAAAATTTGAGTACCTTGACATCACGCGGACCGGCTTTGCGGTCTTCGTCGATGGTGCGGACTTTCTCTGGGATGGGGCGCCACAGTACCAGCAGTTTTCCGATGTGCTGGATGGGGGCTGCACTGAGCTGGTCGGCCAGCGTCTGGAGCATCTGCTCGCGTTCGCTGCGGTCGTCGTTGAAGACACGGACCTTGATCAGGCCATGGGCGTTGAGCGCTGCGTCAATTTCCTTCTGGACATTGGCGGTCAGACCATCGGAGCCGATCATGACGACCGGGTCCAGGTGGTGCGCTTCGGCGCGGTGTTCCTTGCGCTGGGCAGGGGTGAGTTGTATTAGAGCCATGGGCGGTATTATCGCCTGTCACTGAAAACAGTATGAAAACCAAACCGGGTAGCGGAAAAGTCAACAAGGCGTGGTTGCACGACCACATGAACGATCCTTACGTCAAGCAGGCGCAAAAGGACGGATACCGTGCGCGTGCTGCCTACAAGCTCAAGGAGATCGATGAGGCGTACGGACTCATCCATCCTGGCAATGTGGTGGTGGACCTGGGTTGCGCGCCCGGCGCCTGGAGCCAGTACGTGCGCCGCCGCCTGGCCCCGCACGGCGCGGCCACGGGCACCTTGCAGGGGGCCATCATCGGACTCGATTTGCTGCCCATGGACCCCATCGACGGTGTGACTTTCATCCAGGGGGACTTCCGTGAGGACGATGTGCTGGCGCAGCTGGAATCGGCGCTGGCCGGGCGGGTGGTGGACGTGGTGGTGTCTGACATGGCCCCCAACTTGTCGGGTATTTCCTCGGCCGATGCAGCGCGGGTCGAGCATCTGATCGAGCTGGCTGTGGCCTTTGCCAGCGAGCACCTCAAGCCCTCTGGTGCACTGGTGGCCAAGGTATTCCATGGTCCGAGCTACAACGCCGTGGTGGGGCACTTCAAGCAGGCCTTCCAGACCGTCAAGGTGCACAAACCCAAAGCTTCGCGTGACCGTTCGTCGGAAACTTTTCTCGTCGGCTGGGGTTTGAAATAAGGCTTTAGCCCTGCTACGGCTATGGCTGTGCCCCCCAATTTGACGGTTTGCTCGGCTTGAAAGGCCTAAAATGCAGCCCATATCCGTGGTGCGTGGGTCATCACGTCTTGTCTGGAGTTTGTCTTGAACAATCAGTGGTTTTCAAAAATTGCGGTGTGGCTGGTCGTTGCCTTGGTGCTGTTTACAGTATTCAAGCAATTTGACCCCCAGGGTGGCGCCAGTGCGGGAACCATTGGGTATTCCGATTTTCTCGAAGAAGTGCGCAACAAGCACATCAAGAGTGCCGTGATCCAGGAGGGCAATGGCGGCACCGAAATCATTGCCATCACCACCGAAGACCGCAAAGTGCGCACCACCGCCACCTATCTGGACCGTGGCTTGGTGGGTGATCTGATTGCCAATGGCGTGAAGTTCGATGTCAAGCCACGGGAAGAAGGCTCCTTGCTCATGACCTTGCTGGTCAGCTGGGGTCCCATGCTGCTGCTCATCGGCGTCTGGATCTATTTCATGCGCCAGATGCAAGGTGGTGGCAAGGGCGGTGCGTTCAGCTTCGGCAAGAGCAAGGCCCGTCTGCTGGACGAAAACGCCAACCCCGTGACCTTTGCCGATGTGGCCGGTTGCGATGAAGCCAAGGAAGAAGTAAAGGAAGTCGTGGACTTCCTCAAGGACCCCAGCAAGTTCCAGAAATTGGGCGGCCGCATTCCCCGCGGTCTTCTGCTGGTCGGTCCTCCGGGCACCGGCAAGACCTTGCTGGCCAAGTCCATCGCAGGCGAAGCCAAGGTGCCGTTCTTCAGTATTTCGGGTTCCGACTTCGTGGAAATGTTCGTCGGCGTCGGCGCCAGCCGTGTGCGTGACATGTTCGAGAACGCCAAGAAGAATGCCCCCTGCATCATCTTCATCGACGAAATCGACGCCGTGGGCCGCCAGCGTGGCGCTGGCCTGGGCGGTGGCAATGACGAGCGCGAACAGACACTGAACCAGATGCTGGTGGAGATGGACGGGTTCGAGACCAACCTCGGTGTGATTGTGGTCGCCGCCACCAACCGCCCCGACATTCTGGACGCCGCATTGTTGCGCCCTGGCCGTTTTGACCGCCAGGTCTATGTGACCCTGCCGGACATCCGTGGTCGTGAGCAGATTTTGAACGTGCACATGCGCAAGATTCCAGTGGGGCAGGATGTGAGCCCCAGCGTGATTGCACGTGGTACGCCCGGCATGTCCGGTGCCGATCTGGCCAACCTGTGCAATGAAGCTGCACTGATGGCTGCGCGCCGCAATGCCCGTGTGGTGGAAATGCAGGACTTCGAGAAGGCCAAAGACAAGATCATCATGGGCCCCGAGCGCAAGAGCATGGTCATGCCCGAGGAAGAGCGCCGTAACACGGCCTACCACGAGGCCGGCCACGCCCTCATTGGCAAGTTGCTGCCCAAGTGTGATCCGGTGCACAAAGTCACCATCATTCCCCGCGGCCGCGCCCTGGGTGTGACCATGAGTCTGCCGTCCCAGGACCGTTACAGCTACGACAAGGACTACATGCTCAACCAGATCAGCATGTTGTTCGGTGGCCGTATTGCCGAAGAAGTGTTCATGAAACAGATGACCACTGGGGCCAGCAACGACTTCGAGCGCGCCACATCCATCGCTCGCGACATGGTGATGCGCTACGGCATGACCGATGCGCTGGGGCCCATGGTCTATGCCGAGAATGAAGGCGAAGTGTTTTTGGGACGCAGTGTCACCAAGACCACGCACATGAGCGAACAGACCATGCAGAAGGTGGATGCCGAGGTGCGCAGCATCATCGACGCCCAGTACAAGCTGGCACGTGATCTGATTGAAGAGCACAGCGACAAGATGCATGCCATGGCCAAGGCTTTGCTCGAGTGGGAAACCATTGACGGTGACCAGCTGGACGACATCATGGCGGGCAAGGAGCCGCGCCCACCCAAGGACGGTGTGCTGAAGACACCGAGCTCGGGGGGAAGCGCACCCACCGTGGGGCCGACGCCGACGCCAACGGTCGCCTGAATCGACACCTGCAGAATGCAAGCGGAGCCTTTGGGCTCCGTTTTTGTTTGTACCATCGACACCATGAACTGGGCCACTTCACGCTTTTCCATTGACCTGTCACAGCCGCGTGTGATGGGCATCGTCAATGTCACGCCCGACTCGTTTTCCGACGGGGGACATTTTTCACAGACTTCTTCCGCATTGGCCCATTGCGACAACCTGGTGGCACAAGGGGCCGACATCCTGGACATTGGCGGTGAGTCAACCCGGCCCAACGCTGCAGTCGTGCCGGTGGAGGAAGAACTGGCCCGCGTGCTGCCGGTGGTGCGCCATGCTGTCACCCTAGGGGTTCCGGTCTCGGTAGATACCTACAAGCCTGCCGTGATGCAGGCAGTGCTGGACCTGGGGGCGGACATCATCAACGACGTCTGGGCCTTGCGTTGGCAAGGTGAAGACGGGCTGTCGGGGCAGGAGGTGGTGGTGCGCCATGGTCGTTGTGGCGTGTGCCTGATGCACATGCACCGCGAACCCCAAACCATGCAGGCAGCACCCATGCAGGGCGATGTGGTGCCTCAGGTGCTCTCATTTTTGAAGCAGCATGCGCAGGATTTGTGCGGGCTAGGGGTTGAAAAGGCCAGAATTTCCATTGACCCCGGCATTGGCTTTGGCAAAACGGTCGAGCAGAACTTCCGCTTACTGGCCAGGCAATCCGAATTGCTGACCTTGGGTTTCCCTGTGCTGGCCGGTTGGTCGCGCAAGTCCTCGCTGGTGGCTGTCACGCAAAACTCCCTGGCCAACGCCGCTACACTTGACCGCCACGAACGCATGGTGCCCAGCGTGGCCGCTGCAGTGCTGGCGGTGGAGCGCGGTGCCCGCGTGGTGCGTGTGCACGACGTCAAGGAAACCGTGCAAGCCCTCAAGGTGTGGCGTGCCATGCAAGCCGCCCTCGGCAACAACCCCTGAATTGGAATCCATTCATGTCCCGCCAATATTTTGGAACCGACGGTATCCGTGGCACGGTCGGTCAAGCCCCCATTACCCCGGACTTTGTCCTGCGCCTGGCCCACGCTGTGGGCCAGGTCCTGCGCCGCACGGAAGAGCGCCCCACCGTTCTCATTGGCAAGGACACGCGCATTTCCGGCTACATGCTGGAAAGTGCGCTGGAAAGCGGCTTCAACTCGGCCGGGGTGGACGTGGTGCTGCTTGGCCCCATCCCGACCCCGGCAGTGGCCTACCTGACCCGGGCGCAACGCGCTTCCCTCGGGGTGGTGATCAGCGCCAGCCACAACCCCTTTGCCGACAATGGCATCAAATTCTTCAGCGCCCACGGGACCAAGTTGCCCGATGCCTGGGAGATGGACGTCGAGGCGATGCTCGAACGTGCCCCCGAATGGGTGGAGTCGGCCCGGTTGGGCCGGTCCCGGCGCCTGGACGATGCGACCGGGCGTTACATTGAATTCTGCAAGAGCACGTTTCCCAACGATCTGTCTTTGCGTGGCTTGCGCATCGTGGTGGATGGCGCCCATGGTGCAGCCTACCAGGTGGCGCCCAAAGTGTTCCATGAGCTGGGGGCCGAGGTGGTTTCCATTGGCTGCAGCCCGGACGGGCTCAATATCAACCGCGATGTCGGTGCCACCCATCCGCAAGCATTGGTCGACGCCGTTCGTCAGCACCGGGCCGATTACGGCATCGCGCTCGATGGCGACGCCGACCGCCTGCAGATGGTCGATGCCAGTGGCCGCTTGTTCAACGGTGACGAAATCCTCTACCTGCTGGTGCAGGACCGTCTGGGGCAAGCCGGTGCCAAGGTGGCAGGTGCTGTGGGGACCCTGATGACCAACATGGCCGTGGAAGTGGCACTCAAGTCTCAAGGCGTTGAGTTCGTGCGAGCCAAGGTGGGTGACCGCTACGTGCTGGAAGAACTGGACAAGCGCAAGTGGATCCTCGGCGGTGAGGGCTCCGGACACCTGCTGGTGCTGGACAAGCAAACCACCGGTGACGGCATGGTGTCTGCCTTGCAGGTACTGTCTGCCTGCCTGCGCTCCGGCAAGCCCCTGGCCGCCATGCTGGCCGACCTGAACCTGTTCCCGCAAACCCTCATCAATGTGCGCCTGCGCCCGGGACAGGACTGGAAGTCGAATGCGGCCATGGCCCAGACAACCCAGGCTGTGGAAGCCGAACTGGGTGACAGTGGACGCGTGCTGATCCGTGCCAGCGGCACCGAGCCTCTGGTCCGGGTGATGGTGGAGGCCCGTGACGCTGCGCTGGCCCAGCATTGCGCCCAACGCATTGCCGCTACCTTGGCGGAATGAGAGCGCCCATGCTGGACTGTCGCATCGCGGATTACGCCAACCCCGAACACGCGCAAGCCATTATCGAGTTGCTTGACGCCTATGCCCGCGACCCCATGGGCGGCGGCGAGCCCTTGAGTGCCTTTGCCCGCGCGCACCTGGTGGAAGGGTTGGCGCAGCGCCTGCATGCCTTTACCGTCCTGGCCTGGGTGCATGGGGTGCCTGCGGGCCTGGCCAATTGTTTCGAAGGCTTTTCTACCTTTGCCTGCAAACCGTTGGTCAATATCCATGATTTTGCAGTGTTGCCTGTCTTCCGCGGCCAGGGCGTGGCCCAGGGACTGATGGACCTGGTGGAGGCCGAGGCGCGCCGTCGTGGTGCCTGCAAGCTCACGCTGGAAGTGTTGCAAGGCAACCGGCCAGCACAGGCCTTGTATGCCCGCTGTGGCTTTGCCAATTACCAGCTTGATCCGGCAATGGGTACTGCGCAGTTCCTGCAGAAATACCTGTAAAGCCTGCTTGTTGGGCGCGAACTTGAAGTGCGTCAAGAATCGCTGTGAATAGGCGTGCAGTCGGTCTGCAAGACTGCCGATGCGTTTTTAGAATCGGTCCATGCACGACCCAGCACCCATTACCCACAAGCCGAAACCACAGGGCTTGGAGTGGGTTCTATTGCGTCTTCTGCCGGTCCTTGGCTTTGTGGGGGCCTTCATTCCGCTGGTGGGCATGGGGGTCACGCGGGGGCTGCTCAGTACCGGTGTGGAATCCGTACAACTGGAAATGGCCGAATTCTGGCTCATGGGAGCGACCGTGGTGTACTGGTCGGTTTTCATGACCGTGCTGGTGGGCTGCACCCTGGCCTGGGCTTTTCGGCGCGGCAAGGCCATGCTCTTCTCTCCACCCCCAGTCGACCGCACATGAGTACATTGCAAAAACCGGAGCCCCGGCTGGCGGGGGACTTGGCGGTGTGGCTCATCATCTGCGCCGAAATGCTGGCCTTTGCCATTTTGTTCCTGTGTTACGCGGTGGCGCGCGCGCTGGACGTGCAGGCTTTCAACGCCTCGCAGGCCACGCTCGATCTGCACAGCGGTGCCATCAATACCGTGCTGTTAATCAGCGGCAGCTGGTGCGTGGTGCGCGCGGTGCAGGCCGTGCGTGCCGACGCCACCGGACCAGGCGTGCGCTGGCTGGCAGCGGGCTTGCTGTGTGGTGCCGGTTTTCTGCTGTCCAAGTCGCTGGAGTTCGCCGACAAGTTTGGCCAGGGGCTGGACCTGTCCACCAACACCTTCTACATGTTCTATTTCCTGCTCACCGGCTTTCACTTCCTGCACGTGATCGTGGCCATGGTGTTCCTGGGCATTCTGTGGGTGCGCACCTGGCAGGGTCACTACGGTGCCCACGACACCCATGCGCTGGAAAGCGGCGCAGCATTCTGGCACATGGTCGATCTGCTGTGGATCATCCTGTTCCCGCTGGTCTATGTGATGCGCTAGGAGCCTGCGATGTTCGAACGCCATCCCAACCGTATCTTTGCCCTCCTGCTCGCCGCCACTGCGGTGACATTCTGGCTTGGGGAGAGTGGTATGGCTGCAAGCGCCGGTTGGGTGCCGGTGCTGCTGATGTTTGGCTTGGCCGCCACCAAGGCGTTCTGGGTGATTTACGACTTCATGGAAGTCCGCCACGCCCCAGTGCTGTGGAAGCGCCTGCTGCTGGGTTGGCTGACGCTGGTGGTGGCAGGCATCCTGCTGGCCTACGCACTAAGCCTGCGGGGCTGACCCCGCTTCGCGGGGCCACTGCCGCCGGACGTGTCAGGCCGTGACAGGCTTGGCCATGGCATCAAAGGCGGCCAGGGCCTCGGCTGTGTACATCAGGGCCGGGCCGCCACCCATGTACACGCACACGGCCAGCATTTCTTCCAGTTCCTGGCGCGTGCAGCCCAGCTTGAGCAGGGCCTTGACGTGAAATCCGATGCAGCCCGAGCAATGCTGGGTAATGCCAATGGCCAGGGCGATCAGCTCCTTGTTCTTGGCGCTCACCGCGCCTTCGGCCATGGAGGCCTTGGCCAGTTGGGCAAAGCCTTGCATGGCCTCGGTCTGCGACTTGCGAAACGGTGCCAGATTGCTGTTGATGTTCTGAATCAGGGTGCTGTGGTCAAACGTGCTCATGGTGGGTTCCTTTATCCGAATTTGAGAAAAAACTTGCTGTAAGGCACTTTCAGCTTGGACAGCGCTTCCTTGGTGGCGCCATCGTCCTGTGCCCACAGGGCCTTCTGGAGGGCATTCACCGAGCCCAGTACCGCCTCCAAGGCCTGCTGGAATTCAGGGTTGGCAGCCAGGGAAGCGGGTGTGTTCGACACCAGTTGCTGCGCCAGGTAGTGCAGGGCCCCCACGCTGGCCACCAGCGGTGCCCGAGTGCCGGTGCTGGCCAGCATGCTTGGGCCATCGCCGAGCACGTGCTCCATCTGGGCGTGGTAGGCGTTCATGGCGTCACTGAACACGATCACGTTGTTGCGCTTGCGCAGCTCGGCCATCAGGTCGCGGGCCTCTTCCAGGGTTTCGTGGGCGGCGGTCAACTGGTTGTCTGACACCTCTTTCGCCGCCTTGCGGTAGACCGCATCGACCCGGGCCAGGCTGTCAGTGAATTGTGCATCTCGGTCATAGGGGGCCGGGGGCTTGGCTGCAAAACGCTCGCGCAGGGCCGTCCAGACCTTCTGGGCTTCGGCCACGGCGGCCAGGGCCTCGGCCTGGGCGTTGGAGTTGGTCTTGAACAGGGCGACACGGTAGGGGGCGTAGGCACTCTGCATGGCGTCGGTGACCGGGTCGGCGGCCCAGGTGGCCCCCCAACTCAAGGTGGCCAAAGCACCTACCGCGATGGATTTACGCAAGCTGAACATGGTGTGATCCTTGTGATTGGAATATACGCCATGCAGTATGCATGAAGGGTGGCACCTGACTCTGTGACCCAAGGCACACAGGCACTGGAATTTGGCCGTCAGGCGGCGTTGGCCAGGAGCGCAGCCTGGTAGCGTTGCGCGGTGCCGGGTGTGACCACCAGCACAGGGGCAAAACCACCGCCCTCGGTGCGGAAGTTGGTGGTCTGGCCGCTGTACATGCGGGCGCTGAGCAGCTGCACCTTGCCAGCGTAGGCATAGGCACGCACATCGAACTTGAGGTCGGCCAGCGTCTGCTGGTGGCTCACGCTGCGCAGCCCGGGGGCCACCAGGGCTTGCGCCAGGTAGTCGCCCGCTAGGATGTCCTTCCAGACCCGCTGCGTCAGCTTGTCGCCCCGGTACACGGCACGCGAGCCAAAGCCGCAACGTGGCTTGAAGAACAGGGTGCGTCGCGCCTCCCACAGGCGCTGGGCGTTGGTGCTGGTCACGCGCTCGCACGGCGGTACGTGCGCAGTGATCAGGGCAATGTCGCTTTCCTGTGCTCCCAGCGCGCGCAGGGCGTCGGCATCGGCCAGGGTCTGCAGGTGCTGCTTGTCGGCATGCTGGGCATGGGTCCAGGGGTGGGGGGTGAGCACCACTGCACCACTGCGCCAGGCCTGGGCCAGCGCCGCGTGGGCCGGGTCGGACAGGTCGAAGTCGGTCACCCGGTTGTAGACCAGGTCGATGGCGCCATCGGGGCCCCAAAGCTGGCCCGCTTCAAAGCGCAGTGTGCGGGCGTCGGCAATGCTGGCGTGCACACCATGGGCTTCGAACAGGGCCCGGGCCAGCGCGAACTCGGGCGCCAGGTACTGCTGCAGCGGATCGTCGTCGACGATGGCCACACGGCGCAGCGGCGCCTGGCCACGCTGGCGCTGCCATTCGGACTGGAACATGGCAAAGAAAGTGTTTTCCAGCGCTGCCATGTCGCGGTAGGGCGGCAGGGCCTGGTCCATGGCTTCGCAGCACGCGGCCTGGGCGCGGGCCAACGCCGCATTCAGGAAAGCGCCACCGGCATTGGTGTTGATCTCGATGAGTTGCGGGCTGTTGGCGCTGATGTGAAAGTCATACCCCATGAAGGCCCCCAGTGGCGCCTGTGCACCCGGGGCCAGCCCTGCGAAAGTGTCCTGCAGCGGCTGTTGCCAGCGCGGCAGCGCCATCACGCGCTCGATGGCGGCCACGGTGGCCTCCATGGCCGTGAACACCGCCTGCGAAAGAAAAACCACGGTCGAGGAGAACAGGTGCGGGTGGCTCTGCGCCAGCGACTGGTGCAGGCCCTGCAGGCGCGGGTCGCGCTCCAGCTGGGCGCGCAGCAACGCGGGTTGCAGGGTCTGGCAGGCGCAGCCACGGTTGAGGGCATTGGCAAGGTCGAACGGCGGGTTGTGCATAGGGGCGCGGGAGGTGGGGGCGTGGGGCTGAATGCTACGCCTGAGATGGGGGCTGACGGTCGGGATTCAACGCCAGGTCCGCGCACAGGCAATGGTTGGTATCAATTTGCTACCAAAAATATAGCTTACTGCGCAATATCGACGCGGGCCAGGTGGCAATTTGGCATTGAAATCCGGACAAAACAATCTGGGACCACGGCCAATAGTACAGTTGCCCCATGCGCAATCTTCCCGCCTGGTTGGCTTTTGTTTCCCGCTCCCACCTGCAAGCCGACGTGCTGGCCGGTGCCATGGTGGCCGTGCTGGTCATCCCGCAAAGCCTGGCCTACGCCCTGCTGGCCGGCTTGCCGGCACCGGCCGGGTTGGTGGCCAGTGTGCTGCCAGTGCTGGCCTATGCCTGGCTGGGTAGTAGCCGCACCCAGGCGGTGGGGCCGGTGGCCATTACCGCCATCATGACGTCGTCGCTGTTGGCGCCGCTGGCTGTGCCGGGCTCGGCACAGCATGTGGTGCTGGCGGCCCTGCTTGCCTTGCTTTCCGGGGCTTTCATGCTGGCCTTTGGGCTTTTGCGCCTGGGTTTTCTGTCCCAATTGCTGAGCCGCCCGGTGGTCAGCGGTTTCATCTCCGGCTCGGCGCTGCTCATCGTGGTCAACCAGGCCCACCACCTGCTGGGGCTGCCCGGGAGCCAGGAATCGGTGCTGTCCACGGTGCTGGGACTGGCCCGCCAGTTGCGCGAAGCCCATGCACCCACCGTGGTGCTGTCCCTGCTTGCGGTGCTGGTCCTGGTGCTGGCCCGCACCCGCCTGGCGGGATGGCTGAAGCATGTGGGACTCTCGGCACAGGGGGCCGGGCATGCGGTGCGCCTGGCACCCTTGTGCATCCTGTTGCTGGCTACGCTGTGGGTTGTGCTGACCGACGCCGACCGCAACAGCGGCGTGGCGGTGGTGGGCATGGTGCGCCTGGACGCGGCCGTCTGGTCCTGGGTGTGGCCGGACGCCGCCCAGCTGCGCCAGTTGCTGGCACCGGCGCTGACACTGGCCTTTGTGGGTACGGTACAGGGCATCACCATGGCGCAGGCCCTGGCGGTGCAGCGCCACGAGCGGCTCGACGCTAACCGCGAGCTGGTGGGGCTGGGTGCGGCCAATGTTGTGGCGGCTTTCAGCGGCGGCATGCCGGTGGGCGGCGGCATGTCGCGTACCGCGCTCAACACTGCGGCAGGTGCTCAGACGCAATGGGCCAGCGTAGTCACCGCACTGGGGATAGCGGCCCTGGTACTGACCGGAACCCAATGGATGGAGCGCATGCCCGTGGCCGTGCTGGCGGCCAGCATCGTGGTGGCTGCGCTGGGCATGGTCGATGTGCGCGCCTTGCGCCAGGCCTGGGCCTATGACCGTGCCGATGCGGTGGCGCTCATGGCCACTGCGGTGGGTGTGTGGGTGCTGGGGCTGGAGCTGGGCATCGTACTGGGCATTGCCCTGTCATTGGCGACGCTGCTGCTGCGCGCCAGCGCCCCTCACATTGCGGTGATCGGGCGCATTCCCGGTACCGAACACTTTCGCAACGTGGAGCGTCACGGGGTCGAGACCATCCCCGGCGTGCTCTTGCTGCGCATTGACGAGAGCCTGTATTTCGGCAACCTGAGCGCTGTCGAATCGCGCCTGGCCCTGGAGCTGTCCAAGGCTCCGGACACGCACGATGTGGTGCTCATCATGAGTGCGGTCAATCGCGTGGACACCACCGCCATGGAGGTGTTGGCCGATCTGAACCGCGACCTGCAGGGACGCGGTGTGCGCCTGCATTTGGCCGAGGTCAAGGGCCCTGTGCAAGACCGTCTGGAGCGCGTTCCCTTGTGGACCGGGCTGTCCGGGCAGGTGTTTCTGTCGGTCAATGCTGCGTTCGAGTCACTGCGCGAGGCAGGACCTGATTGCTACAAAAACAAGAGTACGAGCAGCAGACAATTCGAGGGCTGGGAGGTTATTTAGCATTCATCATGGCGCTGCACACGGCCCCTGCCGTATCGAACTCCAAGGCTTCCAGCGCCGTCTCCAGCTCGGTCATGCCAGTGTTGTAGTGCACTCTGAGCAGCTCGCGGTGCTGTGCAAAGTGCAGCAGGGCGGACATGTCCGACTGCGCCAGCATCTCAGCCAGCTGTACCAATACTGCATGGGCCTGGGATTGTGTCTCTGCACATGGAGAAGGGGATGCCTCGTCCTGTCTGTGGCCCTCATGCGCGCAGGGTGGCTCCAGTGCAGCCAGCAGTGCCTGCAACGAGGACTTGACCACGGATTCGAGGGCATCGATCTGATCTGGACGGATGGCTGCGCCGGTGCGGCAGGAAGCCTCCAGTGCGCGGGTCAACGCGGCCGCGCGGGCCAGTCCCAGGGTGGCGGTCAGTCCTTTGAGGGTGTGCAGCGTCGCCAGGGGGGTGTCTGCTGCGCCATCCTGGGAACGCAGCGACTGGAACATGCCCACCAGATCCTGACTGAACGAGGCTGCGGCCTGACGCATCAGTGCGTGGTTGTTGCCCATGCGTTGCAACGCGGGCTCCAAGTCCAGCATGGCGTGCGTGTCCGTGACGGGACCGGCGTTCTCTTGTGGGTCGGGAATGACGATGGCACCGCCCACCGCTTGCAGAATCACCGTGACCAGGCGATCCATCTCAAAGGGCTTTCCGACATGGGCATTCATGCCTGCATGGCGGCTGGCCTCGCGGTCCATGTCCATCACATTGGCCGTCATGGCGATGATGGGCAGGTGGTGCATTTCAAGTTCGGTGCGGATGATGCGGGTGGCCGTGTAGCCATCCATCACAGGCATCTGAATGTCCATCAGGACCACGTCCACGTTGTCCGCACCGGTTCGCAGGTAATCGACCGCCAGTTGCCCGTCGGCACGGTGCACCACAGAAGCCCCTTCGCTCTCCAGTGAAAGGGTGGCCACCAGCACGTTGGTGGGATTGTCTTCGACCAGCAGTACCAGCAGTCCCTTCAGACGCTGGCCACTCGCCCGCTGTCCATGGGACGGCGCCTGCAGGGCGGCACTGGACAGGCCAAAGGGCAGGGTGACAGTGAAGGTGGTGCCCGTGCCTTCGGTGCTCTCTACGGTCAATGTCCCACCCATCAATTCGGTCAGATGGCGGGATATGACCAAGCCCAGGCCGGTACCTCCAAACTTGCGGGTGGTCGATGCGTCGGCCTGTGAAAAAGCCTGGAACAGGTTCTGCTGTTGCTGGGACGTCATGCCGATACCAGTGTCCTGCACCGAAAAAGCCACGAGCACCTGGTCGGCCGATGCCTTCAGCAGGAGTATGTCCAAGCGGACCTCGCCTTGCTGGGTGAATTTCACCGCGTTGCCCAGCAGGTTGTTGAGCACCTGGGACAGCCGCAACGGGTCACCCACCAGACCAGCAGGCACATCATCCGCCAGGTCGACGACAAAGCGCAGGCCTTTGCCACCGGCCATCTGCTCGAACAGGTTGCGGGCATTGTCGACCGTGCGCCCCAGGTCAAAGGCCGTGCTTTCCACGACCAGCTTGCCAGCTTCAATCTTGGAAAAGTCCAGGATGTCATTGACCACCCCGAGCAGTGACTGGGCGGCGGAATGGCATTTTTCGATCAGATCGCGCTCCCGCGGCGCCAGCGTGCCTTCCAGGCACAGGCGGGTCAGCCCCAACACCCCGTTCATGGGCGTACGGATTTCGTGGGACATATTTGCTAGAAAGGTGGACTTGGCCGCGTTGGCCCGGTCGGCCTCGTCGCGTGCTGTCAAGGCAGCCTGGGCAGCGGCTTTGATGCTGGTGATGTCCCGCATCGATGCGATGAACTGCATTTGCCCCGCGGCGTTGCGGCGCATGCCACAGTGCAACGAAATCCAGATGGGTTCTTTGCCGGAGTTGCGCAGCATGCGGCATTCGGCGTGGATGGTGTTGTTGTCACCATCGAGCATGCCTCGCACTTTTTCTTCGATTCGGGGTTTGTCCTGCGGATGCAGCCGGTCCAGCCAGCTTTGCAGGCTGACCTCGCCGGGGCTGGAGGCGTCCAGCATGTTGACCAGCACGCGGTTGGCCATGGTCTTCTGGGTATGCAAGTCGTGCACCAGGCTGCCCATCTGTGCCAAGTCCTCGGTCTGGGCCAGGAGTTCACGGCTTTCCATGAGTTCCTGCTGGTTGCGGCGAGAAATCAGCAAGGGCAGGCTCGCTGCCAAAACAAAGTTGAGCAGAATCCCGACCACAAACGACACACCGTAAGTGACACCTCCGATGGTCTGGGGATTGATGTCACCGTGCAAGCCCCAGAACAAATAGGTGCGCAGCATGAAGCTGCAACTGGACAACAAGAACGCCAGTCCGACGGCGTCGAGCAGACGGCGCTCTGTCCGACTGGCATCGTCCGTGCGGGGTAGCTTGCGTGACGCCAGGAAGAATTCATAGGCCATCACAGACGAGATGGTGCCCAAGAATATCGAGTTGTAGAAAATGCGGTTGGCCAGGGAGGGATCGATGTAGGTGTACCAGATCAGCATCCAGAGCTTGAGCGTCAGTCCCATGAACAGGAGGCGCCGGCTTGCCTGCCCCCGAAAGTACATGCGAAATCCGATGGCCAACTCGCAGTACCCTGCAAATATCAATAGATTGGCCACGACGATGCTGATCCAGTCCGGTGCCAAACCGCGCAGGGCAAAAAGCAGGAACCCGGCAGCATAGAGCGTGACGCCCCGATTAAAGGCGCGGGTGGAATGGTGCACGCTGCCCACAAACTGGCCACCAGCCAGCAAGACCAGCGGCAGCAGCAGGCTGGTCGCGAGAGCCACAAGACTGAGGGTTCGGATATCCAGCATGTTCATGGCAAACATTGTGTACGAATTACCCTACGTCCCACCTGACAAAGCCATGGAGAGCGGTCTCAAACTTCTTCGTTCACCAGATCGATAGCGCCGCAGGGACACTCCGCCACGCAGACACCGCAGCCCTTGCAGTAGTCGTACTTGAACTCGAAACCTTGGCCGGGGCCGCGCTTAGTGACCGCGTTGTCGGGGCAGACACCGTAGCAGTTGTCGCACTCGAAGCAGTTGCCACAGGAAAGGCAGCGCCGGGCCTCGAAGAGGGCGTTGTCGGCGGAGAGCCCGCCTTGCACTTCATCGAAACTGCTGGTGCGCCGGGCCAGGTCCAGCTGCGGACGCACGGTCTGCGGGGCATCGCTGTAGTACCAGGGGTTGATGCGCTCGAAACTGGCGATGGAGGCCTTAGTCTTGGGTGCCAGCACTTCGCCGCGCAGCCAAGCGTCGATGGCACGCGCTGCCTTCTTGCCATGGCCCACGGCCACGGTGACGTTGCGTTCGGACGGCACCATGTCGCCACCGGCAAAGAGGCCAGGGTGGCCGGTCATCAGGGTGTGCGGGGCGACCTGCACCACGCCGTCCTTGCGCTCCAGGCCAGGGACGCCGTCGAGCAGGCCCAAGTCCACGTCCTGGCCCAGGGCCAGCACCAAGGAGTCGGCTTCCAGGGTTTCGAATTCTCCGGTGGGTACGGCATTGCCTTGCGCGTCCAGTGCCATCTTCTCGATAGTCAAAGCAGCGCCGTCGGCCTGCTTGATGGTCGAGAGCCATTTCACCATCACGCCTTCTTCCAGCGCTTCTTCCACCTCGAAGTCGTGGGCCGGCATCTTCTCGCGCGTGCGGCGGTAGACGATGATGGCTTCCGTGGCCCCCAGGCGCTTGGCGGTGCGGGCCACGTCGATGGCCGTGTTGCCACCGCCGTAGACGACCACGCGGCGGCCCAGCATGGGTTTTTCTTTGCCCTCCATGGAGCGCAGCACGCTCACGGCGTCGAGCAGGCGGGCGCCGTCGTTGGCAGGGATGAAGGCTCGTTTGGCAATGTGGGCGCCCACGGCCAAAAAGGCGGCGTCAAAGCCACCATCGGCCATGGTCTGGCAGATGTCTGTCACCTTGGTGTTGAGCTGCACCTCCACCCCCATGGCGACGATGCGTTGCATTTCCGCCTCCAGCACATCGCGTGGCAGCCGGTACTGGGGAATGCCAAAGCGCATCATGCCGCCCATCAGGGGGCCAGCTTCGATCACTGTCACGCGGTGTCCCAAGCGGCGCAGATGGTACGCGGCGGACATGCCCGAGGGGCCGGCACCCACCACCAGCACCTTCTTGCCGGATTCCGACGTCGGTGGAGCGAACTGCCAACCGTACTTCAGGGCCTCATCGCCCAGGAAGCGCTCCACCGAGTTGATGCCCACCGCTGCATCGAGCTTGCCGCGGTTGCAGGCGCCTTCGCAGGAGTGGTAGCAGACGCGGCCCATGGTGGCGGGGAAAGGGTTGTCGCGGGTGAGATGCCGCCATGCCGCTTCGTAGTTGCCGCTTTCGGCATGGAACAGCCATCCCTGAATATCCTCACCGGCCGGGCACTGCGCATTGCAAGGCGGCAGATGGCTGGTGTAGACCGGGCGTTGGGTGCGCCAGGTCCCGGTTTTGTTGGCAAGCGACGAGCCGGGGTCGAGCGTGATGGCAAAGGGTTTCTGCATGGTCATGCGGTTTCTCCTTCCGGCATGAGCTTGAAGCGGCGGATGTTCTTGTCGGCGTCTTTCTGAATGCGGGCGATGGTGGCCGCATCGCCGTCTCCGGCGAACAGGTGGGCAAAGCGCTTTTGCAGCTTCAGGTAGTCCTGCACCGGCACCTGGCGGCGGATGGGTGTGGACGATGTCACTTCGCCGTGCTCAGCCTCGAACACCGGGAACAGGCCGCACTCGTGGGCCAGGCGTGCCAGGCGAATGGTGTCGTGGCTGGCGGCACCCCACCCAAGCGGGCAGGGCACCAGGATGTGCAGGTAGCGTGCACCGCGGATGGACATGGCCTTTTCCACCTTGGCTTCCAGGTCGCGCAGGTCCGCCACGGTGGCCGTTGCCACATAGGGAATCTCGTGCGCCATGGCAATCAGCGGCAGGAACTTGCCCTTGCCGAAGTCTGCACCCGGCGCCTCGCCTACTGCCATGGTGGTGGCGGTGCGGGCGGCAGGCGGCGTGGCCGAGCTGCGTTGGACCCCGGTGTTCATGTAGGCCTCGTTGTCGTAGCAGATATAGAGCACATCGTCATTGCGTTCGAACATGCCCGAGAGGCAGCCAAAGCCAATGTCGGTGGTGCCGCCGTCACCCCCCTGGGCGATGAGGCGCACTGTGCTTTGCGCTTGACCCGCTTTACGGGCCTTGACCTTCAACGCGGCGGCTATGCCAGTGCCCACGGCGGCGGCGTTACCGAATAGGGAGTGAATCCAGGGCAGCTGCCATGAGGTTTCGGGGTAGGGTGTGGAAAACACTTCCAGGCAGCCGGTGGCGTTCGCAGCGATCAGTTGGCCTTGCGTGGCGCGCATGGCGGCGTCCACCGCGTAGCGCGCTCCAAGCGCTTCGCCGCAACCCTGGCAGGCGCGGTGGCCGGAGTTCAACGCATTGCTGCGCTCCAGAGAGGCCTGCACGCTGCGCTGTTCGGGGGTGAGCAGGCGGTTGCCCACCGTGAACGTGCCGGTCTGGTAGAACTTGACTTGGTTTGTCATGACTCAGCTCACTTTCGATGCCACCGCGCCCACGTCGCGCAGCAGGTTTTCGGCGATGGGGCCGCTGCGGCGGGTTTGGGCTTCGCGCTGCAGTTGGCGATTGACCATGCCCCAGTCGAGGTCGAGGAAGGTGAGGGGCTCCAGCGCGTCAGCCATCGCTTTGTGCAGCATGGCGGTCAGCGACGCCTTGGTGATGGCCCGCCCGCCCAGGCCCGCCACCACCGTGTAACCATGCAGTTGCAGGCCCGACAAGGCCATGCGCACGTCGGTACTCACCACGCCGCCCAGGCCCACGGAAAAACTCTTTTCCAGCACCACCACCCGCTTCGCTTTTTGTAGCGCCTCACGCACAGAATTCAAGGGGAAGGGCCGGAAACTGTGTATTCCCAGCACGCCCACGGCATGCCCATCTGCGCGCAGGTCGTCCACCGTGTCCTGCAGCGTGCCCAAGACTGAGCCCAGCGCCACGACGATGGTGTCGGCGTCTTCACAGCGGTAGCCGCGCACCAGCCCGCCCGAGTCGCGTCCAAAGCGTTCCTTGAACTCAGCCGCGATGCGCGGTATCACGTCCAGCGCCATCAGCTGCTTGGCGTGGGCCAGGTAGCGCACTTCCATGAAGGCCTCCGGCCCCACCATGGCGCCAATCGACACCGGCTGCGCCGGGTCCAGCACCTGGCGCGGCTCGTAGGGCGGCAGGAATGCGTCGACATCGGCTTGCCCGGGAATGTCGATGCGTTCGTAGGCGTGGGTGAGGATGAAGCCGTCCATGCACACCATGACCGGCATGGACAGCTCCTCGGCCAGCTTGAAGGCCTGGATGTGCTGGTCCACCGCTTCCTGGTTGCTCTGGGCAAAAAGCTGTATCCAGCCGCAGTCGCGCTGGCTCATGGAGTCGGAGTGGTCGTTCCAGATGTTGATGGGCGCGCCAATGGCGCGGTTGGCCACCGTCATGACGATGGGCAGGCCCAGACCTGAGGCGTTGTACACGGCTTCCGCCATGAACAGCAGGCCTTGGCTGGCGGTGGCGGTGTAGGTGCGGGCCCCGGCGGCGCTGGAGCCAATGGCCACGCTCATGGCGCCGAATTCGCTTTCCACGTTGATGAACTCACAAGGCTGCAGGCTGCCGTTCTTCACCAGTTCGCCCAAGCCTTCGACGATGTGGGTTTGCGGGGAGATGGGGTAGGCGCAAATGACCTCGGGGCGGCACAGCGCCACCGCCTCGGCCACGGCGTGCGAGCCTTCGGTTTGCTTAAGCATGCTGCCCTCCCATTTTTAGCTCCTCCAGCTCGCGTTGGATGTAGGCAAAGGCTTCGGTGGCGGCGGCGATGTTGCCTTCGGCCACCTTGCCGCTGAACTTGTCGCGTATGGCATGGGCCACGGCCTCCAAGGCAATCAGGCCCGACAAGGCGGCAAACCCACCCAGCAGCACGGCGTTGGGCAGTGGGCGGCCCAGGTGCTTGAGTGCGATTTCAGTGGCAGGCACGGTGGTCAGTCGCTCGTGCCGGTACTTCGCCTCGATGTCGGCCAGGCCCAGTTCGTGGAAGGTCTTCTTGCTGTTGATGAGCACGAAGCCATCGGGCTTCAGGCCCTGGAACACGTCCACCTGGTGCAGCAGGGTCGGGTCCTGCACGATCAGCACGTCGGGCGCCACGATGGGCTCTCGCAGGCGGATAGGGCGATCGTCGATTCGGCAATAGGCGATCACTGGGGCGCCGGTACGCTCGGATCCGAAGCTGGGGAACGCCTGGGCATGGCGGCCCTGTTCAAAGGCGGCGATGGACAGCATTTCTGCCGCAGTGACCACACCCTGGCCCCCGCGTCCGTGGATTCGAATTTGCAGCATTCGGCACACTCCTGAAAAGGCGTACAAGCCTGCCATTGTTGGCACGGGAGCATGGTCATTCTTTGCGCCAGATCAAGTATCTGCTTGCAGCGGCGGCGTTATTGCGTTCTTTTGGGAAGGGCGCTTGCGTCCCGGATTGTCAGCTCTCGGGGTCGTACCCGAACTCACGGAGTTCCTGTGCGCAGCGACACGCCTTGGCCAGCTTTGCAGCCCACAGGATGGCGGATTCCCGCGACGGAAGCTCCAGGACACAGAAGCCGCCATCGAACGCCTTGGTCTGGGGATAGGTTCCATGGGTGATGCTGCCGTTGGCGGCGACCAGGCACGGTGCGATGCCCGCATTGATCCCCCCACCGAATACGTACACGCCGGCAGCCTTCGCCTCGCGGATCACCGCGCGCGCAGCTTTGCCCACGGCTGCAAAGTCCTCGGCGGGGACTTCCATTGCCGCTCCAGGAAAAGAGATCAGGTACTTCGTCATCGATTTCTCCTTTGCTTGCGTCTGCCGCACATTGCTGTCGCCACTGTCCCATGGGCTTGGTTGCTGCGACTCACGAGGTCAGGCAGGTAGCAAGGCCGCTCGTGCGTCTGCCACCACCTGCCGTGTCAGTGCCTCCAGCAGGGTAGACGCCGCACGGGCCTGTTGCCAATACAGGGGCACGTCGAGCGGGGTGCCGGGCACCAGTTCCACCAGCGTGCCTGCTTCCAGATGCCGTGCGATCATGGCTTGCGGGTGCATGCCCCAGCCCATGCCGGCCAGGGTGGCGACTTCGAAGGCGTGGGTGGAGGGCAGGGTGTGGCGTGGCAGTTCCACATGGCGGTGGCACAGGCGTTGCACCCAGCGGGTCTGCAGCTCGTCCTTGGTGTTGAACAGCAGACTGGGGGCGCGGGCCAGGGTGCCGGAGCCTACGCCTTCGCGGAAGTAGCGGGCCATGAAGGCGGGGCTGGCGGCGGCCAGGTAGCGCATGGCCCCCAGGCTTTGGCTGTTGCAGCCGGTGGGCGCGCGGCTGCTGCCAGTGACAGCGGCCAGCACGGTGCCGTTGCGCAGCCACTCGGCGGTGTGGTCCTGGTCGTCCACGGCCACTTCCATCAGTACGGCAGCGTCGGCGGCAAAGCTGGCCACGGCCGGGGCGAACCAGGTGGCCAGGCTGTCGGCGTTCACCGCCACGGGCAGGCGCACGCGCACGGGCGCATCGGTGGCCAGTGTGGGCAGGGTGCCTTGCAATTCCTGCTCCAGCAGGCGCACACGGTCCACGTGCTGGCACAGGCGTCGCCCCATGTCGGTGGCACGGCAAGGCTGGCCGCGCACCACCAGGGCGCTGCCCACACGCTCTTCCAGCAGCCGTATGCGCTGTGAAATGGCCGAGGGTGTGACGTGCAATGTGCGGGCGGCGCGCTCGAAGCTGCCCTCTTGGATGACGGTAGCCAATGCAGACAGTGCAGAGTAGTCCAGCATAAAGTAAATATTACTAATTTAGAGTTAGAAAAGATAGTTTGTCTTTATTTGTGTGTGCAGGCAAGCTCGGGGTTATGGAAACTTCATCGACACTCTCTTTCATCCTTCCCGTCTTCGTTCAGGGGCTGGCGCTGAGCTTTGGGCTCATCGTGGCCATTGGGGCCCAAAATGCCTTTGTGCTGCGCCAAGGGCTTCGCCGCGAGCATGTGGGCCCGGTGGTGTTGTTTTGCGCGTTGGCCGACGCGGTGCTCATCACCGCCGGGGTCATGGGCATGGCCCAGGCCTTGGGCGAACGCCCCGACCTGGCGCGTGCACTGGCCCTGGGGGGCGTGGCCTTTTTGGCGTTTTACGGCTTTCAGGCCTTGCGCCGGGCGCACCAGCCCCAGCAGTTGCAGGCTGTAGCTGCCGGGCAAGGCATGGGGCGGGCGGCTGTGGTGGCGCAGGCGGCGGCGTTTACGCTGCTTAACCCGCATGTGTACCTGGACACGGTGTTGCTGATGGGCAGCATAGGAGCGCAGCAACCGGCGGCGTTGCGGGGCTGGTTTGTGCTGGGGGCCTGTGTGGCCAGCCTGAGCTGGTTTGGGCTGCTTGGCTTTGGTGCGCGCTGGCTGGCACCCTGGTTTGCCCGGCCACGTGCCTGGCAGGTGCTCGATGGGCTGATTGGCTTGACCATGCTGGCGCTCTCCGCCCTGCTGGTGCGCCATGTGTTCAATGGATTTTGAGGAACCGCGATGTACATCCGCAAGCAACACCAGCTCACCGACCTTGAAGCCATTTTCTCCCTGATCGAGAACCACGCCCTGGGGGCCTGGGTGTGCACGGTGGATGGGGTGCTGGAAGCCAACCACATTCCCTTTTTCCTGGACCGCAGCCAGGGTGCATCGGGTACCTTGATCGGACATGTGTCGCGGGCCAACCCGGTCTGGCGTGCGCTGGAGGCGGGCTTGCCGTCGGTAGTGCTGTTCCAGGGGCCGCAAAGCTATATCTCGCCGGGCTGGTACCCTGGCAAAACCGAACACGGCAAAGTGGTGCCGACCTGGAACTATGTGGTGGCCCATGTGCACGGTGTTGCCCGTGCACGCCAGGAACCTGACTGGCTGCGCGGCATGCTGCAGCGCCTGGCCCAGGTGCATGAAGGTCCCCAGCCAGTGCCCTGGCGACTAGACGATGCCCCGGCGGACTACATCGACAAGATGCTCCGGGCCATTGTTGGAATCGAAATTCCCATTGACCGCCTGGTGGGCAAGCTCAAAGCCAGCCAGGACGAGGACATGCAGGACCGGCTGGGCACCGTGGCAGGGTTGGCACAGAGTCCCGGCGATGAAGCCCAGGCCATGGCAGCGCTGGTGCGCCAGGCGATCGACAAAGAATCAGGCCAAGGCTAGGGCTGGTTGCGGGGGCTGCTCTTCGCTGTCGTCCCCGTCGGCGTGCAGGTGGCTTGCGTCGCCGGAGCCAATGCCTAAACGAATCCAGCCGTCGTCAAACAGAGCGTCGAGTTTGCGTTGCAGTCCCAGTAAATTCCACAGCATCTCAGGCCTCCTTGTGGGTCAAGCGCCAGCGGGTCAGGCGTGCTTTTTGCAAGGCCAGCAGTTCCACGCCACCCAGCACCAGGGCAGCAGTGATGGCCAGTGCACGCAGCACGGCAGAGTTTGAAAAAGTCATCCGGGCCTCCAGCTTGAGCAGATTCAACACAGCGATCTACGGACTAGCGTAGGTGGGCTGTGTGACAGCCGTATGTCAGTGCGGCAGGTGCGCCACAGCCCTCCAAAAAACGCAGCACACATCTGCTGGCGCACCTACAGTGCAGCCCTTCGCCGCTGAAGGGAGTGCATGGTGGAACTTTCGGAGCTGAACGCCCTGGAGCGGGTGCTGGAGTTGGGGCGCGACCACCTGGAGGTGCAACAGGTGCACACGGTCGATCTGGGCGACGGCGCCCGCTTTCCGGTCTACACCATCGCGCTCGGCAACCCCGATGCGCAACTGCCCGCGGCGGCTTTTGTGGGCGGGGTACATGGGCTGGAGCGCATTGGCGCCGAGGTGGTGATTGCCTTCTTGCACAGTGTGGTCATGCGCCTGCAGTGGGACAGCACCCTGCAGCGCCAGCTCGAAAACGTGCGCCTGCTGTTCATGCCCATCGTCAACCCTGGCGGCATGGCCCTGGGCACGCGCGCCAACCCACAAGGGGTGGACCTGATGCGCAACGCCCCGGTGCTGGCCCAGGGGGATGTGCCTTTCCTGCTTGGTGGCCAGCGATTCAGCCGCTACCTGCCCTGGTACCAGGGGGCGGCGGGGCAGTCCATGCAGGCCGAGAACCAGGCCTTGTGCGACTGGGTGGAGCGCGAGCTGCTGTCGCGCCCGTTCAGTCTGGCGGTGGATTGCCATTCGGGCTTCGGCACCCTGGACCGCATCTGGTTTCCGTACGCCCACACGCGCAAACCGATTGCGCACCTGGCCGAAATGCAGGCCCTGCGCAACATCTTTTTCCAGACCTACAGCCACCACAACTACATCTTCGAGCCCCAAAGCCTGCAGTACCTGACCCATGGTGATGTCTGGGACCACCTGTACCAACGGGCCTGCGAGAGAGACACCGTGTTTTTGCCGCTGACACTGGAGATGGGCTCGTGGCTTTGGGTGAAGAAGAACCCGCGCCAACTGTTTTCGCGCCACGGCATCTTCAATCCCCTGATTGCCCACCGCCAGCAAAGGGTGCTGCGTCGTCACCAGTCGCTGCTGGACTTCCTGGGGCGTGCGGCGGCCGGGCAGTCACTGTGGCGACCGCAACCGCAGGCCCGTGCCAGCCTGCACGATGAAGCTTTAGCACGCTGGTACTGAGGCTTGGGTGTCACAAAAATTTCATGCGCCCGCCTTCAAAGCTTCACAGGGGTTCCAGACACTGTGGCACGACAAGCACATTACGAAGGAGAACAGCATGCACGTCGTCGCCCCCATTGCCATCAGCCCCTCGCCCAGCGTCCATGCGCTGGCCGGAACGCCTTCTACATCGGCCGGTTCCGGTGGCATTGTGGTCACCTGGGCCCAGCATCTGGACGAAGTGCGCGAAGCGCAAAAGCTGCGCTACGACGTCTTTGCCCGCGAAATGGGTGCGCGCCTGCACTCTACGGTGGCCGGTCACGATGTCGATCTGTTTGACCCTTACTGCGAACACCTGCTGGTGCGTGACCAGGCCAGCGGCCAGGTTATCGGTACCTACCGCGTGCTGACTCCGGCCCAGGCCAAGCGTGTGGGCAGCACCTACAGCGACACCGAATTTGACCTGACGCGCCTGCGCGCCTTGCGTGAACGCATGGTCGAGCTGGGCCGTAGCTGTGTGCACCCGGACCACCGCCACGGCGGTGTCATCATGGCCCTGTGGGGGGCTTTGGGTGAGTTCATGGTGCGCAACCAGCTCGACACCATGATCGGCTGCGCCAGCATTCCCATGCTGCACAACGGCGTGGTCAGTGGTGACATGGCGGCCAGCATCTGGCGCAAGGTGCAGGCCATGCACCTGGCCCCCATCGAATACCACGTGCGTCCGCGCCTGCCGCTCCCAGTGGACCGACTTCGCAGCGACCTGGACGTAGAGCCGCCTGCGCTCATCAAGGGTTATCTGCGCCTGGGCGCCAAGGTACTCGGTGCGCCGGCCTGGGACCCGGATTTCAACGCTGCCGACCTGCCTATCCTGATGCGCATGGCCGACCTGCATCCGCGCTACCGCAAACACTTCCTGGGGGCCTGATGCGCGCCCCGGTGCAAGACTGGGGGGCAGGCTTTGCACAGGCCTTGATGGAGGCGCGGTCCGGCCAGGACGTGGCCTCGGAAGCTGGCGCCGGTCGCCGGGTGCGCACAGTGTTCATTTCCGACGTGCACCTGGGCACGGCAGGTTGCCAGGCCCATGCCTTGATGGACTTTCTCAAGCACCACCCCAGCGACTACCTGTTTCTGGTGGGCGACATTGTGGATGGCTGGCAACTGCGCCGCCGCTGGTTCTGGCCCCAGGCCCACAACGATGTGGTGCAAAAGCTGCTGCGCCGTGCGCGCAAGGGCTGCGAGGTGGTTTTCATTCCGGGCAACCACGACGAGTTTGCCCGTGCCTTTGCCGGTCACCAGTTCGGCGGGATTTCCGTGGCCCTGGATGCTGTGCATACCCTGGCCGATGGCCGGCGCGTGTGGGTCACCCATGGTGACCATTTCGACGGCGTGGTGCAGTGCGCGAAGTGGCTGGCCTATGTGGGGGATTACCTGTACGAGCTGACATTGCGGCTGAACCGCCACCTCACCAGCCTGCGTGCGCGCCTGGGGCTGCCGTACTGGTCCTTGTCCGCCTACCTCAAGCACCGTGTGAAGTCGGCCCTGAACTATGTGACCGACTTCGAGGGCGCGGTGGCGCGTGAGGCCCAGCAGCGCGGCTTGCACGGGGTAGTCTGCGGTCACATCCACCGGGCCCAGATGCGTGACATTGACGGTGTTCTTTACTGCAATGATGGGGATTGGGTGGAAAGCCTGACTGCTTTGGTCGAGCACACCGACGGCCGCCTGGAGTTGGTAGACTGGAGCAAGAGTGCGAGCGTGGCGCCAGCCTCTTCGAGTTTGGGAGAAAGAGTTCCCCAGGGTTGAGGTGCGCCGCACAACAGCGCAATTCATGCGACCGTCACAAATCTGTCACGACGGTTCCGAATAATGCGCGGATTCGCCCAGGGACAACACCAACAATGCTTTCATTGCTCCGCAAAATTCACGCCCGACTGCCACTGGCCGGGGATCTTCCACTGCTGGACCGGGACCACAGCCTGGTTGCGTTCAATCGGCGCGTGCTGCACTGGGCCCTGAGTGAAGATGTGCCGTTGTTGGAGCGCTTGCGCTACCTGTGCATCGTGTCCTCCAACCTGGACGAATTCTTTGAGGTGCGTGCGGCCCAGCACCTCAACGCCAAGCAAAGCGGGCAAAGCGAGGGTGTGTATTCGCCCCAGAGCTACCAGCGGCTCATGGACGCGCTGCATGCCCTGGTGCACGACCAGTACGCCTTGTACAACCAGACCCTGATGCCCTTGCTGGAGAAGCAGGGCATGCGCATCGTGTCCCATGGGGAGCGCACCCCTGAGCAGCGCAAATGGGTGCACCAGTATTTCGAGCGCGAGGTCAAGCCGCTGCTGGTGCCGGTGCTGCTCGACCCAGCCCACCCTTTTCCCCAGGTTGCCAACAAATCACTGAATTTCATTGTGCGTCTGGGGGGCAAGGATGCTTTCGGCCGTGACAACGAAATTTCAATCGTCAAGATCCCGCGGGTCCTGCCCCGCCTGATCCGTCTGCCCGACAAGGTGTGTCCCAAGATTGCGTGCTTTGTCTCGCTCTCCAGCGTCATGCGCTCGCACCTGAATGAACTCTTTCCCGGTCGGTCGGTGACCCAATTTTCCCAATTCCGCGTCACACGCCATTCCGACTTGGCGGTGGACGAGGAAGACGTCAAAAACCTGCGTACCGCACTGCGCCAAGGTTTGGTGCAGCGCCACTATGGTGAAGCCGTGCGACTGGAAGTGTCGTCCGGTTGCTCCGAATACCTGTCGCGCTTTTTGCTGGCACAGTTTGCCTTGCCCGACGAGTCCCTGTTTCGGGTGGCGGGCCCGGTGAATTTGTCGCGCCTGACCCAATTGATTGATCTGGCCAAACGGCCCGATTTGTGCTTCCCCGCCTACGCGCCCAGTTTCCCGGTGCAGATCCGTGCCGGCGAGTCCTTGTTTGAGCAGCTGCAGCGTGGCGACATGCTGGTCCACCAGCCGTTCGAGAGCTTTGACGGGGTGCTCGAGTTCTTGCGCCAGGCCGTGCGCGACCCGCAGGTACTGTCCATCCGCCAGACCATCTACCGCACCGGGGCCGACCCCGAACTGCTGGACCTGCTGCGCGAGGCGGTGCGCCGTGGCAAGGAGGTCATGGCGGTGGTGGAGCTCAAGGCGCGCTTTGACGAGGAAGCCAATATCAACTGGGCCGAAGCCCTTGAGTCCATTGGTGCCCAGGTGGTGTACGGTGTGGTAGGGCTCAAGACCCATGCCAAGCTCATGCTGGTGACCCGACGCGAAGGGCGCCAGCTGCGCCGCTATGCACACCTGTCCACCGGCAATTACAACCCGCGCACGGCACGCCTGTACACCGACCTGAGCCAGCTCACCGCCGACCCGGCGATCACGCACGACGTCGAGCAGGTGTTTGTGCACCTCACCGGTCAAAGCCGCCTGCCGCGCATGCGCAGCCTGCTGGTGGCGCCGTTTGACATGCAGACCGCATTCATCGAACGCATCGAGGCATTGGGCAAGGCTGCGGCGAAGGGCGAGAGCACGCGCATCGTGGCCAAGATGAACTCGCTGACCGACGAGGCGCTGATACGCAGCCTCATCGGCGCGGCGCAGCAAGGTGTCCAGATCGACCTCATCGTGCGTGGAGCCTGCCAACTACCCGCAGGGGTTGCGGGGGTGACGGACAACATCCGGGTGCGCTCCATCATTGGGCGTTTTCTGGAGCATTCGCGCGTTTTCTACTTCCGCCGTGGCAGCAAGGACGAGTTGTACTTGTCGAGCGCCGACTGGATGAATCGCAACATGGTGCGCAGGGTCGAAGTGGCCTGGCCGGTCAAGGATGCTGCCTTGCGCCAGCGCATCATCGATGAGTGCCTGGTGGCCTACATGCACGATGGAATTGATGCCTGGGAATTGCAACCAGACGGTAGCTACCAGCTGCAAAAAGGGGTGTCCGGTGCCATGCCGCACGGTGTCCAGGCTGCACTGGCGGCCCGCTATGGCGCGAACTGAGGGCAGGAGCACAACGCAATGGACATGATTTTGTGGCGCCATGCCGAAGCAGTGGAACTGGACCTGGTGGGTGACGACATGGAGCGCTATCTGACCCATAAAGGTGAAAAGCAGGCCGCACGCATGGCCGCCTGGCTGGACCGGCAAATGCCCGAGGGCACCCGCATCTGGGTCAGTCCGGCAGTGCGCACGCAACAGACGGCCAAGGCATTGGGGCGCAAATTCAAGACCAGTACGGCCCTGGCGCCGCTGGGTACAGCGTCGGACCTGTTGGACCTGGTGGGCTGGCCCCAAGGCAAGGGATGCGCCTTGGTCGTCGGGCACCAACCCATCCTTGGACAAGTGGTGGCCCAGTTGCTGGGCATTTCCAGCGGGGAGTGTGCACTACGTAAGGGCGCCGTCTGGTGGCTGCGCTTTCGGGAGCGCGAAGAGGGCGGGCAGGCAGTGCTGCTGAGCGTGCAATCCCCCGAACTTCTGTAGGTATTCAGCCGCTTTAGGCAGCCGTGCCGCCTACTCGCGTTTGTGCTTGGCGGGGCGCCCGGTCTTGATGCTGGGCACCGACTTCAGCGCCTTCAGCAGCCCCTGGTCCGACAGGGCGGCAATGGCTTTGAGCCCCGCGCGGATGATCTCGGTCTTCTTGGCGGCATGGCCCAGCTTGCCCGCGCGCAGCTTGAGTGCCGCAATCACTTCATATTCGTCTTTCGGTATTGAAAGGCTGTCGCGTACCAGCTTGAGTTTTTTGGGCTTGTCAGCTTTTACCGGTGCCGGTGGCACCGGGGCTGGCTTGGCAGCCGGTGCCTTGGCGACGGGCTTTTTCGCAGGGGTGGTCGCCGATGCCACGGTCTTGGCGCTTGCAGTTTTCTTGACGGGGGGCTTGGTGCTGGCAGTGGATGTCATGTTGTCCTTAAATAATGTATACGGTTTACACAGTTTAATGATTCGTGCGGTTTGCCACAAGCCCAAAATGCTGCGCCGATAGAGCGCTGGCTCCAGTGGTTTTCACGGGGCTGTCACAAAGTCTGTCTACATTGCCAAGCGTTGGAGGTTCCTATGATTGATAACGCCCAAACGCAGGTGGTGGATGGCCATCTGCGTGAATTTTTGTCTGTGCGCGAACTGCTGCAGCATCGCGCACTCGATATGGTGTTTCAACCCATTGTTTCTCTGGCGGATGCCCAGGTGCACGCACACGAGGCCCTGGTGCGCGGACCTGCAGGATCCAGTTTTTACAGCCCCGATGTCCTGCTGCAGGGGGGCGCCATGGAAGGCTGTCTCTTTGAGTTTGAAGTTGCCTGCGTGCAGCTGGCCTTGCAGCGCTGGCACGACCTGGGGCAGAGTGGTCGGCTGTTTGTCAATTTGAGCGCATCGGCTCTGGCCTACCTCATGCGTTCGCGCGGGACGGACGCTTTGCTGGAGTTCTTGCAGGCCTGCAAAGTCCTGCCGCGCAATCTGGTGCTTGAAATCACCGAGCACGAGCGGGTACAGGATATGGATGCCTTTGCCACCATTGCCCAGCATGTGCATGCAGCCGGAGTCGGCATTGCGCTCGATGACTTTGGCGACGGCCGTTCCAGTCTGCGTCTGTGGTCGCAAATCAAGCCCGAGGTCGTGAAGATCGACAAATATTTCACGCGTGACATCAGCACCCATGCCGACAAGTTGAAAACCGTGCAGGCTATTCAGCTCCTGGCCGAAACCTTCGATTCCACCCTGGTGGCCGAAGGCATTGAAACGGCGGATGACCTGCGCGCGCTGCGTGACCTGGGCATTCAGCTCGGGCAGGGGTATTTCCTGGGGCGCCCCCTGGCCCAGCCGCTGAGCGTTGCCAATGGCGACACCCGGCAGGTGCTGCAGGATGCGCACCTGGCTGTGCTGCCCACCCGCACCCGCGCCAATGCACGCGGCACCTTGCGCCGGGTCAGCGTGATGGATGCACCGACCCTGTGCCTGTCTTCTACCAACGACGAGGTGGCCCGGGTGTTCGAGCAGGCCCCACAGATCCATGCCCTGGCGGTGGTCGAGGGCGGCAAGCCCGTGGGCCTGATCAACCGCGTGGCCTTCATCAACGAGTACGCCAAGCTGTACTACCGCGAAGTTGCGGGGCGCAAACCCTGTACGCCGCACATCAATTTCCAGCCGCGCGTGGTCGAGCGCAATCACCGGATTGACGAGGTAGTGGGCATCCTGACCTCGGACGACCAGCGCTACCTCAGCGACGGTTTTATCGTCACCGAAAACGGACGCTACGTCGGCCTGGGCACCGGTGAACAGCTGGTGCGGTCGGTCACCGAATCGCGTATCGAAGCTGCCCGCCATGCCAATCCGCTGACTTTCCTGCCGGGCAATGTACCGACGAGCCAGCACCTGCAACGCCTACTGCGCCGCGGTGGGAGCTTTGTGGCCTGTTATGCCGACCTCAACCACTTCAAGCCCTTCAACGACCACTATGGGTACTGGCGTGGGGATGAAATGATCCGGCTCATGGCACGCATCGCCCAGGAGCATTGCGACCGGCGCAAGGACTTCCTCGGGCACATTGGGGGCGACGACTTCGTCATGTTGTTCCAGAGTGCCGACTGGCACGCGCGCTGCACCCGCATGGTGGAGAAGTTTGGCGCCGCTGCGGCACAGCTGTTCGAGGCCGAAGACCGCCGACGCGGGGGCATCTATGCCGAGGATCGCTTTGGTGTCCAGCGCTTCTTCCCCTGCACCACCGTGTCTATCGGTGTCGTGAGCGTGGAGGCTGGGATGTTTCGACGGGCGGACGAGGTGGCCAATGCGGCGGCCGTGGCCAAGGGGCGGGCGAAAGCAGCAGGCGTAGGGGTGTGGTTGCAGGCTTCGCCAGAGCATGCTGAGCCGCCCTTGGCGGCGATGGTCTGGGGTGGTGCCGGTGCCCCGACCACCTTGCAGAACATGGCAGCCTGATTCTTGAACAGGCCGCCTGACACGGGCTCATGCGCGCCTCCCCTGCAGCTGGCAGTCGGGCAGGCTACAGCGCGCTGGTATCGAGCCGCAGGCCGTCGGTCAGCTGGGCCCAGGCGGTAGTTTCTTCGCGCAGTAGGTGGGTGCTCTGCGGATAGAGCTGGGCCCAGCCGGGGCGGCCGCTGAGCGACAGCTTCTGGGCATCCTTCTTCCAGGCCAGTTGCAAGCCCTGCATGTCCGGGTCGCGGCGGGCATGGCACAGGGCCACGGCCAGGCGCAGTGCCAGCATTTGCAAGACCAGGTCCGGGTCGCCCATGGCCGATTCGAGCTTGCGCAGCTTGCCGCGGTGCCCCAGCACCAGGAGGCTCAGGCGGTGCATTTCAGACAGAGAAAAACCCATGGCGTCGGCGTTGTCGAGAATGTAGGCGCCGTGTTTGTGGCTGTCGCTGTGCGAAATGTGCACGCCAATTTCGTGCAGTTTGCCGGCCCACTCCAGCTTTTGCAGCAGCCGCTGGCGCTCGGGCTCGGACTGGTGGGTGAACAGCTGTTGGAGCAGCGCGCAGGCCACCCGGGCAACGCGTTCGCCGTGCACCCGGTCGACGTTGAATTTCACCGCCAGGCGGTTGATGGAGCGCGTCTGCAAATCGTCCAACCCGGTGTGCGGGCCCATCATGTCGCACAGCAGGCCATGGCGCAGGCCCCCTGGGGCAATGTGCATGGTGTCCATGCCCAGCAGATCGAACACTGCGCGAATGACGCTTACGCCGCCGCCAATGATGGGGCGGCGGTCATCGCGCAGGCCCGCCAGGCGCACCTTGTCAGCGCTTTGGCCGGCTATGAGCTTGTCCACCAGCCAATCCAGGCCAGCGCGGGTGATGACACCTTTTTCCCAACCTGCTGCCTCCAGCACTTCGGTGATGGCGTTGACGGTGCCGGCCGAGCCGTAGGCCACCTCCCAGTGGTCAGGGTGGTAAAGGTCCAGGGCCTCGTCGAGCACCGCCTTGGCGGCAATTTCGGCGACTTCGAAAGCGCGTTCGGTGAATTGGCCGGTGGGGAAAAAGCGGGTCGACCAGGCGATGCTGCCGACGCGGAAGGACTCCATGACCTTGGGTGTAGATCCTTGTCCCAGAATGAGTTCGGTGGAGCGTCCGCCAATGTCCATGACCAGGCGGCGTTCGTTGGCGTCGTCGAGCATGTGGGCCACACCCTGGTAGATCAGCCGCGCTTCTTCGCGCCCTGAAATCACATTGATGGGAAAGCCCAGCAGGGCGTTGGCGCGGTCCAAGAATGCGTCGCGGTTGCGTGCTTCGCGCAGCGTCTGGGTCGCCACGGCGCGCACTTCTCCGGCGTCGAACCCGGCCAGGCGTTCGCCGAAACGGGCCAGGCACTCCCAGCCTTTTTCCATGGCAGGGAGCGTGAGGTTGCGGTTTTCGTCCAGCCCCCCCCCTTGGCGCACGGTTTCCTTGAGGTACTCGGTACGGCGGAAGACACCGTGTTCAACGACACCAATTTCGAGTCGGAAGCTGTTGGAGCCCAGGTCGACAGCGGCCAGGCGTTTGACGGTTTGCATGGAAAACGGTGCACTGATTGGTGGGATGGGAAGCATAGCAGCCGTGTGCACCTTGCGTTGTGGTGCACGGCGACTGTTCGGCTCAACGGCACGGGGCACGTTCTTTCAGCCCACAAAACGCCCATCGCTGGCCAGCATGCTTTGGGTCACGTAGCTGCCGGAGCGGCGCTGGGCACTGGTCTGGATGAGAAAGCCGCCCAAGTCCCAGGACTTGCGCTGCTGCAGCGCTGCCATGACGCCCGTGCGGGTGGGCGTGCCTTCGGTCTGGCGCAGTGCCTCGAATGCAAAGCGGGCGGCGACGAAGCCCGACAGGCTCTGGGGGGTAGGGGGTTCGTCGTAGAGGCGGGCCATGGCTTCACGGTACTGACGCACCACCGGTGCCTGGGCATTGACCAAGGGAACCACCTGGGTGGCTATCACGGCGCTATGGCGGGACAGCCCGCTTTGCTGCAGGGTCAGTACATTGACGTCGGCCAGCGCGATGATGTAGCGCTGCTGTGCCTGCCGTGCAATCCCCTGTGTCAGGGCCAGCAACTCGGGGGTGGCGCCGATGAACAGCAGAACACGCGGTGAGTCGGAATGGAGGGACGCGCCCAGTTGCTGCATTTCGCTGTGCAGGGGGTAAACCAGGGGCCGCAAGGCCATGTTGCGCGTGAGCCGCTCGATTTCGGGCAGGCTGGCTTGGCGGTCCTGGGGGCTGCCAAAAACTACCCCCACTTGGTCCACGCCCATGCTGGACAGGGACTTGAGTGCGTGCTGAATCTGGTCGGTGCGACTGGCAAAGATGGGGAAACTGTTGTCGGGCAGGCTGCTTTCGGTGCTGTGCAGCCAGGGCGCCATGTGCGCCAGATCGGGCAGGCTGCGTTGCAGCTGGGTGCTGGCCATGGTTGCGGCCTGGCTGCCAACGGTGCCAAATGCCGCCACGCAGTGGGGCAGGCCTTGGATGGTGTCGATGGCTTTTGCCAGGCTGGCGGGGCTGCCGTCTGTTTCGAGCACCAGATGCTGCACCGGCAGTCCGCGCACACCGCCTTTGGCATTGATGTCGGCCCACGCGGCACGCGCTCCAATGAGAAAGTCTTTGGACACATCGATCTGGGCTGCCGACATGTCGGCGATCTGGGCGATGGTGATGCCGCGGGCCGGCGCGCTGAGTGCGCCTTGGGCCCATAGCGGCGTGCCGATCGCGGCCAGCCCGGACGCGCCGGCACGCAGCAGGCCACGCCGCGTCAGGCCTGGATTGAGAGTTGGAACGTTATGTTGGGTCACGATTTTGCTTTCATTTTTATAGCGGTATACGCTTACTTTATGCGGGCTGGATGCCGAAATGGGCCTGAATCCGGGCCCGCAGGATAGGTGCGGCATGTGACACGGTTGTGACATTCAGGTGAATCTGTGGTGGCAGAGCCGTCCGTGTCGAAAGCCGGTGTGCGTGTCACACCAATGTCACCAAAGCGTCGCAGGATGCGCGCCATGGAGGTGAGTCATGGTTTTGTTGAGCAGCCTGAAGATTCGGGCGCGGTTGTTGTTGGTTTTGGGTTTTGCCTTGGTGGCGCTGGCACTGGTCGGGGGCTTCGCGGCTCTGACCATTGCCACCGAAGCCGAGCGCGCTGCGCATTTCATTGACAGCGAGTTCCAGGCCACCCAGGCGCTGGGGGATGTGCGCACAGGCTTGGGGCAGGTTCGCCGGGCGGAAAAGGATATCTGGCTGCACATGGGGGACGAAGCGGAGACCGAGCGCTTCACCAAGCAGTGGACCCAGGCGCTGTCCACCAGTGCCCAGGCCATCCAGACGGCGCGCGGCTTGGTGGCGGAAACCGATGCCGCCCAGCTGGAGCGCATGGGCCAGGGGCTCGAAAGCTATACCCAGGGCATGCGGGAGCTGTTGCGCAAGATGGAAATCGGCGAACTCAATGATCCCTGGGCCGCCAACCGCGCCATGGAACCGCTGAAAGTCCCTTTGACCGCCATTGACGAAGCGATGGAGCAGTTGGCTTCCAGCCTGGGCGCGCAGGCCCGCGAACGGAGGGCCGCATTGGCCAACACGGGCGAGCAGGCGCCTTGGGTGGTGCTTGCCATGACCTGTGTGGTGGCGGTTCTGGCGGGTGCGCTGACGCTGGCCATTGTGCGCTCCATCCTAGCGCCCATACACGACCTGCGGGGTACCACGCAGGCCTGGGGGCAGGGCGATCTGACCCAAGGACTGGCCGACGAGGGTGACTGTGAAATCGCCGAAGTGCGCCGGGACCTGGGGCGCATGCACCAGAGTCTGAGCCACCTTGTGACGCAGGTTCGCACCGGGGTGCAGGTGGTGGGCTTGAACACCTCTGAAATTGCAACGGCCAACCACGACCTGTCCGAGCGCACCGAACAGGCGGCCATGTCACTGCAGAAAACCTCGGCCGCCGTGGCGCAGCTGTCGATGGCCGTGCGAGAAACCGCGCATTCGGCCACTGACGCTGTTCAGACGGCCGACAGTGCCAGTGCAGTGGCGCAACGAGGCGGTGCTGTGGTTGAACAGGCGGTGCAGGCCATGCGTGACATCCAGCGTTCGTCGCAACGCATTGCCGACATCATCGGTGTGATTGATGGGATTGCCTTTCAGACCAACATCCTGGCGCTCAATGCGGCCGTGGAAGCTGCGCGGGCCGGCGAGCAAGGGCGTGGCTTTGCCGTGGTGGCCAGCGAGGTACGTTCATTGGCACAGCGTAGCGCCGAAGCGGCACACGAGATCAAGGCCATCATCGGCGCCAGCGTGGACCGTGTGGAGCAGGGCACTGCCCAGGTGGAGACAGCCGGGGCCACCATGCAGGAAATTGTGCGCAGTGTCGGGCAGGTGGCCCAAGTCATCAATGCCATTCGCTTGGCTGCCCAAGAGCAGGACGAGGGCTTGCAGATGATCAGCCGGGCCATGCAGAGCCTCGATGAGGCCACACAGCAGAACGCGGCCATGGTGCAGCAGAGTGCTGCCGGAGCTAGTTCCCTGGCCGAAGAGGCTGGCAATCTGCACCAGGCGGTATCGGTATTCAAGCTGGAGGCAGCCTTGCATTCCATGCCAAACAGGCCTCTGGCCCTTGCGAACTAAGCGTCAAAAGCTACAAGAAAAGTAGCAATCTGGGCCTTTCATCATTTTGGACTGCCCAGAAAAAAACCAATTTGTCACAAAGCTGTCACACAGAGTTCTTACATTCATTATTGTTTTTTCACCAAACTGAAAGGTTTTTCATGCGCAATCGTTTGACCGTGCTGGCCGCGTTGGCCGCTTCGACCATGACCGTGGGCTTTGGCGCGTCTGCGCAAGAAGTGACAGGCGCGGGTGCCACGTTTCCCGCACCCATCTACGCCAAATGGGCTTCCGACTACAACAAGGCGACTGGCGTGAAGGTGAACTACCAGTCCATCGGATCTGGTGCTGGCATCAAGCAGATCGACTCCAAGACGGTTGATTTCGGTGCATCCGACATGCCCTTGAACGATGCGGACCTGGAGAAAAAAGGCCAGGTCCAGTTCCCCACCGTCATTGGCGGTGTGGTGCCGGTGGTCAACATCAAGGGCATCCAACCGGGTCAGATCAAGCTGACCGGTGCGGTGCTGGCGGACATCTACCTGGGCAAGATCACCAAGTGGAACGATGCCGCCCTGACGGCCCTGAATCCCGGTGTGCCCTTGCCCGATGCGCAAATTGCACCTGTGCGCCGTGCCGATGGTTCCGGTACGACCTTCATTTTCACCAATTACCTGAGCAAGGTCAGCCCTGACTGGAAGTCGGCTGTGGGTGAAGGCACTGCGGTGAACTGGCCTGCTGGCGTGGGTGGCAAGGGCAATGAAGGCGTAGCTGCATTCGTGGCCCGCCTGCCCAACTCCATCGGTTACCTGGAGTATGCCTACGTCAAGCAGAACAAGATGACCTACACCCTGCTGAAGAATCGCGATGGCAACTTTGTCCCGCCCAGCGACACGGCTTTCAAGGCCGCCGCCGCTGGTGCCGACTGGAACAAGACCTTCTACCAGGTGACGACCGACCAACCTGGCAAGGATGCCTGGCCCATCACCAACCCGACCTACATCCTGATGCACAAAAAGCAGGACAAGCCGGAAAGCGCAGCGCAAGTGCTGAAGTATTTCAGCTGGGTGTATGCCAATGGTGACAAGGCTGCCGATGACCTGGACTACGTGCCGCTGCCGGCTTCGGTGAAGGCTTTGGTGCAGAAGCACTGGGACGCCAACATCAAGGATGCCGCTGGCAAGGCCATTGCCTCCAAGTGAGCGTCTGTTCCGTTGTGTGAGAAAGAAGGGGAAGCTTCATGTCTTCTACACTTGCGCATGAAGCTCCCCCTGTGTTGGGGGGGGCTGCTTCGGGAAATACTGTCATGACCGATCCGCAACCTCCAGCACCGCAGCGCCAGGTGCCATGGGCCGATGCCGTGTTTGCGGCCCTGGCCAAAGGCGCTGCCTTTGTGACCCTTGGCCTCCTGGCCGCCATCATTGCCGCCCTAGTGATCAGTGCCTGGCCGGCCCTGAGCCACTATGGGTTGTCATTTCTGACGCGCACCACCTGGGATCCGGTCCAGGAGGATTTCGGCGGCCTGGTCATGATCTATGGCACCCTGGCCAGTTCCTTCATAGCATTGCTCATTGCCGTGCCGGTGAGTTTCGGCATCGCCCTTTTTCTGACCGAGCTGTCACCGGCCTGGCTCAAGCGCCCCTTGGGAACTGCCATTGAGTTGCTCGCTGCCATTCCGTCGATCGTGTACGGCATGTGGGGCTTGCTGGTGTTCGGCCCGGTTCTGGCCACTTATGTGCAGCAGCCCCTGCAGAACCTCACTGCCGGCGTTCCCTACATTGGCGCCTTTTTTACGGGTCCACCGGTGGGTATCGGCATTTTTTCGGCCGGGGTCATCCTGGCCATCATGATCATTCCGTTCATCGCGTCGGTCATGCGCGACGTGTTTGAAGTGACGCCACCCATGCTCAAGGAGTCGGCCTACGGCCTGGGCTCCACCACCTGGGAAGTGGTGACCAAGGTGGTGTTGCCCTATACCAAGGCGGGCGTCATCGGCGGCATCATGCTGGGTCTGGGGCGTGCCATCGGCGAGACCATGGCGGTCACGTTCGTCATCGGCAATTTCAATCAACTCGACTCGCTCAGTGTGTTCGAGGCCGCCAACAGCATCACGTCGGCACTGGCCAATGAGTTCGCCGAGGCAGGCGAGGGCCTGCACCAGGCGGCCCTGATGTACCTGGGGCTGGTGATGTTTGCGATCACCTTTGTCATCCTCTCCCTGTCCAAATGGTTGTTGGCCAGCCTGCGCAAGAATGAAGGAGCGAAATCGTGAGTGCTACCGACGCTGCCCGCCTGCGCCGCTACAACAGCCGCAAGCGCACCAACATGGTCGCGACCGCCTTGTCGCTGGCCGCCATGTCGTTTGGTCTTTTCTGGTTGGGCTGGATATTGTGGGAAACCCTGCGTCTGGGGCTTGATGGCCTGAACTGGGCAACCGTCACCCAGATGACCCCCCCTCCCAACGAGGCCGGCGGCCTGGCCAACGCCATCTATGGCTCGTTCATCATGGTGCTGCTGGCCACCTGCGTGGGCACACCCGTGGGCATTCTCGCGGGAATTTATTTGGCCGAATTCGATGCCAAAGGCTGGCTGGCGCAGGCCACCCGTTTCGTCAATGACATCCTGCTGTCGGCGCCTTCGATCGTGGTCGGCCTGTTCATCTACACCGTGGTGGTCGCCAAGTTCAAGAGCTTCTCGGCCTATGCCGGCATTCTGGCGCTGGCCCTGATCGTCATCCCGGTGGTCATTCGTACCACCGAGAACATGCTTCTGCTGGTGCCTGCGGGCTTGCGTGAGGCGGCCTATGCGCTGGGCAGTCCCAAGTGGAAGGTGGTTTTGCTCATCACCCTCAAGGCTGCACGCGCAGGCGTGATCACCGGCGTGCTGCTGGCGGTGGCGCGCATTTCGGGAGAAACGGCGCCTTTGCTGTTCACGGCACTGAGCAACCAGTTCTGGACCACCTCGTTGTCCGAACCCATGGCAACCTTGCCGGTAACCATTTTCAAGTTCGCCATGAGCCCGTATGAGAACTGGCAGAAATTGGCGTGGGCCGGGGTCTTCCTCATCACCTTGGCGGTGCTCGCCCTCAATATTCTTGCGCGGGTACTTACCCGACAGAAACACTGACCGGCGGCGCGTCCGCCCTTTGGAGAATCAAACATGCTCAGCACAGTCAGCGCTGCCGAAAAAACCAAGATCGCAGTCAAGGACCTGAACTTCTTTTACGGAAAGTTCCATGCCCTCAAAGGCATCAACCTGGAAATACCTGAAAACCGCGTGACGGCCTTCATCGGCCCGTCGGGATGTGGCAAGTCCACCCTGTTGCGGGTGTTCAACCGCATGTTCGAGCTCTATCCGGAGCAGCGCGCCCAGGGCGAAGTCATGCTGGACGGGGAAAACATCCTCACCAGCCGCGAGGACGTGGCCCTGCTGCGCGCCAAGGTGGGCATGGTGTTCCAGAAACCCACGCCTTTCCCGATGTCCATCTACGACAACATCGCCTTCGGCGTGAAGTTGTTCGAAAAGCTCAATACCACGGACATGGAGGAGCGTGTTGAGTGGGCGCTGCGCAAGGCCGCCCTGTGGCCCGAGGTCAAGGACAAGCTGCACCAAAGCGGCGCCAGCCTGTCGGGCGGGCAGCAGCAGCGCCTGTGCATTGCCCGTGGCATTGCCATCAAGCCCGAGGTGCTGCTGCTGGATGAACCGTGCTCGGCACTGGACCCGATTTCCACCGCCAAGGTGGAAGAGCTGATTGTGGAACTCAAGAGCGACTACACCGTGGTCATCGTGACCCACAACATGCAGCAGGCAGCCCGCTGCAGCGACTACACCGCCTACATGTACCTGGGCGACCTGGTGGAGTTTGGCCAGACCGAACAGATGTTCTTCAAACCCACCCGCCAGGAAACAGAAGACTACATTACCGGCCGTTTCGGCTGATCAGGGAGACATCAACATGGTTGACAAACATCTTTCGACCCAGTTTGACACCGAACTCACCGCCGTGTCCACGCGCGTGCTGGAGCTGGGGGGACTGGTGGAATCGCAGATCCGCCAAGCCATTTATGCCCTGTCGCAGTTCAGCGTTGAGGTGGCCAACGAAGTGGTGGCCAACGAAGCCCGCGTCAATGCCATGGAAGTGGAAATCGACCACGACCTCTCCAGCATCATTGCGCGGCGCCAGCCCACGGCGCGTGACCTGCGCCTGTTGATCGCCATTTCCAAAACCACGGCCAACCTGGAACGTGCCGGCGACGAGGCCGCCAAAATCGCCCGCATGGTGCTGTCCATCATCAACAGCGGTGCGCCGCGCAACCTTCCTTCGCTGGAGCTGCGGGTGGCGGCCGATCTGGCCTCGAACCTGCTAAACAAGGCACTCGACGCCTTCGCCCGCCTGGACGTGCACGCGGCCGTGGCGATCCTGAAAGAAGACGATGCCATCGACCGCGAGTTTGGCGGTTTCGTGCGCAAGCTCATCACCTACATGATGGAAGACCCACGCACCATCTCGCCCAGCCTGGATCTGCTGTTTCTGGCCAAGGCCATCGAGCGCGTGGGTGACCATGCCAAGAACATTGCCGAATTCATCATCTATGTGGTCAAGGGGGCCGATGTGCGCCACACCAGCATCGAAGACGTGGAGTCGCTGGTCAAATGAACCCCCACGCTCTGCACTTCGTGTCATCGCTGCCCCCCATGGGGGCGCAGCCTTCCCTTGGGGCGGCCCGGCGGGAGGCTCTATGAAGACCATGCCAACCATCCTGGTGGTGGAAGACGAACCGGCGATTGCCGAGCTGGTGGCGGTGAACCTGCGGCACAACGGGTTCCGCCCGCTGTGGGCCATGGATGCAGCCAGTGCCCAACGTGAAATCGATGCCTCCGTGCCCGACTTGGTGCTGCTGGATTGGATGCTTCCCGGCGAGAGTGGTATCAACCTGGCCAAACGCTGGCGAGCCGACAAGCGCACGGAAAACGTACCCATCATCATGGTCACTGCTAAGGGGGATGAGCGTGATCGCGTGGCCGGGCTCGATGCTGGTGCCGACGACTACATTGCCAAGCCTTTCTCCACCAAGGAGCTGCTGGCGCGCGTGCGCGCCGTGCTGCGCCGCCGCGCACCGCAGGGGGCCCAGGAGCCTCTGAGCCAGGGCGCTTTGGTGCTGGACCCGGCCACGCATAGGGTCAGTTTCGGCGGCCAGGCTTTGAAGCTCGGGCCCACCGAGTTCAAGTTGCTGCACTACCTCATGGGGCACCCCGAACGCGTGCACTCGCGCGCCCAATTGCTCGACCAGGTCTGGGGCGACCACGTATACATCGAAGAGCGCACCGTGGACGTGCACATCAAGCGCCTGCGCGAGGCCTTGGCCGCTGCGGCGCCCATGCTCGAAACCGTGCGCGGTGCGGGCTACCGACTCACCACCCAAGCTTTGGTGGAGCCTGCAGCCACGGCCGCCCGTGCCGATGCCTGATTCCTGCTTTCACGATCTGGCGGTATTGCGATGTGGACGCGTGTAATCGGGTTGGTGCTGTGCCAGGCTGCGGCCCTTGCGCTGGCTTGGGTGCTGGTGCCGGCCGACGACTGGGCTTGGGGCCTGGCCGGGGCTGCGCTGCTGGGCACCTATGCTTGGTTTGTGATGGATGCCGTACGCGGCCTGCGTTTGCTGGCCTGGCTCAAGGGTGAACTCCAGGCCCCCATGACCCTGGGCAGTGGCCTGTGGGGTGAAGTACAGGACCGCGCCTGGCGTGCCGTGCGCCTGCGCGACCGTGCCTTGCAGGACAGCGAGCAGCGCCTGCAGGAGTTCCTCGCGGCCTTGCAGGCCTCGCCCAACGGCGTGGTGCTGCTCAATGCCCAGGGGCAAATTGAATGGCTCAATGACATGGCGTGCAGGCACTTTGGTCTGGACGCTACGCGCGACCTGATGCAGCACTTCGCCAACCTGGTGCGCGACCCGGTCTTTGCCCGCTACTACGCCCAGCAGAACTACCGCAGTGATGTCTCCATTCCGGGCAAGGGCCACACCCCCACCCACCCGGTACGCCTGCTGGTGCAGGTGCACGAGTACGGCGAGGGGCGCAAGTTGCTGCTGTCGCGCGATGTCACCGCGCTGGAGCAGGCCGAGGCCATGCGCCGCGACTTTGTGGCCAATGTCTCGCACGAAATCCGCACGCCGCTGACGGTCCTGTCGGGCTTCATCGAAACCTTGCAGACTCTGGTACTGCAGGAAGGGGAACGGGCGCGCTATCTGGCCTTGATGGCCGAACAGGCGCAGCGCATGCAGTCCTTGGTCAGTGACCTGCTGACGCTTTCACGCTTGGAGGGCAGCCCTCTGCCGGTGGCCAACGAATGGGTCAGTGCCGACGCCTTGTTGGCGCAGTGCCTGCGCGATGCCAATACCCTGGCCGACATCGTCGGACCGCGCGAACAACCCATTGCGGTCCAGGCCGATGCCGGTCTGGAGCTGGCGGGCATCCAGTCCGAGCTGCAAAGCGCCATGTCCAATCTGCTGACCAATGCCGTGCGCTACACACCGGCCGACAAGGCCATCGAAGTGCACCTGCGGCAACTGGCCGAGGGCGGTGCCGAGTTTGTTGTGCAGGACCATGGGGTGGGCATTGCCCAGGAGCATTTGTCGCGCCTGACCGAGCGTTTCTACCGCGTGGACCGCAGCCGTTCTCGCGATACGGGGGGAACTGGCCTGGGGCTTGCGATAGTCAAGCATGTGGTGCAGCGCCATGGCGCTGAACTGCGCATCAGCAGTGAATGGGGACAGGGCTCCTGCTTTACCATCCGATTTCCGGCAGCCCGGGTGCGTGCAACTGGCCTCGCTTGAGCGCCTGATCAAGCTACAGGTCCCGTCAGGGCTTGCGCTGCAGCAACCAAAAGTCCTCGTTGTGCCCAACGGCATTACCGATCAAGCGGTAGGGAATCCATCCAGCAGCTTCGGCCCAGTCGGGGACCACGCCAGACTCATTCGCCTCGGTGGCAAGCCATGGGCAGTCTGTTTCGGATGCAAGGGGTTTGAGGGATAGTCCTCCGTACGTGCTCAGGGCTGCAACAGTGCCCTGGGGCAGGTAGCGTACGGCAATGCAGGAGTTGGCATGGGGGGCATGTGCGCCCAGTGCCAACTGGGTATTGCGCACCAAGGCGGTATAGCTTTGGGCATGGTTGAGAAGCGGCATCCACAAGGTCATCAACAACAGCCAGCACAGGCCCGCACCACCGGCTGGTAGCACCAGGCTTTTCCAGAGCGCAGCACGGTGCTTGCCCACACGCCATTTCACGAGCCAGGCCCATACCAGGGTTGCGCAGACAGCTATTAAAAGTGTAGCAATTGAAAAGCTGGACTGGAATTGCGGCGCCAGCCGGGCCACGTTGGCTGCGGGCTGGGCCGGGACGCCGGTTTGCATGGCGATCCACACCACCCAGATGATGAAGCCGCAGCCGGAAAAGAAGAACAGGGTGAACCAGTCGATCCAGGCCGCCATCTGGCGCTTGAGTGTAGGCAGCGAAAAGGCCGCCAGTGCCGCCAGTGAGGGCAAGGCCAGCAGCAAGGTGCGGTCCGACGCACCCGTGACCAGGGACGAGACCACCGTGATGGTGGTGAACCCCATAGGCATCACCAAATGGCGGTTGAGGGTCTTGCCAGCAATGCGGTCACGCCAGCGCCACAGGGTCCACAGGGTCAGCGGCCAGGCTGGCCATGCAAACCAGACCAACAGCTCGCCCAGCCCCTGCCATTCGCTTAGCTTCCATCCTGGCAGGACGATTTTCCATTGCCATAGGTCCAGGCCATGGGCCAGGGCAGCACAGAGCATGCCAAGAGCCAACACGAACCAGGCTTCGGTGTGGCGGGTTTCATGTGCTTGAACTTGTGCGCGTTCACTGCACTTGTCGAGGGCGTGGATCAGTGCCGCACCGCTGCTCAACAGCAAGGCAATCGCTGGGGCCCCGCTGAGTGTCAGTCCCAGTGTGCCGACCACGGCTCCGACCATGGCTTGCCAGCGCCGGTACGGCAGTGCAGCCATGGCAAAGAACAGTAGGGCCGTGAAGCCCAGTTGTGCCAGAGCAGGAGTGGTTTCGTGTGACAGGTGCGCCAAGCCCAAGCAGGCCATGAACGCGAGCAGACCACCATCGGCCACGGTGCGCGCGTAGTCGGTGGTCTGGGCCTCGCCCCCAAAGGCGAAGGCTACCGGCTGAGCGAGAGGGCTGCGGGCCAGGTAGTAGGTGCCATACCAGGTACCGACCATGGCCAGTGCCAGCAGAATACCGAAGGGAATACGGGCAGCGAAGTCAAATGGAATGGACACGAGGCCACCCCACTGGATGGTCCAGGCACCAAGCCAATAGGGCAGCAATGCGGGCTGTTCTGGCGCAAAACCGGCCAGTGTGGGCTGCAGCCATGCACTCGCTCCGGATGCCAGTGCCTGCATAAAACCCAAAGCCGCCATGTCGGCACTTTTCCAGGCCTCGCGGCCCACGAAACCCGCCAGGACGTAGGCGACGCAAAACACCAGCAGCACAGGGCGCGGGAAGCGGCGTACAGCGGCCTGGGTGACAATGGCAGGAGAGGGTTGATTCACAAGAAACTGGCGTGATGTTCAAAAAAAAAGCAGCTCGGAGGGCCGGGCTGCTTTTTTTGCAAAACTCAGGCTGTAGCCTGATGTGCGAATTACTTCGCAGCGGTCTTGCCGAAACGGTTGCGGAACTTTTCCACGCGGCCGCCCATGTTGTCCACGGACTTCTGGGTGCCAGTGTAGAAGGGGTGCGATTCGCTGGTGGTATCCAACTTGATCCAGGGCAGCTCGCGGCCGTCTTCCATCTTGATCATTTCCTTGGCGCTGGCGCAGGAACGGGTCACGAACTTGAAACCATTGGACATGTCCTGGAAACAAACTTCGCGGTAGTTGGGGTGAATGCCTTCTTTCATGATTCTTCCTATTGCACAGTGTGCGTCAGCTGCGGCAGCCGAGCCGGACCACCCGGCTTACTTTCCGCGAAAAACGTGGATTATAACAGTCTAGCCGCCTCGACGCATCATGTCGAAGAAGTCGCTGTTGGTCTTGGTGGCGCGCATTTGCTTCAGGACCATTTCCATGGATTCGATCTCGTCCATGCTGTAGAGGAACTGGCGCAGGATGCGTGACTTCTGCAGGATTTCGGGTTGCAGCAGCAGTTCTTCGCGGCGGGTGCCGGAGCGGTTGAGCTGGATCGAGGGGAAGACGCGCTTTTCGTACAGACGGCGGTCCAGGTGGATTTCGCAGTTGCCGGTACCCTTGAATTCTTCAAAGATCACTTCGTCCATCCGGCTGCCGGTGTCCACCAGCGCCGTGGCGATGATGGTCAGACTGCCGCCTTCTTCCACGTTGCGCGCGGCACCCAGGAAACGCTTGGGGCGTTGCAGGGCGTTGGCATCGACACCGCCGGTCAGCACCTTGCCCGAGCTGGGCACCACGTTGTTGTAGGCGCGGGCCAGGCGGGTGATGGAGTCCAGCAGGATCACCACGTCTTGCTTCAATTCGACCAAGCGCTTGGCGCGTTCGATCACCATTTCGGCCACGTGCACGTGGCGGGCTGCGGGTTCGTCGAAGGTGGAGGCAATGACCTCGCCCTTGACGGTGCGCTGCATTTCGGTCACTTCTTCGGGGCGTTCGTCCACCAGCAAAACCATCATGTGGCTGTTGGGGTAGTTGGCCGAAATGGCGTGGGCGATGTGCTGCATCATCACCGTCTTGCCGCTCTTGGGAGGCGCTACCAGCAGGGCGCGCTGGCCTTTGCCGATGGGGGCGATGATGTCGATGATGCGGCCGGTGATGTTTTCTTCGCCCTTGAAGGCGTCGCGCTCCAGACGCATCTGCTCCTTGGGGAACAGCGGTGTGAGGTTTTCGAACATCACCTTGTGCTTGTTGCCTTCGGGGGGGCCGCCGTTGACCTTGTCGAGCTTGTTCAGGGCAAAGTAGCGCTCGCCGTCCTTGGGTGTACGGACTTCGCCTTCGATCATGTCGCCGGTGTGCAGGTTGAAGCGTCGCACCTGGCTGGGGCTGATATAGATGTCGTCGGTCGACGCCGTGAAGCTGGTGTCGGGGCTGCGCAGGAAGCCGAAGCCGTCGGGCAAGATTTCGAGTACGCCGTCCGCAATGATCTGCTCCCCTGTGCGGGCGCGCTTCTTGATGATGGCGAACATCAGCTCCTGCTTGCGCATGCGGCCAGTGTTTTCGATCTCAAGTTCTTCGGCTTGCTTGAGGACTTCAGACACGTGCAGTGCCTTGAGTTCATTTAAGTGCATGGAGGTGGTCCCGTCGGCTTATCGCCGGACAACAGATACAACAATCGGGGAATAAGGGCTGGGGTTGCGCTGGTTTGGCGAGACCCCCATGTTCAGGGCCGGTATGGATACCTTGCCTCGGGAAGCCGCAGGTCGCAGCTTCAGGGAACGAAACTAATTATGACAGGAAAAATGCGGCACGGGCTTTGCACCCGCGCCGCAGCCGAAAAATCAGGCCAGTTGCTGGTCGATAAAGGCACTGAGCTGGGCCTTGCTCATGGCACCTACCTTGGTGGCTGCCAGTTGGCCGCCCTTGAACACCATCAGCGTGGGAATGCCGCGGATGCCGAACTTGGCCGGAATGTCGCGGTTTTCGTCCACATTCATCTTGGCAATGGTCAGCTTGCCGCTGTAGGTCGTGGCCAGCTCATCGAGTACCGGGGCGATCATCTTGCAGGGGCCGCACCATTCGGCCCAGTAGTCCACCAGCACGGGCTGGGCCGACTGCAGCACGTCGGCTTCGAAAGACGCGTCGCTAATGTGTTTGATGAGTTCGCTGGCCATGTTCGGGTCCTTTACAAATTGCTAATGCAGCTAAAGTTGCGGCATTGTGACAGAAACCAAGACCCCGGCAGCGCCCCCATTTCCTATGGCGGCCATAGCCAAAATTCATCCTGTTCTGGGCTTGCCCGATCCGCAACTGCTGGCCACGCACCCGGTCATGCACCAGTGGCTGGCACCGGAAAAAGGCCTGCTCTACCGCCTGCGCCAGGCCATGGCCCAGGCCGGGGCCAGCCCGGCACGCTGCGTGGTGCTGTTGCCCTATGCCCAGCTGCGCCCGCTGGCCCAACGCCTGTGGCAGCAGGTGTTCGACGACGGCTTTGCCCCACGCTTCGAGACTACCCGCAGCTGGACCACGGCCCTGGGCGCGGGCGTGGACGGGATCTTTGACCTGCGCCAGGACCGCGCACAGGACCTGCTTACCGCCCACAGCCTCTTGGTGCAGGCCGGGCAAAGTGTTCGCGCCGACCAGCTGGCGCCGCACCTGGTCGATGCTGCCTTGCAACTGGCGCCCCTGGCCGCCGGGCGTGCTCCGCAGCAGCGCGCCGTCTGGGCACAGGCTTGCCGCGACATGCTGCGAGTCACCCAGGGCGGTGAGGCGGGGCAGTGGGAGGCGCTGGTGGCCCAGGTGGCGCTGGAGTGGGTGCATATCAGTGCCTATGCCAGCGACGTGCTCTACACCGAAGTGCCCTGGCAGCAGGTGGACCTGGTGCTGCAGGTGTGCGGACTCAATGCCGACCCGCTGGCAGAGGGTTTGCAGGCCCACTGGGGCCCCGGGCGCTGGGTGCCATGCCAATGGATGGCGGTGGAGCAGACCCTGGCCTTGGCACAGTCGTCGCGCTGGCGTGCCCATGCCTGCCTGGACGCACAGGACGAAGCGCGGCGAAGTGCCGCCTGCGCCGTGCGCCACATCCAGGCCGGGCGCTTTCCACTGGCCCTGGTGTCCAGCGACCGTGCCTTCACGCGCCAGATCCAGGTCCAGCTCGAAGCCGCAGGCGTGAGCGTGCGCGACGAGACTGGCTGGAAGCTGTCCACCACCCGTGCCGGTACCTACACTATGGCATTGCTGCGGGCCGCGGTATGGAATGCCAGTACCGACACGGTGCTGGCCTGGCTCAAGCTCGCACCCTTTGCCAGTGCCCAGGTGGACGCGCTAGAAGCCCTGCTGCGGCGCTACGGTGTGCGCGATTGGGCCCAGGTGGCGCGCCTGGGGGCGTTGCAAAAGCAGCCTGCGCTGGTGCAACTGCTGGACCTGGTTGCCCAGGTGCGCGAGCCCTTGCAACAGCGCGGTACCTTGACCGATGCACTGGGGCGCTTGCGTGGCGCCTTGCAGCGCAGTGGCTACGGCGCGCTGCTCGAAGCCACCGGGTCCCACCCGGCAGTGGTGCCCGAAGGCAGCGCCATGCTGGCCTGCCTGCAGCTCGACGCGCAGGCCCATGACGCCTGGGCCGAGACTGCGCAGCGCACCTGGTCGCTGGCCGAGTTCACCGCCTGGGTCAACCAGAGCCTGGAGGCGGCGAGCTGGTCGCCCGAGTACCCGCAAAACGAACAGGTGGTGCTGGTGCCCATGAGCCAGTTGCTGGCCCGGCCCTTTGCTGCCGTGCTGCTGTGTGGCTGCGACGAGCAGCGGCTGCCGGCCAGTGCGCCACCCGCGGGCATCTGGACGCGTGCCCAGCGCGAAGCCCTGGGCTTGCCCAGCCGCGAGGCCCTGGACCAGGTGCAGCGCCTGGCCTGGGCCACGGCCCTGCACACCCCCGAAATTGACATCCTGTGGCGCACCAGCGACGACAGTGGCGAAGCTCTCATGCCCAGCACCCTGGTACAGGCCTTGCAGGTGCATGGGAACGGTGTTGACGCTGCGCAAAGTGCTTGGATGAAAGAAGTGTCTCCCCAGCCGCAGCAGCCTCCCCAGCCGCAGGCGCAGGCCCTGGGCGTGCAGCGCCTGTCGGCCAGCGCCTACGACGACCTGCGCACTTGCCCCTACCGCTTTTTTGCCTTGCGCATCCTGGGCCTGCAAAGCGACGACGAGCTGGAGCAGGATGTGGACAAACGCGACTTTGGCGTCTGGTTGCACGAAGTGCTGAGCCGCTTTCACCGGCAGCTGGCGCTTGCAGGCGATGCCGACCGGGCGCGCCAGTCGGAACTGTTGGACGCTGCCGCCGATGCCGTTTCCAAGGTGCAGGGTCTGGCCCATGCCGAATTCCTGCCCTTCATGGCCAGTTGGCCCGCCGTGCGTGACCATTACCTGGGTTGGTTGCAAGCCCACCAGGCAGCGGGCTATGCATTTGAACAATCGGAGCTGGCGCGTGAGCGCAGCTGGCAAGGCGTGCGCCTGCAGGGGCGTCTTGACCGCGTCGACCGGCAGGCGCAGGGCGGCGTGCTGGTGCTCGACTACAAGACCGAGTCCTCCACCCGCGTCCGTGAACGCATTGCCAGCCCGATGGAAGACACCCAGATGGCGTTTTACGGCGCCCTGCTCCAGGAGGAGACTGCAGACCCCGTGGAGGGCAGCTACCTGATGCTGTCCGAGAACGAGTGCAAGGCCTTTGCCCAGCCCGACATGGCGCTGGCGGTGCAGTCGCTGCTCGACGGCATTGCCCACGATGTGCAGCAGATCGCCCAGGGGGCAGCACTGCCGGCCCTGGGTGAGGGCGACGCCTGTACCTACTGCGCCGCACGCGGCCTGTGCCGCAAAGACACTTGGGGCAGCGTATGAGCAATAACTTTGCCTACGAATGCAACGGCCAGCACGTGGCGCCCGCAGCCTTTTACGCCGTGGCCTGCGACCCGCGCCGCAGCGTGGCGGTGGAAGCCTGTGCCGGTGCCGGCAAGACCTGGATGCTGGTCTCGCGCATGCTGCGTGCGCTGCTCGACGGTGCCGCGCCACAGGAAATCCTGGCCATCACTTTCACCAAGAAGGCGGCGGGCGAAATGCGCGAACGCCTGCACCAATGGCTGGAGGCATTTGCCCACGCCGACGATGCCACCCTGGCCCATGAGCTGGGTATCCGTGGCGTGGCGGCCCCCACGCCGCAGCAGGTGCAGGCTCTGCGTGGCTTGCATCTTCATCTGCTGAACGCCGGGCGCGCGGTGCAGGTGCGCACCTTCCACAGCTGGTTTGCGGCCTTGCTGCAAAGCGCGCCCTGGGCGGTGCTGCAGGAGCTGGGCCTGCCGTCGAGCTTTACGCTGCTGGAAAACGATGCCGAAGCCGTGCGCAGGGTCTGGCGCAAGTTCCTGGTCTCAGTGCAGGCCGATGCCGCATTGCATGCCGACTACACGGCCTCAGTGCTCGCGGTCGGGCGTTTCAACACCCACAAGGCGCTGGAAAACGCGTTGCAAAAGCGGGTGGAGTTCGCCCTGGCCGATGCGGCGGGCACGGTGGACGCCTCGGTGCAGCCTGTGGGGGCTGTTTTCAGCGCCTACGCCGGACTGAGCGAACCACAGGCACGGCTGCAGACACCGGCCGTGCAACAGTTGCTCTGGCAGGCTGCTCGGGTATTGGGCGCTTCGACGCTGGCGGGCATGGTTAAGCATGGCGTTGCGTTGGAGAAAGCCTTGACAGCGCTGGATTGGGCTGGCGTGCAGGACGCCTTGTTCACGCAAAAGGGCGAGCCGCGAAAGCTCAACGACAAGGTGCAGGGCGTGGAAGACGCCCGTGCCGCCCAGGCCCTGCTGGAGGAGCACGCCCAGGCGCTGCACCAGCACGCCAGTTGGCAGCACCACCAGCGCATGGCGCGCTTGACGCGCCAGATGGTGCGGGACTTCGCTGCCCTCAAGCGCGAGCAGGGCTGGATCGACATGGGCGACCTGGAGCGCACGGCGCTGACCCTGTTGTCCGACCCGGTGCTCGGTGCCTGGGTGCAGGAACGGCTCGATGCCCAGGTGCGGCATTTGTTCATCGACGAGTTCCAGGACACGAACCCGCTGCAGTGGCAGGCCCTGCATGCCTGGCTCGAATCCTACGGCGGTGCCGGCAACGCGCCCAGCGTGTTCATTGTGGGCGACCCCAAGCAAAGCATCTACCGCTTCCGCCGCGCCGAGCCGCAGGTGTTTCTGGCGGCACAGCGCTTTGTGCGCGAAACGCTGGCGGGTGACTTGCTGAGCTGCGACCACACCCGGCGCAATGCGAAAGCGGTCATGGCCCTGGTCAACACCAGCATGGCACAGGCCCATGCCCAGGGGCAGATGGGCGCGTTCCGCACCCACACCACCGCGTCGGACGTGGACGGCGAAGTGCTGGCGCTGCCACCGATTCCCCGCGCAGCCAAGACCAGCAGCGACGATGGCGAGGACGAGGTCGCCGATACCACCTTGCAGTGGCGCGACTCGCTCACCATGCCGCGTGAAACCGCCGAAGAAAGCCGCAAGCGCCAGGAATGCGCCCAGGTGGCGCGCTGGCTGCTGCCGCTGCTGCACAGCGGCGTGCTGCAGCCCAAAGATGTGATGATTCTTTCGCGCAAGCGCGAACGCCTGGGGCTCATGCAGGAACAACTGCGCCTGGGTGGCGTGCCCTGCGTGCAGCCGGAAAAGACGGAGCTGAGCGAATTGCCCGAAGTGCAGGACGTGGTGGCCTTGCTCGATGCCCTGGTCTCGCCCTGGCACGACTTTTCCTTGGCGCGTGCGCTCAAGTCGCCGCTGCTGGGGCTCAAAGATGCCGACCTGGTGGACATTGCTGTGTTGCTGCGCCGCCAGCGCGAAGCTGTGTCCAGCCAAGACGCGGACAGGCCGCCGCTGCACTGGCTGGGCCTGTTGGTCGCTCTGGCACAGGACCCAGCCTGGCAGGTGCAGGCGCAAGGTGTGCCAAGCCTGGTGCAGGCCGGTGCGCGCCTGGCGCGTTGGCAGGCCTGGGTGGCGCAGCGCTCGCCGCACGACGCGCTGGCCGCCATCTTTGACGACGGCCAGGTGCTGGAGCGCTACGCCGCCAGCGTGCCCGCCGCCCAGCGCGAGCTGGTGCTGGCGCGCCTGCATGCCGTGCTCACGGCGGCCTTGCAGATCGATGGTGGGCGCTACCTCACGGCCTATGGCCTGGTGCGCGCCTTGCGCCAGAGCGGCCAGCAGGCCCCGAGCCGCGCCAACACCGAGGCTGTGCGCCTGCTGACCGTGCACGGCGCCAAGGGACTGGAAGCGCCATGGGTGGTGATCCTGGACTCCGACGGCGAGAGCCCGCGGCGCGAGAGCATGGGCGTGCTGGTGGAGTGGCCGGGCGAAGCGCCGTGCCCGCAGCGTTTTGCTTTCCTGATGAACGAGTCGCGCCCCCCGGCCTGTACCCGTGCCGCCATGGAGCGCGAGATGGCCGAACGCGCGCGCGAAGAGGTCAACGGCCTCTATGTGGCCCTGACCCGCGCCCAGCGCGCGCTGGTGCTGTCGAGCACGGTGCCGCGCAGCGCGCACCCGGGCAGTTGGTGGACGCGCCTGCAGGCCCATCTGACGCCCCTGGCCGTACCCGAGGTCGCCGCCGCAGTGCAGGGCCAAGCCGCGGACACAGAGCCGCCATTTGAACTGCTGTATATAGAAAAACTGCCTTCAGCCCGCACAGATATTGCGCAAGTTGCTATCAAATTGGAAGCGAATGCGGTGCGCCTGGAAGCCGAGGATTCGCTGGAAAGCCGCCTGGGCCAGGCCATGCACCGCCTGCTGGAGTGGCTGCCCGCCGTGGCCGGGGGGCATGCGGGCACGGACGATGTGTGGAGCAGTGCCCAGTGGCGCACCCTGCAGCGCGACTATATGCTCGACGCCGCGCAGTGTGCCCAGGCCCGCACGGCCGCGCTGGCCATTGCTGGCGGTGCCGGGCGCTGGGTCTGGGACGCGCAGCAACTGGCCTGGCAGGGCAGCGAGGTTGCCATGGTGGTGGCGGGGCGCCTGTTGCGGCTGGACCGTCTGGTGCAGCGTGCCGACACCCAGGACTGGTGGGTGCTGGACTACAAGTCCACCCGCTACCCGCTGGAGCAGCCCGAACTGTGCGCCCAACTGGCGCAGTACCGCACGGCCGTGGCCCAGGCCACCCCGGGGGCGACAATACGCGCCGCTTTTTTGACGCCCGATGGGCAAGTACAGGAATTGGATGTTGGCCATGGTGAATGAAGATAAGAAGAATATGTTGGAAGTGGATGTGGCCGTGGTGGGGGCCGGACCAGCCGGGCTGATGGCGGCCCAGCTGCTCAGCACACACGGTGTGGCCGTGCACGTGTTCGATGCCATGCCCTCGGTGGGGCGCAAGTTCCTGCTGGCGGGCAAGGGTGGCCTGAACCTCACACACGCGGAGCCGCTGGACGCGTTCATCACACGCTATGGCACGGCCAGTGCTGCGCTGGAGCCGCTGCTGCGCGCCTTCGGCCCCCAGCAGCTGCGTGACTGGGCACTGGACCTGGGAGTGGAAACCTTTGTGGGCACCTCGCAGCGCGTGTTTCCCACCGACATGAAGGCCGCCCCCTTGCTGCGCAGCTGGCTGGCGCGTCTGCGCCATCCGACAGAGCAGGGCGGCGTGCCGGTGCAGTTCCACATGCGCCAGCGTTGGCTCGGTTGGACCGATGACGGCGCCTTGCGCTTTCAGGGAGAAGACGGGGGGCACCAGCATGTGAAGGCCCGTGCCGTGCTGCTGGCGCTGGGCGGCGGCAGCTGGGCACGCCTGGGATCGGACGGCGCCTGGGTCGCACCCTTGGCACAGGCCGGTGTGGCGCTGGCACCGCTGCAGCCGTCGAACTGCGGCTTCGAGGTGGCTGGTGGCTGGACGCCGCTTTTTCGTGACAAGTTTGCCGGGCAAGCGTTCAAGTCGGTGGCCATCCGCTGCACCGACAGCCTGGGCCACAGCTTTGCGCGCAAGGGCGAGTTCGTGGCCACTGCGCATGGCATAGAAGGCAGCCTCATCTACGCCGCCAGCAGCCTGCTGCGCGACGAAATTGCCCGCAGCGGCAGCGCCACGCTGCTGCTCGACCTGTTGCCGGACTTCAGCGAGGCGCGCGTGCTGCAGGAGCTGGCGCACCCGCGCGGCAGCCGCTCGCTGAGTAGCCACCTCAAGAGCCGCCTGCACCTGGAAGGCATCAAGACCGCGCTGCTGTACGAGTTGCTCAGCAAGGCGCAGCTGGTCGACCCGGCGCAACTGGCGGCGGCCATCAAGGCCATGCCGATTCGCCTCGCCGCCACGCGACCCCTGGATGAGGCCATCAGCACGGCCGGGGGTGTGCGCTGGGATGTGGTGACGCCGCAGCTGATGCTGCAGGCCAAGCCCGGTGTGTTCGTGGCCGGAGAGATGCTGGACTGGGAAGCCCCCACGGGCGGCTACCTGCTCACGGCCTGCATGGCCACCGGCTGGCATGCGGGGCAGGGCGTACGGGCATTTTTACAAGCCAAATAGGCTTCTGGCCCGCAGAGGTATTGCGTAGGAAGCTACTAAATTAGTAGCAACTCGTGGCGGATGCAATTGCGTCCGTCGCGCTTGGCCTGGTACAGGGCCTTGTCGGCCAGGGCCAGGATGCCCGCAGCGGTGGTCTCGGCCTGGGGCGTGCCATGGGCCAGGCCGAAGCTGGCGGTGAAGCGGATGCTTTTGTCCTCGAATTCGACCGTCTGGGCTTCGATGCTGGCCCGCAGGCTTTCGGTCAGCGCCAGCGCCTGGGGCAGGGGGGTGTCCACCAGCACCACCACAAACTCCTCACCACCGTAGCGCGCCAGCACGTCGGTGGAGCGTCCCAGCTGGGCGCGCGCAGTGGCCGCCACGGCGCGCAGGCAGGCGTCGCCAGCCGGGTGGCCGTAGGTATCGTTGATTTTCTTGAAATGGTCGATGTCGAACAGCACCAGGGTGACGGCGCTCTGGCTGCGCGCGGCGCGCCGCACCTCGGTGTTCCAGGCGTTGTCGAAGTAGGCACGGTTGCGCACCTGGGTCAGGGCGTCGGTGGTGGACAGCAGTTGCAGCTGGGCATTGGCCTGCTGCAGCTGCCCCATGGCTTCGTTCAGGTCGGCGGTTCGGGCTTGAACCCGGCTTTCCAGCTCACGGTTGGCAGCCTCGGTGGCTTGCACCAGGGCCAGCGAGCTGGCGCGCGCCTTGCGCTCGTGCTGCAGCGCCGCGTCCTGGGCCGCAATGCGCCGGGCGCGGTCGTGGTTCATGCGGTCGGCCAAGGTGAAAGACAGCAGCACGATCTGAAGGATGACACCGATCTGCGAGGCGTTGTTGGTCCAGACGTTGGCGGCAATCAGGCCCAGCTTGTTGGCATTGAGTACCAACAGACCCAGCAGCACCGCGGTCCAGGCCAGGCAAAAGAAGCGTGCAAACCGGGCCCCGGTGAACCAGCGCCAGTAGCCCACCACCAGGGTGGTGAGCGCCACTGGCATGGTCAGTGCCGTACCTAAGCGGATGGTCCAGGAATAGGGCAGGAAGAAAGTGGCCACCAGAAGCACGGCACCGGCCACCCCCATGGCACGCAACAGCACATAGGCCAGCCGCGAAAACGATGCCAAGCGCAAGAAGCTGATCGCAAACCAGCAGGTGAACACGATGGTGCTGGCGATGAAGGTCGAAATCGCAAAGCTGTTCCAGCGCATCGCCTGCGGCCACAGGTACTGGTACGAATAACCGGTGAGCGTGAAGTAGAACAGCAGGTAGCTCGCGGCAAAGCCGATGTAGAGCAGGTAGTTGCCATCGCGCAGCGAGAAAAAGATGAACAGGTTGTAGACCACCATCACCATCAGCACCCCGGCGACCGCACCCTGGGCCAAGTTTTCGTTGTTGCTGTCAGCCAGAAAGCCTTCGGGTGTCCACACCCGCAAGCTCGCCTCCACGGTACCGGCCGATGCCAGGCGCATGTAGAACATGTTGTTGCCCGGCTGCAGAGTCACGGGCATGACGAAGTTCTGGTGGCGTAGCACGCGTTGCTCGAACGGCTTTTCATCCCCCAGGCTGAACTGCGCCACCGTGTCTTCACCGACGCGCTGGTAAAGGCGCACATCGTCGAGAAAGGGCACCGGCAGCTCCAGATAGCGGTCCAGGGGAGACTGGGTCGGGTTGTCCAGCTGAAAACGGAACCAGTAGGCGTCCTTGGTGAAGCCGAAGTTCGGTGTCGGGCGCGTGATGGCGGCCCATTGCGTCTCGCGTTCCAGCACATCGGCCAGTTGCAGCTGGCCTGCGGGGTCGACCAGCACGCCCATGCGCGAGCCGATTGCCACAGCCGAATCCGTGGTCGTGTCCAGGGCAATGGTGGGAAAGTTGGCGTCGGGGCCTGCGCTGTACGCAGGCAGGGCCGCAAGAAGCCACAGCAGGCCGCACAACAGCAGTTGGGCCATGGTGAGGCGGGGACGCTGCGCGGAAAAATTCACCAACATCAATCCTCCGGCCACACCAATGCACAGAAACAAGGAAGAGAGGGGAAGTTGACGAGCCTTGACCCCGGCACTGGCTCCACAGTTAGGGCTGCTTGGTTCCCCACCTGACCCGGTTGGCCGCTTCACCATGCGGGAAGGCCCGTCACCGCCGATTGTACCCGCTGGCGGTGGATAGAATCGTGCGCATGTCTTACCTCGTGCTCGCCCGCAAGTACCGCCCCCGCAGCTTTACCGAAATGGTGGGGCAGGACCACGTGGTGCAAGCCCTGGTCAATGCGTTGACCACGCAGCGCCTGCATCACGCCTACCTGTTCACCGGCACCCGCGGCGTTGGCAAGACCACGGTGTCGCGCATTCTGGCCAAGTCGCTGAACTGCCAAGGCGCTGACGGGCAAGGCGGCATCACCGCCAGCCCCTGTGGCGTGTGCCAGGCCTGCCGCGACATCGACAGTGGCCGTTTTGTCGACTACACCGAGCTCGACGCAGCCTCCAACCGCGGCGTGGACGAGGTGCAGACCCTGCTGGAGCAGGCGGTCTACAAGCCGGTGCAGGGGCGCTTCAAGGTCTTCATGATCGACGAGGTGCACATGCTCACCAACACGGCGTTCAACGCCATGTTGAAGACGCTCGAAGAGCCACCCGAGTATTTGAAGTTCGTGCTCGCAACCACCGACCCGCAAAAGGTCCCGGTCACGGTGCTGAGCCGTTGCCTGCAGTTCAACCTGCGCCCCATGGCCCCCGAGACCGTGCGCGAGCACTTGGAGAAGGTGCTGGGCACCGAGGGTGTGCAGGCCGATGCCCAATCCCTGCGCCTGCTGGCACGTGCCGCGCGCGGCTCCATGCGCGATGCGCTCTCGCTCACCGACCAGGCCATCGCCTTTGGTGGTGGCACGTTGGCCGAGGCCACTGTGCGCCAGATGTTGGGCAGTGTGGACCGCAGCTATGTGTTCCGCCTGATCGCGGCGCTGGCCGAGGGCGATGGCAAGACCGTGGTCGAGACCAGCGAGGCCCTGCGCCTGAATGGGCTCAATGCCGCCTCTACGCTCGAAGAAATGTCCACCGTGCTGCAGCGCATGGCGGTGTTGCAGGCAGTGGGTGGTGGCGACCTGGACGACAGCGACCCGGAGGCCCAGGAGATTGCCCGCCTGGCACAGGCCATGCCCGCCGACGAGACCCAGCTGCTGTACAGCATTTGCCTGCATGGCCGTGGCGACCTGGGCCTGGCACCGGACGAATACGCCGCGCTCACCATGGTGCTGCTGCGCCTCTTGGCGTTCAAACCGGCCACAGGCGAATCGGCTCAAAAAAAAACTCTAGCGACAGCCCCGGCAGCGCCTGAACGGACGATCGCGCCCACGGCCCCTGCCGTGGCACGTCCGGTAACGGCCTCGGTGGCATGTCCGCAGGCGCCCAAGCCTGCGCAACCGCCGTCTCCTGCTCTGGATGCACCCCCGTTCGCTGCTGCCCCAGTGGAGCCGGTGCTGCAGCCGCAAGCTGCGACAGTGCAACCCTGGGACGATCTGCCCGAGGTGCAGGAGCTGCCAGTCCGCTCCTATGAGGAAGATTTAGTGCCAAATGGGCCTTCTGCCCGCATGGAATTTGCCCAGAGTGCTCATAAATTGGTAGCGGTTCCGGTGCGCAATCAGCCGGAGAGCAGCAGCGACATGGCGGCCACGCAGGCCGCCAGCCTGGAGCCGACGACCGAGGGCGACTTCTGGTTTGCCACGGTGCAGGCCCTGATCGACTCGGAGGCGATTGCGGCCATGGTGCGCGAACTGGCGCTGCAGGCGCAGCTGGTGGCGCGCGACAGCGACCAGTGGCTGTTGCGGGTGGAGCGCGAGTCGCTGAACCAGCCCACCACCAAGGAGCGCCTGGCCAATGCCCTGCGCGCGGCCGGCCACGACATTGCCTTGGCGGTGGAGGTGGGGCGGGTGCAGGACAATCCGGCCCGGCGCATCCGTGCAGCCCAGGAGGCGCGCCAACTGGGCGCGGAAAAGATTATTTTGGAAGACCCGCTGGTGCAGGCCTTGATGCAGGACTTTGGCGCGAAAATCGTGCCCGGCTCGATCAAGCCCCTGTAACCTACTGGCGGGCGCGACGCAATTCACATTGGAAGGAAAGACATGTTCAACAAAGGACAACTGGCAGGCCTCATGAAACAGGCCCAGGCCATGCAGGACAACATGAAAAAGGCCCAAGACGAGCTGGGCAACATCGAAGTCACCGGCGAGTCCGGCGCTGGCCTGGTCAAGGTGGTCATGACCTGCAAGCACGATGTCAAGCGCATCACCATTGACCCCAGCCTGCTGGCCGATGACAAGGACATGCTCGAAGACCTGGTGGCCGCGGCCTTCAATGCGGGTGTGCGCAAGGCCGAAGAGACCAGCGCTGAGAAGATGGGCAAGATCACCGCAGGCATGCCAGGACTCCCCGGTGGCATGAAATTCCCTTTTTGAGGATGGCTACTGCGCGGGCGATCTGCGGCGTTGGGCGGTGCGCGCAATCCTCACGACCAGGGAGGTCGTTCCGGTTGCTGTGCTCCGGCCGCCTTGCAGCTCTTCCCGCTCGCTACGCCCTGTGATTCCTCACCAAAAAAACATGGGTTCGCACTATGTCTGACGCCAACTCGCTCGAAACCCTGATCCAGGCCCTCAAGCGTCTGCCGGGGGTGGGGGTGAAGTCGGCGCAGCGCATGGCGTTTCATCTGTTGCAGCATGACCGGGCCGCGGCGCTGACCCTGTCGCGCGCCTTGGGCGATGCGGTGGAACGCACCCAGCACTGTGAGCGCTGCCACACCTTCACCGAACAGACTGTCTGCGCCACTTGCTGCGATGCCGAGCGCGACGCGAGCAAGCTGTGCGTGCTGGAGACCCCGGCCGACCAGTCGGCCATGGAGCGCACCCGTGCCTACAAGGGGCTGTATTTCGTCCTGATGGGGCACCTGAGCCCTTTGGACGGTATCGGCCCCAAGGACATCGGGCTGGCCAAGCTGTTCGAGCGCGCCTGCGACGGCACGGTGCAGGAAGTGATTCTGGCCACCAACTTCACCGCGGAAGGCGAGGCCACGGCCCATGTCATTGCCCAGGGCCTGCAGGCTCGCGGTGTGCGCTGCACGCGCTTGGCCCGCGGGGTGCCGGTGGGCAGTGAGCTCGAATACGTCGACCTGGGCACCATTGCCCACGCGCTGGTAGACCGGCGCTAGCAAAGCCCCACTTCCTGCGAATATCCAGGGCTGGCTGCGGGCATCGAGCCCGTGGTTTGACAGCGTTTGTGCGCCGTCGATATGCTGCAAGCTCACAGCACTCCAAGGAGCGTGCCATGCAAAAATTCATTGCTGCCGTGTGGGCCAGCTTGGTGCTGGCTAGCCCCGTGTGCGCGCAGCAGGTACTCAAGGTGGCCATCAACGAAAGCACCCGGCATTACCAGCCTGCGCTCACAGCCTTGTACAAGGAGGTGGGGCTGGTTCCTGAGTTTGTGGTTTTACCCACCGAGCGTGCGTTGAGGAGTGTAGAAAACGGCGATGTGGATGCAGACCTTGGGCGTGTGGTTGGAGGCACTGCAGGCTACCAAAATGTGTTCGAACTCGGGGAATCCCTGTCAGAAGTGTCACTCATCGTCGTTGTCAAGAAAGATGCCAGTGTGAGCCGATTGACTTTGGCCGAACTGAAAGGTCGTAGTGTCGCCAGCACGCGTGGAACCAAGATGGCGGAGGCCACTGCTGCGAAATGGGGCATCAAACTGACCTTGGTCAATACGCCGCAGCAGATGTACCAGATGCTGGTCAACGATCGGGTTGAGGTGGTGCTGATCACTTCGGTCATGATGCCGGATGCCAATGTTGCCCCGCTGGTGAAGGTGCTGCCACCCTTGGTGACCACCAAGGCTGTTCATGTGCTTAACCAGAAATGGGCCGAGTGGGCGCCCAAGCTCGACGCCGCACTCAAGGTCATGAAAGCCGATGGGCGTTGGGCCAAACTGATTGCGTTGCCATGAGCGAGAATCGGGGGAGGAGTTTTTGAATTTTTTCCTATGAATACAACCCACTTCACACTGGCCTATTGGTGCATTCTGGTTGCTGCCTTGTTGCCAATCGCCTGTGCCGGAATTGCCAAATCCGGCAAATTCAAGCAATCGCGGCGCGAGGGCGGCTACGACAACCACAACCCGCGCGCCTGGCTGGCCAAGCAGACCGATTGGCGGGCGCGTGCCAACGCGGCACAGGCGAACAGTTTTGAAGCTTTGCCGTTCTTCATCGGTGCGGTGCTCGTGGCACACCAGCTCGGGGCCAACCAGACGCTCGTTGACCTGCTGGCCTTGTTGTTCATCGTGGCACGCATCCTCTATGTGATGCTGTATCTGGCCGACAACGCCAAGCTGCGCAGCACGGTCTGGACCATTGGTTTGGCATTGAACGTTGGCATCCTGTTTGCTGGTTTTCGCTGAGCGCCCAGCGTTGGGATAAAAAGTCCGTGCCCTGCACGGACTCGCAAGCACTGAAAAGCTGCTGGCCATTCAAGGCAGCGGCTTTTTTATTTGCGTTTTTTCGATGGGGTGCGTGCCTTGGACGCAGGGGCAGTCGGTTTTTTCTGGCTTGGACTCTTGGCCGATGTTTTGCGCTTGCCGGAGGCAGATGCTGCGCGTCCCGGCATGAACAGGGTGACCGATTGACCGGGCTTGAAGCTGGAATTAATGGCCACCTTGTTCCACTGGGCCACATTCTGGGGCGACACTTTGTGTTTGCGCGCCACGCTGGCCACGGTATCGCCTTTGCCGGCCTTGACTGAAACTTTGCGCAAGACCACTTCGGGGGCCAGCGAAATCTGGCCGTTGTCGGCCACCCGCTCAGCAACGTCGTGCTGGACTCCTGCGCCACGTGGCACCAGCAGTGAGCTGCCGCCGCGGATCAGCATGCGCGCTGGAATGTTGTTGACCGCACGCAGCTCCGCCTCACCCATGCCCACCCGCTTGGCGGCTTCGCCAGCGCTCATGTTGGAGGGCGCAATCCACACGGTCCAGCTGGCCAGGCGTCCGCTGAAACTGTCCAGATTGGTCTGGAACAGTTCGGCATTGTCCCAAGGGAGCAGGATCTGTGGGGTACCGGCAGCCAGGATGACCGGCTTGTTCATGGAGGGGTTGAGTGCCTTGAAGTCCTCGATGGACACCTGGGCCAGGCGCGCGGCCAAAGCCACATCGATGTCGCGGCGGATGGTGACGGTGTCAAAGAACGGGTGGTTGGGAATGTCGGGCAGCTTGCTGCTATAGCTGTCGGGGTTGGAAACGATGTTTTTCACGGCCTGCAGTTTGGGCACGTAGAAGCGGGTCTCCATGGGCATGTTGATTTCGGTGTAGCTGCTGCCATTGCCCAGGCGCTGGGACTTCTTGATGGCACGCTGCACGCTGCCTTCGCCCCAGTTGTAGGCGGCCAGGGCCAGATGCCAGTCACCAAACATCCGGTGCAGTTTTTGCAGGTAGTCCAGCGCGGCGCGGGTGGAGGCCAGCACGTCGCGGCGGTCATCCCGGAAGGCGTTTTGCTTGAGGTCGAAGGTGCGCCCTGTGGCCGGCATGAACTGCCACATGCCCGCCGCCTTGGCGCTCGATACCGCCTGTGGGTTGAAGGCGCTTTCAATGAAAGGCAGCAAGGCCAATTCGGTGGGCATGTCACGCAGTTCCAGTTCCTCAACAATGTGGAACAGGTATTTGCGCGAGCGCTCTGTCATGCGGAAGATGTAGTCCGGGCGCGTGCTGTACCACTGTTCGCGGTCGCGCACCAGGTCACTTTGCAGGTCCGGCATGGCAAAGCCGCGGCGAATGCGCTCCCACAGATCGACCGGGGCCGACAAGGGGGTCACTACGCGCGAACCGTCCACGCCGAGGCTGATTTTGGGCAGGGAGATGTCATCGGGCCGTGCCACCGGTTGCGCTGGCGCAGCAGGCAGGCCAAACAGGCTCAGCACGTTGGACTGCTGAAGGCGCAGCGATTCATTGGGCCGCGTCGGGGCTTCCGTGGCTGCGTTGGCCTTGGGGGCCGGTGTAGCTTTTGTAGGTGCTGCCGCCTGGATGCTGTCCGCAGGTACCAGCGTGGCAGGTGTTGCCACGGTTTGCGTACCCACCGAGGCGGGGGAAGGGTTCCCCAGGGGTGCATTGGCGCAGCCGACAAGGCCCAGGGCAGTCCACAAGGGCAGAAGAATGAGGTATTTCATGCGAATTCGTTTTTCCAGCGCCGCAGGGCCGCAAACACGTCGAGTGCAGTGCGGACTGCCGGGTCGTAGGCCTGCGCGGCGGCACGCACGGTGGCTTGTTGGCAGCGCAGGTAGGGGTTGATCGTTTTTTCCCGCGCCAAGGTGGAGGGCAGGGTGGGGGTGCCAGACTGGCGCAAGCCCAGGCAATGCTGCAGATAGTCCTTCAGCGCGGCATTGTCCGGCTCCACCGCTTCGCAAAAGCGCAGGTTCGACAGAGTGTATTCGTGGGCACAGCAGATGCGAGTAGCGTCGGGCAGTGTAGCCAGCATTTGCAAGGACTGGTACATCTGCGCAGGCGTGCCTTCAAACAGGCGCCCACAGCCACCGCTGAACAAGGTATCTCCGCAGAAGAGGACAGGATCGGCGCCTGCCACCTCGTGCAACGGAAGCCAGAAAGCGACATGCGCACGGGTATGGCCCGGTACGGCCAGTACTTGGACCTCCAGGCCCAGAATCTGCAGCCTCTCGCCACCAAGAAGGGGGTGGTCAATGCCAACAATGTCTTCACCGCCGGTGCCATACACCTGCGCCCCGGTCTGCACCTTGAGTTCGGCAATGCCCCCGCAGTGATCACTGTGGTGGTGGCTGACTAGAATGGCAGCCAACTGCAGGTTGCGCGCCTGCAGCGCGTGCAATACGGGTGCTGCATCGCCGGGGTCTACCACCAGGGCTTGCACGCCGTCATGCAACATCCATATGTAGTTGTCGTTGAAAGCGGGCAGCGGTTCGAGGTTCATGGGCGATCAAATTATAGATTTGCACGGTTGGCTGCAGACTCCTTGCGGCCAATACCTGCTGGCGTGGGAAAACCAGCGAGCCCAGGCCCTGGTGGCGGATATCTTTGGCTACCATGCGCTGCAGCTGGGGTTTCCGGAACTGGATGCCCTGGAAGCGAATCGCATGCCGCACCGCTGGCTTGCCACCGAAGACCAGTCCCCAGTGCCCGGCCTGGCCTGGGCCCGGCTTGCGCTCCAATGCGACTTCACGGCTTTGCCATTTGCCAGTAATAGCCTGGATTTGCTGGTGCTGCCCCATACGCTGGAGTTCAGTGCCGACCCCCATGCCACTTTGCGCGAGGTCGAGCGCGTACTGGTGCCCGAAGGGCGTGTGCTGGTGTTTGGCCTGAATCCCACCGGTCTGTGGGCCTTGCGCCAGTGGCGTGCCAGACTGGCGCAGCGCGTCGGATGGGGGTCGTTGTTCCTGCCGCCCGAAGGCGAGTTCATCGGGGCGCGCCGCTTGCAGGACTGGCTGCGCCTGCTCAGTTTTGATCTCGAACATTCCGAGTTCGGGTGTTTTGTGCCTGCCGTGCACACCCAGGCCTGGGTGCAGCGCTGGCAGTGGCTAGACCGCTATGGTCCGCGCCTGTGGCCCGTCCTGGGTTCCGCCTACTGCATGGTGGCGGTCAAGCGGGTGCGTGGTATCCACTTGTTGGGCCCGGCCTGGAAGAAACCACGACAATCGGTGCGGCAGGCCATTCCCGTGGCCCGCCATGCGCCCAAGCTGGGCGCAGATCGCATTAACAAAGGATAGACGGCGTGGTAGAGGCATTGAGTGAGGTCACGGTGTACACCGATGGCGCCTGCAAGGGCAATCCGGGCCCCGGAGGCTGGGGCGTGCTGCTGCGCTCCAGCGATGGCGCCGAGAAAGAGCTGTTTGGTGGAGAGCTGGAAACGACCAACAACCGCATGGAGATGATGGCGGTGATCCAGGCCCTGAGTGCGCTCAAGCGCCCCTGCCGGGTGCACCTGCACCTGGACAGCCAGTATGTCCTCAAGGGCGTGACCGAATGGCTCAAGGGCTGGAAAGCCAAGGGTTGGAAAACGGCGGGTAAACAGGATGTAAAGAACGTTGACTTGTGGAAGCAACTCGATGAACTGGTGCATGCCAAGGGCCATACTGTGCAATGGCAGTGGGTCAAAGGCCATGCCGGAGAGCCCGGCAACGAGCGCGCCGATGCGCTGGCCAATGCCGGTGTGCTGGCAGCCCAGCGCCGGGCCTGAATACGTGAAATGAGAACAACTGCATGAGTACAAAGAAACCCGTGTACACCGCTGTGGCGGTGCTTGGCATCGCTGTGGCTTCGGGGGCCGCCTGGTGGCTGCAGAATCGTCCGATTAAGCCGGTCGAAGGTGGGGCTGTCGCGGCCCCTGTTCAGACCCCAGTGAGCGCCCCGACAATGGCTCCCAAAGCCGCTGGTGTTGAGCTGGCCAAGGTGGAGACCCTGCGTCTGCAGGATGATGCACAGGCCGTGGGCTCCTTGCGTTCGCGCCAGAGTGTGATGGTGCGCCCCGAAGTGGCGGGCCGTATCACGGCTTTGGGTTTTTCGGATGGTGCCAACGTGCGCAAGGGACAGTTGCTGGTGCAACTCGATGACACCCTGCAGCGCGCCGAAGTGGCCCAGGCCCAGGCCCAGCTCGCCATTGCGCGCGCCAATTACGAACGCAACAAGGAGCTGTTGGCCCAGAGCTTTGTGGCACAGCGCGTGGTGGATGAAAGCGCGGCCAATCTGCAGGTGGTGCAGGCCCAGCTTGCCCTGGCCCAGGCCAAACTGGCGCGCATGGCCATCCTGGCACCTTTTGCAGGCACCGTCGGCTTGCGCACCGTCAATGTCGGGGACTACGTAAAAGATGGCGCCGATCTGGTGAACCTGGAAGACACCAGCGCCATGCTGGTGGACTTCAAGCTGCCCGAGCGGGTGCAACGCAAGGTCGGCAAAGGACAGAAAGTGGAAATGGCACTCGACGCCTGGCCGGGCAAGACCTTTGCGGCGCGTATCGAGGCTATTGACCCCTTGCTGGACGTGAATGGGCGGGCCCTCTCTATGCGGGCTGTGTTGCCGCAAAGCGTCGAGAAGGGCGTTGTACTGCGCCCAGGCATGTTTGCCCGCGTGACCACCGTGTTTGGCGTCAACGACCAAGCCCTGGTGGTACCGGAAGAGGCAATCGTGCCGCAAGGGGGCAAGCAATTTGTCATCAAGGCCGTAGGCGAGCCCAGCGCACTGACATCCCAGCGCCAGGAAGTGGGGCTGGGCGTGCGTCGCCAGGGCAAGGTGGAAATCACCCAGGGCCTGGCTCTGGGCGATGTGGTGGTAGTGGCGGGCCAGCAACGCCTGCAAAAGGACGGTACGCCGCTGCGCGCCCTGGAATTGACCAAATCCGGCGAGAAGCGGTAGTCCCATGCAGCTGGCAGAAACCTCGATCCGCCGCCCGGTATTTGCGACCGTGTTGTCCTTGCTCATCGTGCTGGTGGGCGCCGTCTCGTTCACGCGCCTGTCGGTGCGCGAATATCCCAAGATAGATGAACCCGTGGTGTCGGTGACGACGGCATTTGCCGGGGCATCGAGTGAGGTCATGGAGGCCCAGGTCACCAAGGTGCTGGAGGATTCGCTCTCGGGCATCGAAGGGGTGGACGTGATCACCTCGCAAAGCCGCCAGGAACGCAGCCAGATCTCGGTGCGTTTTGCACTTACCCGCGACGCCGACTCGGCCGCGGCCGATGTACGCGACAAGGTCACGCGCGTGCGCCAGCGCCTGCCCCAGGGCATTGACGAACCGGTGATCGCGAAGGTCGAAGCCGAATCGTTTCCGGTGGTGTTCCTGGCGCTGAGTTCGGACGTGCACACCGCCCTGCAGCTGTCCGAAATCGCCAATACCCTGGTCAAGCCAGTCCTGCAGACGGCGCCAGGAGCTGCCGACGTGACCATATTCGGCGAACGCAAATTTTCGATGCAGATCGAGGTCGACACCGACCGCCTGGCGGCCTACAAGCTCACCGTGCAGGACCTGGAAGACGCTTTGCGACGCAGCAACCTGGAAGTGCCAGCCGGTCGCATCGAGAGTGGCCTGCGTGAATTCAATGTGACTGCCGCCACCGACCTGCAGACTCCGCACGAGTTTTCCCAGGTAGTGATCCGTACCGTCAACGGGCAGAGCATCCGCATTGGCGACGTGGCGCGGGTGCGTCAGGCACCGCTGGACGAACGCTCCACGGTGCGCCTCAACGGCCGTGATGCGGTCGGTGTTGGTGTCATCAAGCAGGCAGTGGCCAATCCGCTGGAACTGTCGGCCGGAGTGGTCAAACTGCTGGACAAGCTGCGCCGCGACCTGCCGCCGGGGGTGCAGATTGAAGTGGCCAATGACAATTCGGTGTTCATTGACCGCTCCATCAAGGCCGTGTTCCAGACCATTGTCGAGGCCTCGGTGCTGGTGGCGCTGGTGATTTTCGTGTTCCTGCGCACCTTGCGTGCGTCCATCATTCCGCTGCTCACCATACCGGTGGCCTTGATCGGCACCTTTGCCATGATGGCGATTGCTGGTTTCAGCATCAATACCTTGACCCTGCTGGCCTTGGTGCTGGCGATTGGACTGGTGGTGGACGACGCGATCGTGATGCTGGAGAACATCTACCGCCACATCGAAGAGGGGCTGAGCCCTTTCCAGGCGGCCATCAAGGGCGCGCGTGAGGTTGGCTTTGCCATTGTGGCCATGACCATGACGCTGGTGGCAGTGTATGCACCGCTGGCGTTCTCGCCGGGGCGTACCGGGCGCCTGTTCTCGGAGTTTGCCTTGGCACTGGCCGGGGCCGTGGTGATCTCGGGCCTGATTGCGTTGACGCTTTCACCCATGCTGTCCTCGCTGCTGCTGCGCCACAACCCCCATCCGACATGGTTTGACAGCCACATGGAGACGGCATTGGAGTGGGTGACACGGGTATATGCACGCCTGCTGGCCTGGACCCTGGCACACCGCTGGGTGGTGCTTCTGGTCATGCTGGCCAGTGGCCTGGTGAGCTGGTGGGCACAGGCCGACATCAAGCGTGAACTGTCGCCGCTGGAGGACCGCGGCGTCGTGCTGGCGCGGGTGAACGCCCCCGATGGCGCCACCCTGGCCTACACCGATCGGTACGCCAAAGGCATTGAGCGCATTGCACAGGACTACCCGGACTTCGACCGTGTATTTGCCACCATTGGCAACCCGACGGTCTCGCAAGGCAATATCTTCTTCCGAGCCAAACCCTGGGAGGAGCGCCAGCGCACAACCTTGGAGATGGCGGGCAGTATGGCCCCGAAGGTCGGTGCCTTGACCGGCGTTACCGCTTTGACCATTACGCCGCCCTCACTGGGGCAGGGATTCAGTGCCCGGCCGGTGGAGTTCGTCATCATCACGTCTGACAGCTACCAGAACCTGGCGCAGACCGTGCGGACGTTCCAGGATGAAATGGCCAAGAACCCGGGCTTTGTCCAAGTGGATTCCGACCTGCGCCTGAACAAGCCCGAAATCCGTCTGGAGGTGGACCGCGAGCGCGCGGCCGACATGGGCGTCAGCGTGGATGCCGTGGCCCGGGCTATCGAGACCATGCTGGGGGGGCGCAAGGTGACGCGCTACAAGCGTGGTGGCGAGCAATACGATGTGGTGGTGCAAACCGTTTCCACCGGGCGCGACACGCCGGACGATATTGAAAAGATATTTGTGCGTGGGCGGGGCGCCGACCTGGTTCCGCTGTCGGCCCTGGTCAAGGTCCGGGAGGTGGTGGCGCCGCGCGAACTGAATCACTTTGGCCAGCGGCGCTCGGCCACCATCACTGCCAACCTGTCGGCCACCTATTCGTTGGGCGAGGCGCTGGCGTTCATGGACGAGACCGCCAAGAAGGTACTCAAGCCCGGCTACGCCACCGACCGCAACGGGGTGAGCCGTGAGTTCACCAAGTCCTCGGAATCGCTGACCCTGGTATTCGCACTCGCCCTGCTCTTCATCTTTTTGGTGTTGTCGGCCCAGTTCGAAAGCTTTGTCGACCCCTTTGTCATCATGCTCAGCGTGCCGCTTTCGATGGCGGGGGCCTTGCTGGCGCTCAAGTGGTCGGGCGGCACGCTCAATGTGTTCAGTCAGATTGGCCTGATCACACTGGTGGGGCTGATTACCAAGCACGGCATCCTGATCGTGGAGTTCGCCAACCAGCTGCGGGAGCAGGGGCTGGACACCCTGGCGGCCATCCAGAAGTCGGCGGCACAGCGCCTGCGTCCGATCATGATGACCACGGGGGCCATGGTGCTGGGGGCCGTGCCTTTGGCTTTGGCCGCTGGTGCCGGGGCGGAGAGCCGCAAACAGATAGGCTGGGTCATTGTCGGTGGCATGAGCCTGGGCACGCTGCTCACCGTGTTTGTGGTGCCCACCATGTATACGCTGCTTGCCCGCAAGAGCGTGCCGGGGCCCAGGAAAGAAGTGGCACTGGCCGACGCCACCACGGCGTCGGCGCACTGAGAGCAGGGCTTACATCACCCCGTCCAGCATCAGCACCTGGACAGTGTCGCCCGGGGCGACATTGCCCTGCGCGTGATTCAGCACAATCAGGCCGTTGGCTTGGACCATGGAACTCAGCACGCCCGAACCTTGGTTGCCGGTGGTGCGCACCTGCAGCCGCCCGTCCGCGCCCAGGCTGACGATGCCGCGCTGGTATTCGGTGCGCCCCGGTTTCTTGCGGATGGCCTCCTGGCTTAGGGCCTGCAGCAGCACCGGAGCCGTGGCGCGGGCCCCCATCCGACGCAGCAGGGCGGGGCGCACGAAGGCCAGGAAGGTAACCATGACCGCCACCGGGTTGCCGGGCAGGCCAAACAGCAGGGCCGCTTCGGCCTCTAAGTTGCTATTTTTTTCATAGCTTTCTGCGCAATCTGTGTGCGGGCTAGCTGCTAATTTGGCCTTGGGAATGCGACCCACGGCCATGGGGCGACCCGGGCGCATGGCGATCTTCCAGAACGCCACGTCGCCGAGCTTGCGCATCATGGCCTTGGTGAAATCGGCTTCGCCCACGCTGACCCCGCCACTGGTGATGACCACGTCGGCGGCGTTGGCGGCCTGGCGGAACGCGGCTTCCAGCAGCGCCGGGTCGTCGCGCACCACGCCCAAGTCGAGCACTTCGCAGCCCAACTTGGCGAGCATCCCGTGCACCGTGTAGCGGTTGCTGTCGTAGACCGCGCCTTCGCGCGGTGGTTCGCCCAGGCTCAGGATTTCGTCGCCGGTAGAGAAGTAGGCTACCTTCAGGCGCCGTGTCACCGGCACGGTGGCAATGCCCAAACTGGCCACCAGCCCGATTGCAGCGGGCGTAAGCAGCTCTCCTTTTTGTAGCGCCGCGCGGCCTTGCAGCAGATCTTCGCCGAGCAGGCGGCGGTTGTCGCCGCGTTGCACCACGCCCGCGGGCACCTGCACCATGTCGCCGTCCACGGTGGTGAACTCCTGCGGCACCACGGTATCGAGTCCGGCGGGCAGGATGGCCCCGGTCATGATGCGCAGGCATTGGCCTGGGCCGACGCTTCCACTCCAGGCCTTGCCCGCCAGGGCAGTGCCCACGATCTGCAGGCGCAAGGCTTGCGCGCTGTCCAGCTGGCGGCCGTCGAAGGCAAAGCCGTCCATGGCGGAGTTGTCATGGGGCGGCACGCTGATGGGCGAAATGATGTCCTGGGCCAGGACTCGGCCCAAGGCCTGCACTATCGGAACTTCCTCGCAATCGGATACGGGTGTGATGAGTTCGTTCAGGAACGCGCTGACCTGGTCGGCGTGCAGGGACTGCGGGTCGTAGCCCTGCAGGGCGGCGGCGATCTCAGTGGTGTTCTTCATGGCAGCTCGGTTCGACATTCCAGTGCGTGCAGGTCGTCCAGGGTGTTGACGTTGGTGAACGCCCAAGGACTGTCCTGCGGGCGGTTGAACGGTACCAGCGCCAGCGGGTGGCGTTGGGCCCAGGCTCCTATTTTGCGTCCGCCCTCCTGCACAAAGCGCTGCAAGTCGTCGGCGACGCTGCGGTGCATCAGGCAAAAGGCGGGCTGGCGGCGCAGTTCGGGTTGGGTCGGGGATTCGGGCGCACAGGCCATGGCGATGCGGGCCTGCTGGGCCCGCAGCGTGGCCGCCATGTGCGCCACCAGGTCGTGCGGGAACAGCGGCGTGTCGCAGGGGATGGTCAGCAGGTAAGGGGTCCGGCACACCGACCAGCCCGCCAGGAATCCCGCCAGCGGGCCCTGGAAGCCTTCCAGCAGGTCGGGCACCACGGTCCAGCCGAATGCGGCGTAGGCCTGGGGGTTTCGGTTGGCGCTGAGCGCCAAGCTGCCGACGCTGTGGGACGACCACAGGCGCTGTGCGGCATGCTGGGCCAGCGCCTGCCCGCGAAACGGCTGCAGACCTTTGTCGACACCGCCCATGCGGCTCCCCTGGCCGCCAGCCAGCACCACGGCGCTGATGTCTTCTGCGGGGATGGTGTAGGACGGTTCAGCCACCGATGTAGCTCATTTCCACGCGCTTGCGCGGTGCGGCGGTCGTGCCTAACTCGCTGCGCAGTTGGCTGTAACGGTCACCGCGCTGCTGCCAGATGAAGCGCAGGGCGTTGAAAATTTCTGCATCGCTGCGTCCGCCACGCAGCATCTGGCGCAGGTCGTAGCCTTGGCCCGCGAACAGGCACAGGTAGAGCTGGCCTTCGGTGGACAGGCGTGCGCGGTTGCAGTCGCCGCAGAAGGCCTGGGTGACGCTGCTGATAACGCCGATCTCGCCGGCCGCACGGTCCCACTGGCCCGAGGCGTCGGCGTAACCCCAGCGCTGGGCGGTTTCGCCGGGGGCGCTTGCTTCCAAGGGCAGTAGCGCTGCGTCGACTTGCAGCAGGCGCACGACCTCGGCCGAAGGCAACACGTCGTCCATGCGCCAGCCGTTGGTGGCGCCCACGTCCATGAATTCAATGAAACGCAGCACCACACCGCTGCCGCGGAAATGGCGTGCCATGGGCACGATCTGGTGCTCGTTCGTGCCGCGTTTGACCACCATGTTGACCTTGACCGGCCCCAGGCCCGCGCTGCGAGCAGCCGCGATGCCTTCGAGCACATCGGCCACCGGAAAGTCCACATCGTTCATCTGACGGAAGACCGCATCGTCGAGCCCGTCCAGACTGACGGTCACGCGCTGGAGCCCGGCGTCCTTGAGCGCTTGCGCCTTGCGGGCCAGCAGGGAGCCGTTGGTGGTGAGGGTGATGTCCAGCGGCTGCCCCTCCAGCGTGCGCAAGCCGGCCAGTTGTTCAATCAGGGCTTCGATGTTCTTGCGCAACAGTGGCTCGCCCCCGGTCAGACGGATCTTCTGCACGCCCTGGGCAATGAAGGCGCGCGCCAGGCGGGTGATTTCCTCGAAGCTGAGCAGGGCCGAGTGCGGCAGGTAAGCATGCTCCTTGTCGAACACTTCCTTGGGCATGCAGTAGGTGCAGCGGAAGTTGCAGCGGTCGGTCACGCTGATGCGCAGGTCGCGCAGGGGGCGTTGCAGCCGGTCCTGCAAGGTGCTGGAGCCATCCAGGGCCTGGCCGAAGGCCGCCTCGGGCAGCGCCAAGGGAGCCGGGGCGTTGCCGGCAATCGGGATGGTGCGCGGGGTGGATCGTTCGGACATGGAACTATTTTCGCTGCTCTGAATAACCTCTGTAGACTAGAGACAAGGGAAAGATTGATCCAATTCAAAAAACCAGGCCTTGCGTTCGGAATTTCTTCATGCAGCTTCGTTACCTCACTGTGGCCTGTGCGTGTGCGCTGGGCGCGGAACTGGCCCAGGCCCAGTCCGCAACGGCCGCCTCGGCCTTGAGTGAGCAGGATTTTCTGGCCGATGTGCCGGTCGTGCTGTCGGTGTCACGCTTGGCCCAGCGCCTGGACGAGACTCCGGGCGCCATGACGATTCTGGACCGCGAGTTCATCCGCATGACGGGCGCGCGCGATGTAGTGGATGTCTTGCGCTTTGTTCCGGGCTTCCAGACGACACATTCATTCGAGGAAGATGCGCCCATCGCGACCTACCATGGGCGCTATGAAGCGTTTGCCAACCGCATCCAGGTCTTGGTGGATGGGCGTTCGGTGTATTCCGGTTTCCTCCAGGGGTCGGCGGGCCTGGGGTGGCAGACCTTGTCCTTGGATGACATCGAGCGGATTGAGGTATTGCGCGGCTCCAACTCGGCGGCCTACGGTGCGCGAGCTTTCCTGGGCGTTGTGAATATCGTGTCCAGGGATGTTGCCGAAACTGTGGGCGGAAGTGCCAAGCTGACGTCGGGGGAAAATGGGGTTAATGATGTCGGTGCACGCTTGGGTTGGGGGAGCGATACCAGCCAATACAGGATATCAGTCGACAACCGTGCGGACTCGGGGTTGCGCAAGGTCTTCACCGACGGAAAGTATGCCAAGGGCGACGCGCAGGTCAGCAGGGTAAATTTCGCGTCCAGTCACAGCCTCCACCCCGGATCCGAGCTTGATTTGCGTGCCGGTGCCGTGGAGGTTGCAGCCTACCGTGGCGAGATGGGACCCGACAATTACGGCAGCCGCGAACGGTTGCGTTTTTTGGGATCCCAGTTTGCGCAACTGGATTGGCGCCATACGATTTCGCAGGACGAGGATGTTGCTGTGACTCTTTCGCGTACAGCGATGTTCAACCGGGACGGCTATCCCTATTTGAATCCGGCGGCGGGTTACGCACCGTACTATGGCATCACGATCGAGTCATCCGGGCAGGAAGTCAATGACGTACTGGGCGTTCAGCATACCTTCAGGTTCAACGAGCAGTTGCGCTGGGTTTCGGGGGTGGAATTCCGTGACGAATTGATTACCTCTGCTTCTACGTTGGACACCATTGGGTCGGTCAGCAGCCATTTCCGGCGGATTTTTTTCAATGCCGAGTGGAAGCCGCATGCGCATGTGCTGGTCAATGCCGGAGGGTTGGCCGAAGCCAGCGATATCGGCGGATTCAACACAGCCCCCCGGCTCATGGTGAATTGGCAACCTCAGGCAGGGCATGTGGTGCGAGCGGGCATTTCGACGGCATTTCGGACCCCCAGCGCGTTTGAGAAATATTCCAGGGTTCGCTATTACGCACTGGCGGGCGGAAGTCCCACGGGCTACTACGCGTATGGCAATGCCGATCTGAAGTCAGAAACCATACTGAGCCGTGAACTGGGGTATGCCTGGCTGCTACCGAACAGTCCATTGGCGGTCGATGTGCGCGGATTTTCCGAGTCCATCGGTGATGGCATCGGTCTGGACTTGAACCAGCCAGCCACCTCTCGCAATGGGGATGCCTACACCATTGGCGGGTTCGAATTGCAACTGAAGTGGAACAACCGGCGCGGTAGCCAAGTGGTTCTGGGATATACCAGCACAAATATTGACGTGCACCAGTTGGCAGTGCCCACTGCCAACACCTTGCGCAGGGTGGAATATGGCGCACCAAAGTCTGCAAGCTCATTGCTGTGGATACAGGAGATGGGCAAGGGGCTGAGCGCCGGGATCAGCTTCCAGAGTGCTGACCGTTATGCATTGACCTCTGACAACGCAGGTTTGTATTCCATGGTGCGCAGCGATTTGCACCTGGCCCAGCGGTGGAGTGCATGGGGCAAAAAAGGTGAGTTGGCTTTGACGTTGCAGAATCTGAACACGCCTTTTGCCGATGGAGACAAGAAGTTCTTTTTTGATAAACGCGCATTTGTCTCCATGCGTTTGGACTACTGAGGCCCGCAGTGCGCTTGTGCTGGTCTTTCCTCCTGATGACTGCGCTCTGTCTGGGCGGTATGGGTGCTGCCTGGAGCCAGTCGGTGGCCATACTCGGAAGTGAACGCGCTCCCAGCTACGTTCAGGTCAGTGATGCCATTCAGTCTGAACTGCAGCGTTCGGGCACGGCCACTGGAATACCGGTAGCGTATGCCACGGATGGGGATGCCATGGAGGTTTTGCTCTCCAAGGCGCCGAAGGTGGTTGTTACCTTGGGGGCCGCCGCATTGCGTACTTTACTGGCCTCGGATACGCGCTTGCCCATTGTGGCGGCACTGATACCCCGGGCAACTTTCGAAAAAGTCTTGCGCGAGCCTGGACGGAAATCGGCGGGGCCGGTGTATGGCATCTTCCTGGATCAGCCATTTGGGCGCCAGTTGGACTTGATCCATCTGGTGCAACCCGATGTGCGCCGAGTGGGGGTTCTTTGGGGGCCTGATTCGATTGGACAAAGGCATCTACTGCAGGCTGCCCTGGCAGCGCGATCCTGGACCGAAAGCGCCGGTGTGGTGGGCCCTGCGGTGCCATTGGGTGAGGCCACCAGGCAAGCCTTGGAGGGTGCGGATGCATTGTTGGCCGTAGCCGATCCCATGGTATTCAACAGCACGACGGTGTCCAATGTGTTGCTGGCCAGCTACCGTTCCAAGCTGGGGGTTTTTGCTTTTTCCCCGGCCTACGTGAAGGCTGGTGCCTTGGTCGCTTTGTACAGTACACCGGTGCAGATTGGCGCCCAGACGGCCGACACTGCGCGTGTATTGCTGCGGGGAGGTGTGGTTGGGCTCTTGCAATACCCGGCGGATTTCAGTATCAGCGTAAATGAGCACGTTGCAAGGTCATTGGGTGTGTCGGTGGATGACGTCGGGTTGTTGGAGCGACTGAAGCGAATGGAGCGCAAACCATGAAGTTTTCTTCTATCCGTTCGCGCATGCTGGTGGCTGCCTTGGTGCCAGTGCTGTTGACCGTGGTGATCATGGTTGGGGTGTTTTGGTCCGGTCGTGTGTCCGACTTGGGCAGCGCCCACCAGCAGCAGGCGCGATTGCTGGTGCAAAAGGTGGCTTTGGCCAGTGAGTACGGGATTTTTTCCGGCAATGCAACGGCTCTGCAAGGTGTGGTCATGGCAGTGCGCAAAGAGCCAGGCGTCCGTTTTGTGGCCGTTCTTTCACCGGGCGGGCAGGTGTTGGCCCAGTCCGGGACGGGGTCTTACCAGACATTCTCCAACCTCTCTGATCCAGCCTATCTGGCGCGTCAGCGTGAAATGGGCATCGACTCCGTCATGGAGGCAATCACCACACGCAATGTGCAGCTGGATGATTTGTACTCTGCAGCATCCGACGATGCTGGCGTCAATACCCAGGTAATGGGATATGCCGTGGTCGAAATTTCCATGGAACCACTGCGCAATCAGGAGCGCAATCTGCTCATGGTTGCCTTTGGGGTCGGTGGTCTTGGCTTGCTGGTAGGTGGAATGTTGGCGTTGCAGCTGGGTGAGCGGGTGGTACGTCCTGTGATGAGTCTTTCGCGCCGTATTCAGCGTATCGGGCTAGGTGACTTCGAGTTGCAGCATGGCTTGTCACCCCATGAGCCCTTGATTGAGTTGCACCATGCCTTGAATGACATGGCACAGCGCCTGGCGTGGGGCAGGGAGGAGCTGGAGCAGAGGGTGACTGCGGTGACGCAGGAGCTGCGGGAGAAGAAGGAGGAGGCTGAAAACGCCACTTTGGCCAAATCCCGTTTTCTGGCCGCTGCGAGCCATGACTTGCGCCAGCCCATCCATGCCCTGGGCTTGTTTGTGGCGCGATTAGCCCAGTACCCAATGGATGTTCCCATGCGCCAGTTGGTGCAGCACCTGGATGCTTCGGTGCAGGCCATGCAGAACCTGCTCGACGGGTTGCTGGACGTTTCCAGACTGGATGCAGGGGCGGTGAAAGCGAATGTGCGGCCGGTCAATATCAATGTGATTTTTGATTTTGTCCGTGTTTCCAATACATCGACGGCCCGTGACAAGGGCTTGCGTTTGCGGGTGCGCCCGACCAGTCTCTGGTGCTTGAGTGATCCGGTTCTACTGCAGCGCATGGTCATGAATCTGGCCAACAACGCCCTTCGCTATACCCATACCGGAACGGTCATGGTGCGTTGCCGCAAGATACACCAGGGCAAGAGCATTCGCATTGATGTGATGGACTCAGGGGTTGGTATTGCCCCTGAACACCAGTCCGACATATTCCGGGAGTTCTTTCAGGTGGGAAATGCAGCCCGGGATCGTACCCAGGGTCTGGGGCTGGGCCTGAACATTGTGCAGCGCAGTGCCCGTCTGTTGGGGCATTCCATTGAGTTGAACTCAGCTCCGGGCTGCGGTACCCGCTTTTCTATCGTGGTGCCACTGTCCAGTACCCCTTTGGTGGCTCAGATACGTCATCCAGAAGCTGTAGTCCCCGCCTTGCCCCAGAACTCGCTGGAAGGTGTTCGGGTCTTGGTTGTAGAGGATGATTTCACGTCGCGCCAAGCCCAGGAGGAGTTGTTGCAGTCCTGGGGCTGCGAAGTGTGTGCAGTGGGGACTGCGGTTCTCGCCTTCAAATCCGTACAGCAAGGCTTCGCGGTCGATGTGGTGATCAGCGACTTCCGTCTGGGAGGTGAAAACAACGGATTGGATGTCATTGCACAGGTGCGCAAATTGGTAGGGTGGTCGGTGCCGGCATGTGTTGTCAGTGGGGACACCGATGCTGATTTGATGCAGGCGGCACGTGCTGCTTCGCTGACGCTGCTGCATAAACCGGTTCGTCCCGCCAAGTTGCGCAGCCTGGTGAGGCATTTGGCTAACACAGCGGCCGAAGCAAGGATCACAAAAAAATCGCAGTCGCCTCGTGGTACTTGACCGTTAAGCGCGATTTTGGGCGCGGTACCCGCACCGGGTGGCCGCTACCACGGCCTGGGTCCGGTTCTGGACATTGAAGTGGCGCAGGATGGCGGCCATGTGGGATTTGACGGTTTCCTCGGAAATCGAGAGAAGGCGTGCAATGTCCGGGTTGGAGCGGCCAGCAAGCAGTTCTGACAACACTTGTTCCTGCTTGGGGCTCAATGGATTGAGTGAGCTGGAGGGGCCAGGATAGTCCTGGTCAAAAATTTGCGAAGACATCGGCGGCATGTAGATGTCTCCTGCCAGCACGCTCTGCACTGCATTGAGCAATTCTTCGCTCACACTGGTTTTGGTGGCATAGCCGGCAGCGCCAGCTTGCAGGACCTGGTGCATGATCTGTGGGTTGGATGAGCCAGAAAGGATCAGGACCGGGACATCCGGGTGGCGACGCGCAAGTATGCCCAAAGCGTCGAGGCCATTCATGTCGGGAAGGTGGTAATCCAGCAATACCAGATCCAGATCGGGGTGCTCGAGGGCAATGCTGAAACCTTGTGCACAGGTCCCTACCAGAAAGACTTCGACATCATCGTCCAAAGTGCGCAACACTTGTTTGAGACCTTCACGAACCAGAACGTGATCATCAATGACGAGAATTTTCATGGAAGCTTTGTACAGGGCTGGCTTATTGCCATTATCTATCTGTTGGTACCTACTCGATGCTGACTTTGCGGTGAAACCGTTGCGGGTGCATGCCAGAATGAAAAAAGCCCGCGCAGGCGCGGGCTTGGGCAGGGGTAGATTGGGTTCAACCAGCGTGTAACTTCATCATCAGCGGGACGATCAGAAGTGCCACGATGTTGATGATTTTGATTAGTGGGTTGATTGCAGGTCCGGCAGTGTCTTTGTACGGGTCCCCAACCGTGTCACCCGTGACGGCCGCCTTGTGGGTATCGGATCCTTTGCCGCCGAAGTTGCCATCTTCAATGTACTTCTTCGCGTTGTCCCAAGCGCCGCCACCGGTGCACATGGAAATCGCGACAAACAGACCGGTGATGATGGTTCCCATCAGCAAACCACCCAGTGCAGCTGGGCCGAGTAGCAATCCGACCAGAATGGGGGCTACTACCGGCAACAACGATGGAATCATCATTTCCTTGATCGCTGCGCTGGTCAACATATCAACTGCGGTGTCGTATTCGGGCTTTCCTGTGCCATCCATGATGCCCTTGATGGTTTGGAACTGACGACGTACTTCCACCACAACAGAACCAGCGGCTCGGCCAACGGCTTCCATGGCCATGGCACCAAAGAGGTAGGGGATCAGCCCACCGATGAACAAGCCAATGATGACCATCGGATTACTCAGATCAAAGGTGATGGTCTTGCCGTAGGCCTCCAGCTTGTGGGTGTAGTCAGCAAACAGCACCAGGGCTGCCAGGCCGGCAGAGCCAATGGCATAGCCCTTAGTGACGGCCTTGGTGGTATTGCCCACGGCGTCCAGCGGGTCGGTAATGTCACGCACGCTGGGCGGCAGTTCGGACATTTCGGCAATGCCACCGGCGTTATCGGTGATGGGGCCGTAGGCGTCGAGAGCAACCACGATACCCGCCATGCTGAGCATGGATGTGGCAGCAACGGCAACGCCGTACAGGCCTGCCAAGGAGAAAGCCGTGTAGATCGCAATGCAGACAAACAGCACAGGCCACGCCGTCGAGCGCATGGACACTCCCAAGCCAGCGATGATGTTGGTTCCATGTCCGGTGGTTGAGGCCTGGGCAATGTGTTGAACCGGTGCGTATTGTGTGCCTGTGTAGTACTCTGTGATCCACACCAAGAGTCCAGTCAAGACCAAGCCCACTGTACAGGCGCCAAACAAGGCGCCAGAAGTGATGGTGCGACCATCGGTCAGCGGGACTGCTGCGGGGAAGAGTTGTTGGGTGACAAAGTAAAAGGCGATCAAAGACAAGACACCGGAAACCGCCAGGCCCTTGTACAGCGCCGGCATTACATTCTTCATGTCGGGTGATGCCTTGACGAAGAAGCAACCGATGATGGAGGCCACGATGGAAACGGCTCCCAAAGCCAGTGGATAGAGAACTGCGCTGGCTCCGCCCGCCGCAATCATCAAGGCACCCAGCACCATGGTGGCAATAAGTGTCACCGCATAGGTTTCAAACAGGTCAGCAGCCATGCCAGCACAGTCACCCACGTTGTCACCGACGTTGTCGGCAATGACTGCGGGATTGCGGGGGTCATCCTCAGGGATGCCAGCCTCCACCTTGCCCACAAGGTCGGCTCCCACGTCAGCACCTTTGGTAAAGATACCGCCACCGAGACGGGCGAAGATGGAAATCAGGGAAGAGCCAAAGGCAAAACCGATCAGCGGGTTCAGTTTTGCCGCGGATACATCCCCATTGGGGACTAGGAACCAATAAAAGGCGGTGACACCCAGCAAGCCCAGACCGACCACCAGCATGCCGGTAATGGCTCCACCACGGAAGGCTACATCGAGTGCTGGGCCAATGCCTTTGGTAGCTGCTTGTGCTGTGCGCACGTTCGCGCGGACCGATACATTCATGCCAATGAACCCGCATGCGCCGGACAAGGCCGCACCGATGACGAATCCTACTGCGCTCAAGGGGTCCAGGAACATGGCAATGAGGATTGCCAAGATGACGCCTACGATGGCGATAGTCTTGTACTGTCGAGCCAAATAGGCTGCTGCGCCTGTTTGAATAGCCGCCGCAATTTCCTGCATTCGGGCGTTACCCGCATCTTGTGAAAGTATCCAGCTTCGAGCCCAAAAGCCGTAGATGACGGCGATGAAGCCGCAAACGAGCGCCAGAACCAGCGCCGAATTGCCTGTCATAAATACACTCCTCATACGTTGGTCGCTAGGGAGGGAGCAACGCCTGGGTTACCCCCACTGCGTTGCTTCCTCGTGAGCGACACCGCCTTGATGGAGGGTGCATGCACGATTGGCCAACGGGGTCAATGTACCCTGAATTTTTCAGGTCATAGGGATTCGCAAGAGCGGAGTAAGTAAAATCAGGGTTTATCCCAGCTAAAAAAATTTTGTCGGAGCGTGGCGCGAAAGCTACAGCCGAAGCAAAGACGCAAAAGAAAGGCCCGCAAAGGGCCTTTTTTATTGGTGAAGAAGAGGCCCTAAGACCTTTCGATTGCCATAAACCCTGGGGTGCGATGGCTGCGTCCTTCGGTAGATCGCCAGCTTCACAACATCATGCGAAACGCCCAGGGACTTTGCAATCCCCGATTTGGTTTCGCCATCCTCCCAGCGTGCAAAGGCTTCGTTTTCCTGTTCTGGCGTGAGCGCCCGAGGGCGACCCGGCCAGCGCCCCAGCTTGATGGCCGCAACCTGGCCCGCTATAGCCCTTTCGCGTATCAATGTGCGTTCGAACTCGGCCACACTGCCCAGGATGTTAAGCATGAGCTTGCCCGCTGGGCTTACCGTATCTATGGGTTCGGTAAGGCTTTTGAATCCGCAGCCGGATAGCTCCAACTGCTCCAAAATTTGTAGCAAGTCTTTGAGACTTCGCGCAAGCCGGTCAAGTTTGTAAACAACCAGGACGTCACCTTTTGTGAGACGCGGCAGCAGCGCCCGAAGGGCAGGGCGCTTACCTACAGAACTTGCCTTTTCTTGGACTATTTCATCGACTCCCGCACGCGTGAGCGCATCGATTTGCAGGGTGGTTTCTTGGTCATTTGTGGACACCCGCGCATAGCCATAAATCATCGTTTTCTACACCTCCTTTCGAAGGGCGCAGGGTAGCAGTTTGACGGCCCTTTGTGGGCCTGAAATAGCCGGCAATTTCCTTCGTAGTGTGCGTGGCTTGTCGGCTTTAAACCGACCTACGCGACAACACACGCGCCAGCCGCTTCGCTTTGTGTCACGTGTGCCGCTGCTTCGGTCTTAGCGCAGTGAGAAAAAGCCCTTTCGGCCCTTCCTCCCCCCCAAACGCCCCGATCAGGTGTGCCGGGGGATTTGGGGGGGAGGAAAAGACAGGGCCGAAAGGCCCTTTTCTCTTTGTAGGTCGTGGGGACCATCCCCCCCGCCCCTTCCTTGCCAGGAAGGGGAGCACCGGAGAGAAGAGCGAGAGGAAATTTTTTTAACAGCCATGGCCATCGCAAAGAACTACCGCAAGTTTCCCGAAGCGCTGCTCTATCAGTTGGAGCTGGCCTTGGGTGATGTGCGTGACACGTTCGAATGGATTCGCAAGAACGCGCCCGCATCCTGGGCGATCTTGCGCCGCCGCTTCATCGAAGCAAAGGCCGACGTGCGTGGCGTGATGGCAGTTCCCGAGTGGGTGAAAGTCGCAAAGCGTAAAGCGGCAGCTTTGGCACGGGCAGTTAAGGCCGCGATTTTGGAGTTTTGGAGCAAATGAGCATGGCACAGTTACATCAACCTGGAGAAGTTGCCGCCCTTTTTGTCCGGGCCGACTCTTGTTACAAAGACCTGGGAATCGACTGCTACGACATTGACCGGGATGCACGTTGTTACGCGGGCCCAGGGCCAGTTATCGCGCATCCACCATGCCGCGCCTGGGGTCGTTTGCGCCATTGGGCCAAGCCACGACCCGACGAGAAGGATTTGGCATTGTTTGCCGTTGAATGCGTGCGCAAATATGGGGGCGTACTGGAACACCCCTACGGGAGCACTTTATGGCCTGCTGCTGGCCTGCCAAAGCCGAACCATGGGCCGGATGCATTCGGCGGGTGGACGCTACTGGTCGACCAGGGATGGTGGGGACATGCAGCACCAAAACCGACTTATATTTACATCGTGGGTACTACACGAGCCAAGGTGGGCGAATTGCCGGTAAAGATTGAACGGGCGAAGGGCCGCACAATGGAATTATCACCAGCAGACAGGGAACGGACGCCGCCAGAATTTGCCAAGTTCCTGTTACACGTGGCCAGGAGCGCAGTTACACCCGTCGATCAGTTACACGCGGCCGGCACCGCTGTTACACCCGCCGGCCGCAAATCGGCAGCAGAGAAGCGGGCAGAGTTGAAGGCATGGGCTGCCAGGTCGTTGTAACAACACCAGGCAGACGTAACAGAAAAGGCCCCTAGGGGCCTTTTTTATGTCTTGCGGTGGAGGTATGCAAGGGCATCATAGTCGGCTGAATCCATGGGCCTGGGGGCCTGCTCTTCCCTGATCTGCTTCGGTATCAGCACTTGCGAGCCGCTATTTTCGGCGCAGTAGTCCGCAGTCTGATCTACCTTTTTTCCCTGGGGTGTGAAGCAGGAACAGCGAGGGCCAACGACGATGCAGCCCGATACCTCAATAGCAGCAGACGCACCCGGAACGAACGCGGCACCAGGGGCAGCAGGAGCCGAAGCAGCAGGGGCAATGGTGCTGGCCGTGGTGGTTGTTTCAATCGTGACCTCTTGCCCGTTTTCGTTGATAAAGGTTTTCTTGGTTTCGCCAGGTGAAGCCTGGGCGCGTTCTTCGCTGGACTTGACGCTATCGCCGCGAAAGGTGCCCTTGATGCGTTCAAGGGTCATTGGAGCAGCAAAGGCGAGGCCCGCGACAGCAGCCAGGCCGAGGAGGGCGATTTTTGGAAAACGTACCGTAGGCTTAGTATGTAGCTGGGCGCTCTTGTAGAGCGTGAAGGCTTGTTTTGGATACCACCAGACACCAGAGGACAAAGCCCCACGCACCTGGCCGACGTTAGAGCAATGATCCCACTCGTAACGCATGGCGACACCTTTGGCGATGCGCCGGAGGTGTATGTGCTGATTGACCAGGCGGCGTATGTTGCCATCCAAGAGCTGGGGGTGCTGGGTTACAAGTATCAAGTCAACGCCCATGTGCCGATGGGTTTCGAGCTTTGCAATGCAATCTGGAACCTTGGAGCCAAGGCCTCGAGGTCGCCATACCTCTTGCACTTCATCGAACAGGATAACGTCACCGGGTTTGCACCACTTGTGCCAGGTATTCAAGTCTTCGGCATCGATGTGCTCATGCTCGACAAGCAAATCCTTGATGTTGCTGTAGAGCTTGCGCGAGACTTCGCCGCCCTTACCGTCATCCACTTTTGTGCCTGGTACTTTACGGGCCAACTCCCACACGGAATAGAGCGACTTTCCAGAGCCTGGGGTGCCAGTGATTAGGGTCAGCATTACGTATTCACCCCGAGGATACGCATGGAGTTATTCAACTGCCACAGGGCCATGCGGAAGGTGATAGCGCCCAAGATGAAGCCGAAGGCCACGCCACAGCCAGCCAGGAGGGCCAATTGAAGGCCCGCAGCGGGCACCAGTTGTAGCTGCGTCAAGAGCATGCTTTTGAGCTGGTCTAGGGCCGCTGTAACGCCCACGATGGAAACGACCGAGAAGCCAAGGGCCGAAAGAATGCGCCCAACTAGGGGCTGCATCATTGCCAGGAGCCAGGAGCCGAGTTTCATGCGTTCTCCGTTTTGACAGGTATGGCGATGAAGAAGGCCGCAAGCATCCCGAACAGGATGACAACCGGCCGCACGTAGGTGCTGATGGCGTCACAGTACTGGCCGAGGTTCAGGGTATATGAACCGTTCGAGGTGTTGACCGTGACAGGTGCAGGGCATGAGCCGTTACCTAGGCCCAGTTCCTCATATTCATAGTTGAATGTCTTTGTCACCTTGGGTATTTCACCCTGCGGTGTGTCAAGGGTGGAGCAGCCTGCGCGATCTGGGTTTGCTTCGCAAGGGTCTGTCGTTTCCTTGGGCTTTTCTGAAGCAGTATCGGCGGGCTTTGTGGTCTCGGCGGTCTGGGTTGTAGTAACCGTGGTTTGCTGGGTCTGGGGGTCTGTCAAGGTGTCCTGCTGGGTAGTTGTCACCTTTTCGGTACAGGAAACAGTACCGCCATCCATGACAGTAACCCCATCAAGATAGATGCAATCGTAATTGGTCTGCTTGGTGGTCTGGCGCTGACCGTTAGTTATCGGGGTTTTGGTAACTTCGGCAGGGCCTACAACGGAAGAAGGGCCAGAAACGTCCGGGCCTTCGGTCGGGATTTGATCGCCAGTAATCCGCTGGGCTTCGTCCAATGCTTGGGGAACGGCGCTGCTATCTGGCCAAGATGGCTTAGCTGAAATTTCCGCCTCTAAGGCCTCAGGGGTGGAAGGTGAAAATTCTCTAGTGTCATATGGCTGCGTTGCAATTTTGTCGATTGCCATAGAGTAATAACCAGGCCCGTACCCCGATCGCTGGGCAGTAAACGTGCACGCCGGACTTGCACCAACGTAAGACGAAACAATGTTGAACACCGAGTGCGACGGATTAGCCGAACGAAAGGCCGCAATGTATGCGCTGCACTGGGCACTCAAATTGGAAACAAACGTGGCAGGCGATGGGGTTGAAGTGCCATAAACATAGCCCCGATACAAATAGCAATTGGACGTACACACATCCCCTTCACCTTGCTTTTCGACAGTCGCCGTACCGTTATCGTTGATGAGTCGATAGCCAAATTCCGCAGCGAGTAACCCGATGCCGACAAGATTTCCAACACCCAGACCAACACGGAGGGCCTTACCTATGATCTGACCCGCAGAGGCAGACGTGATGCGGGCCGCAGCAGTCACCGGAAGCGATTGCCCAGAGGGGAGGCGAATTGCGCCGGTACGGGTCACATTGATATTGCCGCCACTGGTACCGATATTGCCAGATGAAGGATTGAGCACCGGGGTGCCATTGGAGCCAAAGCTTATTGTTTCCTGACCCGCGCCGACCGTGGTAGACATAAAACGAGCGAAAGCGGTATCAGACGCTACCGCCGTGGCCGCGTTTACTTCATTGTGAAAAAGAGAGCCAGCGAGAAAGCAGCAAAAAGCCATAGTTGCTGCATGAGCTGGGCCAGTTCGTAGGTCATTAAATAGCCTCATTGCCGGACTTCCAAAACAGGCGATACATGCGAGAGCCGACCCACACAATCACCAGGAACGCCAGGACGGCGCCGAAATACTCAGAACTCAAAGACGCAGGGTTATCCCAGGTGCAAGGCTGAAACGTTGGATAGGGCACTGTCACGTTAGTGCAGGCCCCCCCGTTTGTGCGCTTGCACACCGTCATGGAGCTGCCAGTAAAGGCCGTGGACGTGCAATCAGAGCTATACACCGTGGTAGTGTTGCCCCATATGTTGTATTGCGCTGCACAACTGGCTTGTTTAGCCGCTTCCGCAGTTGGATAGCAAACGTCCTTGAACTGGAACCCCATGACAGCCGCCAGCGATTTAGCGAACGCGGAACTTGTTGTAAATCAGGCGACCGACCCAGATAGCGACGCCCGCAGTGGTCAAGGCACCCATGAGGGCCAGCAGGTCAGTCTGGGCGGCAGTGATGGCCGTGGTCACATCGGTGGACAGGGCGGCGTGAGCTTGAGAACCCAACAGGGCAACGGAAGCGCCAAAGGCGGCAATTTTTTTCATGGAAATACTCCAAAAGGTTGATAAAGAAACGGCAGGAAAACCCCACCGGAAGAGGCCACACGTGGCCCAATCCGCTATGGTTTAAATAGGTGCATATCCGTTCGCAGTGCCCAGGCGGTCAAGATCAATCACGATTGCCTGGGTGTCGAAATCACAGTGATCTGCCAGGAGCTGGCCGATCTGGTCAGGGTCATTGATTACCCCGCCATCGGCATCACGCAGGGAGCGGAACCAATCAACCCCGCCATCACCCGTAGGCGCGAGGAACCGCCCGGTATCCATGCTTTGGATGATGTAGCGGGCCATGGTTTAAGCAGCCTTTGCAGGGGCAGCAGATGCGGCAGGCTTGATGCCCAGCAGCTTCAATTCCGATTTGTTATCGGAGCCCGCGACAACTTCGAACTGGCAGTCACAGACCAGGCCACCAGTGGGCCATTTTTCGGCCCAGTTCTTCCACTTTTCGAACTCGGAAGCGTCACCCATTTTGAAAGGGCGGGTTACCTGGCCAATGGAGCGACCCGAGCCGGATTGGGCTACATCAACGATCAGGTGGAACGTGGTGGAAGAGAACTTTTTGCCCTCAAATTCGCCTTGAGACTCTTTGATGCCAGTCAAGATAGCTTGGTTCGAGAATTTCATTTTTTTTCCTATGCGCCCAGGGTTAAGCCGCGAGAGCGAAGGCGGGCACACCTTCGGCAGCAGGTAAACGGGTAGAAGCGAAGGCCGCGGCGAGTTCCAAGTCGCTGAACTTTTGGAGCCTTCCGGGTTTCTTCACGTTTTGAAAATCGACCAACTGAACAAGGGTTTCCACATCCAGAAACTTATGCAGCGTGGCGAATGTCTGGCGGGCGGTGTTGAAGGCCCAGCGCACATTGCGCGAGACTTCAGCAGCCACGGATTCAAGGGGCAACTTTTGATGGCAAGGGAGCTTTTCGCGGGTGAACTGGGCACCGGCCAGGGTCAATTGCGCCGCATGCCAATCACTTGCAGCCGCGAAGAAGTCATCGGGCCTACGGAGCATTTCGGCAGGCAATTCGCGGGACTTGTTGCCCCACCGTGTCTCGACGCGCACCCAGGGGTTTTTGGCCTCACGGCCATAGAGCTGATCGCCCTTTTCGTACAGGTTGGTTTCCTTGCCAGTTGAGCGTGAACCAACGTAATAGGAGCGTTCAGCGCCATTTGTCCAATCGCCATCAACGTGACACTTAGGCCGCTTACCCTTCACATCGAACAAGCCCTGACGGTGCATGTCGTGGAGATCATCAAAGCGCCAGGGCGCACCATCGAAGAAATCCAAAGCGAGATCACAACGGGGTACTTTCCCTTGATGCTCTTCGATAAGGTCTGCCATGGCTTCACGCCATCCAAAATCGGCGAAGGTGCAGGCGTGGCCGTACAGGTTTACGTGCAGGGTTTCAGCCTGGGCACGCTGGGCCAGTGCGTCACTGGACGACAGGAAGCCGACCCAGCCGCATTCATTGCCGTTACGGTCAATAGACCAACGGTATTTGTAAAAGTCGTGGCCCTTGCCGATTTGCGGCCGCACCTGAAAGGCTTCACCAAGTACTTTGGCGACCTTTTCGGCAAGCTCATACGCCTGGACAGTGGGCAAAAACTCCTCGTCGGTGGCATCCTTGAAAAGCTGCAACAAGCGACCAATACGGAGCTTTTCGGGCAGACATGTATCACCCGACGCATAAATTGGCAGGGGAATGCCGAAGGCGTCACGCTTATTGAAATTCGGGAAAAGATGGTCAGCCCTGGGCATATCCATGCAGCGCAGAGGGCAGGTAAAACGCAGCCAATCCACATGCACAAGGCCGGATTGGTTATGGCGCTCAGCCTGGAGGCGCAGCTTCACTTCGTTGCCATCCAACACCAAAGGGTTTTTAAAAGTCACTTCGTGGCTCCTTCGGCAGAGGCTGAAACGTTACCCCCGTAGTTCCCCCGTAGTTACCATGGGGGGTGGCCTGCGGCACCGCCCCGGCGCTGCGGGCCGCTTCGCTGATGCCCGCGCGCGCCGTGTCGGTGCCTTCGGCAGCGAACGCCATTCGAACCATACGACCAGCCAAAGCCATGCCGTAAACCGCGAGAAGAGGGTTAATACCTTCAGACTTCAAAGCGAATTTAAGGTTTTGAACACCGCGCACGAAGCGGGCTTCAGATTGTCGAGACAAGGAGCGGTTATGCACCCGGCGCTGGTGAGCGTTCATTGCTGGGACTCCTGGGCAACAGCCTGGACATAGGCTTGCCAGAGAGGGTGACCAACTTCGCAACGGCGCAAGCCTGGGGTCATGCGGCCAGCGGCTTGACACTGGGGGCACTTGAAGTGGTGGGCGTTGTAGGCCATGGACTCAGGCATAGCGTTGCCGAGTTGACCGATGGTGAAAACGGAGGACGCGCCAGGGATGGCAGTGCGTGCGTAGATCATGCGCGGCGCTCCTGTTGAAACGAGAGCCAGTAGGGCGTAGGCCACTTGCGCGAACCAATGCGGGTACGCATGGAACAAGCACACATCAAGACCCAGCGTTGCGGCGGATTGCCATCAAAACGAGAAGAAGATTCGCGGGCGTAGATCACAATAGCTCCTCCAAAACTTCAGCAGGCAGAACAAATGCAAGAAGAAGAAATAAGAGGGAGGCGGCCATGGCTACCAACAGAACCAAGCTGGCTAACCCCCGAACGTGAGGAAAAGCTAAAAGCGAAGCAAAAGAACCCAAGAAAACAAAAGTCGCACACACTAAAACTGTGGATAGGCGGAGCAATCTTTTGGGGGTGCTTGATACTGCTTTCCGATTTATTGCGCCGCTGATACTTTGGACACGGAGGGCCATGTATCGGCCATCGTTCGCGGCTTTACGGGCTTCCTGATGCGTTACAGAGGGCATTGGTGTACAGTTCGGTTTTAGCAATCCCGTTAAAGAATTAACGGTTTTGCGAAATGTACTGTACTTTTTTACGGATTTGCTAAATGGACATCAAAAATTTGATTGACGCCGCGAAAACGAAAAGCGGCATGCCGCTTGGCGCAATGGCTGCAGAAATGCAAATTAACCAGGTGCGCATAAGCGAATGGAAGAAAGGAAAGTACAGGCCGAATTCCGGCAATGTGCTTTATCTTGCGAAGAAAGCTGGCCTTAATGCTATCGAAACGCTAGCAGAGTACGAAGCAGAAACAAATCCACAGTTCGCGCAACTGTGGAAGGAAGCCGTAAGCGAGATAAGGCAAAATCAGGGTTAATCCTTATCCGTTTGATCTATCTCAATTTATTGAATCACCATGTCCCTCGACAACGTTACGCCTGGTAAAAACGTACCCGAATCCTTCAATGTGATCATTGAAATTCCAATGAATGCAGATCCCGTGAAGTACGAGGTGGACAAAGCTACAGGAGCGATTTTTGTCGACCGCTTCATGAGCACGGCCATGCATTACCCGACCAACTATGGTTATGTGCCCAAAACCATTTCAGGTGACGGCGATCCGGTCGACGTATTGGTGGTGACACCGGTTCCGCTGATTCCTGGTGTGGTGGTGACATGCCGTGCGGTTGGTATCTTGAAGATGGAAGATGAGGCTGGACAGGACGCCAAAGTCTTGGCTGTTCCTACGAACAAGATCCTGTCTTTGTACTCCCGCTGGGAAAAACCCGAAGATCTTAGCCCTATCCGCCTGAAGACCATCGCGCACTTCTTTGAGCACTACAAGGATTTGGAGCCTGGCAAATGGGTCAAAGTGTTGGGTTGGGAAGGACCTGAGTCCGCCCACAAAGAAATTCTGGACGGAATCGCTGCATACGAAGCTTCCTTGGCAGCTAAATAGTCCGCACTTCTGTTGTGGCTGCCTTGTCTCGGTGGCCAAAAACTGAGCGACGCTGGTGAGGCCATTTGGCCGCCAGCGTTTTTTTTGCCTGTTCCGGGTCAGGTTAGAGCGGGCATTCGCCGTTGATCGATAGCAGCCAGTAGACTACACCCCCGTTTTCAACCACGATTGTTCTGCCACAGTCTCAAGTGGCTGTAGGTGCGGTCTCAATGTTGTGGTTGCTGTGGCTATTGCAGTTTTATTAGGTTTTCAGAACTAGGGGCCGCTCAGGATTTTTTGCAATGACTTTTCAAATTCGTGTTGCCCAGTTGAATTTTTGTGTTGGTGACATTGCCGGGAACGCAGAAAAAATCGCAACCGCTGCGCGACAGGCGCATGCCGATGGCATTCATCTTTTGCTTACTCCTGAGCTATCTATATGCGGCTATGCAGCGGAGGATTTATTCCTGCGGCCAGCGTTTGTTCAGGCGTGTGTCGACGCAGTGAAGCAGTTGGCGCTGGAGTTGGCCGATCTGAATGGTTTGTCGGTGGTTGTCGGGCATCCCATGGGCGGGGATACGCGTTCGCGCTCAGTGACAGTGACCCAGAGGTTCAATGCCGCGAGCGTTATTCGGGAGGGCCGGATTGTCTGCAGCTATGCCAAGCGGGAACTCCCGAATTACCAGGTTTTTGATGAGCACCGGTATTTCGTGGGAGGGGGAGAAACCTGTGTTTTTGAGGCAGGCGATCCTGCGAACCCCAAAAAAATTGGTCTTTTGATTTGCGAGGATGCGTGGCATGACTATCCGGCACTGCAGACCAAGGTTGCAGGCGCCGAGATTCTTGCTGTCATCAATGCTTCCCCTTTTCATGTGGGAAAAGGCCAGGAGCGTGAAATAGCAATGCAAAAGCGAGCGTTGTCTGTGCAACTACCGCTGGTGTATGCCCATCTAGTCGGTGGGCAGGATGAGGTCGTATTCGAAGGGCATTCCTTTGCAGTAGGCAGCGATGGGCAGGTGCTGGCCCGAGCGGCCAGCTTCCAGGAGGAAATGTTTGACGTTCGGGTGGCGGTGGACAGTGATGGCACGCCACAGTTGACCGGACAGCTGGCCCCAGTTCGAAGTCCAGAAGCCGATTTGTGGGATGCACTGGTGTTGGGGGTGCGGGACTACATCGGCAAAAACCAGTTCCCGGGCGCATTGCTGGGGCTTTCGGGCGGTATCGATTCAGCGCTGGTCCTCGCAATTGCCGTAGACGCCATTGGCCCGCAGCGAGTTCGTGCAGTCATGATGCCTTCACCCTACACGGCTGATATCAGCTGGATTGATGCGCGCGATATGGCGGCCAGATTGAAAGTCCCCTACGAAGAGATTTCGATCTTGCCGGAATTTGAGGCCTTCAAGCAGTCTTTGGCGGCCGATTTTGCCGGCCGACCAGAAGATACGACCGAAGAAAATTTGCAAGCCAGAATTCGTGGCACCTTGTTGATGGCATTGAGCAATAAATTTGGCTCCATTGTGTTGACCACGGGCAACAAATCGGAAATGGCCACCGGGTATTGCACCTTGTATGGGGATATGGCTGGGGGATTTGCGGTCATTAAAGATCTGGCAAAAACGACCGTATTTCGTTTGGCGAGATGGCGCAATGCCAATGACCCGTATGGAACCGGGGCCTCCCCGATTCCAGTACGAATTATCGACAGGCCGCCCAGTGCAGAGTTGCGCCCCGATCAAAAGGACCAGGACAGCTTGCCGCCCTATGAGGTGTTGGATGCGATCCTGGAGCGTTACATGGAGCAGGACCGTAGTATTGAATCCATCATTGAAGAAGGATTCCCTGCCAGTGATGTGGAGAAGGTGACGCGGCTTATCCGGGTTAATGAGTACAAACGCCGCCAGGCTCCCGTGGGTATTCGAGTGACGCACCGAAGCTTTGGGAAGGATTGGCGTTATCCTATTACCAACAGATTCCGTGCCTGAGTCGACTTCTGACCTACGTTGGAGTCGGTGTGCGCCCCAGTTTATTTTTGAGGACTATGTATGAAGCAAATTACAGCCATCGTGAAGCCATTCAAGCTTGAAGAAGTCCGCGAGGCACTGGCCGAGTGTGGCGTGACTGGACTGACGGTCACCGAAGTCAAGGGCTTTGGCCGTCAAAAAGGACACACGGAACTCTACCGTGGTGCGGAGTACGTGGTGGACTTTCTTCCCAAAGTCAAAGTCGAAGTGGTTGTGAAGACGGACGACGTCGAGCGCTGTGTGGATGCCATCGTCAAGGCGGCGCACACTGGGAAGATTGGTGATGGAAAGATTTTTGTGACCAGCGTCGAGCGTGTGGTGCGAATTCGAACAGGTGAGCAAGACGAATCTGCAATTTAGTTCATCGAGAAGAACGCATACAGTGCGCCGGACCAGGTGGCGATGCTCCACACCAGTGTGAGAAGAACGGCTGCACTACCCATGTCCTTGGCTCTTTTTGCCAAGGTATGCCATTCGGGGCCAATTCGGTCTATGGTGGATTCAATGGCTGTGTTCAAGAGCTCAACCACCATGACCGCAATGACACTTCCAATCAGCAAGGATTGTTCAATCCAGCTTTTGCCAATAATGAGGGCACACGGGATCAAGAACACTGCGCAGATCAGTTCTTGCCGAAATGCAGTTTCATTCCAACCAGATTTGATTCCATCAACCGAGTAACGCGTTGCATGCCAAATCCGAGCCAAGCCTTTTCTGGTCTTGTGTAATCCCAAGTCTTCCATATGATTATGCTGAACGGGCACGTCAGTACATGCCTGACGGCTGGCGGGTGTTGTCTGTAGTTGACCGAGTCAAGTTTGCGGCCGCACTGGTTTGGTGTACACCAGCTTCGTATGGGCCCATGCATCATGCAGAAATTGGCGGTCCTTGCGCAAGAACGAAAGCATGGACCAAATCCCAATCCAAACAATGACGATTGCGATTGTGCCTGCAGGTGCTGCCTTCATTGAACTGGCGGCTACAACAGGGGGGATGACCCATACCCAAGCAAAAAGATAGCGTACGCAAGCACGTCCCTGGGACACCGAAGCGCCATTCTGGTCTCTGAGCGACAGATGCCATGTCTTCATGGCCAAGGTTTGTCCTCCTTTGGACCAGAACCAAACAAAATAGACTCCCAAGACAATGAATAAAAGAGCTTGCAGGCCAAGTCTGTTGTCCAGCGCATTGCGTGTTTGGGTCAAAACTCCAAACAGAAAGCCTGTTGCAAAAACTACTCCAGTGAGCAGCAATGCTTCATAAAGCATGCAAGCCAAACGCCTACTAAGGCTGGGCGTGTCGACGAGGGGGGCATTCTCCGTAGACATGTGCGGTCACTGTCTCACAATCGGCAACAGGGTATTGGGGGTGATCAAGTTGCGCAGTTCTCCACGTTCTGCAGTCGATGGAAATGGGTGTGGTGGAGGTGGCGGAACGGGAGCAGTGGGGGTTTTTGCGACTGGTTTTGGGGTTTTCGCTGCACTGGGACGCTTCTTGGATGCGAGAGATGCCAGTTTCTCTCGCTCTTCTTGTGGCAATGCCTGGTACTCTTCCCAGCTTCCCATTTTGGTTGCTGGTTCGGCAATCTTGGAGTTCGCAAAATTTTCACGTGCACGCTCACGCTCTATCGGTTTTAGCGATGCCCAGGTAGCCATGCGTTCTTGAATTTTTGCTTGGTCGGTGGATGTGAGTTTGGAAAAATTTTTGACAATAGCCACCCATTTGCGTCTTTGAACATCGCTTAACTCACCCCAGTGATTTTGGAGGGGATGCAAGGCCCGCTGTTGACTCGGATCCAGTTCGCTCCATTGCAATGCAGTAATTGTCGGTAATGTCACGCTGTCAGGTGCGCCAGGTGCGCCAGGTGCGGTTGGTGCTGGTGAAGACTGTGCGAAAGCACGCACCAAGGAGAGACAGAGCACCGCTGCGACCAGCCACTTGATCGGCCTTTGTGGCTTGAATGGATTTGGAGAGTTGAGGCGATTCATTCGGTACTTGTTACCATGCCAGAGTACTTGTCATTCTCTGCCTTTGAGTTGCAAGAACTTGGTAAATCCAGGGTCCAAGTAGGCGTCAGGAGGCAATTCATCCGCCAAAATTTCAGTATCAACATCGGCCAACTCATGGGCGCGTTGTTCATCCCCGATTGCAGAGATCGCTACCAATCCGATCATCAGGAGAATTGCTGGCAACAACGAGGAAAGCCGTGTCCATCGACCCCAGCCAAGAGATATTTCTCCAGAAGCAGAGACGTGATGAAGCGCTGCATGGGTTTGGAGTTCTACGATTCGGCGGCGTGAAATAGCTTGCTCACGTGCAATGCGAAGACGTTCTCCAATGTCAGCGTGAACCTCTGTACTCTGATCGAGTTGAGCCGCAATCCTGCGTCCAAAGCGGTCAGACACCATGTCTCTTGCAATTGTGGGCCTGTGTTTCATGTTTTTATACCTTTGGTGCTAAGTGCTTTGGCCAACGCTTGTACGGCTCGAAAACAGTGTGTTTTTACGCTACCTTGTGTGCATCCCATCACTTCTGCGGTTTCGGCAACATCCAGATCTTCCCAGTAACGCAATAGGAAGGCTTCACGTTGACGTTGTGGAAGCTCTTTTACCTCATTCTCGATAGCAAGCAGAACTTGGCTGCGTTCCAGCTGGCTCTCGGCACTGTGCTGCGCAGTTACTTGGTCACTCGCAAGCAGGCTTTCGAGTACGTCAAAGTCGCCGCCGTCGTCAGCGTCTCCCTCCATGTCCGTGAAATTACTGATCAAGGCCGAATGCGTTTTTTTTCGCCGGAACCAGTCCATGATGGTGTTGGACAGGATGCGCTGGAAAAGCGGTTGAAGTTCTGCCTCGCTACGGTCGCCGTAATGGATTGAGAGCTTCATCATGCTGTCTTGCACGATGTCGAGAGAAGCTTCTTCATCACGTACGTGATACAGAGCCCGTTTGAAGGCTCGTTTCTCGACGCTTTTCAGAAATTCATTGAGTTCGCGTTCTGTGGCCAATTTATTTTAATTTGTCGATATGTGGCACAAAAAATGGGATGCAAACGTTTGAAAGACTCTCTTTGGATCAATTATCGCACCACTAAAGTCAGGCTTTCGCCAAAAAGAGCGTCCCGAGATGTGATAATCTTGGGCTGCAACATCAAAGGCAAACGGGTCACTGCTCGGCGCGGATTCAATGCGCTTATGGCTTTGACCTCAAGTCCTGACGCAACGCCACAAGTGTTTGCGAAGGGGCACCCAAGGTATTTCGTTAGAGAAATTCACAAAGGTTCATCATGGAAATGACATCTGCCCCCGGGGCATCTAAAAATTCATCTGCGTCCGACACTTTGGAGCTTCGTGGCGCAGAAATCCTTGTCAAAGCTCTGCAGGCTGAAAATGTAAAGTACGTCTGGGGCTATCCCGGCGGTTCAGTGCTGCACATTTATGACGCGTTCTACAAGCAGGACACCATTCAGCATGTGCTGGTACGGCATGAGCAAGCTGCAGTGCACGCAGCTGATGGTTACGCACGCGCGACTGGCGATGTGGGTGTTGCCTTGGTGACCTCGGGTCCTGGCGTTACCAATGCTGTGACCGGTATTGCCACTGCGTACATGGACAGCATTCCTCTTGTGGTGATCACTGGCCAGGTGCCAACCCATGCCATCGGTTTGGATGCCTTCCAAGAGTGCGATACGGTGGGCATCACTCGCCCCATCGTCAAGCACAATTTCCTGGTCAAGGACGCCAGGGATTTGGCCGAGACAATGAAGAAGGCCTTCCACATTGCACGCAGCGGCCGTCCCGGGCCGGTGGTTGTCGACATTCCCAAGGACGTTTCGTTCAAGAAGGTCGCCTATGCAGGTTACCCGGCCACAGTGGAAATGCGTTCCTACAACCCGGTGCGCAAAGGCCATGGCGGGCAAATTCGCAAGGCCTTGCAGCTGCTGATCAGCGCCAAACGGCCTTACATCTATACCGGCGGTGGTGTGCTGCTGAGCAATGCGACAGCCGAGTTGCGTACCTTGGTCGATATGCTGGGTTACCCGTGCACCAACACCCTGATGGGCTTGGGCGCCTATCCCGCCAGTGACCGTAAATTCCTGGGAATGCTAGGGATGCATGGTACGGTCGAAGCCAACAACACCATGCAGAATTGCGATGTGCTGCTGGCGGTTGGGGCGCGTTTCGATGACCGTGTCATCGGCAACCCCAAGCACTTTGCCCAGAACGAACGCAAGATCATTCACATTGACATCGACCCGTCGAGCATTTCCAAGCGCGTCAAGGTTGATATCCCCATCGTGGGGGATGTGAAAGACGTCCTGACCGAAATGATCGCCATGATCAAAGAAGGTGCGTTCAAGCCCGACACCAATGCCTTGGCATCGTGGTGGGAGACGATCGAAGGCTGGCGTGGGCAGCAGTGCCTTAAATACGACCATGGCAAGGGCGATGTCATAAAACCCCAGTACGTCATTGAAACCTTGTGGAACATGACCAAGGGGACGGATACGTATGTCACATCCGATGTCGGTCAGCACCAGATGTGGGCGGCCCAGTATTACCGCTTTGACGAACCGCGGCGTTGGATCAACTCCGGTGGTTTGGGCACTATGGGCGTGGGCATTCCCTACGCCATGGGCATCAAACTGGCCAAGCCTGAGAGTGAAGTTTTCTGCGTAACCGGCGAGGGCTCGGTGCAGATGTGCATACAGGAGCTGTCCACCTGCTTGCAGTACAACACGCCCATCAAGATCATGGCGCTCAACAACCGCTACCTGGGCATGGTTCGCCAGTGGCAGGAAATCGAGTATTCGGGCCGTTATAGCCACAGCTACATGGATGCGCTGCCCAATTTCGTGAAACTGGCCGAGGCCTATGGCCATGTTGGTATGCTGATTGAGCGCCCCCAGGACGTTGAGCCGGCCTTGCGTGAAGCACGCAAGCTGAAAGACCGAACGGTGTTCATGGACTTCCGAACCGATCCCACGGAGAACGTATTCCCTATGGTGCAGGCCGGCAAGGGCATCACGGAAATGCTGTTGGGCTCGGAGGATTTGTAACCCGTTTGCAAGAAAAATCGCGGTTTCCCCGCGTGGATGCTGCACAAGCAGCTATCATTTTTGAAGAATCTATTGCCCGCCAAGCCCAGCGTTTACCGATGTTGGGGGAGGGCGGCGAAAAGAGGAATCACACACCATGAAACATATCATTGCCGTATTGATTGAAAACGAACCAGGCGCCCTGTCGCGTGTGGTTGCCTTGTTTTCCGCCCGTGGATACAACATCGAGTCGCTGACCGTGGCACCGACGGAAGACCCGAGCCTGTCCCGCATGACCATCCAGACCACCGGGTCGGATGACGTGATCGAACAAATCACTAAGCATCTCAATCGTCTGATTGAGGTAGTCAAGGTGGTAGATTTGACCGAAGGGGCTTACATCGAGCGTGAGCTCATGATGGTCAAAGTCCGTGCGGTGGGTAAAGAGCGCGAGGAAATGAAGCGCATGGCCGATATTTTTCGCGGCCGCATCATTGATGTGACCGAGAAGAGCTACACCATCGAACTCACCGGAGACCGCTCCAAGAACGACGCCTTCCTGGAGGCGATCGAACGCACCTCCATTCTGGAAACTGTGCGTACGGGCTCCAGCGGCATTGGCCGTGGAGAGCGTGTGCTTCGTATTTGATAGATAGTTTCATTTGCACACGCACTTTTCTGGCTCGGCGTGTGTGAAGTTGTGGCGACAAGTTAAACCGGTCGTCCTGAGCCAAGGTCCAGCAAGAAACCGGGCGCCATCGCCAGCATTTAAACGGAGAAAGTAATGAAAGTTTTTTACGACAAGGATTGTGATCTGAGCCTCATCAAGGGCAAAACTGTTGCGATCATCGGCTACGGCTCGCAAGGCCATGCCCATGCCCAGAACCTGAACGACAGCGGCGTGAAGGTCGTGGTCGGTCTGCGCAAGGGCGGAGCCTCTTGGGACAAGGTCGCCAAGGCTGGCCTGACGGTCATGGAAGTCAATGAAGCCGTGAAGGCCGCTGATTTGGTCATGATCTTGTTGCCCGACGAAAACATCCCCGAGGTGTACACCAACAACGTCGCTCCCAACATGAAGCAAGGTGCTACCCTGGCTTTCGCCCATGGTTTCAACGTGCATTACAACCAAGTTGTGCCCCGTGCCGACCTGGACGTGATCATGGTGGCCCCCAAAGGTCCTGGCCACACCGTGCGCTCCGAATACCTCAAGGGCGGCGGTGTGCCGTCGCTGATCGCCGTGTACCAGGACAAGACCGGCAAGGCCCGTGACTTGGCTCTGTCCTATGCCATGGCCAATGGCGGTGGCAAAGGCGGCATTATCGAGACCAACTTCAAGGAAGAAACCGAGACCGACCTGTTCGGTGAGCAAGCCGTTCTGTGCGGTGGCGCGGTTGAACTGGTGAAGATGGGCTTCGAAACCCTGACAGAAGCTGGCTACGCTCCTGAAATGGCGTACTTTGAGTGCCTGCACGAGCTCAAGCTGATCGTCGACCTGATGTACGAAGGCGGTATTGCCAACATGAACTACTCCATTTCCAACAACGCGGAATATGGTGAGTACGTGACCGGTACCGAAGTCATCAACGACAAGTCGCGCGAAGCCATGCGCAATGCTTTGAAGCGCATCCAGACCGGTGAATACGCCAAGATGTTCATCCTGGAAGGCCGCACCAACTACCCGAGCATGACTGCACGCCGTCGTTTGAACGCCGAGCACTCGATCGAGCAGGTCGGTGCGCAACTGCGCGCCATGATGCCTTGGATTGCCAAGAACAAGCTGGTCGATCAGTCCCGCAACTGAACCAGTTTTGGCACCCTACAAAAAAAGGCCACGTATGTGGCCTTTTTTTATCCCGCGTGCAGCAAATCGGGGTGCCCATGCCTTCGGTGGTGTAGGTGCCGTACACTTGGCGCGAATGCTTTCAGGTAACCGTGGTTGCCGCACAGATTAGGAAAAACAATGCAATCCAATGACGATGCAAATTTCAACGAGGCCGAGGGGCTGGTCGTGCGCAAGCGACGCAAAGGCATCTACATTTTGCCGAATTTGTTCACGCTGGCAGCGTTGTTTTGCGGGTTTTACTCCATAGTCATGGCGGTCAATGGGCGTTTTGACCTGGCGGCTGTGGGCGTCTTTTGTGCCATGGTGCTAGACAGTCTCGATGGCCGGGTAGCCCGAATGACGAATACACAAAGTGCTTTTGGCGAACAAATGGACTCGCTGGCCGATATGGTTTCGTTTGGTGCAGCTCCTGCACTGATTTCTTACATATGGGCCCTGCGTGATCTGGGTAAATGGGGGTGGTTTGCCGCCTTTGTTTACTGTGCATGCGCCGCGCTGCGCTTGGCACGCTTCAACGTCAATACGGCTGTGGTGGATAAACGTTACTTCCAGGGGCTGCCATCCCCTGCGGCGGCGGCCTTGGTTGCTGGATTTATTTGGCTCTCCACCGACCTCGGGCGGGCAGGTTCCACGCTGGCATGGCCCATGTTTTGCGTGGCCTTGTATGCCGGGTTGACCATGGTGACCAATGTGCCATTCTTCAGTTTCAAGGACGTGGGGGCCAAAAAGAGCGTCCCCTTTGCCGTCATCGTGCTGATTGCCTTAGTCATTGCGCTGATCAACATTGACCCGCCGACCGTGATGTTCGGTATTTTTGTCATGTACGGCGTCAGTGGGTATGTGGTTTATGGGGTGCGCAAGGCAAGAGGTATTCAGACCAGTGTGATATCCACCTCGACCGATGAACCCGATGAGCGCGGGTTGCACAAGTAAGCACTGAGCGGGCACAAGGAGCTTTCGATGACTGACAAATTGATTATTTTTGACACCACCTTGCGTGATGGAGAGCAGTCACCCGGTGCATCGATGACGCGCGATGAAAAGCTGCGTATTGCCCGCCAGTTGGAGCGGTTGCGCGTCGATGTGATCGAGGCCGGTTTTGCTGCCAGTTCCAATGGTGACTTTGAGGCAGTACAACTCATTGCGAACCACATCAAGGACTCCACGGTGTGTTCGCTTTCGCGCGCCAATGACCGCGACATTGCCCGCGCTGCCGAAGCGCTGCGCAATGCACCCAGGGCCCGCATCCATACCTTCATTGCCACTTCGGCCTTGCACATGGAGAAGAAACTGCGCATGACCCCGGAGCAGGTTCTGGAGCAGGCCAAGCAATCGGTCCGGTTCGCACGCAATCTGGTGGCGGACATCGAGTTCAGCCCCGAGGATGGCTACCGCAGTGATCCGGACTTTTTGTGCCGGGTGTTGGAGGCCGTCATTCAGGAGGGGGCAACAACCATTAATGTTCCGGATACGGTGGGGTATGCCATTCCGGAACTCTATGGCAACTTCATCAAGACACTGCGGGAGCGCATTCCGAATTCAGACAAAGCCATCTGGTCCGTGCATTGCCACAATGACCTCGGCATGGCGGTTGCCAACTCGCTGGCGGGGGTGAAGATTGGCGGTGCGCGCCAGGTCGAGTGCACCATCAATGGCCTTGGCGAACGTGCCGGAAACTGCAGCCTCGAAGAAGTGGTCATGGCGGTGAAAACACGCAAGGACTACTTCCAGCTGGATGTTGGCATCGATACGCAGCACATACTTGCCGCAAGCCGCATGGTGAGCCAAACCACCGGGTTTGTTGTCCAGCCGAACAAGGCCGTGGTGGGGGCCAATGCCTTTGCCCATGCTTCCGGTATTCACCAGGATGGCATTTTGAAGGCACGTGATACCTATGAAATCATGCGCGCCGAAGACGTGGGCTGGACTGCCAATAAGATTGTTCTGGGCAAACTCAGTGGTCGCAATGCATTCAAACAACGCTTGCAGGAGCTGGGTGTACAGATGGAGAGTGAAACCGACGTTAACGCGGCTTTTGCACGCTTCAAAGAGCTTGCCGATCTGAAGAGCGAGATTTTTGACGAAGACATTCTTGCATTGGTGAGCGAAGAAAGCACAGAGCACCAGCAGGACCAATATGGGTTTGTCTCCCTGTCCCAGCACAGTGAGACCGGTGAGCGCCCCCACGCATCGGTGGTATTCACAGTCGATGGAAAGGAAGTGCATGGCGCTTCAGATGGCAATGGCCCCGTCGATGCTTCCCTTAAGGCCATTGAGTCCCATGTGCACAGTGGCGCGGAAATGGTGCTGTATTCCGTAAATGCCATCAGCGGCTCCACAGAGAGTCAGGGTGAGGTCACTGTGCGATTGCAAAGCAGTGGACGTATTGTCAATGGTGTGGGGGCTGATCCCGACATTGTGGTGGCATCGGCCAAGGCCTATTTATCGGCTTTGAACAAGCTGCACTCCAAGGCTGAGAGGGTTGCTGCGCAGGGTTGATAGACCAGTTTTTACAAAATTGATGAAGTTGCGGCTGCAAGTACTTGATCAATAAGCAAATTTTTGCGTAAACTACAGCCATCTTCACAGTTGGCGCGGGTTGAGTGCGTCACCAAATAGCAGGGAATAATTTTGAAAACATTGTTCATGCGCTTGATTGCAGCATTTTGCATGCTGATGTTGGTTTCGGTGGTGCACGCGGCAAAACCTGTTTCCAAAAACCATGCGACAAAAAAGCAGGTCAAAGTCGCCACAGTCAAGTCCAAGCAGTCAGCCAAAAAGCCCCGTCTGACTCGACAAGTAGCATATAAGCCATCGTTTGGAAAAATTGCGGGTCTCCATTCCGGCGCTGATGCATTGGCTCTGAAGTCGAGCGTGGCCCTGGTGATTGACCAGGACACCAACGAAGTCCTGTACCGGAAAAACGACCAGGCAGTCTTGCCCATTGCTTCGATTACCAAATTGATGACCGGCGTAGTCATCAGTGAGGCGAAGTTACCCATGGATGAGCCAATTACCATTTCCCAGGCCGATGTCGACACGGAAAAGGGCAGCTCCTCCCGGTTGATGGTCGGTTCGCAGCTAACGCGGGGAGAGCTGCTCCATTTGGCTTTGATGTCCAGTGAGAACCGTGCTGCCCATGCTCTGGGACGGACTTATCCCGGCGGTTTGCAGGCCTTCGTGGCGCTGATGAATGCCAAGGCCCGTGCCTTGGGCATGGGTGATACACGCTATGTAGAGCCCACCGGTCTTTCCAGTCAGAATCAATCCAGCGCCCGCGATTTGGCTGTTTTGGTTAATTTCGCTTATGGAGATCCGCTGCTGCGGGAACTCTCCACATCTCCCGAGCACCAAGTGGAAGTCGGTCGCAGGACTCTGCAATACACCACGACCAATCGCTTGGTGAAAAACCCGGAGTGGGACATTGGGTTGCAGAAGACAGGCTACATCTCCGAAGCAGGCCAATGTCTGGTGATGCAGGCTAAAGTAGCCGGTCGCAAGTTGATCATGGTGTTTTTGGACTCTGCTGGAAAACTCAGTCGCATCGCGGATGCGCAGCGTGTACGTCGCTGGGTAGAGGCTGGCTCGGCAGGTACCGGTGTGAAATTCTCTGCACTGGATCGGCCGGAGCTACGGTTCCAATCCTCCTTATCCAATTAAAAAGGCGCCACAGGCGCCTTTTTAATTCCCGCATGGTGTGGTTCGGCCAGGCAACTGGAGTTCACACATTCAGTGCTGTCCATTGCGTAAATGCGGTTGATGCCCCAGAGTTTCAGAGATGGTCTGTGCCGCGTCCCGCAATTTGGGCAGCCAGTTTTCATCCATTCTTCCGCTTGGCGCCGATATGGACAAGCCGCCCACCAGTTTGTTTTGGTCATCGTAAATGCCAGCCGCCATGCAACGTACGCCCAGCTCCAACTCTTCGTTGTCGTTGGCATAGCCGTACTGGCGTACCTTTGACAATTCCCGCTCCAATTCTTCGACACGAGTGATGCTGTTTTTGGTGTGGCCGTGGAGGCCTGTCCGGGCTGCGTAAGCGCGTATGCGCTGGGGTTCGTCCACGGACAGAAAGAGCTTGCCGACCGAGGTAAGGTGCAGCGGGGCACGGCCACCGATGGCCCGCACGACCTGCATGCCGGAGCGTTCACTGAATGCGCGTTCGATGTACACAATTTCATCGCCTTGGCGCACGCTGAGGTTGACGGGTTGCTGTATCAATTTGTGCAACTCACGCATGGGCGTAAGGGCGGCATCACGGATATTGAGGCGACCTTTCACCAAGTTGCCTAGCTCCAAGAGGCGCATACCCAGCCGATAGGTACCTGACTGGGGGCGATCTACGAAGCGCCCAATGACCAAATCATTCAGTATGCGGTGGGCGGTCGATGGATGCAGGCCTGCCTTGTCACTGATTTCTTTAAGAGTCAGTGCATCCTCTTTTGCCGCAAGAATGTCGATGAGCAGAAACATCCGCTCCATCACTTGGACTGAGGGGGTGGCGGGAGATGTGTCGTCTTTGTGGCGCATGCGCGTTTTCAGGGTTCAATAACTATGGTTGGCGGTCTAGTCGCACACCGTCTGTCCAAATTCCATTCTGGTATATCTGAAAGGGGCGGAATTTCGACTTGTAGTTCATTTTCTGGCTTGCCCCTATCCAATAACCCAAATACACATGCTTTAAGCCCATTTGGCGGGCGCAATCCACTTGCCATAGAACGTTGTACGTGCCGTAGCTGGCATGGTCATTGGGGTCGAAAAAGGTATAGACGGCGGAGAGTCCATCTTGCAAGACATCAATGATTGAAACCATTTTTAGCGTGCGAGCTGCATTGATTCTATCCACAATGTGAAATTCGACGAGCCTCGTATCCACATGGCTCTGAAGAAGGAATTGGTGGTACTGCTCCACCCCGTCTTTGTCCATGCCGCCATCGACATGACGGCGGGACTGGTAACGCTGGTAAAGCGCATAGTGTGCCGGGTCGAATACCAATTCACGCACGGTAGTCTGAAGTTCATGGTGCGCAGCCCAAGCACGGCGCTGGGATCGGCTGGGCTGAAATGTGTTGACATCTATGCGCAACGGAACACAGGCATGGCAGTTGTCGCAATAAGGGCGGTAGGTGAAAACCCCGCTGCGTCTAAACCCTTGCTCAATCAACTGCGAGTATCCTGCCTCCGTGACCCCATGGCTTGGGCTTGCTACCTGGGAGCGTGCCAAGCGCGAGGGAAGATAACTGCACTCATAGGGTGCAGTCGCATAGAACTGCACGGTCTTGAGTGAAAAGTCGTTCAAATCGGTCACGTTGGTCTCGCTTGACGGAACCCCAGTGCGTTCCAGTATAGGGGGTTCCAACGCCAATCCATTGATGGTGCAGCAGTACTTTCCAGCAGTCCTGTGGCGAACGCTTTCCGAGGAATCTCCTGTGCCCCCAGAGAGGCAAGATGCCTGGTATTTTGTTGGCAATCAATCCAGTGAACATTGTGGTGGCGACAGAGTGCTACCAGCGCGGCCAACGCAATTTTGGAGGCGTCAGAAGCCAGCGTGAACATCGACTCGCCAAACACGGCTCGCCCAATTGCCACGCAGTACAGGCCACCCACCAGTCGCCCATTCATCCAGGTTTCCACACTGTGTGCATGGCCAGCGGTATGCAATGCCAAATAGGCGTGCTGCATATCCTCAATGATCCAGGTGCCCGCCTGTCCTGCCCGGGGCGTGTTGGCGCAATGTTGAATGACGTTCGCAAATGCGCTGTCTATCCGAACTTCACAGTCCGCAGCCGCATCGAATTTTCTGAGGACTCTGACGAATGAATGTCGCAGATGAAATTCATTGACCTTCAACACCATGCGCGGATCAGTACTCCACCACAAGATCGGTTGTCCGTGTGAGAACCAGGGAAAAATGCCATGCTTGTAGGCGTCTAGTAGTCGGCTGGTACTCAAGTCAGCCCCGGCGGCCAGTAATCCAGGGGCTTCGGAGCCCGGCCCCCAGGCGCTCTCAATGGGCGGAAATGGTGTGTCCCGTTCAAGCCAAGGCAGTGTCATGGGCAAATAGTGAGTGAAACAGACTCAAATGTGGTCGGGCGTGGGGTGGCTTCAAGGTAGAATAGCGGATTGTCGGGGTGTAGCGCAGCCTGGTAGCGCATCTGCTTTGGGAGCAGAGGGTCGAAGGTTCGAATCCTTTCGCCCCGACCATCATATAAACAAAGGCCCGTTTCGGGCCTTTGTTCTTTGTGCCCGTAGCTCAGTTGGATAGAGCAACAGCCTTCTAAGCTGTGGGTCGGGGGTTCGATCCCCTCCGGGCACGCCAACTGGCCCAACGCGTCATTTGGCGGTCAAAGCGCCTGCATTTTTAGGCTTTTCATTTGTCCAAGCGGTATTCAATGCGGACTGTTGGTACAGGGGCATGGTGCACCTTGCCGTGGATGAAAGGCGATGCGCGTGGCTTGGGCGGTTTCTTCGATCCGTGACAGCTTGCTGGGATGGTTGGGCGGCAGCAGCACAGGGCATGCGCCATCGATTGATGCAGCCCGCAATGCCATGCTGGAACTGTTGCTTTTCGAAGGCATGGGTATGGACGAAGCTGCACACCTGTTGTTGCTTCGACGCATACGCTATGCACGTGACTTGGAAGCCCTGTGGTACCTGCGTCCCGAGCTGGTCCGTGCCTTGGCGGCACAGCATGGTGAGCGCACTGCACGTGAAAGGGTCAACCAATTGGCCGAACATTTTGGGGCACAGCTTGCAGCCAATGCGCCCCGCCGTTCAAACAGCCTGTTCGGCAGGTAGACTGCCTACGGTGGCTGTCAGATGGAGCCAGCGCTCAATCGCCTCGGCGAGGGGGGCCGTCTCGCCACTGGTCAGGAATTGAGTGCTGCCAGCCATGGTTTGGTAGGACAGAAGCCCTGCGGTTTCCAAAAGTCGGCGGGTTTGGCGTGCCACCGGGGCACCGCCTTCCAAAAAACGCACTTCCGGGCCGGTGAACCTGCGCAGGATGTGCTGGGCAAAGGGGTAATGGGTGCAGCCCAGTACGAGCGTGTCAATATCCCCATTATTTAAGCCAAAAGTGCCCATGGCCCGCATGTACTGTGCGCAGAGCGCTTCTGTTTTGATAGTGTCGTTGCGTTCGATGGCATTGGCCAGGCCATCGCAGGCCTGCAACGCCAGGTGGCCGTTTGGGGGCAGACTTGTCACCAGGGCCTTAAACTTCTGGCTCGCCAGCGTGCCGCGGGTCGCCATGACGCCCACATGGCCGGTCTGGCTGCTGGCCAAGGCCGGTTTGATGGCCGGTTCAATGCCGACAATGGGCAATTCCGGGTAGCAAGAACGCAAGGTGCCAATGGCGGCCGCTGTGGCCGTGTTGCAGGCGACCACCAGGGCTTTGATGCGATGGTGTACACGCAGGTACTGGGTGATGTGGCGCGAGCGTTCCAGCACTGCCGCGTCGTCCTTTTCGCCGTAGGGCGCATGCCCGGCATCCGACACGTACACAAAGCGTTCGTGCGGGAGTTCGCGCTGCAACTCCTGCAGCACGCTCAGGCCCCCGACACCGCTGTCAAAAACCCCAATGGCTGATTCTGCAGCGGTACCGTGGGGGGCTAGGGTTTGGGGTTCAGGCACTCTGAACCGTGATACCTTTGAACTCACCGGTGGCGATACGCTTTTGCCATTCGGCCGGGCCGGTGATGTGGGCGCTCGTGCCGCCGGCGTCCACCGCCACGGTCACGGGCATGTCAACCACGTCGAACTCGTAGATGGCTTCCATCCCCAGGTCGGCAAAGCCCACCACCTTGGCGCCCTTGATGGCCTTGGACACCAGGTACGCCGCTCCACCCACGGCCATGAGGTAGGCCGACTTGTGGTTCTTGATGGCTTCGATGGCCACTGGCCCGCGTTCGGCCTTGCCCACCATGGCAATCAACCCGGTTTGGGCCAGCATCATGTCGGTGAACTTGTCCATGCGGGTGGCGGTGGTGGGGCCTGCCGGGCCAACCACTTCGTCACGCACCGGGTCCACGGGGCCCACGTAGTAGATCACGCGGTTGGTGAAGTCCACGGGCAGCTTCTCGCCCTTGGCCAGCATGTCCTGGATGCGCTTGTGCGCAGCGTCACGGCCGGTGAGCATCTTGCCGTTGAGAAGCAGGGTTTGCCCCGGCTTCCAACTGGCGACTTCTTCCTTGGTCAGGGTGTTCAGGTCGACACGCTTGCTGGTCTCGGTGTTGGGCGTCCAGTCCACCTTGGGCCACAGGTCCAGGCTGGGCGCTTCCAGGTACACCGGGCCGGAGCCGTCCATGACGAAGTGGGCGTGGCGCGTGGCGGCACAGTTGGGGATCATCGCCACGGGCTTGGAGGCGGCGTGGGTGGGGTACATCTTGATCTTGACGTCCAGCACGGTGGTTAGACCACCCAGGCCCTGGGCGCCGATACCGAGAGCGTTGACCTTCTCGTACAGCTCCAGGCGCAGCTCTTCCACTTGGGTCAGCTTCTCGCCCTTGGCGGCCTTGGCTTGCAGCTCGTACATGTTGAGCTCGTCCATCAGGCTTTCCTTGGCCAGCAGTGCAGCCTTCTCCATGGTCCCGCCGATGCCGATGCCCAGCATGCCCGGTGGGCACCAGCCAGCGCCCATGGTGGGCACCGTCTTGAGTACCCAGTCGACCAGGTTGTCGCTGGGGTTCATCATGATCATCTTGCTCTTGTTCTCGGAACCACCGCCCTTGGCGGCCACGGTCACGTCCACTTTGTCACCGGCCACGATTTCCGTGAAGATGACGGCGGGGGTGTTGTCCTTGGTGTTCTTGCGGGCGAACTGCGGGTCGTCGACCACGCTGGCGCGCAGCATGTTGTCGGCATAGTTGTAGCCGCGGCGTACACCTTCATTCACCGCGTCTTCGAGGCTTCCGGTAAAGCCTTCCCAGCGCACATTCATGCCCACTTTCAGGAACACGTTGACGATGCCTGTGTCCTGGCAGATGGGGCGGTGGCCGATGGCGCTCATCTTGCTGTTGGTCAGGATCTGTGCCATGGCGTCCTTGGCCGCCGGGCTTTGTTCCTGGGCGTAAGCCCGGGCCAGGTGTTCGATGTAGTCGGCCGGGTGGTAGTAGCTGATGTACTGCAGGGCAGCGGCAACGGATTCGATCAGGTCTTCTTGGCGGATGGTGGTCATGGAATAGCTCCGGAAAATATTCAGTGTTTTGTACTTGCCGAAGCTGACATCAGCTTGTCAGTGTAGGCAATGGCCATGGCCGAGAACAGGAAGGTAATGTGGATGATGGTTTGCCACATCAGCACTTTCTCGGTGTAGTTGGGGGCGTTGATGAAGGTCTTGAGCAGGTGGATGGAGCTGATGCCGATGATGGACATGGCCAACTTGACTTTCAGTACCGAGGCGTTCACATGGCTCAGCCATTCCGGCTGGTCGGGGTGCCCATCCAGATCCATCCGGCTGACGAAGGTTTCATAGCCGCCCACAATGACCATGATGAGCAGGTTGGAGATCATCACCACATCGATCAGGGCCAGCACCACCAGCATGATGATGGTTTCGTTGAGGTGAGAGATCGTCGTATCGGACTTGTAGCCGATGCTGGTGACCAATGCCTGCAAGGCATCCTGGTTGCCGAAGGCAGCCTCCAGCAGATGCACCAACTCCACCCAGAAGTGAAAGACGTAAACCGCTTGCGCGGCAATCAACCCCAGGTAGAGCGGCAACTGGAGCCAGCGGCTTGCAAAAATGATGCTGGGCAGTGGACGCATTCTGACGGAGGGCTTGTTTGCAGGAGTTTTGGACATGGCAGGAGCAAAAACGAAGACCATCCAATTGTAGAGGGCGGGTCGGGAGGTAACGGCCGCAAAGCAGGTTTTCAGTCAGTGGCATGTAAGTGGATGCGCCGACATTCACGCCAGTTCTTACATACCTGAGGAGACCTGTCCATGAGTGAACAAAGCGCTGCCATCGAGTCCGTACTGGTTGAAAACCGGGTGTTCCATCCCAGCGACGCCTTTGTCAAGGCAGCCCGCATTTCTGGCATGGACGGCTACAACGCCCTGTGCCGTGAAGCCGAGCAGGATTTCGACGGTTTCTGGTCGCGTTTGGCCCAGACCAATGTGGTGTGGAACAAGCCCTTCACCAAGGTGCTCGATGAATCCAACGCTCCGTTCTACAAATGGTTCGACGACGGCGAGCTGAATGCCTCGGCCAACTGCCTGGACAAGCATATGGGAACACCCACCGAAAACAAGGTGGCGGTCATTTTCGAAGCCGACGACGGTACCGTCACCAAGACCACCTACAAGGAGCTGCTTGCGCGCGTGAGCCAGTTCGCCAACGCGCTCAAGGCCCGTGGCATCCAGAAGGGTGACCGCGTGCTCGTGTACATGCCCATGACGCTCGAAGGCGTGATCGCCATGCAGGCTTGCGCCCGCATTGGTGCCATCCACAGCGTGGTGTTCGGTGGCTTCTCTGCCAAGGCGGTGCAGGAACGCATCATCGACGGCGGCGCCGTGGCCGTCATCACCAGCAACTACCAGATGCGTGGCGGCAAGGAATTGCCCTTGAAGTCCATCGTGGACGAAGCCATCGACATGGGCGGATGCGAAGCCATCAAGACCGTGTTCGTGTTCGAGCGTACCCAGACCGCCTGCAAGATGGTAGCTGGCCGTGACCTCACCTTTGGCGAAGCACTCGAAGGCCAAAGCACCGAATGTGCCCCCGTGGCCGTGGGTGCAGAACACCCGCTGTTCATCCTCTACACATCTGGCTCCACCGGCAAGCCCAAAGGCGTGCAGCACTCCACTGGCGGCTACCTGCTGTGGGCCAAGCTGACCATGGACTGGACTTTTGACCTCAAGCCCTCCGATGTGTTCTGGTGCACGGCCGACATCGGCTGGATCACCGGCCACAGCTACGTGGCCTATGGCCCGCTGGCCGCGGGTGCCACCCAGGTCATTTTCGAGGGTGTGCCCACTTACCCGAATGCCGGTCGTTTCTGGCAGATGATCGAGCGCCACAGCGTGTCGCTGTTCTATACCGCACCCACCGCCATCCGCTCGCTCATCAAGGCTGCGGAAACTGATGAGAAAGTGCACCCCAAGAACTGGAACCTTAACTCGCTGCGTGTGCTCGGCTCGGTGGGCGAACCCATCAACCCCGAAGCCTGGATGTGGTACTACAAGCACGTGGGCGGCGAGCGTTGCCCCATCGTTGACACCTTCTGGCAGACCGAGACCGGCGGTCACATGATGACCCCGCTGCCAGGCGCTACACCGCTGGTTCCCGGAAGCTGCACCTTGCCGCTGCCCGGCATCTTCTCCGCCATCGTGGACGAAGCCGGCAATGAAATGCCCAATGGCGCAGGCGGTATCCTGGTGGTCAAACGCCCCTGGCCGTCCATGATCCGCACCATCTGGAACGACCCCGAACGTTTCAAGAAGAGCTACTTCCCTGAGGAGCTCAAGGGCTACTACCTGGCCGGCGACGGTGCCGTGCGCAGCGCCGACCGTGGCTACTTCCGTATTACAGGCCGCATCGACGACGTACTGAACGTGTCGGGCCACCGCATGGGCACGATGGAAATCGAATCGGCATTGGTAGCCAAGACCGACCTCGTGGCCGAAGCCGCCGTGGTGGGCCGTCCCGATGACCTGACCGGCGAAGCCATCTGCGCCTTCGTGGTGCTCAAGCGCCCCTTGCCCAGCACCGACGAAGGCAAGGCGATTGCCAAGGAGCTGCGTGACTGGGTGGCCAAGGAAATCGGCCCCATCGCCAAGCCCAAGGACATCCGTTTTGGTGAGAACCTGCCCAAGACCCGTTCCGGCAAGATCATGCGCCGCCTGCTGCGCTCACTGGCCAAAGGCGAGTCCATCACCCAGGACACTTCGACCCTGGAAAACCCTGCCATCCTGGATCAGTTGGGCCAGACTTATTGAGGCATTGGGCGCTAGGCGCCCACAAAAAAGCCGCTGTGAAAAACAGCGGCTTTTTTTATGCCTGCAGGGTTTTTTGCACTGCAGGCAGGAAGCGTGAAGATTACTTCAGGCCCAGAATCCAGGTGACCAGGGTCTTGGCTTCTGCTTCGGTGACTTGGGGGTTGGCCGGCATGGGGGCGGGGCCGAAGGAGCCGGAGCCACCCTTGATGACCTTGGTGGTCAACTTGGCAACGGCAGAGGCATCGCCCTTGTACTTGGCAGCCACTTCCTTGTACGACGGGCCGACGACCTTTTTGTCCACCGAGTGGCAGGCCAGGCAGTTCTTTTTCTTGGCCAGATCTTCATTGGCCATGGCCGAGGTGCTGGCCAGAACTGCGAGGGCGCCGAGGGCGGCGGTCAAGACGATCTTCTTCATAAATTGCCTTTCAGGGTTGGGTTACAGTAAGCGAACGCGATTGTAGTCATGGCGGTTGACTTCGCTCTTACTCTCGTACCGGTTTTTTGGAGTGTCTTATGTATTTGTTGATTTTGGGCGTGGTGCTGACTCTGATGAAGTACCTGGAAATTGGTCCGGTTGCTACTTGGGACTGGTGGGTGGTGTTGCTGCCCTACGGCTTGGCGTCGGCCTGGTGGGCTTGGGCCGATTCGACCGGCTATACCAAAAAGAAGGCGATGGAGCGTGAAGATGCCAAGCGTCAGCAACGCATCAACAAAAACAAGGATGCCATGGGCACCTCGCGCAGCAAGACACGCCGCTAAAAAAACACTTTTCATGCTGATTCATCCGCAAATCGACCCGATTGCACTGCAATTGGGCCCTGTGGCCGTGCATTGGTACGGACTGACCTATCTGGTGGCGTTTGCCTTGTTCATGGTGCTGGGGCGTTTGCGCCTGCAGCACCCCGGTTTTGCGGCCCCTGTGGCCAAGCCATGGGTATATCGCGATGTGGAAGACATCTTGTTTCTCGGGGTGGTCGGGGTGGTGTTAGGCGGGCGCATCGGCTACTGCCTGTTCTACAAGCCGACCTATTACATGGCCCATCCGCTGGAGGTCTTTGCGGTCTGGCAAGGTGGCATGAGCTTTCATGGCGGAATGCTGGGGGTGATTGCTGCCATGGTCTGGTTTGCCCATAGCCGAGGGCGAGGCTTTCTAGAGGTGGCCGACTTTGTGGCGCCCTGTGTGCCCACGGGGCTGGCCAGCGGGCGCGTGGGCAATTTCATCAACGGCGAATTGTGGGGCCGTTTGGCCGACCCTTCGCTGCCTTGGGGCATGGTGTTTCGCGGTGCGGGTGATCTGCCACGCCACCCTTCGCAGGTGTACCAATTTCTGATGGAAGGGCTGTTGCTCTTTGTGTTGCTGTGGCTCTATGCCCGCCAACCGCGCAAGACCGGGCAGGTAGCTGCGGCGTTTGTGTTTGGCTATGGGGTGTTTCGTTTCATTGCCGAATTCTTCCGTGAGCCCGACGCCCACCTGGGCTTGCTGGCCTTGGGCATGAGCATGGGGCAGTGGTTGTGCGTGCCCATGATCGTGGGTGGAGCCGCCTTGTGGTGGTGGGCTTCGAGTCGCCCAAAATACTAGCTGTTTGGGGCTTTGCCCCGCATATCTATTGCTATGGTAGCTATGGAAAATATAGCGGTTGATGGGGTTTCAAGATATCCGAGAAGGGCGTGGCGGCATGAGCGGTGATATTCGTGTGCAGCAGCATGGCCCTTGGGCCCAGGTCATCATTGACCATCCGGGCAAGTTCAACGCCATGTCGCGCAGCATGTGGCGGGACTTGCGTGCTGCGTTTGAAGGCCTGCACGTGCAGCCTGAGCTGCGCTGTGTGCTGGTCAGCGGTTCGGCCGGGCATTTCTGCGCTGGCGGCGACATTGCGGAATACCCGGGCTTCCGTTTCGATGCGGAGCAACTGCGCCAGTTCCATGAAGAAGAGGTCTGGGGCGGTCTGCAGGCCATGCTGGACTGCGATGTGCCCATCATCGCTCAGATCGAGGGCAATTGCATGGGTGCAGGGGTCGAGATCGCCAGCTGTTGTGATGTGCGCTTGGCCGCTGCCTCGTCCCGCTTTGGTGCGCCGATTGCACGCCTGGGCTTTGCCATGGCGGCGCGGGAGGCGGCCTTGGTGTCGCGTGCCGTGGGCGACAGCATCGCGCGTGCCATGCTGCTCAGTGCCGAGGTGTTTGATGCGCCCCGTATGCTGCAGTGTGGGTTTCTGACCCACTGCGTGGTCGATGAGCAGTTGCAGGCCGATGCCAACGCCTTGGTGCAACGACAACTTCGCCTGGCTCCCATGGCAGCGCGTGCCCACAAGCGTACTTTCCGTGCGTTGAACTCCCCCCTGGCCCAGGTGCGACAAGCACAGGCTGCTCCTAATGGCGTAGCGTTGGACGGCCCGGCGGCCTATTCCTATGCGAACACTCCCGAACACCGTGAAGGCATCACGGCGTTCCTGCAGAAGCGCCCGCCTGAGTTCTGAGCGCCCGCACTGTCTGCACGCGGATCAGGGGGTGGGCACGGTGTGTGAGAAATATTCCACTGGAGGGCGCCGATATCGCATGGCGAAGCTGCGACGGCACGTTTTCAGGTCTGAAAATCAGGTGCTGCGGCGTATGATGGCCATACTGCGGCTGTCGCACAGGGAAACGCTTCAATTCGGCAAGGAGTATCGTCATGCAGGTGGCACAAAAGGTAGTTCGGCAAGAAGATGTGGCTTCGGCCGATTTCTCTGATCTGGCGGCCCTGCAGCCCAATCTGGTATTGGCATTCGGGTCGGTACAGGCCATCGTGGCTGCGGCAGCACCGATGGCGCATTTCTTTCCACAAGCCCACCGTGCAGGATGTTCCACCGCGGGTGAAATATCGATGAAGGGGGTCGCCGACGGCAGTTTGGTGGTGACCGCCGTGCATTTCGACAGTGTCGATGTGCAGCAAAGCACTACGGTTCTGCGTGGGATGGAAGACTCCCGAGAAGCTGGTGTGCGCCTTGCCCAGGCTTTGCCCCAGGAAGGTTTGCGTGCCGTCCTGGTATTGGGGCAGGGGGTGGCCATCAACGGCAGTGCCGTGATTGCCGGCTTGACCAGCCTGCTCGATGCTGGGGTGACGGTGACAGGTGGTTTGGCGGGCGATGGCGGGGCATTCCAGAGAACCTGGGTGCTGGACGATGCCGGTGTCAGCAGTGAACGCCTTGTGGCGCTGGGTTTGTACGGTGAGCGGTTGGAGTTTTCCCATGGTTCCTTTGGTGGCTGGTCGCCATTCGGCCCTGCACGCAAGGTAACCCGTGCGGAGAACAATGTGTTGTATGAGCTCGATGGTGAGCCGGCCCTGACGGTTTACAAGCGTTACCTGGGTGAGCATGCCAAGGGCTTGCCTGCTTCAGGGCTGCTCTTTCCCTTTGCCATGCTGGGCAGCGACCACAGCGAGGTCGGTTTGATTCGCACCATTTTGGGTGTGGATGAAGCCCAAGGCAGTCTTACATTGGCCGGTGAAATTGACACCAATGGCTATCTCAAGCTGATGCATTCCAATACCGATGCCTTGGTGGACGGTGCGGAAGCGGCAGCACAGGCTGCGGCTGCAATGCAGCATACCGAAGGTACGGGCCTGGCCCTGCTGGTCAGCTGTGTCGGGCGTAAGCTGGTGATGGGGGGGCGCGTCGAGGAAGAGGTGGAGGCGGTAGGTGATGTGTTTGGGCGTGGTGCCACACTGGCCGGCTTCTACTCCTACGGCGAGATCAGTCCGTTTACCAAATCCGTCGATTGCAAACTGCACAACCAGACCATGACTGTGACCCATATTGCTGAAACGGCTTGAACGCCAAGCCATGGGGGCCTTGGGGATGCACAAGCTTCTGACGCGACAAGCCAAGCGCCTGCTGGGGCTGGATGTCGCCAATGCTTCACCGGTATTTCAGGAGTTGCGCAACCTGGCCCAGGCCCATGGCACTGCGCTGTCCACCGAAGCAGAGCATGTGCTTGCCGGTCTTGAAGAGTTTTTGCAGCGGGTCGATGAAGCCTATTGCCAGAGTGACCGTGATCTGGAACTCAAGACCCGAAGTCTGGAGCTGAGTTCGGCCGAACTGTCAGAAACCAACCAGCGCATTCGTGAAGAGCTTGCAAGTCGCAACAGGGCGATTGAGTCCCTGAAGCAGACTGCCATGATGCACATGGATTTTGTCGACATGGACCAGAAGGCGTTCAAGGACGATGACCTGGAAAGCCTCACGGAATTGTTGAGTACGCTCTTTGCCCAGCGCGATGAGAGTCAGCGCGACCTGCAGGCAGCCTTGTCCGACTTGGCCCACCAGAAGTTCGCCATGGACCAGCATGCCATCGTCAGCATTGCTGACTTGGATGGCAACATTACCTATGCCAATGACAAGTTGTGCCAGATCAGTGGCTACAGCCGCAGGGAACTGCTGGGTAAGAATCATCGGTTGCTGAACTCCAAGGTACATCCGCCGGAGTTCTTTGTGGGCATGTGGCAAACCATTCTGGCGGGGACGGTGTGGAATGGCGATGTCTGCAACCGAGCCAAGAACGGACAGCATTTCTGGGTGAACGCAACCATCGTGCCGCTGCGTGATGACACCGGCAAGCCGGCCATGTTCATTGCTATCCGCTCGGACATTACCGAACGCAAGCGCATGGAGTCGAAATTGCAGGGCGCGGAATCCCGCTTGCGACGTATCGCCAATGCCGTACCCGGTGTCGTGTTTCAGTGGCAAGTCAGCGATGCGTACTACAAGTTCAACTTCGTCAGTGAGCGCCTGCAGGAGGTGCTGGGTATCGAGCCGCAGGCCCTGCTGGCCGATTCCAGCCTGACCACCCGGCAGATCATTGCCGAAGACCGTGGGCGGGTGGTGCAGGGCGTGTTGCAGGCGGCGCGCGAACGCAGCCTGTGGCGTGGGGACTACAGGGTGCTGCTTCCGAACGGCAGCCTGCGTTGGATACGTTCTGAAATCAACCCCGAACCGGAGTTGGCGGACGACGGAGCCACTGTGTTCACCGGCATCTGGCAGGACGTGACGGAGTTGGTGGAGGCCGACGCGCGTTTGCGTGAAATCACCCGCAGTGTGCCGGTGGCGGTGTACCAGTTCCGCTTCAACCCAGATGGCACGCACGCATTGCCTTTCATCAGTGCAGCGATCCAGCAGATCATCGGGCTGGATCCCGCCGAGCTGATGGCCAACTCCTCGTTGATATTTGCGAATATCCACCCCGACGATTTGCATGCTGTTGACCAGACGATCCAAAAGGCCCACCGTGATATTTCGGCTTGGAGTATGGACTGCCGCTATATGCATGCGCAGACGGGCGATATCGTGTGGGTCCATGGTGAGTCGCAACCGCAACGGCTGGCCGATGGCAGCACCGTGTTCACCGGCTATCTGGCCGATATCACGCAGGCCAAGCTGGCCAGTGCCGAGTTGCAGAAGGCCAAGCTGGCGGCCGAAGCGGCCAGCCAGGCCAAGTCCGATTTTTTGGCCAACATGAGCCACGAAATACGCACCCCGATGAACGGTGTCATCGGCATGACCGAGCTGTTGATGGACACGCAACTCGATGCCGAGCAGCAGGAATACGTGGGCATTGTGAAGTCCTCGTCCGAGGCTTTGTTGCGGGTCATCAATGACATCCTGGATTTCTCCAAGATCGAAGCCGGCAAGCTGCTCATTGAGCACATTCCCTACCAACTGGGACGCACGGTGGCTGAAGCCCTCAAGACCACCGCCTTGCGGGCCCAGGAAAAGGGCCTGGAACTGGTCTGCGACATTGAGCCCGATGTGCCTCTGCAGGTGATGGGCGACCCCGGCCGCCTGCGCCAGATTCTGGTCAATATCGTCGGCAATGCCATCAAGTTCACGGCCAAGGGCGAGATTGTGGTGCGTGTGGCACGTGCTGCCGAGGGACAGGACGACGCGCGCATGCTGCTGTTCAGTGTCAGGGACACCGGCATGGGCATCGCCTCCGACAAGCTGGGTGCGATCTTTGAAGCCTTCTCGCAGGAAGACAGTTCCATTACCCGCAAGTTCGGGGGGACCGGCCTGGGACTGACCATCTGTGCCCGCCTGGCGCAGGCCATGGGGGGACGCATCTGGGCCGAAAGCGTGCTGGGCCAAGGCAGCACTTTCCATGTGTTGCTTCCTGTGGACGTGGTGCCGAACGCGGATCTTGTCGTCCAGCCTGCGGTGCAATTGGCCGGACGCAGTGTGCTGGTCGTGGACGACAACGAAGTCAACCGCATGGTCTTGGTGCGCACCCTGCGTCAGGCGGGCATGCAGACTTTCGATGCAGACGCTGGAGCCCGTGCCTTGGCTTGGCTGCGCGAAGGTAGAAAAACGGGACAGGCCTGCGACATCGTGTTGCTCGACGCGCAAATGCCCGAGATGGACGGCTTTACCCTGGCGCAGCATCTGCGCGAGGAAAACCTGTGCCCTGGCGCCCCATTGCTGATGCTGTCCAGTGCCGGCATGAAGGGGGATGCACAGCGCGCCAAAGACGGTGGATTCGCTGGCTACCTGACCAAGCCTGTGACCCGGGAAGAATTGTTGGAGGCCATGGCGCGGCTCCTGGGTCCGGCAGAAAGTCGCCCCACCGATCTGGTGACCCGCCATTTGTTGCGCGAGCAGCAGCGGCCCATGCGCGTCCTGTTGGTCGAAGACCATGTGGTCAACCAACGCCTGGTCCTGATTCTGCTGGAGCGGTGGGGCCATGCCGTCGACATCGCGGAAAACGGACAGATTGCCGTCGACAAGGTGCTCGCCGGCGACTACGACATTGTGCTCATGGACATGATGATGCCCGTGATGGACGGACTGGAGGCGACGCGGCAGATCCGCGCGAAGCAGGTGGGGAAGCGGGTCCCCATCGTTGCCATGACGGCCAATGCCATGCAAGGTGACAAGGAGCGTTGCCTGGAAGCCGGAATGGACGATTACCTGTCCAAACCTGTGAAAGCCGATGCATTGCAGGACATGCTGCGCCGTTTCAATGCTAGCCTCACCAGTGTCGTCCCTTTCCTGGAGTCGGACGTGGATGCCTTTGCCGCAGACGCCGCGTCGGCATTGCTGGACCAGCAGGCCTTTGACTATGCCCAGGCCATGCGCCAGCAGGACATGGAAATGGTGGAAATCGTGGCCGAGGTGTTTGCGGCGCAGTGGCCGCAAGACCGTGCGAAGCTGTATGCCAACCTGCAGACCCATGACCTGGTGGCGCTCTCGCACACTGTGCATGCCCTCAAAGGGACACTCAACTTGTTTGGCGCACAGCCTGCTGCCGATCTGGCGGCCCAGATGGAATCGGTGGCCAGTCAGGGGCTGGATGTCGGACTGGAGACCTGCCTTGAACTGCTGTGTGCGGAGGTTGAGCAGGTGGTGCAGGCCCTGAAGCAAGTCGTCCCTGCACATTGATTTAGCAAGAGATAACCTATGACCCAACACGTGCTGATCGTCGATGACAACGAGGTCAATCTGGTGCTATTTACGGCGCTGGTGAAGAAACTAGAGGGCGCTGCAGCGCAGTCGTTTGCCGATCCGGTGGCCGCGCTGGCGTGGTCGGCCGGCCATGACGTGGATCTGGTCATTGTCGACTACATGATGCCGGGCATGGACGGACTGGAGTTCATTCAGCAGTTCCAGCAAATCCCTGTCAAGGCCGACGTGCCGATTCTGATGATTACTGCCAACGACCAGAAGCAGATTCGCTACCGCGCCCTGGATTCCGGTGCCAGCGATTTCCTGACCAAGCCTGTCGACAAGGTCGAGTTTCTGGCCCGTGTGCGCAATATGCTCACCCTGTCGGAAGCCCGACAGACCTTGAACGACCGTGCGCAATGGCTGGCCGATGAGGTGCGCAAGGCCACCAGCGAAATCGTGCAACGCGAGCGCGAAACGGTCATGCGCCTGTGCAAGGCGGCCGAGTTCCGCGACCCGGAAACCGGCGCCCACATCCTGCGCATGGCACATTACTCGCGTCTGATTGCGCAGCGCTTGGGTTTCTCGACGGAAGACCAGGACTTGCTGCTGGAGGCCGCACCCATGCACGACATCGGCAAGGTGGGCATCCCGGACCGGATTCTGCTCAAACCCGCGCGCCTGACCCCGGAGGAGTTTGAGGTGATGAAGCAGCATGCCAGCCTGGGCTACGACCTGCTGGCGGGCAGCTCGTCGCGGGTGCTGCAGGTGGGGGCGGAGATTGCCCGCGGACACCATGAGAAATTTGACGGCACCGGCTACCCCGCAGGGTTGGCCGGAGAAGATATTCCCATCTTCAGCCGCATCGTGGCCGTGGCCGACGTGTTTGACGCTCTGACCTCCGAACGGCCCTACAAGAAAGCCTGGCCACTGCAGGAAGCGGTGGACCATCTGCGCGCCAGCGCGGGCCAGCACTTTGACCCGCAGGTGGTGGAGGCCTTCCTGGGCGCCTGGGATGAGGTGCTGGCGATTCGCGCCCAGTACCAGGATGAAGATATTATGCAAACCTCATAACAAGCCCCATGGTTTTGCTATGAATAGTGAAGCTGTCTGCGCAATATTTGTGCAGGGAATAACCTAAATATTGGCTATTTAGGCAATGTCAATAATATGCCTGTAATGCATAACAGCGCATAAATTGCCAAGCGAAACCGCGCTTCGCTGAAACGCTGGTGCAGCCATTCGCCCGTTGCGATGCCGACCGCGATGACTGGCAGGTAAGCTGCCGCCTTGGGCCATGCCGGTTGCAGGCGGCCATCCATCCAGAACGCCAGGGTCAGGCCGGTATTGAGGGTCAGCCAGACGCTGACCAGGGTGGCCCGAAAGCGCGCCTTGTCGATGGCCATGCCCGAGGCCGCGTACACCAGCAAGGGGCCGCCCGAAGCAAACAGTCCATGGGTGACGCCGGCCAGCACCACCCAAGTTTGACTTAACCACCCTGGGCGCGCCACTGGCGCATGGGCGTGGCGCAGCCGCCAGAGTTCGCGGCTGGCAAACCAGACGATCAGCACGCCGAACAGCTGGCGCATCAGGACCGCGTCAAGCATGGGCCTGGCGGCATAGCCCAGGGCGGTACCCAGCGCCATTCCCGGCAGGACCGTGCGCAGCAGCAGGTGGTGGTCAATGTGGCTGCGGTGGCGCCACACCATGATTGCGCTCATGACCACCGACAGGCAGGCCAGAACGGGCACCAACTGCTCGATGGGTACCAGCTGGGCCCCGAGCGCCAGGGCAATGACGATGCTGCCAAAGCCCGTGATGGCCTCCAGCGTGAAGGCGATGAAGATGAAGCCGCCGATGGCGACCCAGACGAAGTCCATGCCGGGCCTGTCTCAGCGCTGGCTTTGCCGCTGCTGCTGGCGGGTCACGTACCACTGCGCCAGCCGATCCACCAGCGCGTTCATCTGGCCCTTGAGGCCGGGTTCCGGGGCGTGTGCAGCGTGCAGGTCCATGTCTTGACCGCCCGCACGGTACATCTGGGCGAACATGTCGAGCACCTTTTGCTTGACCATGCCGCGCAGCGGAATGTGGCTCATCATGCCGTAGGTGGCGGCGCTGCCACTCTGGGCCAGTGCGGGGTTGGCCTTCACGGTGGCCACGGCCTCTTTCAGGTCGCGCAGGTAGTCGTCCATCACCTCCAGGTGGCTGGCGGTGATCATGGCGTGCAGGCCGTCGGGGTTCTGCAGGCGGTTGATCTTCCAGCCCTTGGCGTCCATCTGGTCGCCCACGGCGAAGATGTTCACGTCCGGGTCGCGCGAGCCGTAGCCCAGCAGCGGCCCGGTAGGCTCGCCCATGACGTACAGCGCGGGCATTTTCTCGATGCCTTTTCGCATCTTGTCAAAAGCCTGCATGGTGCGTTTGGCCAGGTCGCGGTAGCCCGACTTACCAAAGTGCTGCATGGCCGCCCAGGCGGCCGCGTAGGCACCGCCAGGGCGCGTGCCCAGCAGGGCCGGTGAGACGAACACGCCACCGGGCCAGTCCTGGTACACGAACATCTGGTGCTTGAGGTAGTCCAGGTTGCGGTAGGTGATGGTGGAGGCCCCCTTGCTGGCAAAGCCGTACTTGTGGATGTCGGCCGAAATGCTGGTCACACCCGGAACACGGTAGTCCCACAGTGGCAGCTTGCGCCGGTTCATCTCCATGAAGGGCAGGATGAAGCCGCCCACGCAGGCGTCCACGTGCAGCGGGATCTTGCGCTTCAGGGCAATGGCGCTGAACTCCTCGATCGGGTCGATGGTGCCGTGCGGGTACTCGGGTGCCGAACCCAGAATCATCACCGTGTTGCGGTTGCACAAGCGTGGCAGTTTCTTCACGTCGGCGCGCAGGTTCTTGTCCAGTGGCAGCAGGCGTACCTTCACGCCAAAGTATTCCGAGGCCTTGAACCAGGCCACGTGGGCAGTCACCGGCAGCACCATTTCGGGCTGGGTCACGCCGCGGCTGCGGGCCAGGTCGCGGTAGGTCTTGACGGCCAGCAGGCAGCTTTCGGTGCCGCCGGAGGTGACCACGCCGCAGACCTCGGGGGTGCCGTGGAACATCTCGGCCACACCGGCGATGATTTCATTTTCAAAGCGCTTGAGGCTCTTGAAAGCGGTGGGGTTCAGGCCATTGGCGCTGGAAAACTCCTGGTAGGCATCGCCCAGGAACTGGGAGTACTCCTCGTCCAGGTAATAGACCAGACTCCACAGGCGGCCCTCCTTGTAGTGCGGGTCATCGGCGCCAAAGCCTTTGAGTTCGGCCAGCACCTCGGCGGTGGCGCGGCCTTGGGCGGGCAGGGCGGAGTGGGGGGCGGTGCTCATGCGGTTTTTCCTTTGGATTGGTAGCGGCGGTAGGCCCACAGGGCCAGCACGGCCAGCGCGGCGGCAGGCAGCAGATAGCCTTGCAGGCGCTGCAGGGCCGCCAGAATTTCCTGCCAGCGCCCGCCGACGTAGCGCACGCCATAGACCAGCAGGGGCAGCTCCACCATGGCAGCCAGCCCGTCGTAGATGAATAGGTAGCGGTAGGGCATGCGCGACATGCCGGCCACCAGGAACAGGGCCGTGCGAATGCCGGGAAGGAAGCGCACGACAAAGATGTAGGCCGGGCCATAGCGGGTCATGGTGGCCTGCAGGGTCTGCAGCCGTGCCTCGGGCAGCATGCGCGCGAAGAAGCGCCGACGCAGCAACTGCGCGCCATAGCGGTGGCCCCAGTGGAAGATCAGTGCGTCTCCGGCAATCAAACCTACCCAGGCCACCACCATGAGCGGTACCGGCTCCATGATGCCCTGCAGGGTCAGCGCTGCCGCTGCCAGCAAGACGATGTCCTCGTTCATCGGCAGGCCGATGCCGCAGCCGAACAGCAGGGCCAGCAGCAGGGCATAGGCCGGTAGGCCCTGCAATGACTGCAGCAGCGGCCAGACGGTGTCCATCATGGGCGTGTCTCCTTGGTGTGTTTCTGGTGTCTAGTGTGCGCAATGCTGGAATGTGTGGCTTGACAATGTCGGACATTAATTTGACATTTGTGGACAAATTTCTACTAACCCCATGACCGACCTCATTCGTTGTGCCGCCCTGCAGGGCTATGAGAGCGCCGCCCGCTCGGTGGGGGTCAGTGCGCAGCAGCAATTGCGCAAGCAGGGCTTGCCCTTGTCCTGCCTGAAGGAGCCGGAGCGCTTCATTCCCTATGCCGCCTTCATGCGCCTGCTCGAAGAAACCGCCTTTCTGGGGCGCTGCCCGGAGTTCGGCTTGCGGCTGGCCCAGCACCAGCAGGCCTACCTGGAGGGGCCGCTGACGCTGCTGATGCGCCACGCGCAAAATCTCAATGAAGCGCTGGCACTGGGCGCGCAATATGGCCATGTGTTCAGTCCGGTCATGCGGGCGTCCCTGGTGCCCGTGGTGGAGCAGCCTGCGCTGGTGGACATCACCTTGAACACCCACGGCGGCACCCCTGGAGCCTGCGTCCAGGCCACCGAATTTGTGCTGCTGGGCATCGTGCATGTGGTGCGTTGGCTCACCGAGGGGCAGGTGCGGCCGGTGTTGGTGCTGTTGCCGCATGTAGCGATCAGCAGCCCGCAGGTGCTTGCGCAGTACCTGGCCTGTGAATGCCGCTTTGAGACCACCTTTGCGGCCGTGCGACTGCGCCTGGCGGACCTGTCCCTGCAACTGCCGGCGCGCAATCCCCTGTTGCTGCAGATGGCGCGGGGCTACATCGAGCACCATTACGGCACGGGCCAGCAATTGCTGGCAGACAGGGTGCGCATCCTGTTGCGCCAGCGCATGGCGATGGGGCGGGTGGCGCAGACCGACATTGCCCAGGCCCTGGCGCTGCACCCGAAAACACTGCAGCGACGCCTGGTCCAGGAGGGGGAACGTTTTGACGCCCTGTTGGACAGTGTGCGGCGCGAACGCTTTGTGGAGCTGCTGGCCCAGCCCACGCGCCCGAGCCTGGCGCAGATTGCGCTCATGGTCGGGTATTCCGAACAATCGGCCCTGGCGCGCAGTTGTCAGCGCTGGTTCGGGCGCAGCCCGAGCGCGATGCGCACCTGAACAGCGCACGCAGGCAGCGGGGGTGCTATAAAAAATGAAGCTGTATGCGCAGCTTCCATGCGGGCTGGAGACCGGTTTGGCATAAAAAAAGGGCCGGTAAAACCGGCCCTTGGGTAGCAAGTACGGAGCTTACTTGATGTCTACGCCGTAGAAAGTGTGGCGGCCGAAGGGGCTCAGCTTGAAGTCGATGACTTCCTTGCGTACCGGCTTCAACTGCACCGCGTGGGCGATGGTGAACCAAGGTGCTTGCTCCTTGAAGATCACTTGGGCTTTTTCGTACAGCTTGGTGCGTTCCTTCACATCGCTGGTGACCTTGGCTTTTTGCACCAGGTCTTCGAACGGCTGGTAGCAGAACTTGGCTACGTTCGAGCCGTTTTGCTTGGCGGAGGAGCAGCCCAGCAGGGTGTTGAGGAAGTTGTCCGGATCTCCGTTGTCACCGGTCCAGCCCAGCATGCCCATCTGGTGTTCGCCAGACTGCATGCGCTTGCGGTACTCGCCCCATTCAAAGCTCTTGATTTCGGCCTTGATGCCCACCTTGGCCAGGTCGGCTTGCATCAGCTCGGCAATGCGCTTGGCGTTGGGGTTGTAGGGGCGTTGCACCGGCATGGCCCACAGGTCGGTGGTGAAGCCGTCCTTGTAGCCGGCAGCGGCCAGCAGCTTCTTGGCTTCAGCGGGGTTGAACGCGTCGTCCTTGAGCGCCTTGTTGTACGACCATTGGCCCGGAGGAATAGGGTTGGTGGCAGGGATGCCTGTGCTCAGGTACACGGCAGACACCAGGGCCTTCTTGTCGATGGCCATGTTCACAGCCTTGCGCACACGCACATCATCAAACGGCTTTTTGGTGGTGTTGTAGGCCAGGTAGCCGATGTTCAGGCCGGGTTGCTCCATGACCGTCACATTGGCGTCCTTGCGCATGGCGTCCAGGTCGGCCGGGTTCGGGTAGGGCATGACGTGGCACTCGCCCTTTTGCAGTTTGGCCCAGCGCACCGAGGCGTCGGGAGTGATCGAGAAGATCAGGTCGTCGATCTTGGCCTTGCCTGCATAGTGCTGGGGGAAGGCCTTGTAGCGGATGATCGCGTCCTTCTGGTACTGCACCAGTTGGAAGGGGCCGGTGCCGATAGGCTCCTGGTCGATCTTCTCGGGTGTGCCAGCCTTCAGCATGGCGATGGCGTATTCCTTGGACTGAATACCGGCCCATTGCATGGCCATGTTGGCCAGGAAGGGGGCTTCGGGCTGGTTCAGCGTGAACTTGATGGTGTAGTCGTCCACCTTGTCCACGGATTTCAGCAGCTTGGGCATGCCCATGTCGCCGAAGTAGGCGTGGTTGGCGCTGGTGACGCGGAAGTAGGGATCGTTTTCCTTCCATTGGCGCTCGATGGTGAACAGTACGTCATCGGCGTTGAAGTCGCGCGAAGCCGTGAAGTTCTTGTTCGAGTGCCACTTCACACCCTTGCGCAGCTTGAAGGTGTATTCGGTGCCGTCCTTGGAGACAGTCCAGCTTTCGGCCAGACCGGGGACGACCTTGGTGCCGCCGCGCTCGAAGTCGACGATGTTGTCGTAAATCTGTTCGGTGGCGTCGAAGGATGTACCGGTGGTGTTGACGCTGGGTGCAAAGTTCTCGGGGCTGCCTTCCGAGCAGTACACCAAAGTCTTGGCTTGGGCGGCCGACATGGCCATCACAGCGGGCACAGCCACTGCACACAGCAGGGCGATCTTGCGCATTCCAAAGTGGGAACGATTCATTCAGAACTCCTAATAATAGCCTGAGGCTAAAAACATGAACCGGGTGCTTTGCACCCGGTAGCCGAACCTGCATGTTACGCCAGCACGGTCGTGTTTATTAAGCAATTGTTTAAGGGTTTACGAGGTTATTTATTTCGAAGCAGGCGACCTGGCGTCCCATGATGTTTTCAAGTGGTGGGCGCTCTGCCTGGCAGCGTGCCGTGGCATGGGGGCAGCGGGTCGAAAACACGCAACCTTTGGGCGGGTTGAGCGGCGAGGGCAGCTCGCCTTTGAGCACAATGCGTTCGCGTTGGGCGCCATGGCCCGCCAGCCCTGGTGTCGAGGCCAGCAAGGCCTGGGTGTAGGGGTGCAGGGGTTTTTCGAAAATGGCATTCTTTTCGCCCTGCTCCACGGTGTGGCCCAGGTACATCACCAGCACGTCATGAGCAATGTGGCGCACCACGCCCAGGTCGTGCGAAATGAACAGGTAGGCCAGGCCCATCTCGCGTTGCAGGTCATCGAGCAGGTTCAAGACCTGGGCCTGGATCGAGACGTCGAGTGCGGACACGGGTTCGTCGGCCACCACCAGCGCAGGTTCCAGCATGAGCGCGCGCGCAATCGCAATGCGCTGGCGCTGGCCGCCCGAAAACATGTGGGGGTAGCGGTCGTAGTGCTCGGGGCGCAGTCCCACCTTGGCCAGCATGCCGCGGGCTTTCTGGGCACGCTGCTGGGCAGTGAGGTCGGTGTTGATCTCCAGCGGTGCTTCCAGGATCTGGCCGATGCGCTTGCGCGGATTGAGCGAGCCATAGGGGTTCTGGAACACCAGTTGCACCTTCTGGCGCAGGGCGTGGTGGGCCTTGGCGTCGGCACCGACGACGTCAACCCCGGCAATGGTCAGCGCACCGCCGGTGGGTTTCTCGATCAGCGACACCATGCGCGCCAGGGTCGACTTGCCGCAGCCGGACTCACCGACCACGGCCAGGGTGCGACCGGCGCGTACCGTGAACGATACGCCGCCGACGGCCTGCAGCTGGTCGGGTTTGCTGAACGGGCCGCGCGAAATCGGATACACCTGCTTCAGAGCGCTGGCACTTGCGACGACAGGGGGCAGGGCGGTGTCGTTGGACGCCGCATTCTCGGGGGAATTCAGGGAGGTGGAAGTGTTCATGGATGCATCTCCGTGGTCACAGGGGAGGCCATGGGTGTACCCAAGGGAAAGTGGCAGCGCACGGCGCCTGCGCCGCGCGCGAGCAGTTGCGGTCGGACATCGCACTTGCCCGCTTGGGCGTGGCTGCAGCGCGGGCCGAACAGGCATCCGGTCGGGCGGTCGTACAGGCCCGGCACCATGCCGGGAATGGTGGCCAGGCGGCCGCTGCCGTCGCTGCGTTCGGGCATGGCCGACATCAGCGCTTCGGTGTAGGGGTGCTGGGGCTGAGTGAACAGGGTCTGCGAGCTGCTTTGCTCCATCAGCTGACCAGCGTACATCACGGCCACGCGCTGGGCCATCTCACTGACCACGCCCATGTTGTGGGTGATCAGCACCAGGGCCATGCCGCGGTCTTTCTGCAGGCTGCGCAGCAGGTCCAGGATCTGGGCCTGGATGGTCACGTCCAGGGCCGTGGTGGGTTCGTCGGCAATCAGCAGCTTGGGGTTGCAGGCAATGGCCATGGCGATCATCACGCGCTGGCTCATGCCGCCCGAGAGCTGGTGCGGGTAAACCGCCAGCCGGCTCTCCGCAGCCGGAATACCGACTTGCTCCAGCAGTTCGATCGAACGCTTGCGTGCTGCGGACTTGTCCAGCCCCAAATGCAGGCGCAGGGTCTCGGCCAGCTGGAAGCCCACGGTGAAGCAGGGGTTCAGGCTGGTGGTCGGATCCTGGAAGATCATTGACAGGTCTTTGCCAATGAGTTGGCGGCGGGCCTTATCGTCCATCTTCAGCAGATCGTGGCCGTCAAAGCGCAGGCGGTCGGCCTTGACGCGTCCGGGGTAGGCCACCAGGCCCATCAGGGCCATCATGGTGACGCTCTTGCCGGAGCCGGATTCACCCACGATGCCCAAGACTTCGCCGGCTTCCACGGTCAGGCTGACGCCATCGACCGCGTGCATGACGGCGTTGTGCGATGGAAACTCCACCGACAGGTTTTCAATTTCGAGTAATGCCATGGTGGATGCCTCAACGTTTGAGTTTGGGGTCGAGCGCGTCGCGCAGGCCGTCGCCCAGAAGATTGAATGCCAACACCGTGATCAGAATGGCCAGGCCGGGGAATGTCACCACCCACCAGGCCCGCAGTACGAATTCACGCGCATCGGCCAGCATGGTGCCCCACTCGGGTGCTGGCGGTTGTGCGCCCAGGCCCAGAAAGCCCAGTGCGGCCGCGTCGAGAATGGCGGTGGAAATACCCAGGGACGCTTGCACAATCAGGGGTGCTGTGCAGTTGGGCAGCACTTCGCTGAACATCAGGCGGATGTGGCCGGCGCCACCCATGCGGGCGGCCGTGACGTAGTCGCGCGAGACTTCGGATATGACGGCGGCGCGTGTGATGCGCACATAGTGCGGCAGCACTACGATGGCCACGGCCAGCATGGCGTTCATCAGGCCCGGGCCGAGGATGGCCACGATCACGATGGCCAGCAGCAGGCTGGGCAGGGTGAGGATGATGTCCATCGTGCGCATGACGGCGATTTCGAACATGCCGCGGAAGTAGCCAGCCAGCAGGCCCAGCACAGTACCGGCGATCACCGAGATGGCCACCACAGCCACACCGATGACCAGGGACAGGCGTGCACCGTGGATCAGTCGCGAGAGAATGTCGCGCCCGATGGCGTCGGTGCCGAGCAGGTGGGCGCTGGAGCCTCCAGCCTGCCATGCCGGTGGTACCAGGAATACGCTGTTGTCGGTCAGGGTGGGGTCGTAGGGGGCAATCCAGGGGGCTAGGGCTGCCAGCAGCATCACGCCCAGGACGATGACCAGACCGGCGACTGCACCCTTGTTGGCGCTGAAATAGCGCCAGAAATCACGCAGCGGCGACGGCGGCGCGGGTTGCGCAGCGGGAGAGGTGAATGTAGTGCTCATTTTTGGTGGCGAATGCGGGGGTTGATGATTCCGTAGGCCACGTCGACCAGCAGGTTGACGGCCATGACGACCACACCGAGCAGCAGCATGCCGCCCTGCAGCACCGGGTAATCCCGGCGGCTGATGGCTTCAATGAGCCACTTGCCCACACCGGGCCAGGAAAAGATGGTTTCGGTCAGGATGGCGCCGGTAAAGAGCACGCCGACTTGCAGACCAATGACGGTGATGACCGGGATGAGCGCGTTGCGCAGCGCGTGAACGCTGACGATGCGGAAGGTCGAAAGTCCCTTGGCACGGGCGGTGCGGATGTAGTCTTCGCCCAGCACTTCCAGCATGGCTGAGCGTGTCATGCGCGCAATCACCGCCAGCGGGTTCGTGCCGAGCACGATCATGGGCAGTATCAGGTGGGAGGCTGCGGACTTGAAGGCCCCTTCCTCACCGCTGAGCAGCGAGTCGATCAGCAGGAAACCGGTCTTGGGTTCGATGAAGTACTGCACGGCTATGCGCCCCGACACCGGTGTCAGGTCCAGCTGCACCGAGAACAACAGGATGAGCAGCAAGCCCCACCAGAAAATGGGCATGGAATAGCCTGTGAGCGAAACCCCCATGACCCCGTGGTCGAGGAACGAATTGCGTTTGACCGCCGCGAGGATGCCCGCCGGGATACCGATCAGCAGTGCGAACAGGATGGCACACAGGGCCAGTTCGATGGTGGCGGGAAACAGCGCTGCGAATTCTTCCAGCACCGGCGCCTGGGTGATGATGGACTTGCCCAGGTCACCGTGCAGGACCTTGCCAATGTAGATGCCGTACTGCACCAGCACCGGTTTGTCCAACCCGTATTCCTTGAGCAGGGTGGCGTGGCGCTCGGCATCGATACCGCGTTCGCCTGCGAGGGTTTCAATCGGGTCGCCTGGGACCAGTCGTATGAGGAAGAACGCCAGAAGGGTCATGCCAAAGAATGTCGGAATGACCAGACTCAGGCGCGTCAAGAGAAAACGCAGCATGGTGGTGTGGAGTCTCAGTGAGTGGTTTCAAAAGCGCTTTTGGCGCAGCAAGGGCGCGATTCTAATGGTGCAGGTCCGGCGCACCAATTGACGGAAAACAAGGGCGCTGCGATCGAACAGGCAAAAAAAATGGCCAGCGAGGCTGGCCATGCGCTTACCCAGGGAAAGCGATTACTTGAGGTGCTTGCCGATCAGACCGGCCATTTCGAACATCGAAACCTGCACCTTGCCGAACACTTCCTTGAGCTTGGCGTCGGCATTGATCATGCGCTTGTTGACAGCGTCTTGAAGCTTGTTCTTTTTGATGTAGTCCCACAGCTTGCTCACCACTTCGGTGCGGGGCAGGGGCTTGTTGCCGACGATGGCGGCCAAAGCTGCGCTGGGGGTCAAAGCCTTCATGAATGCAGCATTGACGGTGCGCTTCTTGGCGGGAGCAGCCTTCTTGGCAGGAGCGGCTTTCTTCGCAGGAGCGGCAGCCTTCTTGGCGGGAGCGGCCTTCTTCGCAGGAGCGGCAGCCTTCTTGGCGGGAGCGGCTTTCTTCGCAGGAGCAGCAGCCTTCTTAGCGGGAGCGGCTTTCTTAGCGGGAGCAGCTTTCTTTGCAGTTGCCATAGTCGATTGTCCTTTGGTAGTTGGTTAATCACCAGTGGAGTGGATTCTTGCCACTGATAGCCCGCATGCTACTGGCAAAAAACAAGCTTTCCAAGGGAGGAATTCGAAAAAACGTGGGGAAATGTTGTTTTTTCATTGGAGAATCGTCCGAGTTTCTACTCTGGAGCGCTTGCCATGACCGTCAATTTTGCGACCTGTGATTTCTGTGATGCCTTCAAGAACGACACCAGCGGTGCGTTTCGGGTGCTGCCCCCGGTGTTCCGCGACTTCGGCCAGGTGCGCAAGTTCTGTGGTCCTGTGCAGACCGTGAAGTGCTACGAGGACAACTCTCTGGTCAAGGCCGCCGTCGACAGCGTGGGCTATGTCGAGACGCCCGAGGGCCGCGTGGGCAAGGTCCTGGTGGTGGACGGTGGTGCTTCGCTGCGTCGTGCCCTGCTCGGTGGCAACCTGGGGGCTGCGGCAGCGCGCAATGGTTGGGCTGGCGTTGTCATTGATGGCTGTGTGCGTGACACAGCCGAACTGGCGGGCCACGCGGTGGGCATACGCGCCTTGGCACCAATGCCCTGGCCGACCGAAAAGCGCAACGAAGGCCAAAGCCAGGTGGCGGTGCAGATCCAGGGCGTGTGGGTGTACCCGGGCGATTGGCTCTACGCCGACGAAGACGGCATCGTGGTTTCGTCTAAGCCTTTGTAGGGCTTTGCCGACTGGGCAGTGTGGCCAGCAGCACGCCCACCATCGCACAGGCAAACGCCCAGATTTCGGCCGCATGCAGGGGTTCACCCAGCACGGCCACACCGACCAATGCCGTGGCGATGGGCAGCATGACGGTGAACACACCGGCCTGTGCGGCAGGTACATGGCGCAAGCCGGTCATCCATAGCCATACGGTCCACATGCTGGCAGCCAAGGCATAGAACACCAGCAGCACCCAGGAACTGACCGGGACTGCCGCAAAGTTAAAAGACCATGCGACGTAGGCTCCCAAGGGTGTCACCAGCACCAGTCCCCACAGGTTGATGAGGGCCGATATACGCTTGGGACTGAGTGCGCCGGTAAGTTTCTTGCCAATGACGGCATAGGCGGCCTCGCACACCACAGCGGCAAATACCAATAGATTTCCGAGCCAGGGGTTATGTGGGTAATTGGCTTCTGGCCCGCTTACAGGCTCGATTTTCAGCTCATTTTTTGATAGTGAAAGCAGGGCCATTCCGAGTGCGCCGAAGGCGGCGGCCAGCCACACCCGCAAGCCCACGCGCTCCTTCAGAAAGACCCAGCTCAGCAAGGCCACCATGGCGGGAATACTCGCCATGATCACCCCGGCCGATACGGCACTGGTCATGCTGACGCCAAACAGCATGCAGATCGAAAAAAGAAAGTTACCAAGGAACGATTCCAGGAATAACAGCTTGCGGGTCGATGGCGTGAGCACCGGTTCATTGGCCGGTTTGCGCAGCCAGGGGAGCATGGCAATGGCCGCAATGCCAAAGCGCAGCCAGGCCAGCAAGAATACCGGGAGGGTGGCGACCAATGGCTTGGACAGCGCAACATAGGCGCCAACCAGGGACATGCTTGAAGCCAGACAGAAGTAGGAGAACCAGCGCGAGGCTATGGGGTGGTGGATGTGGTGTTCTGGCATGGGGGATGGGGTGACCCCGATGCAATTGGGGCAGAGGGTGTGAGCCTACACCAAGCCGGGAATTGGACGCCTGCCGTGGGGGGAATTGGACCCAAATGCATAAATCGGCATCCCTATGATCCGGTGGAATTCCACCTAGGGGGCACCATGATTCTGAATTCCGACATCCAACTCAACCAGCGCAGTTACTACGAAGCCAGTGTGCAGAGGGATGCGTGTCTGCCCCCACTGGACTCCGATGTGCGTGCCGATGTGGTGGTGGTCGGTGCAGGGTTTTCGGGCTTGTCGGCTGCGATTGAGTGCGCCAAGCGCGGTTTGTCGGTCATCGTGCTGGAGGCCGACCGAATCTGCAGTGGCGCTTCCGGGCGCAACGGTGGGCAAGCCATCGTGGGTTATGCCAGTGGTCAGCGGCCATTCGAAGACCAGCTTACCAGTGCGCAATCACGCATGGCCTGGGAAATGTCGCTGGAGTCGGTGGACCTGATCGATGAGCGCATTGCCGAGTTCGGTATCGCCTGCGACCGTGAGTTCGGTTACCTGTACGTGGCCGAATCGGCACGCAAAGCGCGCGCGCTGGAAGCGGATATGCGCGAGATGGAGACCAAGTGGGGACTCAAGAGCGAGTTCGTCAGCGGGGCCGCCACCCGCAGCTACATCGACAGCCCCCTGTACCAGGCTGCCGCCTACGAGAAACGTTCGGGCCATCTGCACCCACTGAAATACGGTCTGGGCCTGGCCCGTGCGGCCCAGAGCCTGGGTGTGCGCATCTTTGAACGCTCACCGGTGGTCGGACTGCAGCGCGGAACGCCCCTGGTGGCGAAGACGACCAAGGGCTCGGTCACTGCCAGTTTTGGTGTGCTGGCGGGCAACTGCACATTGCCGGAGTTCGGGCCGCAAGTGGCACCCGAGATTGCAGCACGCATCATGCCGGTGGGAACCTACATCATCGGCACGGCGCCCCTGGATGCAGCCCTGTGCAAGCGTCTGATCCCGAGCAATGCCGCCGTCTGCGACAACAACTTTGTGCTCGACTACTACCGCTTCAGTGCCGACCAGCGCATGCTGTTCGGGGGGCGTGTCAGCTACTCGGCGCGCACACCGGCGAACCTGCAGGCGGTGATGTCGCAGCGCATGGGCAAGGTGTTTCCCGACTTGGCCCAGGTGCCGGTCGAATACGTGTGGGGCGGCTTTGTGGACATCAGCATGAACCGTGCGCCCGACTTCGGGCGACTGGGCAGCAACTTGTACTACCTGCAGGGCTTCAGTGGCCATGGCGTGGCCATTACCGGTCTTGCCGGGCGTGTGGTGGCCCAGGCTCTGTGCGGCCAGGCCGAGCGCTTTGACGTGTTTGCCCAGCTCAAGCACCACAAGTTCCCGGGCGGAGCCATGTTCCGCACCCCCAGTCTGGTGATAGGCATGGCCTACCACCAGCTGATGGACTTGTTCTAAGCTCCAAATTTGCGCAACGCAGCGCACACCGTCTTGGCCAGCTCGGGGCCATAGCGCTGGATGTCTTCGAGCGTGGCGTAGCCATAGCCGATGACCAGGCCACGCAGGTCCGTGCGCTCCAGGCAATAGGCCGACAGCGGCCGCACCAGGATGCCTTGCTGCGCCAGGGTGTCGGCCAGTGCGCGGTCGTCCAGCGTGGCGGGCAGGCGCAGGCACAGGTGCAACCCCTGCTCGGCACCGCTGATTTGGGCCTGGTTGTCCTGGAGACAGGGCGCCAGGGCTTCGAGCAGGCATTGGCGGCGCTGGGCGTAGCTCTGGCGGGCGCGGCGCAGGGAGCTGGCGAAATGCCCCAGTTCAATGAACTCGGCCAGGGCTGCCTGCAGCGGCATTTGCCCGGGACGGTTGAGGTCGTAATGGGCTTGCTTGAAGGCACCCACCAGGCGCTTGGGCACGACCAAATAACCGAGCTTGAGCCCCGGGTACAGCACCTTGGAGAATGAACCCAGGTAGAGCACGCGTTCGTCGCGGTCCAGCCCGGCCAGCGAGGACAGCGGCGGGCCGCTGAAGCGGAATTCACTGTCGTAGTCGTCTTCCAGCACCCAGGCGTTGTGGGTGGCCGCCAGGGCCAGGATTTGCTGGCGCCGCTGCAGCGACATGACGGAGCCGGTGGGGTACTGGTGACTCGGGGTGGTGTAGATCATGCGCGGCGGTGCCTGCTCGTCTTCGCTGGTCGGTGCCATGCCATGCTGGTCCACTTTGACCGGGTGCAGTTGCAAGCCTGTGGCCATGAATGCCTTGACAGCGCCCCAATAGGCCGGGTCTTCGAGCCAGACGGTATCGCCATGGTCGGCCAGCATCTGGGCACAGAGCTCCAGCGACTGCTGGGTGCCGCTGGTGATGATGACTTGGTCCACCTCCAGCGGTACGCTGCGGAACACGCGCAGGTAGTCGGCTACGGCGCGCCGCAGGGGGGCATAGCCACCGCTGGAGCTGTAGTCCAGCATGTCGGGGTAAGTCATGCGCCAGTGCTTGTTCTGCAGGCGCTGCCACAGGGCTACGGGAAAGGCTGAGAAGTCGGCAATGCCCGGCGTGAACGGCTGCACTTCAAGCTGGGTGGCGCAGAACGAACGTGACAGGCTGACACCCCGTTGCGACAGGTCGTCGGGGTGGGTGGTGGCGGCTGTGCTGCGTTGGCGCGCCAGCGAGCGTGGCAGGGTGTCGCTGACGTAGGTGCCACTGCCGACACGGCTGACCAGATAGCCCTCGACACTGAGCTGGCTCAGCGCGGCGACCACGGTGTTGCGCGAGAGTTTGAGGTCGGCAGTCAGCTCTCGGCTCGAGGGCAGCCGGTCCCCGGCAGCGAGTTTGCCATCGAGCATGGCCCGGCGCAGGGCCTCGTACAGCTGCCGGTGCAGTGGCAGTTCGTCTTTGTCGCTCAGGCGAGCGATTTCGGTCAACAGAAGTTCTGAAAGCATGGCGTGAATTGGTTGTTATGACGCGCTGTGTCGCCTTGTCTCTATGGTGCCACTTCGTTCAAATGGTTCCTTCGTGTGGGGTCAAATGGCCCCCACGCCATGCCAATTCTGCACCACAATGCCTGAAAAGAAAACGGAGACAAGTATGCAAAAGCCACCAAGCTTGGTGTGGCTGCCTGCGGACTACCGTCTGCTAGGAGACAACCAGGAGAAGCTGCCATTTTGGGTTTTGGGCGACAAGTACGCCCAGGCCGTGAATGGCTATACCGGTGCGCAGGCCGTGGTGTTTCCCTTGGCGCAAGAGCAGGACATCGAGGGTCTGCTGGACCTGGTCGATGGCGTCTTGCTCACTGGCTCACCGTCGAACGTTGATCCCGCCCACTTTGGTGCCGAACTGGCCTATGAGGGCATGTGGCTCGATACCCGCCGCGATGCCTTGACCCTGCCTTTGGTGAAGGCCTGTCTGCGCCGCGCGATTCCCCTGCTGGGCATTTGCCGGGGCTTCCAGGAAATGAATGTGGCCCTGGGCGGAACCCTGTTGCAGCAGGTGCACGCCGAGTCGGGTTTGCTGGACCACCGTGAAGAAAAAGGCTCACCGTTTTCGCGCCAGTACGGTTTGGCCCACGAGGTGCGCCTGGAGCCTTCTTCCGACATCGCGCACTGGGCTGGAGCCGAGATCGTCCAGGTCAACTCCTTGCACGGGCAGGGCGTGGACCGGCTGGCCGAAGGTCTTCGCCCGGTGGCCTATGCGCCCGACGGTTTGATTGAAGCTTTTGAGCTGGCCAATGGCACGGGTTTTGCCTGTGGCGTCCAGTGGCACCCGGAGTGGAAACCGCAAGAGAATAATTTTTATGATGCGCTTTTGAAAGCGTTTGGTGCTGCATGCCAAAAGCGCCATGCCGAGCGGATTGCTGCTGGGCAGCGTGGGGCCGCTGCAGCCTAGGAGAGAGCTATGACTGACAACAAGACAATGAACTTCAACGACCTGGAACAGTGGCTCAACGAGCGCCGTGTGACCGAGGTGGAGTGCCTGGTGCCGGACTTGACGGGGGTGGCGCGCGGAAAGATCCTGCCGCGTGCCAAGTTCACCGAAGACCGTGGCATGCGCTTGCCCCAGGCGATTGTTGCCATGGGGGTGACCGGTGAGTTTCCGGAAAGCGGGCCGTACTACGATGTGATCGAGCCCACCGACCGCGACATGCAGTTGCGCCCAGATCCTTCCTCGGTGCGCATCGTGCCCTGGGCGACCGACCCGACGGCCCAGGTGATCCACGACTGCTTTGACCACGAGGGCAAGTTGGTACCGTTTGCGCCGCGCAGTGTGCTGCGCCGTGTCTGCGACCTGTACGCTGGCGAAGGACTGGAGCCGGTGGTGGCCCCGGAGCTGGAGTTTTACCTGACTGCCCGCAACACCGATCCCAATACCTTGCTCAAAGCCCCCATCGGGCGTAGTGGCCGCGCCGAAACGTCGCGCCAGGCCTACAGCATTGACGCGGTGAACGAGTTCGACCCCTTGTTCGAAGAAATCTACGATTACTGCGACAAGATGGAACTCAATGTGGACACCCTGATCCACGAAGTGGGTGCGGGTCAGATGGAGATCAACTTCTTCCATGCCCACCCGTTGGGTCTGGCCGACGAAGTGTTCTTCTTCAAGCGCACGGTGCGCGAGGCCGCCTTGCGCCATGACATGTACGCCACCTTCATGGCCAAGCCCATTGCTGGTGAGCCCGGCAGCGCCATGCACGTGCACCAGAGCCTGGTGAGCAAGGACACTGGCAAGAACGTGTTCAGCAATGCCGATGGCACGCCTTCGGACACTTTCATGCACTATATCGGTGGCCTGCAGCGCTACATCCCAGCCGCCATGGTGCTGGTGGCACCGTATGTGAACAGCTACCGCCGCTTGTCGCGCAACACGGCAGCCCCCATCAATATCGAGTGGGGCTATGACAACCGCACCGTGGGCATCCGTTCGCCCATCTCGTCGCCGGCTGCGCGCCGGGTCGAAAACCGGGTGATCGGTGCCGATGCCAACCCCTATGTGGCGATGGCCATGACACTGGCCTGCGGCTACCTGGGCATCAAGAACAAGATCAAGCCCAAGCCAGAAATGCGAGGGGATGCTTATTTGTCCGCCTATTCGCTGCCGCGCAGCCTTGGCGAGGCGCTGGACTGGCTGCGCAAGGAAACCGATTTGCACGAAGTACTCGGCAAGGAATTCATCACGGTGTACTCCGAAATCAAGGAACTTGAATTCGACGAATTCATGAAGGTCATCTCGCCTTGGGAACGTGAGCACCTGTTGCTGCACGTCTAAACGCCATTCATCTACAAAGGAAACTCCATGAACGCTCCCGTCGATACCAAGGCCATCCAAGCCATTGACAGTGCCCACTTCCTGCATCCGTTTACCGATTTCAAGGATCTGAACTCCCGCGGTGCCCGCGTGATGACCCGGGCCGAAGACATCTATGTCTGGGATTCCGAAGGCAAGCGTGTGCTCGATGCAATGAGCGGCCTGTGGTGTGTGAATGCTGGCTACGGTCGTAAGGAGCTGGCGCAGGCTGCGTACGACCAGATGATGACGCTGCCGTACTACAACAGTTTCTTCCAGACCACCAATGTGCCTGCGGCGACCTTGGCGGCCAAGCTGGCCTCGCTGGCACCTTCGGTCGATGACCGCCATTTCCAGCATGTGTTCTATTCGTCCAGCGGCAGCGAGAGCAATGACTCCAATGTGCGCATGGTGCGCCGCTACTGGGATCTGATGGGGCAGCCCCAGCGCAAGGTCATCATTGGCCGCACCAATGGCTACCATGGCTCGACCATGGCCGGTGCTTCCTTGGGCGGCATGAGCGGCATGCATGCGCAGGGCGATTTGCCGCTGCCCAACATCACCCACATCGGTCAGCCGTATTTCTTTGAGAACGGCAAGCCCGGAGAGACCGAAGACGCTTTCGGTATCCGTGCGGCAGGCTGGCTCGAAGAGAAGATTCTGGAGCTTGGTGCCGACAAGGTGGCGGCCTTCATCGCCGAGCCGCTGCAGGGCGCTGGTGGCGTGATCATTCCGCCCAAGACCTATTGGGGAGAAATCCAGCGCATTGTCGACAAGTATGGAATTTTGTTGATCAGCGACGAAGTGATCTGTGCCTTCGGTCGCCTGGGCCACTGGTTTGCTTATGAGAAGTTTGGCTACAAGCCCGACTTGGTGACCTTTGCCAAGGCAGTGACCAGTGGCTACATCCCTTTGGGCGGCGTCATGGTGGGCAACCGCGTGGCCGATGTGCTGATTGAAAAAGGCGGCGACTTCAATCATGGCTATACCTACAGCGGACATCCCGTGGCCTGCGCAGTGGCTTTGGCCAATTTGGACATCATGGAGCGCGAGAACCTGGTGGGCCGTGTGCGTGACGACATTGGTCCGTACCTGGCGAAGAAGTTTGAAGAGGTAGCGGCACATCCCTTGGTGGGCTTGGCCGAGACCTGTGGTTTCGTCGGCGGCCTGGTGCTGGTAAAGGACAAGGCCAGCAAAAAGACTTTCGATCCCAACCTGTCGGTGGGCATGGTGTGTCGCGGCCATTGCTTCGGCAACGGACTGATCATGCGCGCCGTGGGCGACCGAATGATCATTGCGCCTCCTTTGACCATGACGCATGCCCAAATTGATGAAATGGTGGCACTGATCTTGCGTTGTCTTGACTTGACGTTGGAAGACGTGAAGTCGAGGGGGTGGTTGGCATAATTTTGAAGTGAATGGCTGGATAACACAGCCAAAGCTTCAAATGGCCTGGGGACTTCCTCGGGCCCAAAGTGGTGGCAATTTCGCTGCAATTCAATCTATTTAGGAGATGACAAGTGAGCAAGGAATCTGGATCAAATTGGTGGAGTAAATTGGTGCGCTCAATGGCAGTGGCTGGTCTTGCTACCACCATGGCGGCAGGAGTATGGGCACAAGAGGCGAAAGTTCTCAATATTTACAACTGGTCGGACTACATTGCCGAAGACACGATCCAGAATTTTGAAAAGGAAACGGGCATCAAGGTCCGTTATGACACTTACGACAACAACGAAATCCTGCATGCCAAGTTGGTCGCCGGTAAAACGGGTTACGACATTGTGGTTCCTTCCTCTACATTTGCGCGCATGCAGATCGATGGTGGCTTGCTGACCAAGTTGGACAAGACGCTGCTGCCGAACCTGAAAAACCTCGATCCGGACATCCAAGCACAGATCGCCAACATCGATCCCGGTAACCAGTACTTGGTTAACTGGTTGTGGGGTTACACCACGATCGGAATCAACACGGCCAAAGTGAAAGCAGCTTTGGGCACTGAGCCTATTCCTGCCAATGTGTGGGAGTTGTTTTTCAATCCTAAATATGTCAGCAAGCTGAAGAGCTGCGGTGTGTCTGTTTTGGATGCAGCAACCGAAGTTCTTCCTGCTGCCCTGCACTTTCTCGGCAGAGATGCATTCAGCAAGAATCCCAAGGATTACAAGGATGCTGGTGAGCTCTTGAAGTCGGTGCGCCCCTTCGTCACCTTGTTCAGCTCCTCGGGCTACATAAACGACCTGGCCAGTGGCTCCTTGTGCCTTTCTCTGGGTTGGAGTGGTGACATTAACATTGCCCGTATGCGTGCGTTAGAAGCCAAGAATGGTCAGGATGTGGTTGCGCTTGTTCCAAAAACCGGAGGGTTGCTGTTTTTTGACATGATGGCGATTCCTGTCGGAGCTCCGCATCCAAAAAATGCGCATGCTTTCATAAACTACATCATGCGTCCAGAAGTTCACGCGGCTATTACCAATAAGGTGAATTACGCGAATCCGAATAAGGAGTCACGCCAGTTCATTAACCCTGCATTGGCAAAAAATCCTTCGGTTTTCCCTTCTTCGGCTGAGATGGCCACCATGGTTGCCCCCAAGGCATTGACTAATGATGTTCGTCGACTGGCCACCCGCACTTTTACGGGGTTCAAGTCTGGGCGTTAAACCTGGGTCCAACCCGGCTCAAGACAGCACAAAAGGAAACATTTAGTGGCTACTCATACAACCCTCGAAACCGGTGCAGCGTCTCCAGCGGCTGCTCCCTTCCTTCAAATCAAGCGCATCGTCAAGAAATTTGGCGATGTCTTTGCGGTGGATGAAGTCTCTGTGGATATCCAAAAGGGCGAGATATTCGCCTTGTTGGGCTCGTCTGGTTGTGGGAAGTCCACCCTTTTGCGCATGTTGGCCGGGTTTGAAACCCCAACGTCTGGCCAGATTCTGCTGGCAGGCCAGGATATCGTGGGTTTGGCGCCTTATGAGCGCCCCATCAACATGATGTTCCAAAGCTACGCATTGTTCCCGCACCTGACGGTATGGGACAACGTGGCGTTTGGGTTGCGTCGTGATGGAATGCCTAAGGCGCAGATTGAAGAGCGTGTTGACCAGATGCTTGATCTGGTGCAACTCAAGGCTTATGCCAAGCGCAAGCCCCATCAGCTCTCAGGTGGACAGCAACAGCGTGTTGCCTTGGCCCGCAGTCTCGCCAAACGCCCCAAGTTGTTGTTGCTCGATGAACCTTTGGGTGCCCTTGATGCCAAGCTGCGCCAGCGCACCCAATTGGAATTGGTGCACATCATTGAGCAGGTTGGTGTGACTTGTGTGATGGTGACGCATGACCAGGAAGAAGCCATGACCATGGCCACGCGCATCGGTGTCATGAGTGAAGGGAAAATCCTGCAGATCGGCAAACCCACCGAGATCTATGAGACACCCAATTGCCGTTTTGTGGCTGACTTCATTGGCAGCGTTAACCTGTTCAAAGGCAAGGTGGTTCAGGATGAGCCAGACCACGTGGTTATCGATTCGCCGGAGTGCAAGCATTACGTGAGCCATGGCATCACTGGCACACCCGACATGACCGTGCATGTGGCCGTGCGGCCCGAAAAAATGGTCATCCAGGCCACACCACCGCAAGATGCAGAGCGTGAATCGCTGGCTGAAGTAGGCTACAACATGGCCCAAGGCGTCATTGAAGACATGGCCTATCTGGGTAGTCTCACGACCTACCATGTCAAGTTGGACAGCGGTACGGTGGTGAAGGTCACGCATACCAATGCCGCCCGCCATGACAAGACTCATCTCACTTGGGGTGATCGGGTGTATGTGTGGTGGTGTGGCAGTGACGTGGTGGTTTTGACCCGGTAAGCGCCATGTCCACATTTGCCCAAAGCCCTCAGTCGTTATACGACAAGATAACTGGATCCTGGGGTCGTACTGCTGTCATTGGCGTACCCATGGTCTTTCTGCTGGCAATTTTCCTGTTGCCATTTCTGGTGGTTTTCAAGATCAGCCTGTCCGAGATGGATGCGGTGTTCTTCAAGGATGTTTTTGTCCTGGCGGACGACGTTGTCACCATCACACTGAAGTTTGGCAACTACATTGGCCTTACGCAGGACACGCTCTATTTGCAGACCTACCTGAGTTCGATCCAGTTCGCAGCAATCACCACCCTTATTGCTCTGGCAATTGCGTACCCCTTTGCCTATTTCATGGCGCGAAGCCCTGCAGACAAGCGTCCAGCGCTATTGATGTTGGTGATGCTGCCGTTCTGGACGTCTTTTCTGCTGCGGGTCTACGCTTGGAAAATGCTTCTGGCGGATGCCGGTGTTTTCAACAATGTCTTGATGGCGTTGGGCATCATTTCTGAGCCCATCAAAATGATGAACACACCGTTCTCCTTGGTGTTGGGCATGGTGTATACGTACCTGCCATTCATGATCTTGCCGCTGTATGCCAATCTGGTGAAGATGGATTTGCGGCTGCTGGAGGCTGCACAGGATCTGGGGGCCACGCCCTGGAAGACATTCTGGTTGGTGACGGTGCCGTTGTCCAAGAGCGGCATCATTGCAGGCTCCATGCTGGTGTTCATTCCCTGCATCGGTGAGTTTGTGATCCCCGAATTGTTGGGTGGCCCAGAGACATTGATGATTGGCCGCGTACTGTGGGAGGAATTCTTCTCCAACAACGATTGGCCCATGGCTGCCACGGTGGCTGTCGTAATGGTCTTGCTGATCATTGTTCCGCTAGCTCTTCTCAACAAATACCAAGCCGAGAACACGCAAGGAGGCCGCGCATGAACGCCGGGAAACTTACTTCCAAAGCATGGATGGCGGCAGTATTCGTATTTCTGTACCTGCCGATCATCACATTGATAGTGTTGAGCTTCAACGCCAGCCCTATGGTGACCAGCTGGGGTGGCTGGTCCTTGAAGTGGTACAGCGCGTTGATGGAAGATACTGAAATCATCAGTGGTGCGTTGTTGTCACTCCAGATCGCCTTCCTGACCGCGTGTTCCTCTGTCGTGTTGGGAACGCTTGCAGGCTTGTCCTTGCACCGTTTCAAACGCTTCCCGGGGCGAACTCTGTTCGCAGGCATGGTGAATTCTCCGCTTGTGATGCCTGAAGTCATTATCGGTTTGTCACTGTTGCTGATGCTGGTGTCAGTCCAACGCCTTTTCGGATTCCCGGACCGGGGGTTAGGGACCATGTGGTTGGGGCACACCCTGCTGGGAATGGCTTATGCCACAGTGGTAGTCCAGTCGCGCTTGCAGGAAATGAGCCCGCAGCTGGAAGAGGCTGCGCAAGACCTTGGCTGCCGTCCATTGCAGGTGTTCTTTCTGGTGACCTTACCCTTGATTTCGCAAGCAATTGGCTCTGCTTGGCTGCTGACCTTCACGTTATCGTTGGACGATGTCGTGTTGTCCGCCTTCCTGTCTGGTCCGGGGTCAACCACCATGCCGATTGTGATTTTCAGTCGTGCCCGCTTGGGATTAAGCCCCAGTGTGAATACGGTTGCAACGTTGACAGTGCTGGTGGTCAGCATTGGTGTGGTTTTGGCTAGCCTTTGGATTGCAAGGATGGAGCGACGTCGCGCTGCAGAAATGGCTGCGGCCTATCGGGCTTCGTAATCGATTTCCGATAAATTTTGATATTGACGGCCTTGTAGACAAAGCGAGTGATCGTGGCTATGCCTACTGCGCTGCTGGAGGTCGGTTCCGCTTTTGTCTTGTCGTCGTAGGTGGAGTTTATGTTGAGTCTTTGGGGTGGGGCGACCGATGCGTCGCCCCTTTTCAATGGTGCGCACGGATGGAGCCATTTCAGTGCGGGTGGATAAGGCCACTGTAAGTTAGTAGACGGAGAAAAAATGTCGACACATATTGGTACTGCTTTGAATTTTGATGGGCGCGCATTGTTGAATGGCGAACGGGTCCAGGCTGCCGACGGGCAGGTGTTTGATTGCGTGTCACCGGTGGATGGCCGCATCCTGACGCAGGTCGCCCGGTGTTCGCAGGCCGATGTGGATGTTGCAGTGGCTGCGGGCAGGCGCGCGTTTGATGATCGGCGCTGGTGCGGCATGTCTCCGGCCCAGCGCAAGCGCACCATGATTCGCTTTGCTGACCTGGTGCAGCAGCATGGCGATGAGCTGGCCTTGCTGGAGACGCTGGACATGGGCAAACCTGTGAAGTACGCACGCTCGGTGGATGTCAACAGCGCCGCCAATTGCATCCGTTGGTACGGTGAGGCAATTGATAAGGTCTACGATGAAGTTGCTCCCACGCCCAGTACGGCACTGGCCTTGATTACCCGGGAGCCTGTTGGTGTGGTGGGTGTCATCGTCCCCTGGAACTATCCGATGATCATGGCTGCCTGGAAGATTGCACCGGCCTTGGCAGCCGGTAATTCCGTGGTTCTGAAGCCTAGCGAAAAGTCGCCTTTGACGGCACTGCGCTTGGGTGACTTGGCCTTGGAGGCCGGTATTCCCGCTGGTGTTCTCAACGTCGTGACCGGGTTCGGGCCCGAAGCCGGCTCACCATTGGCGTTGCACATGGATGTGGACTGCATCGCCTTCACCGGTTCTACCCGTGTGGGCAAGCAAATCCATGTCATGGCCGGCCAGAGCAACCTGAAGCGTGCCTGGACCGAATTGGGAGGCAAGTCACCCAACATCGTGTTTGCCGATTGCCCGGACTTGGACCGTGCAGTGGAGGCGTCCATCGGCAGCATCTTTTTTAACCAAGGGGAGAGCTGCAATGCGCCTTCGCGCCTGTTTGTAGAGGAAAGCATCAAGGACCGCTTTATCGAGAAAGCCCTGGCGTTGATGCCGGCCTATGCCCCTGCGAATCCCACCTTGCCCGATACGGTCATGGGTGCACTGGTGGATCAGATCCAGATGAACACGGTATTGCGCTACATCGAAAGCGGCAGGTCCGAAGGTGCCAAACTGATCGCCGGTGGTGAACAGGCCTTGACCGAAACCGGTGGCTGCTATGTGCACCCCACCATTTTTGATGGTGTCAAATCGTCGATGACTATCGCACGGGAGGAAATCTTCGGCCCGGTGCTGGCCGTCATGTCGTTCAATGACGTTGCTGATGTAGTGCGTGAAGCCAACTCCAGTATTTACGGCCTGCAGGCCGGTGTTTGGACGCGTGACCTGAATAAGGCCCATGGCGTTGCGCGGGCCTTGCGTGCAGGTACTGTGCACGTTAACCAGTACGACGAGGACGACATTACGGTGCCGTTTGGCGGGTTCAAGCAAAGTGGCGTGGGGCGAGACAAATCGCTGCATGCCTTCGACAAATACACCGAATGCAAGACGACCTGGATTCGCATTGACTCCCCCATTTGACCTTGGAGCAGACATGAGTGTTATTACAAAGACAGAAACAAACCTTGAATCCACGAATGCCCAATGGCATGCCCGCCGATTGGCCGCCACGCCGCGTGGGGTGGCGGTAATGGGGGACTTCTTCATTGACCACGCAAAGAACGCTGAGTTCTGGGACATTGAAGGTCGTCGTTTCATTGATTTTGCGGGTGGCATCGCTGTGTTGAACACTGGGCATGTCCATCCCCGCATTCAAGCGGCGATTGCAGCCCAACTGCAGCGTTTTACCCACAGCTGCTACCAGGTAGTTCCCTATACGGAGTACGTGGGATTGGCAGAGCGAATCAATGCACTGGTGCCGATTCAGGGGCCAGCAAAGACTGCTTTCTTTTCAACCGGCGCCGAGGCTGTGGAAAATGCCATCAAGATTGCACGTGCCCACACCAAACGCGGTGGTGTCATTGCGTTTGGTGGCGCCTTCCATGGGCGCAGCCTGTTTGCGGTCGGTCTGACCGGCAAGGTCCAGCCCTACAAGGCCGGTTTTGGCCCGTTTGCCCCGGAGGTTTACCACGCACCGTTCCCCCAGTGCGAAGACAGTCTGGTGGATTCCAAAAAGGCGATTGAGCAGCTGTTCAAGTGCGACATCGAGCCCAGCCGTGTGGCTGCCATCATTTTCGAACCTGTGCAAGGCGAGGGTGGGTTCAATCCGATCCATGCCAAGGCGGTGCAATGGCTGCGTGCCCTGTGCGACGAGCATGGCATCTTGTTGATTGCCGACGAAGTGCAGACCGGCTTCGCCCGCACCGGCAAGATGTTTGCCATGGAGCACTATGGCGTGTCTCCCGACCTGATGACCATGGCCAAGAGCATGGCTGGCGGCACCACGCTGTCGGCCGTGGCCGGGCGTGCCGAAATCATGGATGCGCCCAACCCCGGTGGCTTGGGAGGCACCTACGCTGGTAACCCGTTGGCTGTAGCTGCTGCTATGGCAGTGCTGGACATCATGGCGGAAGAGAAGCTGTGTGACCGTGCCAATGTGCTGGGGCATAAGCTCAAAGGGCATCTGGAGCAGATTCAAGCCAAGAACAAGACTTTGGGCGACATTCGTGCTCTGGGTGCCATGGTGGCATGTGACTTCGTCAATGCCCAAACTGGCGCTCCTGATGCTGATCTTGCCAAGCGTGTGCAGCAAGCAGCCCTTAAAAAGGGATTGTTGTTGCTGACCTGTGGTGTTTATGGCAATACAGTGCGCTTCCTGTTCCCGTTGACGATTGAAGATTCAGTGTTTGACGAGGCAATGGGAATCCTGGGGGACGTCCTCGCATGAGGGGGGGGCTTTCGCGTCAGTGTCGGAAAGCCAGTCAGGCTAGCCTGACTGGCTTTTTTAATGGGCGTAATTAATTTTCATATTGTGAATTTTGTGAGATCTACTTGTGACGTCGATTCCAATTTTTTCTAAAAAATATTTCTTAATACGAAAAACATGTATAAGTTGTTGATTTGCAATGGGTTAAATTTATGTCTTATATAAGACATAAGATTTGTCATGTGTCTTATATAAGACTACAATTAGTTCACCCCAATGCAAGCAGTGCTTGCTTATTTTTTCCCAACTACGGAGTGATTCCATGACAAAACTGACCCGCGAGCAACAAATTGCTGCCCTCGAAAAAGACTGGGCTGAAAACCCCCGTTGGAAGCTTGTCAAGCGCGGTTACAGCGCCGCTGACGTTGTTCGCCTGCGCGGCAGCCTGCAGCCTGAATACACACTGGCTAAGAACGGTGCCGAGAAACTGTGGGAGAAGGTCAATGGCGGTGCCAAGAAGGGTTATGTGAACGCTTTCGGCGCCATCACTGCTGGTCAAGCCATGCAACAGGCCAAGGCTGGCCTGGAAGCCGTGTACCTGTCGGGCTGGCAAGTCGCCGCCGACGGCAACACTTCCGAAACCATGTATCCCGACCAGTCGCTGTACGCCTACGACTCCGTCCCTACCATGGTGCGTCGTATCAACAACACCTTCAAGCGTGCCGATGAAATCCAGTGGAGCCGTGGAATCAACCCCGGTGACAAGGAATTCGTCGACTACTTCCTGCCCATCGTGGCTGACGCGGAAGCTGGTTTCGGTGGTGTTCTGAACGCCTTCGAACTGATGAAGAACATGATCCAATCCGGCGCTGCAGGTGTTCACTTCGAAGACCAGCTGGCTGCTGTGAAGAAGTGTGGCCACATGGGTGGCAAGGTGCTGGTTCCTACCCAGGAAGCCATCGAAAAGCTGATCGCAGCCCGTTTCGCAGCCGACGTGATGGGCGTTTCCACCATCGTTCTGGCTCGTACCGATGCCGAAGCTGCCAACCTGATCACTTCCGACCACGATGCCAACGACAAGCCTTTCCTGACCGGTGAGCGCACCCAAGAAGGCTTCTACCGCGTCAAGAACGGTCTGGAACAAGCCATCAGCCGTGGCGTGGCCTACGCTCCCTACGCTGACCTGGTGTGGTGCGAGACCGGCGTGCCCGATATCGGCTTCGCCCGTGAGTTCGCCCAAGCTGTGCACGCTGCCTGCCCTGGCAAGCTGCTGTCCTACAACTGCTCGCCTTCCTTCAACTGGAAGAAGAACCTCAACGACAGCCAGATCGCCAAGTTCCAGGAAGATCTGTCTGCGCTGGGCTACAAGTACCAGTTCATCACGCTGGCCGGTATCCATATCAACTGGTTCAACACTTTCCAGTTCGCCCATGCTTACGCTCGCGGCGAAGGCATGAAGCACTACACCGAAATGGTGCAGGAGCCCGAATTCGCTGCCCGTGAAAAGGGTTACACCTTTGTTTCGCACCAGCAGGAAGTCGGCGCTGGCTACTTCGACGACGTGACCACCGTGATTCAGGGCGGATCTTCCTCTGTGAAAGCCTTGACCGGTTCTACCGAAGAAGAGCAGTTCCACTAAGCATTCGGTGCATTCTAGGAAGGCCGGGAGCCCCAATCGGGGTCCCGGCTTTTTTTGTGGGGTTAAAATGGAATTTCAACTTTTGTATAAGAGCGAGAAAGGCACCTGGTTATGACACCGCGAACTACACGGCCCGCAATTTCAAGCGAATAAGGCACGTAGTCCGCGCGCCTTGTGCGCAGGCAGCTCTTAAATTCATAGCAAAGCGCGGACCTTTCCGCGCTTTTTTGTTTTTCTCCGCTTCATTTCTCTGCAGTCATCATGATCCACATTACGCTCCCCGATGGTTCTCAACGTGAATTCCCCGGCCCTGTGACCGTTGCCGAAGTTGCTGCATCCATCGGCACGGGTCTGGCCAAGGCTGCGCTGGGTGGCAAGGTCAACGGTAAGTTGGTAGACACCAGCTTCACAATGGACGCCGACAACAGTCTGGCCATCGTCACCGCCAAGGATGCCGACGGCTTGGAATTGATTCGCCACTCCACGGCGCACTTGTTGGCTTATGCGGTCAAGGAGCTGTTCCCTGAGGCCCAGGTCACTATCGGCCCGGTAATCGAGCACGGTTTCTACTACGACTTTTCCTTCAAGCGTCCCTTCACGCCCGAGGATTTGGCCGTAATCGAGAAGAAGATGGCCGAGCTTGCCGCCAAGGACGAACCCGTGGTACGCCGCGTGTTGCCGCGTGACGAGGCGGTGGCCTATTTCAAGGGGCTGGGTGAGCATTACAAGGCAGAGATCATCGGCAGCATCCCCTCCAATGAGGACGTGTCCCTGTACCGGGAAGGCAAGTTTGAAGACCTGTGTCGCGGTCCGCACGTGCCCAGCACTGGGAAGCTGAAGTTCTTCAAGCTGATGAAGGTTGCCGGTGCCTACTGGCGTGGTGACCACCGCAACGAGATGCTGCAGCGCGTATATGGAACTGCGTGGGCAACCAAGGACGAGCTACAGCAGCACTTGACCATGCTGGAGGAGGCCGAGAAGCGCGATCACCGCAAGCTGGGTCGTGAGCTGGACCTGTTCCACATCGACGAGCATTCTCCAGGAACTGTGTTCTGGCATCCCAAGGGCTGGACCCTGTGGCAAGGTGTTGAGCAGTACATGCGCAAGGTCTACCAGGACAATGGTTACCAGGAAGTGAAGGGCCCGCAGATCATTGACAAGAGTCTGTGGGAGAAGACCGGTCACTGGGACAAGTACCGCGAAAACATGTTCATTACGGAGTCGGAAAAACGCGACTACGCCTTGAAGCCCATGAACTGCCCGGGCCACATCCTGATCTACAAGCACGGCATCAAGAGTTATCGTGATCTTCCGCTGCGTTTCGGTGAGTTTGGTGCCTGCCATCGCAATGAGCCCTCGGGTGGCTTGCACGGCATCATGCGCGTGCGCGCTTTTACACAAGATGATGGCCATATCTTCTGCACCGAAGACCAGATCCAGTCCGAAGTGGTTGCTTTTACGACGCTGCTGCAAAAGGTCTACAAGGATTTCGGCTTCACCAACATCATCTACAAGCTGTCGACTCGCCCTGAAAAGCGCATTGGCACCGAAGAAAGCTGGGATTTTGCAGAGAACGCGCTTGCCGAGGGGTTGCGCGCATCGGGCTGTGACTTTGAATACCTACCGGGCGAGGGCGCGTTCTATGGTCCCAAGATCGAGTACACGCTAAAAGATGCGCTGGGTCGTCCCTGGCAGTGCGGCACCATCCAGGTGGACCCCAACCTGCCTGAGCGCTTGGATGCTGAGTTCGTGGGGGAGGATGGTGCTCGCCACCGTCCCATCATGCTGCACCGCGCCATCGTCGGTAGTTTGGAGCGTTTTATCGGTATTTTGATTGAAGAAAGTGCGGGCGCTTTGCCGACTTGGCTGGCACCTGTGCATCTGGCGGTGCTTAATATCACCGACGCACAGGCCGAATACGCCCGAAACGTCGCGAAAACGCTGCAAAATCAAGGGCTTAGGGTCAATTTGGATCTGCGCAACGAGAAAATAACCTATAAAATACGGGAGCATTCGTTGCAGAAGCTGCCTTATCTTGTGGTCGTTGGAGACAAAGAGATGGCCGCTGGTGCAGTTGCAGTGCGCGCGCGGGGTGGAAAAGACCTCGGGGCTATGTCGGTGGAAGCATTCAGTGCGCTGGTGCTGTCCGACATTGCCAACAAGTCAGCGAACTAGGTAAAGCATTTTGTTTTCCACGCTCGGCAGTCGCACGTGTGCAACTGCCGTTTCTGCGTTTTGTGTTGTTTTGTGAGGTAAAGAACCATCGCTACAGAAATCCGTGACCGTCGTCAGCGCGAAGAGCGTAAGCACCGCCTGAATCGTGAAATTACTGCACCCGAGGTGCGTATCTCCGGCCCAGAAAATGAACCCATGGGTATCGTGAGCCTTTCCGAGGCTTTGCGTTTGGCGGGTGAGTTGGATGTGGATCTGGTGGAGATTGCGGCTACGGCCAATCCCCCGGTGTGCCGACTCATGGATTACGGCAAGTTCAAGTACCAGGAACAGAAGAAGGCTGCAGAAGCCAAGGCCAAGCAGACTGTCATCGATATCAAGGAAATTAAGTTCCGTCCTGGTACCGACGATGGTGACTACAACATCAAGATGCGCAACATCAAGCGCTTCCTGGCCGAAGGTGACAAGTGCAAGATTACCTTGCGCTTCCGCGGCCGTGAAATTACCCACCAGGAGTTGGGTTTGGCGATGTTGCAACGCATGCGCGACGAATTGGGCGACACCATCATTGTGGAGCAATTCCCGAAGTTGGAGGGTCGCCAGATGATCATGATGATTGCACCCGGGCGTAAAAAGCCTGGGGCAACAGCAAAGCCCGCAGCAGAAGCTGCGGCATAAGGTTTTCAGGCAGATCGGTCATCTGCCTGAAATACGAAGGTGGATTCGTCTATCTTCAGCACGGTTTCTGCAAGGGGACTGTGCCAAAAGTGGCTCGGGGCCAACAAGGCTGGAGAGAGTTTTCCAGACGCCTCACGAGCACAATTGATAAGGAGCATATCCATGCCCAAAATGAAGACCAAGAGCGCGGCGAAGAAACGCTTCCGCGTGCGTCCCGGTGGCACCGTCAAGCGCGGTCAAGCCTTCAAGCGTCACATCCTGACGAAGAAGACCACCAAGAACAAGCGCCACTTGCGCGGTGCAGTTGGTGTGCACGCGACCGATATGGGTCGTATGGCACAGATGCTGCCCGGTCAAGGCCTTTGATTAACGACGTACAAGGAGTAACACAATGCCTCGCGTCAAACGTGGTGTAACGGCTCGCGCCCGCCATAAGAAAGTTCTGGCCCTTGCAAAAGGTTTCCGCGGTCGCCGCGGTAATGTCTTCCGCGTAGCTAAAGAAGCGGTGATGAAGGCTGGGCAATATGCCTACCGTGATCGCCGTAACAAGAAGCGCGTGTTCCGTCAGCTGTGGATTGCCCGTATCAACGCGGCAGCCCGTCAGTGCGGTCTGACATACAGCCAATTTGCCAATGGCCTGAAGAAAGCCAACATCGAAATCGACCGCAAGGTTCTTTCCGATATTGCTATCCATGACATGGCTGCCTTTGCTGGCATCGTGGAACAAGTGAAAGCCAAACTGGCTGCTTGATTCACTGTGAGTTGCTACTGTTTCAGTAGCACCTTACGCACCAAGATCAAGGGCTAGCGCTTGAAAAAGCACTAGCCCTTTTTCATTTCCAACTTCCAAGAATTACCATGAGCGACCTGAACGCCATCGTTGAATCGGCCACCGCAGCATTTGCCGCTGCGCAGACCCCGGCAGACCTCGAAAATGCCAAAGCCCAGTACCTGGGCAAGACCGGCCGCATGACCGAATTGATGAAAGGCATGGCAGCGCTCAGCGTGGACGAGAAGAAGACCCGCGGTGCGGCGATCAATGTCGCCAAACAGGCGATTGAGAGCGCGCTCAATGCACGCCGCCAAGCTCTGGCCGATGCCGAATTGCAAGCCCAATTGCAGGCCGAAGCACTGGACGTGACTTTGCCGGGACGTCAGCGCGGGCAGGGCGGTTTGCACCCTGTGTCGCTCACTCTGGAGCGCATCGAAGCCATTTTTGGCTCGATGGGGTTTGACGTGGCCCAAGGCCCGGAAATTGAGTCGGATTGGTTCAACTTTACCGCGCTCAATACGCCCGAAGACCACCCGGCGCGTTCCATGCACGACACCTTCTACGTGGAGGGCGGCACTGCCACTGCCCCCAATCTGTTGCGCACCCACACCAGTCCCATGCAAATCCGCCATGCAGTGCAGCATGTCAAAAAGTATAGCGGTATCGTCAATAAAGACGCTGGGCAGAGCCTGTTTTCGGGTGAAATGCCAGAAATTCGGGTGATTGCGCCGGGCCGTACCTACCGTGTTGACAGCGATGCCACCCATTCACCCATGTTCCACCAATGTGAAGGTTTGTGGGTAGGGGAAAACGTCAGCTTCAAGGACTTGAAGTATGTGTTTACGGATTTCTGCCGAACCTTCTTCGAGTCGGACGACCTCGTGTTGCGCTTCCGCCCCAGCTTCTTCCCGTTCACGGAACCCAGCGCAGAAATCGACATCCAGTTCCAGAGTGGTCCGCTGGCCGGGCGTTGGCTCGAAGTGGCGGGTTCCGGCCAGGTGCACCCCAATGTGATCCGCAACATGGGCCTGGACCCGGAAAAATTCATCGGCTTTGCCTTCGGCATGGGGCCAGACCGCTTGACCATGCTGCGTTATGGCGTCAACGACCTGCGTCTGTTCTTCGACGGCGATATTCGCTTCCTGTCGCAATTCCAGTAAGCCCATTGGCCCCGTTTTGAACCGTATTTGAGTTATTCACCATGCAATTTCCAGAATCCTGGCTGCGTAGTTTTTGCAACCCCTCGTTGACCACGCAAGAGCTGGCCGACACGCTCACCATGGCGGGCCTCGAAGTGGAAGAGCTCCAGCCGGTTGCCCCTGCATTCACAGGCATCGTGGTCGGCGAGATCAAGGAAGCGGAGCAGCACCCCAATGCTGATCGTTTGCGTGTCTGCAAGGTCGATGTGGGCCAAGCCGAACTGCTGAACATCGTCTGCGGCGCGCCCAATGCACGCGTGGGCATTCGCATTCCCTGCGCCATGGTCGGTGCGGTGCTGCCTCCGGGTGAAGATGGCAAGCCCTTTGTCATCAAGGTCGGCAAGCTGCGTGGCGTGGAAAGCCAGGGCATGTTGTGCTCGGCCAAGGAGCTGCAGATTTCCCAGGAAGGTAGCGGCCTGCTGGAGCTGGCCGAAGACGCACCGGTGGGGACCAATGTGCGCGACTACCTGAACCTCGATGACACCCTGTTCACCCTGAAGCTGACGCCTAACCTGGCCCACTGCCTGAGCGTTTACGGGGTGGCACGTGAACTTGCTGCGCTGACTGGTGCGCCTTTGACAGCACCGGTGTTTCCTACCATCAAGGTCACTAATGACAGCGTCTTACCGGTCAAGATTTCGGCCACGGACCTGTGTGGCCGTTTTTCCGGTCGTGTGATCCGCAATGTCAACACCAAGGCGAAAACCCCGCAGTGGATGGTGGACCGCCTGGCACGTTGCGGCCAACGCAGCGTGGCACCGCTGGTCGACATTTCCAACTACGTCATGTTCGAACTGGGACGTCCGTCGCATATTTTTGACCTGGACAAGATCCACGGCGGCCTGGATGTGCGTTGGGGTCAGCCCGGCGAGCAGCTTAAGCTGCTCAATGGCAATACTGTGACCGTGGACGGTGCGGTGGGTGTGATTGCTGATGCGGCCCAGGTCGAGTCGCTGGCCGGCATTATGGGGGGCGACGCTACGGCAGTTTCCGATGACACCCGCAATGTCTATGTAGAGGCTGCTTTCTGGTGGCCCAAGTCGATTGCAGGCCGTTCGCGCCGTTTCAATTTCTCCACCGATGCCGGGCACCGTTTCGAGCGCGGCGTGGACCCCCAGTGGACCGTGGAGCATATTGAGCGCATCACCCAGTTGGTGGTTGAAATCTGTGGCACGCCCGAGACCAGTTGCGGCCCGGTGGACGACCAGCAGCCCAATATGCCACGCAGTGCACCGGTCACGCTGCGCGTGGCACGTGCCAACAAGGTGATTGGCATGCCCCTGACCCAGGCACAGTGTGCCCAAGCCTTGGAAGCTTTGGGCCTGCCGGTGGTGCTGGGCGAAGGCACGGTTACGGTGACTCCGCCTTCCTTCCGCTTTGACATCCAGATCGAAGAAGACCTCATCGAGGAAATTGCGCGCATGGTGGGCTACAACAACCTGCCGCAAACACCGCCGCAGGCTCCCATTACCGCCAAACTGCGTGCCGAGTCGCAGCGCAGTCCCTTTGCCGTGCGCCGTGCCATGGCCGCCCAGGGCTATCAGGAAACCATCAACTTCAGCTTTGTCGAAGAACGATGGGAGCATGAGTTGGCGGGTAATCCGAATCCGATCAAGCTGCTCAACCCGATTGCCAGCCAGATGAGTGTGATGCGCTCGTCGCTCATCGGCTCCTTGATCCAGGTCCTCAAATTCAATCAGGCCCGCAAGGCTGCACGTGTGCGTGTGTTTGAAATCGGACGCGTCTTCCTGCGTGACCCTTCGGTGCGCAATACCGACACCACGGTGGAAGGGTTCGATCAGCCCATGCGCATTGCTGGTCTGGCCTATGGTGGTGCTGACACCTTGCAATGGGGGCGCAAAGACGCAGCGGTCGACTTTTTTGACGTCAAAGGCGATGTCGATGCCTTGTTGGCACCACTCAAGGCCAGCTATGCACCCGCCACCCATCCTGCCATGCACCCAGGACGTTGTGCCGCGGTGTCGGTGGGCGGGCGCGTGATTGGCCATGTGGGCGAGTTGCACCCGCAATGGCGCCAGTCCTACGAACTCCATGCTGCTCCTGTGGTGTTTGAGCTGGCATTGGACGCCGTGTTGGAGAAGCCCGTCCCAGTGTTCGCGCCGGTGGCCAAGCTGCAGCCTGTGCAGCGTGATATCGCCGTGGTGGTGGATGACAGCGTGACCCACCAGCGCCTGATGGACACCATCCATGCAGCCAACACCGGTGGTCTGCTGCGTGATGCTCAGTTGTTTGACGTTTACCGTCCCAAGGCTGCCAAAGGCGCCGAAGTGAGCGCTGAACAGGATCGCAGCCTGGCGGTGCGCCTGACCCTTAACAGCGACGAAGCTACATTGACTGAGGACCAAATTGAAGCGGCAGTCAATGCAGTCGTGCAGTCGCTGGTGGGTGAACTGGGGGCACGTCAACGTGTCTGAGCGAGATTTGCTGGGCCAAGGAGACTCTGTCATGGAATTTTCGGTGGAAAGTCTGGAAACCCCTGCACTCACCAAAGCGCAGCTGGCCGATTTGCTGTTTGAGCAGATCGGATTGAACAAGCGCGAGTCCAAGGACATGATTGATGCATTCTTTGACCTGATTGCATCGAGCCTGGTCGAAGGCGACGACGTCAAGATTTCTGGATTTGGCAACTTCCAGATTCGCACCAAGGCACCTCGCCCCGGGCGCAACCCCCGCACGGGTGAGGCTATCCCCATTCAGGCGCGTCGCGTGGTGACCTTTCATGCCAGTCACAAACTCAAAGAGCAGATTCAGGAAGACCTGAAACCGTAAAAAACTAACGGTTTCAACTTATTTCTGGTGCCCGGTCATGAAGGCCTTGGCAGGGGGGTATAAGTTAGAGTAACCTCTACAGTTTCACCTGTATAGCGTTGATTTCAATGGAGAAAAGTCTTCCCCCCATTCCGGCCAAGCGGTACTTCACCATCGGTGAGGTGGGGGATCTGTGCGGCGTCAAGCCCCACGTGCTACGGTATTGGGAGCAGGAGTTCACGCAACTGCGGCCCATGAAGCGCCGCGGCAATCGGCGCTACTACCAGCACCATGAAGTGCTGATGATCCGCCGCATTCGCGACCTGCTTTACGACCAAGGCTTTACCATCAGCGGTGCGCGCAACAAAATCCAAGAGTTGTTGCAGGACGAACGGGACAAGCGTCGCCATGGTGAAGTATTTCTCGACGGCATTGAAGTGGTGGAGTCTATGGAGACAGATGCCAGCTTTGACGAAGAGGAGTCCACAGAGCTGATGGCGGTGAACGCCTTGCCCCTGGAGGCAGTGCGTTCCGAATTGCTTGATATTCGCGATCTTCTTTTGGCCGACTGATCGAAATCGGCCAGTTTCCAGCATATAATTGAGGTCTTCGGTGTGTGGCGCAGCCTGGTAGCGCACTTGCATGGGGTGCAAGGGGTCGAAGGTTCGAATCCTTTCACACCGACCAAATCTTAAAAGCCTTCAAGCGCAAGCTTGAAGGCTTTTTTCATTGGCATCTGGCGCGCTTCAGTTGTCTTGCTGGGATCACACCAGTTGTTGCAGTCGCTCTAATGCTGCATCCAGCGTGGCATCCTGTTTGGCAAAGCAAAAACGGACGATCTTCTGGTCAAATCCATTGCCGTAAAAGGCGCTGACTGGAATGGCGGCCACTCCCACCTCGCGTACCAGCCACTCACAAAATGCTGCCTCTGACAGGTGGGTGACGGTAGACACATCCACGCACTGAAAATACGTGCCCTCACAGGGCAGCAGTCGCATGCCGGTACGGGCCAATCCTAGGCGGAAGTGGTCCCGCTTGCGCTGGTAAAAACTGGGCAAATGCAGGTGGTGGTCGGTCGCCGTCATGTACGATGCCAGGCCGTACTGCATGGGCGTGTTGACCGTAAATACATTGAACTGGTGTACCTTGCGGAATTCGGCCATGAGTGCGGCCGGTGCGGCAACATAGCCGACTTTCCAACCGGTGACGTGGTAGGTTTTCCCAAAGCTGGAAATGAGCACTGCGCGCAGGGCCAGTTCGGGATGCCGGGCCACGCTGGCATGCTGGTGGCCGTCGAACACCATGTGCTCGTATACCTCGTCACTAATGACCCAGGCCGTAGTGTCGCGCAGCAGCTGGGCCAGGGTGTCCATGTCCTGAGCACTCCACACGGTCGCGCTGGGGTTGTGGGGGGTGTTCACGAAGATGGCGCGGGTGCGTGGCGATAAGGCACTGCGGATGCGGTCGAAGTCCGGGCGGAAAGTCCCTGGGGTGAGTGGTACCCGTACCGCAATCCCGCCGGCCAGGGTGATGGACGGGATGTAGCTGTCGTAGCAGGGTTCCAGCACAATGACTTCATCGCCAGGATGGACCAATGCCAGCAGGGTGGTCAGTATCGCCTGTGTAGCCCCGGCCGTGACGGTAATCTCGGTAGCAGGGTCGTAACGGTGTGTATAGAGTGCTTCTATTTTTGTAGCAATTGCCTCGCGCAGGACGGCAACGCCAGGCATCGGCGGGTACTGGTTGTGGCCCGCCTGCATGGCAGCGTGTACAGCTTCCACCAAGGCGCTGTCGCAATCGAAATCGGGAAACCCTTGCCCAAGGTTGATGGCCTTGTGCTGCACAGCAAGTGCAGACATGACCGAGAAAATGGTGGTGCCGACCTGGGGCAAGCGGCTGGTGACGGTGAGAGGGTTAGAGGTCATAGTCGCTGGCATGTCCTTCCATGGACTTGGCGATGAGGTGGCGGTCCAGGCGGTCGCTCAGAAGTTCCGCGAATTTGTAAACGAAGTTGCGCAGGTACACGCCTTTCTTGAAGGCGACCCGGGTGACGTTGCGGCCGAACAGGTGGCCTGCGGTGCGCACCACCAGCCCGCCCTGACCACCGTTATTGGCACAGTCTTCCACGATGTCCTGTACCGACATTTCGGCAGCGATGCCCAGCCCCAGTCCCAGACGCACGTAGGTCTTGATCACGTCGGAGTCAATGGCTTCGAGTGCGATCTGGGGGCTGAGATGCCGTTGCGCAAAGGCCTGGTCAATGCGGGTTCTGCCTGTGAAGGATGGGTGGTAGGTAATGAGCGGTTCGCTGGCGATGTCTTCGAGCTCGATGCGCTCCTTGCTGGCCAGAGGGTGGCTAGCAGGTACGACCAGAACGTGCTGCCATTCGTAACAAGGCAGTGTCACCAGCTCGGAATAGGTGCTCAGCGATTCGGTGGCGATGCCAACTTCGGCAGTCTCGTCGATGAGCATACGCGCCACCTGGTCGGGCGAACCCTGGTGCAGGCTGATGCTGACCTTGGGGTAGGCGTTGCGCAAGGCCGCCACTTTTTCCGGTAGCACATAGCGCGCCTGGGTGTGGGTGGTGGCAATCGAGAGCGTGCCATTGTCCTGGGCGCTGTACTGTTCGCCGATGCGTTTGAGGTTACCCACCTCGCGCATGATGATGTCGATACTTTGCACCACCTGGACCCCAGGCTCTGTGATGCGCTTGAGGCGTTTGCCATGGCGCGCAAAGATGTCCACGCCCAGTTCCTCTTCCAGCTCGATGATTGCCTTCGATACGCCCGGTTGGGACGTGTGCAAGGCCTTGGCGGCTTCGGTAAGGTTGAGGTTGCGGCGCACCGCTTCCTGGATGAATTTGAACTGGTGGAGATTCATGGTGCCTAGTCGCAAGAAGGGACATTCTGCAAGGCAATTGTGCACAGTGCATCTAGGAGTAGCGGATGCTCGCCCACTGCAGGGCTCAACTCAAATTCGGTCCCTGCATGTTGCGTACGCAACGCTTCCATGAGAAGGGGTAAATCCTCCCGCGCATGCTTTCCCATGCCCAAGAACAGCGGCACAACGCGAATATGCGGCACGCCTTTGGCGATCAATGCCTGGGCTGCCGTGGGTAAGTCGGGAGCGCTGAGTTCCAGGTAAGCGCAAACCACCTCGGTATGGGGAGAAGCCTGCTGAATGCGTTGTGCCAGTGTGGTGATGGGACGGTGCCACAGCGGGTCACGAGAGCCGTGGGCGAACAATATGACGCCACGATTGGGGGAGGAGTTGTTCATCGTCGCAGTACCAGCCAGGTGAATGCACTCAAAGAGAGCACGGAGTAGATCATGCCCGGCAGCGCTGCAGTGAACCAGGGCTGCCAGCCACGAAGGTTGCCCAGGTCATTGAGCACGTTGTTCAGCAACACGAAGCTGATGCCCGCCATGACACCCGCGAAGACGTAGGTGGCAATCGAGCCTGAGCGGAAGTGGAAGTAGGCGAAGGGCAAGGCCAGTACCACCATCACCAGGCAACTCAGGGGGTAGAACACTTTCTTCCAGAACTGGATCTCGTATTTCTGGGCCGACTGACCGTTGTTCTTGAGGTGGTGCATGTACTGGAACAGCGCCACGGTGCCCATGCGCTCGGGTTTCAGCACGGCCGCAGCCACCATTTCCGCCGTTACCTTGGTCGGCCAACGCAGAGACTCCTGCATGGTTGTCGTCACAGCGGCGCGGGGATTTTCCAGTTCAGGGAAATCGGTACGCTTTACGTTGAGCAATTGCCAGTAATCACCATCGCCAAAACTGGCACTGTCGGCGCGTGTGATCGAGACCATAAAGCCTTTGTTGTCGTACTCGAAAATCTGCACGTCGCGCATCTCGGCACCAGCCGTCAGCGCCCCCACGTTGACGGCGAAGTGACCATAGAGCTGCCGGTCCTTGAGCCAGGCGCCGGTCTTGCCCACGGTCAAGTTGCCCAGAAACTGGGCGCGCAATCTCTGGGCAGTTTTGTCAGCCAAGGGTGCAATGTAGTCGCCCACTGCAAAGGTGAACAGGGTAAACGCCAGTCCGAGCAGGCCCAACGTACGCAGGGCACGCCAGGGTCCCAAGCCGCTGGTACGCAGGATGGTGAATTCCGAGCTTTGTGCAAAGCGGGCCATTACGAAAATGGTGCCTATGAGCACTGTGATGGGTAGCAACTCGTAGATGTGACTGGGCGCCATCAGACCGACATAAGCCAGTGCCTGTGGAATCTGGTAACCCGCCTTGGCATTGCGTGTGACGTTTTGCAGTTCTTCGACGAAGTCAAAGAAAAAAAACAAGGCAATGAAGCCCAGGGTCACGAGCACCACGGCACCGACGACCTCGCCGTACAGGAATTTGCGCAGTGTCTTCATCGTGCCAGGCTCTTCCAGGTCCACGCGTTATGTCGCACCGCCAGCCATGCCAGTCCGCACACCAGAACACCGCCGTGGAGCATGCCCATGTACTGCCAGAAGCCGACCTGGGCGCTGGAGATCCAGCTCTTGCCCATGATCAGCATGTTCAGGTACACCACGAAGCCCAAAAAGGCGACGCCGAGGTTGCCCGAGCGACCAACACGGGGATTGACCCCGGCCATGGCAATGCCCACGATGATGAGGTTGAACGCGGCCAGCGTGACTCCGGCCCGCCACGACAGTTCGCCCAGGTGCAGGGGGGTAGGGTTGCGGATCAGATCCTGGGTACTAATCGAAGCGGCCGGCACATAGCTGCGCTGTGTCTGGTCGTCGGCACCTATGCGTGTGCTGTAGCGGGCAAACGTGCTGACGCTCATCTCTTTGGCTGCGTGGTTTTTTTCGACCCGCTGACCGTTCTCCAGTACCAGAAATTTTCCGCCTTCCTGCCATTCCACCTTGCCGCTCTGGGCAGAGGTGATCACTTCCTTGCCGGCCTCGCGTGAAACGATGAAGACGTTGCGGCCCACCTGGTCGCCCAGAACGTCCTTTTCGATGAAGAACACCCGGTCACCACTGGCAGACTCCTGAAACTGCCCGGGCTCAATGCGGGCAATGTCGCTGCGCTTTTCAAATTTGTCGCGCAGGTCTTCGATGCGTCCAAATGCCCAGGGCAAGATGAACACCGCCAGCGCAAAAATGGCCACCAGGATGGGCCAGGAAAAGCGCAGCAGGGGTTTGATGAGTGCCGACAGCCCGCGTCCGCTGGCATGCCAGATGACCATCTCACTGTCCTTGTACATCCGGCTCAGCACGCTCAGGATGGCAATGAACAGGCTCAGTGTCAGGATGGTGGGCAGGTCCGACAACACGGTGTAGCCCATAATCACCATCACATCGGCCGGGTCGAACGTACCCCGGGAAGCGTCTCCCAAGGTTCGAATGAGCGTCATGGTGACGACCACCGTCACCAGCACGACCAGTGTGGCACCGAAACTGCGGGCCAGCTCTTTGCGAACAGAGGATTGGAATAACATTGAACCAAAGGAAAAATTGAATTATGAACTTTGAACTCAAGACATCCGGGTTGTCGGGGCTGGCCAATGAAAAAAGTGATGGTCTCATTGTGCTCGTTGCCACAGGTTTCAGTGCTGGCAAAGACGCGTTGTCACAATGGATGGCCCAGGCCATCCACGCCAAGGACCTTGATACCGCTGCAGGCAAAGTACTGAGTGTGTACCAAAGTGCAGTGGTGCAAGCCACGCGCACGGTTTTTGTGGGTATTGGCAAGGGCAGCGCCAAGGAAGTGCGTGCGGCCATCGCCGCCGCTGTAGGCGCGGTCAGGAGCGCCAATCTCAAGAAGCTCACAGTGGGCTTTGCCCAAGCCACAGAAGCGGCCGCCGTGCGCGCGGCGGTGGGAACTTTGCACGATGTTTTCTACAGCTACAGCACCACCAAGTCCCAGGCGGAAAAGCAGAGCCTGCAAAAAGTGACGCTGGTGATCGACAAGTCCGCGGACAGTGCCGAAGCTTTCGCGCGTGCGCTGGCCATTGCCGAAGGCGCCAAGCTGGCCAAGGAGTGGGGCAACCGCCCGGCCAACCACGCCACGCCCACCATGTTGGCAAAGGCCGCGCAGGAACTCGCCAAGGCGCCCAAGCTCCACTGTGAAGTGTTGGGCCTCAAAGAAGTGTCCAAATTGGGCATGGGCTCATTCATGGCCGTGGCCCAGGGGTCGGCGCAACCCTTGCAGTTCATCGTACTCACCTACCACGGCGCTGCCAAGAACAAGGCGCCTACGGTATTGGTGGGCAAGGGCATCACCTTCGACAGCGGTGGTATCTCCATCAAGCCGGCGGCTGAAATGGACGAGATGAAGTTCGACATGTGTGGGGCTGCCAGTGTGCTCGGCACCTTCAAGGCCCTGAGCGTGCTCAAGCCCGCCATCAATGTGGTCGGCCTGATTCCTGCCTGTGAGAACCTGCCCAGCAGCAATTCGGTGAAGCCGGGCGATGTGGTGACCAGCATGAACGGTACCACCATTGAAATCCTCAATACCGACGCCGAAGGGCGCCTGATCCTGTGCGACGCACTGACCTACGCCGAGCGTTTCAAGCCCACGGCCGTGGTTGACATCGCCACCCTGACCGGTGCCTGTGTCATTGCCTTGGGTGCCGTGCGCAGCGGCATCTTCAGCGCTGACGATGCCTTGGCGGCCGAACTGGTGGAGGCCGGTAACACGGCCCAGGACCTGGGTTGGCGCATGCCCCTGGACGACGACTATGCCGAAGGGCTGAAAAGCAACTTTGCAGACGTGGCCAACGTGGCCGGCCGTCCGGGCGGTGCCATTACCGCAGCCAAATTCCTGCAGCGCTTTGCTGCCAAGTACCCCTGGGCGCATATCGACATTGCCGGGACAGCCTGGAGGAGCGGCGCCGCCAAAGGTGCGACCGGGCGTCCGGTGGGACTGCTGGTGGAGTACCTGTTGGGACGGGCCCAAGCCAAGTGACGCAGGTTGCATTTCACTTCGGTGCGCCAGACCGGCTGCAGTACACCTGCCGCCTCTTGCGCAAGGTCGTCGGTACCGGCATGGGTGCCGTGGTGCTGGGCGAGAAGCAAGTGCTCGATGCGCTGGATGCCAGTCTGTGGTCAGTGGGAAGTACCGATTTCGTGACCCATGCCGTGCAGGATGCGCCGCCAAGTCATTTGCGGCGTTCGCGCGTGTTGCTGGCGACCGCACTTACCGATGCTGCGGCGGCGCGTGAGGTGTTGGTCAACCTGCACCCGCAGTGGCCATCCGACGTGAATGCGTTCGCCAGGGTGATTGAAGTGGTCAGCGCGCAAGGTGACGACCGCGAAAGCGCGCGGGCCAAATGGCGCCAGTACACGGCGGCCGGCTACACCATCGTGCGACACGACCTGAAGACCAAGGAGGCCGGTGAATGACCGCAGAGCGTCCACGTGCCCGCTTTGTCCCCACGCTCACCGAAGTGGTGCAGCCGCTCGAAGTCTTCCCAGCGGGGGTGGTCCAGCAGCCCACCGTGCCGGAAGCTTCTGCGGTGGTGTCCCCCGAGCCTTCCGTCAGCCGCAGCAGCGTGTTGGAGTCTGCGGTGGATGATTTGATGCCCCAGGCTCGGGAGCAAATGCGGCAGAAGCTGCATGCCGCCGCCTATGCACTGGCTGATGAGCAGCTCCAAGCCATGGAGGACACGCTGCGCCAGCGACTGCGCACGGCCTTGCGTGAAGCAACTGGCATGGGCTCGCGCAGCTAGACTTCGTCTTTTGCATGGCCCATGCGGGCATTTTTCAAGCAAATTCCACAATTTGGAGAAAAGTCCGGTCGAGACAGGTTAGAATCATGGGCTTCGGAGCGGTGGATGAGCGGTTTAAGTCACACGCCTGGAAAGCGTGCGTGGGGTAAAACCCACCGCGGGTTCGAATCCCGCCTGCTCCGCCAATACAGAAACCCTTGTAATTCAATGAGTTACAAGGGTTTTTTCTTTTTCAGGCGGTGTCCGGTCGCGGAGCTGCGGCACCACGCAGCGGCGAATGCATTTCCAGTTCCTGCAGATAGCCCTGCACGCCGGCCCGTTCACGTTCCAGGAAACGGTCCACGGCATCGGCAAACTGGGGGTGGGCCAGCCAGTGGGCGCTGCAGGTGGTCACTGGCAGCAGGCCGCGCGCCATCTTGTGCTCGCCTTGGGCTCCGCCTTCAAAGCGCGCGATACCATGGGCTATGCACCACTGCAATGGCTGGTAGTAGCAGGCCTCGAAGTGCAGGCAGTCCACCGGCTCCAGGGCGCCCCAGTAGCGGCCATAGGCTACGGAACCACCGGTCTCGGCTGGGTGTTCGGTGCCATTTTGGGTTCTTGCCCGCATAGGATCTGCGTAGATCGCTATCAAACTGCTAGCAATTGGGACGCCGTTGCGGGCTCCAATGAACATGACCCAGTCTTCGGGCTGGTGGCTAGCCAGTCTGCTGAAGAAGGCCCGATTGAGGTAGGGCGGGTTGCCGTGCTCCAGGTAGGTGCGCTCGTAGCAGCGGTAGAAGAAATCCCAGTCGGTCTCCGAAATGGCACTGCCTTCGCGCACGCTGAAGCTGACGCCAGCTTCGCGTACCTTGCGCCGTTCCTGGCGGACCTTCTTGCGCTTGTCCTGTGCCAGCACGCTCAGGAACTCATCAAAGTCACGGTAGCCTTTGACGGAATTGGTCCAATGGAACTGCACCGTATGGCGCTCCAGCATGCCCAGCGCGTTGGCGGCGGCCATGTCCTGTGCATCGCCAAACAGAAGGTGCAGGGACGACATGCCCTGGCTGTTGCACCAGTCCCGTACCTGTGCCAGCAACTCTGTCCGCTGTGTGGTTGATCGCGCCAGCAAGCGGCTGCCGGGCACCGGGGTGAATGGCACGGCGAGTACCGCCTTGGGGTAGTAGCGCAGTCCGTGTTGGTGGTAGGCGTTGGCCCACGCCCAGTCGAACACGTACTCGCCGTAGGAATGGCTTTTCACGTACAGGGCGCAGGCCGCTTGCAGCACACCACCGTCCCACAAGCTGAAGTAGTGCGGCTCCCAGCCCGTTTCCGGGGCGGCGCAGCCTGTGGTCTCCATGGCCAGCAGATAGGCATGGCACAAGAACGGGGTGGGCGTGGCCTGCGCTTGCAGCAGGCCATCCCAGGCGGCTGCGTCGATGGACGCCAGTGACGTGTCGACGCGCAGCGTCAGCACGGGGCAGGGCCTTATTTGCCCGATTGCACCATCTTCATGGCCGAACCGATCAGCGCGGACACCTCGGTCATGTTGCTGGGCACGATGAGGGTGGTGGTGGCATCCGCAGCGACCTTGCCATACGCATCCACCGCCTTTTCGGCCACCTTGAGCTGCACGGCCTGTTCGCCACCGGGCTGGCGGATGGCAGCGGCAATGCGCTCGATGGCCTGGGCGGTCGCATCGGCCACGGCGGTGATGGAGGCTGCTTCACCCTGGGCCTGGTTGATGGCGGCCTGCTTTTCACCTTCGGAGCGGGCAATGAAGGCCTCGCGCTCGCCGGTGGCAATGTTGATCTGCTCCTGGCGACGGCCTTCCGACGCTGCAATCAGGGCGCGCTTTTCGCGCTCGGCGGTGATCTGGGCCTGCATGGCATGCAGGATTTCCTTGGGCGGTGTCAGGTCCTTGATTTCGTAGCGCAGCACCTTCACACCCCAGTTCAGCGCGGCTTCGTCAATGGCGGCCACTACCTGGGCGTTGATGATGTCACGCTCTTCAAAGGTCTTGTCCAGCTCCAGGCGGCCGATGACCGAACGCAGCGAGGTCTGGGCCAGCTGCGAAATCGCCACGATGTAGTTGCTGGAGCCGTAGCTGGCGCGCATGGGGTCGGTCACCTGGAAATACAGGATGCCGTCCACCTGCAGCTGGGTGTTGTCCTTGGTGATGCAGACCTGGCTGGCAATGTCCAGCGGCACTTCCTTGAGCAGGTGCTTGTAGGCCACGCGGTCAATGAAGGGAATGACGATGTTCAGGCCCGGTGACAGCGTGCCGTGGTATTTGCCCAGACGCTCTACCACCCAGGCATGCTGCTGGGGTACGACCTTGACGCCTTTGGTCACAAACAGTGCGGCAATGACCAGAACAATGATGGCGATTTCCATGTGCTTTCCTCCTTGGGTTGAATTCGATTCAGGCCTTGTCCACCAGCAGACGGTTGCCTACCAGTTCGGCCACGCGGTGGGCACCGGGCGTAGGGCTTACGCCTGCGCGGTGGATGGCGGTCCAGTGTGCGCCGCGGTAGTGCACGTCGGCGGTGCCGTCGGCGTTCCAGGCGCTGATCATGACGGTTTCGCCAATGTCCATATTTACATTCGGGTTGGCCTGGGCGGGGGGCTCACGGTCTTGCCCCGGACGCTTGAAGTGCCACACTACAGCGCAGGCACCGCCCACCAGTGCGGCGGTCAGGATCTGTACCACCACGCTGGCACCGGCATGTGCCGCCAGGGCGGCGCAGGCCAGGCCCACGGCAAACATGAGCAGGTAAATGGCCCCAACAAACAGCTCCAATGCCACCGCTGCGCCAGCCAATACCCACCAAACGGTTGATTCCGCCATATACACGCCTTTGCGTTGTCTGATTGAGCCCACATTGTGGGCGAAAAAAAGGGCCACCCCTAGGAAAAACCCCAATTCGGCCAGTGTAGTCCTTACACTTCGCGCCACTTTGTCTGGAACCGCGGGTCGACCGCCTTTTGCGTTGGAGCACAGGGATGAAATTTCGTTTTCCCATCATCATCATCGACGAGGACTTCCGCTCGGAAAACACCTCGGGCCTCGGGATTCGCGCCCTGGCCGAGGCCATCGAAAAAGAAGGTTTCGAGGTGCTGGGTGTGACCAGCTATGGTGACCTGAGCCAGTTTGCCCAGCAGCAAAGCCGCGCCAGCGCCTTCATCCTGTCCATTGACGACGAAGAATTCACTCCAGGGCCCGACCTGGACCCCGCCGTGCTGAACCTGCGCAAGTTCATCGAGGAAGTGCGCTGGAAGAACGCCGACGTACCGATCTACGTGTATGGCGAAACCAAGACCAGCCGCCACCTGCCCAACGACATCCTGCGCGAACTGCACGGCTTCATCCACATGTTTGAAGACACGCCCGAGTTCGTGGCGCGCCACATCATCCGCGAAGCCAAGAGCTACCTCGAAGGCGTGCAGCCCCCGTTCTTCAAGGCCTTGCTGGACTATGCCGAAGACGGCTCCTACAGCTGGCACTGCCCTGGTCATTCGGGTGGCGTGGCCTTCCTCAAGAGCCCCGTGGGCCAGATGTACCACCAGTTCTACGGCGAAAACATGCTGCGCGCCGACGTGTGCAACGCGGTGGAAGAGCTGGGCCAGCTGCTGGACCATAACGGCGCCATTGGTGAGAGCGAGCGCAACGCCGCGCGCATCTTCAATGCCGACCACTGCTTCTTCGTGACCAACGGCACTTCCACCTCCAACAAGATGGTCTGGCACCACACGGTGGCGCCGGGCGACGTGGTGGTGGTGGACCGCAACTGCCACAAGAGCAACCTGCACTCCATCATCATGACCGGGGCCATCCCCGTGTTCTTGAAGCCCACGCGCAACCACTTCGGCATCATCGGCCCCATTCCCAAGAGCGAGTTCGAGCCCGCCGCCATTCGCGCCAAGATCAAGGCCAACCCGCTCCTGAAGGGCGTGGATGCAGCCAAGGTCAAGCCGCGCATTCTCACCCTTACCCAGTCCACCTACGACGGCGTGCTCTACAACACCGAGACCATCAAGAAGATGCTTGACGGCTACGTGGAGAACCTGCACTTCGACGAAGCCTGGTTGCCGCATGCGGCCTTTCACCCGTTCTACGGCATGTACCACGCCATGGGCAAGAACCGCCCACGCCCCAAGGAAGCCGTGGTGTACAGCACCCAGTCCATCCACAAGCTGCTGGCCGGAATCAGCCAGGCAAGCCACGTGTTGGTGCAGGATTCGCAAAAGGTCAAGCTCGACAAGCACCTCTTCAACGAGGCCTACCTGATGCACACGAGCACCAGCCCACAGTACAGCATCATTGCCAGCTGCGACGTGGCCGCCGCCATGATGGAGCCACCCGGTGGCACCGCGCTGGTGGAAGAAAGCATTGCCGAGGCGCTGGACTTCCGCCGCTCCATGCGCAAGGTCGACCAGGACTACGGTGACGACTGGTGGTTCAAGGTCTGGGGTCCCGAGGTCACGGCCGAAGAAGGCATTGGCGAAGCGGCGGACTGGATCATCAAGGCCGAAAGCAAGAGCGCCAAGGCCAATGCCAAGGCCAACTGGCACGGCTTTGGCCCGCTGGCGGCCGGCTTCAACATGCTCGACCCCATCAAGAGCACCATCGTCACCCCGGGCCTGGACCTGAACGGCAAGTTCGCCAAGACCGGTATCCCAGCGGCCATCGTCAGCAAGTTCCTAGCGGAGCATGGCGTGGTGGTCGAAAAGACTGGCCTGTACAGCTTCTTCATCATGTTCACCATCGGCATCACCAAGGGCCGCTGGAACACGCTGCTGACTGCGCTGCAGCAGTTTAAGGACGACTACGACAAGAACCAGCCCATGTGGCGCATCATGCCGGAGTTCTGCGCCAAGCACCCGCGCTACGAGCGCATGGGGCTGCGCGACCTGTGCCAGTTCATCCACGGCATGTACGCCAAGTACGACATTGCCCGCCTGACCACGGACATGTACCTCAGCGACCTGACCCCGGCCATGAAGCCCAGCGACGCCTACGCCCACATTGCCCAGCGCAAGACCGAGCGCGTGGAGATCGACGACTTGGAAGGCCGCATCACTGTGGGCCTGGTCACGCCCTACCCACCGGGCATTCCGCTCTTGATTCCGGGCGAAGTGTTCAACAAGAAGATCGTCGACTACCTCAAGTTCTCACGCGAATTCAACGCCCAGTGCCCCGGCTTCGAGAGCGACATCCACGGGCTGGTGGCCGAGAAGGACGAGGACGGCAAGATGCGCTACTACGCGGACTGCGTGAAGTAAGTTTTTGCGGTTTCAAAGCAAAAGCACCTGCAGCGGAAGCTGCAGGTGCTTTGTTTTTTGTAGCGAGGTACGCAATGACTATGCGGGCCAGGGGATTATTGGGAAAGTTACTAGGTGACGATCTGTTTGCCTGAGTGTGAATTGCGGGCAGCTTTTCTGCCTGTAATTAGGTTTCTTTGCGAGTGGGCGGTTTTCTCCTGGCAGGAGTAGCTACCCTTCTTTTTACTCCGCTAATTTTGGCGCAGCCAGATTCCACTAGCCTAATGAATTCTCTGGCGTCACTAAAATAGTTTCGAAAGGCGATTCGAACTTCATCGCTAGTGTCCGCGCGAACAAGTACGATGTCATTTTTCGGAAATTGCTTTTCTAATTCGAACAACGCGCGCAATGCGTCGGTTGCGTCACGGAAACTCTTAATTTCAAGGCTTCCGTCCTCAGAGAAATTCAGAATTGTATTTCTCTTGTCAGATATGTCTGTTTTTGCCTGAGATAGGCCACTTAATGTTTGAATGAGAGCAAGCTCATGGTCAATTGTAAGAAAGTTGCTCAGTAATTCAGTATCGCTGAGATTGGGGAACGGGCCTGTCATCCCTTCATGCGCACGTGCCAAAATTTCACTCGCAAGCGCCATTGCTGTTTCATATCTATTGTCACCTTGTTGGAATTTGGGTTGACTTTCTGTTATGAAACCAATAACTTCTACGGCTGTGGCCCATGCGTGCTGAACCAATGTTCGGTACTGTATTTCAATGTATAGTCCGGCAAGATTTTTCCCAGCTTCGGAGTTGACGTCGTATTCGTATACGTCGTGGATGCCTCTGTACCCGGTTTCTTTAGGGTTCTTTATATAGTTATATTTATCAGATTGGTGTCTGATTTTGTGCTTGAAGCGTGCCCGGTGGAAGTCGGCTCTGAAGTCTTCGAGCTCTTTGATATTTCTGAAGATTAGACGGCAACCCGCGACATCATCCATTCGGGCGAGTTGCATCCCAGGGAGTCGATGCAGCTTATTAAATATTGTGTTGCGTCGTTTGTGGCGTTGCGCAACTGATATTTTTCTCCCTTTCGTTCGGAAACGGAGGATGGCCTGAAAAGTATTGAGAACTCCACGATGTGCGGCTCGCCATTCTTCAATTACGCCTAGATCTTCCGGAGTTGGTCTCTCATCACGAATGGCCTCGCCTGCTCGCGTGACTCGTTTCTTTGAGCCTCCAGGGTATCGTCGTTCTGTATTCACGGGCTTTCAATAACTAATTCTGTTGAATTTCTGAACCTTCTGCGATGCGCCCATTTGAATTGGCGCTACAGGTCCTCGGCAAGTTGGTATCAATGGCTATGCAGTTTCTCTTGCAGCCACACCTTGATTAGCGACTGGTAAGGCACATCCCGCGCATTGGCAGCGACTTTGATGCTGTCGAGCAGGTGCTGCGGCAGGCGCAGTGAAATCGTCTTGGTGGTGGGGCGCAGGTTGGGGAGTTTGACCTTTTGCGCCTTGCTCCAGTCCACATGCTCGCTGGAGTCGTGCGATTCCCAATAGGCGCGTTCTTGCGCTTCGGTCTTGAACTTCGGGATCGGTTCTTTAGTTGGCTTGCTCATAAACACTGCGCTCCTTTCTGTGCATGTCACGCGCTGAAATCACGCGAATCAACTCGCCTGAACGCCGCAAGGTGAAGGTGATGTGCAGTTGCCGCCCATCATCGGTTTGCCCCAGCGCATGAAAACGTGATTCGCTCTGACTGTGGGCTGCGTCTTCCAGCAAGAGCAATGGCGCATTGAAGAAAACCTGCTCGGCTTCAGCCATGCTGACCCCGTGTTTTTCGTTCTTGCGCTCGTTGCCAGCGTCCCATTCAAAGCCAATGATGCCAGACAAATCGATCATGATTTGTATATTACCATCATCTACAAATTTATCACTTCGCTGCCATCTTCCCCGCCGTATCCAGCATCCGGTTCGCAAAACCCCATTCGTTGTCGCACCACAGCAGCGCCTTGAGCAGGCGCTTGTGGGCAACGCGGGTGAGCGAGCCGTCCACCACCACCGAACGCGGATCGTGGTTGAAGTCGATGGAGACCAGCGGGGCTTCGGTGTAGCCGAGGATGCCTTGCAATCCACCCAAAGCGGCGTCACTCAGCACGCGGTTGATGTCCTGCGCGGTCACGTCGGCGCGCAAGGTCAGTGCCAGGTCCATGGCGGTGACGTTGATGGTGGGCACGCGTACGGCGATGGCCTCGAAGCGGCCCTCCAGCTGCGGCAGCACGCGCTGGATGCCGGCGGCCAGCTTGGTGTCCACGGGGATGATGGACACGTTGGCGGCGCGGGCGCGGCGCAGGTCGGGGTGGTAGGCGTCGATGACGGATTGGTCGTTCATGGACGCGTGCATGGTCGTGACCGCGCCGCTTTCCACGCCAAAGGCGCGGTCCAGCACGTCGATGACAGGCACCACGCAGTTGCTGGTGCACGAGCCGTTGGACACGCGGGTGTAGCTGGGCAGCAGCCCCGCATGGTTGGTACCGAACACGCAGGTGTAGTCCAGGTCGTGCCCGCCGGGCTGGCTCAGCAGCACCTTCTTGGCGCCCGCTGTGATGTGGCGGTCGAGCTGGGCAGCGCTTTGCATGGTGCCGGTGCACTCCAGCACCACGTCCACACCGAGTTCACGCCAGGGCAGCTGGGCTGGGTCGCTCTGGCTCAGCAGGCGCACGGCGTGGCCATTGACGACCAGGTATTCGCCCACGCGTTCCAGCGTGCCGGGAAAGCGCCCATGGCTGCTGTCGTAGTGCAGCAGGTGCTCCACGGCCTCGGCCGGGGCGAGTTCGTTGATGGCAACGAGTTCAAATTCGGAGCTGCGGCCGGACTCGACCAAGGCACGCAGGATGCAGCGGCCTATGCGGCCAAAACCATTGATGGCAATGCGGACAGGGGAAGACACGGGCTCAGGTCAGGGTAGTTGGAAAGATGCGGGCAGGTTAGCACAGCCCGCAGGCCCCGCTGGTGCCACCGGCTAAGGCCCAAAGCAGGCTAAATTGCTATTAAATAAATAGCGAACTGCGTAATGCTTGTGCGGGCCAGGTGCCAAAAATATGCTCAATGGCCGGGTGCAGGCGGGTTCTTGTGGGCATCGGAGGCGGAGTCGGCGGGGGCTGCCTTCTGCGCACTGCGCAGCAGTTGCAGTGCCACGGCGCCCAGCGCCAGCACTGCAGCGGCCAGCACGATCCACAGGAAGCCGGTGCGGGCCTTGCTGTCTTCCAGGAAGTAGCGCCAGCGATCGCCAAAGCGCTGCGCCTGGCTACTCGGCACGTTCACGGCGGCGCCGATGGTGGCCAACGGCCAGCTTTCGGCCGGAGTGGCCGATGCGTTGGTGAGCGTGCCCAGGGGCAGGGCGGCGGCCGGGGTGTCGGTGCGGCCCACGGCCAGGGTGTAGGGGGCTTGCCCGTTGGCCAGAAAAGCCAGCCGCACCGGCTGCAGCTGCAGCGAAACCTGTAAGGTCTCGGGCGCCGGTGTGGCGCCCCCGGGCCAGTCGCTCAGGCGCAGGCTTTTCCAGGCACCGGGGGGTAGGGGGTGTGGAGCATTGTGGCGCGCAGCGCCTTCCTGCACCAGGTGGTACGCCACCACGGTTCCCAGGGGCTCCCACGCCGGGGAGGGGCTGCCCGTCGGGCCGCTTGCGCGGCGGCCCTGCAGCTGGAAGGTGCGCAACTGGTTGGGCGCAGGCAGGCGCCACTGCACCGACTGCACGTGGGCGCCAGAAGGCAGCGTCCATTCCAGCCCCTGGCCATTGGGGGCAGGTTCGCCCGCGGGCAGCTGGGCTTCCACCATGGCGGGGGCCGGGGCGGTGCTGACGAACTGCGTGCGCAGGGCGCTTACCTGCACGCCGGCCGTGGCGGGCCACTGCAGCAGCAGGAACTGCCCGTGCAGGGTGTGTGTTTTGTTGAACTGCAGCCGCGTGTTGCGCGGTGCGCTGTCGCCGGCAAACCGGTACAGCGGCCCGGTGGTGGGCAGGCTGTTCCACTGCTGCAAGGTCTTGCTGGTGCTGGCCTGCACATGCACCGGGCTGTTGTCGGGGAGGCTGATGTCGAGGTCCAGCGCGGCGATGTCGCCCTGGACGTTGCGCAGGTCAAACAGCGCAGCCTGCAGGGCGTCGCCCCCCTGGGCGGCGGGCGTGCTGCTCCACTGCATCTGCAGGCGCTGCACGCCACCCTGGCCGCTGCTGCGCACTTCCACCCGCGCAGTCATGCGGTCGCCTTGGGCGCTGCTCTGGTGCAGGGGCAAGGCCGGCACACTGGCCCCGGCCGTTTCGGTGGGGGGGGTGGCCGGGGCCGGCAACAGGGCCAGCGGCAGGGCCTGGCCCACGTTGTCGTACACGCGAATGTCGTTGTAGCTGTGGCTTTGCAGTGCGCCCAGTGCCGGGGCCGGCAGCTCCACGCGCACCAGCGCGGCGTCGGGCGGGGTATGCAGGGCGGCGCGCCAGGAAAATTCGGGCAGGCGTACGGGCTTGTCGTTGGCGGCCTGGGCGGTGATGCTGCAGGCCAGCGCCAGGGTGATGAGGGTGAACGGACGCAGGGCGTTTCTCATGGCTGGTTCTCGCGTGCGGCGGTTTTAGCAGGAGGCAAGGGCGCAAAGTAGCCAATGACCAGCATGAGCACGCCCACGCCGATGAAGGTGACGATGCGCTCGCCCCCGCCGCGGTTGGACAGGTCGATGAGCAGCAGCTTGAGCACGGTCAGACCCAACAGGCCGGCGCCGCCCATCCACAGCGTGCGCTGCTGGCGGCGGTGGGCGGTGAGCATGAGCGCCAGGGCCAGCAGGGTCCATAGCAGCGAGTAGCCGGCCTGTACCAGGAACGAGGCAAACAGCGCGTCGGCTGCCCACGTCACACCGCCGAAGTGGTGGGCAATGCGCAGCCACACGGTGTTGATGGCGACAAAGGCCACGGCCACGCAAGCGGCTTTCCAGGCACCGTCCCGCGCCAGGGCGGGCAGCGCCAGGCTGCTGGCGCGCAGGCGCTGCATCCACAGCGCGCACACGGCCAGCCCCAGGGCCACGGCCAGGTCGGTGGGGTTGAGCAGGGGCACATAGGGCAGGGGGGCGGTGTTGCCGCGCGAGGTAAGCGCCACGCCCAGCGCACCCAGCAGTACCAGCACGGCCACGGGGGCCGCGCCGCGCCACAGGTAGGCGTAGGCCTGGGTCTGCAGCGGCCAGCGCTGGCGCACGGCGGAGGTGGTGTCGAACAGGCGTTGCGCGCCCAGCACCAGCAACACCGTGCTGGCGGCGGCCAGCATCACCACCGTAGCCCAGGCGGTGTTCCACAGGCCCGCCTGTTCCACGGCCCAGTACAGCAGGTTGCCACCCAGCAGCATCAGCAGCCAGACACCGGCACTGTGCACCCACGACCAGGCCTTGGCGGGGGGCAATGCATCACACTGGCGCAGGCTGTGCAGATGGGCCGCCAGCACCAGCGGCCAGACCCACCAGCCACCGGACTGCAGGGCGTAGCCCATGGTGTCCAGCCCTTCGAGCGCGGCCAGCAGCATGAAGGGCATGGACATGAGGGCTGGGAAGGCGGCATCCGCCCAGGGCTTGGCACGCCGGGGCAGGGACAGGAAGTGCACGGCCCAGGCGCTGAGCACCCAGGCCAGCAGGCCCAGGTAGTAGTCGGGCGGCACGCCCATCCAGGTGCCCGGTGTACTGGCAGGCAGGCGCACGATCTCACCCCACAGGGCCCACTGCCACCACAGGAAGCCGAGGCTGCCGAACAGGCGCGGCCAGTGTTTCTCTGCATCCAGATAGGGTGGGTTCCAGGCCGTACGGGGCGTGGCCGGGCCGTGGTAGCTGTGTGTGAGCCAGGCGATGGCAGCGGCCGAGGCCGCCAGCAGTACGGCGCCTACAAACGTGGGGTTGGCCAGCGCCATGCCCTGCTCGGACGACAGGCTCAGTGACTGCAGGTAGCCCAGTGCAGCCAGGCCTTGCAGGGCCACACCGGCCAGGCGTGGCAGCCAGCGCTGCTGGCGCAAACCCATCCAGAACACGGCGGCGCCCTCGGCGGCCCAGGCGGCGCTGACCCAGCGGCCGTCGAGCGCCAGCGGCACCGCCAGTGTGGCAAAGCCCAGCGCCAGCGCCACGCAGCATTCCACCAGCCAACGCGCGGTGGGGCCGGGGTGGCGCTTCAAGGTCCAGAAGCCCACCACCAGGTACCAGGCCGCCAGGCCCAAGGCACCTGCGGCGCTGGCGTAGGGTATGTCCCACACCATGTGCGCCAGCAGGCCCATGCTGACCAGGGGATTGCCGAAGACCAGCGTGGCGTCCACCGCGCGCTGCTGCGGCAGGCCGTGGCGCAGGGCGTACCACCAGGCGGCCAGCAGGTACTGGGCAAAGAACAGGCCCAGGAAAGGCAAGGTGGTGGCGAGGTGCTCCGGGCGGTACTGCAGCACGCCCCAGGCCGTGGCAATGCCGAAGGTGGCAAAAAAGCCCAGCAGGTTCAGTGGCCGCCAGGCACGCAGCGCCGCCACGGCGACGATGCCGCAGTTGAGCAGCAGGTAGTAGCTGAACAGGCCCACATGGTCGCCCTGGCCGGTGGACGCCAGCACTGGCGCGGCATAGGCACCGGCAAAGCCGATGAAAGCCATGGTCTGTGCGTTCTGCAGCAGGGCAATGGCGGTGGACAGTACGCACACCAGCGCCAGCAGTGCAAACGTGGCCCCAGCCGGCAGCATCTGGTACAGGCGGAAGGCGGCAAAGATGGTGAGGTAGAGCACCCCTACCCCGGCGCCTTGCAGGCTCAGGGCGTAGGTGCTGCGTGCAGCGTCACTGCGCTGGCGCCAGCCCAGGCCAAACAGCACCAGCCCGACCAGGCCGATGCCGGCCAGACGCACTTCGGGCGGCAGCAGGGCGTGTTCGATGGAGTACTTGGCCAGGAAGGCCAGACCCACGAACAGCATGACCAGGCCCAGGCGCAGCACGGTGTTGCCACCGAAGATCCATTGCTGCACCTTGGAGCCGAAGCTCTCGAACGCGTCGTTCAGGTCGGGGCCGGCAGGTACGGAAGCACGGGCCGGTGTGCGGGCAACGGCGGGGGCCGGCGGCAAGGTGGTCGCTTGGGTGTCTGGGCCGCGTTCGTTCCAGCGTGCGAAGTCGTCCACTGGCTCGTCGTTGTATTCGGGAGTCGTCGGTGGGGGCTCTACCGGCGCCACTGTAGCCCTGGGGGCTGGGGCGGTGCTGGCCTCGACCGGCACTGTGGTTGCTGTGCGGGCCTGCGGGGTGGTACTGGATGCAGCGTTGTCCGCGGCCAGCGTGGTCAATGCCTGCTCTTGCAGGCGCCGCGCCACTTCCTTGCGCACGGCCTGTTCGATGTGCCCCAGGAGGCTGCGGCCGATGACCCAGCCGACCAGTGCGCCGACGATGGCGCCTCCCGCCCCCTCGGCGGCCACGCCCGTGAGAAAACCCGCCAGTGTCAGCAACCACACCATGTATGCGCTCCCTGTGTTGTTCGATGTACCGGGTGGCAGTGTAGCAACGCGCCCAGGGGTGTTTGGGCTGGGCGGACCCAGGGTGTGTGGTGCCGTGGTGCGGGGTGCGTGGCTATTCGAAGTTGCGGCGTATGAGCTGGACGGTCATCTGGTCAGGCTCACCGCCGAAGAAACTTTCCAGGGCCTGCTGGAACAGGGGGCACGCGGGTGCGGCCAGCGCGAACAGGGTCATGCACGAGCGGAACTTGAGGTTGTCCGGGTGGTGCAGGATGTCGAGGGCGCTCTTGTCGGCGTGGGTGAGCATCAGCTGGGTGCACTCCTGCAGGCGGTGCCCGAGTACCGGGTGCGCCAGGTAGGCGCGTGCTTCTTTCAGCGACTGCAGGCCGAAATGCTTGGCCAGTGTGCTGTGGCCCAGGTCGCGGTGTTGCGGGAAGATGAACCACATCCAGTGGGTGGATTTGTTGCCCAGGCGCAGTTCGTCCAGCACGGCGGCGTACACGGGCGCCTGGGCCTGCACGAAGCGCTGCAGGGACAGTGCTTCGGTGCTGCGTACGAATTCGGGTGTCGGCATGTTCATGCAAGCTCCTTATTCCACAAGGCAATCAAAGGGTGGGTACCACCGAGCACGGGTTTGCACAGGATCTTGTAGCCATCGGCATCGAAACCGGTGGCCTGCTGTTGCAGCGTGCGGGCCTGCGCCTCGGTGTCGGCACTGCCCAGGTAGCACCACTGGTGAATCACATGGATCTGCTCTTGCCCTTCCCAGCTTTCCACCAGACCGACGGCTCCGGGGTAGGGCCAGCAGCTCACCTGGATCGCCTGCAGGGCCTGCAGCAGCCGGGCGTCGTGTGCAGTGCGGCTTTCCTTGCCACAGCAGGCACCGCCGCAGTGCTGCAGCAGGGCGCGAAAGCAGGGTTTGGCGGGCGCCAGCCGCTCCAATTGCAACAGCCCATAGCACAGCTTGTGCTGGTCGGCCAGGGACTGCAGTGCCTGCACGGCCGCGTGCCGGCTGCTGTAGAGCCCGTACAGACGCGGCGTGTGGGCAAAGTGGATGTCCTTGGAAAAGACTAGTTGCGGCACCTGGGGTTCGCCCTCCGGGGGCAGTTGCCAGGCACAGAGCTGCTTGCTGCGGCGCAGCTTCTGGTTGAACAGCGGGTGCATCTGCTTGATGAGTCGCGCTTCCAGCAGCAGGGCGCCGATCTCGCCGCAGGTGCGGATGTGTTCGATGCGCACCGTCTGGCGCAGCATGCGGGCTTCTTCGGCATTGCGCAGGTGCGAAAGTACGCGGTGGCGCAGGTTCACGCTCTTGCCGATGTACAGCGGCAGGTCCCCGTCCTGTCCGTGAAAGATGTATACCCCCGGCGCTTGCGGCAGGTGCGCAATGCCGTCGCGCAGGTGCTGCGGGTAGGCATACAGCGCTGTCGGCTCGAACTCTGGGTGCTGCTTGCGGGCACGGCGCATCAGGTGTTCCCAGCCCAGCGGGGCGAGCGCCCATGGCAGATGGTGGAAAGGGTGGCTTGCATACTGTTTAAATATACAGCCATTTGACGCCAGATACAAAAACCGAGGCCGCCGTGGGGGCAAGGACTGCCTCCGCAGGTTATGCCCTGCGCTCGGCATCCATTCACAAATTGCTACGGAATATGTAGCGTAATGTCCAATATTTATGCGGGCTGAATGCCGAAAATGCCTGAAATATTGGCCAGCTTGAGCAGACGGCGCTGGCTAGTGAACTGGCGGGGCAGCCCGGTGATGGGGTCGTCAAAGGCGATGGACTGGGCCAGCAGCTGCAGCGGCTTGTCCGGGTCGCTGTGGCCTTCGGGGGTGAGCACCGGGTAGATGCCGTCGCCCAGGAGCGGCAGGTCCAGGGCGGCCATGTGGGCGCGCAGCTGGTGGCGTTGGCCGCTCAGGGGCTCCAGGCGGTAGCGTGCCCAGCCATGGGCGTGTTCGATGGGCGTGATGGTGGTGATGGCGTTCACTTCGCCCGGCACCTCGGCCTGCTGCATGAAATGTGCTCCCACTTCCAGACGGCTTGCACGGCGCACGGGCCAGGGCAGGGTAGGCTCCCAGCGGGCGATGGCCTCGTAGGTCTTGTGCACCGTGCGCTCCCGGAACAGCGCCTGGTAGGCATTGCGCTCGGTGGGGTTCACGCTGAACAGCACCAGGCCTGCGGTATCCAGGTCAATGCGGTGCAGGGGCGACAACCCGGGCAGGTTCAGCCGCGCGCGCAAACGGGCCAAGAGGGTCTGGCGCACGTACTTTCCACTGGGGGTGACGGGCATGCCGTGGGGCTTGTCGGCCACCACCAGGTGCGCGTCCTGGAACAGTACGACCTCACTCTCGCGCGGTTCGGGCTCGGCCGCGACTTCGCGGTAGTAGAACAGGCGCTGGTTCGGGGCAAAGGGGGCGTCGAGGGTCAGGGGCTGGCCGGTGGCGTTCAGTACGGCGCCTTCCCGCAGGCGCTGGCGCCAAACGTCTTGTCCGATGTGGGCAAAGCGTTCGCCCAGAAAGTCCAGCAGGCTGGGCCAGTGGCCCGGTGGCGTTGTGAGGCTGCTGGCCGCTACGCCATCGCGCGCCGCGGGGCGCTGCAAGGTTTGGCGCGGGTGCTTGCGGGACAAGGCAGCGTCAGATTCGCTCGAACACCACGTCCCACACGCCATGGCCCAGCTTGATGCCACGGTTCTCGAACTTGGTCAGCGGGCGGTAGTCGGGCTTGGGGGCGTAGCCGTTCAGTTCGGGGTGCTCTGCCAGCGCGCGATTCTTGAGGCGCGGTTCGGCCGTGAGCACTTCCAGAATCTGCACGGCATAGGGTTCCCAGTCGGTGGCGCAGTGGATGTAGCCACCCACCTTGAGGCGCGCCGCCAGCTTGGCCACCAGCGGGCTTTGGATCAGGCGGCGCTTGTTGTGCTTTGTTTTGTGCCAGGGGTCGGGGAAGAAGATGTGCACGCCGTCCAGGCTGCCCAGCGGCAGCATGTGGTCGATGACCTCAACCGCGTCGTGGGCGCAGATGCGGATGTTGGTAATGTCCTGCTCGCCAATGCGCTTCAGCAGCGCACCGACGCCGGGTTCGTGCACTTCGCAGCACAGGAAGTCGGTGCCGGGCAGCACCTTGGCAATGTGGGCCGTGGCTTCGCCCATGCCGAAGCCGATTTCCAGCACCAGTGGTGCCCGGACCGTAGATTGGGTGCCGTTTTGGGCTCTGGCCCGCGCAGAATCTGCGTAGGCAGCTACGAAATCCATAGCGGATGGCTGGTAGGGCAGCAAAATCTTCGGGCCGATTTCCTCAAATGCCTTGGCCTGGCCGGTGGTGGTGCGCCCGGCCCGCTTCACGAAGCTCTTGATGGTGCGCATGAAGGGCTTGTTGGGGGTGCCATCAGTGGGCGCGGCGTCGGTTTCGGGAGTGGTCGGTTCGGTCATGGGGCAGTCCTGGGGCGCGGCGCGAGGGCACCTGCGCGAAGGGCAGCATTGTAGGCAGTTGGCCCGCAAGCTTGCCGCAGGGCGAAGGTGGTACATTGCGGCGCATTACACCGTACCGGTGCCGTGACCCCGCCCAGCGCAGGGCACAGGCGGCGGACAGATCACTATTCGTTGGACCTGGCTGATGCGTCTTCTTCTTGCCTGCTTGCTGCTCTGTGGGATTCCACAGGCCTTTGCGCTGGTCATCGGCGTGTATGAACTCTCCCCACACATGGTGGCCGAGGGCCACAAGGAGCCCTCGGGTGCCGTGGTGGACTTTGCCCGTGAGGTGTTTGGCAAGGTTTCCGAGCTGGGCCCGCTGGAGTGGCGCTGTGCCAACTTTGCCCGCAGCCTGCGCGAACTGGAAGCCGGCCAGATCGACGTGGTGTTCATGGTGGCCAAGAACGAGCAGCGCAGCAAACTGTTCCGTTACAGCTCGGTCCCCCTGTTCGAAACCCGCTCGGCCGTCATTACCCTCAAGGGCAGCAAGCTGGCCCCCCTGACCACGCTGGAGCAGCTGCGCGGCGCCCGCCTGGGGCATGCCAACGGCTCCATCATTCCCGATTACCTGAAGGCGCTGGATGTGGATGTGCAGCCGATCGCCGGGGACGACTACTTCAACCGTGGGCTCAAGATGGTCGAACTCAAGCGCTTCGACGCCTATTTCGCGCCCACGCTGACCAATGCCCAGTACACGATCAAGAAGTACGAAGGCATGGAGGCCCTGAGCGTGCAGCCGCTGCCGGTGGAGCCCCTGGCCCTGTACGCCGTGTTCAGCAAGACCCTGGACGAAAAGACCTTTGCCCGGCTCGACAGCCTGATCAGCGCCAACCTGGGGCGCTACAAGGTGCTGCTGGCGCCCTACATCCGCTAAAGCGCGAGGCCGCTGTTGGCGGTGGCCGTCTTAAGACTGCCATAAGAGCGGCTTGGAAGAATAGGGTTTCCATTGGCTCTTTCCCCATTCACCTATGCAGTATGGCCGCCTTCAGCGAGGACAGGAGTTGCATGCACCTGGCCAGGAAGTCCTGGTGCATGTGCTCAGCGGTGTGCTGCGCGTCGATCTGGTTGATGTCCGGCGCAAGCACCGGCTTTTTCTGCACTTGGCACTGCCAGGTGACCACATCCTGCTGCCACAGGGGCGTATGGGAAATGAAGAGCACTGTGCGAGCGCTCTGACGCCGGTAACGGCCCAGGTCCTGGACCGCCACGATGCCCCGTTTGACAGGGCCTTGCAGGCCGTTCCCCAAACGCTGATGCGTCGCCATGCCGAAGCCATGCAGCTCAAGGCGGCGCCCACGATCACCCGCAAGATAGACGCTCTGTTCGAGATACTGAGCATACAGGCAGGCATTCCTGCCGAAGGTTTGTACCGCGGCAGCCTGTTGCGGCAGGTGCAGATTGCCTCCATTCTGGGAGTGGCCCCGGAATCGGTCTCGCGTGCTGTGCGCGACATGCGCCCGCCGCATGCCCCAGGCCTCGTTTCCAGTCTGTCGGCCCACCAGGGCGGCTTGGGAATGCAGGCGTAGGTTGCTGTCAATACACCATGGAAACTGGATATTTCAACCCCGCCCACTGGCGCGCACGGCAATCGCGCATTGCTCACCTGTTTTTCAGCCATGCCGGCCATGTGCCGCTGGCCTTGGTGATTCTGGAGGCGCTGCTGGCCGAGCCTGGCTACTTTGCGCGCATGGATGCGTACTTGCTGTTGACCGCTGGGTTGCTGCAAGCCGGTGTCGGCGAGCGTTTTGCCAGCGCCAGCCTGAAGGGGCGTGTGCTGGCCAATTTCGTCGGACCCCTGGTCTATTCCTTGGTCGAATTCTCGGTCGAGGGGTTTGACTTCATCGCGCAGTGGCACCACCAGGCCTACTGGGGCTACGCGCTGGTGTTTGCGGTGTTGCAAGGCGTGCCGTCGCGCTGCAAGGGGTGCCAGGGTGTTGCGCTGTTTGGCGAAAGCATTGTCCGCGCCTCCATCCCCTTGGTGACCTATGCGCTGTTCGAGGCCAAGTCAGGGGGGCAGTCGCTGGCGCTGGGCACGTTCTGGGCCGATACGGCCCACCAATACCTGACGATTGTTCTCTTGCTGTTGGGCGCCCTGATGGGCTTTGTGGAAGTGAACCTGCACCGGGCCCAGGCGCAGGTGAAGGCGTTGACGGAGAAGCTAAGGGTCTATTCAAGTTGGGCCTTGGGGAAAAACCTGCTGGAAAAAGCCCTCGAAGATGCCCACACGCTGTCGCTCAAACGTGTCAACCGTGCCGTCTTGTTCGTGGACATTCGTGGCTTCACCGCCTGGAGCGAGCGCCGCAGCCCCGAAGAGGTGGTGCAGATGCTCAATGTCTTCTACGAAGAGTCGGAAAAAGCGCTGGCGACCTTGCCTATCAAGCTCAAGTACACCGCCGATGAAATCCTGGCGGTGTTTGAGACCTGCGCGCAAGCCCTGTCGGCGGTCGAGGCCTTGCTTCCGCAGTTGCAAAAAACCTTGTGCCCTTTGGGTCTGAGCGCGGGTGCGGGCCTGCACTACGGCTCAGTGGTCGAAGGCGTGATGGGCGGCGCCCATTCCAAGGCCTACGACTTCATTGGCGACACCGTCAACACCGCCCAGCGCCTGTGCAGCGCGGCCCAAGCCTGGGAGCTGCTGCTGTCCGATGCTGCCGCACAGGAATGCGGCATCACGCCCCAGAACACCCGCAGCATCCAGGCCAAGGGCAGGGCGGCGGAGCTGGCGGTGACGGCAATCCGGTATTGATGTAAGTCGGTGTATGAAGCCAGAGGGGTGCTCAGGCAGTCGGCTCAAGCATGTTGACCAGATGGTTTGCCATTTGCGCAAAGGTCTGCGTGAGTTGGTTGCGCAGTTCAGTGTCGGCCACCAGTTCGGTCAAGGCTTGGGTCATGCACAGCATCCATGCATCGCGGGCTGAAGTGTCCAGGTCGTAGGGGGCATGGCGCATGCGCAGGCGGGGGTGGCCGTGTTTGGCGATGTAGAGGGAAGGCCCACCGAGCCATCCAGAAAGGTACTCAAACAGGCGTTGCTCACTGCCGGACAGGTCTTCGGGGTGCATTTGGCGCACGGTGTAGGCCTCGGGAAGTTCGTCCATGAGTGCATAGAAGCGTTGTACGAGCGTCCGGATTCCAGGTGCTGCGCCCAGTTTTTCGTAGGGTGTGGTCATGCTCATCGGTATTTTTTCAAATAGAGGTGTTCAAACCAGCGCTTGAGCCAATGAAAGAGACGGCTGGGCGGGAGGATGATTTGGCGCGTTGGGGTGCGGTAAACCAGCGTGCCATGGTCTATGGCATCAATGATGCAAATGAGTTCCACCTTGAATGTTGCAGTTCCCACTTGCCCTGCCAATTCAGCGAGCAAATTTTCTGCAGCCGCCTTCGCCTGCAGGTCGGCCATGTGGGCTTGTTTGGGCATCCAGTCTGGGCCAGGGAAGCTGCCGGAGTCACCCACCACATAGACTTTTTCCATGCCAGCGATGCGGCATTGGGCATCGGCCTGGAGCAAGCCGCCGCTTGAGCGGGGCAAGGGCGTGTTGTCAAACCACGCGTTTCCAGTCATGCCGGGCATGAAGAGAATCAGGTCAGCAGCAAATTTCCCACCCTCGGTGACCACTTTGTCGGCTTCAAAACGCAGTAGTTTGTGGCCCAGGTGGGTGTGGATGCCACGGTTCTGCATTTGTTGCAGCAAGTGCTTCACCGCATGGGCACCCAAACGGTTGCCCGGTTCGTTGGAAGGATTGAAAAAGACCAGCTCAAACTGGCTGCGGCGGCCTTCGCGGCGCAGTTGTTCGTCGATGCCAAACAAAAATTCAAACATGGGGCCGCCGCGCACGGCGGTGGGTTCGTTGGGGTTGCCAGCAAAACCCACCGCAATGGTGCCTCCCGTCATGGTTTTCAGCCGGTCGCGTATTTTTTCGGCGGCAGCAATTCCCTCGCACGGGGTGATGGCGTGTTCGATGCCAGAGAGCTTTTTGATAAATCGCCCACCGGATGCAATGAGCAGTGCATCGTTGCGGATGTTGCCCGCCGTGGTGGTGACCACCCGCCCAGACTCCAGCAGCCCCGTGACTTCGGCTTGCACATGGCGCACCTTCATGCGCTGGAAAAAGTCGTGTAGTGGAATGGTCAGTTGTTCTCTTGTACGAAGTCCACAGGGAATCCAGATGATGCCCGGCAGGTAGTGGAGTTCGGCCTTGGGGGAAATCAGGACAATGTCCACCTGGGGGGCGCGCTTGCGGATTTCGCGTATCGCAGAGAGTGCGCCAAAGCCCGCGCCGATGATGGTGATTTGCTTGTGGTTAAGGGATTCGGTGGTGTGCATGGTGAAACGTACTCAGTAGCTCCAACGCCACAGAACAGCGATGGTGAGTGCCAGCGCACAAGACCAGCCGGAAAAAAGCATTTTCCATACTGGCGCACGCGGGATGAAGCCCACGCCCCGCACCAGACCCGCGCTCATGGCCCAGAAGAGTGCCATGGCCAGGGTATGGTCTGCGTGGCCTTGTGCATCGGAAAACAGCATGGGGTAGATGCTTCCCACCAGCATGATGGCCATGGCCACCAAGAGGCTGGGCAGGTGCAGCGATGTGGGCTGGGACGCAGCCGATGGCATAGGCTGCGTCATTGCGAGCTACTGTCTTTGGAAGCGCTGGCGCGGGCGGCTTCGTTTTCGCCCCACATGGCGTTCAGGATGGCCAGAAGTAGGGCGAAACCGACGCCCAGAATCCAGGAGAAATACCACATGTGATGTCCTTTCTCAGCGCTCAGGCTGCGTTGTCTTCACCGATCAGCAGCTTGCTGTCGGACAGGTAGCGGTGGGGTGGCACTTCGAGGTTGGTGGGAGCGGGCTTGTTTTTGAAAACACGTCCAGCCAAGTCGAAGGTTGAGCCATGGCAAGGGCAGAAAAATCCGCCATTCCAGTCGGTGCCTACGCCGGGGTTGTTGGTGCCAGCTGGCACGACGTTGGGCGAGCACCCAAGGTGGGTGCAGATGCCCACCGTCACCAGAAACTCTTCCTTGATAGAACGGTGCGGGTTTTGTGCATACGCAGGTTGTTGCGCCTTGAGCGAATGCGGATCGACCAGCTTGTCATCCAGGGTGGCCAAGCTTGCCAGCATTTCTGGTGTTCTACGCAAAATCCAGACGGGCTTGCCACGCCATTCGACGGTCTTGACCCCGCCAGGGGCAATGTCTGCAATGTCAGCTTCCACACTGGCACCCATGGCACGGGCTCTTTCGCTGGGCGCAAAGCTGGAAACGAATGGTATGGCGGTGGCAACGCTAGCGGCTCCGGCTACTGCGCCCGTCAACAAGACCATGCGGCGTTTTTCGTCGTCATGTGCCAGGGTGTCAGTAAGCGGCATGTTCGTTCTCCCGGATATAGGCTTCGGTGACTTTGCCGCGCATGACGCTGTATGCCCATGCGGTGTAAAAAATGATGAGTGGCATGAAGACCAGCGTGGCCCAGAACATGATGCCCAAGGTCAGGTGGCTTGAAACGCTGTCCCACACTGTCAGGCTGGCGCCAGGCATGGAGCTCGATGGCATGACGAAGGGGAACATGCTGGCGCCCGCCGTACCAATGACACCCACCAGGGCCATGGAGGATGCGATGAAGGCGCTCAGGGTGAATTGCATGCGCAGCAGCAGCGCCGTCATCAGGGAGCCCACGATGCCGAGCGCGGGTAGCACCCACAGCACAGGCATGCGCTGGTAGTTGGCCATCCAGGCACCGGCTTCGCGCACGACGTTCTTGCCCATCGGGTCGGGCAGGGCATTGGGGTCGATGGCAGAGGTGATTCGGTAGCCATCGATGGACTGCAGCCATATGCCAGCGGCCACGAATGCGGCCACCATCACCAGGGCTGCCACGATGCTGGCACGGATGGTGCGTTGCTGAATTGCGCCCTGGGTTCGATGTGCCAGGTAGGCGCCGCCGTGCATGGTGATCATGGCGCTGCTGACAACCCCTGCGAGCAAAGCAAAGGGGTTGAGCAGTTGCCAGAAGCTGCCGGTGTAGGTGGAAACCAGGTACTCGTCGAAATGGAAGGGCACGCCTTGCAGCAGGTTTCCGAAGGCCACACCGAAGATCAGCGGTGGTACCGATCCCCCAACAAACAGGCCCCAGTCCCAGGTGCGGCGCCAGTTGGCATTGTGGATTTTGCTGCGGTAGTCAAACCCTACGGGTCGGAAAAACAGAGCCCACAGCACCACCAGCATGGCCCAGTAAAAGCCGCTGAAAGCGGTGGCGTACACCAAAGGCCACGCGGCAAAAATGGCGCCGCCCCCAGTGATGAACCAGACCTGGTTGCCGTCCCAGTGCGGGCCAACAGTGTTGATGACAACGCGGCGTTCGAGGTCGTTGCGTCCCACAAAGGGAAGCAGTGTGCCAACACCCATGTCATGGCCGTCCATGATGGCGAAGCCGACGAGCAGTACGCCCACCAATAGCCACCAGATGATTTTCAGCGTGGAGTAATCAAACATGGTTGTTCCTTTCAGGGGTGTGCAGGGGTCGTGTGGTGTGTTTCTTCTTGGTCGTATCGGCCAGTACCCAAGCTGCCTGGGCCCATGCGGGCAAACTTGACCATGAGGAACATTTCCACTGCCAGCAAGACCGTGTAGAAACCAATGAATCCCGCCAGTGATCCGTACAGGCTGCCCACGCTCAGGGTGGATACGCTCATGTGGGTGGGCAAGACGCCGTAAATCGTCCAGGGCTGGCGACCATACTCGGCCACAAACCAGCCCAACTCACAAGAGATCCAGGGGACGGGCAGCATCCAGAGCGCCCACTTCAGCAGCCAGGGTTTACGCATGCATGCGGATTGGAGCGTGCTCCAGAATGCCAGGGCAAACAGGGCGAGCATGACAAAACCAAAGCCCACCATGACCCGGAAGGCCCAGAACATGGGTGTCACACGCGGCACGGTATCGTTGACTGCTTTCTCGATCATTTCCGGGGTGGCAGTGTTCACGTCGGCCACATATTTTTTGAGCAGCAAGCCAAAGCCCAGATCGGCTTTGTGTTGTTCAAATGCTGTTTTGGCGTCCATGTCGTTGCGGTCTGCACGCAGTTTTTCCAGCGCATTGACTGCGGTAATTCCGCTGACGATGCGTTCGCGGTTGTGCGCTTTGATGTCGTGGATGCCCGGTATTTCTTTGTGGAGTGAGCGTGTCCCGATCAGGCCCATTACCCAGGGAATGTCGATTTCCCAGTCGTTTTTCTGTTCAGCTTCATTGATGCTGGCTATCAAGGTCAGTCCGGCGGGGGCGGGTTTGGTCTCCCACATGGCTTCCATGGCTGCCATTTTGGTTTGCTGTGCTTCGCCCACTGTGTAGCCGGACTCGTCACCCAGGACGATGACGCTCAATACCGATGCCAGTCCGAATGCCGCAGCAACGCGGAAACTGCGCTTGGCAAACTCGACATCACGTTTTTTGAGCAGGTACCAGCTCGAGATGGACAGTACGAACATGGCACCAGTGACATAGCCAGCAGATACTGTGTGCACAAACTTGGCCTGTGCGTCGGGATTGAAGATGACGGCCCAGAAGTCTGTCATTTCCATGCGCATGGTTTGGTAGCTGAACTCGGCTCCCACCGGGTTTTGCATCCAGCCATTGGCCACCAGAATCCACAGAGCCGACAGATTGGTACCTACTGCCATGAGGAGCGTGACCAGAAGGTGCTGGGTTTTGCTCAGTCGTTCCCATCCGAAAAAGAACAAACCGATCATGGTGGATTCCAGGAAGAAAGCCATCAGGCCTTCAATGGCCAGTGGTGCGCCAAATATGTCGCCTACATAGTGGGAGTAATAGGCCCAGTTGGTGCCGAATTGAAACTCCAGCGTGATGCCTGTGGTAACGCCCAGCGCGAAGTTGATTCCAAACAGCTTGCCCCAGAAACGGGTCATGTCCTTCCAGACGACATGGCCGGTCATGACATAAACGCTTTCCATGATGAGCAGCAACCAGACCATGCCCAGTGTCAATGGCACGAATAGAAAGTGGTACATAGCGGTGGCTGCAAACTGCAGCCGCGATAGATCTACCAGTTGTTCCGAAATCATGGATGGGCTCCTGTACTGGGGTTTGAAATGAGGGAAAGGAAGTGCTGCGCAACCTGCGCTTCATCGGCTGCGGGGCCATGGCCTCTTACAAAGAACCACCACAGCACCAGCAGTGCAATGCCTTTAAGCAAGAGAACTGCAGCCAACTTTTGAACAAGGCTTGAATCGGGCATGGAGATGAATTTAATACTGCTATTGGTATGTGTATCCAAAATTCATGCCATGTTTTCCATGAATTGAAAGTTGTTGAAAATCAATGACTTACGCACTATTTGCCAAAAATCAACTGCCAATTTCTACGGAAAATTACTGTCATATATGGCAGTTATGCCAAAATTGGCGCTTTAGTGGCTGGAGCACATATGGACACCTTGCCTGAGCTGATGTCATTTCTGGATGGTTTGACAGAGCCCCACATCCTGATTAACAGCAACTACCAGATACTGGCCGCCAACCAGGCCTACCAAAAGTTGTACAGCCCCCAGGCCAGTGTGGTGGGGCAAACCTGTTACGGGGTATCGCACCGCTTTACCCGACCTTGCGATCAGGCGGGAGAGTCCTGTCCATTGAGTCAGGCGCGGCAATCGGGGCACTGCGAGCGTGTATTGCACCTGCATCACAGCTCTGCGGGCCAGGAGTATGTGAATATTGAACTCACTCCCTTGAAGAACTCCGCCGGGGAGCTGGCCTATTTCGTGGAAAAAATGGCGGCGGCTCCGTTTGCCCACAGCAAACCCCGCGCCAAAGGACTCATTGGCAGCTCATCGGCCTTCCAGCAAATGCTGGTCTTGGTCGCTCGTGCAGCACCGTCAACGGCAACGGTTTTGTTGCTGGGTGAGTCTGGCACGGGCAAAGAATTGGTAGCGCAGGCGGTTCACACCGCAAGTCCTCGGGCGCGCAAACCTTTGGTGGTGGTGGAGTGTGCAAGCCTGCCAGAAAATCTGTTTGAGTCTGAGCTTTTTGGCCACGAAAAGGGTGCATTTACCGGTGCGACGGTGGCGCGTGCGGGGCTGGTTGAAGCCGCTAGTGGGGGCACGCTTTTTTTAGACGAAGTTGGTGACATACCTTTGACCATGCAAGTCAAACTTTTGCGTTTGCTGGAAACTGGCACTTACCGCAGGGTCGGCAGTACGGAGCTGAACCATGCAGACATCCGGGTGGTTGCCGCGACGCACAAAGATATTTTCAAGCTGATGCAGCAAGGGCTGTTTCGCGAGGACTTGTACTTCCGGTTGGGGGTGTTCCCCATACGCCTGCCACCACTGAGAGAGCGCAAGGATGACATCCCATCGCTGAGCAAAGCATTGTTGGCGCGCATTTCGGACCGAAAAAAGTATTCGTTGAGTGCACAGGCGCAAGACCTGCTGCAATCCCATGACTTCCCCGGAAACATACGGGAGCTGCGCAACATATTGGAGCGCGCATCGCTTCTGGCTGATAGTGATCTCATTACACATGACCACATCCAGCTTGCGTTGGCATCGGCCTACCCGGGGCACGTTGCGAGTAGCGCACTTAAAGTGGAGCACGCCCCGGTGTTGACCGAGAAAAAGCCTCAGACCACCAACCTCAGGGAGGCACAAAAGGAAGCTTTCAGTATCTTGGTGGCTGGACACCAGGGGTCACGGGCCGAGCTGGCGCGTCGACTAGGCATCAGCGAGCGCACCTTGTATCGCAAGCTCAAAGGAGCTTGAAGTAGGGGGTTGTGTCAAAGCCCGGTGATGCCGTGAATCTTTGCCCACGCAGCCACCCAGTCCTGAAGCGCTTGCGGGCAGGTGTTGGCGTTGTTGGGGGGCAGGCCCAGTATGGCGGCCGCAGCTTGGAGTGCGGCCAGCGGGTCGTGCAGATCCAGCGGCTGGGCGCCGTTTTGCTTGCTGAGCTTTTCGCCGTTGGCACCCAGCACCAGCGGGGTGTGCAGGTAGCGCGGTGTGGGCAGCCCCAGTGCGCGCTGCAGCAGGATCTGGCGCGCAGTGTTGTCCGCCAGGTCTTCGCCGCGTACCACGTCGGTAATGCCTTGGGCGGCGTCGTCCACTACCACGGCCAGCTGGTAGGCCCACAGGCCATCGGCCCGACGCAGCACAAAGTCGCCCACCTCGTGTTCCACATCCTGGGTCTGGGCGCCCAGTCGGCGGTCGGTCCAGTTCAGTGGAAGGTGTTCATTTGCTATGCTATTGATAGCTTCTTGTTCAACGTATTCGCGGGCGGAAGGCCAATTTGGCCCTGAAATGTGCGTCATTGCAGCACAGAGCCCGGTATGCAGTCGCCAGGCCCGTGCCGCGCGCCCTTGCAGACCCTGGCGGCAGGTTCCGGGGTAGACCAGCTCGCCGTGGCGGGCTTTCAGCTGCCCACTGCTGTGCAAGGCGGCTTCGATGTCCTTGCGCGAGCAGGCGCAGGGATAGGCCAGCTGCGCGGACACCAGCTGCTCCAGCGCCTGGGCGTAGAGTGCACCGCGTTGGCTTTGCCATACCGGTGGTGCATCAGGTACCAGTCCGCAGGTGGCCAGCTGCTGCAGGATGGCCTGGTCGGCTCCGGGCACGCAGCGTGGCGTGTCTACGTCTTCGATGCGCACCAGCCATTGGCCCTGGTGCGCGCGCGCATCGAGCCAACTGGCCAAGGCCGCCACCAGCGAGCCGGCATGCAGGGTCCCGGTGGGGGAGGGCGCGAAGCGCCCGATGTAACCCATCCCCATGCTAGATCAGCAGAGCTTGAGCGCCATCTCCAGACCGGAAACAAATGCGTCTTCCACGCGGTGGCCCAGGCACCAGTCGCCACACACGCCCAGACCCGACTTGGCATCCCACAGGTGGCTCTTGCCCAGCGGGTTGATGGTCTTGGCGTACAGCCAGCGGTGCACTTCCGTGTGGTTGGGCTGGGCGCGGATGCCGGTGATCTCGGCAAAGGCCTTGAGCAGCTTGGCTTCGACACGGCTGGGCTCGTCCTGCAAATGTTCCAGCGACCATTCGGCACTGGCCTGCACGGTCCAGCGTTCGACCTGGCCGCGCCGGGGTTTGCTGGATTCGCGCGCCAGCCAGGCCAGGCGGTGGTGGGTGCTGCGCGCAGCGTTCCATTGCGGGCCCAGGGTGGTCAGGCCGGGTTGCGATGCCTGGGCAAAAGCCAGCATCAGGGTCCAGCACGGCGCCACGCTTACCGGGTCGATTTTTCGGGCAAGGTCGCTGCCGCCGGTGGTGGCCTGCAGCAGAGCCTGGGCTTGGGCGGCGGGTATGGCCAGCACCACAGCATCGAAACCGTCGTACACGTGCACGCTGCCGTCGTCGGCTGTGGTGCGCAGCTGCCACTGTTTCTTGTGGATGCGGTCACGCTCTATGGCTTCCACGCGGCAGCCGCTGTGCACCTGTCCGGCCTGTACCAGGGGCAGTGCCCAAGTGGCGACCACGCTGTTCATGTCGGGGGTACCCACGAAGTGGGCCTCACTGCTCACGCGCGGGGCTTCCACCACGTGGCCGCGGGCGTCCAGCACGCGCACGGCATTGGCGCTCCAAGGGCGACATACGTTGGGGGTGGACTGCAGGGCCAGCGTAAAACGCGGGTCGCGCACAGTGAAGTACTGGGCGCCGTGGTCAAAGCTGCCGAAGGCGCTGTTGCGGGTGGCCATGCGGCCCCCCACCTTGCGCCCTTTGTCCAGCACGGTCACGCGGTGTCCGGCCTGGGCCAGGGTGCGTGCACATGCGATGCCGGCCATGCCTGCGCCGATGACGGCGATGTGTTGGGCTGCTTTCATGCCTGGGAATCTCCTGTGATGGATGGTGAAAAGGCCGATCTTGGGGAGACTATATACCCCTGCAGGTTCGGTTTGCTCAGGGTTTACAAGGACCGGTGGTGATGCAGCAGTGCGCTGCGCGTGGCCTCGGACTCGAGCTTGTCGAGCCACCATTGCAGCGCCCGACCCAGGTGCTGCCCCTTGCCCGCGCGCCAGGCGTAGGCAATGGTGACTTGCCGCTGTCCGCGCTCGGTCTTTTTGGCTACTAGGCGCCCGGTTTCCAGGTAGGGCGCAGCCATGCACTCGGGCACATTGCCACCGCCCAGGCCGCGCAGCTGGGCGTCGATCTTGGCTTGCATGGTGGGGACCGTGAAAACATCCTGGCCGGTGAGCAGCCCGAAGGTGAGGCCACCTCCGCGTTGTACCGAGTCGGCCACAGCCACAGCGCGGTGCTGCTGCAGCAGTTCGTCGGGCAGGGGCTCGGGCGCGTTGGCCAACGGATGGTGTGGCGCCACGGCGTAAACGAACTGCACCTGACCCAAAGGCTTGGTGTGGATGGTGGCCGTGTGCGTGCCGTCGGGTGTGACGCCAATGGCGATGTCGGCCTGGCCGCTGGTCAGGGCTTCCAGGGTGCCCGACAGTGTTTCTTCGCGGATGCGGATGCGCGTGGGCGGCGCGAGGGCAAAAAATGCATCGCACAGCTCCATGACGGTGGCCTTGGAGATGATGGTGTCCACGGCCAGCGTGAGCTGCGATTCCCAGCCAGTGGCCACCCGCTTGACGCGGTTGGCCACGGCATCAATCTCTTGCAGCAGGCGAGAGCCCTCGCGCAGCAGCTCGGCCCCGGCCGGTGTCAGCTTGGCCTGTCGGGAACTGCGGTCGTACAGCAGCACATCCAGGGCGTCCTCGATCTGGCGCACGCGGTAGGTCAGGGTGCTGGGAACCAGCCCCAGCTCGCGCGCGGCGGCGGCAAAGCTGCCGGTGGCTTCGATCGTTTGCAGCATGGACAGGGCATCGGGGGTCAACAAGTCGCGCGCGGTTTGCATAGTCGATTTCTTTGAATTCAATCGATTTGAATGATGCCATCAAACGCGATGGAACGCGCGGAGCCGAGGCAGTCGCACAATTTGACCCAACCAGGAGGCACACCATGCTCACCATTCGCAAATCCCAGGACCGCGGCTACGCCGACCATGGCTGGCTCAAGTCCTTCCACAGTTTCTCGTTTGCCGGTTACTACGATCCGCAATTCATGGGCTGGGGCAACCTGCGTGTCATCAACGAAGACCGCGTGGCGCCGGGCACCGGTTTTGGCACCCACGGGCATCGCGACATGGAAATCGTGAGCTACGTGGTCTCGGGCGAATTGGCCCACGAGGACAGCATGGGCAACAGCAGCAGCATTCCGCCCGGAGACGTGCAGCGCATGAGCGCCGGTCGCGGTGTTCGCCACAGTGAGTACAACCACGCGCAAGGCCAGTCCACGCACTTCTTCCAGATCTGGATCGAGCCGTCGCAGGCGGGCATTGCACCTGGCTATGAACAGAAAACCTTTGTCGATGCCGAAAAACGCGGGGCCCTGCGCCTGGTGGCTTCGCCCGATGGCGCACTGGGCTCGGTCACCATCCACGCCGATGCACGCCTGTATGCAGGCCTCATCGACGGAGCCGAGTCGGCCCAGGTGACGCTCGCGCCGATGCGCAAAGCCTATGTGCATGTGGTGCGCGGCAGCGTCAGCGTCAACGGGCAGGCCCTGCAGGGTGGTGATGCGGCCATGCTGGCCGACGAGACCACCGTGGCCCTGAGCGATGGCAAGGATGCGGAAGTACTGGTGTTCGACCTGCAGCCATAAGTGCGGTCATCGATGATTCTGTAGTTACCTCAAGGAGCAAATCATGGCGAAAGTAGTGGTGGTATTTCATTCCGGCTACGGGCACACCCAACGCATGGCACAAAGCGTGGCCGAAGGCGCACAGGGCGAACTGCTGCAGATCGATGCCGACGGCAACCTGCCCGAAGGCGGCTGGGACACACTGGCTGCGGCCGATGCCATCATCTTCGGTTCGCCCACCTACATGGGCTCGGTGAGCTGGCAGTTCAAGAAGTTTGCCGACGCCTCCAGCAAGCCCTGGTATGTGCAGGCCTGGAAAGACAAGATCTTCGGTGGCTTCACGGTCAGCGCCAACGTCAATGGCGACAAGTTCTCGACCCTGCACTACTTCATGACCCTGGCCATGCAGCATGGTGGTCTGTGGGCAGGTACTGGCCAGAACTACAACAACACCAAGGCCTCCAAGCGCGACGATGTGAATTACCTCGCATCCAGCGGCGGACCCATCGCCCAGACACCGGGCGACGCCGGTGCGAACGAGATGAATGCTGGCGACCTGGAAACCGGCCGTCTGTTCGGTGCCCGTATTGCGGCGCTGGCCGGCAAGTTCGCCGCGTGAGCCTATAGATCCAGGTCCGGCAAGGCGCCGTTTTCTTCGGCGTAGCGCGCCTGGATGGCCAGCATCTGGGGCAGCGCCGTCTTGAACGGTGCGATCAGCGCCGGATCGAAATGCTGCCCGGCACTGGCCTCGATGTGGGCCACGGCGGCGTCCACGGTCCAGGCGGTCTTGTAGGGGCGTGCGGTGGTCAGCGCGTCGAACACGTCGGCTATCGCGACGATGCGCCCAAACACCGGGATTTCCTCGCCACGCAAGCCGTGGGGGTAGCCGGAGCCGTCCCATTTCTCGTGGTGGGTGAGCGCCACACTGTGCGCTGCCTCCAGCAATTCGTCCTTGTGCTGGCCGATGATGTCGGCCCCCATCTGCGGGTGCTGGCGCATGACTTCCCATTCGGTGGCGTCGAGCTTGCCCGGTTTGAGGAGGATGTTGTCGGGGATGCCAATCTTGCCCACATCGTGCATGGGTGCTGCGTGAAACAGCAGGTTGGCCCGTGCCTCGGGCATGCCCATGGCCAGCGCGGTCAGGCGTGCATAGTGGCTCATGCGGATGACGTGGTTGCCGGTTTCGTTGTCCTTGAACTCGGCCGCACGGCCCAGTCGGCGGATGATCTGCAGGCGGGTAGTCTGCAGCTCGGCCGTGCGCAAGGCCACCATGCGCTCCAGCTCGCGCGTCTGGTCGTACAGCGCAAGGTGGGTGCGTACCCGTGCCAGCACGATGGCCGGGCTGATGGGTTTGGTGATGTAGTCCACCGCACCCAGCTCCAGCCCTTTTTTCTCGTCTTCCATTTCCCCCATGGCGGTGACGAAGATGATGGGGATGCCGTGGGTGTCCGAGTTGCGCTTGAGGCGCTGGCAGACTTCGTAGCCGCTGATGCCGGGCATCATGATGTCCAGCAGTATCAGGTCGGGCTTGTGCTCTGCGGCCATGATGCGCAGGGCCTTTTCGCCGTTGGTGGCGACCTTGAGCTGGTAGTGCGGTGCCAGCACTTCGGTCAGCACGTCGATGTTTTCCGGCGTGTCGTCAACGATGAGCACGGTCTGGGGGCTGGAGCCGATGGGCAGGGTCATGGTGAGCCTTTAGTGCGAAAGTGGCAGGTTCAGGGCCTTGCACAGGGTGCGCAGTGTGTCCAGCCCTTCTTCAAAGTCGTAGCGTGCGACCTGTTTTTGCAGCTGACCCGACAGCGTGGCCTGACCCATAGACTGCAGCGCGGGCGCGAGCCGTTCGACCAGCTTGGCGGCGCGGGCATCGTCGTCGGCCAGCAGGGCGGCCAGTTCCTGCACCTCCTGGGCCAGTGTGTCGGTGTCGACCGCCGCTGGTGACCCCGATGCCGGCTCGCTGTCCATGGGCATGGCGCTGTGGATGGCGGCTACCAGCTCGTCGAGCAGCATGGCCAGCACCGCAAGCTCCTGCAGTGCCGCGCCCGATTCGCCCTGGCGCAGCAGGGCCTCCAAGTCTTGGGCCTGCTCGGCCAGGGGGCCTGCGCCAATGTTGCCGGCCAGGCCTTTGAGCGTGTGCGCCTCCCGTACGGCGGTGGGAAGGTCCTGGGCTTCCAGTGCCGACCGTATGCGCTGGGCCGCATGGTTTTGGGTTTGTACAAAACGGGTCAGCAGCTTGCGGATGAGCTGCGCATTGCCCCCCATGCGGCGCATGGCCTGGGCCAGGTCCAACCCGGTGATTGGGCCGGGCAATGTGTCGCTGGCGCTGGGCGTGGGCGCGGTGCTGTCGGACTGCGGCCCCTGGCCGGATGGCGTGACCCATTGCGCCAGGGTGGAGAACAGCTGGCCGACGTCGATGGGCTTGCCAATGTGGTCGTTCATTCCGGCCTCAAGGCACAGTTCGCGGTCACCGCTCATGGCGTTGGCGGTCATGGCCAGTATCGGTAATGTTGCCCATTCGGGGTTGGCGCGGATCAGACGGGTAGCCTCGAATCCATCCATGACCGGCATCTGGCAGTCCATGAGGACACCGTCGTAGCGATGTTGCTTCACCATTTCCAGGGCCTGGGCACCGTGCTGCGCGACGTCCACGCGCAGTCCAGCTTCTTGCAGCACTTCCAGGGCAAGTTCCTGGTTGACCGGGTTGTCTTCCACCAGCAGCAGGTAGCTGCCGCGCACCTTTTGCAGGGCGTCCAGGCTGGCTTCCTGGCGTTGGTGCCTGCGGCCATGGCTGACGACTTCCTTGCCCAGCGCACAGAGGATGCTGTCGAGCAGGGCCGAGGGACCTACCGGCTTGAGCAGCACGCCATCGATGCGGGTGGCTCCGGCCTGCTCCAGCAGTTCGTCACGGCTGTGCGCGGTCACCATCACGAAGGCAGGTGTGTGGACCAGCAGGGGGTCCTGCCGTATGCGGTTGATGGCGCTGAGGCCGTCTTCGCTCGGCATCATCCAGTCCATGAGTACCAGGCCGAAGGGGTGCCCCTGGCGCTGTGCCTCCTCCAGGCTGGCCAGAGCCTCGGCCCCGCTGGACACGGCGACCGCGTCGAACTTCTGGCTCTGCAGCATGGCCAGCAGGATTTCGCGGGCACGGGCGTTGTCGTCCACCACCAGCACCCGCAGCCCGGCCACGTCCGCCTCGACGGGGGGGCGCACGCGCTGGGTGGGCTGCAGTGCAAAGCGTGCGCTGAAGCTGAAGGTACTGCCTGCGCCCACGACGCTGCGCACGCTGATCTCGCCGTCCATCAACTCGACCAGGCGCTTGCTGATGGTCAGTCCGAGACCGGTGCCCCCGTAGCGGCGGGTGGTTGAGGCGTCGGCTTGGGTGAAGGCGCTGAAGAGCTTGTCACGCTGCTCTTCGCTCAGGCCCACGCCGGTGTCGCTGACGTCAAAGCGCAGCATGATCTGTCCAGGTTCGGCGGTCTGTGCACTGGTTTCGACGCGGATCGCCAGTGTGACTTCACCGTGTTCGGTGAACTTGATGGCATTGCCCACCAGGTTGAGCAGGACCTGGCTCAGGCGCAGCGAATCACCCACCAGGGCGGTCGGCACATCGGGTGCAATGTCGAACAGCAGCTCCAGTCCCTTGTCCTGGGCCTTGATGACGGACAGGTCGGACAGGTTTTCCAGCACGTCTTCCAGGAAAAACTCGCGGCGCTCGAACTGCAGCTTGCCGGCCTCGATCTTGGAAAAATCCAGGATGTCGTTGATGATGCCCAGCAGGTTGCGTGCGGCGGCATCTACCTTTTCGATGTAATTGCGTTGCTTGGGGGCAAGCTCGGTCTTGAGGGCCAGCTGCGACATGCCGATGATGGCGTTCATGGGCGTGCGGATTTCGTGGCTCATGTTGGCCAGGAAGTTGGACTTCATCTGCGTGGCATCTTCGGCAAGTTCCTTGGCCCGGCGCATCAGCTCGGCCGCCTTGCGCTCTTCGGTCACATCGTCGAACATCCAGACCGTGCCGCGTTCCAGGTCTCGGCTGTCGATGGCTGCCCCGCTGACACGGCTCCAAAATCTGCTGCCGTCCTTGCGCCGAAGTTCCTGGGTGCTGCTGTGGATGTCTCCCCGCATGATGTCTTCGTACGGTCCGTTGCCATTGTCCGTGGGGTCGAGGAACCAGATGCGTGGCGATTGGCCGACCAGCTCCTCGGATGTCCAGCCGAAGAGCGATTCCATGTGGTGGTTGGCGCGGATGATGCGCCACTTCTTGATCAGCACAATGCCCATGGTGGCAGCCTCGAAGATGGCATTGAGTTCGTCGCTGGCCTGCTGCACGGCCAGTTCGTTCTTCTTGCGATCGGTGATGTCAACCATCCAGCTCAGGGTGCCGGGCGCACCATTGTGCTGGGTGGGCATGTAGGTAACGAGTACATCGCGCACCGTGTGGTTGGGGCAGTACATCTGGACTTCCAGATCACGCACGGTCTCGCGACTGGCGATCTGCGCTTCGATGACGCGCTCGGTATCCGGGTGTACCAGCGCGGCCGTTGCCTTGTCACCGACCTTGGAGTGGACCAACTCGGACATGCGCGGATTGGCGAACTGGATTACCCCATTGGAGATCACCGAAACCCCCACCGGCGCGGTGTCCAGAATGTGCTGAAGGCGTGCCGACTGGTCATTGAGGCGTTTGATCAGGGAGTTGAGTGCCTGTCCGATCAGGGAGGCATTGACCAGTACCAGTACCAGCAGTTGCAGCCACAGGTAGACGGAGAAATGGCGCTCCTTGACTGACATTTCCATGTGCCCACCGTACTGCAGCAGCACCTGCAGGTCGTCGAAGGCCCGAAACAGGAACAGCACACCGGCTGCACCGACCGGCCAGACCAGTGCTGCGGCCATGCCACGGTTGTAGGTGCTGCAAAGAAAACGGTAGCTTTCCAGGCAGGCCAACAGGGCCAGCCAGCTGGTCGCCAGCAGGACAATGATCAAGGCGACGGTTTGCAAGCCTGTCCAGTGGGCCACGAGCATGGCCAGTACAGAGGCGCCGGCAACCGAGCCGATCATCCGGGCGCTGGAGCAGGGGCGATCGTACAGATCGAGCATGCCGGATCGAAACAGCATGACGCACCCCATGGTGATGACGTCGGAGACATTGAATTCGCGGTAATAGGCCAGCAGCGCCATCTGGGGGCCGGACTGCACCACGGCCAGCATGTCACTCAGCACCAGCAAGATGTTGGCAATGCCGAATTGGACAGCGGCCTTCTTCGAGAACTGGAACTTCCAGCCGTAGAACAGCCAGCCCAGGCCGCCCAGGCCGGCCACCAGGGTCATGGCGCGGTTCAGTACTTCGGGTTCGGTCATTGGAAGTGACATGTAGTTCTCAGTCCTTGGCGAGGGAAGGGCGGACAATTTCGGCCTGCAGCCCGTAGGGCAGGGTCACTGTCACGGTGGTGCTGGCGTCGTCGTCGGAAGTTCGCATCTGGATGTCGCCCCCTTGGGTGCGTGCGATCAGTAAGGCGGAAAAGGTGCCCAGTCCGGTGCCATGGTCCTTGCCGGACGTGGCGAACTTGTCGAAGAAGCGGTCTCTCATGTCGGGGGGGACGGCACCATCGTTGGCAATGATTGTCTGCACGTTGCTGTCGTTGGGAACAAAGTCCACCTGGATGACAGTGCCCTCCCGGGCTGCTTCCAGGCTGTTGCGCAACAGGTTGTAGAACATGGAGAAGCACAGTGTCTCATCGGCCAGGACCTGGACCGGCGCGGGTGCATCGCTTGGTTGATGCTGGTACCGATACTGCACCTCGATGTTGCGTGAGCCCAGTTCCGAGGCCATTTCGCCGACGATGCTGTGCACTACCTGAACCACGTTGACCGAGGAAGGCTCATACTGGTAGATGCCGCGTTCCATCTTGTACAGGTCCAGCGACATGTTGATCATGTCCAGCACGCGGCGACCGCTTTGCTCCACGTAGCGCAGGATGTCCTTGTGCGATTCGGCCACGCTGGCATCGTCGAGCAGGGACGCCGCAAAGCTGACAATGCCCGCCACCGGGCTTTTGAGGTCGTGCTGGGCGATGCGTTCGAACTCATCCCGCAACCGGGCGTTTTCCTCCAGCACCGCGTTCTGCTCGATCAGTGCGATACGGTTGCGTTGCAGCTCGTTGACGGTTCGGCGTAGCCGCAGGTGTGTTTCGATGCGAGCCTGCAGAATGGCCTGGTCCGCTGGCTTGGTCACAAAGTCGACCGCGCCAGCGGCAAAGCCGCGCGTTACGTCCACGGCCTCGTGCATTGCGGTCAGGAAGATCACAGGAATGTCGCGGGTAGCAGGGTCGGCCTTGATGAGGCGGCAGACTTCGTAGCCATCCATTTGCGGCATCATTACATCCAACAATATCAAGTCCGGGTACTTGCCTGCAGCCAGAATCTTCAGTGCCCGCTCGCCGCTGCTGGCGACCTTGATGGTGTACTGGTCGCCAAGAGCCGCGACAAGGACATCGAGGTTGTCGGCAATGTCATCAACGGCCAGGATCGTGGCGCGTTCCGGCACTGTTTCGGTCGGAACCAGTGGAACTGGGCTGGCGCGTTTGTGCACGGGGATCAGCACCGGTGGTGGCGCAGACGGGCCGGCAACCTCGGTGGGAGTACGGGTCAGGATCTTGCGCAGCTTGGATTCCAGGGCGCCCGTGGTAAATGGTTTGAGCATGTAGCCCGATACACCAGCCTGCATGGCGAGCTGCACCTGGTGCTTTTCGCCCTCGGCGGTCATCATGAGCACGGGAATGTGCGACTTTTCCGGCAAGGCTCGGATTGCCTTGAGAAGTGCCAAGCCATTCATGTGTGGCATGTTCCAGTCGGTGATGACCAAGTCAACGCGGTGGTTCTGGACCATGCGCAGGGCTTCGACCCCATGGCTTGCGGTCAGCACGGACTTGAAACCCATCTGGTGCAGGCTGTTGGAGAGCAGGCGACGTATGCCTTCCATGTCGTCGACCACAAGAATGTTCAATTCGGTATCCATCCCGCCCTCCTTGGGTCGTCGTGCTGCCTAACGCTCAGACAGTGAGCGCCTAGGCCCCATGGCTTGGCCGCTGTCTGTCGCAGCATTTCATCATAAGGGGGAGTGGGCGACTTTCGGGATTGGTCGGCATCCATTCCCATTGCGCTGCGATGCAGTTCAGCACGGTTTCAGCGGGTCTGGGTAATCTGCTGCTGTGCCCATTGCGCTGCCTGGGTCTCGTCGGCAAAAACCTGGGCTGGCAGTATGTCCTGCAACAGACCTTCAAAGCGGTGCCGCAGCAGCCCGGCCCCTTGTGCATTGGGTCCTATGACGAAGGCGACTGCGCACAGGCGGGAGTGTGGTGGGCGTTGCGCGTAGCTTTGACGGGTCTGCATGTAGATGGACTCGTCGAAGATAAGGGTGTCATGCAGCACATTGACGATTGCCCAGGGACCCGTTTCCTGTAGTTTCGGGACATGTTGCGTCATCTGCTGGGCGGTTTCTGTGCGCATTTCCTGATTCCAGTCGCCATGCATGTGCACGGTCAGCACCTGCCCATCGACTGCGATGTAAGCGTGACCGTGGGGCCGAAACTGGGACTGGGACATGGAACGGTGAGCTATGGGTCTGCAGATTGCGTGCCACGATACTCTACCTGACTCGATGTGGCGACTGCCAGGATGGCCGGGCAGCAGTCCCCAATGGCGGGGCCGCATCGGTGCCGGTGGACGTGGGTTCAATCCTACAATCTCCGCATGTTTGTACACCTGCGCCTGCACACCGAATTTTCCGTTGTTGACGGAACCACACGCATTGACGATATCGTGAAGGCTGCGGCCAAAGATGGCCAGCCGGCCATGGCCATTACCGACCTTTCCAACCTGTTCGGCGCCCTCAAGTTCTACAAGGAAGGGCGCAAGCAGGGGGTCAAACCCATCATCGGGGCCGAAGTGTGGGTGGATGGCATAGGCCAGGAAGAGGGCAGCCACAGCCGCATGCTGTTGCTGGTGCAAAGCAAGCAGGGCTACCTCAACCTGTCCGAACTGTTGGCGCGCGCCTGGACCCAGAACGGCAATAAGGCGCAGGCCTTTGTCACCCTGGATTGGCTGCGCGAACTCAATGAGGGGCTGATCGCGCTGTCGGGCGCTCAGGCCGGCCCCGTCGGCCAGGCCCTGGTGCAGGGCGACATGGAACGCGCGCGCGAAGCGGCATTCACCTTGTCGGGCATATTTGTGCACCGCTTTTACATCGAGTTGCAGCGCTGTGGTCGGGCGGACGACGAAACCCATGTGCGCGCGGCGGTGCAGTTGGCGGCGCGCATGAAGCTGCCGGTGGTGGCCACGCACGCAATCCAGTTTACCGAGGCCGATGACTTCGAAGCCCACGAGGCGCGGGTCTGCATTGCCGACGGCGAGCTGCTGGCCAACCCGCGTCGCGTGCGCAAGTACACGCGCGAGCAGTATTTCAAGACTGCCGAACAGATGCAGGCCCTGTTTGCCGATGTGCCCTCGGCACTGGCCAATACGCTGGAAATTGCCAAGCGCTGCAGTCTGACGCTGGTGCTGGGTAAGCCGCAGCTGCCGGACTTTCCCACGCCCGAGGTCAACGGCCAAAAGCTCAGCCCCGAAGACTATTTCCGCTATGCCTCGCACGAGGGCTTGAAGGAGCGCATGGCGCACCTGTACCCCGACCCGGTGGAGCGCGAAAGCCGCATGCCCGAGTACGTGGAGCGTCTGGAGTTTGAGCTGGGCACCATTTTGAAGATGGGTTTTCCTGGCTACTTCCTGATCGTGGGGGACTTCATCAACTGGGCCAAGAACAATGGCTGCCCGGTGGGGCCGGGGCGTGGCTCGGGTGCGGGCTCGCTGGTGGCCTATGCACTCAAGATTACCGACCTGGATCCGATTCGCTACAAGCTGCTGTTCGAGCGCTTCCTGAACCCCGAGCGGGTGTCCATGCCCGACTTCGACATCGACTTCTGCCAGGGCAACCGCGACCGCGTGATTGACTATGTGAAGGAAAAGTACGGCAAGGACGCCGTGAGCCAGATTGCCACCTTCGGCACAATGGCCGCGCGCGGTGTGGTGCGCGACGTGGGCCGGGTGCTGGACATGAGCTACGGCTTTTGCGATGGCATCAGCAAACTTATTCCGAACAAGCCCGGCACCAACGTCACACTGCAACTGCCGCCCACTGACGGCACGAAGAGCGATAAGTATGTCTATGCCACGGAAGCCGAGCCGATACTGGCCGAGCGCGAGGCCAACGAGGAAGACGTCAAGACCTTGCTGGATCTGGCACGCAAGCTGGAAGGCATGACGCGCAACATCGGCATGCATGCCGGGGGCGTGCTGATTGCGCCGGGCAAGCTCACTGACTTCTGCCCCTTGTACCAGCAGCCTGGTTCCGATTCGGCCGTGAGCCAGTACGACAAGGACGACGTGGAGGCCATCGGCCTGGTGAAGTTCGACTTCCTGGGGCTGGCCACGCTGACCATCCTGGAAATCGCGCGCGAATTCATCATGAAGCGGCACAAGGGTCAGGAGAACTTCGCCTACGAGAAGCTGCCGCTGGACGACCCCAAGGTCTACCAGCTGTTTTCCGAAGGCAAGACCGAGTCGGTTTTCCAGTTTGAAAGTACCGGCATGCAGCGCATGCTCAAGGACGCCAAGCCCAGCCGCCTTGAAGACCTGATTGCGCTCAACGCCTTGTACCGCCCCGGTCCCATGGACCTGATCCCGAGCTTCGTGGCGCGCAAGCACGGGCGCGAGGTGGTGGAGTACCCGCACCCGGCCGTGGCCGAGATGCTGAGCGAGACCTATGGCATCATGGTCTACCAGGAGCAGGTGATGCAGACCGCCCAGATTTTGGGCGGCTATTCACTGGGCGGCGCCGACTTGCTGCGTCGCGCCATGGGCAAAAAGAAAAAAGAGGAGATGGACCAGCACCGTGACATCTTCCGCGCCGGTGCGCTCAAGACCCATGGCATTCCGCAGGAAAAGGCCGATGAGGTGTTCGACCTGATGGAGAAGTTTGCGGGCTACGGCTTCAACAAGTCGCACGCCGCTGCCTACTCGCTGCTGGCCTACCACACGGCCTGGATCAAGGTGCACTACACGGCCGAGTTCTTCTGCGCCAACATGACTGTGGAGATGGACGACACCGACAAGTTGAAGGTTTTGTTCGAGGACGCGCAGAAGATGGGCATCAGCTTTGAGCCGCCGCACATCAATCACGGCGTCTACCGTTTCGAGCCCATTTCCAACACCCAGATCCGCTACGGCCTGGGCGCCATCAAGGGCACGGGGCAGCAGGCCATCGATGCCATCGTGGCGGCGCGCGAAGGGCGCGGTGCGGGGCCTTCGGGAGACGTGAAAGGGCCGTTCACCAGCCTGTTCGATTTCTGCGTGCGCGTGGACCGTTCGCGCATCAACAAGCGCACGGTGGAAGCGCTCATCAAGGCCGGTGCCTTCGATACCTTGCAGCTCAACCGCGCCGCCTTGCTGGCCTCGCTGGACACGGCCTTCGAGTTTGGCGCTACCGTGGCGGCCAACGCCAACCAGGGTGGACTGTTTGACATGATGGGCGATGACGACCATGGCTCCAGCACGCGCGAACCCGACCTGGCCAACGTGCTGCCTTGGGGCGTGAAAGAACGCCTAACCTACGAGAAGACTGCCCTGGGCTTCTACCTGTCCGGCCACCTGTTCGACGAAGTCGTGACCGAGGTGCGCCGTTTTGCCAAGCGGCCCATCAGTGACCCCTTGGACACGCGCGAGCCCCAGTTGCTGGCGGGCATCGTCAGCGATTTCCGTGTCATCAATGGCCAACGCGGCAAGATGGGCTTTTTCAAGCTCGACGACAAGTCGGGTGCCATCGATGCCCGTGTCGACGAGGGGCTGATGACTGCGCACAAGGACTTGCTCAAGGATGATGCCCTCATCCTCGTCATGGGGCAGGTGCGCGAGGACCGGTTTTCGGGCGGCCTGCTGCTGACAGTGAAAGAGGTATTCGACCTGGAAACCGCACGATGCCGCTTTGGCCGCTTCCTGCGCGTGCCGCTGCGCTCCGAAACTTTGCGCAGTGCCGATGTGGCAGCACACATTACACGGCTGCTGCGGGAGTTTCCGGCCCGCCGGATTCAGACCGAGTACGGGGACACGGTACAGGGCGTGGGCATTCGGATCGCGCTGGAATCGCACGTGACCGATGCACCGGCGGATGCACCTTGCCAGGGTGCACCTTGCCAGGGTGCACGAGCCGAGATCCAGCTGGCCGATCAGGTGCGCTTCTATCCCACCGATGCCGCACTGGCACAGTGGCGGGGGTTGGCCGTGGATGGTCAGGCGACCCTGGTGTTCGAGTGATTTTGCGCTGGAATTGATCTATCGCAAATGCGAGTGGTTCGCATTTGCATGAATTTGTGGTCCAATACTGCCATTTCAAAGAATGTGTGGTGTTGCATGAATCTCTCGGATCTTCCCAATGGCGCACGTTCCAGTGTGTGCGCACTGAGCAGTGGTGGCAGTGCAGTGGGGCCCGCGACCTTGCGTCGCTTGGCAGAGTTGGGCTTCATTGAAGGCGAGCCGGTGCAGGTGCTGCGCCGTGGACCGGGGGGGAAGGAGCCCTTGGCCGTGCAGGTGGGCGACACCTTGCTGGCCTTGCGCTTGGTCGAGGCACGCTGCATTCAGGTCAACGCTGTTGCAGCTTGAGGACGGATTGGTCATGAATTCGATCGCTCTCGTAGGCAATCCCAACTGTGGCAAGACCGCGCTCTTTAACCTCCTGACTGGCGCACGCCAGAAAGTGGCCAACTACGCGGGCGTAACCGTGGAGCGCAAGGCGGGCCAAGCCCGTATGGCCGATGGACGCAGTCTGACCGTGGTCGATCTGCCTGGCGCGTACAGCCTGACGCCTGCCACTCCCGACGAGCAGGTGACGCTGGATGTTCTTGAAGGCCGCCGTGCCGGTGAAGATGCGCCCGACCTGATCGTGGCGGTGGTCGATGCCACCAACTTGCGCATGAATCTGCGTCTGGTCCTGGAGCTGCAGGCATTGTGCAAACCCATGGTGGTGGCGCTCAACATGGCCGATGTTGCCCGTGCCCAAGGGCTGGCAATCGACGCTGCCGTGCTGTCGCGCGAGCTGGGATGCCCGGTGGTGGAGACCGTGGCTGTGAAGCACAATGGCCACAAGGCACTGGTCGATTTGTTGGGGCAGCACCTGAACACCACATCGGCCAAAGTGGCTGCCATTCGGCCTGAAGCGCGATCTCCGTCGCAGCTGCAGCAGGAAGTTCGGCGCATCATCGCCTTGGCCGCACCCCAGGCACCACAAACGGCGCGTTTCCAACACCAGATCGATGCCATTGCCATGCACCCGGTGTGGGGGCTGGCCTTGTTGGCATTCCTACTGTTCTTCATTTTCCAGGCAGTATTCAGCTGGGCCAGTATGCCCATGGATGCCATTGAAGGTGCCATGGGGGCACTTGGCGAGTGGGTGCAGGGGAGCATGGACGACGGCCCGCTGCGCAGTCTGCTGGTGGACGGCATCATTGCCGGTGTCGGCGGTGTGTTGGTGTTCTTGCCGCAGATCCTGATCCTGTTTTTCTTCATTCTGCTGCTGGAGGACTCGGGCTACCTGCCGCGCGCCGCATTCCTGCTGGACCGGCTCATGGGCAGCGTGGGACTGTCGGGGCGCGCCTTCATTCCCTTGTTGTCGAGTTTCGCCTGTGCCATCCCCGGCATCATGGCCACGCGCACCATCACCAATTGGCGCGACCGTCTGGCCACCATCATGGTGGCCCCGTTGATGACCTGTTCGGCACGGCTGCCGGTGTATGCACTGCTGATTGGCGCTTTTGTTCCGGAACGCGATGTGGCGGGCTTCAGCCTGCGCGGCCTGACTCTGTTTGGCTTGTATGTGGCCGGGGTGGTGTCTGCCATGGCCGTGGCCTGGGTGCTCAAGCGCACCTGGATGAAGTCCGAATACCAGCCCTTGATGCTGGAGCTGCCACCTTATCGCATGCCCAGCCTGCGCAATCTGGTGTTGGGTCTGTGGGAACGGGCACGCATCTTCCTGCGCCGCGCCGGCACCCTCATTTTTGTGCTGATGGTCTTGCTGTGGTTCCTCTCGACTTATCCTGCGCCACCTGCCGGGTGGGATGCGTCCCAGGGCCCCGCCATTCTTTACAGCTTCGCAGGGCAGTTGGGGCAGATGCTGCAGACCGTGTTTGCCCCCATCGGCTTCAATTGGCAGATTTCCATCGCACTTGTGCCGGGGCTGGCCGCACGCGAAGTGGCAGTGGGCGCACTGGGCACGGTGTATTCCATGTCGGCCGCCGATGACGCAGTGGCCGATGCCTTGGCGCCGGTAATCGCCCAGAGCTGGTCCCTGGCAACGGCCTACGCCATGCTGGCCTGGTATGTGTTTGCACCCCAGTGCCTGCCCACCCTGGCAGTGGTCCGCCGGGAAACCAACAGCTGGCGCTACCCGCTGCTCATGGTGTTCTACCTGTTCGGCTTGGCTTACCTGTCTGCCTTTGTGGTGTACCACCTGACCGTAGCCTTGGGAGGCTGACGCACCATGCAAACCATGGTTGTTACTGTGATCGTGCTGGGTTGTCTGGCCGCGCTGGTGCGCGGCATCTGGAAGCAATTCAGCGGGCGTGGCGTGGCGGGGTGCGGTGGCTGTGCCGGTGCGAAGGGCTGCAGCCAGCAGAAGACCGGCTGTGCCACAAGCCAACCCCTTCGTCCCGCCGAAGCACCGGTGCAGTGGAGGCGCCGGGAATCCTCCCCTGAATAAAGGCAAAATTAGGATCCAGCCCGGGTATTTATTGGATAGTCAGCTATTAAAAATATAGCGACCTAGATGTCGCGTGGCCGGAAGCTGATGATCATGGGACTTGGCACCCGGCCATCGGCGTCCCTGGGCAATGTCTCGGTTTTCTCCAGCGCCTTGATCACAGCCTCGTCCCAGGCCTTGACGCCACTGCTTTGCACGATGCGCGCGCTCAGGATGGTGCCATCGGGTGCGGTGCGCACCTCGACTTCGGCTGCAGGGTTGGTAGTCAGGCTGTCGGCAAATACGATATTGGGCTTGACGCGGGCACGAATACGCCCCGCATAACCGGCCGATGGACCGCTGCTCTGCGCTGCGGTGCCCGTGGACTTGGTGTCACCACTGCCGCCGCCACTGGCCGCCATGCCTGCCATGCGCTTGAGGTTTTGCTGGCGCATTTCTTCCAGCCGACGCTGTTCTTCCTTTTCTTTTCGGGCGGCGTCCAGCTTGGCTTGCTTGTCGTCTTTCTGGCGGTCCTTGGCCTGTTTTTCCTTTTCCAGGCGTTCTTTCTCGGCCTTGTCCTTGGCCGTCTTTTCTTTCTCCAGCCGAAGCTTTTCCTGTTTCTGCTTTTCCTGCTCCAGGCGCTGCAGTTCTTCCTTTTTCTGGCGTTCCTTTTCCCGTGCCACCGTGATGTCCGGTACTGGGGTCTTGACCACCGGGGGGGGCGGCTTGACCGGTTCTGCCGGAACCGGAGGCAGGGGCGGCGTGGCTGCGGTGGGCTCTTCCGGTATGTCAATCGGTGCGGCTGGTGCCGCCTGTTGGGGCACTGCGGACCAGAGTTCGGCCTCGAATGCCACCTGCGGAGGGGAATTGCGTTTCCATTGGATGCCTGCGGTCAGGATGACAGCCAGACCGCCATGCGCCAGCAGGGCCAGCAGCAGGGCCATGCCAAGGCCACGCGGCGGCGGGGGGGCAAATTCGTGCTGGACGGCCTTCGACATGCGATAGCTCAGTTCACCAGTTGCACCGACAGGCCTACGCGTTGGATACCGGCGCGCTGCAGCGTGTCCATGACCTTGACGACGGTTTCGTACTTCACGCTTTTGTCGGCACTGATGACAACCGCAGAGTTGGGTGCGGCCGCATTGTCTTTCGGGGCCTGTGCCCGCTTGACGGCACTGGCCAGGTCCTTGAGGGTGACGGGGGTGGTCTTGTCCTGCAACTTGAGCTCGAACGTGTCCGTCTTGGTGACCACCACTTCGATGACTTGGTCTGGTTGCTTCGCAGCCTTGCCCATGCTGGGCAGGTCGACCATGCTGGGCGTGATCAGCGGTGCGGTCACCATGAAGATGATCAGCAGCACCAGCATCACGTCAATGAAGGGCACCATGTTGATCTCGTTGATGGTGCGGCGGCCACGGCCGCGGTGGGCTACGCCGGGCATGTTCTAGCGGGTTCCGGCTGCCTGGGCGCTCACGTTGCGCTGCAGGATGTTGGAAAACTCTTCGATGAAGGTTTCCTGCTGGTTGGCAATGCGGTCGATGTCGCGGGCGAAGCGGTTGTAGGCCACCACGGCAGGAATGGCGGCAAACAGACCGATGGCGGTGGCCACCAGGGCCTCGGCAATGCCGGGAGCAACCGTGGCCAGGGTGACCTGCTGCAAGGAAGCCAGCCCGGTGAAGGCGTGCATGATGCCCCAGACCGTGCCGAACAGACCGACATAGGGTGACACCGAGCCAACCGTGGCCAGAAAGGATAGGTTGGTTTCCACGACATCCATTTCACGCTGGAAACTGGCACGCATGGCGCGGCGGGCCCCGTCCATCAGGGCGCCCACATCGCTGATGCGACGCTCGCGCAGTTTCTGGAATTCGCGCATGCCACTGGCAAAGATGCGCTCCATGGGACCGCTGGTGGCTGCATTGCGGCTGGCGGTGGAAAACAGGTCGTTGAGGCTGGTGCCGGACCAGAAATTGCGCTCGAATTCCTCATTCTGGTTTTTCACCTTCTTCAGGGCGAAGAGCTTACGGAAGATTGCCGCCCAGCTGGCGACCGAAATGAGCACCAGCAACAGCATCACCGCTTGCACGACGATGCTGGCATTGAGCACCAGATGGAGGATGGACAGGTCCTGATTCATATCGTTCTGAGTTGTCAAACGAGCAACTTGCGCAGGCGGCTGACGGCCAACTGCAACTGCTCCATGGAACTGGCGGTGGAAAAACGCACGAAATTGGCTGTTTGGGCGGTACCGAAATCGCGCCCGGGCGTCACGGCCACGTGGGCCTGGTTCATGAGGGCAAAGGCAAAGTCCCAGCTGTCTTTCACGCCCAGCTTGGCACAGGCGGCTGAACAGTCGGCCCAGGCGTAGAAGGCGCCGTCCGGCATGACCGGCACAGTCAGTCCCAGTCCATTGAGCGCCGGGATGAAGTAGTCGCGCCGGGCCTTGAATTCGCTGCGGCGCTGTTCAAACAGGGCAATGCTTTCGTCTTCAAAGCAGGCCAGTGCGGCATGCTGGGCGATGGTGCTGGGGCAGATGAACAGGTTCTGCGCCAGGCGTTCGATCACCGGTGCCAGCTTTTCCGGTACCACCATCCAGCCCAGCCGCCAGCCGGTCATGTTGAAGTACTTGGAAAAGCTGTTGATGCTGATGATGTGCTCGTCCAACGCCAGTGCGGTATGACCGAACTGGTCATCAAAGCTCAGCGGCAGGTAGATTTCGTCCACCAGCGTGACACCACCGCGCGACTGCACTACCTGGTGGATGCGGCGCAACTCATCGGGGTGGATGGAGGTGCCGGTGGGGTTGGAGGGCGATGCCAGCAGCACACCACGGGTGCGCTCGCCCCAAGCCGCCTGCACGTTGTCGGCACTGAGTTGGAAGCGCACCTCGGCCGTGGTGGGAAGCAGTACGGCGCGTCCCTCGGCTGCACTCACGAAATGGCGGTTGCAGGGGTAGCTGGGGTCAGGCATGAGCACTTCGTCACCGGCTTCGATCAGCGCCATGCAGGCCAGGTGCAAGGCCGCCGAAGCGCCAGCGGTGACCACGATGCGGCCGGACGGCACCTGTACACCGAAGCGCTGGGCGTACCAGTGGCTGATGCGCTCGCGCAATTGGGGCAGGCCCATGGCCTGGGTGTACTGGGTGTGTCCGGCGTGGATGGCGCGCAGAGCGGCTTCCTGCACCAGCGGCGGTGCCGTGAAGTCGGGCTCGCCAATGTTGAGAAAGACCATGGGGTCGTCGCTGTGGGCGACTTCACGGGCCAGGGCGGAGGCCGCCTTGGCCACTTCCATCACGTAAAACGGCTCAATGGCCTGCGCGCGGCTGGATACCTGCATACCCTGGTTAGGCTTTTGCAGCGGCTTTGGCGCGGTCGGCCTGCACTTCGGCGCTGCGAAGCTGGGGGGCCAGGCCGTTGAGCACGCCGTTGACGTACTTGTGACCGTCGGTGCCGCCAAACTCCTTGGCCAGTTCGATGCATTCATTGAGCACCACGCGCCAGGGTACATCGGGGCAGTGATTGAACTCGTAGGCGCCAATCCACATCACGCCGTGCTCGATGGGCGAAATCTCCAGCCAGGGACGGTCCAGGTGCGGTTCGATCAGTGCGTTGAGTTGTGCAGCCTGCTCAATGCAGCCGTGCAGCAACGCGTCGAAATGGGCGGCATCGGCCTTGTTGAAGCCCAGCAGGTCGCGGGTGAAGGCGTCAATGTCGTCGGCAGGGTTCTTGCCCACTAGGAACTGGTACAGGCCTTGTAGGGCAAAGCCGCGGGCGCGGCTGCGGTCGGACTTGCTGGCGGCCTTGCGCACGCCGGTGCTTGTGAGGCCGGTGCGGCTTTGGCGCGGGGGGCGTTTGCTGGTGCTGCCGGATTTTTCTTCGCTCATGCCAGTTCCTCCAGCAGGTTTGCCATTTCCACCGCCACACGGGCGGCGTCGCGGCCTTTTTCTTCCTGGCGGGCCACGGCCTGTTCCAGGTTTTCGGTGGTGAGGATGGCGTTGGCAATCGGCAGCTGGTAGTCCAGACCGATGCGGGTCACAGCGGAGCCCGACTCGTTGGCAACCAGCTCAAAGTGGTAGGTTTCACCGCGGATGATGCAGCCTAGGGCCACAAGCGCGTCGTACTTGCCTTTTTCGGCCATAGCCTGCAGGGCAACGGCCACTTCCAGGGCACCGGGCACGGTCACGTGCTCGATGTCTTTTTCATTCACGCCCAGGGCCAGCAGTTCGGTCTTGCAGGCGGTGGCCAGTGCATCGGTAATGCCGGCATTGAAGCGGGCTTGCACGATGCCGATGCTGAGTTTCTTGCCGTTGAGTCGCTCCTGCGGCGTGGCGGCGTGTCCTTTGTCTGCTCCAAACATGGCAGTTTCCCTTTGTATTGGTTTGTTTTATTTGCTGATATAGCCCGTAATTTCCAGCCCGTAGCCGGCCATGCTGGGCATGCGGCGCGGGCTGCCCATGAGGCGCATCTTGTGCACGCCGCAGTGGCGCAGAATCTGGGCACCGACACCGTAGGTGCGCAGGTCCATACGGCCGCGCTCCGGGGCCTGGGCCGAACGCGCGGTGCCGTCAAACTGGGCCAGCAGCTGTTCGCCGCTTTCGCCGCAGTTGAGCAGCACCACCACGCCTTTGCCTTCTTGCTGCATGTGTTGCAGCGTGGCTTCCAGGCTCCAACTGTGCATGGCGCGGCCGGTTTCCAGCGCATCGAGTACCGACAAGGGTTCGTGGACACGGACTGCTACGGAATCGCTAGCATTCCACGCACCTTTGACCAGGGCCAGATGGATGCCTTCGCCAGTGGAGTCCTTAAAGGCATAGGCCGTGAACTCGCCAAAGGCGGTTTGCAGGGGACGCGAGCCGAGCTTGCGGATCAGCGATTCGGATTTGGAGCGGTATTCGATCAGGTCGGCAATGGTGCCAATCTTCAGGCCATGCTCGGCCGCGAACAGCTGCAGGTCGGGCAGGCGGGCCATGGTGCCATCGTCCTTCATGATTTCGCAGATCACGGAGGAGGGCGTGCAACCGGCCATGGCGGCCAGATCGCATCCAGCTTCGGTGTGGCCAGCGCGCATCAGCACGCCGCCATCCACGGCCTGCAGCGGGAAGATGTGGCCGGGCTGCACCAGGTCTTCGGGCTTGGCGTCCTTGGCCACAGCAGCGCGCACGGTCTGCGCACGGTCGGCCGCTGAAATGCCGGTGGTAACGCCTTCGGCTGCTTCGATGGACACGGTAAACGCCGTGCCTTTCTTGTCGCCATTGCGGGCGGTCATGGGGGGCAGCTGCAAACGCTCGCAGCGCTCGCGCGTCATGGTCATGCAAATCAGGCCACGGCCATAGCGGGCCATGAAGTTGATGCCCTCGGCCGTCACATGGTCGGAGGCCAGCACCAAGTCGCCTTCGTTTTCACGGTCTTCTTCGTCCACCAGAATGACGATGCGCCCGGCGCGCATGTCGGCCACGATGTCTTCAACGGGGGAAATTTCTACTGGTTTTAAAGCGGTCATGGGAGTGTTTGTTTAGGCATTGGCCGCAGGACTGAGCATGCGCTCGACGTAGCGGGCAATGAGGTCGATTTCGAGGTTCACACGCGAGCCAGCCTGGAGGTGCCCCAAGGCCGTGTTCTCGATGGTGTGAGGAATGAGGTTGATGCTTACCACGCAGTCTTGCGCACGGTCTTCCACCTGGTTGACGGTGAGGCTGACACCGTTGATGGTGATGGAGCCTTTGTAGGCCAGAAACTTGGCCAGCGGGCGGGGCGCGGCAATCCGCAGTTGCCAGCTTTCGCCCACGCGCTCGAAGTAATCCACCTCGCCAATGCCGTCCACGTGGCCCGACACGATGTGTCCACCAAGGCGGTCATGGGCACGCAGGGCTTTTTCCAGATTGACGGGGCCAATCTGGTCGAGTCCGGCGGTCTTGTCCAGCGATTCGGCCGAGATGTCGATGGTGAATGTGCCTGCTGTGGCGTCGAATGTGGTGACGGTCATGCAGGCGCCGTTGAGCGCAATGCTGTCGCCCAAGCCGACATCGTCCAGGTACGCAGGGGGGCAGGCCAAGCGCAAGCGCTTGCCGTGTTGCGGTGTGGCGCCTAGCGCTTCAACGGCGTCGATACGCCCTACCGCGGTGATGATTCCGGTAAACATCGCGCTATTTTCGCAGGCTTTGGTGCCTTGGCGCTGTCACGGGTGAAAAACAGCTGCCCGGTAGGGCGGTTTCTTCGTGTGCGGGCTAAAACTGGTCGCGCCCAGGTACACGGGCTAGCACACGCAAGTCCGGACCTACCCGTTCGACTTGGGTGAATTCGAGTGGCATTGTCTGGTTCAGGCTAGCGAGGGGGCCAAAGTGCGCTGCCCCCAGGCCTTCTCCAATCAGCTTTGGGGCCATATAGAGCAAGAGTTCATCCACTAAGCCCTTGGTTACCAGCGCGCCGTTGAGCGTTTGCCCGGCTTCGACATGGAGTTCGTTGATTTCATGCTGGGCCAGATCCCGCAGCATGGCTTGCAGGTCAACCTGGTGTTGCTGCGAAGTTGTGTGGATTGTCTGGGGGCAGTAGCGGATGTCGGCTCCACGCTGCTGTAGCCGGTGGGCGCGCGCCTGAGTCTGCGGGTTGTTTTCCTGGGCGGCGTAAATCCAGATTTTTCGCTTGCCCACAGTGTCGAACAACGCAGCATCCGGCGGCGTGCGCAGTTGGCTGTCGACGATCACCAAATGCGGTTGCCGGGGTGTTTCGACCAGGCGGACGTCCAGCCGTGGGTTGTCTTGCAACACCGTGCCGACACCCGTAAGAATGGCACAGGCGCGCGCCCGCCAGGCGTGGCCGTCGGCGCGGGCATCGGCCGAAGTAATCCACTGGCTGGTACCGTCTGGCAACGCCGTTTTCCCATCCAGTGATGTCGCCACTTTCATGCGTACCCAAGGTGTTTTGCGCACCATGCGGCTGAAGAAACCGATATTCAGTTCGCGAGATGCGATGGCGGCAGGGTGGTCTGATGGAAGCAGTTCTACCTCCACCCCAGCTTGCCGTAGGCGCTCAAAGCCTTGACCTGCAACCAGTGGGTTAGGGTCCAGATTGGTCGCCACTACTTTGCGGATACCTGCGGCAATCAGTGCATCGCAGCATGGCCCTGTCCGTCCGTGGTGTGAGCACGGTTCCAGCGTGACATAGGCGGTGGCATCTAGCGCTGAATGCCCCCTTTCAGCGGCATCGCGCAAGGCCATGATTTCTGCATGGGGGCCACCTGCATGCTGGGTATGGCCTTGACCAATGACGATTCCGGTGGTGGTCTCCAGAACACAACCGACGCGTGGGTTCGGATTTGTGATGTGCATGGCTCTTTGCGCAAGCGCAATGGCTTGGAAAATGTGTGGCATTGGTACAAGATTCTGCAGGTAGTCGTGGCATGTCTGCTACCAAGTGGGGATCAGTGCCTACCGTTTGTCAATTTGTCACTGCCTTTTGTCCGCCCAATGGATGGTCGGGGCGCAGGAGAGATTACATTGAAACCATGAAAAAAGTGGAAAACTACGGATTTACTTTGATTGAGCTGCTGGTTGTCATGGCGGTGCTTGCAGTAATTGTATCCATTGCAACTCCATCTATTCAATCGACTATTGCAAAGGCTCAAGTCGACAGTGCATCGGAGAATCTAGTTTCTGATTTTCGATTTGCGCGTTCCCAGAGCTTGAAGTTGACAAACAATATATCAATTTGCTCATCGGTGAATTCAACGTCGTGCACTAACTCTGCAAGTTGGAAAGATGGATGGATAGTGTTTGTTGATAATGATGCAGATGGTGTCGTTGATTCTGGTGATCAAATATTGCGTGTTCAGCAACAACCGCGGGGTGTAGCTAGTATTGCGAGTGGTGGTTCTAGTGATTATAGAAAATTCACATTTCTTCCATTGGGGTTGGCTCGTTCCGCAACACAAACTTTTTTTGTTATATCAACCAATGGTGTTGATAAGCGGTTGGTATGCATTTCAAACGTTGGACGTCCCAGTCTACGTGCGAAGGAGGCATCTTCGTGTTAATTGTTTTAAATAAATCAAGCGGTAGCGCGCATTTAACTGCTTCCAAGAAATTTGGGCAGTTTGGGGCAGGGTTGATAGAGGTTTTGGTGTCATTGCTGCTTGCTTCAATTGCTCTTGTCTCCATGGCGGGTTTGTCCGCAGCAGGTGTTCGGTATGCCAAGATGTCGCAGTACCGCGCAACAGCAACGATGCTTGCAAGTGATTTTGGTGAACGGTTGCGAGCCAATAAAACAGCATTAACTAATCCTGGTGCTGCGCCGGTCTCCTTGGCTAATCGCCCAGTTTATGAATTTGATGATTTGAGCTTTTCTGAACAATTAGAGGCAGGCAATTTAGCTACCCTCCCTACGGGTGCAGGGCTTTGCAATACATCTGCAATTTCCTGTACGGCCGATCAACTTGCAACCCTTGATTTGGCACAGTGGCGGCAGGTCGTGCGTGACCAATTACCTCAGGGGTCAGTGTTTTCCGTTTTTGAAGATGCTGACTTGGCTATGGATGTATGGATCGCATGGAGGGACCCCGCGTTGGCCGACGATGATGAGGTTTCAGATGTCGGTGTGCAGGAGTGTCCTGATGGAATTGGTCGGGGTACGGACAAGGCAATTCGCTGCAGCTACTTCAGGATAGCGCTATGAGTAAATGTTTGATGAAGCGAAAGAGCCAAGCTGGATTGTCCTTGGTTGAGTTGATGGTGTCGTTAGTCATTGGACTGATGGTCGTTGGCGCTGTTTTAATCGGATTTATGAACGCCAAAAGCAGCAATGCATTACAAGGTGCCTACGCTGACATGAATGAAAGTGCACAAATTGGATTGACGATTATTTCTCGTGATTTGTTAGCAGCTGGCTATTCGCAACCCACGGGTGTTCCTACATCGGGGACTGGGGATCAATTCTCTCGAAACTATTCAGGTTGGCCTCTCCTAGGATGTTCCAAAGGCTTTATTGCAGGAAAAGAAAAAGCTACAACTGCATTGACCGCCGCGGACTGCAATTCAAGTGGGGCGATTGCTCCAGCAATTGATATTCGTTTTGAAGCTGATACCGTGAATACTGTGCCTAATGGTGCAGGCGTTCCTACCGATTGTCTTGGCAATGGATTGACATCGGCTGGTTCGTACTACCTTGCATCGAATCGATATTATTTGGCGACTACTGCCGGATCCTCGCGTTCTGAGCTGCATTGTGCAAGTAATGAGGGGAGTAATGGACAGCCCTTGGTTGAAAATGTTGAGGCGCTTAAATTTTGGTATGGTGAGGCGGATGCAGCCAATACCCGACAAGTGGTTCGCTATGTCGAGGCTGATACGGATTTAACGAACAAAGTGACTGACTGGGGACGTGTCGTAAGTGTCAAGATTTGTTTGTTGATGAGAAGTGCTGAACAAGTGCGAAATGCAGAGGAAGGGGCTCTGACGTATCTCGATTGCGACAATCAAACGCGAACGAATGCGGTTGGTGATCGTTATGCGAGGCGAGCATATTTTACGACGGTAACGTTGCGTAACAGGATGTCTTTCTAATGTTATTTTTATTTTCTACTGCAAACGGAGATCGACTAGATGATGCTCGTCTCTCCCATCAGTCTGGTATTTCGTTGATTATGGTATTGATTATGATTGCAATTATTGGCGTCGTCTCTGCATCAGCCATTCGCAGTGCATTGTCGAATGATCAGGCAACAAATAGTATTCGTGTGCAGAATCTTGCCCGGCAGTATGCGGAGGCTGCGCTCAGGTATTGTGAGGGACAGTTGCAAGCCGAAGATAGTGTGCGAACGCCTACTCTGCGTGAGGGTGTGTTGGTTCAGCAGCAATTTGATGCTATAGCTGGTAATTCTCAAGGATGGGCTCAGGCTAATACGTGGACCGATGCAGTTGGCAGTGGTGGGGTTGCTAATAGCCGAACTGTTGTGCCATCCTCTGTTGTTAGTTCTGATGCAAGCAGTACCTTGCCAGCTCGCATGCCTGAGTGCGTTGCAGAGAAACAGTACCTCACTGCGGGTAATGCTGATCCTGATAATGCCTATGTAGTGACGGCTCGTGGCTTTAGTCCAGATTATGAATCTAATAATGATGGAACTACGAAGTCGGGTTCTGTAGTGTGGTTGCAGTCTACTATTTCATTGCGTTAATTGGAGGTCGATTATGTTTTTAATTTCTCGAACCCGCCACACTAAATTTTTTCAGACCACAGTTCTTGTGTCGGCTTTGGGCTATTCGGCCTTCAGTGTGGCTTTGCCCTCACAAACTCCATTGTTAAGTAAAGATGGTGGAGGTGTTTCGCCTAATTTGCTGGTTACCGTTGATGAATCTGGTTCGATGATGTACCAGCATTTGCCGGAAAATGTAAATAAAATTGTTACATCATCTTCTGGTGCTAAAACAAATGTATGGATGCCTGGTGACAAAATGTTGCGATTACATCCGAGTGATAATAGATATTTTTCTGGAACCAATCAGGGCTTTGTGCCTGCTGAAGCTACGGGGAATATATTCCAACTGCAAATGCGGTCGCCTGATGTGAATCGACTTTATTACAACCCTGATGTTCGATATTTGCCGTGGATCAAATCAGACGGTTCTCGAATGGCGAATGCAGAGCCCACTAAAGCGTATTTTGATCCGCTGAACATCGGCACAAGTTCTACGGCGTATGCTAATCTTACGGCAGCAGCGACAAGTTACAACATCACCTGGTGTACCTCGGTATCCGCACCAAGCCCTGTACCAGCGGATCTGTCGACTCTTAACAACGGGGTTAATTGTTCGTCCTCTTCTAAGTCTTATCGCCCTGGATTGTTTTACCGACTCAAGAAGAGCGGTTCGTTTTATTTGGATCCGAACTCGACTTCTAACTACGTTAAATACGATATCAACGATGCCGCGACATTGACTGTTACTAAGCATGTAAACAGAACAGATTGTGCTGGTTCTGTTTGTACCCAGGCGGAGGAGCGAATTAATTTTGCTAACTGGTTTGTCTTTCACCGCTCGCGCTTACTGGTCGCCCAAGCTGGATTGCCAGAGGCATTTGTATCGATCGATGGTACGAAAATACGAGTGGGCTGGGGGCACATCCACAAAGGTGCTGCAACAGTAGATGGAACCAGCGGGACGTCTATTGTGGTAAGTGGTGTTCGAGACTTTACAAGCACACGCAAAAATGATTTTTTTACTTTTTTGCGTGGAATATCAGTGAATAGTGGTACGCCACTGCGCCAAGCGATGTGGGGGGCTGGGCGATATTTTGAAACAAATACAGCAGCATGGGCGGATGACCCCACCAGTCCTTCCTCTGGTACACCAAAAGCATGCCGAAGAGCATATCACTTGTTGATGACCGATGGTTATTGGAATGATACTGGAGCTCCTTCTGATGCGTCTTTTACGACAGTAGGAAATGCCGATAATGTGAATGGATCAAAAATAACAGGTACAGGCCGGGAATATACCTACATTAAAGGCCCACCCTATTCGGACTCTAATAGTAATACATTGGCTGATTATGCTATGTATTACTGGAAGCGTGATTTGCGATCAATTGACAATTCGATAGTACCCTCTCCACCCGATCCCACTTTTTGGCAAGGTATGGTGAACTATACGGTGGGTTTGGGCTTGACGGGTGAGCTGGATCCAGTGGCTGATTTGGCGGCTTTGTCAAGTTCTCCACCAACTAAATCCTGGGGAACGAATAAAATTGACGACTTGTGGCATGCTGCATTGAATACTCAAGGTAAATTTTTCAGTGCCAATAATAGCGTTGAATTGGCAACCAGCCTTTCAGCAGCGTTGTCTAAAACATTGCAGAACGAACTGCGTGAAGCTGGTGTTGCAACCTCTTCGACGGTTCTGGAAGATGGAAATAGAAAGTACGTTCCTTACTATAAATCCGGCATTTGGACCGGTGATGTTCGTGCGTATGAGTTAACTGCTTCTGGGACGGTTAAGCCAGGATCCGGTCCAGATGGTGAGTTATGGAATGCTGAAAGCAAACTGCCACCGTGGGATCAAAGGAATATGGTTTCTTGGAATGGTACCCAAGGGGTCTCCTTTACTTGGACGGGAATTGGCTCGTCCGGCCAAGCAGCATTGGGTGCCGGGGCAACAAGCAAACTAGTTGATTGGGTTCGTGGCGATGCAACCTACGAACAAACAGCAACCAGTGCCAGTGACCGTCTTTTCAGAACTAGGAGCAAGCGGTTAGGCGATTTCATCAACTCGAATCCGGTACTGGCCAAGGGGGGGGAGTCGTTAGGTTACGATGCATTGGCGCTTGGGGGCTCATCGGCCTATACCAATTTTCTAGCGGATAAAGCACGCAGAGTGGCCGTACTCTACGTTGGCGCAAATGATGGGATGCTTCATGCATTCAAAGATACCAATGGCGTGACAGCAACAGAGGATGGCAAGGAAGTCTTTACATTCATTCCTCGTTCCATATATCCCAAGCTAGCTTCGTTGGCTAGTACCAGTTATGCTGGGGCAAGCCATCAATTTTTTGTTGATGGTTTTTTGGCGCAGAGCGATGTTTACGTTCGGGCACCTTCGGCAACCACGGCAACCTGGCGCAATTACCTAGTGGGTACCCTGGGTGCTGGCGGTAAGGGCGTTTATGCCTTAGACATTACGGATGGCATCGATACTTCAACGGGGAAAACCCCTCTCGGAGTAAATAGCGTCCGTTGGGAGATTGATGGAGATACCTATAACGACTTGGGCTATGTGAAAGGTCCTGTAACCGTGGGCGTTTTGCCCAATGGTAAATGGGTGGCTGTGTTCGGCAATGGTCGTTACAGCACCAATGGACGCGCAACATTGTTTGTGGTCGATATCGAGACGGGAGCGGTCAATACACTGCAGGTTGATTCTGCGGAAGCAATTGGGGCGGGAAATGGGCTTGGCGGGGTTGGTGTAATTCGAGATAGCAAAGGCCAAATTACAACTTTGTACGCTGGGGATCTAAAAGGTCAACTCTGGAAGTTGAATTATGCAGCTGCAGCTGCTAGCTACTTTGAGGTGGATAAGAATGGTGGGGCAGTGGGTGTTCCTCTGCTTGCGGCAACTGGGCCGACTGGTGCTGTTCAGAGCTTTACTCAGGCTCCCATGATTTACCCGCACACCAAAGGAGGATATTTGGTTGTCGCCGGTACAGGGCGACTTGATGATGCAACGGATGCAGCTTCTACCGCTGTTGAAACCTTGTATGGCGTCTGGGACAAAGCCTCCGATTCGATCGTAAGGCCACTTGGCAGATCAAACCTTGACGCCCGCACTTTGGCGTCTACAAGTGGTTCTGATGTTTCTGCAGGCGTGTTTTTTCAATTGAACGGTAGCTCTGCAGATTGGGTCGCAAATCGAGGTTGGCGAATTGATCTGACAGGTATTCCTATTACAGCGTTGCGAGTCATATACCCGCTGCAAAAGGTAACCTCTAAAGTTGCGCTCGTCAGCGCCGTGGCGCCTGCATCACCTTCGGCTGTTGCGTGTGACTCTGTAAGTGGTGAAGGACTGAATTTGTTGTTTAACGTTGAAGAAGGTTTGCCGCCTGGATATTCAACGTTTGATACCAACGGAGATGGCTATATTAATAGTTCCGATCGAATCGTTGCGGGATTTAAGACGGCTGCTGATGGTTTGGATTCGTTGCTGAAAGGTAAATCAACTTGCGAGACATCTGGTACATGCTATAGGGAGATATCCGATCAGACAACTACCGGCCAAATGAAATTCCGTGTAGAGGATGATCCTGCTTCGTCGGTTGGTAAGCGCGCGACAAAAGATCGTGTAGTTCGCCAGATCATTAATCCACCATTGCGCTAAGTAATTGATAGTTCAGTAATTTATGAAAAATCTATTTATTAAGAACCATCAACGTCAAAAAGGCTTTACGTTGATTGAATTAATGATTGCAGTAGCAGTTATTGGTATTTTGGCTGCTGTAGCATTGCCAAGTTATAGGTCGTCAGTGCAGCGGGGACAGCGAAGCGAGGCAATGGCTGCACTGCAAGAGGCTCAGTTGTTTATGGAGCGTTACTACGCCTCTAATAGTCGGTATAGCACTGATGCTGGTGGTACTACGGCTCCGACATTACCTGCGCGAATTGCTGCCGTAGCTGGAACTCACCATACATTGTCTGTAAGCGCTATTGGAACCAACTCATACACGCTCACCGCGACAGCGAACAATGCTGATACTTGTGGAAATTTGACTCTTACCAATACCGGATTAAAAGGAGTCACTGGCAGCGGGGCTACTGTGGCAAATTGCTGGAAGTAGAGCGCACGGGGGGCAGAGAATAAATCAGAAAGGGGCTGGTTCAGCCCCTTTTCTACTTCCTCACCTCATCCACCAACGTCTTGAACTCGTCAATGTCCTCAAAGCTACGGTAGACGCTGGCAAAGCGTATGTAGGCCACCTTGTCCAATTTTTTGAGTTCGCGCATGACGAGTTCGCCCACGCGCTGGGATGGAATTTCACGCTGCCCTAGGTTAAGCAGCTTTTCCTCAATGCGTTCAATGGCCGAGCCCACCTGCTCGGTACTTACAGGGCGTTTGCGCAATGCGAGTGCGAATGACGCGCGCAGTTTGGATGCGTCGTACTCGATGCGCCGACCATCTTTCTTGACGATGACCGGGAAGGTGACTTCTGGGCGTTCGTAGGTGGTAAAGCGTTTTTCACAGGCCGCGCACTGGCGGCGGCGGCGGATAAAGCCGCCGTCTTCCGAAACACGCGTTTCAACGACCTGGGTTTCGGAGTGGCTGCAAAAAGGACATTTCATGGCGGGTTTGGGCGAAATATATGAAAAATCTGCCTCTGGCCCGCACAGAATGTGCGTGAGGCGCTACCACAATGATAGCGCCTCTCGGGGCTGGCGTGGTTAACGGTATACCGGGAAGCGTGCGGTCAGTGCGTTGACCTTGGCGCGCACGGCGGCGATGTTGGCTTCGTCGCGGGGGTTGTCCAGCACGTCGGCGATCAGGTTGGCGGTGATGCGGGCTTCCTCGTCCTTGAAGCCACGGGTGGTCATGGCGGGGGTGCCGATGCGCACGCCACTGGTCACCATGGGCTTTTCAGGGTCATTGGGGATCGCATTCTTGTTGATGGTCATGTGGGCAGCGCCAAGCACGGCCTCGGCTTCCTTGCCGGTAATGCCCTTGGCGCGCAGGTCCACCAGCATGACGTGGCTTTGCGTGCCGCCAGAGACGATGCGCAGGCCACGGGCGGTCAAGGTTTCGGCCACGATCTGGGCATTGCGCACCACTTGTGCCTGGTAGGCCTTGAATTCCGGTTGCAGCGCTTCCTTGAACGCGACGGCCTTGGCGGCGATCACGTGCATCAGCGGGCCGCCTTGCAGGCCGGGGAAGATGGCGCTGTTGATGGCCTTTTCGTGCTGGGCCTTCATTAGGATGATGCCGCCGCGCGGGCCGCGCAGGCTCTTGTGGGTTGTGGAGGTGACCACGTCGGCATGCGGCACAGGGTTGGGGTACTGGCCTGCAGCGATCAGGCCGGCATAGTGGGCCATGTCCACCATGAAGATGGCGCCGATTTCCTTGGCGATCTTGGCAAAGCGTTCGAAATCGATGTGCAGGCTGTAAGCCGATGCACCCGCCACGATCAGCTTGGGCTTGTGCTCACGCGCCTTGGCTTCCATGGCGTCGTAGTCAATGGCTTCCTGGGCGTTGAGGCCATAGGAAACCACGTTGAACCACTTGCCCGACATATTGAGCGGCATGCCATGTGTCAGGTGGCCGCCTTCGGCCAGACTCATGCCCATGATGGTGTCGCCGGGCTTCAGGAAGGCCAGGAACACGGCCTCATTGGCGGAGGCGCCGCAGTGGGGCTGCACATTGGCGGCTTCGGCACCGAAGATTTGCTTGATGCGGTCAATGGCCAACTGTTCGGCCACGTCCACGTGCTCGCAGCCACCGTAGTAGCGCTTGCCGGGGTAGCCTTCGGCGTACTTGTTGGTCAACTGGCTGCCCTGGGCGGCCATGACGGCGGGGGATGCGTAGTTTTCGCTGGCAATCAGCTCAATGTGGTGTTCCTGGCGCGCGTTTTCGGCCTGGATTGCGGCCCAGATTTCGGGATCGGTTTGTTCGACAAGAATATTGCGGTTGTACATGGCAGTCCTTCAAGACAATGGGCCTGTGGAAAAGGAATCACAGGGCTGCCCAGGCGCACGGCTGAACGCTTGCGGGCCAAAGGCCGCTTGCGGCACGCTTCCCGGTGGTGGCCCACCTCGGCACAGGGTGTTGTGGTGATGCACCTGTACCTATCGCCAGTCGCGTACAGGGTGGAGTTTACCCGACCGGCAGGCCGGGTTAGCTCTGTCAGGAGTTGGCCGATGCCAGGCTATGGGGTTCAGCGCCGACCGACGCGGGCAGCACTTGGGGGGCGCTGAAGGGTACCTTGCCACCATTGGCCACCTGGGTAAGACGGTTGTGTTCGGCCAGAACCTTGGCGGCGTAGCCGTGGTCGGTTTCCATATTGGCCGCACCCACGTAGAACTTGAGGCCACCTTCTACGGAGCCTGCTCGGCTGATGCACTCCTGCAACACCTTGACTCCGACATGCAGATTGCTCACCGGATCGAAGGCAGCCAATTTGCCTCCAAAGTTGTCGTACTTGTCGCCATGCACTTTGGTCATCACCTGCATCAGGCCCTGGGCGCCAACGGGGCTTTGGGCGAACGGATTGAATCCAGACTCAATGGCCATGACAGCCAAAATCAGGTTGGGATCCAGCTTGCTGCGGGCGCCCACGGCATAGGCTTCAGCCACCAGAGTGCTCAGGGGTTCAGGGGCGATGCCATATTTCTTGCTTAGCCAGTAGGCCACGGCTGCCTGGCGTTTGGGCAAGTCCTGTGGGTTGCTGGCCATGCCACGTTCGATGCCATCGGTGTTTTCGCTGGCTTCAAAAGACGCGCCGCCCAGGCGGCTTTGCAGAAAGTTGAACAGTTTGATTTCACCGGCCTGACGCATGTCGGGTTGGGTGAACAGGGTAATGGATGCAAACATCACGGCCAAGCCCAGTAGGGCGAAACCGTTGTGCGTGATTTCAAAAAAACCTTGGACGATGTCACTGGCAATAGTGCGCAGGCCCTTGGTTAACGTTGCGGTCGCTGTCATAGCTCCTCCTTCTTGCGCGGTGCACAGCGGGTCGGGTTGCCAGTACTCTGGCCACCGTGTCGCGGTACGCCCGTTTGGGTTGGTACGCTATCTTTTTCCTGCGGCGCCGACACGGCATGTGCAGCGAAAAAGAAATGCCGGGGTCGGCAGCGGTTCGGGTTATCCCTAGTCGATCCAGGAATGCGGCGGATTCTATGGATGCAAATATATCGAGTCAACCATATAAAAGTTGATTTATATATATTTTGGTAATTTTGTTTTGGCTCTAAAAAGCGCGAAAACCGGTTGTCGCAGGCTGGAAACGGCGGAAATAGTGGGCAAAACGCTGCGAAAATAGCCAGTTCTGCTAATTCCTAACCATTGGTGTGCGTATCGTGACCTCAGCAAATTCCGCAAAGAAAGCCGACTCTTTTGAACTGGATACCCTAACCGGAGGGGCTTTTTCAGCACAAACGGCCGGCGATCGGGCCGCACGCATCCGTGAATGGCTGGCCACCGACCCGGCGGCTGACAGTCTGGGCGCTGTTTTCAAGGAGCTCAGTGTCAAGGACAAGGGGGCTGCCAAGTTGGTGCGTGAGCGCATCGACGAAGTCCGCCGCCTAAAGGGGCAGGATGCCCTGATCGCTGAGTGGGCCGAGAAGGCCAATGCCTTGCTGGCGCTGCCCAAATTGAATATTGCCGACGCCATGGCCTGGCAGCGTGACGCCGCCAAAGCCGGAGCCCCGCTGAGCCGCGAGCCGCTGGCGGCGCTCAAGCTGGCGGTGGCCGAGCGTGTGCGTGGCATCGAAGACCTTCAGCATCGGGTGCAGGTGCAACGCGAAGCTGCAGTACTTCTGTCTCAGCGCATTGAAGTGCTGTCCACCAAGCCCTGGCGCGACGCCCAGTCGGCCTGGGACAGCTTGAAAGCCGACGTACAGCGCTGGCAGGCCCAGGCCCAGGAACTGGTGGCGGACGCCAGCTGGGCCAGTGTAGAAGCACGCTTCCCTCCTATATTAGAGAGTGCACGCTCCCAGATGCTCCTGGTGTGGGACGCTTTCGAAGCCGCCTTGGCGCAGACCGTGACGGCTGCCGAAGACACCAGCCAACCACTGCCGCCGGTGCCGGTGTGGGCCTACGAGCTGCGTGCGGCGCGTGGCGAAGCCTTGCCGACCCCGGCCAAGCCCAAGGCCGATCCTGAGCAGCTGGCCCAGGCAAAGACCGCGGTCGAGATGGCTGTCAAAGTTCTGGAAGACGAGCTGGCCCAGGGGCACGGCAAAGCCAGTGCCGGTGCTGCCACTGCCTTGCGCAGCGCCCTGCGCGAGTTTGGCAAGTGGATTGACAACAAGCTTGACCAGCGCGCCCATGCCGCCTTGTCGGCCGCGGGCGAACTCGAAGGCTGGCAGCGCTGGCGTTCGGACCAACTGCGCCAGGAACTGGTGACCAAGGCCGAAGGCCTGCTGCAACGCCCCGCAGGCCAGACCTTGGGCGGGCGCAAGTTGCAGGAGTCAGTACGTACCCTGCGCGAGCAGTGGAAACTGACCGACCAGGGTGGCCAGCCCAACCATGGGCTCTGGAAGCGCTTCGACGCCGCCTGCAACGAAGCCTATAAACAGGTTGAGGCTTGGCTGGAAAAAGCCAAGGCAGAGTCGGCCGAGCACAAGAAGCAGCGCCAGGCCCTGATTGCCGAGGTGGAAGCCTGGGCCCAGACCCATGCGGCACAGGCCCAGGCCGACTGGAAATCCTATGCGCGCGCTTTGCACCAGCTTGCCGACCGCTGGCGTGACGCCGGGCATGTCGGGGACAAGGTGTTTGCAGAGATGCAGACGGCATGGAAGGCCGCTTTCGGTCAGGCGGCTGCACCGCTGGAGGCGGCCCAGGCAGCAAGTCTTCTGCGCCGCAACGCCATGATCGAAGAAGCCCATGAGCTGGGGGCGGCTCCCAGCTTGCGCATCGATGCCATCAAGGCGCTGCAACAGCGCTGGCAGGCTGAGGCACACACCGTCCCCCTGGACCGGCGCCAGGAGCAAAAGCTGTGGGATGCATTCCGCAAACCGATTGACGACGCCTTCAACCGCAAGACCGAGCAACGCGAAAAGCAGCACGCGGTGACCAGTGCCCGCGACCAGGCCGTGCTCAATGCGGCCCGTGCACTGGAGCAAGCCAATGCCTCCGGAGATTCCGCTGCGATACGCGCAGCCATGGCTGCACTGGAGCTGACTATGTCAGCGCCAGATGTGGCTGCGGGGGCAGATTCCAATGAAAATAGTGCATCAGCCGGCGTGGATACTGTGCAAGCAGCTACTGAAAGTGTAGCAACTGAAGGGCCCAAATCTGCCGCTGCCCCCAAGCCGGTGGTGGCGGTCCGCGGCGATGACCGCCCCGGCAACCGCAAAGACGCGCCCACAGTTGGCAAGGACAAGCATCCGGGTGGCCGCGATGGTCGCATGGGTGCACGTAATGAGCGTGGATCGGATCGACGTGACGGGCGCGATGTACGCGACGGTCGACGAGATGGGTCTCACGGAGCCGGACGCCACGATGCCCACCCGCGCTTGGGCGATGCCGCCTTCCGCGCCCAGCGTGACGCCATGGACAAGGCCCAGTCGGCCTTGCGTGGCCTGGCCGCCCAAGCACATGGTGAAGCACTGATGCAGCTGCTTGGTGCCTGGGAAAAGCGCGATGCGGAACAGGTCCCGACGGTGCAGGCGCTGGGCGGCAAGCTCCAGGCAGCCACCCGCAGTGCCTGGACCAAGGCGGTTGGGGCACCTGCGGCAGGCGATGCCGAGACCACGGTGTTGCGCCTGGAAATTGCTGCCGAAGTGCCCACTGCGGCCGAGCATTTGGCACAGCGCCGCCTGCTGCAGCTGCAGCTGCTGACCCAGCGCAATGCACCATCTCCACAGGAAACCTGGGAAAAAGACGTGGCCACCGTGCTGCAAACTCCGTATTCCGCGGCCCATGCAAAGCGCCTGCAAGCCGTTTTGAAGGTCTTGCTCAAGCGATAACCATATTCCTTTGGCAGTTTCAGTCCCAGGCGTGCCGAATGGCACGGCCTGTGGAACAATGTCCGGTCAGTGGACGTCAGGGTGTTGAACCCGGGGAGGGTGTTGTGGATTCGATCGTCAGTTTGCTCAAGCGCTTGGACCAGCTCAACGAGATTGGTGTTTCGTTGTCCCGCGAACGCGACATCAATCGCCTGCTGGAAAATATTCTGGTCGCAGCCAAAGACATCACCCATGCCGATGGTGGCACCCTGTACCGGGTGACGGAAGACGGAAAGGCCTTGCGCTTCGAGATCATGCGCACCCAGTCGCTGGGCATTGCCAAGGGTGGAACCGCCTCTGAAGGCATTGACCTGCCGACCTTGCCCCTGCATCTGGCCGATGGCAAACCCAATGATTCACTGGTGGCGGCTTATGCGGCCATCCATCACCAGACCGTCAACATTGCCGACGCCTACACCGAACCCAATTTCGACTTCTCTGGCACTAAGCAATTCGACCAGCGCACTGGCTACCACTCGCAATCGTTTCTGGCCGTTCCCATGAAAAACCATGAGGGCGAGCTCATTGGCGTCTTGCAGCTGATCAATGCCATCGATCCCGCCACTGGCAAGGTGGTACCGTTCCATCAGGCCGACCAGAGTCTGGCCGAGTCTTTGGCGTCCCAGGCGGCCATTGCCATTACCAACCGCGACTTGGTGATCCAGTTGGAGACCCTGTTTGAAGCTTTCATCGGCTTGATCAACTTGGCGGTGGACGAAAAATCCCAGCACACCGGAGGTCACTGCCAGCGCGTACCTGAGTTGACCCTGATGATTGCCGACGCGGTCAATGCCGCGCAGGATGGGCCGATGGCGACGTTTCGCATGAGCGAGCGCGACCGCTATGAACTGAAGATCGCTGCTTTGTTGCACGACTGCGGCAAAGTCACCACCCCAGTGCATGTAGTGGACAAAGCCACTAAGCTGCAAACCCTGTTTGACCGCGCAGACCTGATTCAAACACGGTTCGAGGTGGTGCGTCGTGACGCGCAGGTCAAGGCGTTGGAGGCCAAGCTGGCAGCCCAGGCCCATGGTGTTGACGGGCTCAATGAGCGTCTGGAGGCCATTGATGCGGCATTCCAGGCCACCAGTCGAGAAATCGACGCAGATTGGGAGTTTGTCCAGGCCATCAATCGCGGTGGCGAGGCCATGCGCGAGGAGGACATACAGCGCGTACGCGATTTGCGCAACAAATACCAATGGACGGTGGGAGAAAGCGAGCCGCGTTCCTTTCTGACAGAGGATGAACTGGAAAACCTGAGCATTCGCGCCGGTACCCTCACCGGTCCGGAGCGTGAAATCATCAACCACCACATTGTGGCCACCATCAAGATGCTGGAGCAGTTGCCCTGGCCCAAGCACTTGAAGCACGTGCCCGAGTTTGCGGGTGGGCATCATGAGCGCATGGATGGCAAGGGCTATCCGAAGGGATTGAAACGCGATGAAATGTCGGTACAGGCCCGCATCATGGGCATTGCCGACATTTTTGAGGCCCTGACGGCGAAAGATCGGCCGTACAAGCAAGGCATGAAGCTATCGCAGGCCATGCAGATCATGGCGAAGTTCAAGGCCGGTGGTCATATCGACCCGGATTTGTTCGATGTGTTTGCGCAGAGTAAGGTGTATCTGCAATATGCCCAGCAGTTCCTGGACCCTTGGCAGATCGACGAAGTGGGTGCTTTGAACTGAATGCCTGCGGCCTGGTGCGGACCGTTGCCAGTATCACAGAGGCAGTGAAATGCGCTGGAAACTGTTCTGGCCTGCTTGGGCCTGGAGCTGCAAAAACTCCAGTCGTGCAGGGCTAGCGTCCGCACACCAATCGCTCAGTACCAGCCGTTGCCGGTTGGCATCCAGCTGGTGCGTTCCAGCCTGGTGGGTGTGACCATGTACCAGCACATCGGCTTGGACTTGTGCCATCAGGTACAGTACCGCATCGGTGTTCACATCTACATATTGCGTCTGCTCTTGCTTGCGCGATTCACTGACCTGGCGGATGGCCCGGGCCTTGGCCTGGCGCTGGTCCAGCGGGAGTTGCAGGAAATCACGCTGCCATTGGGGTGTACGGACTTCGGCGCGGAACTGTTGGTAGACCGTGTCATCGGTACACAGCGCGTCGCCGTGTGACAGTGCAATCCGCTGGCCATGGAAGACCAGCACGGTGGGGTCGGGCAGACGCTGCAGACCTACTTGGCGCAGAAAGCGGTCGCCTACCAGAAAATCGCGGTTACCTGGGATAAAGAAAGTAGGGCGCTTTTGAGTACAGGTGCGCAGGCTGGTGATGATTTTCTGGTCGAATGCATTGGAGGAGCTGACGGCATCGTCACCAACCCAAACTTCGAACAGATCGCCCAGGATGAATACTGCGTCCGCGGTACTGGAATCCAAATAGCCCTGCCAGGCCGCAAAGGTGTGGGGATCGCGGTCAATGAGGTGGACATCGGAGTGGAACTCCAATGTCCGCCAGTGGGATGGCGCGCGCAGGTCCACCCCGGTGCCCGAGCAATTACAGGGCTACGGCTTTATCGATGATGACGTCTTCCTTTGGCACGTCGTCATGGAAACCTTTGCGGCCAGTCTTGACGGTCTTGATGCGGTCCACCACGTCCTGGCCAGACACGACCTTGCCGAATACGGCATAGCCCCAGCCTTGCTGAGACGGTGCGGTGTGGTTCAGGAAGCTGTTGTCGGCAACGTTGATGAAAAACTGCGCAGTAGCCGAGTGCGGGTCGCCGGTGCGGGCCATGGCCACGGTGTAGTTGTTGTTCTTGAGGCCGTTGTTGGCTTCGTTGGTAATGGGGTCATCGCAGGGCTTTTGGGCCATGCCGGGTTCCATGCCGCCGCCCTGGATCATGAAGCCGGGGATGACACGGTGGAAGATGGTGTTGTTGTAGTGGCCCTTGTTCACGTAGGCCAGAAAATTGGCCACGGTCTTGGGGGCTTTCTCGGCGTCGAGTTCGAGGGTGATGGTGCCGTAGTTGGCGATATGCAGTTCGACTTGGGGAGAAGACATGGTGTTTACTTCAAAAGAGTGATGGATTGGATGGTAACGGGTGTCAGCGGTACGTCGCTGTAGCCGAATTTAAAGCCGGTGGGCACCTTGCGGATTTTGTCCACGGTTTCCATGCCCTTGCTCACGGTGCCAAAGACCGTGTAGCCATGGCCATCGGGTGAAGGCGCGTTCAGGTTGGGGTTGTCGACCACGTTGATGAAGAATTGGGCTGTGGCCGAGTCGGGGTTCATGGTCCGCGCCATGGCAATGCTGCCGCGCACATTCTTCAGTCCGTTGCTGGCTTCCAGCGCAATGGGGGCACGGGTGGACTTTTCCTGCATGGAGGTGGTGAATCCACCACCCTGGACCATGAAACCGTCGATGACCCGGTGAAAAATGGTGCCGTCGTAGTGTTTGTCTGCGACATACTGCAAGAAATTCTTGACCGTAATGGGCGCTTTCTCCGCGTTCAGGGTCAGAGTGAATTCACCGACCGATGTCTTCACCAGCACGCTCGGTTGGGCTTGGGCAGACGACAGTGTGGGCAGGGCCAGGAGTCCCAGTGCACAGGCCGCCGCGGTGGCACGGCGCAGGAGTTGGAAATGGCGCATCAGATGGTTCCTTCAAAGAAAATTTTCCACTGGTTGTTCTCACGCACCCAATACTGGCGCTTGGTCAGGCCGAACTTAAGCCCTTTGGCCACTTCGCCAAAGGTCACCACCATAGTTTCGGCCGTGTCATTCCAGCGCAAAAAGGAGACGTTCTTGAGTTCAATGGTACGTCCTTGGAATTTCTGCATTTCGGCTTGCAATGTGGGCGTCCATTGCGCCAGACTCTTTCCACCACTGGAAAAGTCCTGGGTATAGAACTTCAGTACCTGGTCGGTCTTTCCACTGGACTTGGCAGTGCGCCAAGCGTTCAGCGTGTCTTCAAACGACTTGGCTTCGGCTCTGGCCTTTTGTGGCTGAACCCATTGCAATTGGGGGGCAATGACTACCGGTGTGGTCCGTACGGCCACGGTGTTGATGATGTGCAGCAAATCAGGGTTGGCCAACACGACGCATCCATCCGATGCTTGCGGGGCTCTTGAAAACTGATTGGGCGGGGTGCCATGCAGCCAGATGCCGCTACCGGTTTTTCCCCGTTTGCTGTCCAATACATTCGGGTAACTGATAGGCAAGGCACCAGCCCCATAAAACTCCTTGAGGCTTTTCGGATCGAGGTTGCTGGTAATGTAGTAGACACCCAGCGGCGTTCTTTGGTCACCCTCCACCAGTTTCGAGGTACCGGCCTTGCCGACTGTGATGTAGTAGTTGGCAATTTGCTTGAGACCAGCTGAGGTGTTTTCAAACAGGTAAAGCCGGGACTTGGATGCATCGATAGCAATCGCGTGTCGTGAGGCTGTCGACAGTGCAAGAAATTGGGACGGCACCAAGCCGGCCGGAACGGGTTCTCGCAGGGCGGCGATCCGGCGTGCAGACTCGAGACGCAGATCGTTGAGGTTGCTGCTGGCCGTTCCTGCAGGAACGTCTGGAATGTCACCGACCGTCTGGATCGGGCGCACCCGCGAAGCCAACAGATCACCGTGAACCAGGTGGGCCAACTGGAAGTTGGGATATTCACGCACCAGCTTGGTCGACCTTTCCAAGGCTTCCTTGTTCTGACCGCTTCCGATGAGTTTGTAGATTTCAATCAGTCGTGCTTCCGCTTGACCAGCGGTATCGGCGTCCCAAGCGGATTCCGTAGCGTTTTTGTCCGCTGCGGATTTCTTTGCTGAAGACTTGGCATTGGACTTTTTCTCGGTCTTGCCTGAAGCCGTATTGGCATGTGAGATGGGGACATTGGCCCAAAAACAGGCAACGATCAAACAGGCAGCAGTAAAGGGGCGAAGCATGTAAATTGCTGGTAAGAGCTGTCTGGTGCAAGGGTCAAGGGTGCGGATTCGGGGGGAGCACCCCGCTCAAAATCAGGAAGTGGATTCCTTGACAATCAGCCAGCGGTCGCCATATTTGCCCAGTTCCAGGGTCTTGCGGCTAGACACAGACAGTCCGCTGGCGCGATAGTCCTGCTTGAATTTGGCAATCGCTGTGTTGCCGCTCACGGTAATACTCAAGTTTTCCAGTTTGACACTGATGTTGTTCTTGGTGGTGATGCGATTGCGGCGTTCTGCCTCCCAAGCTGCGCGACTGAGCTTGTTGGGAGGTGTGAAGTCCTTGCTGTAGGCACCCAGGTAGGCCTTCATGTCTTTCGCTGCCCAGGCTGATGCCCAGGCCTGCACGGCCGCTTGCGCTTCCTTGGTGCTGGATGCGGAGTTGTTGGTCGGTTGAGCCGCAGGCGTCGGCTCTTTGACGGCTGCAACGGGTGCTGGTGATGGTTCTTTGGATGGTGCTGTGGTTACGGGATCCTTCGCAGGAACCGCCACTGGAGGCTTGGCAGCGGCCACCGGGGCGGCCGCCACTGCACTGCGCGGACCTGCGGGATTGAACAACTCGCGAATCAGAGCCAGTTTGGGGGCCACTGCGGTATTGGCACCATCCAACTGCAGTGCCTTGTTGTAGGCCTGGCTGGCCAGTTTGGCATACACATCACCCAGGTTCTCATGGGCAGTGGCATAGCTGGGGTTGGTGCGGATGGCCATTTCCAGGGCTGCGCGGGCCTTGTCGAATTGGCTTTGTCCTGCGTACAGCACGGCCAGGTTGTTGTAGGGCTCGGGCAGTTCGGGGTAGTCCTCAGTCAGCTTGGTGAAGGTGGCAATCGCCTCACTGGCTTTACCGGCATCGCGCTGAATCACGCCTTTGAGAAAGCGCATCTGCGCATCCTTGGGTTTTCCACTGAGGTACTGGTCGGCCTTGGTCAGGGCATCGGCATGCTTCCCCTGGCGCATGAGTTGCATCACATCGGCATATTCGTCGGCATAGGCGTGGGTTACAAAACAGGCGGCAAGAACAGAAATCAGGCCGATACGCTTGAATGCAGAGAATCTGGATTGCTTCATAAACCGTGGGATGGGTGGAAATATGCCTGTCAGACAGGGGCTTATACTGCGGGGATTGTATCTGAGGGTAAGGCCTTGCATTGACCATGCAGCCCTATTTGCTCGTGCCATTGGGCCGGGCATGTAGCCCGTCTGGGCGACTTCCATTGCTGGGGTTGACTGAGTTCTCTTTTCCACTATGACTTTGCGCATCTACAACACGCTGACGCGTGCCATTGAAAGCTTTCAACCGATTGAAGAGGGGCATGTCCGCATGTACGTGTGCGGGATGACCATTTACGACTTGTGCCACATTGGGCACGCCCGCATGATGATGGCCTTTGACGTGGTGAACCGCTGGCTGCTCAGCAGTGGTTACAAGGTCACCTATGTCCGCAACATTACGGACATTGACGACAAGATCATCAAGCGCGCCCTTGAGCGCGGCATCACGATCCGTGCGCTGACGGACGAGATGATTGCCGCCATGCACGAAGACATTGCCAAGTTGGGGATCCTGCCGCCGACCGTGGAGCCGCGTGCGACCGAGTTTGTGCCGCAGATGCTGTCCCTTATTGCAACGCTGGAAGAAAAGGGTCTGGCGTACCAGAGCGCCAATGGTGACGTGAACTACTCGGTGCGCAAGTTTCCTGGCTACGGCAAATTGTCGGGCAAGTCGCTGGACGAACTGCGCGCCGGTGAGCGCGTGGCCGTGGCGCAGGAAAAGGAAGATCCGCTGGATTTTGTGCTGTGGAAAGCTGCCAAGCCCACGGAGCCGCAGGATGCCAAGTGGAGTGGTGTGACTGGCGGTCATGACTTCGGTGAAGGACGTCCGGGCTGGCACATCGAGTGTTCGGCTATGAGCTGCGCGGCCTTGGGTGAGACGTTTGACATCCATGGGGGCGGTGCCGACTTGCAGTTTCCCCACCATGAAAACGAAATTGCCCAAAGCGAAGGTGCCACTGGCAAGCCGTTGGCTCATTTCTGGGTGCATAACGGCTTTGTCCGTGTGGACAACGAGAAGATGTCCAAGAGCCTGGGCAACTTCTTCACCATCCGAGACGTGCTGGCGAAATACGATACAGAGACTGTGCGTTTTTTCCTGCTGCGCACCCATTACCGTACCGCGCTCAACTACAGCGATGCCCACCTGGATGACGCCCGCACCGGGTTGCGTCGCCTGTATACGGCCTTGCACAAGACGGCACCCGGCACCACCGGGACATCGATTGACTGGACACAGCCGTACCCGGCCCGCTTCAAAGCGGCCATGGACGAAGACTTTGGCACCCCCGAAGCCGTGGCCGTCCTGTTCGACCTCGCCAGTGAAGTCAACCGCAGCGGTTCGGCGCAGAGTGCTGCCGAGCTGCGCGTCCTGGGAGGGTGTCTGGGCTTGCTGCAGCAGGACGCTGAAGTTTTCCTGCAATCGGGCAGCACCCTCGACACCACGCTCATTGAACAGCTGATTGCGCAGCGCGCACAGGCCAAGGCTGCCAAGGACTTTGCGGGTGCGGATGCTATCCGCAAGCAGTTGCTGGATCAGGGCATTGTGCTCAAGGACTCGGCGACTGGTACCACCTGGGAAGCGGTGCACTGATGGCAGCAACCAAAGCCGCGGCCAAGCCGCAGGGTGCGCCTGTGACGCCGGCCTACTGGGCTGAGGCCTGCAAGCATCTGATGAAAAAAGACCGGGTCATGAAGCGCCTGATCCCCCAATTTGGGGAGGCGTGTCTGGAAACCCGGGGCGATGCCTTTGTCACGCTGGCCCGCAGCATCGTGGGGCAGCAGATATCGGTCAAGGCGGCCCAGACGGTGTGGGACCGGTTCGCAGCCCTGCCCAAGCGCATGGAGCCGGCCCAGGTGTTGCGCCTGAAGGTCGATGACATGCGTGCCGCCGGCCTCAGTGCCCGCAAGGTCGAGTACCTGGTGGACCTGGCCCTGCATTTCGAAAACGGCAGTCTGCACGTGGCGTCGTGGGAGTCCATGGGTGACGAAGAGATCATCCAGGAGCTGGTGTCCATTCGCGGCATTGGGCGCTGGACCGCGGAGATGTTCCTGATCTTCCATTTCCTGCGGCCCAACATCCTGCCGCTGGACGACATTGGCCTGATCAATGGCATCAGCCTGAACTATTTTTCGGGCGAGAAGGTCAGCCGCAGCGATGCGCGCGAGGTGGCCGCTGCCTGGGCGCCGTACTGCAGCGTGGCAACTTGGTATATTTGGCGGTCGTTGGATCCGCTTCCCGTCGCTTATTGACGGACCTTTGCAGCCTGGGCTGCAAGGGTGACACAGATGAAGGAGTAAGACTTTGGCAAAACGCGTATTTCTGGATTTCGAGCAACCCGTCGCCGAACTCGAAAACAAGATTGAAGAGTTGCGCTATGTGCAAAATGAGTCGGCCGTCGACATTTCGGCTGAAATCGAACAGCTGAGCAAGAAGAGCCAGCAGCTCACCAAAGACATCTACAGTGATTTGACTCCCTGGCAAATCACCAAGATCGCCCGCCACGCGGAGCGTCCCTACACGCTGGACTACATCAACGAAATCTTCACCCATTTCGTCGAGCTGCATGGCGACCGCCACTTTGCCGACGACATGAGCATCGTGGGCGGCCTGGCCCGTTTCAATGGCACTCCTTGCATGGTGCTCGGACACCAGAAGGGTCGCGATACCAAGGAGCGCGGTCTGCGCAACTTCGGCATGTGCAAGCCCGAGGGCTACCGCAAGGCCCTGCGCCTGATGAAGCTGGCTGAAAAATTCAAGATTCCGGTTTTCACCTTTGTGGACACCCCCGGTGCCTACCCCGGCATCGATGCCGAAGAGCGTGGCCAGTCCGAGGCCATCGGGCGCAATATTTTCGAAATGGCCCAGCTTGAGGTGCCCATCATCTCGACCATCATCGGTGAAGGTGGCTCCGGTGGTGCCTTGGCCATCTCGGTGGCCGACCAGATGGTCATGCTTCAGTATTCGGTCTACTCGGTCATCAGCCCTGAAGGCTGTGCTTCCATCTTGTGGAAGACTGCGGAGAAGGCACAGGATGCGGCCGATGCCCTGGGTATCACCGCCCACCGCCTCAAGGCCCTGGGCCTGGTCGACAAGATCGTTAGCGAACCGGTTGGTGGTGCCCACCGCGACCCCAAGCAGGCCGCCGCCTTCCTCAAGCGCGCACTGGTTGATGCCTACCGCCAGGTGGCCGACCTCAAGGTCAAGGAACTGCTGGAGCGTCGTTACGAGCGCCTGCAATCCTATGGCCGCTTTACCGACACCAAGGCGGCTTCCAAGTAATCAGAATCGGCGCCATCAGGCTGCGCAAGGATGACACTGTCCGTGGATGCAGCCATGGCGCGGTTTTCGCCGCCTTTGCCTTTGGCTGTGGCGCTCAGTGGTGGTGCCGACTCGACGGCGCTTCTTCTGGCCTGTGTGCGCCGTTGGCCAGGGCAGGTCATCGCTGTTCACATCAATCATGGGTTGCAGGCTGCAGCCAGCGACTTTGAGCAACACTGCAGGGACTTTTGTCACTCCTTGCAGGTCCCTTTGCATGTCGTGGAAGTGCAAGCCAATGCTTCCCAAGGTGAAAGCCCGGAAGACGCTGCACGAAAGGCACGTTACAAGGCTTTTGACGACCTTGCCCGCGAAAATTCTGCTTTTTCTGCTATTCAATCAATAGCATTTGCGCACAATGCCGACGACCAGGTGGAGACCGTCCTGTTGGCGCTGAGTCGCGGCAGCGGCCTGGGGGGATTGAGTGCAATGCCTGCCCAGTGGATGCGCGGAAGCATGACATGTTGGCGTCCTTTGTTGGACGTCAGCGCCAGCGACATTCGTGCCTGGCTACAGGCACAGGGGCAAGCTTGGGTCGAAGACCCGAGCAATGCCGACATGCGCTTCACCCGCAACCGCATCCGGCACAGCATTGTTCCTGCTATGCGCCAGGCCTTTCCCCACGTAGCAGATGCCTTCGCACGTTCTGCACGCCATGCAGCCCAGGCACAGAGTTTGCTGGACGCATTGGCTCAGCAGGATCTTGCAGCGTGGGGGCAGGTCGGGTCATTGACCGATGGCTTGCCGATCCAAGGCTTGCGGCAACTGAATAACGAGCGCCAAGCCAATGTACTGCGGTACTGGCTCAAGGCTAGATTCGGGATCGCAGGCAGTGCTGCACAACTCGATCAGTTGCAGCACCAGTTGGCAGCCTGCAGCACCCGCGGTCACCGTATCCATATCCGACTGGGGGCCGGTTTTGCCTTGCGTACAGGGCCTCTGCTCACCTGGCAGAGCGACCCGAAACCAACGGCCCATGCACAAAGCTCTTGATCGGCTGCAGCCAGCAGGGCAAAAGTGCGCAGACTTCTGTCATAATGCTGGTTTCGCAGGAAACGTGACCGAGTGGCCGAAGGTGCTCCCCTGCTAAGGGAGTATGGGGTGTAGAGCCTCATCGAGGGTTCGAATCCCTCCGTTTCCGCCAGAACAGACCCCGCAAGTCATTGACTTGCGGGGTTTTTTCTTGGGCGCTTGTACCGCGTTGTCGGCTTCGATTTCATGGTGCTTCGGACCACAAACGCAGCTGCACCGAAGCGTTCAATCCATCCACGTGCCCATTGGCATCAGTGCGGTTGACCAACGCAATCTGCCCCCCCAGGGTCAGCACCATTTCCTTGGCGATGGTCAGTCCCAGACCCGAGCCGTGGCGCTGGTCGGCGGTGGAGAAAGGCTGGAACAACCGGGGGCGCAGTTCATCAGGGATGCCTTCGCCACTGTCCATGATTTCCAGGTGCGCCATTCCATGGTCGGGATGCAAGCGCACATCGAGTTTGCCGCCAACCGGAGTGTGGCGGATTGCGTTGTGCAGCAGGTTGCGGCTGATCTCACGCAGCATCCAAGGGTGTGCGGAAACGAAGCAGGACTCGCTGTCCAGGCCGAAGTCGATGTCCTTGTCCGCCACCAGAGGAGCCATTTCCAGTGCAAGGTCACGCAGGATGGCGCTCCATTCGACCGGTTCGAACTGTCCGGATTGCCGCAGCTGCTCCACCTTGGCCAAGGAAAGCATCTGGTTGGCCAGCACAGTGGCGCGGTCGATGGTTTCCTCCAGTGCCGGCAAGGCCTCGTTGGAGGGAGTGTCGCCGCGGCGGGCCGATTGCACCTGGGTCTTGAGCACCGCAAGCGGGGTGCGCAGTTGGTGGGCGGCATCGCGCACGAAGCGTTTCTGGTGCTCCAGCGAATGCTGCAGGCGCTCCATCACGCGGTTGGTCGCCTCGGCCAGGGGCTGTACCTCGGCGGGCAGGGTGCTGGCGTCGATGGGTGTCAGGTCATCGCTTGCGCGGGCGTCCAGGGTGCGGCTCAGGCGGCCGATGGGACGGGTCACACGCACGACCACCAGCAGTGCGATCAGTGCGATTACCAGAATCAGGATGGCCTGGCGTTGGAGGGTATCGCGCAGGATGCGCTGGGCCAGTTCCCGCCGCAGTTCCAGTGTTTCCGCCACCTGGATGGTGGCCATGGTGTTGGCCTGTGCGCTGGCCACGGGCTGCAGCAGTACGGCCACGCGCACATCGTCCCCACGCCATTGGCTGTCGTAGAAGTCCACCAATGCGGCATAGGGCCCCTGTTGGGGGATGGTGCCATTCCAGGGCTGCAGGTCCTGGGCACCTTCGACCCAGGTGCCATCCCGCAGGGAGACGCGGTAGGCCATGCGGCTGCGGTTGTCTGCCTCGAAGGCTTCGAGGGCCGAGTAATTTATGCGTGCCACCAAGCGGGCGTCGGCGCCCTGGCCCTGCATTTCCAGCATTTCACCAATGGATTTGGCCGACGCCAGCAGGGTGCGGTCGTAGGCCGTGTTCACGGCGCGCAGCGCCTGGCGGTACAGGCTGACCGTGTCGACAAGAATGAACAGGGCAATGGGCAGCAGCAGTCCCCACAGCAGCTGCTTGCGCAGCGAGGCCCGTGCACCTGTTTCCGGTTTCATTCCTCCACCTTCAACAGGTAGCCCAGGCCGCGCAAGGTCACCAGCCCCAAGCCAGTGCCCGTCAGTTTCTTGCGCAGCCGGTACACCACCACCTCGATGGCGTCATACTGCACGTCCAGTTCGCCGGGAAACACCAGCGTGAACAATTGCTCCTTGGTCATGGCCTTGCCGGCTTTTGCCATGAGGGCGCGAAGCAGTGCAAGTTCCCGCTGCGGCAATTCGAATACGGTGTTGTCCAGGTACATGGCGCCGGTATGGCGGTCATAGCGCACTCGGCCTGCGTGCAGATCCGGCGTACTGAGGTTGTCGGTCGGCGCATGGCGGCGGTGCAGGGCACGGATGCGGGCTTCGAGTTCGTCCAGATCGAAGGGCTTGGGCAGGTAGTCGTCGGCGCCGGCGTTGAGACCGGCGACCTTGTCGCCCACGGTGCCGCGCGCGGTGAGCAGGAGCACCGGGGTACGCAGTCCTGCGGCGCGCGCCTGCGCCAGCACCTGGAGGCCGTCGACATGCGGCAGGCTCAGGTCCAGCACCACCACGTCGGGCAGCTCACTGCGCCACAGGGGCAGGGCCAAGGCTCCATCGCTGCAAGGTGTCACACGCATGCCCACACGGCCCAGGCTGCGTTCCAGTGTGGTGCGCAAGGACAGGTCGTCTTCGACTAACAGCAGGTGCATGCTGGGGTTTTCCCTAGATTTTTGGACAGCGCGTTGACAGCGTGGGTCGGCATCATAGGCCCGTTCAACCACAAGAGGAGACTCCCATGCGTCGTGATACCTTCCTGAAATCCATGGTCGCCATGGCCGCCGCGGGCGGATTGCCGCTGTCGGCCTTTGCCGCCACCAACCTCAAGATGATGATTCCCGCCAATCCCGGTGGCGGTTGGGACGGTACCGGCCGTGCCTTGGGCAAGGCCATTCTGGACGCCAAGGCAGCCGACACCGTGCAGTACGAAAACAAGGGCGGTGCTGCGGGCATCATTGGCCTGGCCCAGTTTGCCAACGCCTCCAAGGGTGACCCCAACGCCTTGCTGATGACCGGTGCGGTCATGATCGGCGGCATCATCACGGGCAAGCCACAGGTTTCGCTTGAAGTGGCCACCCCCATCGCCCGTTTGACCAGCGAATACAACGTGTTCGTGGTGCCGGCCGAATCGCCCATCAAGAGCATGAAGGATGTCGTGGCCATGATGCAGAAAGACCCCGGCAGCGTGAAGTGGGGCGGTGGTTCGCGCGGCTCCACCGAGCACATCTGCGCCAGCATGCTGGCCACCAAGGTCAATGTGGATCCGAAGAAGGTCAATTACGTGGCCTTCCGTGGTGGTGGCGAAGCCATTGCTGCCATCCTGGGCAACAACGTCACCGTCGGTGGCAGCGGTTACAGCGAATTTGCCGAGTACATCAAGGCCGGCAAGATGCGCCCCATCGGCGTGACCTCGGAAAAGCGCCTGCCCGGTATCGACGTGCCTACGCTGAAGGAGCAGGGCTTCGACGTGGTATTGGGTAATTGGCGTGGCGTCTACGGTGCCCCCGGCATCAGCGCAGCCCAGCGTGCTGCGTTGACCGACGTCATCGTCAAGGCAACCAAGTCGAAAGCCTGGGAAGAAGCCCTCAAGTCCAACGCCTGGACCCCCGCCTTGATGACAGGCACGGCCTTTGACGAGTTTGTCGACCAGGAGTTTTCCAGCCTGCGCGGCATCATGCACCTGGCAGGAATGGTCTGATGCTGAGCCCAGGCTTGTTGCGCAACCAGAAGGCCATCAGCCTGGGCCTGATGGCGTTGGGCACCGCCATGGCGGTGGGGGCATGGTTCATTCCGTCTGATGCGGGTTATGCCGGTGTCGGCCCCGATTTTCTGCCCTGGCTGGTGTCGATCGCCCTGGTGGTGTGCGGTGCCTTGTTGCTGCGCCAGGCCTGGGTCAGCGGATTTCGGGTATTTGTGCCGCCCTCGGGTAGCGAGCGTGGCAACTGGAGCGGGTTTGCCTGGGTATCCGCCGGCTTGCTGCTCAATGCCATGCTGCTCACCCGCATCGGTTTCGTCCTGAGCTGTGCACTGTGCTTTGTGCTGGCGGTTCAGGGCCTGCGTGAAAAGACCGGCACACCCCGCGGTGCGGTGGGCTGGGTGAAGGACACGCTGGTGGGGGTGGCCATTTCAGCCCCGGTCTACTGGATGTTCACCAAGTTGCTGGCCATCAACCTGCCGGGATTGACCAGCACCGGCTGGCTCTGAGTCGCAAGGATCTCCCATGGATTTATGGAACCAACTGCTGCAGGGCTTCGCCTCAGCCTCCACCCCTTACAACCTGATGTGGGCCTTCATCGGCTGTGCCGTGGGCACCGCCGTGGGGGTGTTGCCCGGCATCGGCCCGGCGGTGGCCGTGGCCATGCTCCTGCCCATTACCAGCCAGGTGGACGTCACAGCCTCGATGATCTTCTTTGCCGGCATTTACTACGGTGCCATGTATGGAGGCTCCACCACCTCCATCCTGCTCAATACCCCCGGTGAGACAGGTTCCATGGTCACGGCCATGGAGGGCAACCTCATGGCCAAGCATGGCCGCGCCGGTGCCGCGTTGGCCACGGCGGCCATCGGCTCCTTCGTGGCGGGCAGCATTGCCACCGTCATGGTCACCCTGTTTGCCCCGCCCATGGCTGCCTTTGCCGTGCGCCTGGGGCCGCCTGAGTACTTCCTGCTCATGGTGCTGGCACTCACCACCGTAAGCGCCGTGCTGGGCCACAGCACACTGCGCGGCGTCACGTCGCTGGTGCTGGGCTTGGCGGCTGGGCTCATCGGCATGGACCAGATTACGGGCCAGATCCGCTACACCGGCGGCGTGGCGGAACTCATGGACGGCATCGAGATCGTACTGGTGGCGGTGGGCCTGTTTGCCGTGGCCGAAGCCTTGTATGTGGTGCTGTACGAGGGCACGGCGCCGGACGACCGCAACGCCATGGGCAAGGTGCATATGACGGGTTCTGAGTGGAAACGCTCCATTCCGGCCTGGATTCGCGGCACCTTCATTGGCTTCCCCTTCGGCACCATCCCGGCCGGAGGCTCCGAGATTCCCACCTTTTTGAGCTACGCCACCGAACGCAAGCTCTCCAAGCACAAGGACGAGTTCGGCACCACCGGCGCCATCGAAGGTGTGGCCGGCCCCGAGGCGGCCAACAATTCGGCCATCACCGCCACCCTGGTGCCGCTGCTGACCCTGGGTATCCCCACATCCACCACCGCCGCCATCATGCTGGGGGCTTTCCAGAACTACGGCATCCAGCCCGGGCCGCAGCTGTTCGACACTTCGGCCAACCTGGTGTGGGCGCTCATTGCTTCGCTCTACATCGGCAACGTCATGCTGTTGGTGCTGAACCTGCCGCTGGTGGGCCTGTGGGTCAAGCTGCTCAAGATTCCGAAGGCACAGCTCTATGCCGGCATCCTCATCTTCGCCACGGTGGGTGTGTACGGCATGCGCCAAAGCGCTTTCGACCTGGTGCTGCTGTACGGAATCGGCGTGCTGGGTGTGCTCATGCGCCGCTACGACTTTCCCACCGCGCCCGTCATCGTGGGCATGATCCTGGGGCCATTGGCCGAAGCGCAGATGCGCAATGCGCTGTCCATCGGCGAAGGACACTGGAGCATCTTTGTGCAGCGTCCCATGTCGCTCACCTTGCTGGTGCTGGTGGTGCTGATCCTGTGTGGCCCTGTGCTGCTGCGCCGTTTGCGGCGTCAACCGCCCGCCCATTGAAAAGAGGCCGGAAGGCCTCTTTTTTATGCCAAATCGGCCGCTGGCCCGCATGCAAAAAGCAAGTGCAGCTATTGATTTGATAGTGGTCTGTACTTCATGTTCTAAGCTTCAGGCCCACTGCACCTTCTGGGGGGTGGCAAACCAGCTGTCCACCTGGCCCGCCACATCGGCCTCGATGCGGCTGCGCTTGATCTTCATGGTCGGGGTCAGGCAGCCGTTTTCCACGCTCCAGGGGGTGGAGGCCACCACCACCATCTGCAGCTTCTCGTAGTCGGGCAGGTCGGCGTTTACGTTTTCCAGCAGGGCACCCAGCTCGGCCTCCACCTGCGCACGCACCGCTGGGTCCTTCTGGCGTGGGCGCAGCTCTTCGTTGAGCACCACCAGTGCGTAGGCGGCGCTTTGGCCCACGCCCGACACCATGCACGACTCCACCATCGGGTTGGCGTTGATGTGGTTCTCGATGGGCGCCGGTGCCACGTACTTGCCCTTGGAGGTCTTGAACTGCTCCTTCACCCGCCCCGTGAGCCTGAGCAACCCGTCGGCGCGGCGTTCGCCCTTGTCGCCGGTGCGGAAAAAGCCGTCGGCGGTGAACACCTCGGCGTCCAGGTCCGGCCGCTTGTAGTAGCCCACCAGCTGCCCCGGCGACTTGATGAGCACCTCACCCTCGTCGCTGATGCGTACCTCCACGCCCGGCAGCGGTATGCCCACGTAGCCCGGCGCATTGGCACGCAGCAGCGAGCTGTGCGAGTAGGCCAGGTCTTCGGTCATGGCATAGCCTTCCATCAGGTTCAGTCCCAGGCGCCGGTACCAGGCGATCAGCTCCGGCGGAATCGGGGCCGAGCCGCTGCCGGCCAGTTGTACCTGGTCCAGCCCCAGGCCCTTGAGCACCTTTCTGCCCACCAGGCGCCCCAGCAGCGGAATGGAGAGCAGTCGCTCCAGCTTCTTGGGCGGCATCTTGCTGAACACCCCTTGCTGGAACTTCAGCCACAGCCGCGGCACCGACAAAAAGATGGTCGGGCGGGCGCGGTTCAGGTCGGCCAGGAAGGTGTCCAGCGACTCGGCGAAATACAGGTGCGCCCGGCCATCGATGAGGGTGGTGATCTCCACATGGGCACGCTCGAAGATATGGGCCAGCGGCAGGTAGGACAGCATGCGCACTTCCAGCGCCTCGCCGTACTCTGCCTTGAGCTTGGCGTTGATGCCTTCGCCCACTGCTGTGGCACGTGCAAAGTTGTGCATCACGCCTTTGGGCTGGCCTGTGGAGCCCGAGGTGTACATCAGGATGGCAATGTCTTCGCCCTTGCGTTGCGGCCGCCCTGGCAGCGGTGCGGTGCGCTGGACCACCGCGTCCCAGGCCTCAAAAGAAGTCTTGGGCGCCAAGGGCAGGGCAATGCAGGGCAGGGTGGCCGGCACGCCGGGCTGTTGCTGCGCCCAGGTGTCGAGCTTGCCCACAAACAGCAGGCTGGCACCACTGTGTTCCAGCACGTAGCGCACGGTGTCGGCCGTTTCGGTGGGGAAGATCGCCACCGTGGTGCCGCCAGCCATCCAGATCGCCAGCTCGGCCATGATGAAGTGGGCGCAGTTCTTGGACAGGATGGCAATGCGCGCCCCGGGTTCGAGATTCTGCGCCTTCAGGTGCGCCGCCATGCGCCGTGCCTGGCCCACCACCTCGGCCCAGGTGTAGTCCACCACCTTGCCACCACCGATGGGTTGCGTGAGGTACACCGCGTTGCCGCGCTGTGCCTCGTGGTCGAACACGTAGTCCAGTATCAGCTTGGACGTCTCCATGGGCGTGTCTCCTGCGTTGTTGTGGGGACAGCGTAGCAGGGCGCCAGGGATTTGGGCAGTACTTCAGGTGACAGGTCGCGCTAGGGTTTTCCCTTTTGATGAATTCCCTGCCAAGCCGCAGGGATGGAGTTGCGGCGGAAATGGAAGCGGCCTTTCGTGGCTGCGTCCACGATTTCGCCCGCAACACCCGTTACCATCGGCAGCCCGCAGGCTGCAGTGTGGCCTGCCTCCGTTTACCGACAGCACCTCCAGGGTGTCTCGTCTCCTTTCTCTCGCATCCCTTTCCATGCCCATCGTTGTTGACGAAGGCCTCAAGGCCTATATTGATCCGCTGACCCCTGACGAACACGACGCGCTCGAGCGCAGCCTGCTCAAGGAAGGCTGCCGCGACGCCCTGGTGCTGTGGGGCGACCTGCTGGTGGACGGGCACAACCGCTATGGCATTTGCTCCAAGCACAACATCCCGTTCCAGACCGTGCAAAGCACGCTGTTCCAGAGCCTGGAGGACGTGCACCTGTGGATGATCGACCAGCACCTGGGGCGGCGCAGCGTGTCGGACTTTCAGCGTGGGGTGTTGGCCCTGCGCAAGCGCGAGATCCTGGCCCGGCGCCAGCCTCCGGCACCGACCGTGCCTGCTGCCGAAGCACCCGTGGCCGCCGATGCCACGCCTGCCGGTGCACCCGTGGTCGAGGCCGCCCCCATCAAAAGCCGCGAAGACCTGGCGCGCGCCGCGCGCCTGAGTGCGGCCCAGGTGGTGCAGATCGAGAAGATCCAGAAGCAGGCCGCGCCCGAAGTGGTGGCCGCGGTGAAAAGCGGGGTCATCTCCATCAACGCCGCTGCGGCCGTGGCCAGTCTGCCGCAAGAGGAGCAGGTCGAGGCCGCCCAAGGGGGGAAGGAGCAGCTGCAGCAGGCCGCCAAGCGCGTGCGCGAAACCCGCAAGCGACCCAAGGCCGAATCCGCCGATGCCGATACCGCTTCCGCACCCACCGAAGCCGACACCGTGGCCGCATTGCAAGCCCGCGTGGCCACACTCGAAGCCGAAAACGCAGCCCTGCGTGCGCAGCTCGCAGCACTGCAGGCCTGAGCCCCATGCAAGCCCTTCTCGACGCCATTGCCACGCTGGAGCACGGGCCCGACGTGCGCCGCATCTTCCACGGCCGCGGGGGCCGCTACCCGGGCTGCGAGCACCTGTTGCTCGACGCCTACCCGCCGGTGTGGGTGCTGACCGCTTTCGAACCGCTGGACGATGCCCAGCTGCAGGCCGTGCACGCGGCCCTGGCGCAACGCCAGCAGCAGCTGGCACCGGAGCAGCCCCTCAGCTGGGTCTACCAGTGCCGCGCCAAGGGCGCGCAGGAAACCCGCTTGATGGCGGGTGAAGTGCCCGAGCCGCATGTGGTGCAGGAAGACGGCACGCGCTACCGTGTGCATGTGCTGCGCGGGCAGAACCACGGCTTCTTTCCCGACATGGCCGAGGGCCGGCGCTGGGTGCGCAGCTACATCCCCAGTGTGCAGCGCGCCCGCGTGCTCAACCTGTTTGCCTACACCTGCGCTTTTTCGGTGGTGGCCATGCAGGCCGGTGCCCGGCAGGTGACCAATGTGGACATGAGTCACGGTGCCTTGGCCATCGGGCAGCAGAACCACCAGCTCAACGGCATCAACCAAGGCGCAGGCTTTCTGGCGCACGACCTGTTCTCCACCTGGGGCAAGGTTTCGCGCGCGGGGCCGTACGACCTCATCGTGGTCGACCCGCCGAGCTACCAGAAAGGCAGCTTCATTGCCACCAAGGACTACGGCAAGGTGATGCGGCGTCTGACGGACCTGCTGATGCCCGGCGGCCATGTGCTGCTGTGCCTGAACGCGCCCGAACTCGGCACCGATTTCCTGCGTGGCCAGATGGCGGAGCTGGCGCCGCAGCTGGAGTTTGTGCATCGCCTGCCCAATCCGCCGGTGTTTGCCGATGTGGACGAGGAACGCGCGCTCAAGGTGCTGCTGTACCGCTCGACCGAAGCGCTGCCTTGAATCAACCCACCAGGTCGCGCTTGCGCGCCTCGAACTCGGTCTTGTCGATCTCGCCACGCGCATAACGCTCGCGCAGAATGGCCAAGGCCCGGTCTTCGCCGTGGGGACCATGGTGCTGGCAGTGCCCGCCATACGGGCGGCGCAGCAGCCACACCACCACGCAGGCCGCCAGGCCCCACCACAGGATGTGCATGAAGCCGTGCATGCCCCAGCCGTCTCCCCACATGCCCGGCCCGTAGCCCTGGGCGTGGGCCAGCTCGGTGGCCAGGACGGCCATTGTTCCTGTCAGCAATCGGATGCGCATACAGACCTCCATGGGGTTGTGGTGGCCAGTATGCGCCGCTTGCCGGGTTCTTGCACGCAATAAATGCGTCTAGCTGTGTGTGCGCAAGCGCCGTGGCGACAGCATCGCGGCCGTCAAGCCGAACTGCGCGATGTGCGCCGGCAGCGGCAGGCCGCGCGCCAGGGCCGCACAGGCCTCGCCCATGGCGGCGCTGGTCTGTATGCCGTAGCCGCCCTGGGCCGCCACCCAGAAAAAGCCCGCAGCGTCGGGGTCAAAGCCCCCCACCAGGTCGCCATCGGCCACAAAGCTGCGCAAACCGGCCCAGGTGTGGGCCGGGCGCACCTGCAGCGTGGTGGCTTCCTCAATGAGGTGGGCGCCCAGGGCAATGTCCAGCTCTTCGGGCTGCACGTCCTGCGCCTGGGTGGGGTCGGCATTGGCAGGCGAGCCCAGCAACATGCCGGCGTCGGGCTTGAAGTAGAAGCTGTGGTCGGCGGCAATGGTCAGCGGCCAGTCGGCTGTGTCGAGGCCAGCCGGCGGCTTGAAGGTGAAGGCGCTGCGGCGCATGGGCGTGAGGCCAATGGGCGTCACCCCGGCCAGCGCCGCCACGGCGTCGCACCAGGCGCCTGCGGCATTGACCAGCACCGGGGCCTCGAACACGGCGCCGCCTGCCTGCACACGCCAGACGGCGCCAACTTTCTGCACCGCCTGCACCTCGGCCTGCGTCACGATCTGCCCGCCATGTTGTTTGACCGCGCGCAGGTAGCCCTGGTGCAGGGCGTTTACGTCCATGTCGTAGCTTTCCGGTTCCAGAATGGCGCCGATCAGGCGTTCCTCGCGCAAGGCGGGCACCACGGCACAGGCCTCGGCCGGGCTCAAGTAACGGCCGGTGTCGGTCACGGCCTGCAGCACGGCCCAGGCTTCATCGAGCAGGGCTTGCTGGCCATGCTGTCCCACGGTCATGGTGGCGCGCTGGCGCAGCAGCGGCGCTTCGCAGAAGCCGGGCGGGGGCTGGTCCAGGAAAGCGCGGCTGGCCAGCGTGAGCGCGCGCACCTGCGGCGTGCCGTAGGTGGCGATGTACTGCGCTGCCGAGCGCCCAGTGGAGTGGTAGCCCGGCTGCGCCTCGCGCTCCAGCACCACGGTGCGGCCGTGGGGGGCTAGCCAGTGGGCAATGGAGGCACCGGCAATGCCGGCACCGACGACCAAGTAGTCACAGGTTTGCATGGGGCTTCTCCCGACGGTTTTATGTACCAAATTGGCCGTTAGCCCGCGTATTCATTGCGAATAAAGCTATAAAAGCAGGAGCAAAAGCATCCTATTGCGGTGGGCTGGTTGTTTCAGCGGAGGTACTTTGCGCCGCTGCTTGCCACAGCCGCCAGGCGCGGTAGCCGGTAAGCGCCACCTTCAGCAGTGCCACCAGGTTCTGTAGCCGCTGCACACCCAGCTGCGGCAGCGCCAGGCTCAGCAGCGTGGCCGTGAAGGGCGCGGTCCAGGGCGAGGGCTGGGCTTCGGTCAGCGGTTGGCGCAGCTGGGCCCGGGCCTGGCCCAGGGCGCGTTGCAGGCGCAGGCGCTCCAGGTCACAGCGCTGCACCAGCAGGGCTTTGCGGGTGGCGTAGTCGCTTTGGGTGCTCATATCCCCGCTCCGTTTTCTGCGCCCTTGTCGTCGGCCTGGCTGGCGGCCATCTGGCGGCCCAGCAATGCACGGTCTTTGTCAAATTCGGCGATGGTGGCGGCAAAGGGCAGGGCGGCGTCGCGGCCCATCGCCTGCGAGCGCTGCAGCATCCACCAGCCGCCCAGCGCAAAGCCCAGGGTGGGCAGCAGCAGGGCCAGCAGCCGGTTGGTGTTCCACAGCAGCGCAGCGGCCAATACGCCAAGGCCCAACAATGCAAACACCAGCAGCAGGATGCCGGCAAAGAGCCAGCCCAAGCGCACCGTGAGGCGTTCGCGTTCTTCGGCCAGTTCGATACTGGCCAGGTCCAGGCGCGCGCGCAGCAGCGCCAGGGCGCTGTCGCCCAGTTGCGCAGCGGTTTCCTTCAGGGGCGGGGTCTGCACCATGGTGTTTCAGCGGCGCGACACCAGCACGCCCAGCACAAAGCCGACCGCCGCGGCAATGCCTATGCTCTGCCAGGGGTTGGTCTGCACATAGGCCTCGGTGGCCTGTTTCATGGCGCGGGCTTTCTCGGCCGCTTCGCCTTCCAAGTTCTGCAACTGGGCCTTGGCCTGGGCCAGCTTTTCTTCGACCTGGGCCTGGATCTGCTTGGCACCTTCGCTGCCTTCGGTCTGGGCACGGGCCAGCAGCGCGTCGGCCTGGGCCAGTACGGCGGAAAGGTCATCGGCAAGGGTGTCCATGGGCATGGTGGTTTCCTCTCAACAAGTCACATCAGGCGGTAATGATCATTGTAGGGGGCGCCCTGTACCATGTGCGTCCATGCAAGGCCCCCAAACCCTTCCCACCGACGCCCAAAGCGTGCTCGAACTCGCGGCGCGCTCCATGTTCGACCTGTTTGCCAGCGCCAGCGAAGGCATGATGCTGGTGGACCGCAACGCCCGGGTGGTCTGGATCAACGAGCAGTACAAGCGTTTCCTGCCGGCGCTGGGCTTCGAGCGCGAGGAAGACTTCGTGGGGCATCCGGTGTCGGGCGTGGTGCCGAACACGCAGATGCACCGGGTGCTGGAAACTGGCAAACCCATCCTCATCGACCTGCTGACCAACCGGGCCGGCACCTTCGTGGTCAGCCGCATACCGCTGCGCGACGCGCAAGGCCAGGTGATCGGTGCGCTGGGCATCGTCCTGTTCGACCAGCCCGAGACCAATCTGCAGCCGCTGATCGCCAAGTTCTCGCTGCTGCAGCGCGACCTGGACGAAGCGCGCAAGGAGCTGGCGGCCCAGCGCAGCCAGTCGCGCAGCGTGGGGCGGCATTCCAAGTACACACTGGCCTCCTTCATCGGCTCCAGCGCCGCGGCGGTGGAGGTGAAGCGCCAGGCACGCCGCGCCGCGCAGTCCACCAGCCCGGTGCTGCTGCTTGGGGAAACCGGCACTGGCAAGGAGCTTCTGGCCCACGGCATCCACGCCGCCTCGCAGCGCGCCAGCGGGCCTTTCGTGGGGGTGAACATTGCCGCCGTGCCCGAGACCCTGCTGGAGGCCGAGTTTTTTGGCGTAGCGCCCGGTGCCTACACCGGCGCCGATCGCAAGGGGCGCGACGGCAAGTTCAAGCTGGCCGACGGCGGCACCCTGTTCCTGGACGAGATTGGCGACATGCCGGCGCCGCTGCAGGCCAAGCTGCTGCGCGCGCTGCAAGAGGGCGAAATCGAACCGCTTGGCTCCAACCGCCTCATTCCTTTTGACGCCCGCATCGTGGCCGCCACCTCACGCAACCTGCGCCAGCTGGTGGAGGAGGGCAAGTTCCGTGAAGACCTGTACTACCGCCTCAACGTGCTGCCCATCCAGGTGCCGCCACTGCGCGAACGCCGCAGCGACATGCCCGCCCTGGTGGAGGTGCTGGTGGAGGACATTGCCGCGCGCAATGGCCTGCAGGTGCCCGAGGTCAGCGCCGCTGCGCTCGACCTGCTGGCCGCGCAGAGCTGGCGCGGCAACATCCGCGAACTGCGCAACGTGCTGGAGCAGGCCGCCATGGCGGTGGAGGGTGGTGCGCTGGGGGCGGAGCAGCTGGAGGACTTGCTGCGCCGTTCGGGGCTGACGGCGGTGGCCGCGCCACAGCCTGTGCATGCACCGGCAGCAAACCCAACATCAACTGATCCCGCATCGCACCTGCGGCCTCTGGCGGAACAGGTGGCCGAGCTGGAGCAACAGGCCATTCGCGCCGCCATGGCGCATACCCAGGGCAACAAGGCTGCCGCCGCCAGGCTGCTGGGCATGTCGCGGGCCACGTTTTACGAACGTTTGGCAACTGCAGGCAGTGCCGAGCGCAGGGTGGGCTAGCTTCCCTCGGGCTGGAAGGCCGCCCATCCACGCTTGTGCCGAGATTGATCGACCATCATGGTCACTAGGGTTCACCCCAAACCGACTTCGCCTATTTGGCTCTTAGCAATCAGCTGGCCTGCCGCTTGTAGCGTGTGGCGTTTCGGTGAAGCAGATTCCATGTCGGCACGGGACACTCACGATCCCACACCAGATGCCGGATATACGACTGCAGGCGCTTCCCCAACAGCCAAACTATCGATCAGCCTCTTGTCGTTTGGGGGGAGTCCATATACGAGTGGTTAGCCATCACGGCTGCGGGACCACCTTTGTGCGAGCCGCTTCAGGACTGCCGGCCTTGGCGAAGCCGCGAAGCCAGTCTGAGAACTGCGACTCATCTGGCAAAAGGCCCTCATCTCTCGCGAGTTGGAAGTCAATCTCACTGACGTGCTCGGTCGTCTTCTTTGCGATCTTCTTGTACCTGACGAGTGTCTCGTCGCCGAACGCTTTGAGGTCTTTGCATAGAAGTTCGCTGAAGAATATGCCGTTGTCTATTTGGCTGAAGAGGCCTTCCAGCGTGTCCTTGTACTCCGTACTCACCCGACCATCCCCGTAGGGTAGACCGAAGTACAGCGCCACGGTGAGGCCCTGGCCTCCAGGAGGAATAGCCCTGAACTGATTCACCAGCTCCGTGCGCTTCTGCATCAGGCCTTGCACGCTATCGATCGTATCTGCAATGGATGCCGCCAGCGCGAGTGGGCGCCCTGTTACTGACAGCTTGTCGAAGACCAGACGTTGCAGAACCTCGACCGGCATGAGGGGCAACTGAACCGAGCGAAGGTCTGCAAGGAACTGGAAGGGCTGCTCGCGCGGTATCTCGCCCGCGTTACGCTGTCGATGGAACTCCTGCAGTTCGGCCAACTGAGTAGTGAAACTGACACGCAGCGGCCGAATGTGTTGCTTCTTCAGCTGAATGAACGAGTTGCAGATCGTGAACGCCACCGTCAGCGCCGCGTTTGTTGCGCGAAGCTGTGCGAGCAGGTTGTCGGACTCCTTCGCGCGTTCAGCAACCCTCTGGGCTGCGCGGGCGCCAGCGAAGGCGCCAGCTAGTGCGCCAACTAGCGATGTCATGAACGCAGAGTTGAGTGCGTTCCCCAGGAGGTCCCATGAGAACCATGTGGGTATGCATGGTGGTATGGCTGGCACGGCGGATATTGTTTGATGCTTAATGTCTGAATTCACCGGCCTGCGCGGCTCTTCGAGCAGGTCCGGTGGAATGATGGGTTGGGCGTCGCGCTGTCACGGCAATGACCGCTCTGATTCAACGAGAAAAACGATGGCCGAAGCTGTCATGTGCAGCACGTATGCAACCAAGTGCTGTGGGACGCTAACTATCGATGAACCTTGGCCGTGCCCGCCGAGTTTGTTTCTTGCGGTGGGGACGCCGCTTTCAAGTGTGCTTCGGAGCGCAGAAAACTGCTGAGTCCAAAAGGTAGGTACGAGGCCGTTATCGAAGCAACATTGGATTAGCGCACTGCTGGTCGCGTTGGACGGGTGTTGCCACTGTCGTTTGCCACAAATGGCCTTCATCACGCTTTCCAGTGCCTTCAAGCACTCAGTTAGGGCTTCCTTCGTGTTGCCATGCCGGTAATGTTCATGGGCCTTTAAGAACTCTGCCTGGGCCCCTGCGTACTCTTTTTGATGCAGAAGTGTCAGGGCGGGTTTAACAACCTCCGCATGGAGAAGCTTTGAATCGACACGTATGATTTCACCGTCTGCGAAATGAAACCCTACGGCATGTTCTTGGAATCGTGCGTTGAGTTCCGCAATCGCCTCATCAGCTATCTCGGATGCTCGCTGCCGATGAAGATAGTCGTAGTTTCTAGTCATGCGGTCGATGACTCTGAACGAGAGTTCAATTGCGTCGAGAACTTTCTCGATTTCTTGCTCCTGTAGGACGAAGTTTGCAAGCTCGGACAGGTAATTGCGGTCGCCGTATTCTTTGGCGCCTGTGAGCTTGAAAACGCCGTACTCGCGGCAGAGTGCCTCGACGATCAACTTATACGCACCGTACGCTCCACGATAACTGTCGTGATACTCGTTTCCATCCCCAATAGTGTCATGCCAGATGTGAACAACCTGCACTCGAAGAGGTTGTGGGATCGTGTCGTACGAATACACATCAGGTACGTCGCCGCGTAGTTGCTTCTGGCGTTTGGAGAAGAGATCAAAGATTCCCATTTCGATTCCTAAGACGCCCAACTTTGCAGTAGATACCGAATCACCAGATATTGCACTATAGCCACAAAACCGAGAAGGCTTATCTGGATTGGGTGCGGTTCTTCGTCCTCTGGTCGGCCTGTCAAGGGGGCATGTCCGCTATGCGGCGCATCGGTCATTCCTGGACAGCGCTTTGACACTGGAAATAAAAGCCTGACGGCAGTGCGCCCGTAGGCTCGGTGGCGTTGAAGTAAATGTTTAAAAAATATACATATGCATGAAAATAATACAATTAAATGTCTGAAAAATGATCGCTGGTGGTGGTTTGCATGTCATGTAAGGGGGCTTTTGCGGCCATTTCAGCCTGGCACGCCACTTGCACTGCTGTGGTGCGATCACAAACCTACAACAGGAGACACCATGAAACTGACGCATTTGCTGGCCACCACGGCGCTGGCGGCTCTGGGCGCATCTGCCGCCTTTGGCCAGGCCAAGGAAATCAAGATTGCCCACATCTACAGCAAGACCGGTCCGCTGGAAGCCTACGGCAAGCAGACCCAGACCGGTTTCATGATGGGCCTGGACTACGCCACCAAGGGCACCATGACCGTGGCTGGCAAGAAGCTGGTGGTGATCGAGAAAGACGACCAGGGCAAGCCCGACCTTGGCAAGAGCCTGCTGGCCACCGCCTATGGCGACGACAAGGCCGAAATCGCGGTCGGCCCCACGGCTTCGCCCGTGGCCCTGGCCATGCTGCCCGTGGCCGAGGAATACAAGAAGATTTTGTTGGTGGAGCCCGCGGTGGCTGACAGCATCACCGGCGACAAGTGGAACAAGTACATCTTCCGCACCGGCCGCAACAGCTCGCAGGATGCCATTGCCAACGCCGTGGCGCTGGACAAACAGGGCATCACCATTGCCACCATGGCGCAGGACAGTGCCTTTGGACGTGACGGTGTGAAGGCCTTCAAGGAAGCGCTGAAGAAAGCCAAGATCGTCCACGAAGAGTACTTGCCGCCCGCCACCACCGACTTCACCGCCGGTGGCCAGCGCCTGATCGACAAGCTCAAGGACCAGCCGGGCCGCAAGGTCATCTTCATCATCTGGGCCGGCGGCAACCCGTTCAAGGTTGCCGACCTGGACCTGAAGCGCAATGGCATCGAGATTGCCACCGGCGGCAACATCCTGCCCGCCATGACCGCCTACAAGCAGTTCCCTGGCATGGAAGGCGCGGCCTACTACTACTTCGGCATGCCCAAGAACCCGGTCAACGAGGCGCTGGTGTCGCGCCACTACAGCCAGTTCAAGACACCGCCGGACTTCTTCACCGCTGGGGGCTTCTCGGCCGCCATGGCGCTGGTGACGGCGTTAAACAACAGCAAGGGTGAGACGGCAGCCAACACCCTGATCAAGACCATGGAAGGCATGAGTTTTGACACGCCCAAGGGCAAGATGACTTTCCGCAAGGAAGACCACCAGGCCATGCAGAGCATGTACCACTTCAAGATCAAGGTCGACCCGGCCTTCGCCTGGGGCGTGCCCGAGCTGGTGCGCGAGATCAAGGCCGAAGAGATGAACGTTCCGATCCGCAACCAACGCTAGTTGATTGGGTGCTCGGCTACTGCGCGCGCCCATGGCGGCGTTGCGCAGTGCTCGAAATCCTCACGTACGCCAGTACGTTCCGGTTTCTGCGCGCTGTGCGCCTTGCCCTGAACGCGCTCGCTACGCCGCTCTCCCAATCAACAAAACCCCACCATGCTTGAAACCCAAGACCTCACGGTCCGCTTTGGCGGGCACGTGGCGGTGAATGCTGTCTCGTGCACGTTCGCACCGGGCACGCTCACGGCCATCGTCGGCCCCAACGGCGCCGGCAAAACCACGTACTTCAACCTGATCTCGGGCCAGATACCGGCCACACAGGGCCGGGTGTTTCTCAATGGTGAGGAGCTGACGGCGCTGAGTCCCTCGGCGCGCACCCGGGCCGGGCTGGGCAGGGCGTTTCAACTGACCAACCTGTTCCCCAGCTTGAGCGTGCTGGAGAACGTGCGCCTGGCGGTGCAGGCGGCGCACAGCGGCGCGCACCTGCGCGGGCTGAACCTATGGAGCATCTGGAGCGACCATGTGGCGTTGACGAACCGCGCGCTGGAGATCCTGGACGTGGTGGCCATGCGCCACCAGCAAAACGCCGTGGTGGCCAGCCTGCCACATGGCGACCAGCGCAAGCTCGAAGTCGCCTTGCTCATGGCGCTGGACGCGCAGGTGTTCATGTTTGACGAGCCCACGGCCGGCATGAGCCACGACGAGGCGCCAGTCATCCTGAACCTGATCCGCAAGCTGAAAAGCGACAAGACCAAGACGATTCTGCTGGTCGAGCACAAGATGGACGTCGTGCGCGAACTGGCCGACCGCATCATCGTGCTGCACAACGGCACCCTGGTAGCAGACGGCGAACCGGCCACGGTGATTGCATCGTCGGTAGTGCAGGAAGCCTACCTGGGTGTGGCGCCTGAAAAGGAGGCCGCATGAGCGAGAACCTTCTGGAACTGACGGGCGTGCACACCCACATCGGCGCGTACCACATCCTGCACGGCGTGGACCTGTGCGTGCCCAAGGGCCAGCTCACCATGCTGCTGGGGCGCAATGGCGCAGGCAAGACCACCACGCTGCGAACCATCATGGGCCTGTGGAAGGCGGGCCAAGGCACGGTGGTGTTTGACGGCCAGGACATCACGGCCACCGCTACCCCCGAGATCGCCCAGCGCGACATCGCCTACGTGCCCGAAAACATGGGCATCTTTGCCGACCTGACGGTGGCCGAGAACATGCTGCTGGCAGCACGCCAGGCCAGCCGTGCGGCCCAGATGGACGCGCAACGCCTGCAGTGGATTTACCAGCTGTTCCCCGCGGTGGAAAAGTTCTGGAACCACCCGGCGGGCAAGCTGTCGGGCGGGCAAAAGCAGATGCTGGCGGTGGCGCGTGCCATCGTCGAGCCGCGCAAGCTCCTCATCGTGGACGAGCCCAGCAAGGGCCTGGCCCCGGCCATCATCAACAACATGATCGACGCCTTCGCCGAGCTGAAGAAGACCGGCACCACTATTCTGCTGGTGGAGCAGAACATCAACTTCGCCCAGCGCCTGGGCGACCAGGTGGCGGTCATGGACAACGGCCGCGTGGTGCACGCCGGTAGCATGCAGGCCCTGAGCGAAGACGCCGCCCTGCAGCAACAACTCCTGGGGCTGGCGCTATGAGAAATTACATGCGAAATCGGGCTCTAGCCCGCACATATATTGCGCAGGAAGCTAGCAAAAACATAGCAAATGCAATCGCTGGGGGTGGCGTATGAACGGCAAGACGCTGGATTGGAAGCCGCTGGCCCTGGTGCCGCTGCTGGCGGTGCTGGCCTTGCCGCTCATCGGCTCGGGCAGCACCTGGGTCACGCTCACCGTGGCGGGGCTGGCCATGGGCATGATCGTCTTCATCATCGCCTCCGGCCTGACCCTGGTGTTCGGCCTGATGGACGTGCTGAACTTCGGCCACGGCGTGTTCATCGCGCTGGGTGCCTTTGTGGCCACCAGCGTGATGGGCGCCATGGGCGACTGGACCGGCTCCACCGAGCTGTGGCGCAACCTGGTGGCGGTGTTCCCGGCCATGTTCGTCGCCATGGCCGTGGCGGGTGCCTTGGGTCTGGCGTTCGAGCGCTTCATCGTGCGGCCGGTGTACGGGCAGCACCTCAAGCAGATCCTCATCACCATGGGCGGCATGATCATTGGCGAGGAACTCATCAAGGTCATCTGGGGGCCGCTGCAGATTCCGCTGCCGCTGCCCGAGGGCATGCGCGGTTCGCTCTACCTGGGCGATGCAGCCGTAGAAAAGTACCGCCTCATGGCCGTGGTGGTGGGCCTGACCGTGTTCGCCGTGTTGGCCTGGGTGCTCACGCGCACCAAGGTCGGCCTGTTGATCCGCGCCGGGGTGCAAGACCGTGAGATGGTGGAAAGCCTGGGCTACCGCATCAACCGCCTGTTCATCGGCGTGTTCGTGGCGGGCAGTGCCTTGGCCGGCCTGGGCGGCGTGATGTGGGGCCTGTACCAGCAGAACGTGACGCCGCAGATGGGCGCGCAGGTCAATGTGCTGATCTTCATCGTCATCATCATCGGCGGCCTGGGCTCCACGGGCGGCGCCCTCATAGGCGCGCTGCTGGTGGGGCTGATGGCCAACTACACCGGCTTTCTGGTGCCGAAGGTGGCGCTGTTTTCCAACATCGCCCTCATGGTCGCCATCCTGCTGTGGCGCCCGCAAGGCGTTTATCCGGTCACGAACCGCTAAGGAGGAAAGCCCATGCTGAACCGCATTCTTTCCAATGACCTGCCGCGCAGCCGCTGGCTCGCGGTGCTGCTGGCCGTGCTGGTGCTGGGCCTGGCGTTCACGCCTTTCGTGTTTCCCGGCGTCAAGGCGCTCAACGTGGCGGCCAAGGTGCTGGTGTTCATCGTGCTGGTCGCTTCGTTCGATCTGCTGCTGGGGTACACCGGCATCGTGAGCTTTGCCCACACCATGTTCTTCGGTATCGGGGCCTACGGCATTGCGATTGCCACCACGCGCCTGGGCGCCACCTGGGAGGCGCTGGCCGTGGGCGTGGTGGCGGCGCTGGTGCTCTCCTTGCTGCTGGCCTGGCTCATCGGCCTGTTTTCGCTGCGGGTGCGGGCCATCTTCTTCGCCATGATCACGCTGGCCGTGGCCTCGGCCTTTCTGACGCTGGCGTCCCAACTGCACGAGTTCACGGGCGGTGAGGACGGGCTGAGCTTCAAGGTGCCGGCCATCCTGTCGCCGAGCTACGAATTCAGTGAAGAACCCTTCCTGGGGGTGATGCTCGACGGTCGCCTGCTGTCGTACTACGTGCTGTTTGTCACCGCCACCGTGCTGTTCCTGGCGCTGCTGCGCATCGTGAACTCGCCCTTTGGCCGCGTCCTGCAGGCCATCCGCGAAAACGAGTTCCGGGCCGAGGCCATCGGCTACCGCGTGGTGGTGTACCGCACCATCTCCAGCATCCTCTCGGCGCTCTTCGCCACACTGGCCGGGGCCATGCTGGCGCTCTGGCTGCGCTACAACGGGCCCGACACCTCGCTCTCGTTCGAAATCATGATGGACGTGCTGCTCATCGTCGTCATCGGCGGCATGGGCACGCTCTACGGCGCCATCGTCGGCGCGGTGCTGTTCCTCATTGCCCAAAGCTACCTGCAGGACCTGCTGCGCATTGGCAGCGAGGCGGCTTCCAGCCTGCCCTGGCTCTCCAGCCTGCTGTCGCCCGACCGCTGGCTGCTGTGGCTGGGCCTGCTCTTCGTGTTGTCGGTGTATTACTTTCCCACCGGGGTGGTGGGGCGCTTGCGGGCTGCGGCCCTGGGAGACAAGGCATGAACGCTGTGACGACCCACCAGGCCCCGTACCGCTCGGCCTACGCCACATGCGCGGGCTATGAGCTGCATTACACCGTGTGGGGCGACGCCCACGACCCGGTGGTCATCGCCTGGCATGGCCTGGCGCGCACCGGGCGCGACATGGACGAGCTGGCCGACTACCTAGCCGGCCGTGGCTACCGCGTCATCTGCCCCGACACCCTGGGCCGGGGGCTGAGCCAGTGGAGTGCCAAGCCGCAAGAGGAATACTGCCTGCGCTTTTACGTCCGCCTGGCGCGGGAGCTGATGGACCAGCTGGGCATCACCCAGGCCCACTGGGTGGGTACGTCCATGGGCGGGGCCATTGGCACGGTGGCGGCGGCGGGGGTGTTCGAGCCCACGCTCAAGGGCCGCATCCGCAGCCTGGTGCTCAACGACAACGCCCCGCAGCTGGCGGACGCGGCCATCGAGCGCATCCGTTCGTATGCCGGCCAGCCGCCCGCCTTTGCCACGGTGCGGGAACTCGAAGCCTTTTTCCGCCAGGTGTACGCGCCCTATGGCTGGCTCAGCGATGCGCAGTGGCGCCGCCTGACCGAGACCTCGGTGCGCCGCCTGGCCGACGGTCGCGTGACCCCGCATTACGACCCGGCCATGGTGCAGCAGTTCATTGCCCACCCCAACGACTACCTGATCTGGAACCACTACGACCAGATCGGCATTCCCGTGCTGTGCCTGCGCGGTGCAAACTCTGACCTGGTGCTGCCCGAAACCGTGGCCACCATGCGCAGCCGCGGCCCCGGCGCCGCCGGGCGACTGACCGTGGTCGAAGTGCCCGACTGCGGCCACGCCCCGGCCCTGAACGTGCCTTCGCAACTGCTGTGCGTGGGCGACTTCCTGGCGCGCTGCGAAGCCGCCGAGCCCAGCGGGCCTTGATCGGTTAAGTTATTGCTATGAAGTCAGTAGCTTACGGCGCAATATCCGTGCGGGCTAAATGCTGATTTCACTCTACATTGTGGACTTGCGTGGCAGCTTTCCAGGCGACGATGGCCTGCGGGTCGCCGTTGCGCGACTTGATGTAAAGGTTCAGCAGCGCAATCTCGCGGCACTGGTACTGGGGCTCCAGTGAACACGGCACTTCGATCAGGCGTATGCCGCTGTGGGCGGCCAGGCATTCGCGGTAGTAGGCGCTGAATTCGCCAATGGTCTCGCAGCGCCGCGCTTCGCCACCGTAGGCCTGCACCAGCTTGTGCACGTCAAAGCCGCTGGTGGAGCAGTGGTAGATCGGGCCGTCGCCACTCTTGCCCAGGTGGAACACATCGTTGCGCATGTAGATGATGGTCAGCGGCAGGCCCTGTTTCTGCACATGGATAAGCTCGTTGAGCTGGAAGTGGAAGCCGCCGTCGCCGGTGATGAGGACCACGCGGTCGTTGTGGCCAGCGTCGCGCACGGTCTCGGCGGCCACGCGGGCGTAGGGCAGGGCGGTGCCCATGGCGGCGTACCAGGGGTTGGCCAGCCAGTTCACGCCCAGCTGCGTAGCCTTCGGTGCCAGGCCAAAGCTGGCAAAGAAGGAGTTGCCGACTTCGGGTACGAACACGGTGCCAAAGTCCTGCTCCGCTTGCAGCTGGTTCAGTACGTCAGTCAGCACATGGAAGTCCATCTTGGCATCCGCAGCCAATGTAGGCGCTGTGCGTGCCGGGGCGCTGTAGTGATATTGGGGCAGCTCGGCCTGCAGCAGCCCTTGCAGGATGCGGACCAGTTCCTTCTCGCGCGGCACCGTGGACTTGAGCACGGTCTTGTTGGGGAAGTCGGCAATGAAGTGGGTGCCGGTCTGGAAGGCGCTGGCCGTGTCCTGCGCGATGATGCTGGTGCCCAGGTCGAGCACGTAGTCCACCTGGTTTTCGATGAAAGTGCGGATGGCCGGGTCGCTGAACGCGCCGTTGTAGCCGCCCAAGCACAGCGGGTGGGTCTCATCGACCGCGCCCTTGGCAAACCAGTGGCTGGCGTAGGGAATGTGGAAACGGTGGCAGAAAGCCACCATCAGCTGGGTCAGCTCGGGGTTGCGGCGCACCTGCACGCCGAAGTACACCAGCGGGTGCTTGGCCGCCCGGAACTTGGCCACGATGTTCTCCAGCACGGCCTGCAGGCCCGCAAACGGAATTTCGTCGCTTTGCAACTGCGCTACCGGTGGCAGGGCCAGGGGCTGGGTGAGCGCAAACACCAGGTTGCGCGGCACTTCGATGAACACCGGCTCACGGTGCAGCCAAGCGTGTTTCACGAGTTCGAAGAAGCGGAAGGCCGAGATATTGGGCTGGCCGCGTGCGCGGTCGCCTTGCAGGCGCTCGGCACGGATGCCCAGCGCGGCAAACGCGCGCAGCGCTGCGTCGTACTCGGCGCGCCAGCTGTCGCCAGGTTGCACCATGTGGTGGATGCTGCTCTGGTGCACTTCGTCTTCGCCCGGCGCGCCGGATATGAAGACCACCGGCAGGCCTTCGGTCTTGGCCAGTGCGGCGGCCGTGGTGCAGGGTAGGGAGCCCACGGTGTAGGTCGTCAGGCAAAAGCCCATGCCCTGCACTTCGGCCTGGGCGCAGGCGCAAAAGCCGGCGTGCATTTCGTTGCTGGAGGGCGAAATGGTCAGCCCGTCCTGGTCGAGCGCGGCAATCAGGTTGGCGGCAAAGTCACCGCCCACGCCGTACACGGTGTCGGCGCCAAAGTGCCGAATGATCTGGCGCATGGCCTGGCCCAGCGTGACCAGTGAGCGCTGGTACTCGGTGCCGAAATTCTGCTCGTAGGGGGTGATCGTCATGGTGCATCCAAAGCGGGTGGGGATGCGGACGATTATTCAGCGTGGGGCGTGCGGGTAGGGGGCGTTATCGTGTGCCGTGGTCTGCTATGACGCAGCATTTGTGCGCCTGTATGACTTACTGTGCATGAAAAATGCGGGTTTGATCTATATCAAACAGATTTTTAGCCAGGAATTTCGGGCTCCACTAGGCTGGCAAGCTGCTGTAGCGACTCTTGCCAGCCCAGGTAGCAGCTTTCCAGCGGAATCGCTTCGGGAATGCCGCTTTGGGCGATGGACACCTCGGTGCCACACACCACGGCGCGCAGCTCCACCGTGACTTCCATGACACCGGGCAGGACCGGGTCGTCAAAGTGGTCGGTGTAGCGGATGCGCTGGCCGGGTACCAGTTCGTGGTACTCGCCGCCGAACGAATGGCTGTGCCCGGTGCCGAAGTTGTGGAAGGACATGCGGAAGGTGCCGCCGACGCGCGCATCCATGTGGTGCACCTGGCAGGTAAAGCCGTGCGGCGGCAGCCACTTGGCCATGGCCATGGGCTCGACAAAGGCGCGGTACACCTTCTCGGGCGTGGTGCGCAGCACACGGTGCAGGCGGATGGTGCGGTCGGTCATGGCGATCCTTTCAGGGAAAAGGCTTGAAAGAATCAGCAGGTTTTCAGGACTTTGCAGGACAGCACAGGCAATTTGGTGGGCGGCGGCGGTGCTACCACGATAGGTGCAGTGAGTACCGGCTTGACCAGGACCGGTGCCACCGTGATGGGCGTCACAGTCGTGGTGCTGGTAGGTGCGGGAGTCGGTGCTGGTGTAGCGGTTGCAAGCAGGGTAGTCGATTTGACCGGTGTAATAGATCCGGTACCACTGGTTGGAGCGAGCAGTGTGGATGTGCTGCCACTGGGCAGGCTTACCAAGGTGCTGGTTGTCAAGCTGGGGGCCAGTCGGTCGCCGCTGCTGGTCAGTGTCGTGGTTGTCGGTGCGGTTGTTTTTGCACTATCGACGGTTGCGGTGAGCACAGACGGTGTGATGGCGGTGAACAACGTAGGGGAGACCGACGCCACGATTGTGGGTGCTACGTTGACTGCGCCTACAAAATTGATCTGGCGTGGTGCCAGCGGCGTTTCAAGACCGCCGCTGCCAATGACGGCCGCCCCTGTGATCAACCGGCTGTAGCTGCCGGGGGTGCCTGCTAGGCCCAGGCGTGGCGAATCGGGTTTGAGTACGGCAGTTTCCACATCGGCCCCGTTGAGCCGGAGTGTGGCCTGGCCTGACTGAAAGACCAGGGCAGAAGACTTTCGGGCATCCATCAACTCGGCACCAATGATCCGGGCAGTGCCTTGGGTCAGCGACAACAGTTGCTCACGCGCTCCATTGCCTTGCGGCAGGTTCAGTGCAAGTTCCGAGCCTGGGCGCATTCCGACCAGACTGCCATCGGGCAGGCGCAACTGCAAAATGCCGCCGGCCGGTGTACGCAGTCGCTCACCGGTTTGCAGTGTGTCACCGCGCTTGGCGGGTCTGGATGCTCCGCTGGCATCGACGATTTCTGTTCCATCCTGGGCAAAGAGAAGAACCCCTGCGGGTGCACAAATTGCAGGATTGGCTAGGAGCATGCTTCCCAAAAGCAGACTGATGGTTACCGGTTTCATGGTCTTTTCCCCTTGAAGTGGCTTGGTCATTTCAACAGTGTGGTTGACTTCAGCGTAGTGGTCGGCGAAATCGTTGTCGTTGGTGAGATGGTGGTAGTCGTGGGAGCGATCAGAGTCGTTGTCGGCGTGATGGTGGTGGTGGGCGCAATCAACGTAGTAGTTGGCGCAATCAACGTGGTGGTTGGAGCGATCAACGTGGTGGTTGGAGCGATCGTGGTGGTCAGTGTGGTTGTGGTGGGCGCAATCAGTGTGGTCGTGGTCGGGGAGATTGTTGTGGTGACTGGCTCCAGGACTGTCGTGGTGGTGAGGGTCGTGGTTGATGGCGCAATCAGTGTGGAACTTATGGAGGGTTCCAGTGTGGTTGTGGGCGCCAGCAGTGTGCTGGAGCTTGTCTTGCTGATGGTGGGATTGATGACGGTCTGCGTCTCAAGCGCGCCGTCCTTGGTCAATATGGCTTCTTTGCGGGCCGCAAGTGTGGGGCGTAGCTGCATGGTGGCGGCCGCCGGTTTGCGGACATTGTCTGTGGCACCGTCTTTCGGATCGCGGGCATCGGTTTTTACTTCAATCTTGTAAAAATCCGGGATCTTTTGCAAGGCCAGGGGTGGCCGGTCAGGCACTACCGGGGCAAAGCCGATCTGCCCGCGCTTGAGTGCCAGCACGCCGGTGTTGTTGCGGATGAAAGTTTCACCGTCATTGACCTTGTCGTAAAAGCCCGGCTCGGCCTGGTTCGGAATGCTGGGCAAACCGTTTGGAATGAACATGGGTTCATGGTCTGTTCCCCGGATGCCAATGGTTGCTGTGCTGGTGCGTATTTGGTAGGCGTCAGGGTTGGTGCGTCCTATCAATCCGGTGATGGAGCGAAATCCCCCTTTGATGAGTGACACCAGAAAGCTGGAGTTGGCTGCATTCTTCTCATCAAAAGCAAACCGGTCGATCACCATTTCGGTGTTGGGGCGAATGGACATGTAACCGCCGTCATTGAGGCGCAACTGCACCAACGCGCCATCACTGGTGACGACTTTGTCTGACGAATTCACGACGGTGCCTTTTTCGAGCGTGCGCTCATGCCCTAGTTTGTCGACGACCTTGACGCCACCGGTCACGGACATGACTGTGGCAGCAGGCAGTTGTGCCCATGCCAAGCTATGGACAAGTGGCAGGACGAGGCATAGCAGTCCGAGCTGCAGGCGTTTAATGGACGGTGGATTCATGTCAATAATCCAGTCGAAGGTTCAGGGAGAAATCGGTCTTGTCGTAGGTATAAAGCTCGGCGTTGCTGCGGTTGCTGACAACAGCCAGCTGGGGGCGCAATGCCACGCCTTTGCCCAAAGTCCACGTCAGTCCCAATGCTAGGTCACTGGTGGTTTCTTCCCGCTTGATGCCATAGAGGTCATTGGTTCCAGCGTATTTCGCGGAGGTCACGCCAACCGTGACATATCCTCCCAATTTTTCGTTGAAGCTCTTTTGGAACAGCAGGCGGGGGCCTAAAAAGTCCTTGTTGCCATCCGCACGACCTCCGGTTGCCACTTCGGCACCTCCGGAAAGACTAAGGCTGAAGATCGCACTGCCGTCTGCAACTGGGATGAGCCACCCCGCACTCAGCGAATTGGTTTGGGTGTTTTGGGCAACGGTCGAGGAACTCAGGTAAGCCGCACGCATGGTGGATGCCCCGAGCGATAGCTGGCTTCCGTTCGCCAAAGCGAGACGCCAATCCACATTCAGACCGACTGAATCGCGGTAGGCAACCTGGTTCAGGTTGTAGGTGCCGCCTGAAACCCCAGCCCTGACCAGCCAAGCACCGCCGGAGTAGCTCAGACCCGTACGCATGTCCAAGGTCCAGTTGCACGTGTTGTCGCAATAGTTCTGGTAGGCGCGCCCACGGTAGTCCCCACCCAGATAGGCCCCCCAGCGATCACTGAGCTGGTGATTGACTTCACCGCCCAGGCCGAGAGTTGCGTAGTTGTCAGCCTTCAGGTCGGGGTTGTAGGTCCCAGCGGCTACGGGCGGGGTAGCAGTGGCATTGCCTGGGTAATTCAGCGTGCTGGAGTTGTTGGAACTACCAATGTTGCTGTCGCGCCCGAATCCCAGTTCGACATAGGTGTTGACCACGGTACGCTTGTTCTGGGTGCGGGCTTCAGCGGCCTTGACATACTGTTCTACGGTGCCACGCAGGTCTTGGGGCAGGTTCTGAAAACTCAGTACGGTTTCAAATTCGACCTTGGCGCGTCCAAAATCACCAAGAGCAAAGTAGGCGCGTCCCATGTCGGCGCGAACACCAATGTAATCGGGCGCTACGGCCAGAATACGCTCATAAATGAAAGTGGCCTTGCTGGGGCGGTTGCTTTCCAAGGCGGCAGTACCCAACAGATAGTCAAAAACAAGGTCCCCTGCTCCCTGAAGTTCCAGTGGTTCCAGCAGTTGGTAGGCTTGGTCAGCCTGCCCCCCCTTGATGAGGGCATCGGCTTTTTCGAGCAGGCCCTGGTCAATCTCGGCCATTGCAAGCGTGGAAAACAGGGCGGTGACCATGGCTGCCACGACGCTGCGGGCAAGTTGGATTCGAGGGCCAGTGCGAGGGTGCTTCATTTCAGATTTCCGCCATTGAAAGCGCTCCACACGAGGTGGATGCATGCCATAACTGGCAAGAAGTATAGAAACGGGCGGGCCGTCTTGCCAGCAATATTCCTTGCTGGAGGCGAATTCATGCTGAATTCGTTGAATTCTGGCGGCTAACTGACAACCAAGTCAGTAATTTGGTTGCAGATTGCGCTGGATGGGTCTATTTCAGGGGGCAAGAAAACCCTCGGCGGAAGCGGTACAGTTCCTCTCCCATTAATTGAAACCATGGGGGGCTTGGCCCCGCGGTACATGCCTGCAAATATCGCCCCTGTTGAATCGCCAATCCCGGCCATGCAGCCGGAGGGCAATTTTGTCCGCTTCGAAGGCTCCCCCTTCGAGCTGTACCAGCCGTACCCGCCAGCCGGCGACCAGCCCGAGGCCATAGACCAGCTGGTGGAAGGGGTAACCGACGGCGAGGTGTACCAGATATTGCTCGGGGTGACGGGTTCGGGCAAGACCTTCACCATGGCCAATGTCATCGCCCGCCTGGGGCGTCCGGCCATCGTCTATGCGCCCAACAAGACCTTGGCGGCGCAGCTGTACAGCGAGTTCCGCGAGTTCTTCCCCAAGAATGCGGTCGAGTACTTCGTGAGCTACTACGACTACTACCAGCCGGAAGCCTATGTGCCGCAGCGCGACCTGTTTATCGAGAAGGACAGTGCCATCAACGAGCACATCGAGCAAATGCGCCTGTCCTGCACCAAGAGCATCCTGGAGCGGCGCGACGTGGTCATTGTGGCCACGGTGTCGGCCATCTACGGCATCGGCCAGCCCGAGAGCTACCACAAGATGGTGATGACGCTGCGCGTGGGCGACAAAATGGGGCAGCGCGACGTCATCGCCCAGCTGGTGCGCATGCAGTACCAGCGCAACGACATGGACTTTTCGCGCGGCGCCTTCCGCGTGCGCGGTGACACCATCGACATCTTTCCGGCCGAGCACAGCGAAATGGCGGTGCGCATCGAGCTGTTTGACGACGAGATCGAGACCCTGCAGCTGTTCGATCCACTGACCGGCCGGGTGCGCCAGAAGATTCCGCGCTTTACGGTCTACCCCAGCAGCCACTACGTGACACCGCGTGAGCAGGTGCTGGCGGCGGTGGAGACCATCAAGGTTGAGCTGGCCGATCGCCTCAAGGAACTGGTGGCCAATGGCAAGCTGGTGGAAGCGCAGCGGCTGGAGCAGCGCACGCGCTTCGATTTGGAAATGCTCAGCGAAGTGGGGCACTGCAAGGGCATCGAGAACTACACACGCCACCTCTCGGGCGCCGCGCCGGGCGAGCCGCCGGCTACGCTCACCGACTACCTGCCCAAGGATTCGGTCATGTTCATGGACGAGAGTCACGTGCTCATCGGCCAGTTCGGCGGCATGTACAACGGTGACCGCTCACGCAAGACCACGCTGGTGGAGTACGGCTTTCGCCTGCCCAGCGCTTTGGACAACCGCCCGCTCAAGTTCGAAGAGTTCGAGAAAAAAATGCGCCAGGCCATCTTCGTGTCGGCCACGCCTGCGAATTGGGAGTTGGAGCACGCTGGCAAGGTGGTGGAGCAAGTGGTGCGGCCTACGGGCCTGATCGACCCCGAAGTGGAAGTACGGCCTGCGTCGAGCCAGGTGGACGATGTGCTGCAGGAAATCCGCATCCGGGTCGAGAAGCACGAACGTGTGCTCATCACCACGCTGACCAAGAAGATGGCCGAGCAGCTGACCGAGTACCTGACCGAAAACGGCGTCAAGGTGCGCTATTTGCACAGCGACGTGGACACGGTGGAGCGCGTGGAAATCATCCGCGACCTGCGCCTGGGCGCCTTCGATGTGCTGGTGGGCATCAACCTGCTGCGCGAAGGGCTGGACATTCCCGAGGTGTCACTGGTGGCTATTCTGGACGCTGACAAGGAAGGTTTTTTGCGCTCCGAGCGCTCGCTGATTCAGACCATCGGTCGCGCGGCACGCAATCTGAACGGAAAGGCCATTTTGTATGCCGACCGGGTGACGGATTCGATGGACCGTGCCATGAAGGAAACCGAGCGCCGCCGTACCAAGCAGATCGAACACAACACGCTGCATGGCATCACGCCGCGCGGCGTGGTCAAGCAGGTGCGGGACCTCATCGACGGCGTCTACAGCGAAGCGGCGGGCAAGGAGATCGAGAAGCTGGAGCGCGCATCACAGCAGCGTGCTGCGGCCGAAGAGATGAGCGAGAAGGACGTGGCGCGCGAAATCAAGCGCCTGGAAAAGCTGATGATGGAGCACGCCCGCAACCTGGAATTCGAGCAGGCGGCACGGGTACGCGACCAGTTGGCCATCCTCAAGGAGCAGGCCTTTGGCGGCCCAGGCCACGACAACGTGGTGGTCTTGGCGCCAAAGGGCAGCTGAGTGGGAAAGAGGTGGGGGGGCGTGGAATAACCCCACGCAACAAATCCGAGTAAATTTATCGGGTTTGTGATATACTTGACTGCGTTAGTCAACTAACGACTGCCGTCAAGGAGAAGATTGTATGCGACTCACCACCAAAGGCCGTTTTGCCGTTACCGCCATGATTGACCTGGGCCTGCGCCAGGAAAGCGGTCCTGTGACCTTGGCTGCCATCAGCCAACGCCAGCAAATTTCCTTGTCCTACCTGGAGCAGTTGTTCGGCAAGCTGCGACGCAACGAACTCGTGGAGTCCACCCGCGGACCCGGAGGCGGCTACACCCTGGCCCGTGCGGCCAAAGACATTACCGTGGCGCAGATCATCACTTCGGTGGATGAACCGCTGGACGCCACCCACTGCGGCGGCAAGGAAAACTGCCAGGGCGTGGGTGAGCGCTGCATGACGCACGACCTGTGGACTTCACTCAATGCCCGCATGGTGGAGTTTCTGGATTCGATCACTCTGCAGAAGCTGGTGGACGACCAGCTGGCTAAGGGGCTGGAAGTGGAAGACAAGCCCAGCCTCAAGCGCGCCATCACCGCCATGCCGGTGAACAAGATCCTGCGTGCCAACACGCCCAACTCGGTGTTTGCCCTGGGTGGTGTATTGGCCAAGTCCTGACCGCTGACCGTCCACGTACTGTTTGATTCGATATTCAGGTTTTCTATGAGCGACACGCCCCATTTCCCTATTTACATGGACTACAGTGCCACCAACCCGTGCGACGAGCGCGTGGTGGACGCCATGGTGCCCTGGTTGCGCAACCATTTCGGCAATCCGGCTTCGCGCAGCCACGCCTGGGGCTGGGAAGCCGAGGCGGCAGTGGAAAAAGCGCGTGAGCAGGTGGCCGCGCTTATCGGCGCCGACCCGCGTGAAATCGTCTGGACTTCGGGGGCTACCGAGTCCAACAACCTGGCCCTCAAGGGTGCCGCCCACTTCTACCAAAGCAAGGGTAAGCACCTTATTACCGTGAAGACTGAGCACAAGGCTGTGCTCGACACCTGCCGCGAACTGGAACGCCAGGGCTTTGAGGTGACCTACCTCGATGTGCAGGACGACGGTCTGGTGAATCTGGATGCATTCCGTGCCGCCATTCGCCCCGACACCATTCTGGCCAGCGTGATGTTCGTGAACAACGAGATTGGCGTCATCCAGGACATCGCCGCCATCGGTGCCATCTGCCGTGAAAAAGGCGTGCTGTTCCATGTGGATGCGGCCCAAGCCACCGGTCGTGTGGACATCGACCTGGCCAAGTTGCCGGTCGACCTGATGAGTCTGACATCGCACAAGACCTACGGTCCCAAGGGCATTGGCGCGCTGTTCGTGCGTCGCAAGCCGCGCGTGCGCCTGGAAGCGCAGATGCACGGTGGTGGCCACGAGCGCGGCATGCGCAGCGGCACCTTGCCCACGCACCAGATTGTGGGCATGGGCGAGGCATACCGCATTGCCAAAGAAGAGATGCATGTGGAAAACGCACGCATCCAGAAGCTGCACGACCGCATGCTCAAGGGTCTGCAGGGCATTGAGCAGGTGTTTATCAATGGCCACCTGGAAAAGCGCGTGCCACACAACCTGAACATCAGTTTCAACTATGTGGAAGGTGAGTCGCTGATCATGGGCATCAAGGGTCTGGCGGTGTCGTCGGGCTCGGCCTGCACCTCGGCCAGCCTGGAGCCCAGCTACGTGCTGCGCGCCCTGGGTCGTAGCGACGAGCTGGCCCACAGCAGCCTGCGCATGACCATTGGCCGCTGGACCACGGAAGCCGACATCGACTACGCCATCGAGACCATCACGGCCAATGTGGCGCGTCTGCGTGAATTGAGCCCGCTGTGGGAGATGTACCAGGACGGCATCGACATCAGCACCATCCAATGGGCCGCCCATTAAGAGAATCGCGAGGTAAGCAAAATGGCATATTCAGACAAAGTTGTAGACCACTACGAAAACCCGCGCAACGTCGGTTCGTTCGAGAAGGGTGACGAATCGGTTGGTACCGGCATGGTGGGTGCGCCGGCCTGCGGTGACGTGATGAAACTGCAGATCAAGGTCAACCCCCAAACCGGCGTTATCGAAGACGCCCGTTTCAAGACCTACGGCTGTGGCTCTGCCATTGCGTCGAGCTCGCTGGTGACCGAGTGGGTCAAGGGCAAGACGCTGGACGAAGCGGCGGCCCTGAAAAACAGTCAGATCGCCGAAGAGCTGGCGCTCCCGCCTGTCAAAATTCACTGCTCCATCCTGGCCGAAGATGCCATCAAGGCGGCGGTGGACGACTACAAGAAAAAGCACGCGACGGCGTAAAGCCGCGGTGGTTGCAGCGCTGCGGTGACGCAGCGCCTGGTGTTGGCACAAATTTACCGATTGCTATGGCTATTACCGTTACTGAAGCTGCCGCACGGCACGTTTCCCGTTACCTGAGCAAACGCGGCAAGGGCGTGGGCGTGCGCCTGGGCGTGAAGACCACCGGCTGTTCGGGCTTGGCCTACCAATTGGAGTACGTGGACGAAGTGGCGCCCGAAGACGTGGTGTTCGAAGCCCATGGCGTCAAGGTGCTGGTGGACCCCAAGAGCCTCGCCTACATCGATGGCACCCAGCTCGACTTTGTGCGTGAAGGGCTCAACGAAGGCTTTCGTTTCAACAACCCGAACGAGCGTGACCGCTGCGGGTGCGGCGAGTCGTTCCGCGTGTGAACCTGCAGTCTGACGATTTTGCGCTGTTTGCGCTGGAACGCCGCTTCGCGCAGGATGCCAGCCAGATCGACGCCCGCTGGAAAGACCTGCAGCGCCAGGCCCATCCCGACCGCTTTGTCGCCGAAGGTGGTGCCGCCCAGCGCCTGGCCATGCAGTGGTCGGTGCGTATCAACGAAGCCCACCAACGCCTGAAAGACCCGGTCAAGCGCGCTGCGCTATTGTGCGAACTGGGGGGGCATCCGATTGCCGCCCACACCAACACCGCCATGCCGGCGGCCTTCCTGATGCAGCAGATGCAGTGGCGCGAAGCGCTGGAGGAAGCCGATTCGCTGGAGGCTGTGGAAGACCTGCATGACGAAGTGCTGGCGTTCCACAAGGCCCAGTTGGTGCAACTGGAACAGCATATTGACGTGGCACACGATCTGGCCCAGGCGGCCCAGGTGGTGCGCGGACTCATGTTTGTCGAAAAATTTTTGCTCGATTTGCAATTGGCATTCGAGCGCTATGAATAGCGCGTTTCCATGGCACTCCTTCAGATTTCCGAACCCGGCCAGTCGCCCAACCCCCACCAGCGCCGCATCGCGGTCGGCATCGACCTGGGCACCACGCACTCGCTGGTGGCCTCGGTACGCCACGGCGTGGCCGAGTGCCTGCCCGACGCAGACGGCCATGTGATCGTGCCCTCGGTGGTGCGCTACCTCGAAGGTGGTGGCCGCGTCATTGGGCGCAAGGCGCAGGAGCAGCAGGTGCTGGATCCGCAGAACACCATTGCTTCGGTCAAGCGTTTCATGGGCCGCGCCTTGCGCGATGTGGCCCATGCCGAGAAGCTCCCGTACCGCTTTGTGGACCACCCCGGCATGCTCGGCATACAGACCGTGGCCGGAGAGAAGTCGCCCGTGGAGGTGAGTGCGGATATTCTGGCCACACTGCGTTACCAAGCCGAAGATACTTTCAACGACGACCTCTTTGGAGCCGTCATCACCGTGCCTGCCTATTTCGACGATGCCCAGCGTCAGGTGACGAAGGACGCGGCCGAACTGGCCGGCCTGAAGGTGCTGCGTCTCATCAATGAACCCACGGCAGCGGCCATTGCCTACGGCCTGGACAACGCCAGTGAGGGCGTCTACGCCGTGTACGACCTCGGTGGCGGCACTTTCGACATTTCCATCCTGCGCCTGAGCCAGGGGGTGTTCCAGGTGCTGGCCACTGGGGGCGACTCGGCCCTGGGCGGTGACGACTACGACGAAGCCCTGGTGGACTGGGTACTGCAGCAAACCGGAGCCACGATTGAGGGCGCTGGTGACAAGGCGGCCTTGAAGCGCGCCGCACGAATCTGCAAGGAAGCGCTTTCCGCTACGGAAAAAGTAGCATTCCACGCACAATTGACGCGGGCAGAAGTTCAATTGGAAGTAAGTCGGAGCCAGTTTGAAGCCGCTACCAAGGCATTGACAGACCGCACCATGGCCGCCGTGCGTCGTGCCTTGCGCGATGCCAAACTCACCAAGGACGAGGTGCTGGGCGTGGTCATGGTGGGGGGCTCCACCCGCATGCCGCAGGTGCAGGCTGCTGTGGGGGCATTCTTCGGCAAGCCGCCGCTGGTGAACCTGAACCCGGATGAAGTGGTGGCATTGGGTGCCGCCATCCAGGCCAACCAGCTAGCCGGCAACAATGCCTCGGGCGATTTGCTGCTGTTGGACGTGATTCCCCTGTCCTTGGGTGTTGAGACCATGGGTGGGCTGGTGGAGCGCATCGTGCCGCGCAACCAAACCATTCCGATTTCCATGGCCCAGGACTTCACCACCTACAAGGACGGCCAGACCGCGTTGGCGCTGCACGTGGTGCAGGGCGAGCGCGACCTAGTGGCCGACTGCCGCAGCCTGGCCCGTTTCGAGTTGCGTGGCATTCCGCCCATGGCGGCTGGTGCGGCCCGCATCCGCGTGACCTTCGCCGTCGACGCCGACGGCCTGTTGCAGGTCAGTGCCAAAGAGCAGGGCAGTGGGGTGGAAGCCAGCATTGCCGTCAAACCCAGTTATGGCCTGGGCGATGAGCAGATTGCCCGCATGCTCCAAGAAAGCTTTACGACGGCACAAGCCGACATGCAAGCTCGCGCCTTGGTCGAGGCTCGCGTGGATGCTGAGCGCCTGCGCATGGCCACCGACAGCGCATTGGCCGCCGATGGCGACTTGCTCGACGCCGACGATCTGCAACGCATCCGTGCTGCACTGTCGCAATTGCAGGTGCTAGCCGATGGTGACGATGCCGCCGCCATTGAAGCCGCCAGCAAGGCACTGGCCGCAGCCACCGAAGGTTTTGCTGCCTTGCGCATGAACCGTGGCATTGCCCAGGCACTCTCCGGTAAAAATGTAGCAGCGCTGTGAATGCCTGCCAGAATTGAGTTTCCATGACCACCATCCGCGTTCTTCCCCATCCCGAGTACTGCCCGCAAGGCGCCAGCCTGAGCGCTGCGCCCGGCAGCACCATCTGCGAAGCCCTGCTTGAAAACGACATCAAGATCGAGCACGCCTGCGACATGAGCTGCGCCTGCACCACCTGCCATGTGGTGGTGCGCGAAGGCTTCAACACGCTCTCTGCCCAGGAAGAAGAGGAAGAAGACCTGCTGGACCGCGCCTGGGGCCTGGAGCCCAATTCACGCCTGAGCTGCCAGGCCATCATTGCCAATACCGATCTGGTGGTGGAGATACCCAAATACTCCATCAACCATGCCAAAGAGAACCATTGAGGGGTAGCGCCATGCGCCAGGTATTTCTCGACACCGAAACCACCGGCCTGGACCCGCGTACCGGCGACCGCATCGTCGAAATCGGTTGTGTGGAGCTGGTCAAGCGCAAGCTCACCGGCAACAACCTGCACCTGTACCTGAACCCCGAGCGCGACATGCCCGAAGAGGCACAGCGCATCCACGGCCTGTCCAGCGAATTCCTGTCGGACAAGCCCAAGTTTGCGGAAATCGTCGACCAGTTGCTGGACTATGTGGAAGGTGCGGAGATCATCATCCACAACGCAGACTTCGACGTTGGCTTCCTGAACGCCGAACTCAAGCGTGTGGGGCGCCAGCCCTTTACAGCCTATGTGTCGGCTATCGTGGATTCCCTGGCCATGGCCAAGGAAATGTTTCCCGGCAAGCGCAACAGCCTGGACGCCCTGTGCTCACGCCTGGAGGTGGACAACTCCGGTCGCGAATTCCACGGCGCCTTGCTCGACGCCGAATTGCTGGCCGACGTCTATGTGAACATGACACGTGGACAGGATGCACTGCTCATGGATGCCAGCCCGGCCACGAATGGCAGCACCAGCACCGGACCGGCAGAGCAGATTGACCTGTCAGGCTTTGATTTGCCGGTGCTGCAAGCCAATGCCCAGGAACTCAGCGCACACGAGGACGTGCTGGCGCAGATGGACAAGGACACCAAAGGCAAAACGCTCTGGCGCAAGCTCGAACCTGTGGCCAATCCGGCCTGAATGTTGCCGTGTTGCTGGCGAGAAAACGGAACGACCGAAAAAACGTATATAATGCGAGGCTTACCTGAAAAGAATTCAGGGCGGTTAGCTCAGGGGTAGAGCACCACATTCACACTGTGGGGGTCGCAGGTTCGAAACCTGCACCGCCCACCAATTTGAGAAAATTTCAAATTGGTGCGTTGAAAAGGACTTGTTTTTACAAGTCCTTTTTTATTTTCTGGACTATCAACTTAGGTCGCGCTTGCGTTGATGGTTGATTGGGTTACATAGCCCAGTGCCATCTTGTCCTGTGCCGTAGCGCCGACAAAAGCCAGCCCCGTGCACACTGCGTCGTCGGTCGCAAGGCGGTTGCTATGGCAGACCTTGGCTTGCAAACGCAGGGCTACTGGGGTGTCGTCCACCTTTACCACCATTTCCAATTGCAGCAGTTCTCCCACGCTGGTCAAGGCCTGTGGCGTGGTAACCATGGCACCGGCGGTGCTGAGGTCGACAAGGATGGCATCCATCGCACTCTGGCCGGGTACCGTAACGCGTGTCGGCCAATTCATCTTGACACGCATCGACTGGCGCACCAGGCGTGCGTCGACCATCGCAGGGTAAGCCAGTAAAGCGTAGACGAAGGGCTTCTCAAAGGTTTGCAATACCTTGCTCAAGAAAGAAAACTCGTACTGCCCGGTGAATCCACGCACTATGCAGACTTCACCTTCGGTCAGTCCTGTCTGTTCGGCGTCCGAGCCGATGGGGCCCACCATGACCCCCTTGGACTCAATGGCTCCGATGTACTGCGACTCTTTCTTGCTGGTTCCCTCCACTAGGCGCCGGGTTTGCAGCGCCATGCCAGCGCGCAGGCCCAGTTGTTTGAGTGGCAAGCGGGTGCTTGCGCTGGATTCGGATGTACGTTCTTCGTTCATCGGTAGGCTCGGTGGTTGGGGGCAAAAATTGCAGCCCAGAGCATACAGGGCAACGTGTGGCGAAATCCATCGACGCGTGTTGGCTTTGGATTAGGATATGTGTCAAAAACCAGAATTCAAAAACGATTGATTTCCGAAAGGCTTTTATGAAACTGCGCAGTCAAATCCTGGCGTTGGGTGGTGTAGGTATTGTCATGGCTGCGCTGGTGGGTGGGGTGGGGCTGATCAACACCTTGCGCATTTCCAGTGCCTTCGATAGCTCGATCACCTCTAATCTTGCGCTCAGCAAAAGTCAGGAAGTGGACATGATGCATGACGCCATACGTGGTGATGTGTTGCTGTCCATTTTCAGTAGTCAGAAGTTCGATGACAAGGGCATGGACGCTGCGGAGAAAGACCTCCAGGCCCATGTCCAGGTGCTCCGCAAGAACATGGACGACATACAGGCCTTGCCCATTCCCGAGGAAACCAAGGCCATGGCTGCCAAGTCAGCGCCCTTGATTCAAGCCTATGTGGAAAGTGCCCAAAAGGTGGTGTCCTTGGCGCGTAAGGATCTTGCGTCAGCCGATGGAGCCATGCCGGCTTTCCGTGAGTCGTTCAAAGCTCTGGAATCCGCGCTGGAGGCTCAGAGTGACGAGATCGCGCAGGTGGCAACACGTTATTCCGAAGAGACGCATGCGCGGGCTGACCGTGCCATGTGGCTGGTAATTACGGGGTTGTTGGTGGCAACTTCTGCCCTGATGGCTTTCTCCCTGTGGCTGGCGCGCCATCTGGCACAGCCATTGGCCAGCGCTGTTCAGGTAGCCGACAAGATCGCCCAGGGTGAACTCAATGCCACTATCAACCCCCAGGGTTCGGACGAAACCGTGCAGTTGCTCAATGCGATGGCCCGCATGCAGACCAGCTTCAGTGATTTGGTCCACAGCGTCCAAAGCAATGCCCAGAATGTTGCCATGGCGAGTACCGAAATCGCCCAAGGCAACAACGACCTCTCCGCCCGCACCGAACAGCAAGCCGCAGCCCTGGAAGAGACTTCGGCCTCCATGAGCGAACTCGGCAGCACCGTCAACCAGAACGCTGACTCTGCCCGCCAGGCCAACCAATTGGCCACCACGGCGTCGAGCGTGGCGGTGCAGGGCGGTGAAGTCGTCGGCCGTGTGGTCGAAACCATGAAGGACATCAACGCCTCCAGCCAGAAGATTGCCGACATCATCTCCGTCATCGACGGCATCGCCTTCCAGACCAACATCCTGGCCCTGAATGCTGCGGTGGAAGCCGCCCGCGCCGGTGAACAGGGACGCGGCTTTGCCGTCGTCGCCTCGGAAGTGCGTGCTTTGGCAGGACGCAGTGCCGAAGCCGCCAAGGAAATCAAGACCCTCATCACCGCCAGCGTGGAGAAGGTTGAACACGGCACCACCCTGGTGGACCAGGCTGGCAGCACCATGACCGAAGTCGTCAACTCCATCAAGCGTGTCACTGACATCATGGGCGAGATCAGTGCGGCATCGAACGAACAGAGCCTGGGCGTGAGCCAGGTCGGTGAAGCCATTGGCCAGATGGACCAGACCACGCAGCAGAACGCGGCCCTGGTGGAAGAGATGGCAGCGGCGGCTTCCAGCCTCAAGCAGCAGGCGCAGGAACTGGTGCAGACCGTGGCCGTGTTCAAGCTGGCCGACGGCCACCAGGCCCCGAGCAAGATGCAGGTGCGTGCCCCGCACTCCAGCAGCAAGCCCTTTGCGGGCCAGGAACGCCGCGGCGGTGGCATACCCCAAGGTGCAGCGGCCCGTGGCCACACGGCGCCCAAGGCTGCCGCACCCAAACCTGCAGCCAAGCCCGGCGCACCGGCCCAGATTGCAGCGGCCAAGTCGGCACCAGCGCCCAAGGCGGCCTCAACTGCCGACGACGACTGGGAAACCTTCTAGAGTCCCACCGGGCCTGCACCCGGATGCAAACTGCACAAGGCGCTGCGAATTTCGTAGCGCCTTGTTTTTTGGGGCGGAAGACCAGCACTTCCAATCAAAGTCTTTGCACGCTTTTTGATCCAACGCAAGAGCCTGAGCAAAGCACTCCGGGATAGATGAAAGCCCCATTTGGACCATGCTATTGTTCTTTTCTTGAAAATTAACGCATCGACAACCGATGGCACTTCATTAAGGCACTGAAATGGTTTTTTCGGATTTACGCATTTCGACCAAGCTGGGCATGGGCTTCGGCATCATGGCTTTGCTGATTCTCATCATGGGGGTCAGCGCGCTCATCAAGGCCGGCGCTGTCAATGACGCTTTCCATATCACGGCAGAGGACCGTTTCCCCAAGATCGCCGCCACCCGCGACATCAAGGACGACATCAACATCGTTGCCAGGGCTGTGCGCAACATGTTGATCATGCAAAACCCGGACGAAGTCAAGAAGGAAGCAGCGCGTATCGTCGACGCGCGCGCCGATGCAACCCGGATTTACAAGCACCTCGAGGACACCATCCAGTCCGGCGAAGGCAAGTCCTTGCTCGGCAAGACGACCGCAGCCCGGGCCCAGTACGCCGCGGCACTGGACAAGGTGCTGGAGCTCATCGGCCAGGGCAACACCGAAGAAGCGGCCAAGGAACTGCTGGGGCCCCTGCGTACTGCCCAGAGCAACTACATTGCCGCACTCGATGAGTTGATCAAGTCACAGGAAAAGCTCACGGAACAGTCGATATCGGAAACCGAATCCGACATCAACATGCTGCGCTCCGTGATTGTGGTGTGCCTGGTCTTTTCCCTGGGTACTGCCGTGGTCATGGGCGTCTGGATCACACGTTCGATTACGGTACCGGTCAACCAGGCGGTGGCGGTAGCACGCGCCGTGGCCAGTGGCGACCTCACCATGGCCGTCACCGATGAAGGCCGCAACGAAACCGGCCAGTTGCTGCACGCGCTCCACGAAATGCAAGTGAGTCTGACCAGCATTGTGCAGACCGTGCGTCAGGGCTCCGAGAGCGTGTCCACCGCCAGCGCCGAAATTGCCCAGGGCAACAACGACCTCTCGGCCCGCACCGAAAGCCAGGCCAGCTCGCTCGAAGAGACCGCTGCCTCCATGGAGGAACTCAGCGCCACAGTGAAACAGAACGCCGAGAGCGCCCGCCAGGCCAACCAGCTGGCCACCAACGCGTCGCAAGTCGCACAAACAGGCGGCGAAGTGGTGGGCCAGGTGGTACACACCATGCGCGACATCAACGAGTCTTCGCGCAAGATTGCCGACATCATTTCCGTCATCGATGGCATTGCCTTCCAGACCAACATCCTGGCCCTGAACGCGGCCGTCGAAGCTGCGCGTGCCGGTGAGCAAGGTCGCGGCTTCGCCGTCGTCGCCTCCGAAGTGCGCGCCCTGGCTGGCCGCAGTGCCGAAGCCGCCAAGGAAATCAAGGGTCTCATCACCGCCAGCGTCGAACGCGTGGAGCACGGCAGCACCCTGGTGGACCAGGCAGGCTCCACCATGACCGAAGTGGTGGCCGCCATCCGCCGCGTGACCGACCTCATGGGCGAAATCGACTCGGCCAGCAACGAGCAGGCGGCCGGTGTGGCCCAGGTGGGTGAAGCGGTGTCGCAGATGGACCAGGTGACCCAGCAGAACGCCGCCTTGGTGGAGGAAATGGCTGCCGCTGCGTCCAGCCTCAAATCCCAGGCCCAGGACCTGGTGCAGACCGTGGCCGTGTTCAAGCTGGCCGACGGCCATGTGACCCCCAGCAAGATGCAGGTGCGCGCCCCAGGCTCCAGCACCAAACCCTTCGCTGGCGTGGAGCGCCGCACCACCGGTGTGGCACAAGGCGCCGCTGCGCGTGGGCATGCCGGCGGTGACATCAATCTGGACAATGCCATCAAGGCACATGCCGATTGGCGAAGCAAACTGCGCAGCGCAGCCAGCACGGGCGAGCAGCTTGATGTCGATTGCATCGGCCGCGACGACTGCTGTGAACTCGGCAAGTGGCTGCATGGCCCGGGTGGCGCCAAGCATGGCCACCGCCCGGTGTTCGTCGACCTGATCGCCAAGCACCAGGCCTTCCACCAGGAAGCCGGAAAAGTGGCCCGCGCCGTCAACCAGGGCACGGCCAATGTCGACCACATGCTCGAAAGCGGTACGCGCTTTTCCACGGCGTCCAACGATGTCACCCGCCTGATCGTACAGCTCAAGCGTGAAATTGCGGGTGGCGGCGGTGCCAAGTTGGCAGTTGCCAAGCCTGCACCGAAGCCCGCGGCCGCTGCGGACGACGACTGGGAGACTTTCTAAGCTTTTTGGCCACCCAGCCCGCGCCTGATGTGATTCAGGCGCTTCACAATCCATAGCAAACCAAGGCCCCCTCGCTGCCCAGCGCCGGGGCCTTTTGCATGGCACCTATACCCGGCACAGTACGTAGAAACCCGGACAGGGCTTGCATTGGTCGGTGCAAAGCAGACAATGGGATGCAATCGTCGTGCACAGGACAAGTGCACCGACCCCGCGTGGGAATCGAAACAAACCTGCGCACCAGAACAAAAGGAGACCGCCATGCTCGACCGTTGGAGCTTCAAACAAAAAATCGCCGCCATCGTCCTCACAGGCGTGGCCACCATCCTCCTGTTCACCCTGCTGTCCATGCTGGAATTCCGCACGGTCCTGACCGAGGCGCGCAAACGGGAACTGGTCATTGCCGTGCAGACCATGCACAACATCGTGGTGGGTTACCGTGAAAAGGTCGAAAAAAACCAGATGCCACTGGAAGAGGCCCAGAAAGCCGCGGCCGCTGCCGTGGGCCTGATGCGCTATGGCGGTGCCAACGGCAAATCCGACTACGCCTACATCTGGGGGCTGGACGGCACCGGGGTCATGCACCCGATCAAGCCCGAGTGGAACGGCCAGCCCATGCTGGGCAAGGTCAAGGATGGCAATGGTGTCGACATCGTGAAGAGCCTCATTGACGGCATCAACGCCAGCTCCAACGGCACTGCCTTCGTGCCCACCAACTTCCCCCGCCCAGGCACCACCAACCCGGTACCCAAGCTGCAGTACGTGATGAAGGTGGACGGCTGGAACTGGATTGTCGGCTCCGGCCTGTACACCGACGATCTGGATGCCCAGTTGCGCAAGGAGCTGCTGGCCAATGTCGCCTACGCCCTGGTGGCGCTGCTGGTCATTGGCGGGGTGGGCCTGGTGGTGGCGCGCTCGGTGGTGCGCCAGATTGGCTGCGAACCCGCGCTGGCGGTGCAGATCACCGAAGAAGTGGCGCGCGGCAACCTCACCGTGGACCTGCACGACGCCCCGCCCGGCAGCGTCATGGCCGGGCTTAGCCACATGGTGCAGTCGCTTCAGAAGCTGGTGCGCGGCGTGCGCTCCGGCTCGGAAAGCATTGCCAACGCCAGCGCCGAAATTGCCCATGGCAACCAGGACCTGTCCAACCGCACCGAACAACAGGCCGCCGCCCTGGAACAGACCAGCGCCTCCATGAGCGAGCTCGGCAACACCGTGAACCAGAATGCCGATGCGGCCCGCCAGGCGAACCAGTTGGCCACCACGGCGTCGAGCGTGGCCGTGCAGGGCGGCGAGGTGGTCGGCCGCGTGGTCGAGACCATGAAGGACATCAACGAGTCTTCACGCAAGATCGCCGACATCATCTCCGTCATCGACGGCATTGCCTTCCAGACCAACATCCTGGCCCTGAACGCGGCAGTCGAAGCCGCCCGTGCCGGTGAACAGGGCCGTGGCTTTGCGGTGGTTGCCAGCGAAGTGCGCGCCCTGGCCGGTCGCTCGGCCGAAGCCGCCAAGGAGATCAAGACCTTGATTTCTGCCAGTGTCGAACGCGTGGAGCATGGCACCAGCCTGGTGGACCAGGCCGGCACCACCATGACCGAGGTGGTGGCCTCGATCCAGCGCGTGACCGACATCATGGGCGAGATCAGCGCCGCATCGAGCGAGCAGTCCAACGGCGTCAGCCAGGTGGGCGAAGCCGTGCGCCACATGGACCAGGCCACGCAGCAGAATGCCGCCCTGGTGGAGGAAATGGCCGCTGCCGCGGCCAGCCTCAAGACCCAGGCCCAGGAACTGGTGCAAACCGCCGCCATCTTCCGGCTGAGCGATGGCGATACGCCGCCGCCCAAGCCCGCCGCTGCGCCAGCCCCTCGGCCAGCGGTAGCGGCACCGCGTGCACCGGCCCCGCGAGCGCCCGCAGCCAAGTCCCTGGCCGCCCCCAGCCCCAAGCCAGCACCCAAACCAGCGGCCCCGGCACCCAAGGCCAAGGCCGCGGATGCCGACGACGACTGGGAAACTTTTTAAGGCCAATTTAGGCCCCGGCCCGCATCCGCATTACGCACCTAGCTACCAATTTGGTAGCTATTACCCATCAGGCAGCGTCGGGTTGCACGTCACCCTGAGGCACACCACAACCCAGCCAGCGGGCCTCCAGTTCCGGCGCCGCCATGGCCCGTGCAAAGTACCAACCCTGCAGCACATCACAGGACTGGGCCGTGAGGAAGTCGCGCTGGGCACTGGTTTCCACGCCCTCCGCCACGACCATCAGCTTCAGTATGCGTGACATGGCCAGCATGGCGCTGATGAGGCGACGGTCGTTGTCACTGTCGTCGATGTTGCGCAGGAAGTTGCGCGAGAGCTTCAGGCGGTCAATGGGCATGCGCTGCAGCTGCACCCAGTTGGAATAGCCCTCGCCAAAATCGTCCAGGGCGATGCCGACACCACAGGCATGGAGCTGGTCCAGCAGCTCGTTGGTGTGGGCCAGGTTTTCCATGGCCTGCGACTCGGTGATTTCCACCTCCAGGTTGTGCAGGCGTGCACCGTGGCGCTGCGCCGCAGCACACAGCTGCTGCACCAGGTCCGGGCGGCGGAACTGGCGAGCCGACAGGTTGATGGCCATGCGCACCTCCAGCCCCTTGCGGCTCCACTCGGCACTCTGGCGGCAGGCGGTGTCGATGATCCACTGACCCAGGCGATGGATCATGTCGGTGGATTCGGCCACAGCGATGGCCTTGTCCGGGGGCACCTGGCCCAACACCGGATCGTTCCAGCGCAGCAAGGCCTCGACCCCGATGGTGCGGCCCGTCACGGCGTCCACCTGCGGCTGGTAGTGCAGTTCCAGCAGCCCCTGGTCCAGTGCATGGCGCATACGCTCCAGGATCTGGACCTTGGCATGCATCTGGGCACCCATATCACTGTCATAGGCCAGCACGCAGCTGCCGCCCTGGCGTTTGGCGCTGTACATGGCCATGTCGGCAAAGCGCACCAGCGACTGCGCATCCACCCCGTGTACCGGGTACACGCTGACGCCAATGGCCGAAGTCAGAGAAAAGGTGATGCCGTCGATCTCCAGCGGCTGGCCCAGTGCCGCCAGCAGCTTGTGGCCGATGGTCACATAGTCCTCGGCATCGCCCATTTCGGACACCAAAATCACAAACTCATCGCCCCCCAGGCGCGCCAGCATGTCGGAGCTGCGCAGCGCCCCTTGCAGACGTTGGGCCACGGCCTGCAAGACCTGGTCGCCCATGGCATGGCCATACTCGTCGTTGATCTCCTTGAAGCCGTTGAGATCCATGAGCATCAAGGCCAGCGGGCGGCCATGGCGCTGGGCAATGGCCAGCAAGCGCTGCAACTCGTCGTGCAGCTTGCGCCGGTTGGGCAAGCCGGTGAGGGCGTCGTGCGTGGCCTGCAGGGCCAGTTCGCTCTCGATGCGCCGGATGTGGGCAATATCCCGCACAAAGGCCACCACATAGGGCTGACCGTGCAGCTGGCACGGGCCCAGGGCCACGTCAACACACAGCGAACGCCCGGACTTGTGGGCAATTTCAAAGCGGCGCATGCCGGATTCCTGCATGGCGTGCGCCAGGGCAAACGACTCGCCCGGCAAGGGACCCGAGCCCATGGCGCGGCGGTGGGGGTGCTGGAAGTAGCCCTGCACCAGGGCGGCGTGGTGACCGCGCACGGACGGCGGCAGCAGCACCGACAGCGGCTGGCCCATCAGGTCTTCGGCCAGGAAGCCGGTCAGCTCCAGCAGGGTCGGATTGACCAGGTGGATGGTGCCGGCTGCATCCACCAGTACGATGCCGTCGGGGGCGTAATGGACGATGGCATCGCCCAGGCCACTGAGGTCGAGGGCCCGCGGATCGGGGGCTTCCAAGGCAGCGTGCACCACGTGTCAGCCCCCGTGCGTTGCGCAGGAAAAAACAATGGCGGCAGGAAACACCGTTTCCTGCCCGTTAGCCGGACCCGTGATGTGCATGGCGGACTCCATCCCTTGACTTGCGTCATATTTTGGAGGTGCATCATGCCCAGCCGACCGGTCGATTTCCAGGCTTCGGCACCTGGGCCGCTGTTTTATTTCAAGCCAAAGTGACGCACGTCACTCGGCCACAGCCAGCGGTGGCTGCAAGCGCGCTCCGAGCCGGACCTGTTGGCGCCCGACCTTCTCCAGCTCCTGGCGCGCCCGCATGCGGGCCAGGCTGCGGGCCACGGATTCGCGCGTGGTGCCCAGCAAGGCGGCCAGCACCTTGTGCGGTGGCAGCTGCACCTGGCAGCTACCCTGGATACGGGCCAGCTGCTGCAAGGCCTGCGCCAGCTGGTCTTCCAGGTTGGTGATGCGGGCAATGATCGACCAGTGGGCCATTTCGCGCTGGAACTGCAGGTGGCTGTCGCCCAGCGCCTGGGTGATTTCACGTTGCATCTGGGGTTGGGTGCGCAACACCTGGGTGGACACGCTGCAAATCCGGCTGCTCCCCACCGACACGGCACTGAACACATGGGCGTGCTCGGCAAAGAGCGCCAGCTTGCCCAGGGCAGTCCCCGGTCCGAACAGTCCGATCGGCAGCGAAGGGCTTTCAGCCATACGGTGGCACACCAGGATGGCACCAGACTTCACGACGTGCAAGCGGTGCACGGGCTCGTCTTGCTGGAAGATCATGCCGCCGTCTTCCACCGCACTTTCGCGCAGGTGGAACTTCAGCGCGGCCCGGCTCTGCGCCGACAGCGACTCCAGCACACAGCGGCCTTGCGCATGGCAGTGGACACATTTCTGCACCGGCGGGGCAAGCGCCCCGCCATCCCCTGCACCGCAGCCCTCCCCTGGAGGCCCATGCCTTGTCGCCGTCATCTTTCCCCTTTGAAGTTCGGTACCCGCCCGCATCGCAGGCGCGTCGGGAACCGCATCGCCAAGCCCGTATTGGTACAAGCAAGCGCCCCCGGTTTCTTGACCCAACTCAAGGTCTGTGGCGATTGCAGCGTCTCAGGCTGGAGGCAACCCCAAGGCCTGCGCCAAGCGCTGGTGCACATCAGCCCCCGGCGCCAATGGCACCAGGCGGCGGGCCTGCAGGTAGTGCTGGCTGAAGACGTCGAAGTAGGCGTCGAGCACCGCCGCCGCACGGGTGTCGCCGCCCAGCTCCAGGCACAGCGCCGCCACCTCGGCGGTGCAGAAATGGTCGTCGCGCTTGGAACGGCGCAGGCGGTAGCGCGAAATCTGCTCGCTTTGCAGGCTCAGCACCGGCAAGCGGTCCAGGTAGGGGCTCTTGCGGAACATCTTGCGCGCCTCGCTCCAGGTCGCGTCCAGCAGGACATACAGCGGGCGCTTGCCCGAATCCGCGGCGCCCACCTCTGAAACCACGCGCTCGGGCGCTGCGTACTCGCCCGGGAACACCACATAGGGCTGCCACTGCGGGTCGGCCAGCAGGGCCAGCAGCGCCGGGTCAACCTCGGTGCGCGCCCAGCCGAAGGCAAAGGTGTCGGGCACCACGTCGGCAATCAGCCAGCCGGTGTTGGTGGGCTTGAGCGGCTCGATGTCGGCCATCAGCAGGCAGACCCCGGCGCGGCTCGGGGTGGAGACCTGCACGCGGTGTGCGCACAGGCAGTGCGTGGCGGGCACGCGGCAGTGCGGGCAACGTTCCGACTTGGAGCCGCGCGCCACAAAGGGTTTCAAGGCCCGCGCCAGGCGCTCGGCGCGCAGGCGCGCCACCGCGTGCTGTGCGGGGGACTCCGACGCACTCATCGGGACGGGGCGGGCGCTGCGCGCTCGAGCGCGAACACCGGCAGCTCGGCCTCGTGGCTGAGCCACAGGCCACCGCCCATTTCGGTGAAATGGGGCGAGAGGCCGTCGCGGTAGGCCTGCGCCGGGTGCCGGAACTGGCGCGGGTCGGTCAGCTTTTCGTCCACCACGTCGTTGGCAAAGTCCTCCATCGTGACCGCCTCCACATAGAGGGCACCGCGGCACAGCACCGCCAGGTTGTGCAGGGCCTTCTTCAGGTCGGCCGCATTCAGGTAGGGCAGCACGCCCTGGCAGATCACCAGGTCGAAAGGCTGCACCGCGCGGTAGTCCACCACCGAGCCGCGCTCCCAGCCGAAGCGCTGGCACAGGTAGTCGCTGAACTCCACACCCTTGTAGCGGGCGTGCGGAAAGTGCTTGGCTATCTGGTCCTGCCACAGGCCGATGCCGCAGCCCACGTCCAGCACGCGCGCCACTGGCACGCGCAGGTGGCGCACATAGCTGCACACGAAGGCGCCCAGGCGGTCGCTGTGCGCGCGGTCGACCACGCGGGTCTTCTGGTTGAAGTAGAAGCGCTCGTAGTAGGCTTCGTCAAACACGCCCTCGGCCACCGAGGCGGCACCGGCACGCGCGCCAGGTGCAGCGCTCATGAACGCGGCAGCGACCAGCCTGCGTGCTGGTTGCCCTTGTCGTTTTCGTAGTCCCAGACGCTGCCGCAGCGGTCGCACCGGTAGCGGGTGATGGTGACGCTGCGGCCGTCGCGCGCTTCCTTCCAGTTCTGGCGCGGGATCAGTTCGGCGTGGCCCGGTGCCTTGCGCCAGTTGCGCTGGATGCCCCGGCAGGGTTCGCACAGCGCGGCTTCGCGGGCCTCGTTGGCGGCTTTGTATTTGTCGATGCTCATGGGCAGAAGTGGCGCATGCCAGGTGGAGAAAGGCCTATTGTCGCAGGCCCGATTTCCGTTGCTCCGCGCGGAGCAGGTTTGGTGGTATGCTCACAGACATGCTGTACCACTTCACTCCCGGCTTCCACTGCGCTACCGCGCAGGCACCGGTGTGCGGCATGATGACCATTATTACCCCCACGGCCACCTGAGTCGTGCAGGTGGCCCGTCCGGCGGCCACCAGGTGATTTCTCCCCAGTAGCTGCCAGGCCCAGGCCCCCGGCAGACTCCACTGAATCGGAGAACACCATGTACCAAGACCCCCTTCATGCCAGCCAATACGGCGGCGCGAACCCGCAGCTGGCAGCGCCCCTGCGCGTAGGCCTGCTCGGCCTCGGCACCGTCGGTGGCGGCACCTATGCGGTGCTGCAGCGCAATGCCGCGCTCATTGCCGCCCGCGCCGGGCGCCGCATTGAAGTGCGCCGCGTGGCTGTGCGCAATCTGGCACGGGCCCGCAGCGTGCTGGGCGAAGCCGTCGGCCACGGCATACAGCTCAGCGACGACGCGCTGTCCGTGGTGCAGGCCCCGGACATCGACGTGGTGGTGGAAACCATAGGCGGCACCGGCACCGCGCGCAGCCTGGTGCTGCAGGCCATTGCCCACGGCAAGCACGTGGTCACGGCCAACAAGGCCCTTCTGGCCGAACACGGCACGGAAATCTTTGCCGCGGCGCAGGCGCACGGCGTGGTGGTGGCCTACGAGGGCGCGGTGGCGGTGAGCATTCCCATCATCAAGGCGCTGCGCGAGGGCCTGAGCGCCAACCGCATCGAATGGGTGGCCGGCATCATCAACGGCACCAGCAACTTCATCCTCAGCGCCATGCGCGATGAGGGCCTCAGCTTTGCCGATGCGCTGGCGCAGGCCCAGGCCCTGGGCTATGCCGAGGCCGACCCGGCGCTGGACGTGCAGGGGGGCGACGCCGCCCACAAGCTCAGCCTGCTGGCGGCCAATGCCTTCGGCACACCACCCCTGTTTGCGCAGGTGCAGGTGCAAGGCATCGACAAGCTGGACGCACTCGACGTGGAATTTGCGCGCCAGCTGGGCTACAGCGTCAAGCTGCTGGGCATTGCCAAACGCTGCGGCCCGGCACTGGAGCTGCGCGTGCACCCCACGCTGCTGCCCCACAACCACTTGCTGGCCCAGGTGCATGGCAGCATGAACGCGGTGATGGTGAAAAGCGATGCCGCCGGCACCACGCTCTACTACGGGGCCGGCGCCGGGGCCGAACAGACCGGCTCCGCCGTGGTGGCCGACCTGGTGGACCTGGCCCGCAGCCAGTGCGTGGCCCCGACCCAGCGCGTGCCGGCACTGGCATTCCAGCCCAGCGCACTGGCAGCGCTGCCGGTGCGCAGCAGCGACGAAACATCAAGCGCCTTCTACCTGCGCCTGGACCTGGAGCGCGCCGACACCACCGTGCCGCGCGTGCTGCAGCAGCTGGCGCAGGACGGCGTGTGCGTGGAGCACATGCAGCTGTTCGAGCACCCCGGTGATGCCGCACTGCACTGCCTGGTGCTGCGCACTGCGCCGCTGTGCCTTGGCAACCTGCACGCGGCGCTGGAGACGCTGCAGGCCTGGCCCACGGTGCTGGGATTTGCGAGCGTGTTGCGGATCGAGATGCTGGACTGAAGCCTGCGCTTCAATGGCCAAATTGCCAACTGCCCCGCACAGAACCTGCGCAGTTAGCTCTTATTTTTATAGTACTTAGACCTTCGGCGGACGGTGCAGGGCGCAGATCTTGTTGCCGTCGGGGTCGCGCAGGTAGGCCAGGTACAGGCGACCTGGGCCTTCGCCGCGCCAGCCCGGGGGGTCTTCGCAGGCCACACCACCGTTGGCCAGGCCGGCAGCATGCCAGGCATCGGCCAACTCGGTGGTGGCGGCGGCAAAGCCGATGGTGGCGCCGTTGCCATGGGTGCAGGGTTCGCCGTTGATCGGGATGGTGATGCCGAACACGCCCGTGGGGCTGCGCCAGAAGTAGCGCTTCTTGTCGGGGCTTCCGGGCTTGATGCCCAGGGTGCCGAGGATGGCGTCGTAGAACTTCTTCGAGGTTTCGAGGTCTTTGACCCCGACCATGACGTGGCTGAACATGCGTTTGTCTTCCTTGTTGATTGGGCCCACCGTGGGCGCGCTGCCGATGGTAGTGGAAGGCGGCCAAACGCCTGTCGCCTGTGCAGCATGACCCGCACGCAGGCCCCGTACAGGTCTGCGCTCAGTGGGCGTCGCTGTACTTCTTGGTCAGTTCCTTGAGGTGGCTGCGACTGGCTTTGCCAATCTCCTCCCACATGCGCTCGGCCACCTCCGGGGAAGTTTTGTAGAACGCCTTGGAAAAGGGCAGGAAGTAGTCCTTGGCGGAAAGCGGGACCGGCAGCTTGTGCACGCCGCGGATGTTCATGGTCTCCAGGACCAGGTCGGCCGGAGCGTCCTGCATCACATAAGCGTCGATGCGGCCCAGACGCAGTTTCTGGAAGTTCTGTTCGGTGCTGCGGGATTCTTCGACCACCAGGCCCATCTTCTTCAGGTCGGCCAGGATCGAATAGCCTGAATTCACGCCCACGGTGGCAGGCAACGGCTCGAACTGCTTGCCATTCCAGACCAGTGGGCTGCTGTCGGCCACGTACACGTGGTAGCGCAGTTCGGCCAGGCGCAGACGACCATCGGGCTTGCCGTCCTTCATGGGGTACACCGCATAGGCCGCGCGCTCTTCGTTGTACGAGAACATGAGCATCGCGTCCAGCAGCCCCATCTCCATGTCGCGCTGAACGCGGCGGTTGGGTAGGCGCTGCCATTTCACGCTGCAGCGCAGGGCATCGGCCGCATGCTGCACCAGTTCCACTGCAATGCCCGGAGGCTCCGGGATCGCCGGTCCATCACCCATCAGATGGGGCGGCGACGCCACATCGCTGTAGGCAATATTCAGGCTGCAGGCCCACACCATGGGCGACAGCAGAAGCACCAGGCAGGACAACACACGACTAACGCGCATAGGCTAATCCGTCCAACAACATTTCTTTGATTCTGTGCGGGCTGCGGTGAAACCGACACGCAGCACCTCGCACCCACCGAAACCATGATGCCCCGAATCGCAGACCCGGGCAAGCTGCAATACCCGCACACCGCAGCCCCAGCGCCCGAGTCGTCTGCGACGCGATAGACCTACCATTGCGGCCATGGACCTGTTTGACGATCTGCCCCCGGCACCCGATGAAGCGTGCACCGCCATTGCCCCCGGTGCCGTGCTGCTGCGCGGCTTTGCGCGCGATGCGGTGGCGGCCCTGCTCCAGGCTTTGGACGAAATCACCCAGGCCGAGCCACCCCAGCACCTGCAGACACCCGGGGGCTTCACCATGTCGGTGCAAACCACCAGCTGCGGGCGCCTGGGCTGGGTGTCGGACCGGCACGGCTACCGCTACACCACCCACAGCCCGCACACGACCCTGCCCTGGCCGGCCATGCCCGCGTGCTTTGCGGCGCTGGCGCACGACGCGGCAGCGCAAGCGGGCTACCCCGGCTTTGAAGCGGACGCCTGCCTCATCAACGAATACGTGCCCGGCGCCAAGATGTCGCTGCACCAGGACAAGGACGAACGCGACCTGCGCGCGCCCATCGTCTCGGTGTCGCTGGGCCTGCCCTGTGTGTTCCAGTTCGGCGGCCTGCAGCGCAAGGCGCCCACGCAGCGCCTGCGCCTGGCGCACGGCGACGTGCTGGTGTGGGGTGGCCCTTCGCGTCTGGCTTTCCACGGCGTGCTGCCGCTGGCCGATGGCCAGCACCCGCTGCTGGGCCGTCGGCGCGTGAACCTGACCTTTCGCAAGGCGGGGTAAATCTGCTTAAAGAATGGCGCACAGCAGGTGGCCACCGCCGCCCATGCCCAAGCCGTCGCTGCGCTTTCGGAAGAAGTGCCGGTTGACCGTATCACTGTCCCAGTCGATCACCGTGTGAAAACCCATGCCGCGCAGGGCCTGCCCCAAGGCCTGGGGATCAAAGTAGCCGCGCCAGGGCTCGCCCTGCATCGCCACCGCCATGGCCAGCATGCGCAGCACGGCCTGCACCGCCCAGGGCTGCTGGGCAATGGGTGGCACATAGTCCATGGCAATGCCGGAGCCCGCAGGCGTGGCCGTGGCCACCCAGCGCAAGGTGTCGAGCACCGTGGCCGGCTCCAGGTACATGCTCACGCCCAGCCAGGAAAAGAAGCTCGGCACCTGCGGATCCCAGCCGTGCGTCTGCAGCTGCTCGGCCAGCGACTGGCGCTGGAAATCGATGGGCACATAGGTGGTGCCCTGGGGCACCGCCACACCGCCCTCGGCCAGCTGCGCGCGCTTGTAGGCCTGGGTGTTGGGGTGGTCCACCTCCCACACGCGCAGCCCGCTGGCGGAATGCGGGTTGCGGTAGGCAAAGCTGTCCATGCCGGCGCCAAGGATGACGTACTGGCGCACACCGCGCGCCAGCGAAGCCGCCAGCTGGTCTTCGGCAAAACGGCTGCGCGCCACCACAAAGGAGCGCAAGCTGCGCGCCAGCAGCGAGTACTTTTCCAGGCCCCCGCGCGCGAGGTCGGCCCGCGCCTGCTCGCCCACCAGGCGCAGGGCCACCGGGTCGTCCAGCACCAGGGGGGAATCCCACAGCTGGTGGGCTGCGCGGCTCTGGGCCACGTAGCGGGCGGTGGCACTGGGGCTGTAGGCAAGCATGGTGTCGGTGGAGGTAGGTTGCATGCAGTGTCGGTGGCGGTGCCCCATTTGTAAAGCCGCATGCACCGCTTGACTCTGTAGTGGCTCCAGGGTTTTCAATGGCAACCCTGCATCCACTCCATGAAGAACCGACCATGAAAAACACCACCGTCCATACCGCCCCCACCCCCTTGCTCGACTACCAACACCCCCGCATCCAGTCCCTGCTGGCGGCGCGCGGTTGGACGGAACTTTCGACCTATGACCGCATCGGCGCGGCCTACCGGTTCGTACGCGACGAAGTGGCCTTCGGCTACAACGCGGGCGACGACTTGCCGGCCTCGCAGGTGCTGGCCGACGGCTACGGCCAATGCAACACCAAGGGCACCCTGCTCATGGCGCTGCTGCGGGCCTTGGACATTCCCTGCCGCTTCCACGGCTTCACCATCGACAAACGCCTGCAACGCGGCGCCATTACCGGCCTGGCCTACTGGCTGGCGCCCCAGAGCATCATCCACAGCTGGGTGGAAGTGTGGTGGGAGGGGCGCTGGGTCAACCTGGAAGGCTTCATCCTGGACCAGCCCTACCTGCAGGCACTGCAACGCCGCTTTGCCCAGCACAGCGGTCCTTTCTGCGGCTTCGGCGCCGCCACGCCCGACCTGCAGCGTCCCGCAGTGGACTGGTGCGGCACCGACACCTACATCCAGAAGGACGGCATCAACCACGACTACGGTGTGTTCGACGCCCCCGACGACTTCTACGCCGCCCACGGCACCAACCTGCGCGGCTCCAAGCGTTGGCTGTATGTCCATGTGGTGCGCCACGGCATGAACCGCAACGTGGCGGCCATCCGCCACAGCTAGGCCGCTGGCTTGCGGGCGGTAAGGAAGTACAGCAGGGGACCGAAGGAGCCCACAGCCAGGCAGAACGCCGCCCACGGCCAGAACGCGCGGCCTGCGGCCTGGGCATCGCGGCGGATGAACACGAGCAACAGGGCCATGGTGATGACCAGGTCGGCAAAGATCTGCCAACTGGCGGGGTCGCGGGTGTAGAAAGCCAGCCACTCCAGCAGGCCGCCGTAGTGCAGCCAGGTGTAGGCAGTGAGCGCGCCGAAGGCGACGAGGACGAAGGCAAGGACAGGCTTGTTCATGGGTTTTCCTTTCTGCACCGCGGCGCACCGTGCACTGCGGTGGGAGCAGTGTGCAAAGGGCGCTGAATCGACGCAATTACGTGGCAGGTAATTGCCGTGGCAAACGGCTGTGATTCAATCGCGCCATGCCCACCGCCAACTCCACCAGCCTGCGCGAAACCCTGCAACGGGCGCGCAAGACCCGGCGCATCAGCCAGCTGGAGCTGGCACTGCGCATGGGCGTGAGCCAGCGCCACGTGAGCTTCGTGGAAAGCGGGCGCGCGCAACCCAGCCGCGAGCTGCTGCTGGCCTGGCTGCATGAATTGCAGGCCCCACTGGCGCTGCGCAACGTGGCGCTGCAGCAGGCAGGTTTCGCCCCGGTGTACAGCGGCAGCGAACTCGGCGCCGCCGTGCTGGCCCCGGCGCGCGAGGCCCTGGGCCGATTGCTCGACGCCCACGACCCCCTGCCCGCCATGGTGATGGACGCCGCATGGAACGTGCTGCAGATGAACCGTGGCGCGCAGTGGCTGGCCACCACCCTCATGCCCTGGTTGGCCGAACTCCCGCCGGGCCAGCCCATCAACATGCTCGACGCCATGCTGCACCCCGAGGGCATGACGCGCCACATCACCAACCTGGACGAAGTGGCTCCGGCCCTGCTGGCCCACCTGCGCGACGACGCCAGCGTGGTGCCCGAACTGCAGCCGCGCGTGGAGCAGTTTGCCCTGCAGCTGGAAGCGCGCCTGGGCAAGCGTGCATTGACTCCCTGGCCGCGCCAGATGGCCCCGGTGCTGACCACCCGCTTCGCCACGCCCCACGGTGAACTGGCGTTCTTCAGCATGTTTTCCACCTTCGGCACGCCGCAGGACATCACGCTGGCCTCGCTGCGCGTGGAGCACGTGTTTGCCGCCGATGCCGCCACCCGGGCGGTGCTGGACGCCCAAGTGGCAGCTTGAGCCCCGCGGGCCACGGTGCAAGAATGCCGGACATGACCGACGCCACCGAACTCGCCAGCCTGCTGGCACGCCGCCGCCAGGCGGGTGCCGACTCCGCCACCATCGACGCTGAAATCTTTGCCCGCTTTGGCCGCACCCAGGCCGTCATGTTCACCGACCTGGTGGGCTTTTCGCGCGTGGTCGAGGCCTTTGGCATCGTGCACTTCCTGCAGCTCATCCAGGAATCCGAAGCGCTGTTCCAGCCGCTGATTGCACAGCACCGCGGGCGCTGCCTGAAGCACGAAGGCGACTCGCTGCTGGTGCTGTTTGACGAACCCGCGCAGGCCGTGGCCTGTGCCCACGCCATGGTGCAGGCCACGCGCACGGCCAACGACCCAGGCCGCGGACCGGAAGACCGTATCGAGGTCTGCATCGGGCTGGGCTACGGCACCGTGCTGTGCATTGACGATGCGGACGTGTGGGGCGCCGAGGTGAACGCCGCCTCCAAGCTGGGCGAAGACACGGCCAAGGGCGGCGAGGTATGGGTGACGGACAGCCTGTACGCCGCCGTGCCGGGCTTGCCCTTCACCGACACCGGCACGCTGTTCGGCAAGCGCACGGTCTACCGGCTACAAAGCGCCTGAGGCCAGCTCGGGCGGCGCGTGCCGCGTTCAGGAGTGCACTAGCCGCCAGGCAATGCGCATGCCCAGCACGGCATTGCCCACGGCAAACACCACAACCACTACGGCCAGCCAAGCGGGCAGCGCGTAGGTGTGGGTGAGCCAGCCCAGCACGGTGGACAGTGCGTTGAGCACCAGGAATATCCAGAACAGGGGATTGCGGGGTTGGAACAGACGCTGCAGTTTCATCGGGTGCAGTGTAGCCACACCCCCTAATTCCCCATGAAATTAGGGTTCAGCCCGCGTATACATTAAGCAGTCAGCTATTAAATGCATAGCAACACAGTACAGACTCAGCACCTAAAGAGCCGCTCAGGCCTCCACCGTGAAGGTCAGCCCGGCGTTGGCCACCAGGCGCTTGATGAGCGGCGTGCCCATGGCCGCGGCCGGTGTCCAGATGCCGCCCGCGGTGCCGGGTGCGTCGCGCAGCAGGCACACGGCGGCCTCGGAAATCATCTTGGAGGTGGAGCCGTAGCCCGGGTCGCGGTCACCCGTGACGCCCACCTGTACGGTGTGGCCGGCCGCATCGTGGCCCAGGAACAGCACGTCGAAGAAGCCAGCATCGCGCTCGGCCTTGCTGGGGCCTTCGCCGAGCTTGGGGCCGTCGTCCGAACCCAGCGAGCGGTCATTGGCCAGGGCCAGGGCGCGCGCTTCGCCCTTTTCACCCGTGCCGGTAATCATCATCTCGTCGTACACCAGGTCGGCGCCAAAGGCGTGGCCCAGCAGGAAGTTGGAGCGGTGCACGTTGCGCGTGTTGATGGCCGCCATGACGAACGGCCCCACCCAGGCGCCAATGGCTTCGTCCAGCATCGGCTTGTTGCCCGAGGGCTGGGCTGGGCCGGTGAAGCCGGGGGTGAGCGAAAACGCGTTGCGCAGCAGGCCCATTTCTTCCGGGTGCTGCGCGGCCGAGTGCAGCGTGGCCTTCAGGCTAGCCGCGGTACCGCCCGAGAACGTGCCCTTCATCTTGCGCACGCGCCCGCGTACCCGGCTGGCGGTGCTACCGTGGCGCGACTTCATCTCGTTCTGCAGCATCAGCACGCCTAGGTCAAACGGAATGGAGTCAAACCCGCACGAGAACACGATGCGCGCGCCGCTGGCCTTGGCGGCGGCCTCGTGCGCGTCGATCATCTTGCGCATCCACACCGGCTCGCCGCACAGGTCCACATAGTCCGTGCCCGTGGCGGCGCAGGCCGCCACCAGGTCGCTGCCGTAGAGCTGGTACGGACCCACGGTGGTCAGCACCAGGCGGGTGCGGGCAGTGAGCGCACGCAGGCTGGCCGCATCCGCAGCGTCCGTCACCACCAGCGGCGTGTCCGCCGGGGCGCCGATTTCGTCGCGCACCGCCGCCAGCTTGTCCGCACTGCGCCCGCCCATGGCCCAGCGCAGGCCAGCGTCGTTGCCGCCATTGGGGTAACGGGCCATGAGGTATTCCACGACCAGGCGGCCGGTGAAGCCGGTGGCACCGTGGACAACGATGTCAAATTCTTTGGGGGTGGGCATGGTGGGGGCTCCTCAGTATCTGTTGATGCCGTAGACCGCCCATTTTGGGCAAGCGTCAAAAAGCCAGTCTACTGAAGAGAACGGGACGCCGGGACTGCGCGCAGTCACCCGTGAGACTAGGGTCGAATTTTTCTGGGTGGGCGCAGCACATGCCGCGCCCACCGCGCCGTGGATTGCCACATGCGCTTCTTCTTTTCCAACAACGCTTCCTCTCACACCCCTTCAAACGCTACTTTTTTGGTAGCTACATCGTCAATCTATATGCCGGGAAACGTCCTATTTGGCTTGCAATCCCAGGCTTTCCCAGAGCGCATCCATGCGCGCCGTCACGTCCGGCGCCATGCTGATGGTGCGACCCCACTCGCGCTGGGTTTCGCCCGGCCACTTGTTGGTGGCGTCCAGGCCCATCTTGCTGCCCAGGCCGCTCACGGGCGAGGCGAAGTCCAGGTAGTCGATGGGGGTGCTGTCCACCAGCAGGGTGTCGCGTGTGGGGTCCATGCGGGTGGTGATGGCCCAGATGACGTCTTTCCAGTCGCGCACGTCCACGTCTTCGTCCACCACCACGATGAACTTGGTGTACATGAACTGGCGCAGGAAGCTCCACACGCCAAACATGATGCGCCGCGCGTGGCCGGGGTAGGCCTTCTTGATGCTGACCACCGCCATGCGGTAGCTGCAACCTTCGGGCGGCAGGTAAAAGTCCAGTACCTCGGGGTACTGGCGCTGCAGCAGCGGCACAAACAGCTCGTTCATGGCCACGCCCAGCATGGCGGGCTCGTCGGGCGGCTTGCCGGTGTAGGTGGAGTGGTAGATGGGCGCGCGTTTTTGCGTGATGCGGTCGATGGTGAACACCGGGAACTCGGCCTGCTCGTTGTAGTAGCCGGTGTGGTCGCCATAGGGGCCTTCCAGCGCGTGGGCAAAGCCGCTGGGGTGGCGGGCGTCGGGGTAGATGTGGCCTTCGAGCACGATCTCGGCGCTGGCCGGCACCTGCAGGTCGCAGCCCAGGGCCTTCACCACCTCGGTGCGGCTGCCGCGCAGGAGCCCGGCAAACTGGTATTCCGACAGGCTGTCGGGCACGGGGGTCACGGCGCCCAGGATGGTGGCCGGGTCGGCCCCCAGGGCCACGCACACGGGGTAGGGCTGGCCGGGGAGGCGCAGCGTGTGTTCACGAAAATCCAGCGCGCCACCACGGTGCGGCAGCCAGCGCATGATGACCTGGTTGCGCGAAAGCACCTGCTGGCGGTAGATGCCCAGGTTCTGGCGCGTCTTGTGCGGGCCGCGGGTAATGACCAGGCCCCAGGTAATGAGCGGGGCCACGTCGCCGGGCCAGCAGTGCTGGATGGGCAACCTCGCCAAATCCACGTCGTCGCCTTCCCACACCACTTCCTGGCAGGGAGCGCTGCGCTGTACCTTGGGCGCCATGTTCCACAGGGTCTTGACCAGGCTGGACAGGCCCACAATGTCCTTGAAGCCCTTGGGTGCCTCGGGCTCCTTGAGCGCGGCCAGCACCTGGCCGAACTGGCGCAGGTCGCGCGTGTCATTTACGCCCATGCCCATGGCCACGCGCTTCGGTGTGCCAAACAGGTTGCCCAGCACCGACATGCTGTGCCCGGTTGGGTTTTCAAACAGCAGGGCCGGGCCGGCCGCGCGCAGGGTGCGGTCGCACAGTGCGGTCATTTCCAGGTAGGGCGACACCGGGGCGGCCACGCGGCGCAGTTCGCCCTGGGCTTCGAGCTGGGCCATGAAGTCGCGCAAATCCTGGTAGGCCATGGGGTGAGTTCAGTCTTTGGAAGGCAGACCCTGCCAGCGCGGGGCGTCGGGCTGGGGCAGGTCCAGCAGGTCGATGACGCGGCTCACGCTGTGCGTCACCATCTCATCAATGCTGGTGGGGCGCTGGTAGAAGGCGGGCACGGGCGGGAACACGATGGCGCCCATCTCGGTGGCGGCGGTCATGTTGCGCAGGTGGGCCAGGTGCAGCGGAGTTTCGCGCACCATGAGGATGAGGCGGCGGCGCTCCTTGAGCATGACGTCGGCCGCGCGGGCAATGAGGTTGTCGCTGAGCGCATGGGCCACGCTGCCCAGGGTGCGCATGGAGCAGGGCGCCACCACCATGCCGTCCGCACGGAACGAGCCGCTGGCGATGGCCGCGCCCACGTCGGCCACGGGGTAGACCACGTCGGCGAGCGGGTGCAGTTCGTCCGGGCCCATGTCCAGTTCCTGGCGCAGGTTCAGGTAGCCCGCCGCAGATACAGTGAGGTGGGTTTGTACGCCAGGGATTTCACGCAGCATCTGCAGCAGGCGCACACCGTACACGGCGCCGCTGGCGCCCGAGATGGCGACGATGATGCGGCGCGGCTCTGTATTCATTCGGCGGCCTGCGCGTGCTGGGGAACGGCGGCACGCAGGTCGGCCTGCACCATGGCCAGCAGCTCTTGCGCCTGGGCCGGTTCGAAGTCGGCGTGGTTGCGCTTCTTCACGCCGTAGTGGTGCAGCTGGTAGTGGCGGCTGGGCACCAGCCCGTGGCGCGCCAGACAGCTTTGCACACAGACCAGCGGGCAACCGTCCAGAGCAATGATGGGGCGACCGGATTTGGCGGGCTTGAGCAAGTGCGGCACATCGCCCCCCACGCCCGCTATGCAGGACATTTCGGCGTCGCCACTGCGGTCGAGCTGCACCGCCAGGTGGTTGGCAAGCTGCGCCGCGCTGGAACAGCCGGAGCAGGAGTACACCAAGGGCAGTGCGGCGGTGCTCATGGAGGCACAGGCTTTAGTGGTGCTTGCGCGCCATGACGGCGGTGGACAGCAGGCGCTCGCGCAAGCGGCCCAGCACCTTGACCGGCGCAAACTGCTGCGGGTCGAACACCGGCAGCTCGATGGCGTCGATGGTGTTCTTCACCATCAGGCCCAGCTCGGTGTCGCCTTCCATGGCCAGGCGACGGCTGAAGAACAAGGTGTCCGGGTCTTCCTTGCGCTGGGCCAGCAGCACGAAGTCGTGGGCACTGGCGCTGATGGTGAGGTCGGGCGCCGCGTCGGGGCGGCTGGGCTGGCGTGCGACGAAGCGGCCATTGATCCAGGCAAAGTCGAAAGCCACGCGTGCATCGGTGACACACAGGCGAAGACTCTTTCCCTTGAGCATGTCGCCCACGTCGTCGCCCAACTGCTTGGCCAAAGCCAGGTTCAGGGCCGTGACGAACAGGAGCGAGCCAGGGTAGGCCGGCAGGCGCGAGAACACGTCGCCCACGGGCTTGGGCAGGAGCATGGGGGAGGCTTGCATTGTCGTAGTCCTTTGAATCTCAGGCAGCTTCAAGCACCTGTTGCAATGTGCCCTGGGCGTCGGCCTTCCAGGTTTCCAGGCCCGGCTTGCCGTGCCAGTAGCCGTTGCAACCTTGCGCGGGCATCAGCGGCTGCAGCTGTGCGTTGGCATCTGCCGCCGACAGCTTGCCGTCCACCACGCCGCGAAACAGCGCCACGATCTCGCCGGTGTGCGCAGACTGCGGGCTGATGCGCAGCACGTCCACACCCAGAGCGCGCAGTTGGGCCACGTCGGGCAGCAGGTTGTAGACCTTGGCCGACTGTGTCTGGATGCCGTTGAGCACCAGGAAACCTTCGTTTTCGCGGGTGCGCAGCAGCAGGCCGTCGGGGTGGTCGATGCACAGGAACTGGCAGTCGTCCTTGGGCAGGTTGTTGTGGCGGGCAGTGAAGCAGCGGGCGGAGAACGCCAGCGGCATGCGGCCGTAGGCAAACACTTCGGTCTGCACGCCCAGGGGGCGGCCGGCTTGCAGGATGGCCAGGTCGGCCGCACCCATTTCCAGCGGAATCACCCAGCGGTCCAGGCCCAGGGGGGCCAGCCACTGCAGGGTGGGCAGGTTGTAGATGTTGCAGTGCGGCCCGGCCACGAAGCGCGCCTTGCCTTCCAGGCAGTGCACGGCGCCCATGTCATTGGCTTCGACCGCAAATTCGCCGTTGGCGGTGATCTTGTGCAGGGTGCCCACGTCGGCGCTGGATTCGATCAGCGTCATGGTGGACAGCAGCACTTCCTTGCCCGCGTCACGCAGCATGCGGGCCACGTCCAACCAGTCGGCCAGGCGCAGCTCCTTGCGGCGCGAACACACGGCTTCGCCGACGTAGACGGTGTCCACGGGCATCTTGGCGACTTCCTGGTAGAAGTCGAAAACAGTCTGGCGTGGCCAGTAGTACTGCAGGGGGCCTAGAGAGAGTTTCATGGTGTTCATTTCCAACTGCGGTGGTAGGCGCCCAGCGTGTGCTGCTGTCCTTCACCGACCTTGTCCAGGTCGGCCATCCAGGCCGGTTTGGCCGAGTAGCGGTGCGGGTTGGCACGGCAGTTGTCGATGGCTTCGCGCCAGACCTTGGTGACCTGGGCCACGTAGGCCGGGCTGCGCTGGCGGCCTTCGATCTTGATGGCGCTGACGCCCATCTTCATGAGTTTTGGCAACAATTCGAGCGTGTTGAGGCTGGTTGGCTCCTCAATGGCGTAGTAATCATGCTCGTCACCGACATCGAAACGGCCTTTGCACAGCGTGGGGTAACCGGCGTTTTCACCCGGGGCGTAGCGGTCAATGAGCACGCCGTTAAGGCGCGACTCGCGGCCCTGCGGGGTTTCGACCCAGCGCACGGCCTTCGGCGGCGAGCACACGCCGTTGGTGTTGGGGGCTTCGCCGGTGGCGTAGCTGGACAGGGCGCAGCGGCCTTCGACCATGACGCACAGGCTGCCAAAACCGAACACTTCAATCTCGACCGGGGTCTTTTCCAGCACCTGCTCCACCTGGGCGATGGACAGCACGCGCGGCAGCACCGCACGCTGGATGCCAAAGTGCTGGTGGTAGAAGTTGATGGCCTCGTAGTTGGTGGCCGAACCCTGCACCGACAGGTGCAGGCGCAGCTGGGGCTGGTGCTTGGCGGCGTAGGCCATGAGGCCGGGGTCGGCCAGGATGACGGCATCGACACTGGCATTGGCTGCGCGGTCGATGGCGGCCTGCCACAGCTGCGGGCTGGCCGCTTGCGGGTAGGTGTTCAGGGCCACGAGCACCTTGCGGCCACGGCTGTGCGCGTACTCGATGCCCTGCGCGATGGCTTTTTCGTCGAAGTTCAGCCCGGCGAAGTTGCGCGCGTTGGTGGCGTCGCGAAAGCCGAGGTAGACGCAGTCGGCGCCGTGGTCGATGGCGGTTTTGAGAGCGGGCAGGCTGCCGGCCGGGCAGACCAGCTCCATGGGCGCAGCCGCTGAGGCTGGGGCCGCGGCTTCGCGCTCCAAAGTAGTGGAATTCATGGTGTGTGCTTCGTGAACACTAAAGCGGGCGAAGGTAGCAGGGGTGGTTTTGGCACGCACTGACCTATGTCAACTCCTTTGAAAATTCCCCGGCACCGGACAATCCCCAGCAGAAAACCCGATAATCCTGCGTACCCCCCACCGTATCAAAGCACCCCATGAACCGCAATCTTTGGCTGCTGGCCCTGTGCCAGGGCTTGTTCCTCACCAACAACGTCACCTTCATCGCCATCAATGGCCTGGTCGGTTTCGCCCTGGCGCCCTATGGCTGGATGGCGACCTTGCCGGTCATGGGCTATGTGGTCGGCGGCGCATTGAGCACCGGGCTGGTGGCGCGTACGCAAAGCCGCTTCGGGCGCAAGACTTCGTTCCAGATTGGCTTGGCTGTAGCGGTGTTGTCGGCCCTGCTCGGTGCCTGGGGCGTGGCGGAGAAGCAGTTCTGGGTGGTGGTGGCCGCGACCGTGATTGCCGGCTACTACAGCGCCAACGGCCAGCTGTACCGCTTTGCCGCGGCCGAGCTGGTGGACATGCCGCTGCGCGAAAAGGCGGTGTCGCTGGTGATGGCCGGGGGCTTGATCGGCGCCGTCATTGGCCCGAACCTGGCGGCCAAGTCGCGCAGCCTGCTGGAAGTGCCCTTTGCCGGGGCCTACGTGGTGCTGGCGGTGGTGGGGCTGCTGGCCATGCTGCTCATGGCCCTGGTGCAGTTCCCCGCGCACCAGCCGCCCAAGGCCGGCGCTTCCACCGGGCGCCCCATGTGGGAGATCGCCCGCCAGCCGGTGTTCATCGTGGCCTGCGGCAGTGCGGCACTGAGCTACGGCGTGATGAACCTGCTGATGGCCGCCACGCCGCTGGCCATGCAACAGTGCGGACTCAATTTTGACGACGCGGCCTGGGTGCTGGAGTGGCATGTGATCGGCATGTTCGCCCCGGGCTTCTTCACCGGGCACCTGATCAAGCGCTTCGGTACCGCGAATGTGATGTGGGCCGGTGTGGCACTGAACCTGGCCTGCATCGTGGTGGCACTGTCGGGGCAGGACCTGCACCAGTTCACCATCGCCCTGTTCCTGCTGGGCGTGGGCTGGAACTTCCTGTTCACCGGCAGCACCACGCTCTCCTTGGGCGCCTACCGCCCCGAGGAAAAGGACCGCGCCCAGGGCGCCATCAACTTCGTGGTGTTCGCGGTCATGGCCACGACCTCCTTCGCGTCGGGCGCGCTGGTCACCACCAGCGGCTGGACCCTGCTGAACTGGGGTTCGCTGATTCCCGTGGCGCTCATGGCCGCAGGCCTGCTGTGGCACCGCGGTCAGACCGCGGCAGCCCCCAAGACCGCTTAGTCCAGCCGCACCACGCACTGCGCCCGGGCGCGGGTGCCGGCAATGAGGCGGGCGTTGGGCTCGTCGGTAACTTCGACCCAGCGCGCTGCGTCCTCGGGCGTGCGGCCAAACTGTATGTGGCGCGCAGTGAGGCGCTGGCGGCGCAGGGCATCGTCGACCTCCACATACCAGAGCTCGTCGAGCAGTGGTGCCACACCGGCCCAGGCACCCGTGTCCAGCCCCAGGTAGTTGCCCTCGGCAATCAGCAGGCGTACATCCGACGCGATGGGAATGGCGCCGGCAATGGGTTCCTTGAGCGTGCGCCGGAACTCGGGGGCATACACCACCTCGTCTGCGGCCTGCTGGCGCAGGCGCTGCAGCAGGACCACATAGCCCCAGGCGTCAAAGGTGTCGGGCGCACCCTTGCGGCCGCGCCGGTCCAGACGCTCCAGTTCGGAGTTGGCAAGGTGGTAGCCGTCCATGGGTACGACCTGGGCCTGGGTGCCGAAGTGCGCCACGATGCGTGCCGACAGCGTGGACTTGCCGGCGCCGGGCGGGCCCATCAGGCCAATGATGCTGCGGCCGGGCCGCTGCAGGTAGGCCGCCAAGCGCTGCAGGGCCTGGTCCGGATTCAGGGGTTCGGGTGTGGATGCCATGCCGCTTTGTAACACCGTGCAGCGTTTGCCTGGCTAGCACGGGCACTGCCACAATGTGCGCATGGACTACCGCCACCTGCTCATCACCACCGACGACGGCATCACCACCGTCACCCTGAACCGCCCCGAAAAACGCAACGCCCTGGCGCTGGACGTAATGCAGGAGTTGACCTCCGCACTGCAAACCATCGCAGCCAGCAGCGCACGTGGTGTCATCCTCGCGGCCAACGGCCCGGTGTTCAGCGCCGGTCACAACTTCGGCGACATGGCCGGTGCCAGTCTGGAGCAGGCGCAGGCCCTGTTTGCCGTGTGCACCGCCATGATGGACACGGTGCAGGCCATGCCGCAGCCGGTGGTGGCGCGTGTGCATGCGCTGGCCACGGCCGCGGGCTGCCAGCTGGTGGCCACCTGTGACCTGGCCGTGGCAGCCGATACCGCGTCGTTCGCGATTCCCGGCGGAAAGGCCGGGCTGTTCTGCCATACGCCGCTGGTGGCGGTGGCGCGCAACATCGGTCGCAAGCGGGCACTGGAAATGGCCATGACGGGCGACGCCATCGACGCGACCACGGCGGCTGAGTGGGGCCTCATCAACCACGCCGTGCCCGCCGCCGAACTGGAAGCCGCCACGCTCGATCTGGTGCAGCGCGCCACGCGCGGCAGCCAGCACTCCAAGGCATTGGGCAAGCAGGCGTTCTACCGCCAGGTGGACCTGCCCCAGGCGCAGGCTTATGTCCTGGCCTGCGACACCATGGCCCGCGCCACGCTCACGCCCGACGCGCAGGAAGGCATTGCCGCCTTTCTGGAAAAACGCACACCCCACTACAGCCATAAAGCCTGAAGCATGACGACGCCCTTTACCTTCCTCACCCGCGTGCGCTACGGCGAATGCGATGCCCAGCTGGTGGTGTTCAACGCCCGCTATGGCGACTACGCCGACCTGGCGGCCACTGAATACTTCCGCGCCATTTTTGGCGGCATCCAGAAACTGCTGGTGCGCCAGCTCGACACCCAGGTGGTGCACTACAGCATCGACTGGAAAGCCCCGGCCCGCTTTGACGACGTACTGGGCGTGCGCGTGCGCACGGCACGCACCGGCACCACGTCGTTCGCGCTGGCGATGGAGTTCTTCAACGCCGCCAGCGGCGCCGCCGTGGCCCAGGCCGAGCTGGCCTATGTACTGGTCAGCACCCCGGCCTACACCAAGGCGGCACTGCCGGACGACCTGCGCGCGGCCCTGCTGGCCGGTGCACCGGGCGTGGTGATGAACCAGTCGGGCACCTGAATTGCTTCACTATTGATAGCAAGCTGTCCAATCCATATGCGGGGCAGGTGCCAATAATGCATCAACCAGGCTGCTCGTAGTCGCCGCGCCTTGAGGCGTAGCGGGTGGCGCGAATAGCGCGCACGTGGCCCATGGCCTTCTTCATGGGCACCCCCACGGCCACCAGGGTCTCGGCCGCGATCAGCAGGCCGCTTTCGAGTACCTCGGGGATCACTTCGGTGGCCCCCACGGCCTTGAGCCGGGCCACGTCCTTGTCGTCGCTGGCGCGCACCACGATGGGCAGGCCCGGTCGGCGCGCATGGGCCAGTCGGATGACGTGCTCGGCGGAATGGATGTCGGGGTAGCTCACCACCAGGGCGCGGGCACGGCCCAGGCCGGCAGCCTGCAGCACCTCGGCCCGGTCGGCACTGCCGAACACCACATTCACGCCCTCCTGCTGGGCCGCACGGATGCGCTGCGGGTCGGCATCGAGCGCGATGAAGGGAATGGACTCGCGCTGCAGCAGGTCGGCAATGCGCTGGCCGGTGCGCCCGTAGCCGCAGATGACGACGTGCTCCTTGAGGTCCATGCTATGCACGGCCACGTTCTGGATGATGGTGGCGCCATGGGCCCAGTCGCTGCGCCCAAGGTCCACGGCCAGGCTGGCGGCCTTGCGGATCAGGAAGGGGGCCACGAACATGGAAATAAGCATGGCCGAAAGCGTGATCTGGAACACGTCCTGCGGAATCAGGCGCAGGGTGCGGGCCAGCTCCACCAGCACCAGACCGAACTCCCCGGCCTGCGCCAGCTGGGCCGCCGTGCGCAGTGCCGTGACCAGGGGGGTCTTGAACGCCCGGGTGACCAGCAGCATGACCAAGCCCTTGCCACCGATGAGCAGCAGCACGGCCAGTGCCAGCTTGTGCAGGTTAGCCAGCACGAAGTGCAGGTCCAGCATCATGCCGATGGTGACGAAGAACAGACCCAGCAGGATGTCGCGGAACGGCCGGATATCGGCCTCCACCTGGTGGCGGTAGATGGTTTCCGAAATCAGCATGCCGCCCACGAAGGCCCCCAGCGCCATGGACAGGCCGCTCAATGCCGTGGCATAGGACAGCGCGACCACCACCCACAGGGTGACCAGCACCAGCAGCTCGTCCGAGCGGTGCTGGGCAAACTTCGCAAAGACGCGCCCCAGGTAGCGCTGGCCCAGCCAGACCAGCACCGCCAGTACCGCCATGGCCTGGGCTGCAGCAATGGCCAATGCCGACAGCAGACTCTCGCCCGGTGCAGCCAGCGCGGGCAGCACGATCAGGCACGGCACCACGGCCAGGTCCTGGAACAGCAGCACGCCCATGGTCTGGCGGCCGCTGCGCGAGTGCAGCTCGAAACGCTCGGACAGCATGCGTGCCACGATGGCCGTGGACGACATGGCCACCGCCAGCCCCACGGCCACACCACTGCGCCAGCCCTGACCGTAGCCGAACCATGTCACCAACCCGGTGCCCAGCGCGGTCAGCGCCATCTGGCTGGCACCGAAGCCGAATACCAGGCGGCGCATGGCTACCAATTTCTTGAGGCTGAACTCCAGCCCGATGGAGAACATCAGGAACACGATGCCGAACTCGGCAAATTCCGACACCGCCTCGGACTCTTGCATCAGCGCCAGACCGTGCGGCCCGACGGTGATGCCGATGAGCAGATAGGCCAGGATGGTGGGCAGGCTGAACTTGCGGGCCAGCGACACCATCAGCACGGCGGCGGTCAGCAGCAACAGCAGGGTCAGGAGGTTGGCATGCATCCGAGAATCATAGTCGCCCCCTACGGGGAGTTTCGACCTTGCCGCCGTTGGGCGTATCGCAGCGCCGCCATGGTGACCCCGTGTTTCCAACGTATGCTTGCAGGGAAATCCTCGTGTCCACCAACCTTGTCGGTGCATGCTCCCTTGCCCCCTGAAAGCGCCATGAAATACCCGGCCCTCAAGATCGCCCAGCACTACGCCGCACCCTGGATCGGGTGGGCTCTGCTGCTGGCCTACGCTTCCGGTTGGCAAAGCGGCTGGATGGCGGCCCTGTGCGCACTGGCGCTGGCCTTCAGTGTGGGCACGGCCGTGCACCATGCCGAGGTGGTGGCCCACAAGGTCGGCGAACCCTACGGCACCCTGATCCTCGCACTGGCCATCACGGTGATCGAGGTGGCGCTGATCGTCTCGCTCATGCTCAGCGGCGGACCGGCCACGTCGGCCCTGGCGCGCGACACGGTGTTTGCGGCCGTCATGCTGATCCTGAACGGCATGATCGGCCTGTGCCTGCTGCTCGGCGCCAGTCGGCACCACGAACAGCGTTTTCGCCTGCACGGTGTAAGCGCCGCACTCACCACGCTGGCCGCCATTTCCGTACTCACCCTGGTGCTGCCCAACTACACCACCAGCGTGCCCGGGCCGGTGTACAGCTACAGCCAGCTGGTGTTCGTGGCCGTGGTGTCGCTTATCCTCTACGGTGCCTTTGTGCTGGTGCAGACCGTGCGTCACCGCGACTACTTCCTGCCAGCGCATGCACAGGACGACCCGCAGGCCCATGCCCAGCCTCCCTCGACCCGGCAAGTCTGGGTCAGCGGCATCTGGCTGGTGCTGAGCCTGGCGGTCGTGGTCTTGCTGGCCAAGGCCCTGGCGCCGGGGGTCGAAACACTGGTCAGCCAGTCTGGCGCGCCCAAGGCACTGGTGGGCATCATCATCGCGGCCGTGGTGCTCATGCCCGAGGGCTGGGCCGCACTGCGTGCTGCACGGGCCAACCGCCTGCAGACCAGCCTGAACCTGGCCTTGGGCTCGGCCCTGGCCAGCATCGCACTCACCATTCCGGCGGTGTCGCTGATCTCGGTCGTGTTCCAGTGGCCCCTGACGCTGGGACTGGACACCAAATCCACGGTGCTGCTTCTGCTCTCGCTATTCGTCAGCAGCCTGTCGCTGGGCACCGGACGCACCACCGTGCTCCAGGGCGCTGTCCACCTGGTGCTGCTGGCGGTGTACATCTTCACCACCATCGTTCCCTGATTGCTCTTTATTTGATAGCTACCTGCGCAATTTGTATGCGGGCCAGGTGCCAATTTGGCCTGTGATTGGGGCCTGATGAAAGACACCGCACACGGCGCGAAGTACATCGCAGCATCAGACAGGATGCATTGCCATCGCCAAATGGTGCGTTGGAGGACTTCGCGCGATAAATCCCTGCCAGCGTGACTTTTTCCCATAGGGTGGGGCGTATGCGCTCGGTACAATTTTCGGGCTGCCTGCCCGTGCAGAACAGCGCTGTTTCATTCAGGGAATCCCATGGCGAAAAACAAAATTGCGGCACGCCACCACATTGCCAGTCTTGCACTGGCCGTGTTGGCCACCTTCTCCATCGACATCCACGCACAGACCACCATTACGGCCGGTGACACCACTTACCGCGGCAGCTTCAGCACCGACGCCAAGACCGGTGCCGTGAACGGCAGCGGCAGCGTGCTGTGGAAAAACGGCAACCGCTACGAAGGCCCGGTGGTCAACACCCAGCTCACCGGCAAGGGCAGTTTCACCTGGGCCAATGGTGACACCTACGTGGGCGACATGGTGAACGCCCAGCCCCACGGACAAGGCACCTACACCTTCAAGAGCGGCGACCGCTATGCCGGTGCCTGGCGCAACGGCCAGAAGCACGGCCAGGGCCGTTACACCTTTGCCAATGGCACGGTGTGGGAGGGGGAGTTTGCGAATGACCAGCAGTTCAAGGAGGCGCTGCAGGCACCCGTCCTGCCCGCAGTACCCGTCTTGCCGGTGGCGGAAGCTCCTCTCAAATCCGCCCCATCACCATCCAGTGGGGCTCAGAGTACCAACATACCCGTTACAACCGTTTCGGAAGCCGTGATCGCCGATTCGTTCGCTGACTTTTCCGGTACCCAAGGCAAGAAAGGGTGGCACTACGGTTACGCCAACGGCAGTATGGATGCCTATAACCCGACCAAATTCACTGAGATGCGCCGTTATGAGGAAGGAAATTGGTTTCCAGGACAAGCCGCCAATCCACCTTGGACACAGCTCTGGGACCATGGAGGCCACCCCAACGGGGCAAACTCTACCGGAGGTGTCCAAACCGTTGTCCGACGTTGGGTCAGTACCTTCGACGGAACTGCGCACATCTATGGCAACTTTTTCCGCTACCACGGGAAAGAAATGTTCGGGGTCTACGGTGCTATCCAGGTGGATGGCAGACCTGTCTGGCTTTCATGGAAGCACCCCAAGAAATCCACAGAATTTTCAATCTACGTACCCGTATCAAAGGGCTCCAAGATCGACTTTCTGCTGGACCCTGCAGGTGAAGACGGCAGTGATTCAACACGCTATGTTGGCGTCATCGCCAAAGCATCAGCCGCCCCTGCAAATGCATCGACGACCTCCGTACCCACCACTCCTTTTTTCGACGCTGCGCGGGAGTCATTCGAGAAGTCCTCCAAAGAAGTAAGGGAGCGGCCGGAGCGCCTGGCCAAAGAAGAGCGCGAGAGACAAGCTGAGCTGGCCGCCGAAAAACGCCGCAAGCAGGAACAGGCCCGCTTTGATGCCGCGATGAACGGCAAAGACCCGCAGGCCATGTACCTCGCAGCTGGCAAGTACGAACGCGAGGGCGACTCCTACAGTGCACGCAAGGTATACGAGCAGATCATCGACCGCTTCCCCAGCAGCCCGTTTGCCGCCAAGGCCAACGACCAGTTGCTGGCCAACCAGCGTTCCGACAAGGCACGTTCCGACTTGTTGGAAGCGCAGCAGGATGCGCGGCGACAACAGGGCGAAGCCGCCTACAAGGCTTGCATGCTGCAGAGCGACACTTGTTACAAGCGCAACAACAGCTTCAAGGGGTGTGTGCTCCCAGGGGAATGCGCCAGCCTGCGCTGAAGGCACACCTGGCTCTTGTGCCGAAAACCAAATTACTATAATTTTCGTAGCAAACTACACAACAAATGTGCAGGCCAGGTGCCAATTTGGCACTTATTCCTGGCCTGACAGCGGCTTCAGCTGGCCGAGCTTGTGGGCCAGTTCGATGGCCGAGTCCACGCCCATCTTCTCGAAGATGTTGGCGCGGTGGAACTCCACGGTGCGCGGCGTAATGCCCAGGTGGTCGGCGATGTTCTTGTTGTAGTGGCCGCGGATGAGCTCGTCGAGCACTTCGCGCTCGCGCGGGCTCAAGCTGGCCAGGGCCTGGCGCAGGCGCAATGCCTCGCGCTCGGACGCGCTCTGGCTGCGGACCAGTTGCATGGCCTGTTCGATGCGGTCCACCAGCACGTTGTCCTGGAAGGGCTTCTCCAGAAAGTCATGGGCACCGCTCTTCACCAGCCCCACGGCCGTACCGACGTCACCATGGCCCGTGAGAAAAAGCACCGGCCAGGGGCAACCCAGGGCCTGGAGCTGCTCGAAGACCATGGGGCCTGACAGCGGCTCCATGCGCACGTCCAGCAGCACCACAGCCAGGCCCCAGTCGCTTTGCTGCGCCTTGGCCATGGCGACGAAGGCTTCCCCGCCGTCCCAGGTGCGGGCCGGGTAGCCGCGCGAATCGAACAGCCAGGCCAGGCCATCGCGCACGTCGGCGTCGTCGTCGACGATATGGATGTCTACGCGCTCAGGGCTGCTCATGGTGCGGGGTGCGGTGCTTCGGTGGGGCTGTCGGGGCTGGCTGCGGCGGGATCGGCCAGCGGCAAATGTACGGTGAAAAGCGCCCCGCCCAAAGTGGCGTCGCGCCCGACCTCAATGCGCCCATGGTGCGCCTCGGCAATGGAGCGGCAGATGGCCAGGCCCATGCCCATGCCGCCGTCCTTGGTGCTGTAGAAGGCATTGAAAATGCGGCTGCGGTCGGACTCGGCCACGCCCGGGCCCGAGTCCGCCACGCGCAGGGCCACGCTGGGAGCGGCGGTGTCGGCCGACACCACCAGCTCCACCTGCACCCGTGCGCGGCTACGGCCCTTGAGCGACCAGTCCATGGCATTCGAGCACAGGTTGCTCACCAGATGCTCCAGCAGCAAGGCGTCGGCCTGCACCCACACTGGCGCCGCCGGACTGAGCAGGCTGGCCTGGGCGCTGTGCTGTTCCTGGGCACTGGCCACCACGCGGCGCGCCAGGGCGCCCAGGTCCACGCGCTGGAGCTGCAGCTCGCGCTTGCGGGCAAAGGCGTTCACCCGCTGGATCACGCCCCCGGCACGTTCGGCCAGTTGCGCCATGCGCTGCACCACGGGTTCGATTTCCTCGGGCTGGATGTTGCCGCTGTGCAGGCGGTTGAGCAACCCATTGGCAAAGCTGGACAGCGCACCGAGGGGCTGGTTGAGTTCGTGGGCCAGGGTGGAGGCCACTTCGCCCACCGCCACCAAGCGCCCCGAGGCTTCGAGCTTTTCCTGCTGGGCCGCCGCCAGCTGCTGGGCGCGCTTGCGCTCGCTGATGTCCACCACCGAGCTCATCCAGCCCAGCTGGGTGCCGTCGGCGGCGTTGAGAGGCGCCTCGTGGATGAGCACGTCGATGCGGTGACCGTCGCGGTGCTGGAACTGCACCTCGATGCCCTGGTTGGACGTGCCCTGGGTGATTACCTCGCTGTGCAGCAGGTGCAACTCATCGGTGAGCTCGACCGGCCAGTAGGGAAAGGGCGCACGCGTGCCCACCAGCTCGGCCGCGCGGTAACCCACCATGGTGCAGAAAGCCTCGTTCACATACAGCACCTGCCCCTGCAGGTCCCAGGCCCGCAGGCCGGTGGTGACCGAGCTTTCCATGGCGGTGCGCAGCGCCACCTCGGCCTGCAGGCGCTGCTGCACCTGCAGGCGCTTGACGAAGTCGCGGCGCAAGGCGGCCAGGCTGGCCAGCATGCCCAACAGGAACAGCAGGGCCACGACGAAGAAAACCCGCGGCACGGGCGATGCCTGTGCACCCTGGGGCACCACCTCGACCATGAGGTCGGTGCCCGGCAGGTTCATGAGCGCACGGTAGCGCTGCGGTGCGCTGGGGGCCGGGGCGTCCAGGTCGTCGGTGACCAGGCGCACGGTCTGGCTGCGCAGGAACCAGGCCGGCACCAGCGCGTCGAGCGCTTTTTGCAGGGCGATGGCAGCCACATACATGCCGCGGTAGCGCCCGCCGTCGAAATAGGGCACGGCCAGCCACACCACGTCGGTGGCCTGGCCCTCGGCGGTGCGCATGGGCCCGGCGTAGGTAGAGCGGCGCAGACCGCGCGCAATGTCCTGCAACGTGGTCAGGGCCTGGGGATTGGTGCTGTGCAGGTTCTGGTAATAGGACCACAAGGCCAGTGACGCCATCGGTTCGGGGCCCGCAGGCTCGGGCATCCAGCCATGGGCCAGCACCACGTCTGCCTGGCGCCACAGCAGCCCGCCGGAGGTGCCCTCGTCGCCACGGCCGCTGCGGTGCGCACTGCCGTCCAGCACCGCCTGCCGGGCCAGGGCCTGAAGGTCGTCTTCCAGGCGGCGGAAGTGGAACTGCACGCTTTGTTCCAGCCACTGGGCGTCGGCGCCACGGCGGCGCTCTTCCTCTTCGGTCTCGAAATTGTTCAGGTACCACAGCAGCGCCATGACCGCCGCCACGATGAGCACGGCAAAGCCCATCATCCAGAGCACGGTGCGCCGTGCACGGTCACGCCCGAGGCTTTGGCGGTCCTGCAGCAGGGCAAAGTCCAGGGGCGAATGGGGCGACATGGTGGGGCGGGTGCGGTGCGGAAAGTGCCCTCGCATAATAGCGAGCATGCCCAGCACCCGTGCATTCAACCCCCCGCGCCGCCGCGCCCTGCACGCGCTGGGCGGGCTGGCGCTGGGTGGCCTGGGCGCGGTAGCCCAGGCCCGGGGCACCATCACCATCCGGCTGTCGCACGTGGTGGCGCAGCAAACGCCCAAGGGCCTGGCCCTGCAACGCTTCAAGGAGCTGGCGGAGCAGCGCAGCGGCGGACGTATCCGGGTGGCGATCTACCCCAACTCCAGCCTGTACGGTGACGCCGACGAGATGCAGGCCCTGCAGCTGGGCGCGGTGGACATGCTGGCACCCTCGCTGTCCAAGTTCGGGCGCATCGGCTTTCCCGAGTTCGAACTGTTCGACCTGCCTTTCGTGTTCGACACCGCCACCCAGGTGCGCCGCGTGTGCGAAGGCGCGGTGGGCCAGCGCCTGCTCTCGGCCCTGGGGCGTCAGCGTCTGGTGGGACTGGGCTACCTGGACAACGGCTTCAAGCACATGAGCGGCAACAAGCCCCTGCTGGCCCCGGCCGACTTTGCCGGACTGCGCATGCGCGTGCAGAGCTCGCGCGTCATCGCCCAGCAGATGCGGGCGCTGGGCGCGCAACCCGTGAACCTGTCCTTCGGCGAAACCCGCCGCGCCCTGGCCACGGGCGTGGTGGACGGCACCGAGAACCCGATTTCCAACTTCTGGACCCAGCGCATGCACGAGGTCCAGACCGACTTGAGTCTCACGCAGCACGGCTACCTGGGCTACGCCGTGGTGGCCCACCGCGACTTCTGGGCCAGCCTGGCCAGCCCCGACCGCCAGCTGGTGCAGCAGGCGCTGCTGGAAGCCCTGGCCTGGGGCAACACCATTGCGCAGCAGGAAAACGACGACGCCCTGGCCGCCCTGCGTCTGGCTGGGACCACCCGCATCCATCTGCCCACCGTGGCCCAGCGCGAGATGCTGCGCCAGGCCATGCGCAGCGTGTACGACGCGCTCGAAAAACGCATTGGCGCGCCCTGGATGCAGGAGCTGCACGGCACTATCTCGGGGTAAACCCTAGCTGTGGAAGGCCACAGTTACGCTGGGGTTACCGAATGTCTACAGTCGCTCCCCATCGTTTAACCCCGAAGGAGACCGCCATGAAGTTCCCCGTCAAACACGTCGTTGCCTGTGCCTTGCTGGCACTGGGCGCCGCTGCGGCCAACGCCCAAACCGTCATCAAGTTCAGCCACGTGGTGGCGCAGGACACCCCCAAGGGCCGCGCTGCCGAGTTCTTTGCCAAGAAGGCTGCCGAGCTGACCAAGGGCAAGGTCAAGGTCGAGGTCTATGCCAACAGCGCCCTGTACAAGGACAAGGAAGAAATGGAAGCCCTGCAGATGGGCTCGGTGCAGATGCTGGCGCCTTCGCTGGCCAAGTTCGGCCCGCTGGGTGTGAAGGAGTTCGAGGTGTTCGACCTGCCCTTCATCTTCGACGACCGTGACGACCTGCACAAGGTGACCAACGGGGCCGTGGGAGAGAAGCTGTTCAAGAAGCTGGAAACCCGTGGCATCACCGGCCTGGCCTACTGGGACAACGGCTTCAAGGTGTTTTCCGCCAACAAGCCGCTCAAGAGCGTGGCCGACTACAAGGGCCTGAAGTACCGCATCCAGTCGTCCAAGGTGCTGGAAGAGGAAATCCGCGCGCTGGGAGGCATTCCGCAGGTGATTGCCTTCGGCGAAACCTACCAGGCGCTGCAGACGGGCGTGGTCGACGGTACCGAGAACCCCCCGTCCAACCTGTTCACCCAGAAGATGCACGAAGTGCAGAAGCACGTGTCGCTGACCAACCACGGCTACCTGGGTTATGCGGTCATCGTGAACAAGAAGTTCTGGGACGGTCTGCCCGCCGACGTGCGTGACCAGCTGACCCAGGCCATGAAGCAGGCCACCTTCTACGCCAACCAGATCGCCCAGGACGAGAACGACCTGGCCCTGGAAGGCGTGAAGAAGAGCGGCAAGACCACCATCTACACTCCCACCAAGGAAGAGCGCATGGCGCTGAAGAAGGCCCTGGTGCCGGTGCACGCCAAGATGGCCGACCGCGTAGGCAAGGAAACCATCCAGGAAGTCTACAAGGCCACCGGTTTCGACCCGGCCAAGCTCTGATACCCCTTACTGCCTGAACCGCCAAAAGCGCCACGCCCACCTACCCTGGTGTTGCGTGGCGTTTTGACGCTACCGGAGTCATCCCATGAAGTTTCTCGATCACCTGGAAGAGTGGTTCATCACCTTCCTGATGGGCGGCGCCACGCTCATCGTCTTCGTTGCCGTGTTGCACCGCTACGCGGCCGGCTTCGCCATTCCTGGCGTGCAGGACTGGCTGCTCACCATCAACATGACCTGGGCCCAGGAACTGACCATCATCATGTTCGTGTGGATGGCCAAGTTCGGTGCCGCCTACGGGGTGCGCACCGGCATCCACGTGGGCGTGGACGTGCTGATCAACCGCCTGAGCGACGCCAACCGTGGCAAGTTCATCATCTTCGGCCTGGCCGCCGGTGCCGTGTTCACCGGCATCGTGGCCTACCTGGGCTCGCACTTCGTGTGGGAGAACGGAGCACACTACGGCGTCTACAAGTTTTTCGGCCTGCCCATCGATGACCTCATCGAAGGCCCCACCACCCCCGACCTGGAGTGGCCCACCTGGATCGTCTACAGCGCCATCCCGCTGGGCACCAGCCTGATGTGCTTCCGTTTCCTGCAGGTGCTGGTGGGCTTCATGCGCACGGGCGAGCTGCCACACCACGACCACGGCCATGTGGACGGGCTGGACGAAGAGCCGGTGGCCCAGGACATCAACCCCTACGCCATGAAAGACAACCTGCATCCGGCCGACGTCAACGCCGGGCGTGGAGGTGACCAGAAATGAATGCAACCATCATTTTCCTGATCCTGCTGGTGCTGATGCTCACCGGCATGCCGATCTCCATTTCGCTGGGGCTGACGGTACTGACCTTCCTGTTCGGCTTTACCCATGTGCCGCTGGAATCGGTGGCCCTGAAACTGTTCACCGGCATCGAGAAGTTCGAGATCATGGCGATCCCGTTCTTCATCCTGGCCGGCAACTTCCTCACCCACGGCGGCGTGGCGCGACGCATGATCAACTTTGCCACTGCCATGGTGGGCCACTGGTACGGTGGCCTGGGCCTGGGTGGGGTGCTGGCCTGCGCCCTGTTCGCAGCGGTGTCGGGTTCCAGCCCGGCCACGGTGGTGGCCATTGGCTCGATCCTGCTGCCGGCCATGACCAAGGCCGGGTTTCCGAACAAGTTCGGCGCCGGGGTCATCACCACCTCGGGCGCGCTGGGCATCCTGATCCCGCCGTCGATCGTGATGGTGATGTACTCGGTGGCCACCAACACCTCGGTGGGCGCGCTGTTCATGGCCGGTGTGGTGCCGGGCCTGGCCCTGGCGGCCACCCTGGGCGGCGTGACCTACTGGCGTGCCCGCAAGTTCGACTATCCGCGCATGCCCAAGGCCACCTGGGGTGAACGTTGGGCCGCGTTCCGCGCTTCGGCCTGGGGCCTGTTCCTGATCGTGGTGGTCATGGGCGGTATCTACACTGGCATGTTCACACCGACCGAAGCCGCCGCCATGAGCGCTGTCTATGCCTTCTTCGTGGCGGTGTTTGTCTACAAGGACATGGGCCTGAAAGACGTACCCAAGGTGCTGCTGAACTCGGCCAACATGAGCGCCATGCTGCTGTACATCATCACCAACGCGGTGCTGTTCAGCTTCATCATGACCAACGAGAACATCCCTCAGGCGCTGGCCGACTGGATGCTGGGCAACGGCCTGGGGGTCATTACCTTCCTGCTGGCCGTGAACGTGATCCTGCTGCTGGCGGGCAACTTCATGGAGCCGTCCTCCATCGTGCTGATCTTCGCGCCCATCCTGTTCCCGGTGGCCATGAAGCTGGGCATCGACCCGGTGCACTTCGGCATCATCATGGTGGTGAACATGGAAGTAGGCATGTGCCACCCGCCGGTGGGCCTGAACCTGTACGTGGCCTCGGGCATCACCAAGATGGGCATCACCGAACTCACCGTGGCGGTGTGGCCGTGGCTGCTGTCCATGCTGGGCTTCCTGATGCTGGTGACCTACTGGCCCGGTTTGAGCCTGTGGTTCCCGCGCATGCTGGGCATGGTGAACTGAGCAAGCACACACCACTGCGTCCCCGTCACCCGCGGGACGCAGCCTGCAGGCCCCGCTTGTATAGTGGGGCCTTCGCATTTCTGGGGAGCCACACGCATGCCCATCTGGCAAAAACCGATCTCGCTCGAATCACTCAACGCCGGCAGCGCCAACACCGCCGTGGCCCACTTGGGCATCGAATTCACTGGCTTTGGTGACGACTACATCGAAGGCCGGGTCCCCGTGGACGCACGCACGCACCAACCCTTCGGCCTGCTGCACGGCGGCGTGTCGGTGGTGCTGGCCGAAACCCTGGGTTCGGTCGGTGCCAATTACGCCTGTCCCATGGACCAATACGCCGTCGGGCTGGACATCAACGCCAACCACCTGCGCGGCGTGCGCACGGGCTGGGTCAGTGGCCGTGCCACCGCCGTGCACATCGGCCGCACCACCCAGGTCTGGCAGATCGACATGCGCAACGAAGCGGGCGACCTGACCTGCGTGTCACGCATTACCATGGCGGTTCTGAGCCAGAAATCCTGAGTCCTGCCGATCCGCGCCGATTGCTATGCTTTGCATAGCTGTATGCGCAGCATATATGCGGACCAGGCACTGATTTTGTTCATAAATGGGCGCAAGCGCCTCCCGCGCTGCCAGCCCCCTGACTACAAGGAAAACCCATGGGAATGTTTGACTGGAAGGAAAAATCCGCCGACGTGCTGGCGCAAGGCGGTGTGATTGCCCCCGACGAGCGCCTGCCCTGGCCACAGACCACGGTGATGGGCATGCAGCACGTGATCGCCATGTTCGGCGCCACCGTGCTGGCCCCCATCCTCATGGGCTTCGACCCGAACCTGGCCATCCTCATGAGCGGCATCGGCACGCTGCTGTTCTTCGTGATGACCGGCGGCAAGGTGCCCAGCTACCTGGGTTCGAGCTTTGCTTTCATCGGCGTGGTTATTGGCGCCACGGCCTATGCGGGCAAGGGTGCCAATGCCAACATCGGTGTGGCCCTGGGCGGCATCATTGCCTGCGGCGCGGTCTACACCGCCATAGGCGCGCTGGTGCACGCCATCGGCACCAAATGGATCGAGAAGATGATGCCCCCGGTGGTGACCGGCGCCGTGGTCGCTGTCATCGGCCTGAACCTGGCCAGCGTGCCGGTGAAGAACATGGCCGCCAGCAACTTCGACAGCTGGATGCAGGCCGTGACCTTCGTCTGCGTGGGCCTGGTGGCGGTGTTCACCAGCGGCCTGGTGCAACGCGTGCTCATCCTGGTGGGCCTGATTGCTGCCACGGTGGTCTACGCCATCCTCACCAACGGCATGGGCCTGGGCAAACCCTTCGACCTGTCGGGCGTCATGGCAGCGGCCTGGTTCGGCATGCCGAACTTCGCCGCACCGGTGTTCGACCCTAAAGCCATGCTGATGATCGCTCCCGTGGCCATCATCCTGGTGGCAGAGAACCTGGGCCACATCAAGGCCGTGACCGCCATGACCGGCAAGAACCTGGACCAGTACATGGGCCGCGCCTTCATGGGTGACGGCATTGCCACCATGGTCAGCGGCTCGGCCGGCGGCACCGGCGTGACCACCTATGCCGAGAACATCGGTGTGATGGCCGCCACCAAGGTCTACTCCACCGCCATGTTCCTGGTGGCCGCGATCATTGCGCTGGTGCTGGGCTTCTCACCGAAGTTCGGCGCGCTGATCCAGGCCATTCCGCTGCCCGTGATGGGCGGCGTATCGATCGTGGTGTTCGGCCTGATTGCCATTGCCGGTGCCCGCATCTGGGTCGAGAACAAGGTCGACTTTTCCGACAACAAGAACCTGATCGTGGCCGCCATCACGCTGGTGCTGGGCACGGGCGACTTCACGCTCAAGTTCGGTGACTTCGCCCTGGGTGGCATCGGTACCGCCACCTTCGGTGCAATCCTGCTGTACGCGCTGCTCAACCGCAAGGCTTGAACCCTGCAGCGAAAGATCTAACATGGCCCTTCGGGGCCATTTTCATTTCTGCTTGCCATGCAAACCAAGACCTTCACCAGCGGCCGCATTCGCCGCGCCGACTTCGACGCCGGCAACGGTTTCCTGCAACTGCAATGGGACAACGGCCAGCGCAAGGCCTACACGGCGGTGCCGGCCGAGGTGTTCCGCCGCCTGTGCGCGGCCCCCAACCCGACCACGTTCTGGGAGGATCGCATCGCGGAGGAGTACGCACATGCGCGTCCGGTCGACCTGGCCGGGACAGCGCCCGCACCGAGCGCCAAGCCCAGCCTGGCCGATCTGTTCAAGGCTGCGGACGAACCCTGAGTTCCTCGTGCGCCTGGCGCCATACCTGCAGCCCCCCTTGGAGCGCCAGCGCCGCCATCAGCGCGGCCACGCCCAGATCGGGCCAGGCCGTGCCGGTACCGAACACGCCCAGCGCCGCGGCCATGACCGCCAGATTGCCAATGGCATCGTTGCGCGAGCACAGCCAGACACTGCGCATGTTGGCATCGCCCTCGCGGAAGGCGTAGAGCATCCAGGCCACGGACACGTTGCTGGCCAGTGCCAACATCGCCACCAGACCCATGGTGGCCGGGTCCGGCACGCCGCCGCCCCACACCGACCACGCGGCACGCAGCAGCACGAACAGGCCAAAACCCAGCATGCTCACGGCCTTGAGCAGGGCCATGCGCGCACGCCAGACCAGTGCAGCGGTCAGTACGGCCAGCGACACGCCGTAGTTCAGGGCGTCCCCCGCAAAGTCGATGGCATCGGCCAGCAGCGACACCGACCCGAACGCCACGCCAGCGACGATCTCCACCGCGAACATGGCCGCATTGACGAGCAGGGCAATCCACAGCACCCGGCGGTAGCGGGGCAAATTGCTTATCTGGGCTGGCGCAGGGGTATCGTGTTCACAGCAGTGGGCTGACATGGTTTTCCTTTCATTTTCAGTTCCATGCTTGCATTGGAAACCCTGGAGTCGCTACAGTGTCAAGCCATGCAGATCAAAGACATGGCCCGCGCCACCGGCATCGACACCGAAACCATCCGCTTCTACGAGAAGCAGGGGCTGCTCAGCGCCCCCCCGCGGCTTGACAACGGCTACCGTGACTACGGGCCCGACCATCTGGAACGGCTGTCCTTCATCCGCCATTGCCGTGCACTCGATATGCCATTGGCGGACATTTCCCGGCTGTTGGCACTGGCCGACAGCCCGCCCGAAGATTGCAGCGACATCAACCGCCTGGTCGACGCCCAGATCGACCGGGTGCGCGCGCGCCTGCAAAGCATGCGCGCCCTGGAAAAGCAACTGCTGCAACTGCGCCGCCAATGCACACACCCAAGCTCCGGCCAAGGCTGCGGCATCCTGGACGAACTGGTCGCGGCGGCCCATGCCGAGGCATGCGTCTGTCACCCCACCGGGGTGTAATGGGCTTGCAGCCAGTCTTCGAACTCTTGCGCCGGCATGGGCTTGGCAAACAGGTAACCCTGTAGCTCGTCCACGCCAAACTGCCGCAATACCTGAGCCTGGGCCTCGGTTTCCACGCCTTCGGCCACCGTCCCCAGCCGCAGGTTGCCGGCCAGATCGACAATGGTTTTGACAATGGCCTTGTCCTGGGGGTCGTTCTCCAGCCCGCGCACAAAGGACTGGTCGATCTTGAGGATGTCCAGCGGGAAGGCCTTGAGGTAGGCCAGGCTGGAAAACCCGGTGCCGAAGTCGTCCAGAGCAATGCCCACGCCCATGGCCCGCATGCTGCCCAACAGGCGCTGGGCCGTCTCCAGGTTGTGCATGACCAGGCTTTCCGTCACCTCGATCTCCAGGCTGCCCGGGCGCACCCGGGCTACCGCAGCCTGCACCTTGTCGAGCAGGCCGTGGTCGCGAAATTCGCGTGCCGACAGGTTCACGCTCAGGCGCAGCTGCGGGTACTGTTGCTGCCAGTGCGCCAGTTGCTCGGATGCAGAGCGCATGACCCAGGCACCAATGGACACAATCAGGTCGGTTTCCTCCGCCACCGGAATGAAGCGTACCGGGCTGACCAGACCCCAGCGCGGATGCTGCCAACGGATCAGCGCTTCGGCACTGTGGCAACCTGTTCCCTGGCCATCGACGCGGGGCTGGAAGTACAACAGCAGTTCGTTGCGCTCCAGGGCGCCACGCAGCTCGCTTTCCAGCTCCATGCGGGCCACCAGGCGTTCGTTCATGGCGGACTGGAAGAACTGGAAGCGGTTACGTCCGCTCTCCTTGGCACGGTACATGGCGGTGTCGGCATTCTTCAGCAGGCTGGCAGCGTCCTTGCCGTCGCGCGGGTACAGGGCCACACCGATGCTGGCACTCACGTACAAGGCATGGTGGGCCAGTGGATACAGCCCGTCCACCGCCTGCAGGATGCGCTCGACCATGGCCAGTATTTCGATGTCCTGCCCGACCTTGGGCAGCAGCACGACAAACTCGTCACCCCCCAGGCGCGCCACGGTGTCTCCGGCGCGCACGGCATGCTGCAGGCGTTCCCCCACCGCCACGATGAGCTCGTCACCCAGGTCGTGGCCATGGCTGTCGTTGACGTTCTTGAAATGGTCCAGGTCCAGCATGAGCAGGCCCACCTGCGAGGCCTCACGCTCGGCCTTGGCCAGGGCTTGTCCGATGCGGTCGTGCAACAGGCGCCGATTGGCCAAGCCGGTGAGCGCATCGTGCATGGCAAAGTGGGCCAGTTTCTCGGCATTGGTGCGCTGCTCGTTCAAGGCCCCCTCCATGCCCTTGAGCAGGAAGGCACAGGCCGCGGTGAGCGCCGTGTCGATCATAAGGAAGTTGAAGGTGATGGCGGTCCAGCGCAGCATGGGCTGGTCGCTGAAGAGCAGGGTTCCGGCGTCGATCTGCAGGAAGTAGCCGGCCGCCAGCAGGGTCACTCCATTGAGCACCAGGCCCACCACGGCGGCGCGCATGGACAGCAGCAGCACCGCCAACACCGGCAATGCCATGAGGTAGATCTGGGCCACATAACCCACCGTACCCAGCAGCACAATTCCAAGCAGGTACATCAGGGCCAGCAACTGCACGCTGACACGGACACGGTTCTTTTCGCGACTGCGGTAGAGCAGGCTGACCCAGATCAGGGCGACGATGTCGGCCAGTGCCAGCGGCCACAGCTGCTCGCGAAAAGCCAGCACCACGCTGGGCACGCCGACCAGCCACCCGGCGAAGAACACCACCGACAGCAAGCGTGCCAGCAGGCGAGCGCGCCAGGTCGTCAGATCTTCAATAGAAGCTGTGTCCGCCAATTGGATGACCTTCCCCAGGAGTTATCGGTGTGACAGCGTGCCGAATCTACGTCCGGTTCAAGCCCATCGTAACGCGTGGGGGCCAAACATGCCAGCGCAGGCCCCAACAGACCATCCACGGAACCCGGCAATCAGGTGGAAGCAAATACCAGGCTGGCGGTGCTGCAGGCACCCGGACCTTGTGCGCCGTGGGTCTGTTCGGTGAACCGGGCGCTGTGGCCCGACACCTTCACCACGCTGCTGGCCCGTGTGCCGTAGGCGGGTGTACGGATGAAAATGGAAGAAAGTGCACGCTCCATGGCCGGTGCAATGCCGGTGTCCGGCAAATCGGCCTCCGGTGCTGGGGTGCTGTCTGCCAACAACTGCAGCAGGTCGGCATCTTCGCAACGGGTGGCCTGCACTGCGCCTTGGAGGCTGGATTGCAAGCGCAGCAGCTTGGGCCAGGGGGTATGGAAGTCGGCGTTGGAAACCGCCCCCCAACCGGGCGCCATCTGCACGATCCGCCCATGGCGCCCTTCCAGGCCCAGCAGTTGCCAGCCATCCCACACCAGCAGATTGAATGGGTTGTACAGGTGGCTTCGGGGGGCGAGCTGCGCCAGATAGTCCCGTGCGGCAATGTCCGTATGCAGGAACTCGCTCACCAGGGTACCGCGCGATGCGGCCTCCGGCGCAGGTGCCTGCCCACTGCGGTAATTGGTCAGGGCCGCGAAACGCCGGGTGCGGGACACGCCCATCCAAGTGCCACCGGCCTGCAGGTCCCTGCCTGCCAGCACCTGCCCACCTGGCCACAAGCGCAGGCTTTCGGTCGGGCGGGCGTAGAACTCGTCGCGGTTGGCGACCAGCAGCAGCTCGGTGGCGGCGCCAGGTTGCCAGTGCCAGGCCAGGATGCACATGGCGGCACCGGCCTCAGACCGGCAAGGCAGTCTTGTCGACCACCCGGCGCAGGACAAAACTGGAATGCACGCCGGTCACCCCCTCGATGCGGGTGATCTTGTTGAGAAGCAGTGCCTGGTAGTGGTCCATGTCGCGCACCGCCACTTTCACCTGATAGTCGGCGTCCTGCCCGGTGATCAGCAGGCATTCCAGCACTTCGGGCAGCACGCTGACCGTGGCTTCGAAGTTGGCAAAACGCTCGGGGGTGTGCTTGTCCATGGAGATGTGGATCAGCGCAATGAGGGTGAGCCCCAGCTTCTTGGCGTCGAGCACGGCACGGTAGCCCTGGATCAGTCCGGCCTCTTCGAGCGCGCGCACGCGACGCAGGCAGGGGGAGGGCGACAGGCCGATACGCTCGGCCAGATCCTGGTTGGCAATGCGGCCGTCGGACTGCAATATTTCCAGAATTTGCCGGTCATAGCGATCTATATTCATTCAATGCCCCAAAAGCCAATCAATAAAGCAGATTATGCCAATTTTAGAAATTTAAAAGCCATATTTGCAATCATCTGCCGCACCCCCCGGCCTATACTTCTTTCCATCTGTTGATCACAGCAAACCTGCCGGAGGGCCACAAGCTCTCCCCGGCGCACCACCGTCTTACCGGCCGGTTGGTGGCAAATCACACGTCCCCGCACTGTTACCGCAGACGGGGACGTTTTGTTTTCGGGCCCGCACGGTTGGCAACTACTTGGCGCCGTTCAAAATCCACTGCGCCAGGGTCTGTGCCTTGTCCTGGGGCAACGCCGGGTTGGCGGGCATGGCCACCGCACCCCATTTGCCTGTGCTGCCCGCCTTGATGCTGCTGGCCAGGGCGCTGGCTGCATCCTTCTGGCTCCCGTATTTCTTGGCGATGTCCTGGTAGGACGGGCCCACCAGTTTCTTGTCAGGCGCATGGCAGCCCATGCAGTTGGACGCAGTGGCCAACTCCTTGCTGGCCTGGACGGGCAGGGCGAAGCTGAAAAAAAGGGCAAGGGCAGCGAGTGCACGCATCATGGAGGGATCCTTATCAAGGGCAAAAGAAAGCTGCGGTCGCCAACCAGGGTATGGGTGGGGAAAACAGCGGAACTTGCCCCCGATTGTTACGATGTGCACCATGATCGACAAGCAAAAAATGGCCGGAGCCACACAATGGCTGCGCCCCTACACCCGCTGGAGTGCCCGCTTTGCCATGAACGCCCCGGCGTGGGTGCCGGGCTTCATCCGCAACCTGCCCATCAAGACCGTCAACCTGATCCTGCGCGGCTACCACCGCGCGCTGCGGGATTGACGGCCATGGCCCATACGCCCCGTTTGACGCTGGAACTCGCCATCCTGCTGCACACCCAGCGCGTGGCCGCCTTGGGCACACTCGATGCCCAGGGTTTGCCTTTCGTGTCCATGGTGCCCTATGCGATTGCGCTGGAACCGGGGGTATTGGTGCTGCACGTGAGCGGCCTGGCGGCGCACACCGGCAACATGGCGCGCGCCCCCGACGTGTCGACCCTGGTCATGCGCGCCGAGGTGGCGGGCGAGCCGGTGCATGCGCTGCAGCGCGTCACCATCAGTGCTCGGGCAGAGACGCTGGCGCCTGAACACGCCCTGTACGCCGCCTGCCGCGCCGCCTACCTGCACCGCTTTCCCGAAGCGGAGCCGATGACCCAGCTTCCCGACTTCCGCTTTGTGGCGCTGCATTTGCAGCAGGCGCGCCAAGTCGCGGGTTTTGGTGCAGCCCGCTCGGTCGATGCCGAGACCCTACAGGAGGCTCTGCGCACCCTGCCCTAATGAAACAGGGACTAGGGGGTTAGGCCGCCTTGGCCAGCTTCTGGCCGTGGCCCTGCACGAAGGCGATCATCATGTGGGCCACGGCATCGCCTTCGTGGCCCAGCTTCAGGCTTTCCAGTGCGTTGTCCACCTTCTCATCGGTCCAGGAACCGCGGCGGCGGCCGATGATGAAGCTGCTGTAGTCGGGCACAAACTCGGGGTGGGCCTGCACGCAGAACACTTCCTCGCCCTTGGCGTACCCGGCCACGGGGCAGAAGTCGCTGGTGGCGATCAGGCGCGTGCCCGCGGGCAGTTCCAGCACCTGGTCCTGGTGGCTGGCCAGCAGGGAAATCTCAGAACGGCCGTTGGCGGCCGGAAAGTCGGGCGCCACCCACTGGTAGCTCATGCGCCCGGTGCCCCAGCCCTTGTCGCTGCGCCCCACCTTGGCGCCCATGCAGTAGGCAATGAGTTGGTGGCCGAAACAGATACCGATCAGTTTTTTCTTCTGCGCCAGCAGCGTGCGCACACGCCGACGCAGCTCCACCACCCAGGGCTCGCTTGAGAACGAATCGAACTTGCTGCCGGTGAGCAGCACTGCGTCGAAACGGTCGAAGCTGTCCGGGTACTGCTGCTCCATGGTGTTGAAAATTTCCACATTCCAGTCGGTGGCACCGGCATTGCGCAGCAGCTTCTCCGCCATCACGCCATAGCTCACGAAGGTGCTTGACGCCGGGGGATCGAGTGTGTCGTTGTTCAGGATACAGAGCGAAGTGGCCATTGGCGGTGCGGGATGCGGTGGTGGTGGAAGAAGGCGCGATTGAACGATTTTTTGCGTTGCAGCAATAGTGCCAATTTGCAAAAAAACCGCGGCAAATTGGTATTCTGGTGGATAAATTTGGGGTTTTCCCCAGTGCGGGCTACAATTTCGGGTTGCTTTGAGTGCCCAGTCGCTTGTTGCTCAGGTTATGGAAAAACAGCCCCGCTACAGCGGGAGATTGACGAATTGACCTTGACGTGGCGACAGCACAGGACAGTGCCATTTACTGCATTGCCTTGCGCCAGCCACTTCAAAAGCAGACCGCAACGTTTTGAGCTAACAGGAATACACAAGCATGGCGAAGGAAGAACTGATTGAGATGATGGGCGTGGTCAACGAAGTGTTGCCCGACACCCGTTTTCGCGTAACGCTGGACAACGGCCACCAGCTGATCGCTTACTCGGCTGGCAAGATGCGCAAGAACCACATCCGCATCCTGGCCGGTGACCGCGTGTCGCTGGAACTGTCCCCCTACGACCTGTCCAAGGGCCGCATCAACTTCCGCCACATCGAAGGCCGCCCCCCCATGGGCAGCACCGGCGGCAACCGCCGCTGAGCCCCGGATTTCCAGCCCACCCCAAAGGCACCTTCCACAGGTGCCTTTTTGTTTGCGGCCTCAGCGCAACGCGTACTGCTGCTGCATGAACGCCGTATAGCTGCCGCGCTGTGCCACCGCGTCGAACGCCGCTTCAAAGCGCTTGCGGTACTTTGCCGCCCCGGCGGCGGTAAAGGCCGGGTACAGGGCATCGCCCGTGGATGGAAGGCGAACCACCCGCAATTGCGCACCCAGGCCCAGGCGCTGGATGCCGGCCTGGGTGGCGTGGATTTCGGGGTTGTAGAAACCGTCGATGTGGCCATGCACCACCATCTTGAGCGCACGGTCCAAAAAGTCATCGCCAGAAATCGGTGTCACGCGCAGACGGGCGTCACGCATCAATTGCGAGCGGAACCCTGCGTTCCAGGCCCCCATGTGCAATCCGACGAGGTCATCGGCCGACTGCACGGTCCGCAAGGGACTGCCGGTACGCACGGCGATGGCGCCCTGCAGCACCAACCAGGGCTTGCGGGCAAATACGAGCGTCTGCGCACGCTCCCGGGTCTTGCCCAGGTACAGCACCATGTCAATGTCCGGGCTGACCAGCAGGCGCGCCAGCGGCAGTTGCACATAGTCGGGGGTCACGCCCATCTGCCGGGCGATCCGGTCAAAGTAGGCAAGGGCATGGCCGCTGGGCTTGCCGTCCTTGAGCTGACCATGGGGCGGCAAGTCGAAGAAGCCGACACGCAGAACCGGCTCGGCGGCAAAGGCAGAGGGGGCCATTGCGGCCAGCATGAGGATGCAGGCCCAGCCCCAGCGGCACAGGCGCAACGCAAACCGGCCTGGCATTGCCCACGGATACGGTTGGTGCATGGAACCCCTCCAGATTTGAGCGCCCGTCGCGAGCGGCGAGCCTGCACCCTAACACGTGGACACAGACCTGTCAGGGCGGAAAGCCCGAACCACACCAGACCCAGGGTCGCTACCCGGGGAGATTGTCCTGAGCATATGCCGGCAGACGGGCGCCGCAATGCAGACAGTACAGCGCTTCGGGCAGATGGCCTTCGGTCAGGCACTCGTGGCACGTGCGGGTGGTGGGCGTGGACGTGCCGCCGCGGCGCAAGGTCATCTCGGCCGTGACGATGCCGGTAGGCACGGCCAGCGTGCCCCACCCCAGCAGCATCATCATCGAGGCGATCAGGCGTCCGATGTCGGTCTTGGGCGTGATGTCACCGAAGCCGACGGTGGTCATGGTGGTAATGGCCCAGTACACCGCGGTGGGAATGCTGGTGAAGCCGTTGGCCGGGCCTTCGACCACGTACATGAGCGTGCCCATGATCAGCACGATCATCAGCACGGCCGACAGAAACACCGAAATCTTGCGCCGACTCGCCGCCAGCGCCTGCCCCAGGGCCTGGAACTCCGACATGTAGTGCGTCAGCTTGAAAATGCGGAACACCCGCATCAGACGCAGGATGCGCACGTCAATGAAGGCGTGCAGTTCCGGGAACAGCCAGGACAGGTAGGTGGGCAGCACCGACACCAGGTCGATGATGCCGTAGAAGCTCAGCGCATAGCGCAGCGGATGGCGCACACAAGCCAGGCGTGCCAGGTACTCCAACGTGAACACCAGGGTGAAGAGCCATTCCAGCACAAAGAACGTGGAATGCCACTGGGCCGCAATGCTCTGCACACTGTCCAGCACCACCACGCACACGCTGACCACGATGGCGGCGATGAGCGCCAGGTCAAACAGGCGCCCGGCGCGGGTATCGGCCTCGAAGATGATGGTGTAGAGCGCCAGCCGCCAGCCTTGCAGCGGCTTGCCCAGTACGTCATCACTTGCCATGCGTACCGCCTTGCTTCAGGCGCGTGCGCGCCGTGCGCGCACGGCGGCGGCCAGCTGCTCCAGCACCGGCACGGTCTGGGCCATGCTGATGCAGGCGTCGGTGACGCTCACGCCGTGCTTCAGGGCCTGGCCCGGCTTGATGTCCTGGCGGCCTTCTTCCAGGTGGCTCTCGATCATGATGCCGGTGATGCGTTGGTCGCCCGCGGCAATCTGTGCCGCCACTTCGCCGGCCACCACGATCTGGCGCGCGTGCTGCTTGGAGCTGTTGGCGTGGCTCACGTCGATCATCACCTGTTCGCGCAGGCCCGCAGCCTTGAGCAGCGCGCAGGCGGCGTCCACGTCTTCGCTGGAATAGTTGGGGGCCTTGCCACCGCGCAGGATCACGTGGCAGTCGTCGTTGCCACGGGTTTCGAAAATGGCAGCCTGGCCCATCTTGGTCATGCCCATGAAGGCATGGCCCGAGCGTGCCGCCTGGATGGCGTCGGTGGCGACCTTGATGCCACCGTCGGTGCCGTTCTTGAAGCCGACCGGGCACGAGAGGCCGCTGGCCAGCTGGCGGTGGCTCTGGCTCTCCGTAGTGCGTGCACCGATGGCACCCCAGCTCACCAGTTCGCTGATGAACTGCGGGCTCAGCAGGTCCAGGAATTCAGTCGCCACCGGCAGGCCCAGTTCCAGCACATCGAGGACCAGGCGGCGCGCCATCTCCAGCCCTTCGTTGATGGCGAAGCTGTCGTCCAGGTGCGGGTCGTTGATGTAGCCCTTCCAGCCCACGGTGGTGCGCGGCTTTTCGAAGTACACCCGCATCACCACCAGCAGTTCGTTCTTCAGCGCATCGGCGTGCACCTTGAGCTGGCGTGCGTAGTCCATGGCCTGCTCGTGGTCGTGGATGGAGCAGGGCCCCACCACCACGATCAGGCGGTCATCACCACCGTGCAGCACGTCCGAAATGGCCGCACGGCTTTCCTCCACCAGCGCCTGGGCCGCGGCGGGCACCGGCAGCTTTTCTTCCAGCAGGGCCGGGGTGATGAGCGGACGCACGGCGCTGATGCGCGTGTCGTCAATGCGGGTGGTGTCGTGGGTGGTCAGGCGGGCGGCGGTGGCGGTGGTCATGCTTCGAATTTGATAGCTGCTTGCGCAGAATGTATGCGGGCTGGTTGCCTATTTTAGGTTCAAACCAGGCCATGCTCCTGCATCACCGCGCGCCAGGCCGCCAGCTTGCGCTCAAAGCTCCATGACGCGTTGGCCGGGCTGGTGCTGGGCAGCTGGACCACCGGCACACCCAGGGTGCGCGTGTGGCGTGCGTGCTTGAAGCTCTCGCCGCCGTTGTGCACGATGGCTTGCAGCTGCGGAAGGTGCAGGGCGGCAATATCGTTGGGTACCGCGTTGCGGATGGCACTGTCGAGGCTGCCCTGGCGTTCGCAGCGCGCATACACGTCCCACAGGCCCAGGCCCCGCGCAAGCAGCCATTTGCTCCTATTTTCATAGCTATCTGCACATGTTTCATGAGGACTGGAGGGCCAAATGGCTTGAAGAATGCGCCAGAACTGGTTTTGTGGATGGGCGTAGTACTGCTGCCGCTCCAAGGAACGCGCGCCGGGGAAACTTCCCAGGATCAGCACCCGCGTTGCGGGAGACACCAGCGGCGCCAGGCCTTGCAGCTGCGCTTGGACCATGCGCAGATATTCCTTACAGCGGCGATGCGGCGGTAAAGGCTATTTCCAACAGATAGTCGGGGCTGGCCATCTCGGCGCTCACGCACACGCGCGCCGGGGCGCAGCCTTCGGGCAGCCATTCGGCCCACAGGGCATTGAACGCAGCGCGGTCAGCCATGTGCTTGAGGTAGATGGTGGCCATCAGCAAGCGGCTCTTGTCCGAGCCCACCTTGGTCAGTGTGGCCTCGGCCTGCGCCAGCAGCGCGCGCGTCTGGCTGGTGATGTCGGTGCCGCTTTCGGGCACTTCCACAAAAAAAACGGTGTGGCCGTGCACCACGGCGTCGGACCACTGGGGCTGGGGGTTGATGCGGGTGATGTTGGATTTGCTCATGGTGGTCTGCGGGCGAAAGGCGAACAGTGTACGGGCCTAGCCGCGTGTTCATGGTGGCACACTCGGGCCTTCCCCTGAACCGACCGACCTTGCCATGCTGCGCTCCCTCGCCCTCCAGACCCTGCTGATTTCCACTGTGGAAGGCAAGCTCCAGGCCACCGAGGCCCTGGACCTGGCGGTGCCGGTGGACTGCGAAGCCGTCCTCCCCACTCCGAGCACCAAGCTGCCGGGTCGCCCTGCCGTGCCGGAGCTGGTGCCACCGGGTGCACTGCGCAAGCGCGGCATGCGGTCGGTAGAAGGCCGCGCCACGCTGCTGCACGCACTGGCGCACATCGAGTTCAACGCCATCGATCTGGCGCTGGACATCGTCTGGCGCTTTTCCGGCATGCCTGCGCCGTTCTACCGCGAGTGGCTGCAGATTGCCAAGGAAGAGGCCTACCACTTCCGCCTGCTGCAGGCGCGCCTGCAGGCCATGGGCTACGCCTATGGCGACTTCCCGGCGCACAACGGCCTGTGGGAGATGGCGGAAAAAACGAAGGACGATGTGCTGGCACGCCTGGCCCTGGTGCCGCGCACCCTGGAAGCCCGCGGCCTGGACGTAACCCCGCCCATGCGCGACAAGTTGGCCCAGGCCGGCGACAGGGAAGCGGCCGCGGCGCTGGAGATCATCCTGCGCGACGAGATCGGCCATGTGGAAGTGGGCAACCGCTGGTACCAGCAGCTGTGCGCCGCCCGCGCGCTGGATCCGATTGCCACCTATGCGCAACTGGCAAAGCATTACAACGCCCCGGCCCAGCGCGGCCCGTTCAACCTGAGCGCACGCAAGGCGGCTGGCTTTACCGACGACGAACTGGCAGCGCTGCAGCATGCGGCCACCGTCTGATCCGACGGAACTGGCGCCAGACTGCGTACACTGCCTCTTTTCCAAGCCTTCACCCACACCGCATGAAATCGGCATACCTGACGCTGGGCCTGCCTGGCAACGCCAGCCGCGAAGACATTGAGACAGCCTACCTCTCCGCCCAGGCTTTCTTCACCAAGGAGCGCCTCGTGGCCGCCCCCAGCCTGCTGCAGCGGCGCGAGCAGGTACAGGAGGCCTACAAGGTACTCAGCAATGCCGAACTGCGCGCCGCGCATGACCGCAAGCTCGCGGCAGCCACTGCGGCCCGCCAAACCGCCACAGCCACAGCATCGGTTGCGTCCGAACCCTCACCGTTTCGCAAATTGATACCGCTGGCACTGGTGTGCGTGGCGCTGTTTGCTGCAGGCCAGTGGTGGGTGGCCCAACGCGAGGCCCAGCGCCAGCAAACCCTCCTGCTGGAACAGCAGGCCAAGCAGCTGGCCGCACAACAGGCTGCTGCCGAGGCAGCGCGCCTGCGCGAGGAAGAGGCCGCGCAACGGCGCAAGGTCCAGGAAGACGAGGCACGTGAACGCCAGCTGCGCCGCGACGCCCAAAGTGCCAGCCAGCAGACCCAGAGCCTCGTGAACCAGCAATTGCAGTACCAGCGCCAACTCACGCAGGAAGAAGAGCGCCGCCAGCGCCAGGCCAAACAGGAGGAACAGCAACGCCAGCGCGATGCCGAAAGTGCGGCCCAGAAACAGCAGGCCCGCGACCAGGCACAGCTGCGCAACCTGTGCATCATCAACCACGGCCGCCCCAACTGCTGAGGAGCGCCTGATAGCTACAGAATATGTAGCTACATTGTCAATAGATATGCGGGCCTAGCGGCGAAACCGCTTACAGTTTGCGCTGCAGGCGTTTGGCCGCTTCGTCCATGCCGCCGAAGTTCTGGGCCTTGCTGTAGCCCATCTTCCTGAGCACATCCATCGCCATTTCGGAGCGGCGACCGGAGCGGCAGTACAGGATCACGTTGTCATCCTTGGCGACCTTGGCCTTGCCGATCTCCTGGGCAATGACGGAGTGGTCGATGTTGATGGCCCCGGCGATGTGACCCCCGGCGTATTCCTGCGGGGTGCGCACGTCGATGACCACGTCCTTGGCGAATGCGGTCGTGGTCAGCAGGCCCAGCAGTAGGGCGGCAAGGTGCAGGCGGAGGGTGGAAGGCATGGTGAATACAAGGGTGCGTGGGAAGACCGCCATTATCCGCCCGCTACCATAGCCCCATGACCGCCCCCTACCGCTTCGACCCCACCCACAAGAGCTTCCCCCTGCAGGCCGCACCCGGTACCAGCGCCGAACTTGCGCAGCGCGGCTGGAACGTGTTGGCCGACGACCTGCCCTACCCCCTGGCGGTGCTCCGGCGCGATGCGCTGGCGCACAACCTGGCCTGGATGCAGGACTACGCGCGTCGCAAGGGCGTGGCGCTGGCGCCGCATGGCAAGACCACCATGTCGCCCGAACTGTTTGCCCTGCAACTTGACGCCGGCGCATGGGGCCTGACCTTTGCCACCGTGTGGCAGGCCGCCACGGGCGAGCAGGCCGGGGCGCGGCGCATCATCATTGCCAACCAGGTGCTGGCCGACGCCGACCTGGACGCGCTCGACGCCTTGCTGGCCACGACACCGGGGCTGCAGGTGAGCTTTCTGGTGGACTCGCTGGCGCAGCTGGCCTGCATCGAAGACTGGCGCGTACGTCGCGGCAGTACACGCCAGTTCGACGTGCTGCTGGAAATGGGTTTCGACGGTGGCCGCACCGGCTGCCGTAGCTTGGAGCAGGCCCAGACCCTGGCCCAGGCCTTGCACGATTCCACCGCGGTGCGCCTGTACGGCATCGAATGCTACGAAGGCCAGCTCGGCACCTGCAACAGCGCGCACGACGTGGCCGCCGTGGCGCCGCTGGTGCAGCGTGTGCAGACCCTGGTGCAGTGGTGCGATGCCCGCCAGCTCATTGCCGGGGAGGTGACACTGGTCTCGGCCGGCGGTTCGGCCATCTTCGACCTGGTGCTGCCCATGCTGCGTGGCCTGGAACTGCGCAAGCCGCTGCAGGGCGTTCTGCGTTCGGGCTGCTACATCACCCACGACCAAGGGCACTACCGGCGCTATCTCCAGCTGGTGGAGCAACGTGAAGGCCTGGACGCTTCGTTGCAGCCGGCGCTCGAAGTGTGGGCCTTGGTGCAGTCGGTGCCCGAGCCGGGACTGGCACTGCTCAGTTGCGGGCGGCGCGACATTTCTTCCGACATCGAAATGCCCCTGCCGCAACGCATAGCGCCGCGCGGCACGCGCACGGCGCAGCGGGTTCCGAGCGATTGGAAGGTGACGGCACTGAACGACCAGCACGCCTACCTGCGCTTCGACCCCGCAGGCCCGGTGCCCCAGGTGGGCGACCGCGTGGCCCTGGGCCTGTCGCACCCGTGCACGACTTTCGACAAGTGGCGCTGGATGGTGCTGGTGGATGCGAATTACAGCGTTTGCGGGGCGATTCACACCTGCTTTTGAACGGTGCCGCGTCCATCGGAAAGGGCCAGTATGACACTGGCCCTTTCATGGCTTGCTTGCGGTATTGGGACGAAGCGGCGCGGTAGCGCGGACCTCTCGGTCAGGATGCCTGTTGGATGCCAGCGACCACCCAGCCCTCGTTCCCCTGGCGCGGCTTGGTCAGGTGCCAAATCTCATCGAAGGTCTCGTCGTCCGATCCGGCGCCGTAACGGATGAATCCGGTGAAGTGAACGCTCACGACATAGCCCAGGCCTTCCTCGGCCACCTCCAGCACCTTGGCATTCAGCGCGAGGACTTCACCGTGCTGGGTGTCTTGGCCACGCTGAGCGAGGTCCGACGCGAGCTGCACAAAGAGGTCCGGGGCGGTGAATCCGCGGATGTCATCCAGACGGCCGGCGTCGTAGGCGGCCTGCAGTCGGATGAAGTTCTCCTTGGCGTTGCGTTCGAAACCGGCGCGGTCGAAGTCAGCTGGCAGTGCCAGACCGGCACCCGAGGCTGCAATACCCGAGCCGATGAGGGAACCCGATCCAGCAGCACTGGCGGCAGACGGCATGGCCACCTTGTAGGCTGCGCCGTGCGGCGTTGCCTCACGGCCATGGGCAGGACTGTGGCCCGTCCCTATGGTGGCAGGCACCAGTCCCTGGGGGCCTTGCATGCCAGTCTGGCCTGCCTGCGCACGTTTGCGCAGGAAGAATCCGACCGCGGCGATCACTGCAAACACCAGCAGGCCTACCATCACCATGGAAGCCAGTTCGTCACCGAAGCCGAAATGCGAGGCCAGCGCGGCAATGCCCAAGCCAGCGGCCAAACCAGCAACCGGCCCCATCCACGACGGTTTGGCAGCGGCCCCTGCGCCTGCCGCCGGTGCGGCATTTTGGGCGGCGGGAGCCGCAGGAGCCTTGTCCTGCACAGCCTGGCGCTGCGTACCCATGGACTTGCCGGAACCCATGCGCTTGGCGGCCTCGGCGTCCATCGACGCAGTGGCAAGGCCCAGTGACAACACCACGGCCAATACAGATAAGAACTTGTTCATCGTCATCTCCTGAAAAGCAAAGACAGCCCGGAGAATACGTATCAAGAAGATCCCAAAAAACCTGTATTTACAAGAACCTTGTTCTTAAAAAATGGGAACGTTGCGTGTTGTCTTTCACGCCACCGCCTGCAATACCCGCTGCACCAGGGGATGTTGCACCTTGCGTTCGGTACCCACGGCATAAAAGTGCTCGATCACGCCGCTGCAAGGGCCCAGGCGCTTGACACCATAGTGGGCCAGCAGATCATCCTGCACCCATTCCGCAGCGGGAAAAGCCCCCATGCCGCTGGCGCCAAAGGTTTTCAACAAGGCGCTGTCCTCGAATTCACCCACGATGCGGGGCCGGATGTTGAGTTGCTCGAACCAATGGTCCAGCCGCGCGCGCACCGCGGTGTGGGAGGTTGGCATGAGCACCGGCATGTCGGCCAGACTGTGCGGAAACTTGCGTCCCCCGGCACGGACCATCGCCGCAGTGGCATACCAAGCCATCGGGGAACTGCCCATGACATGGCTGTAGAGCTTGATGTTGGGATTTGTCGGCGCGGGGCGGTCCGAAAAGACCACGTCGAGTCGGTGCAAAGCCAGATCACCCAGCAAGTCATCAAACTCCCCTTCGTGGCATATCAATCGCAGGTGAGGCTCGGCAATGACAGGCTGCAGTAGACGCCGCACGGCCAATTTGGGCAGACCGTCCGAAATGCCGACGGCCAGGCGCGTTGTCGGGGTACTGGCGGCATCCCGCACCAGGGTGGGAAGGCTCTCGCCGATCTGGAATATCTGATCGGCCAGCTGCATGGCCTTGACACCGGCCTCCGTCAGCACCAGGCCGCGTCCCGCCGGCTTGAGCAACGCATACCCCAGTGAACGCTCCAGCTCCTTGACCTGCGCACTCACGGTCTGCACGGCCATGTCGAGCTTGTCGGCAGCCCGCGACATCCCGCCTTCCTTAGCGACAACCCAGAAGTAGTACAGATGCTTGTAATTGAATGCTGCACTCATGTTCAGTTTTATAGAGAGTCTGGATAAGAAATTATCTGATTTCTTCGGAACCTGTACTTCGCTAAGGTCTGGGCCAGGCGATTCAACGAAAGGCCCCTATGCAAGTCATTTTCAAGTCCAGGCAATCCGACAGTGCAGCGCTGAGGGAAGAGTCACTGCAACGGGTGCGCTTTGCACTGCGTCGCATCAAGACCGTGGTGCTGCGCGCCCAGGTGATGTTTACCGACATCAATGGACCGCGTGGCGGCGTCGACAAGCATTGCCTACTCGCCGTGAAGACCGACAAGTCCGGCTCAGTGGTCATCTCCTCATTGGCAAGCAATTGGCGCAGCGCCTTGGACCAAAGTCTGGAGCGCATGGTGCGCAATCTGAACCGCACCATCCATCGCCAGCAGAGGAAAGGCCGCCGCCAGGCACGTCCCGCGATGGAGGTGCAGTGATGGCATCGGATTTTCTGAAGCTGAAGTGGCTCAGTCTGCTGCTTGCGCTGCCGATTCTGTACGCCGCCTGGCATGAATATTCCCACCGCAATGTGCGCGACGCCAAGCTGCTAATTGGCTTGGGCGCGGGCGGCTTGCTGCTGCCGGGTACAGGTTTTGTTGTATGAAATTTTGGAGGTTGGTATGAAATGCCCTCACTGCACAGACAGCACACTGGTAATGACCGAGCGCCAGGGTGTGGAGATTGACTACTGCCCGGTGTGCCGCGGTATCTGGCTCGACCGGGGTGAGCTCGACAAGTTGCTGGACAAGGTGTCCAGCCCCGCCATGCAACCCGCATCACCTGAGCGCATGGCCCGTGCCCCCCAGCACCGCGACTTTGGCGATTCGGATTTTCACGAATACAAGCGCCCCCAGTACGGCCGCAAGCGATCCTGGCTGCACGAGATATTTGACTGAAGATTCGTACCGCGCATCAATTTTTATAGCAGCCAGCGCTTATTGATGGCGGGCCAGCACCCGCTTCGGCATCGAATCTGCAGGCCAGTGGCTCAGTTCAGGTCTGACATGCGGCTGTCCAGCGGCATGACGAAGGAGTTCTGTTCCCATCCCGACGGCAAGCGGCTTTCCAGTATCTGGGTGGGTGGGCTGTCCTCGGGCTGCGGCTTGCGCGCCGTGGCCGGGTCGAGCTCGCGTTCGCGGTGGGCCACGCGCTGGCGGGTGACCGTGGCCTGCAGCGTGTCGGCACCATTGCGCAAGCGATGGTCCAGGGTGTCGGTGGTGTCGATGTGCGCAAACTCCTCCCCCAGGAAGGCCGTGCGCAGCTGTGTGGCATGCGGCAGGTTGGCTGGGTCCACCACCCAATAGTGAACCCCGCATTGCGACAGCAAAGAATGCTTGAGCGCCTGGTTGGACAGGGACAGCATGGCCGGGTTGTGCACATCCACACAGCCCACCACGCGACCATCCGGGCGGCACACGGTAAAACTGCAGTACACGCCATTGAGCAGCTTGTACCAGTGGCTGGCGTCGCTGCGCTGGTCGGGGGCGGTGAAGCGCGTGACTGGCAGCTTGATGAACAGCTTGTGGTCGGCAAACACCCGCTCCATCCAGCTCCAGATGGCGCGCTCGGTGGAGTTCACCAGGGGCCGGGCTTTGAGCGGCCATTGGGCCGGAATGCGACGTTGTGCGCGCCGCTGTCGACGCAGATAGAAGTAGTAGGCTGCGGCACCCGCCGCCAACCCGACAAAAAAGTAGACCAGACCCATTGCAACTCCCGTTTGGAGGCCCTCTGTGGGGCCTTGGTTTTGCGAACCAGTCTACCGGGATGCGCCGATTTTGCCTAGGCACAAACCAGGGCCACCTGTGACAGAGTGCGCAGTACCAGCGCGCGAATGGTGTCCAGCACCGGATTCGGGGCGCGCGCAGCACGTTGCACCCAGGCCAGGTGCGACTCCAGCCCGGCCAGGGCAAAAGGCAGTTGCACCAGGGCGCCACTGGCCAGCAGGGGCTTCGCCGGCGCCAGGATGCCCACGTACACGCAGTCACTGTCGCGGGTCAGGGCCAGCAGTTCGGGCACATCGTCGCTGCCCAGCGAGATGAAGCTGTCGGGGTGCGCCATGGCGCCAAAGCGCTCCACCGCCTGGCGCGCCACGCTGTGGCTGACGCCGGTACCGGCCATGGGGTAAGCGGCCAGATCGCTTAAGGCTACCGTGGCCAACTGGCACAGCGGGTGGCCAGCGCGACAGACCAGCCCGGTGGGCATTTCGCTGAGCTTTTCCACCACCAGGTCGCCGCTGGCGTGGGGCACGGCGCGCAGGTCCATGACCAGAGCGTCGAGCTGGCGTTCGCGCAGGGCCTGGATCTGCTGGTCGGAACTGGCGCGGGCGATGCGGATTTTCATGCCACCGGGGTACCTGCGGGCGAAGTCCAGCAGCGGCCGGGTCAGCAGCGCCGCCGGCGTGGGACCCAGGCCCAGGCGCACATGGCCGGCGTCCCCGTTCACATGGTGCTGCACCACCTGGTGCAGCTCGTCGGCCTGGGCCACCACCTGGCGCGCGTGTTCCAGTACCGTGCGGCCAATGGGCGTGAGGGTGTTGCGGTGCCCGGCGCGCTCGATCAGTGCCACGCCCAGCTTGCCCTCCAGCTCGGCAATGCTGCGGCTGAAGGCCGCCTGCGAACGCCGCGTGCTGTCGGCCCCGCGCGTGAAGGAGCCGCTTTCGGCCAGGGCAATGAAATGGCGCAGCTGGGCAATGGTGGCGGTCATGTATCGAAAAAAGCGATGAAACCTACATGAATTATGCATTGGACACATGCAGACGCACTCTTTACGATCCACGCCCAGATTCCCGAGGAGACAACACGTGATCAAGAAAATAGCTTTATCCCTGCTTGCACTGGTGCTGGTGCTGGCCGCCGCGGTGGGCGTCAACACCGCACGCAAGGGCTCGCGCCAGCTGCAGGTGGAGCCACTGGCACCCGTGGCGGTGGACGAAAAGGCCGTGGCCGAACGCCTGGCCGAGGCCGTGCGTCTGAAAACCATTTCTTCGCGCGACGACGCCGCGCTCAACGCCGACCAGTTCAAGGCTTTCCATGCCCTCCTGCAGACCAAGTTCCCCAAGACCCACGCCGCCTTGAAGCGCGAGGTGGTGGGGGACCTGAGCCTGCTCTACACCTGGGAAGGTGCGGACACGAAGGCCAAGCCCATCATGCTGATGGCACACCAGGACGTAGTGCCCATCGCCCCCGGCACCGAAGGCGACTGGGCCGTGCCGCCGTTTGCCGGTGAAGTGAAGGACGGTTTCGTCTGGGGCCGCGGCTCCTGGGACGACAAGGGCAACCTGCTGTCGCAGTTGGAAGCCGTGGAAATGCTGGTGGCCAGCGGCTACAAACCGCCGCGCACCATTTACCTGGCCTATGGCGCCGACGAAGAGGTCAGTGGTGCCCGCGGTGCCGCCAAGATTTCCGCCCTGCTCAAGGACCGTGGTGTGCAGCTCGACTTTGTGCTCGACGAGGGCCTGCTGGTACTCGAAGGCGTGATGCCCGGCATCGCCAAGCCGACGGCGCTGATCGGTGTGGCCGAGAAGGGCTACATGTCGGTGGTGCTCAAGATGGCCGCCACGCCCGGCCATTCGTCCATGCCGCCCAAGAAGGGCACCAGCGCCATTGCCATGATGAGCGCGGCCCTGAACCGCCTGGAAGACGAGCAGCTGCCCGGCGGCATCAAAGGTGTGGCCGGTGAGATGTTCGACACCCTGGCGCCCGAAATGGGTGGCTTCAGCCGTGTGGCGCTGTCCAACCTGTGGCTGTTCGGCCCCGTAGTGCAAAAGCAGCTCGAAGGTGCCGGCAGCACCAACGCCATGCTGCGCACCACCACGGCGCTGACCATCGTCAACGCCGGCAACAAGGAAAACGTACTGCCTGGCCGGGCCGAGGCCACGGTCAACTTCCGCATCCTGCCTGGCGACACCAAGGAGGGCGTGTTGGAACACATGCGCTCCAAGGTGGCGCAGGTGGCCCCCGCCGACAAGTTCGAACTCTTTGCCCTGCCCGGCGCGGTGGACGCCTCCAAGGTGGCTCCCACCGATTCGGCCCAGTACAAGACACTGAACAGGACCATCCGCGAAGTATTTCCCGATGCGCTGGTGGCACCGGGCCTGATGGTGGCCGGGACCGACTCCATCCACTACGGCCCGATCAGCGACCACATCTTCAAGTTCTCGCCAATCCGCGCCAACAACGAGGACCTGAAGCGTTTCCACGGCACCGACGAACGCCTGAGCGTGAAGAACTACCTCGATGCCATCCGCTTCTACCACCGCCTGATTCCGCAGATGGCACAGAGTCAGTAGTGTTTTTGACCTCTGGCCCGCATGGAATATGCACAGGTTGCTACAAAAAACGTAGTAACCTAGAACTTTCCCGGGCATCGGCGTACCATGCGGGCCTGCACCGAAAGCGCCCCATGGCCAAGAAATTTCCCCCCGCCCCGAAAAATCCCGAGCGCATTTGCTGGGGCTGCGACAAGTACTGTGCGGCCACCGACATGCGCTGCGGCAACGGCTCGGACCGCACCCAGCACCCGGCGGAGCTGTTTGGCGAGGACTGGCAGGACTGGGGGCCGACTGCGGTGACGCCGGACGCGCCAGACCCGGCCACTCAGCCGGAAATGCAGCCCGCCAAGGCCTGAAGCGCACGGGTCAGTGCCTGAGCATCGTCGAAGCCATAGTTCAAGCGCAGGTGGTGGTGAAAGCGCTGGTCGGCGGAAAACAGGTGACCCGGTGCCACGCTGATGCCCATTTGCGCTGCGTGCTGGTGCACGGCCAGTGCGTCGATGTGTGCGGGTAGCTCTACCCACAAAAAATAGCCGCCCTGGGGCCGGGTGACCTTGGTGCCCTTGGGAAAGTGCTGGGCAATGGCGCGCAGGGCGCTGGCGGCGTTGTCTTCGAGCCGCAGGCGCAGCTGGCGCAGGTGCCGGTCCAAGCCACCGGTTTCCAGGTAGGCGGCAATGGCCAGCTGCGACGGGATGGCGGTGGACAGGCTGGTCATCAGCTTGGTGCGCTCGATGGCTTGCGCAAAGCGCCCGGCCGCGACCCAGCCCACGCGGTAGCCGGGCGCCAGGCTCTTGGAGAACGAACTGCAGTGCAGCACCAGCCCGTCGGTATCGAAGGCCTTGGCCGGTGGCGGGCGCTGGTGCCCGAAGTAGAGCTCGCCGTAGACATCGTCCTCGATCAGGGGCACCTGGTGCCGGGCCAGCAGTGACACCAGCGCGCGCTTGTTCTCCACCGGCATCAGGCTACCCAGCGGGTTCTGGAAGTTGGGCATGCACCAGCAGGCCTTCACCGGGTGCTGGCGCAACACCGCCTCCAGCGAGGCCAGGTCGACGCCAGTGCGCGGGTGCGTGGCCACTTCGACGGCGCGCAGCTTCAGGCGCTCCAGCGCCTGCAAGGCGGCGTAGAACGTGGGCGACTCCACCACCACCACGTCGCCCGGTTCGGTGAGGACCTGCAGCGCCAGGTTCAGGGCTTCCATGGCGCCGTTGGTGACCACCAGTTCGTCTGGCGCAACCTGTACGCCCGCGGTACCGTAGCGCAGGGCGATCTGGCGGCGCAGCTGCGCGTCGCCTGCCGTCAGGTGGGCCGTGAACTGCTCCGGGGCCAGGCGCTTCATCTGCGGCGTCAGCCCCTTGGCCAAGCGTTCCAGCGGAAACAGCCGCGGCGAGACGAAGGCCGAGCCCAGCGGCACCAGCCCCAGGTTGCGGGTGCTGCCCAGCACCTCGAACACCAGGTCGCTGATGGCCACAGGCCGGGAGTCGGAGGCCGGTGGCGCCGTGTGCGGTTCGGGTGCCTGCGCTCTCTTGCCCGTGCGGACGTAGTAGCCGGAACGCGGACGGCAGACGATGAGTCCGCGCGCTTCGAGCAGGTTGTAGGCCTCGAAGATGGTGGAGGCACTGATCTTGCGCTGCAGCCGGGCCTGCCGCACCGAAGGCAGGCGCTCGCCGGGGCGCAGCACCTGGGTGCGGATCAGTTCGGCGATCTCGCCAGCGTAGATTTCATACAGTTTCATGCGAACTGATACGGTATTTTTTACTTTATCTGCATCTTACCGAACAGTTTGGCCCGCGGCATAGTCGCTGCATGCCTTCTCCTTCTGAATCGCTTGCCGCACGCCCACGCACCAGCCCTACCACCCCCACCGGCTACGCTGAAATCAAGATCTACGCCCGCGCCACCCGCGGCCGCTTCGAGCGCCTGCGCTGGCTGATGCTGTGGATCACACAGGCGGTGTTCTACGGCCTGCCCTGGCTCAGCTGGAACGGGCGCCAGGCGGTGCTGTTCGACCTGGACGCGCAGCGCTTTTACCTGTTCAACCTGGTGCTGTCGCCGCAGGATCTGGTCTACCTGAGTGTGCTGCTGATTCTGTGCGCGCTGGGCCTGTTCTTCGTGACCACGCTGGCCGGGCGCATCTGGTGCGGTTTTGCCTGCCCGCAGACGGTCTATACCAAGCTTTTCATGTGGGTCGAGCTGCGGACCGAAGGCGACCGCAGTGCGCGCATGCGCCGCGACGTGGGCCCCTGGTCGATGGAGAAAGTGGCGCGCAAGGCCGCCAAGCAGTTGCTCTGGGTGACCATCAGCCTGTGGACCGGCTTCAGCTTTGTGGCCTATTTCACGCCGCTGACCACCCTGGCCCTGGGTGGCTGGAGTGCCTGGGAAAGCTTCTGGGTCTTCTTCTACGCGCTCATGCTGTACGGCAATGCCGGTTTCCTGCGCGAACAGGTGTGCAAGCACATGTGTCCCTATGCACGCTTTCAAAGCGCCATGTTCGACCGCGACACCCTCATCATTGGCTACGACAGCCGCCGCGGCGACCCGCGCAGCGCGCGTCCGCGGGGGCCCAAGGCCGCGGCCCTGGGCCAGGGTGACTGCATCGACTGCACGCTGTGCGTGCAGGTGTGCCCGACCGGCATCGACATCCGCGACGGCCTGCAAAGCAACTGCATAGGCTGCGCCGCCTGCATCGACGCCTGCGACGACGTGATGGACAAGATCGGTGCGCCGCGCGGGCTGGTGCGCTATGCCACCCAGAACGCCATGGACCAGGGCTGGGGCCGTCGGAAGATGCTGGCGCGCCTGCTGCGCCCGCGGGTGCTGGTCTATGGGGCGCTGCTGCTGGTGCTGACGGCCGGCTTGGTCATCGGGCTGGCTGCCCGCAACCCGCTCAAATTCGATGTGATCCGCGACCGCGGCGTGCAGGCACGCATCGTCGAGGGCGGCGCTGTCGAAAACGTCTACCGCCTGCACCTGACCCATACGCTGGAGCGGCCCCAGCGTTACACCATCCGCGTGGGCGGCCCGCAAGGCCTGCAGCTGAGCCCGGACAGCCCACACAGCGTGCGGCTGGAGGCAGCTGCCGAGCGTTGGCTGCCACTGGCGCTGTCCTTGCCCGCGTCGCAGGCGGTGCGTCTAGCCGGGCAGAACCAGCCGGTCGAGTTCCATATTCAGCCCGAGGGGTCGACAAACCCTGACGCCAGCACCACTGAAGCCAGTCGCTTTATAGTGCCCCAGTAGAAAACACCCACCGTGACTGCCACTACAAATCCCAGCACATTGCCGATGCCCGCGCCCGAGGCCGGGGCGCAGGACGAAGCTGCGCCGCTCCTGTATGACACCGAGCGCCCCGGCTACAAGGCCATGTGGGTCGGCATCTGCCTCGAATGCCTGGAGTTCGCGGTGTTCTTCTTTGTCTACTTCACGGCGCGCTGGCACCAGCCGCAGGCTTTCCAGGAAGGCGCGGCACGCCTGTGGACCCTGGGCGGCCTGCTCATCACCCTGGTCATGGTGACCAGCGGCTACATGCTCACGCGCATGCTGCACCACCTCGAAGCAGGCAGACGCGGCCGGGCCCAACTCTGGATGGCGGCCGCCTTGGTAACGGGCCTGATTTACCCCGTGCTCAAGCTGCTGGAATGGCAGTGGAACCAGGCGCAGGGGCTGGACGCCCAGGCCGGCATCTTCGTGGTCGTGTACTACTACCTCACCATCAACCACTTCATCCACGCCAGCTGGGGGCTGATGGGCATGGGCTGGATTCTGGTGCGCATGTTCAGCGGCAGCTACTCGGCCACGGACCTGCGCGGCCCGCAGTCGCTGGCCATCTACTGGCATGCCACCGACCTGGTCTGGCTCATGATCTTTGCCCTGTTCTACGCCTTCGCATGATTAGCCTTCTTGAACGCACCCCACTGTCTGCGACCACGCTGGCGTGGCTGCTGCTGTGCGCGCTGTCGGTCCTGAGCGTGGTACTCGCGGCGCAATCGCACGTGGGGCTGGCCCGCATGGGCCTGACCTTGCTGGTAGCCGTGCTGGCCTGGGTCAAGGCGCAGGTGCTGTTGCGCCACTACCTGGAACTGCCGCGGGCCGGCAAGGTGTTTGTGCGCTTGCTGCAGGGGTTTGCTGTGCTGGTACCGCTGGGATTGACGGTATCGGCGTTGCACGAATACTTGCTCTGACTACAGCCAGCGCCGTACCTGCTGGCAAAAGTGGTTGTAGTCGTCACCGAACTTGGCGGCCATGAAGCGCTCTTCGGGCACGATCTGGAAGCGCGTGATGAAAACCACGAACACCACCGGCCCCAGGGCAGCGGGCAGGTAGGCGAGCAGCACGGCCCAGCCGCACAGCACCAACGCCATGCCCAGATACATCGGGTTGCGGGTGACGCGGTAGACGCCGCTGGCCACCAGACTAGAAGCCTTGCCTGGGCTCAGGGGGTTGATGGTGGTTTTGGCGCGGCGAAAGGCCAGCAGGCCCAGCACGTCGAAACCCAGGCCCGTGCCCACCCCTGCCACTCCCAGCGCCCAGTGCAGCCAGGACAGGCCGCTCCATTCGACGGCAGGGGCCGCCGCCCACATGGCCAGCGCGCAAAGCAGGCCTACGACCGGGGGCGGGATCTTGTGTTCAAGCCAGTGCATGCCGTGCTCCCGAATTGGTTCAGCCGCGTGGCAGCAAGGCCAGTGGCACGCTGGTCTCGCCGTGCTTGATGCATTGCATCACGATGTTGCTGCGGATTTCTTTCACGCCCCGTTCCTTGTGCAGGTGCTCGATGGCGAACTGCGAATAGTCCTGCAGGCTCTTGGCGCGCACGCGCAGCACGTAGTTGCACTCGCCGGTCACGATCCAGGCCCCGACCACCTGCGGCCAGCGCTGCACGGCAGCCAGAAAGCTGTCGTGCCAGTTCTCCACTTCCTGGCGCATGGTGACCTGCACCATGGCCTCTACGTCCAGGCCCAGTGCCTGGGCGTCGAGCTGGGCGCGGTAGCCGGCAATGGCACCCGATTCTTCGAGCAGGCGCACCCGGCGCAGGCAGGCGGAAGGGCTGAGCGCCACCTGGTCCGCCAGGGCTTGGTTGCTCAGGCGGCCGTCGTCTTGCAGCAGTGTCAGTATCTTGAGGTCTATGGTGTCCAGACTGAGCACGGGGCCTCCGGGGTAGAAAAGATGGGTCGCATTATGGACAGTCCAGTGCACGGGCCTGCTGCAGGATCTGCTCCACGGCAAACTGCGCCATCAGCGAGTAGCTGCGCCCGTGCAGCGACACGATGGCCATGTCGGCGTAGACGGCAGGCATGCCGGCAATGTCCAGGCGCACCAAGCGCCCGGCCTGCACGTCGGCGAGCGAACCGGCATCGGTATTGCCGATGACGGTGTCCGTGGTCAGCGCCAGGGAGCGCAGCAGATTCAGGTCGTCGCACTCCACCGCCAGGGGCAGGCGCTTGCCGTTTTCCAGACCCGCCAGGGCACCCAGGCCCACTTGCACCGCCTCCGGCACGCGCACGCTGGCAATGCCATAAGGCAGCAAGTCCGCCGGAGTGATTTGCACCAAAGCCAGCAGCGGGTGGCCCGCGCGCACGTAGAAGCCGGCGGACAACTGGGCCACGCGGGTGATGGTGAGGTCCGGGGCCGCGACCACATTGCGCACGTCGGCCAGGTAGAAGTCGAGTTCCTCGGCACGCAGGTGGGCGGCCAGGAAGTCGGCGTTGTTCACCTCCACGCGCACGCAGACTTTGGGGTAGCGGGTACGGATCTCGGTCAAGAGCGAAGGCACCAGGGTGGCCGCTGGAAAGGGACCGACGCCGAAGGCCAGGTCACCGATTTGGCGCTCGCGGTACAGGCTTACGTCGCGCTCCAGGCAGCGGTTCTCGAACAGCAGCTTGCGCGCGCGCTCGACCACAAAGGCGCCGGCATCGGTGCAGGTGACTTCCAGCGGGCCGCGGTCAAACAGTTGCAGGCCATATTCCTCTTCGGCCGCCTGGATGCTGCGGCTGAAGGCCGACTGGGTCAGGTGGCACTGTGTGGCGGCGCGGCCGAAGTTGCGCGTGTCGGCCAGCGCGACCAGGTGCTTGAGGCGTTTGAGGTCCATGCCAGTCTCCGGGGTTCTTGTTATGTACTGAATGCATTGATTTTGCACTCAATATGCATTGGACGAATTTCTTGCTGCCTTCAACAATCGCCCGCACCGAGGAAACACAAGAATGGATGCCATGGAGTTTGACTACGTGATCGTGGGCGCGGGCTCGGCCGGCTGTGTGCTGGCCGCGCGCCTGAGCGAAGACCCGGCCACTACAGTGTGCCTGCTGGAAGCCGGGGGCCCGGACAAAAGCGTGCTGATCCACGCCCCGGCCGGTGTCGTGGCCATGGTGCCGACCACCATCAACAATTACGCTTTTGAAACCGTGCCGCAGCCCGGCCTCAATGGCCGCCAGGGCTACCAGCCGCGCGGCAAGACGCTGGGGGGCTCCAGCTCCATCAATGCCATGCTCTATGTGCGCGGCCACCGCTGGGACTACGACCACTGGGCCAGCCTGGGCAACCCCGGCTGGAGCTATGACGAGGTGCTGCCGCTGTTCAAACGCGCCGAGCACAACGAGCAGTTCGCCGATGCCTTCCATGGCCAAGGGGGTCCGCTCAACGTGACCTACCCGCGCTTCGAAAGCCCCCTGAGCCGGATGTTCCTGGACGCCTGCGCGCACCATGGCATCGCCCCCAACCCCGACTACAACGGCGCCCAGCAGGAGGGCAGCTTCCTGTACCAGGTGACGCACAAGAACGGCGAGCGCTGCAGCGCAGCCAAGGGCTACCTGACGCCGAACCTGAACCGCCCCAACCTGAAAGTCATTACCCACGCCGTCAGTGCCAAGGTCGACCTGGACCAGCGGCGTGCCACCGGGGTGCAGTTCTACCAGGGCAATCAGCTGCAGCGCGTGCGGGCACGGCGCGAGGTCATCGTCAGCGCCGGGGCCTTTGGCTCGCCGCAGTTGCTGCAGCTGTCCGGCATCGGAGCGCCGGCCGCGCTGCAGCAGGCCGGCGTTATGCCCGTGCACGCACTGCCCGGTGTCGGTCAGAACCTGCAGGACCACATCGACTACGTGCAGAGCTGGACCGTGCCCAGCCACACGGCGTCCTTCGGTGCCTCACCGCGCGGCATTGGCCAGATCGTGAAGGCCATGTTCGAGTGGCGGCGCCAGCGCAGCGGCATGATCACCAGCGCCATCGCCACGGCCGGTGCCTTCTTCCGCTCGGCGCCCGAAGTGGCGGTACCGGACCTGCAGCTGGTGTTCGTGGTGGCGCTGGTCGACGACCATGCGCGCAAGGCCCATGTGCGCCACGGCATTTCCTGCCATGTGGACGTGCTGCGCCCCTACAGCCGCGGTACGGTGGGCATCCAGAGTGCCGACCCACGCGTGGCGCCGGTGATTGACCCGCAGTTCCTGAGTGACGAGCGTGACCTGCAGCTGCTGGTGCAGGGAGGGCTGGCGCAGCAGCGCATCATGGAATCCAGCGCCTTTGACGGTGTGCGCGGCAAGATGCTGTACCCCGTGAAGTCCGGCGACACGGCCGCCATGGCGCAGGACATCCGCAACCGGGCCGACACCCAGTACCACCCCGTAGGCACCTGCAAGATGGGCCCCGACAGTGACACCATGGCCGTGGTCGATGCGCAGCTGCGCGTCAAGGGCATTGTTGGCCTGCGCGTGGCCGATGCCTCCATCATGCCGACCCTGGTAGGGGGCAACACCAATGCGCCCAGCATCATGGTCGGTGAAAAATGTGCCGAGCTGATCCGCACCGGCCACTGAAGCACCGACAAACACGACAGAAGCAACGAGGAGACACCCATGAAGACAACGCACTTTGCACCCCGCATGGCCCTGCTGGCCACCTTGCTCACGCTGATGGTTGGTTGCAGCAAGACGACGGGAATTGGTGGCGCCGCCGGTGACGCCAGCCCGGAAACGCTCAAGGCCAACGCCCAGTTTGCGCAGGAACTCAAGCTCGACGATGCGCAGGACTTTGAAGACGCCAAGCGCGGCTTCATTGCCAAGCCCACGGGCCAGATCAAGGCCGCCGACGGCACGGTGCTCAAGGACTTCGAAGCCTATGCCTTCCTCGACGGCAAGGCGCCCGACACGGTGAACCCCAGCCTGTGGCGCCATGCCCAGCTCAATGCCCAGATAGGCCTCTTCAAGGTGACGGACGGTGTCTACCAGCTGCGCGGCTTCGACATTGCCAACATGACGCTGATCGAGGGCAAGACCGGCTGGATTGTGGTGGACCCCCTGACTGCGCGCGAAACTTCGGCCGCCGCACTGGCCTTTGCCCGCCAGCACCTGGGTGACAAGCCGGTGTCGGCGGTCATCATCACCCATGCGCATGCCGACCACTTTGGTGGCGTGCTCGGGGTCGTCACCCCGCAGGAAGTGGCCGCACGCAAACTGCCCGTGGTGGCGTCTGAAGGTTTCCTGGAAGAAGCGACCAGCGAGAACGTGATGGTGGGTACCGGCATGGCGCGGCGCTCCATCTACCAGTTTGGCCGCGACCTGCCACGCACGGCCAAGGGCAATGTGGACACCGGCCTGGGCAAGGATGTGGCCTACGGCAGCATCGGCATCATCGCCCCCAACCACCTGATTGAACAGCCGGAGCAAAAGCTCCAGCTCGACGGCGTGGACTTCGTGTTCTACAACGTCCCGGGGGCCGAGTGCCCGGCCGAAATGACCTTCAGCATTCCTGCGCTCAAGCTCTACGACGGTGCAGAGAATCTGAGCCAGCAGATGCACAACCTGCTGCCGGTGCGCGGTGCCAAGGTGCGCGATGCCCTGCGCTGGTCCAACTACATGGACCAGGCGCTAGTACAGACCCAGGGCGCCGAGATCTACATCGGCTCGCACAACTGGCCGGTATGGGGCAACGCCAATATCCGCAAGCTAGTGACCATGCACCGCGACGTCTACAAGTACACCCACGACCAGACCGTGCGCCTCATCAATGCGGGCTACACACCCCGGGAAATCGCCGACGCCGTGAAGCTGCCCAAGTCGTTGAGCGAATTCTTCGGCGTGCGCGGCTACTACGGTGACCTGCGCCACAATGTAAAGGCGGTGTACCAGTTCTACATGGGCGCCTACGACGGCAACCCGGCCAACCTGAACCCCCTGCCACCCCAGGAATCGGCCAAGCGTTACCTCCAACTGCTGGGCGGTGCCGACAAGGCCGTGGCTGCCGCACAGGCCGCTTTTGATGCGGGGGACTACCGCTGGGCGGCGGAACTGCTGAACCACGCCGTGTTCGGCGATCCGGCTAGCAAGGCCGCCAAAGAGTTGCTGGCCCGCACCTACGAGCAGATGGGCTACCAGTCCGAAGCCGCCACCTGGCGCAATTCCTACCTCACGGCCGCGCAGGAGCTGCGCAATGGCCCGCCCACCAAGGGCGTGTCCAAGGCCATGATGATCGAGATGCTGCTGCAGACCCCCATGGAACGCTTCCTGGAAGCCATGGCCGCCGGCCTGAACGGTCCCGACGCCGAAGGCAAGGACCTCAAGGTCAACCTAGTGCTGACCGACCTGAAGGAGAGCTATGTGCTGTGGATCGAGAACGCCGTACTGCACTTCAAGCGCGCCGAACCGGCCCCTGACGCCAACGCCACACTCACGCTGACCAAGGACATCTTCGTCAAGATGATCGCTGGCACCGCGGGTGTGAAGGACACGCTGATGTCCGACGACCTGAAGGTAACGGGCAGCAAGATCGACCTGGTGCGCTTTTTCGGTCTGATCGACAAGGCACCGGGTACCTTCCCCATCGTCACCAAATAGTCGGACGCGCAATTCCGGTGGATTGACGCGCATGTTTTGCATAGTCTGCGAAAACAAGGGGGTTGCTGGGGCGAAATAGGCAGCACATTTCGCAGACTATTGCGTAAAGTTGCGGCATTCGCAACACGCTGCCGGAGACCCCCATGCCCATCACCCTAGCCTCTGCCCAAGCCCTGGACGCCCGCGACACCCTGGCTCCCCTGCGCCAGGAGTTCAACCTGCCCGACGGCGTGATCTACCTCGACGGCAACTCGCTCGGCGCCCAACCCAAGGCCGCGCTGGCGCGGGCCCAGCAGGTGATCCAGCAGGAGTGGGGTGTGGGCTTGATTCGCAGCTGGAACACGGCGGGCTGGTTCGAGCTGCCGCAGCGTCTGGGCAACCAATTGGGCAAGCTGGTGGGCGCCCAGGACGGCGAAGTGGTGGTCACCGACACCACCTCGGTCAACCTGTTCAAGGTGCTGGCCGCCGCCCTGCGCAAGCAGCAGGCCGCCGCGCCGCACAAGCGCGTCATCGTGTCCGAGCGGCGCAACTTCCCCACCGACCTTTACATTGCCCAGGGACTCATTGACCAGCTCCAAGCCCACGGGGCCCCGGCTTACGAACTGCGCCTGATCGACGCACCCGAGGAACTGGCCCATGCCCTGAAGGACGACGTGGCGGTGCTCATGCTCACCCACGTGAACTACCAGACCGGCTACATGTACGACATGGCCGCCACCACCGCGCAGGCCCACCAGCACGGCGCGGTCACGCTGTGGGACCTGGCCCACTCCGCCGGGGCCGTGCCGGTCGACCTGAACGGCGCGAACGCCGACTACGCCGTGGGCTGCACCTACAAGTACCTCAACGGCGGCCCCGGTTCGCCCGCCTTCCTGTGGGTGCATGCCCGCCATCAGGACAGCTTCTGGCAGCCGCTCTCCGGCTGGTGGGGCCATGCCCGCCCCTTTGCCATGGAGCCCGGTTACGAGGCCCGGAGCGGCATTTCCAAGTTCCTGTGCGGCACCCAGCCCATCACTTCGCTGGCCATGGTCGAGTGCGGCCTGGACACCTTTTCCAAGACCAGCATGGCCGCGCTGCGCGAGAAGAGCCTGGCGCTGACCACGCTGTTCATGGAGCTGGTGCAGCAGGAGTGTGCAGGATTCCCCCTGACGCTCATCACCCCCACCGACCCGGCCAAGCGCGGCAGCCAGGTCAGCTACGAGCACCCGCACGGCTTTGCCGTGGTGCAGGCGCTCATCGCGCGCGGCGTCATCCCCGACTATCGCGAGCCGCGGATCATGCGCTTTGGCTTCACGCCGCTGTACACCAGCTTCGAAGACGTGTGGAACGCCGTCGCCATCCTGAAAGACATCCTGACCAGCGGCAGCTGGGACCAGCCGCAGTTCCACCAGCGTGGTGCAGTGACCTGATTCGCTACCAATTCAATAGCTAAATGTTGAATATTTGTGCGGGCTAGGACCTGTTTTTGCCTGTAAAAGCGGTCGCAGCGGCATCCCGGCCGCTGGCGCGTACCATGCGCACGGCCCCGAACGGGCACACCACTTTGCACTGCGCACAGCCGGTGCAGCCTGCGGCATCGTCCAGCGCGGCGGTCTTGACCCAGCCTTGCGGGTGCAGGCTCAGCACGTGTGGCGGACACACCGCCACACAGCGCCCGCAGGCGGTGCAGCGTGCGGGGTCGATGGCGGGGAGGAAGGGCGCGGCCATGGGGGCTCGGGGCAGTGGTGTGCGCGGTCCGTAATTCAGCGTATAGGCAAGCAGGACAGTTTCCCGTAAATTTGACCCAAGTCAAGACTGGGGCCATTGCCATGCAGGACGATCGCAAGCTTTGCGTAGTGTGCCAAGCAAGGGCTGCCGGTCGGGAGCAGCCCGCACCCACGAAGTGCCCAGACTGCGCAAATCGGGAGTGATATGAAAAGCAAAGAAGTTTCTGCTGCGGATGCCGTGGCCTTGGTGCATGACCACGATGTCTTGATCTGTTCCGGGTTTGGGCCGGTGGGCGTGCCCGATGCGCTGTTGGAGGCGCTGGCGGCCAGCCATGAGCGCACTGGGCATCCCCGGGCGCTCACTGCCATTTGGGGCGGCGGTCCGGGTGACTCCGCCACCAAGGGTTTCAACCGTTTGGCCCACGAAGGCCTGATTGCCCGTGCCATTGGCGGGCACTGGGGGCAGGTTCCGCGCATGGCGGAGCTGGCCATCGCAGGCAAGATCCAGGCCTACAACTTTCCCCTGGGCGTGCTTTCGCGCCTGTACCGCGACGTGGCCGCAGGCTTGCCGGGCAATGTCTCGCGCGTGGGATTGGGCACTTTTGTCGATCCCCGCCAGGGCGGCGCGAAGATCAACGCCCAGACCACCGAAGACCTGATTGACCTGGTCACGCTGGGCGGTGAGGAGATGCTGTATTTCCGTCTTCCCAAGCCCCAGGTGGCCTTCATCCGCGCTTCGGTGGCCGATACCGACGGCAACCTGAGCATGGAGCGCGAAGCGCTCACGCAGGACACCCTGGCCATTGCCATGGCGGTCAAGAATTCCGGGGGGGTGGTCATCGCGCAGGTCGAGTACATCACCGAGGCGGGCAGCATCCCGCCGCGCCAGGTCAAGGTGCCCGGCATCCTGGTGGACTGCGTGGTGGTGGCGCCGCCTGCGCTGCACATGCAGACCTTCGGCACGGCCTTCCACCCGGCGCTGGCTGGCACCATGCGCCTGCCGCTGGAAGCGGTGCCCCCGCTGCCGCTGGACGAGCGCAAGATCATCGCGCGCCGCGCGGCCTTCGAGTTGCTGCCCAATGCGGTGGTCAATCTCGGCGTGGGCATGCCCGAGGGCGTTTCCGGCGTGGCCAACGAAGAGCGGCTACTGCCGTACATGACCCTCACGGCCGAGTCGGGTGTGATTGGGGGCGTGCCTGGCAGCCACATGGACTTTGGTACTTCCATCAATGCCAGTGCCGTGCTCGATACCAACCAGCAGTTCGACTTCTACGACGGCGGCGGCCTGGACCTGGCGATCCTGGGACTGGCCGAATGCGATGCCCGTGGCAACATCAACGTCAGCCGTTTTGGCCCCAAGCTGGCCGGAGCGGGTGGATTCATCAACATCACCCAGAACAGCCGCACGGTACTGTTCATCGGCACGTTCACGGCCGGTGGCCTGCGGGTGCGCACCGGTGATGGCACCCTGGCCATCGAGTCCGAAGGCAAATTCCGCAAGTTTGTGGACACGCTGGGCCAGATCACCTTCAGTGGCGAGTACGCGGCCAAGGCCGGCAACAAGAAGGTCCTCTACATCACCGAACGCTGTGTGTTTGGCTTGACAGCCCAGGGGCTGGAGCTGCTGGAGGTGGCACCGGGCATCGATGTGGAGCGCGACATCCTGGGGCAGATGGCGTTTCGGCCCATTGTGCGCAACCCGCAGCCCATGGACGCACGCATCTTCCGACCCGAACCCATGGGGCTCAAGGACAGCATGCTGTCCATTACCCTGCTGGAGCGCATCTCCTGGCAAGCGCAGCGCAAGCGCCTGTTCCTCAACTTCCAGGGACTCAAGCTGGTCACCCCCAAGGACGCTGCCGATGTGCAGCAGGCGGTGGAGGCTCGCTGCAAGGAGATTGGCCACCGCGTCAATGTGGTGGTGAACTACGACGGCTTTGAGATTCTGGAGCCGGCGCTGGAGGCTTACGCACGGGTGGTGGAGCACATGACCAAGCACTACTACGACCAGGTGACCCGCTACAGTACCAGCGCCTTCCTGGTGAAGAAGCTCGGACCGGCCATTCGCGCCCGCGGGCTGTCATCCCATATCTACGAAACCCGGGAAGAAGCGGAAGCCGCTTTGTAAGGACTGCACCAGGGGAAACCACACATGACCACGACATTCATCGATAACCAGTCCCACGACCCCCTGCCCAAGGTGTGGGACGAGAACACCCGCATCGGCGACATGCTCAAGGGCAAGCGCGGCCTGGTGGTGGGCGTGGCCAATGCCGACAGCATTGCCATGGGCTGTGCCGCCAAGCTGCGCGGCTTTGGCGCCGACATTGCGCTGACCTACCTCAACGACAAGGCGTTCAAGCACGTGCAACCGCTGGCCGAGCAGCTGGGGGCCGAACTGCTGTTGCCGCTGGACGTGACCCAGCCAGGCCAGATGCAGTCGGTGTTCGATGCGATCCAAAAGCACTGGGGCTCGCTGGACTTCGTGATCCATTCGATTGCCTTCGCGCCCAAGGACGACCTGCACGGACGCATTGTCGACTGCTCCCAGCCCGGATTCCTGCAGGCCATGCAGGTGTCCTGCCACTCCTTCATCGAAATGGCGCACTGTGCCGAACCTTTGATGAACCCCGGCGGCGCCTTGGTCACCATGAGCTATTACGGTTCGGACAAGGTGGTGAAGAACTACAACATCATGGGGCCGGTGAAGGCAGCACTGGAGTCGTCGGTGCGCTACATGGCAGCCGAACTCGGTGAGCGCGACATCCGCGTCTACGCCGTGTCGCCGGGGCCGCTGCGCACGCGGGCCGCCTCGGGCATCGACCATTTCGACGAGCTGATCGACATGGCCCGCACCCGTGCGCCGGGCCACCGTCTGGTGGACATCGCCGAAGTCGGGCGCGTGGTCGCCTTCCTGGTGGGCGGCGCCGCGTCGGGCATGACAGGGGACATCATTTATGTGGACGCAGGTCTGCACAACGTAGCATGAGCACTGAGAAATCCAACGCCCTTCTGACGCACGAGGTCGCCCACCTGGGGCAGTTCCTGGAGTCGATCAACGCCCGCATTGCGCGCCTGGCCATTGCCTTGCGCGTACCGCTGAACAACGAAGCCGAAATCCAGGAGGCCATCAAGTCCTTCATGGACGTACCGGCTCCTGGCGTGGAACGCCGCAGCGGCGTGGAGCGACGCTCACCGGCGCGCGCCAGCCAGTCGCCCGAGCGCCGCGCCAACATGCAGCGCTCCGAGCTGCGCGGCCTGTTGGTGATGCGCTATGAAACCGAGGTCAAGCTGGTGGAGATGATCGGTGCGACGCTGTCGAGCCAGGTCATCGAATCCGTAGCCCACAACATGGAACGCCAGGGCTTTGCCGCCGGTGCCGGTGGCACCCTGGTGAACCACAAGCCTTAATGCAGCATCTCTTCCAGTCCGCTGGTCAATTCCTTGAGCGGCGGCATGGGCTGGCTGCTGCCTTGCTTGAGGGCAGGAATCCAGCCACCATCCATGCCCAGCCGTGCCGCCACGTCGGACGGGTAGCTCGCCACCATGTCAGCTTCGCTGCAAGCCAGCGCCTCCATGCGCGCGGCCCAAGCGCCCAAGTGCACCACGGCTGCAGCTTCGGAAAACTCGCTGGCTGCCAAGGGGTCCGGAATGCTGCGCAGGGCCGCCGTCAGTGGGGAAGGGAAGTTCCAGATCTTGGCCAGCTCGGCCGACACCTCGCCATAGTGAAAGCCCAGGGCCGTGGATTCCACCTGCGCCCGGCTGCCGTCGAGCACCTTGCAGTCCTTGTCAATCTTGGCCATGTCCGCGGGGATGACCACGTGCATCTGCAGTTGGCCGATGGCGTGCAGCAGGCCCAGGGTAAAGGCCATGTCGCCATTGAGATCGGCACGCTGGGCCAGCCAGCGCGAGGCGCAGGCGGTATGCAGGTTGTAGCGCCAGAACTGCGCCATATCCAGCCCCGGGGTGTTGCGGAAGGCGGCCACCATGCCGTTGCCCAGCACCAGGTTGCGCACCATCACAAAACCCAGCATGCGCAAGGCATCGTCCACGGTACCAATGGTGCGCGAAACATGGAAGAAGGCCGAGTTGGCCAGACGCAGCAGCTTGGCGCTGAGTGCGGGGTCGGTGGCGATCTGCTCGCCAATGTCGTGCACCGTAGTGTCTTCAGAGCTGAAGCTCTCGATGAGCTTTTGCGTCACCTTCGGAATGGTGGGCAGCTTGCTGGGTTGATCGATCAGGCTCTTGAGTTCCATACCTTGTTTCTTCAGGGTGACACACGATGGCAAAGACACGCCCAGCGAAGGCGTGCAGACAAGGGCAGTGTGTCACAGCGCTGTCCGCAACACTTGACCGAAGTCAAATTTACAGCAGGTACCTGCCGATGGACACAGTCCGTGCAGGGAATCAGATTAATCTAGAGCGGTTCGCAAGGAATCCTGCCCATGGCACAGAAAAATACACTTTCCACAGCACCCGGGGCATCCGCTGCCAAAGGTCGCAATCCTGTCAAAGACGCGCAGCTGTACTGGAAGGATGCTGCGCAGCGGTCCTACCTCTTTCTCGACACCCTGCTGGACCGCGGCAACAACTACAGCGAGCACCTGGAGCAGGGCACCCCCCCGCTGCTGAAGTTTGCCCACGAAGTCGTGCTCGACGGCGCGGACCTGGCGCAGCCGTGCAACTACGCCTTGCTGCATCTGATTCCACCCGCCGACATGCCCGTGGACCCGGCCGCACGCCCGGTGGTGGTGGTGGATCCGCGCGCCGGGCACGGGCCGGGCATCGGTGGTTTCAAGTTCGACTCCGAGGCCGGCATGGCCATGAAAGCCGGGCACCCGGTGTACTTTGTCACCTTCCGGCCCGAGCCGCAGCCCGGCCAGACCCTGTTCACCGTGATGGATGCCGAAGCCCGGTTCCTGGAAGCGATCATCGCGCGCCATCCACAGTGCAAGGCCAAGCCGGTGGTCATCGGCAACTGCCAGGCCGGCTGGGCCATGATGGCCCTCAACGCCACCCGCCCTGATCTGTTCGGCCCGCTGATGATCATGGGCGCGCCGGTCTCCTACTGGGCGGGCAGCTCTCAGCTGAACCCCATGCGCTACTCGGGCGGCACGCTTGGTGGGTCCTGGCTGGCCTCGCTCACGGCCGACATGGGTGGGGACATCTTCGACGGTGTGCACCTCGTGCAGAACTTCGAAAAACTCAACCCGGCCAACACCTTCTGGAGCAAGTACTACAACCTGTGGTCACACGTGGACACCGAGTCCGAACGCTTCCTGGAGTTCGAGCGCTGGTGGGGTGGCTTCTTCCGCATGACCGGCGCCGAGATCGAGAGCATTGTCGAGAACCTTTTCGTGGGCAACCGCCTGGCCCGAGGAACCATCCAGAAGGATGGCCAGACCATCGACCTGCGCAACATCCAGTCGCCGGTGGTGGTGTTTGCCTCCTGGGGCGACAACATCACGCCACCGCCGCAGGCCCTGAACTGGATCATCGATGCCTGGGGCGACGAACGCGCCATCGCCGCGGCCGGACGCACCATCGTCTACGTGCTGCACGAAAGCGTGGGCCACCTGGGCATCTTTGTCGGCGCCGAGGTGGCGCGCAAGGAACACGACCAGTTGGTGGCCTCCCTCGATGTGCTGGAGAGTCTGCCACCGGGCCTGTACGAGATGAAACTCAAGGACAAGGACGGGCAGGAACCGCAGCGCTGGGACACGCTGGAGCCCGGCAAGTACACGGTGCACTACGAGTACCGCACCATGAACGATCTCAAGGCCCTCAACCCCGAAGGGCGCGAGGAAGAAGCCATCTTCTCGACCATTTCCAAGGTCTCGGAGGTCAACGCCAACCTCTACAAGACCCTGCTGCGACCCTGGGTGCGCATGATGTCGAACCGTCAGCTGGCCGATGCGGTGGGGCACCTCAACCCCATGCGCCTGCAACGCAGCATGTTGTCCGACCGCATGCCACTGGCACCCCTGATCCGCTCCAAGGCCAAAGCCGCACGCGCCGAGCGTGTGCGCGTGGACGATGAGAACCCACTGCGCAAGCTGGAACGGCAGATGGCGGCCAACCTCACCGAGGCCCTCAACCGCTACCGCGATACCCGCGACGCCAACACGGTGCGCTTTGTGCGCAAGATGTTTGGCCCGCAAGGGCTGGGAGCCATCTTCAAGCCCGATGTGCCCGACGCCGACATTGCGCTGGCGCGTGCCCAGCAGGAACTGCAGAGCTTTCGCGAACTGTCGTTGGCCCGCATCGAGCAGGGTGGTTTTCCCCAGGCCGTGTGCCGCATCGTCATGGCCGGCATGGTGTCCATCGGCGCCTTCGAGCGCCGCAGCCTGCGCCTGGCGCGTCTGCTGGCCAGCGTGCCGCAAGGGGGGGAGCGCCCGGTGGACTGGGTGCAGGTGCTGCGTGAGCAGGCCCGCATTACCGCCGTGGCGCCGGTGGAGGCGCTCAACGCCCTGGAAGTGCTGCTCCCAGACACTGCCAGCCGCGAACGGGCCCTGGCAGTGTCGGCCGCAGTCCTGATGATCGAGCCCACGCTGGCCAACCCGCGCTCGGAAATCATCGAATACCTGATAGGCACCTTGGGTGTGGACCCGACGCGGGTGATGGACTTGGCCTGCCAGCTCACCCGCGGCCTGGAGACACCGGCACCGGCCAAACCAGCGGCCGTCGCCCCGGCGGTCAAAGCCAACCGCAGCACGCCCAAGAAGGCCACTAAACGCTGACCTGCGCACTGCGCCCCTTGTGGTGGGCGCATGCCAGTCTGAAGTCCAGGCCGCGTGGCGCGGCCTGGCACAGTTTGTGCACTGCACCATTCCTTCACTGCCATGAGGATGGGAATGCACCTAAACAGTTCTCTCGCATGCAAGCGCGCCCTGGGCGCCTTGTGCCTTTTTGCCGCGCTGAGCAGCTGGGCCCAAAGCCCGGCCAGCGTCCCGGTGGCCGACACCGGGGTGCTGCCAGCACCTGTTGTTTCAGCTTCAGTAGCCGAGGCTCAGGCACCGGTTTTACCCAGTACGCCTGTCACCGACACAGCACCTGCTCTCACCCGCCCCGCCCTGGTGGCGCAAAGCAGCCTTAACAGCGCCGACACGGCCTGGATGCTGGTGAGCACCGCCTTGGTGCTGCTGATGACGCTGCCGGGCATCGCCTTCTTCTACGCCGGCATGGTGCGCCGCAAGAGCGTCATCAACACCATGGCCAGCGTGGTGGCCATTGCAGCGGTGGTAAGCCTGCTGTGGTTTGCGCTGGGCTACTCGCTGGCCTTTACGCCGGGGACGCCCTGGCTGGGCGGGCTGGGCCGTGCCTGGTTTGCGGGCATGGGCTACTTCAAGGACGCCGGGCAGGTGGCCGTGAGCCATGTGGCACCCAATATTCCCGAGTCGGTGTACGCCATGTTCCAGCTCACGTTTGCCATCATCACCGCGGCACTGATCGTCGGGGCGGTGGTCGAGCGCATGCGCTTTTCGGCCTTGCTGCTGTTCGTGGGTCTGTGGTCCCTGCTGGTCTATGCCCCAGTGGCGCACTGGGTCTGGGAACCCGGTGGCTGGCTGGTGCAGATGGGTGTGCTCGACTTTGCCGGTGGCGCGGTCGTGCACATCAATGCCGGTGTGGCAGGGCTGGTGGCGGCTGCCATGCTAGGGCCGCGCAAGGGCTACGGGCGCGAGTCCTTCGAGCCCTTCAACCTGGGGCTGACCATGGCCGGCGCGGGCCTGCTGTGGGTGGGCTGGTTCGGCTTCAATGCCGGCTCGGCCGTGGCCGCCGATGGCCGGGCCGGCCTGGCAATGGTGGTGACGCACATTGCGGCGGCAGCCGGCGCCGTGGCCTGGATGCTGGGCGAGTGGCTGGTGCGTGAGCGACCTTCGCTGCTGGGCCTGTGCTCGGGCCTGGTGGCGGGCTTGGTCGCCATCACGCCGGCAGCGGGCTTTGTCAGCCCGCGCGACGCGGCCATCATCGGTGCCGTGGCCGGAATTGCCTGCTACTGGGGCGCCACCGGGCTCAAGCGCCTGCTCAGCGTGGACGACTCGCTCGATGTGTTCGGCGTGCACGGTATCGGCGGCATCGTGGGCTCCTTGCTGACCGGGGTATTTGCCAGCAAGGCCATCAGCGGCACCACCGGCAGTCTGGCGGTCCAGGCCCTGGGCGTGCTCGCCGTTGCACTCTACAGCGCCGTGTTCACCGCCGTGGTGCTGTGGCTGGTGCAACAGGTCATCGGCCTGCGGATCGACGAGGAGTCGGAACGCAACGGCCTGGACGTTGCCCAACACCGGGAGCACCTGGGCGCTTGAAGGTCCAGGCACACAAGGAGGACGCACCATGTTGAACAGCGAACGCTTGGCGATTGCAGCCCATTTGCATGTGCTGCTGCGCCGCAAGACAGGCCGTGTCACCGACACCGAGTGGATGGCCGCCAATACGGAATACGCCGCCGAGATCGCGCGCTTTGCACGGGAGCGGGCGCACAGCGACAACCACCCCGACCTGGCCGAATGGGCCGCGAAACTGGAGTCGGCCATGGCCCCGGTGGCCGAACCGCGCCCACTGCGCGACCGGCTGCTGCAGGCCGCCACCCAGTCCCTGCGCGAAGTCCACACGGCCAGTGAACCGGAGGCCAGCAAACCCCACAGCACCGAGATGCCGCGCTATGTGCGCGGCATTCGGTAATCACTGCAGCGTCACTATCCCTGTCGTTGTGAGCTGTGAACGGCGCATCCAGTCGAAGACGGAATCCACGGTCACGGTTTCAATGCGCCCGCTGTAGCGCTTGTCGTCCGGATGGTCGTCAAAGGCCACGTTGGCGCGGGTCACGCGGGCGCCCAACCGGGTGAAGGCATCCAGATTGAGCACGGTGGGCTGGTAGTCGCGCAGGCGCAGCCAGGCCTGGGCTTTCTCTCGCGCTGCAGCCCCCTCTCCGGCAATCGGCGCAACAGCCATGGCCAGGGTTTCGATGGCCCACTGGTTGGACTGCTGGTAGCGCGTGGCCCATGGGTAGCTGAGCATGTTGTAGTCTTTCACGTGCAGGCGCACGGCCTGCGGCGTGTTGCGCAGCAGGGGCAGCAGCGCCTTCTGGACTTCGGGCGTGGGGATGACCCATGCAGCCTCGTAACGCCAGAGGTCATCCAGGAAAAACTCGCCCAGGCCCTGCTTGTAGATGGCCGATTCGGCAGTGCCGCACTGGTTGAGCTTGTGCAGAACGCGCCACACGCTGCTGCCGTCGGCCTGCACCTCGCGGTAGACAAAGCCCAGGTGTGAATAGTGGACCTTGTATTTGCTCAGGTCCTGCCCGGCGCGTGCCAGCAGCACCACATCAGCACCGCTGGTGTCCAGCGCCTGCGAAGTACGCAGCGCGAGCGTCATGGAGCGTTCCAAGGTCTGGGGTGTCAGTGGCTTGGGATCGTCGCAGGGGCGCCCGGCCCATGCCGGAGACAGCCCCAGGGCGACGCACAGCAGCAGGCCTGCAATGGCAGGGAACTTCACCGTGTCACCTTTTCGTTGTGCAGCAAGGCCTTGCCGACCGCATTGGGCACAAAGGCCAGCATCTGTCCGGCGGCAGACAACACCACCCCGGCGGCAAAGGCGCTCACGCTGACAGCAGTGCCCACGGCCATGGACGCCTGACCCACAGCCTTGCTGGCAATGCGCACGCTGGCGCGCGCGCCGTCCGAAGCACGCTCCAGCACATACACCGTGCCGGTGGCCGAGGCCTCCACCGCCACGATGCTCAAGGTAGCACCGGCCAGCGAAAAGGCCGCCGGCAACCCAGACGCATCCTTGGCCGAAGCCCCAGTTTCGGCCACCACCGAGGCAATGGGCAGGGCCGACAACATGCTGGCGGCTGCGGAAGCATCGCTCTGGGCGTGCGCGGTGTTCAGACAGGTGGCCAGCAGGGTACTGATGGCGAAGGCATGGAAGGTTTGCTTCATGGTGTTGCAGTGAATACGGGCCGATTGCCCGCAACATGGTAAACGCTCTCCGTCTTCGAGCTGTTGACAATGCCGCATCGTGGACTGTCGTCCCGACCACGCATTTTCTGGATGCATTGCATGCCCCGGAACGTGCAATTTACGGAGGACACCAAGCGCTACTGCTTTGCCACCCGCACTGTAGATGCTCCAAATTTAATAGCTATATGCGTATATTTTTTGCGGGCTGGAGCAGAAAAAGGCATGTAAATGGCAGGCCAGCACCTGTCGTGTGCTGCTTCAGTGCGAGCCGCGTACTTCGACAAAGCTCTTGAGCTGCTTGACACCTTCGGTGCTGCGGATGATGGACTGCACTGTCTGCAGTTCCCTGTGCCCCAGGGCGCGACCGATGAGGTAGACCGTGCCATAGACGCAGCGCCACCGGTAGTTCACCGAAGTCACGCCCGTGGTACTGAGCAACTGGGCCGAAATCTTGGTCTCGATCCAGAAGTCGTTGATGCTTTGCGCCACGCCTTCCTTTTTGGGCGTGGCCTTGGTGCGTGCGGCGTCGCGGCGTTGGCTTTGCGCGTCCTTGGACACCAGGAGAATCTCGTTGTAGACGGCGCGGGCGCGCTTGTCGGTACGAACCAACTGTTCGACCTGCTGGCGCTGGCGTGCATCGGTGAGTGCCCCGGTGATCATCACACGCTGTTCCCACACGTCCAAACTCACGTCCAGGGCCAGGTTCTTGTCCTTCTCGACCAGGGCGGCGAAATAACTGCTGGCCATGCGGATGTCGGTGGCCTGGTCCTCGGTGCTGCGGTCCTCAAAAGCCTTCTTGGCACCTTCGCCGACCATGGTGGTGCACGCGGGCAGGAACGGCAGCTGTGCCACCAACATCCACATCCAGACTCTGCGCTGCATGGTCGTCTCCTCCACTTGGGTCAATGCACCACCACCGGTGCCGGCACCGAGATGGTGGAGGGGCCAATGTCCTGCAGCGGCCCCAGGGGGTTGCGCTTGACGTCGGTCTCGTCGATGGAAGGCTGTCCACCCCAGCTGCGGTAGACCACCTGGTCGTTGACCAGCAACACCACGGCATTGAAACGCCAGCCGGTGACCTGTGTGCGGCGCACGAAGTTGAAGAAGTCGGCAAAGAAATTGCCCTGCCGGGTGGTGGACAGGTGCGAGGCCGTGACATCGAGTCCGCGGCAGGTGTCGCGCGCCTCCAGGCATTGGACGATGCCGGGGTCCAGATCGCGCTTCTCGATGACGCCAGCCGGGACGAAGCGGCGCACCACGTCGGCGTGGGTCAGCAGCACGGTATTGGGCGACTTGAGTGGGTCGATGCCTATGGCCCGGAGCGTGGCCAGGTTGCTCTGACCCGGCACCAGCCCTTCGATGGCCGCACGCGCTTGGTCGAAGCTCTGGAATTCGGAGATGCTGGACTGTGAGTGTGGCAGCAGCGAACTGCAGCCGGCCAACAGGATGACGCAGGCCAGGATGACGCCCTGGCAGGCAGTGCGGAGTCCGTCAGACCCGGCATGGTTCAAGGCGGCATGGTGGGCGCAGTGCTGCATATTTCAGAGTCCACAACGGGGCAGGGTGGAAGCCATCGTACAGGCAATGCACCCTGTCAAACACGAAGTTTGGTGTCTATTCGTTTACCTGCACGTTTACTGTTGCAGGCGTTGCAGCAGGTCCAGGGTCGGGAATCCGTCGGCCGGCAGCCCTAGGCTGGTCTGGTAGCGGCGCAGGGCGCATTGGGTGGCCGGACCGGCCAGGCCGTCGGGCATGCCGCTGTCGAAGCCCTTGTCGTTCAGCGCCTTTTGCAGCACCAACACCTGGCTGCGTGTCAGTGGCTGCAGGTCGCGCGGCCAGGCGGCCTGCACGGCGGCCCCGCCCGCCAGGCGCTGCGCCAGCAGGTTCACGGCCAGCGCATAGCTGGTGGCGTTGTTGTAGCGCAGGATGGTGCGGAAATTGTTCCCCACTAGAAAGGCCGGCCCGCGTGCGCCGGATGGCAGCAGGATGGCAGCGTCGGCCAGGGGTGGCAGCGGCGTGCCGTCCATGCTCTGCACACCTTTTTCGGCCCATTCGGCCGCGCTACGGCGCTTGTCGGCGTCCGCGTAGTCAAAGCCGGTCGGCAGGCGCACTTCGGTACCCCAGGGCTGACCGGCCTGCCAGCCGGAGTGGGCGATGAAGTTGGCGGTGGAGGCCATCACGTCGGGCACGCTGCCCCAGATGTCGCGACGGCCATCGCCATCGGCGTCTACCGCGTGGGCCAGGTACACGGTGGGAATGAACTGGGTCTGGCCCATGGCGCCAGCCCAAGAGCCGACCATCTGCGCGCGCCCGATGTCGCCGCTTTGCAATATCTTCAGTGCCGCCAGCAGCTGATCGCGTGCCCAGGCTTCGCGCCGACCTTCAAATCCCAGTGTGGCCAGGGCATCGATGGCGGGAATGGTGCCCACAAAGCTGCCGAAACTGCTTTCCACGCCCCAGATGGCGACCAGCACCTCGGCCGGCACACCATAGCGCGCCGCGATGAGGGCCAGTTGGGGCCGCAGTTGGCGCAGCTTTTCCTGCCCGCGCGCGATGCGCGATGCAGAGACCGCACTGTCCAGGTAGTCCCACACTGCACGGGTGAACTCAGGCTGGGCCCGGTCGGCTTCGATCACATGGGGCAGGTAGCGCACGTCGTCCAGCGCGGCCTGCAGCGTTACCTCGCTGATGCCGGCGGTGCGGGCACTGGCGCGAAAGGCCGCAACCCAGCGGGCAAACTGGGCCGCGCGGTCATCGGTGCGGAAACTGGCCGGCGGGGTGGCCGGAGCCGCATCCACCACCTCTATCGGTGTCGCGGTGGGCGGTGCGCTGGTGCATGCGGCCAGCGCCAGGGTAGCCAGCAGGCAGAAGGGAGCTGCCCAGCGCGCGGTCACGGCTTTCCCTGCTTAAACGTCGATGTTGCCGGCGCGCAAGGCGTTGGTTTCGATGAAATCGCGGCGCGGCTCGACCTCGTCACCCATCAGCATGGTGAACACGCGGTCGGCTTCGATGGCGTCGTCGATCTGCACCCGCAGCAGGCGGCGCACGGCCGGGTCCATGGTGGTTTCCCACAGCTGCTCGGGATTCATTTCACCCAGACCTTTGTAGCGCTGGCGTGCCGTGGTGCGCTCGGCTTCCGAGATGAGCCAGGCCATGGCCTGACGGAAGTCGGAGACCTTCTCTTCCTTCATCTTCTCGCCTTCGCCGCGGGTCACGCGGGCACCTTCAGACAACAGGTCTCGGAAGGTGTTGGCGGCCTCGGCCAGCGCGGCGTAGTCGGCACCGTGCACGAAGTCTTGCGTGAGTACGCTGCTCTTGACGTTGCCATGGTGGCGGCGGCTGATGCGCAAGATGGGCTTGTCGGTGCGTGCGTCAAATTCGCCAGCCACTTCGGCATCGGGCAGTCGGGCCTGCAGCGCGGCGGCAGACTTTTCGGCGTCTTCCAGAGAGTCCAGGTTCAGTACCACGCCATCGGCCACGGCGCGCAGGGCTTCGGCATCCATGAAGTTTTGCAGACGCGCAATCACGCTTTGTGCCAGCTGGTGCTTGCGCGCCAGTTCGGCCAGGGTGTCGCCCGTGAACACGGTGCCCTGGGCGTTGCCGCTGTGCACACTGGCGTTCACCAGCGCAATGCGGGTCAGGTAGGCGTCGAGTGCGGCGGCGTCTTTCAGGTACAACTCTTCCTTGCCGTTCTTCACCTTGTACAGCGGCGGCTGGGCAATGTAGATGTGGCCACGCTCGACCAGTTCGGGCATCTGGCGGTAGAAGAAGGTCAGCAGCAGGGTGCGGATGTGGGCGCCGTCCACGTCGGCATCGGTCATGATGATGATGCGGTGGTAGCGCAGCTTGTCGACGTTGAAGTCGTCCTGTGCACCCTTGCCGCTTTCTTCACCGGTCTTGCCGATGCCGGTGCCCAGTGCGGTGATGAGCGTAAGGATTTCGTTGCTGGTCAGCAGCTTCTCGTAACGCGCCTTTTCCACATTCAAAATCTTGCCGCGCAAGGGCAGGATGGCCTGGAATTTTCGGTCGCGGCCCTGCTTGGCCGAGCCGCCGGCGGAGTCACCCTCGACGATATAGATTTCGCACAGCGCCGGGTCTTTTTCCTGGCAGTCGGCCAGCTTGCCGGGCAGGCCCATGCCGTCGAGCACGCCCTTGCGGCGCGTCATTTCACGGGCTTTGCGCGCGGCTTCGCGGGCACGCGCGGCTTCGACGATCTTGCCGCACAAAATCTTGGCGTCGTTGGGGCGCTCTTCCAGGTAGTCGGTCAACGCCTTGGCCACGATGTCTTCCACCGGGGCGCGCACTTCACTCGACACCAGCTTGTCCTTGGTCTGGCTGCTGAACTTGGGCTCGGGCACCTTGACCGAGAGCACGCAGCACAGACCTTCGCGCATGTCGTCGCCACTGACTTCGACCTTGGCTTTCTTGGCGAACTCATTGGTTTCGATGTACTTGCCGATGACGCGGGTCATGGCCGCGCGCAGGCCGGTCAGGTGGGTGCCACCGTCACGCTGCGGAATGTTGTTGGTGAAGCACAAGACCTGTTCGTTGTAGCCCTCATTCCATTGCATGGCCACTTCGACGCCGATGCTGGTGCCGGGAATGCCGCCGTAGGAGTCTGCCGGGCGCTCGCCAATGGCATGGAAGGCGGTGGGGTGCAGCACCTTCTTGTTGGCGTTGATGAAGTCGACAAAGCCCTTGACGCCACCGGCACCCGAGAAGTCATCTTCCTTGCCGCTGCGTTCGTCGAGCAGGCGGATGCGCACGCCGTTGTTCAGGAAGCTGAGTTCGCGCAGGCGTTTGGCTAGGATCTCGTAGTGGAACTCGTTGTTCTGCTGGAAGATGTCGGTGTCGGGCAGGAAGTGCACTTCAGTGCCACGCTTCTCGGTGGCTCCGGTCACGCGCATGGGCGACACCTCGACGCCGTCCACGGTTTCCAACAGGCGGTTTTGCACAAAGCCGCGGGCGAAGTCGATGGTGTGGACCTTGCCTTCGCGGCGCACGGTCAGACGCAGCCATTTGGACAGCGCATTCACGCAGCTCACACCCACACCGTGCAGACCGCCCGACACCTTGTAGCTGTTCTGGTTGAACTTGCCGCCCGCGTGCAGTTCGGTTAGCGCGATTTCCGAGGCCGATCGCTTGGGCTCGTGCTTGTCGTCCATCTTCACGCCGGTGGGAATGCCGCGGCCGTTGTCGACCACACTGATGGAGTTGTCGGAGTGGATGGTGACCAGAATGTCGTCACAATGGCCGGCCAGGGCCTCGTCGATCGAGTTGTCGACCACCTCGAACACCAGGTGGTGCAAACCGGTACCGTCCGAGGTGTCGCCGATGTACATGCCCGGACGCTTGCGCACCGCTTCCAGACCTTCGAGGATCTGGATCGAACCTTCGCCATAGGCTTCGGAGGCGCCGGCCTGGTTGGCGTCGATGGCGCCTTGCAGGCTCGAACTGGCTGCACTCACCTCGCCCGCGTGGATGGTGGGGTCGGAGGGGTTCAACTTGTTTTCATCAGACATCGCTTGCTCACTTCACTTTTCCTTAGGTGTCAGGGCCCATTGCCACGTTCACCCGATTCATTTTTTTCGCCATTCTTGAATGACCAAACCCCCGAAGGCCGGGGGTTTGCTTAGCGTTACAGCTCCAATTTCCGTAGCATCAGATCCGCATCGGCATGACGACGTACTTGAAACTGGTGTTTTCGGGAATGGTGATCAGCGCCGAGCTGTTGCCATCCGACAGCTCCATGCTCACCATCTCCTGGTCCATGTTGCTCAGCGCGTCGATCAGGTAGGTCACGTTGAAACCGATTTCGATGCTGTCGCCACCGTAGTCGATGTCAAGCTCGTCGATGGCTTCTTCCTGCTCGGCATTGTTCGAGGCAACGCGCAAGGTGCCCGGGTCGAGGTTCAGACGCACACCCTTGAACTTGTCGCTGGTCAGGATGGCGGTGCGCTGCAGGGTGCCCAGCAGTGCGGCGCGGCCCAGGGTGACCTTGTTCTTGTGGTTGCGTGGAATCACGCGGTTGTAGTCGGGGAACTTGCCTTCGACCAGCTTGGTCACGAACTCCATGCCGTCGAACGTGAATTTGGCCTGGTTGTTGGCAAACTGCATCTCGATGGCGCCTTCGTCGTTCGAGAGCAGGCGCTGCAGTTCGATCACGGTCTTGCGTGGCAGGATGACTTCCTGCTTGGGCACTTCCACATCCAGCGTGGCGCTGGCAAAGGCCAGGCGGTGGCCGTCGGTGGCGACCAGGCTCAGGGTCTTGCCCTCGGCCACGAACAGAATGCCGTTGAGGTAGTAGCGAATGTCCTGCACTGCCATGGCAAACGACACCTGGCCCAGCAGGTCCTTCAGCGTCTTTTGTGGCACGGCAAACACGGGGCCGAAGGCGGCAGATTCCTGCACCAGCGGGAAGTCTTCAGCAGGCAGGCTTTGCAGCGTGAAGCGGCTCTTGCCGCCCTTCAAGATCAGCTTGGACTGCTGGGATTCCAGGCTCACGGTCTGGTCGCCGGGCATGGTCTTCAAGATGTCGATGAGCTTGCGTGCGCCCACGGTGGTGGTGAAGTCGCCCGTGTCGCCACCCAGCTCGGCGGTGGTGCGGATCTGGATTTCGAGGTCGCTGGTGGTCAGCTGCAGCGCATTGCCGGTTTTGCGGATCAGCACGTTGGCCAGGATGGGCAGCGTGTGCCGACGCTCCACGATGCCCGCCACGGACTGGAGTACCGCGAGAACCTTGTCTTGTGTTGCCTTCAGGACGATCATGTCATCAACCTCTTGTGGTTTTTAGGACGGTGCTTGGACAGCAGCGGCGCCGGTCGCGCCTCCCCGTGCTGCACAGCACGCCATTTTGCCCTTGAACAGGGGCAGCAAAGTGTTTGTAGTGGGCGTGGTTTGCACGGAGGCATCAGCCTTTGAGCGTCTGCTCCAGCACATGCAGCTGCTGGTTCAGCTCTGTCAGCTGCTGGCGCTCCGCAGAAATCTTGCGAACCGCATGCAGCACGGTGGTGTGGTCGCGCCCGCCGAACAATTCTCCAATTTCTGGAAGGCTTTTTTGCGTCAGCTCCTTGGCCAGGTACATCGCAATCTGCCGGGGCCGCGCAATGCTGGCCGGGCGCTTCTTGCT
>SSFF01000001.1 GCA_008015235.1 Rhodoferax sp. | reverse complement strand
CTCCATGGCGGAATTGGGTGGCACGGTGAACCAGAATGCCGATGCCGCCCGCCAGGCCAACCAATTGGCCACCACGGCGTCGAGCGTGGCGGTGCAAGGTGGTGAAGTCGTTGGCCGCGTGGTCGAGACCATGAAGGACATCAACGCCTCCAGCCAGAAGATCGCCGACATCATCTCCGTCATCGACGGCATTGCCTTCCAGACCAACATCCTGGCCCTGAACGCGGCGGTGGAAGCCGCCCGTGCCGGAGAACAGGGACGCGGCTTTGCCGTCGTCGCCTCGGAAGTGCGTGCTTTGGCCGGACGTTCGGCCGAAGCCGCCAAGGAAATCAAGACCCTCATCACCGCCACGCTCGACGCCGTGGTGGCCAATTGGTTGGCCTGGCGGGCGGCATCGGCATTCTGGTTCACCGTGCCACCCAATTCCGCCATGGAGGCAGAGGTCTCCTCGACCGCAGCCGCTTGCTGCTCGGTACGGGCCGAGAGGTCGTTGTTGCCCTGGGCGATCTCGGCGCTGGCCATGGCCACACTTTCAGAGCCGCTACGCACGCTGGTCACCACGCGTGCCAGACTCTCCTGCATCGACTTCAGGGCCTGCAGCAAATCGGCCACCTCGTCCTTGCCGGACACCGTGACCTCGCGTGCCAAGTCACCCTGGGCCACGGCTTGGGCCAGTGCCACCGCTTCTTCCACCGGCCCGACAATGGAACGGGTGTTGGCATAGGCCAGGCCGGCCCCCAGCACGATGGCCGTCAAGGCCATGCCGATGGTCCAGGCGTCTGAGCTGGAGCGCACCGCGTCGGCCTCCTTGCGGCTGGCTTCGGCCAGTTCGATCTGAATCGCAATCAACCGGGCCAAGGTTTCGAAATACTTTGGCGCCAGCGGACTGATCTTGTCCTTGTAGATGCCCAGCGCGGCATCCGGGTTACCGGCCAAGCTCGCCTCGCGGGCCGGTGTCAGCCCCTCGTTGCGGTAGGCAGCCATGGCCTGCTCCAACACCGGTTGCAGCTGCAGCTCTTCGGCGTTGCGCTCGCTTTTCAGGTAGTCCTGCCACGCCTGGTTGATCTCGGCGCTGTTCTTCACTTGCTCCTCGGCCCGCTTTTTTACGTTGTCGAGGTCCGGGTTCATGATCATGTCCATGGCCAGGATGCGGTTGCGCTGGGACAGGTTCTGCATTTTCGCCAATGCCTGACTCGGCAGCAGGCTGTTGTTGAAAATACCTTCAACCTGTGCCCCGACGCTGTTGATGCCCTTAACCGCCACCGCACTGACCAACACCAGCAGCAACAGCACCGCCCCAAACGCCAAACCGAGGCGCTTGCCAATCTTCAACGACGTCAACATCGCTACTCCTTGAATTGAACATAACCACGATTCACGTGGGTGGAGCAGCCTACGATGGCTACGCCGCAGCGGCCACAGGGATTACCCTGCTCGCCTAGGCGCCACAGCACTTCTTGTATTTCTTGCCGCTGCCGCAGGGGCAAGGGTCGTTGCGGCCAGGCTCGGCCGCTTTGCGAATGGGCTCCACGCGCGGGCCCAGCGAGCGACCGATCTGGCGCAGGTCGTACACGCCCCAGATGGCGCTGGCAAAGTCGTCCACGCGCTGCTGGCTCATGCTCGGTGGGTCTTCGTCACTGTAGGGCGAGACTTCCATCTTGCCGGTGTCTTCTTCGGTGAGGGCCACGATGGATTCCAGCGCCGCGTCCATGACCGAAGCCACTTCCTTGTCACGCGGCAGCTCCCAGGCCTCGGGCCAGGCTTCCACCGCGAACATGAAACCCAGTGCCCACACCTGGGCGTAGGACGGCAGTGGCTCGCCCTGCGGCAGGGCGGCGCGCTCTTCTTCGCTCATGCGGGCCACAGCACCGCGCACGTCGACCACGTCGGGCTGGTAGGCACCGTCGTCGTCGAGCCGGTCAACGGCGGCGTCGAGCGCGTGGGCCACCTGGGTGCGGCGCTTGGCCCAGAGTTCGAGGAAACGCGCACGCTGCGCGTCATCGGCAAAACTGCCTTCGCTGCCCTCCCCCTCGCCAATGCCCAGCAGCACGTCGAGCACTTCGGCCTCGTCCAGGTGCTCGCGGCAGCACAGCACGGCGGCCAGGAAGCCGTCGCAGAACTCCCACTGCGGGGTTTCGTCAAAGCGTGTGCGCAGCTCGTCGAGGATGGCGTCGATTTCGTCGAATTCGTCGGGCGTGACTTCGGGCGGGCGGGTGTCGGGGGTGGTGGTCATGGCAAGCCTTGCATAGGAAGGGCGCTATTGTGCCTGCCGTTGCCAAGCCCTCAGAGCTGTGACAACGACAGCCCCGCCAGGCCACTAACCACTACCACGGGGATGACGCCCACTTGGTAGCGGAACAGGGCCAGGGCGGCTCCCAGACCAATCAGCGCAGCGCGCCACTCGAAACCGGCCCCCAGGCCCTGAGGCCAGAGCACATGCCAGGCAAAGAACAGCGCCAGGTTCACAATGACACCCACCACCGCAGCCGTGATGCCGGCCAGCGGCGCCGTGAAGTGCAGGTTGCCATGGGTGGACTCGATCAGCGGCGAGCCCAAGAAGATGAAGAAGAACGAAGGCAGGAAAGTGAAGAACGTGACCACCGCACCCGCCACCAAGCCTGCCAGCAGCCGCGATTCTTCGCCAAAGAGGGCCTGCGACCAGCCCCCGACAAAGCCGACAAAGGACACCACCATGATCAGCGGTCCCGGCGTGGTTTCACCCAGGGCCAGGCCGTCCATCATCTGCGCGGCCGTGAGCCAGTGGAAATGGTCGACCGCGCCCTGGAACACATAGGGCAGCACCGCATAGGCGCCGCCAAAGGTCAGCAAGGCTGCCTTGGTGAAGAACCAGGCCATCTGGGTCAGCACGGCGTTCCAGCCGTAGACGATGGCAAGGGCCCCCAGGGCGACCGCCCACAGCCCCAGGCAGACCAGCAGCACACGCGCCAGACGGCCCCAGGCAAAGCGGGCATGCGCCGGAGGCGGCGTGTCGTCGTCGATGACGGCAGGGCTGTGCGCCAGAGTGGCCGCCGCGTGGCCCGTCCCCACGGCCAGTTGCGCGGGGGCCCAGCGCCCACCGCCATAACCAATGATCCCGGCCGCCAGCACGATGAGTGGAAACGGCAGTTGCCAGGCAAAGATGGCCACAAAGGCGGCCAGCGCCACGCCCCACAGCAGCGGCGTACGCAAAGCCCGCGTGCTGATGCGCCAGGCCGCCGAGACCACAATGGCCGTGACGGCCGGCTTGATGCCGTAGAAGACACCGGCCACCACGTGCACATCGCCGTAGGCCATGTAGACCCAGGACAGGCCCATCAGAATGAACCAGGATGGCAGCACGAACAGCCCCCCGGCGACGATGCCGCCCCAGGTGCGGTGCATCAACCAGCCGATGTAGGTGGCCAGTTGCTGGGCTTCGGGCCCGGGAAGCACCATGCAGTAGTTGAGGGCGTGCAGGAAACGGCGCTCCGAAATCCAGCGCTTGCGCTCCACCAGATCTTCGCGCATCAGGGCGATCTGCCCGGCCGGACCGCCGAAAGACACAAAGCCCAGCTGCAGCCAATAGACGAAAGCCTGCCAGAAGCTGGGGGCTGGTGGTGGTGCAGAGGTGTTCATGCCGACAATCGCCTTGCGAAAGTGTGAAAAAAGTGCTGCATGCTAAGGCAAACCCCGTGGGCAAAGGCGTGCAGGGCTGTTATGTTGCAGCCATGCTGCACACCCTCGACGCCATCTTCCCGGTCCGCTACACCGCCCTGGCCCTGAGCGCCTTCGGACTGTTGCTGAGCCTGTTCAGTGTCCTTGCCTTTGGCGTGGGCTGGCCCACCCTGCTGCTGTGCAGCCTGCTGGTGGCAGTGGGGGTGTACGACCTGCGCCAGGCCAAGCGCTCGATCCTGCGCAACTACCCCATCATCGGCCACCTGCGTTTTGCACTGGAGTTCATACGCCCCGAAATCCGCCAGTACTTCATCGAGAGCGACACCGAAGCGCACCCCTTTTCGCGCGCCCAGCGCAGCCTGGTGTACCAGCGCGCCAAGGGCGATTCGGACAAGCGCCCCTTCGGCACCCAGCTCGACGTGCACCAGGAAGGCTACGAGTGGATGAACCACTCGGTCTCGCCCACGCACCTGGATTCGCACGACTTCCGGGTGCTGGTCGGCGGGGGGCGGGCACAGCCCTACAGCTTGAGCGTATTCAATATCTCGGCCATGAGCTTCGGTGCACTGAGCGCCAACGCCATCCTGTCGCTCAACAAGGGCGCGAAGATGGGCGGCTTTGCCCACGACACAGGGGAAGGCTCGATCTCCAAGCACCACCGTACCCACGGCGGCGACCTGATCTGGGAAATCGGCTCGGGCTACTTCGGCTGCCGCAACGACGACGGCACGTTCAACGCCGAGAAGTTTGCCGCCAACGCCCGCGAGCCGCAGGTGAAGATGATCGAGATCAAGCTGAGTCAGGGCGCCAAGCCCGGCCATGGCGGTGTGCTTCCTGGTGCCAAGGTCACACCCGAAATTGCCGAGGCACGTGGCGTGCCGGTGGGCGTGGACTGCGTGTCACCGGCTTCGCACAGCGCCTTTTCCACCCCCATGGAGATGATGCACTTCATCGAGCGCCTGCGCGAACTCTCGGGAGGCAAGCCGGTGGGCTTCAAGCTGTGCATCGGCCACCCCTGGGAGTGGTTTGCCATGGTCAAGGCCATGCTGGCCACCGGCATCACGCCCGACTTCGTGGTGGTGGACGGCGCCGAGGGCGGCACCGGCGCGGCACCGCTGGAGTTCATCAACCACATGGGATCACCCTTGCAGGAGGGCCTGCTGCTGGTGCACAACACGCTGCGCGGCGTGGGCCTGCGCGACAAGGTGCGCGTGGGCTGCGCTGGCAAGGTGGTCAGCGCCTTCGACATTGCGCGCCTGATGGCGCTGGGGGCCGACTGGTGCAACAGCGCGCGCGGCTTCATGTTTGCGCTGGGCTGCCTGCAGGCCCAGACCTGCCACACCGGCCACTGCCCCACCGGTGTGGCCACGCAGGACACGGTGCGCCAGAAGGCGCTGGTGGTGGGCGACAAGGCCCAGCGCGTGAAAAACTTCCACCAGCAAACCCTGCATGCACTAAAGGAACTGGTGCAGGCTGCGGGGCTGCAGCACCCCAACGAGATCACGGCCCACCACATCGTGCGCCGCTCCACCGACCACAAGGTCAAGTCACTGGCGCAGATGATCCTGACCCAGTTGCCCGACCGAGCCCTGCTGGAGAGCGACTTGCAGGCCCTGCCGCTGATCTACCGCCACAGCTGGCCCCGGGCCAGCGCCGACAGTTTTGGCTTGCCACACACCGATGCCAGGGTGCTGGAGCACGAAGTGCGGGCCGCCTAGCCCGACCCCTTACGCTATTTATTTGATAGCTATCTGCGCAAGTACGCCAAGGGCCAGCAACCGTTTTCGCATACACAGCACGGCCTTGTCCTTGCTCAGCAGCATGGCACCGTGCTGCACCGCCAGGTCGATGAATTTCTGGTCGTCCTTGTCCTTGCAGGTCACGCTGGCCTTGGGTGCCGGGTCCAGCCACTGGGCGCCAGCCTCGACCGCCGCCAGCACCTGATCGGGATCGACACCGCGCCCGGCCATGACATGCTGCATGTGCGGGTACTGCAGCACTGCCGCCAATTCGTCGCGCATGGAGCGCGTGGCGATCCAGCGCCAGCGTCCGACGGCCAGCTGTTCTTTCAGCAGTGCGGTGGCCGGGTCGGCAAACACCAGCAGGTCCAGCACCACGTTGTTGTCGATGACGATGGGCGCTGACACCACGGCGCCATCCGCGGCCACCGTCATTCCGCGTCGCCAGTGGCAGATTTGCGTTCGGCCAGCTTGCCCTTGACCATGTCGAAGCGGAACAGGCGGCATTCAAGCGGGCCGTTCCACATCGGCACCCGGCGCGATTCCTTCAAGCGCATCCGAGAAGGCAGCTTGAGGTCGGGCGTCAGCATCCAGGCGGTCCAGCCGCTGTAGTTCTTCTTCCAGTGCGCGGCCAGCTGGGTGAAGAACTCGCCACCGTCGTCAGTGTGGGCGATCTCACGCTGACCGAAGCGGGCCTGTACACCCTCGCCGGCCACGCCGCCGATGCCGATGCGCTCGCCATACGGGGGGTTGAGCACCATGACGCCGCCGCCGGTCTCCGCCACATCCACCGGCGGCATACGCTGCAAGGCATCGCCACCGCGGAACTCGATCACGTCACCGACACCGGCGCGTTCAGCATTGCGCTGGGCAAAGTCCACCATGCGGTGCGACACGTCCGAGCCATAGATGAGCTTGTCCTGCCCCGGTTCGGGCTTGACCACGGCGTCCTGTGCCTCCTGCTTCATGGCGGCCCACACGTGCGGCTGGAATGGCACGAACTTCTCGAAGGCAAAGCGGCGCAGGCTGCCCGGCGCAATGTGACAGGCGATCTGGGCTGCCTCGATGGCCACGGTGCCGCTGCCGCAGCAGGGGTCGTACAGCGGCAGCAGGTTGCCATCCGCATCGCCGTCGGCCCAGCCGCTGGCAGCGAGCATGGCGGCGGCCAGGGTTTCCTTCAGTGGGGCGTCGCCCTTGTCTTCACGCCAGCCGCGCTTGAACAGCGGCTCCCCCGAGGTGTCGATGTAGAGCGAGCAGGTGTCCGTGGTCAGGTGGGCAAAGATACGCACGTCGGGCCAGTGCGTGTCCACGCTGGGGCGCTGGTCGTGGGCCTTCTCGCGGAAGCGGTCGCACACCGCGTCCTTGACCTTGAGCGCGGCAAAGTTGAGCGAATTGAGCGGACTGTGTTGCGCCGTCACCTCGACCTTGATGGTTTCCTTGGGCGAAAACCAGATTTCCCAGGCCACGGCCCTGGCCGCGCGGTACAGGTCCTGCTCGGTGCGGTAGTCGGTGTAGGACAGCTGCACCAGCACGCGCTGGGCCAGGCGGCTGTGCAGGTTCAGCAGCATGGCGTCGCGCCAGGCGCCGCGCACCAGCACCCCGCCGCGGCGCGTGCGCAGGTCGTCGCCCTGGTAGCCGGTGATGGCGTGCACTTCTGCGGCAAGCAGCTCCTCGACACCGGCGGCGCAGGGCAGAAAGAGGTGGAGTTGGTTCATGGTGGTATCCGTAGGTTGGACCGCCCGGACAGGCGGCCCTGCTATCTCACAGCGCCTTGCGCAGGCTGGCCACGGGTATTTTCAGGCCTTCGCGGTATTTCGCAACCGTGCGCCGCGCGCATTCGATGCCCTGCTCCTTGAGCATGTCCGAGAGCTGGTTGTCCGACAACGGCTTTTTCGGGCTCTCCGAAGCAATGAACTGCTTGATGAGCGCGCGCACCGCGGTGCTCGACGCGTTGCCGCCCGAATCCGTGCCCAGGCCCGAGCCGAAGAAATACTTGAGCTCGAAGGTGCCCAAGGGCGTGGCCATGTACTTGGCGGTGGTGACGCGGCTGATGGTGGACTCGTGCAGGCCCAGCTCGTCGGCAATTTCACGCAACACCAGCGGGCGCATGGCCAGCTCACCGTGGGTAAAGAAGTTCTTCTGGCGCTCGACAATGGCCGTGCTCACGCGCAGGATGGTGTCAAAGCGCTGCTGGATGTTCTTGATGAACCAGCGCGCCTCCTGCAGGCGCTGCTGCATGGCGGCGTGGCCAGCGGCATCGCCCGTGTTGCGGTGGCCGCGCAGGGCGCTGGCGTAGATGTCGTGCACCTTGATTTTGGGCAGTACATCGGGATTGATCTGCACGGCAAGGCGCAGGCTACCGGCCACCTTGCCCACGGGGCGCACCAGCACGTCGGGCACGATGGTATTGCGCTCGACATCGGCAAATCGCCGGCCCGGCTTGGGCTCCAGGCGCGCGATGTGAACCATGGCTTCGCGCACCTGCGGCTCGCGGGCTTCGCACAGCTGCACCAGCTTCTTGATGTCGCGCCGCGCCAGCAGGTCCAGCGGCTGGGTGCAGATACGTTGGCACAGGCGCAGCAGCGCCAGGTGTTCGGCCGTGCTGCCTTCGTCCAACGCTTCTTCGAGCTGGCTGTGCAGCTGCAGCTGCAGGCACTCCTGCAGACTGCTGGCGCCCACGCCCACGGGCTCCAGGTTGTGCAGCAGGCCGCGTGCCATGGTGAAGCGGTGCACCAGCTCGTCCAGTTCCTCGCCGTCCGCAGCCCCCAGGCCACGCGCCAAGTCTTCCAGCGCATCGGTCAGGTAGCCGTCGTCGTCCAGGCACTCGATCAGGTAGCGCAAGGCGGCGCTGTCTTCGGGACTCAGGCGCAGGCGCAGCGCCTGGCGGTGCAGGTGGGCCTGCAGGCTCTCATGCTCGCCCTGGCGCTCGGTCGGGTCGGTGGTTTCTTCGTCCTGCGCACCATTGCGGGCCCGGGCTTCGACGCCCCACTCGCTGTCGTCGGCCGACAGGCCGCTGCTGCCATCGCCTTCCCAATCGGGCTCGGAATCCGACACGGACGAAGTTTCCTCGTCAAAATCACCACTTGCCCTCGATTCCATTGATTCAGCCGCTCCCGAAGTTGTAGCAACTTCGGAAATGCGGTCCCCCAGGCTGACGATGGCGTCGGCGCTGGCCAGGCCAAAGTCCTCGCGCTCGGCAGCTTCGTCGTTGCGCTCCAGAAAGGGGTTGTCGTCCAGCATCTGGTCCACTTCCTGGCTCAGCTCCAGCGTGGAGAGCTGCAACAGCCGGATCGACTGCTGCAGCTGCGGCGTCAGTGCCAGATGCTGCGATACGCGCAGCGACAGACCTTGCTTCATAGGCCCCACGCTCCGCCGCTGCGCGGGTCGCTGCCCCCCAAGGGGGCGCATTTGCCTTGGGGCGGCCCGGCGGCAAATTGTCCATGGCTCTCACTCCGCCATATCTGGAGCGGATGTGCACACTTCCTCATGCTTACATCCTGAAATGTTCGCCCAGGTACACCCGGCGCACTTCGGCGTTGTTCACGATGTCGGACGGTGTGCCTTCGGCCAGCACGCGGCCATCACTGATGATGAAGGCGTGGTCGCAGATGCCCAGGGTTTCGCGCACGTTGTGGTCGGTGATGAGCACCCCGATGCCGCGGCCCTTGAGGAAGTTGATGATGCGCTGGATCTCGATCACCGCAATCGGGTCGATACCGGCAAAGGGCTCGTCCAGCAGGATGAAGCGCGGGCGCGTGGCCAGGGCGCGGGCAATCTCGACGCGGCGGCGTTCGCCACCGGACAAGGCCAGCGCCGGGGACTCGCGCAGGTGCTCGACCCGCAGGTCGTGCAGCAGCGCCGTCAGGCGCGATTCGATTTCGCCGCTCTTGAGCGGCTCGCCGTATTCGTCGAGCTGAAGCTCCAGCACGGCACGCACGTTGTCTTCGACATTGAGTTTGCGGAAGATCGAGGCTTCCTGCGGCAGATAACCCAAGCCCATGCGCGCACGGCGGTGGATGGGCATGTGCTCGATGCTCTGGTCGTCGATGCGGATGTCACCGCTACTGGTGCGCAGCAGGCCCACGATCATGTAGAACGAAGTAGTCTTGCCGGCGCCGTTGGGGCCCAGCAGGCCCACCACTTCACCGGTACGCACCTTCAGCGACACGTCCTTGACCACCTGGCGTTTGCCATAGGACTTCTGCAGGTGGCGTGCCTCCAGGTAGCCCGGCGCATGCTGCGGGGTGCTGCTGGCGCTGCCCAGATCCACCGGTGCGGCCGCGTTCACTGCACAGGCCCCTGCAAGGTGGTGCTGGGGCGCAGGGTGGCCGCAGGTGTGACCGGGGCCGGGGCCGCGCCCTCAGGCTTGGGGCTCAGCATGGCGCGCACCCGACCGCCACTGGCACCGGGCACACCTTGCTTGAGGCTGCCGTCCACCGTGAATTGGTCCTTGGTGTTGTCGTAGACGATGACGGAACCGCTGATCTGGTCGGCCAGGGTGGCTCCGCGAAAGCGCCGCAACTGCGCCTTCTGCACAAAGCGCACGGTATCGGCCTTGCTGTCGTATTCGATGGTCTGGGCATCGCCTTCGATGAATTCGTCCACGCCTTCGCGCTTTTGGCGGAAGAAGGCCGGCTCGGTGCTGGAGGCGGTGACGGTGCCGAACTGGTTGCCCTGGGCGTCCTGGCGCACCTCGACCTGCTGGCCCCGGATGACGATGGAGCCCTTGGTGATGACGACGCGCCCGGTGAACACACTGACCTGGCGTGCGTCGTCGTAACGCAGGCTGTCGGCCTCGATGTTCATGGGCTTGGATTTGTCGGCGTTTTCGGCCGCCACCCAGGGGCTGGCCAGTGCCAGCACGCAGGCGGTAATAAAGGAAAACCGGCGGAACTTCATAGAGGCACGAAACTTGCTTTTTTGGTGTTTCATGCCATTGTATGCGGCGCTGCGGCCGTTTGGCGCGGCCACACACCGATTAGAGCGGTGCTATCGGCCGGCGCGGACTTCGGCGATCAGGACATCGGCAAACTGCAAGGCCCGCTCCATGGTGCCAGCCAAGGCGCCATCGGTGTAGAAACGTCCTGCAATGCCCAAGGCCGGTACACCTTCGACGCGGTAGGCATCCTGCAGCTGCACGGCACGGCGCGCCTTGGAAGTGGCCGTGAAGGAGTTGTACTGCTCCATGAACTTGGCCTCATTGACACCTTGCGAAGCGATCCAGGGGCCGATCTCCTCGGCACGCGCCAGGCCCTTTTTCTGGATGTGAATGGCTTCGAATACCTTGCTGTGCAGCTTGTCCACCAGACCCATGGCTTCCAGGGCGTAGTACAGGCGTTGCTGCGGCACAAAGCTGTCGCGGAAGGCCACCGGCACGCGCTTGAAGGTCACGTCCTTTGGCAGCTTCTTGAGCCAGGCCGCCAAGGCGGGCTCGAAGGCATTGCAGTGCGGGCAGCTGTACCAGAAGAACTCCACCACCTCGATCTTGCCCGCTGGGGCATCGACCGGCGCACGCGGGTCCACCAACTGGAAGTCGCGCCCGGCCACCAACTGGCCCGGGGCTTGCGCCTGCGCCATCCGGGGGGCTGCTAGCGCTGCGGTCGCCAGCACAGCGGCCTGGGAAAAATCGCGGCGTTTCATCGGCTTACCTCCTGTGACTTACTTCTGCACGCGGACCAGTGCAGTTTCCAAACCGAGCTTGTCCAGCTTTTCCTTGGAACGCTCGGCGTCCTCGCGCTTATCAAACGGCCCCACGCGCACGCGGTGCACCATGCGCCCGGACTGCTCCTTGGCTGAAATCTTGGTTTCAATGCCAGTGAGTGACAGCTTGGCGCGCTGGGCTTCGGCGTCTTCAGCCGTGCGGTAGGCCCCCACCTGCACAAAGAAGGTGAAGTTGGCGTCTGCAGCGTCACTGGCAGCGGTCTTGCTCTTGGCCAGGTCACCCAGCGGGTCGGCCGACACGGCGGGCTTGTTCTCTACCTTGGCATCGGCCTTGGCGTCCGGTTTGGCCGGCTTGCCCTCCGCGGGGGCGGATGCAGGGGTGGCCGGCACCGGCACCTTGGCCGGGTTCTTGCCATACAGACCGGCGTTAGGGTCCCAGTCCTTGTTTTTCTTGGCTTCGTCGGCATTCTGGTCGGCCGTGCGACTTTGGGCCTTCTGCAGGAAGGGCACCGGTACCTTGGTCACGTAAATGGCCACCACCAGGGCACTGGCCAAACCTACTACCACCCCAATGATGAAGCCCAGAAGGGTTCCGCCGCGTTGCTTGTTCATGCTGTCCATTGTCCTGGCAAGTCGGGGCCACACACTGCAGCCCCAGGGATCTTTACATTTTGGTCGGTGCGCTCACGCCCAGCACCGCCAGGCCATTGTGCAGCACCTGCGCGGTCGCTGCCACCAAGGCCAGACGGGCCAGCTTGACCGATTCGTCATCGACCAGGATGCGTTCGGCATCGTAGTAGCTGTGGTAGCAGGCGGCGAGTTCGCGCAGATAGAAAGTCACGTCGTGCGGGGCAAACCCGGCCGCAGCGGCGCTGAGCATGTCCGGATACTTGGCCAGCAGCAGCATGAGCGCCAGGGCTTGCGGGCTTTGCAGCGCCGACAGGTCCACCTGGGCCAGCGATGCCACGTCGCCACCCCAGCTGGAGAGCACCGAGCAGATGCGCGCATGGGCGTACTGCACGTAGTAGACCGGGTTGTCGTTGTTCTTCTGGATCGCCAGGTCCACGTCGAAGGTGTATTCGGTGTCGGGCTTGCGGCTCAGCAGGAAGAAGCGCACGGCATCCTTGGAGGTCCATTCGATCAGGTCGCGCAGGGTCACGTAGGAACCGGCACGCTTGCTGATCTTGACCTCTTCGCCACCACGCACCACGCGCACCATGGTATGCAGTACGTAGTCGGGGTAGCCCTCGGGAATGCCGACATTGGCCGCCTGCAGCCCGGCGCGCACACGGGCAATGGTGCCGTGGTGGTCGGTGCCCTGGATGTTGATGACCCTCTCGAAGCCACGCTCCCACTTGGCAATGTGGTAGGCCACATCGGGCACGAAATAGGTGTAGCTGCCATCGCCCTTGCGCATGACGCGGTCCTTGTCGTCGCCGTAGTCGGTGGACTTGAGCCACAGGGCGCCATCGTGCTCGTAGGTCTTGCCGGCATCGCGCAGCTTCTGCACCGCTGCGTCCACGCGACCGCTGGTGTACAGGCTGGATTCCAGGTAGTAGTTGTCGAACTTGACCGCAAACGCCTTCAAATCCAAGTCCTGCTCGTGGCGCAGATAGGCCACGGCAAACAGGCGAATGTCATCGAGGGCCGCCACGTCGCCGCTGGCAGTGAACTCGCGGTCGTCGGAGTGCACCGTCTTCTTGGCCAGGTAGTCGGCCGCGATGTCGGCAATGTAGTCACCGTTGTAGGCCGCTTCGGGCCATTCGGCGTCACCGGGCTTGAAGCCTTTGGCGCGCAGCTGGGTGCTGTTGGCCAGGGTATTGATCTGCACGCCGGCGTCGTTGTAATAGAACTCGCGGTAGACGTTCCAGCCCTGGGTCTCGAACAGGCTGCAGATGGCGTCGCCCAGCGCGGCCTGGCGGCCGTGGCCCACGTGCAGGGGGCCCGTGGGGTTGGCGGACACGAATTCCACCAGCATGCGCTTGCCGTTGTCCGGCTGGTAGCCGAAGTGTACGCCACGGCCAAACACCTCGCGGATGATTTCCTGCTTGGCAGCGGGTTTGAGCTTGATGTTGATGAAGCCGGGGCCGGCAATGTCGATGGCCTCGACCCACTGCTGGTAGGCCGGTGACTGCAGCAGGGCGTCGCGCAACTGTTCGCCCAGCGCGCGCGGATTGAGCTTGAGCGGCTTGGCCAGTTGCATGGCCGCCGTCACGGCGAAGTCGCCATGGGCTGCCACTTTGGGGGATTCGAATGCCGCTTTCGCGCCGGCGCCGGGCGAAAGGGTCTCCAGTGCATGGCCCAGAGCGGCCAGCAGTTCAGATTTAACGGTGAGCATCGGCCTATTTTACGTTTAGGCACCATTTGGCAGTCATCCGGATTGCCGCAGGGGCCGTTATGTGCTCGAATCCACCTGCGGATTCACCGCTTGCCGGGCTGCGCCCAGCCCATCACTTCACAGGATCAACGATGAAAAAACTGCTCTCTCTTCTGGCTTTGGGTCTGGCGATGTCGGTCGGCGTGGCCCATGCCGCCACCGAACAGCAAAACAAGATGAAGACCTGCAATGCCGAGGCCAAGGACAAGAAAGGCGACGAGCGCAAAGCCTTCATGAAGGAATGCCTGAGTGCCAAGCCAGCGCCAGCCCCCGAAGCCGGCAATGGCCAACAGAACAAGATGAAGATGTGCAACGAGTCGGCCAAGGACATGAAGGGCGACGAGCGCAAGAAACACATGAGCGAGTGCCTCAAGGCCAAGTAATCCATCCCGCGACGACCGGCTGCCTTAGCAGCCGGTTTTTTTATGCCTGCGCCAAGCTAAAGCGCAATCCCCAGAAAGACACCGAACCCCAGCCAGTGGTTCTCGCGGAAGGCGCGAAAGCAGCCTTCGCGGGTACGGTGCCAGATCAGGCGGGCATGCCAGGCCACCTGAACCAGCGCCGCCGCCAGGGCCAGCCCCCACCACAGCCCGGCGCGCCCCAGGCTGGCCAATACCACCGTGGTCACGGCTAGGTAGAGCACGTAGAAGCACAGGATGGCGGCCACGTCGAAACGACCGAGCGTGATGGCCGAGGTCTTCATGCCGATCTTGAGGTCGTCATCGCGGTCGACCATGGCGTACTCGGTGTCGTAGGCCAACACCCAGAACAGGTTGCCCAGCATCAGGGCCCAGGCCTGCCACGGCACCGCGGCCTGCAACGCGGCCAGGCTGACTTCACTGCCGCCGCGCACGGCCGCGAAGGCCATGGGAATTCCGAAGCTGAAGGCCACGCCCAGCACCGCCTGCGGCATGGAGACATGGCGCTTGGCGTAGGGGTAGATCAATGTGACCGCCAGGGCCGCGAACGACAGGGCAATGGTGAGCGCATTGCAGCTGAGCACCAGGCCAAAAGCCAGCAGCGCCAGCACCGCGCCCACGGCCAGGGCCTCGCGCGTGGACACGGCACCGCTGGTGACCGGGCGCTGTGCCGTGCGCTTGACGTGGCGGTCAAAGTCCACGTCGGCCACGTCGTTGATGCAGCAGCCGGCACTGCGCATGAGGATGGTGCCCAGGGTAAACACGGTGAGCAGGTGCCAGCCCGGAAAGCCGCCCGCGGCCAGCCACAACGCGCCCAAGGTGGGCCACAGCAGCAGCAGCCAGCCAGCCGGGCGGTCCCAGCGGATGAGATTCAGGTACAGGGAAAAACGTTCTTTCATGGGATATTTACAAACCAAATCGTGTTCTAGCCCGCGTAGAAATTGCGCAGGTAGCTTCTCTTTTCATAGCAAACAGCATCAAGTCAGACGCTGCACCCCGTCGAGCTTGCAGGCGTAGATGGCGTTGCGCAGTGCGGCAATGGCCTCGAAGCGGGTGAAGCTCTTGCGCCACACCAGCACGATGCGCCGGGTCGGCGGCGGTGCGCCATCGGCGTCTTTCACCGGCAGGTATTTCACATAGGGCTCGGAGCCCTTGCGCTTCTTGGCGCCCAAGGCATCGGCCGGAACGCTCAGGCGCGGAACCAGGGTCACGCCCATGCCGGCGGCCACCATGTACTTGATGGTTTCCAGCGAGGAGCCTTCGAAGCTGCGGCGTATGCCCTCGGCGTCACTGGAGAAGCGCGCGAACTCGGGGCAGACCTCCAGCACGTGGTCGCGGAAGCAGTGACCATTGCCCAGCAGCAGCATGGTTTCCCGCTTGAGCATGTCGGCCGTCACGCTGTCATGCGCCGCCAGCGGGTGCGTGCTGGGTACGGCGGCAAAGAAGGGTTCGTCATACAGCGGCGCCACGGCCAGCCCGGCGTCGGGGAAGGGTTCGGCCAGGATGGCGCAGTCGATCTCGCCGTTGCGCAGCATCTCCATCAGCTTGACTGTGAAGTTTTCCTGCAGCATCAGCGGCATCTGCGGCGTGCGCGCAATCACGTTGCGCACCAGTTCGGGCAGCAGGTAGGGGGCGATGGTGTAGATCACGCCCAGCGTCAGGGGCCCGGCCAGCGGGTCCTTGCCGCGCTTGGCGATGTCCTTGATGGCGGCGGCCTGCTCCAGCACGCTCTGGGCCTGGCGCACGATTTCCTCGCCCAAGGGCGTGACCGCAATGTCGCCGGCGCTGCGCTCGAACAGCTTGACGTCCAGCTCTTCTTCGAGTTTTTTCACCGCCACCGACAAGGTAGGCTGCGACACAAAGCAGGCGTCGGCCGCCTTGCCAAAGTGGCGCTCGCGCGCCACGGCGACGATGTATTTGAGTTCGGTCAGGGTCATGAGGGGATTGTCCTACCTCCGCGACTGCATGTGCGCCACCAGCTGATCCAACGCAATGCCCCAGCCCTGGTGGAAGCCCATCTCCTCGTGCTGCTGCTTGGTCGCCGCGTTGGCGTGCTGGGCGACGGCGCGGTAGCGCACACCTTCGTCGACCTTGTCGAAGGTGAGCGTGCCGGTCATGAAGGGCTTTTCGTTGGGGCGGTAGCCCGGCCCCATCGCGTCGGTCCAGACCAGGCGGTGCAGGTGCACCACTTCGAGAAAGCAGCCCAGCGAACCGTGCTCCTGGCCTTCGGGGCCGCGCATCACGGTCTGGAACACGCCACCGGGGCGCAGGTCGATTTCGCAGGCGATGGTCTGCCAGGGCTTGGGGCAGAACCAATGCACCAGGTGCTCGGGCTCGGTCCAGGCGGCCCAGACCTCGTGCAGGGTGAGCGGCACGGTGCGCTCCAGCACCAGGTCCAGTTCCGGGTTCGGATGCAATTCCAGAGGTTTCACGAGGCACTCCTTCTGCTACGAAATCAATAGCTACTTGCACAACATTTACGCGGGCAAACTGCCATTTTTCCCCTATATCAAGCCTTGAGGAACTCGGCCTTGCCACCAAGCCAGCGCTCGATGTGTTTCTGTGCCAGCTTGGGGTGCTGGTCCAGCATTTTCGGTGCTTCGGCGCGGGCCCAGTCGAGCAGGGCCTGGTCCTGCGCCAGGTCGGCAAAGCGCAGCATGGCGTCGCCCGACTGGCGCGCGCCCAGAAACTCGCCCGGGCCGCGGATCTCCAAGTCGCGCCGGGCGATCTCGAAACCGTCATTGGTGTCGGCCATGGCTTTGAGGCGTTCGCGCGCGGTCTCGCTCAGGCGCGGGGCCTCGCCGGTGGAGTACAGCAGCACGCAGGCGGACGCCGCCGCACCGCGCCCCACCCGCCCGCGCAGTTGGTGCAGCTGCGAAAGGCCAAAGCGCTGCGCGTTCTCGATCACCATGAGCGAGGCGTTGGGCACGTCCACCCCCACTTCAATCACCGTGGTGCTCACCAGCACGCCGATGTGGCCTTGGGTGAAGCCATCCATTACTGCCTTCTTTTCGTCGGCGGGCATGCGCGAGTGCAGCAGGCCTACTAGGGCCGGGCTGCCGTCGGGCAAATTGACTCCGGTCATGGCATCCACCAGCTCGAGGTGGGTGTGGGTGGCGTTACTCAGGTCCAGCGCTTCGCTTTCCTCGATCAGCGGGCACACCCAGTACACCTGGCGCCCCAGCGCCACCTGGGCACGGATGCGCTCCATCACGTCCAGGCGCCGGTCTTCGTGCAGCACGCGCGTAACCACAGGCGTGCGCCCCGGCGGCAGTTCGTCGATGGTCGATACGTCGAGGTCGGCGTAGTAGCTCATGGCCAGGGTGCGCGGGATGGGGGTGGCCGTCATCATCAGCAAGTGCGGCTCCATGCCGTCGTGTTCCAGCTTGCGTTTGAGGGCCAGGCGCTGCGCCACGCCGAAGCGGTGCTGCTCGTCGATGATGGCCAGCCCAAGGTTGCAAAACTGCACCTTGTCCTGAATCATGGCGTGGGTGCCGACCACCAGCTGGGCCTCGCCGCTGGCAATGCTCTCCAGCGCGGCGCGACGCTCCTTGGCCTTCTGGTTGCCGATGAGCCAGACCGTGCGGATGCCCAAGGGCTCCAGCCAGCCCAGCAGCTTGCGGAAATGCTGCTGTGCCAGGATTTCGGTGGGCGCCATGAGCGCGCACTGCCAGCCCGAATCGATGCACACCGCAGCCGACAAGGCCGCCACCACGGTCTTGCCCGCACCCACGTCGCCCTGCAGCAGGCGGTGCATGGGCACGTGGTGTGCCAAGTCGGCGGCAATCTCTTCCGTGACCCGCGCTTGCGCTGCGGTCAGGGTGAAGGGCAGGTTTTTTAGTAGGCGTTCGTGCAGCGCTTCCTTTTCCACGTGCACGATGAGCTGGGGTGCGACCAGCCGGGCGCGTTCGCGCCGGCTTTGCAGTTGCGAGAGCTGCTGGGCCAGCAGCTCCTCGGCCTTGAGCCGCTGCCAGGCCGGGTGGCTGTGGTCGTGCAGGGTGTCGAGCGACACATCGGGCGCGGGGTGGTGCAGGAACTGCAGCGCGCCGTGCAGGGTCCAAAGCCGGTGCGCCTCGCTGAAGGCCTGCAGGTCGCCGGGCTCGAAGGTGTCGGACAGGTCGGCCCGCGCCAGCCCGGCCAGGATGGCCTTGCGCAACACCGTCTGCGACAAGCCCGCCACCGTGGGGTAGACGGGCGTCAGCGCCTTGGGTAGGTCGCCTTCGGCGGGACGGGTGTGCGGGTGCAGCATGGTCCAGCCCATGAAGCCGCCCTTGAGCTCACCACGCGCACGGATACGCTTGCCCACGGCCAAGGCCTTCTGCTGTGAGGGATAGAAATGGAAGAAGCGCAGTACGCAAGTGTCGCTGCCATCGTTGAGCGTGACCACCAGCTGGCGCCGCCCGCCGTACTGCACGTCGCAGCGCGTCACCGCGCCTTCGATCTGCACGGTATCGCCCTCGCGCGCATCGGCCAGCTTCACGATGCGGGTTTCGTCCTCGTAGCGCAGCGGCAGGTGCAGGGCCAGATCGATGTCGCGCGTGAGGCCCAGCTGCGCCAGCGCCTTGTCGGTGGCGGACGGGGCGGTGGCGGGTGGCGTCTTGTCGGCAGTGGCGGCGCGGCGGGGCATGGGGCAATTGTGGCGTAAACCGGATGGACTGCATTTGCTATGGTTTTGCTAGCTGCTTGCGCAATGAATCCGAGGGCCAGAGGCCAAAATGGCAGCTATAAGGCTCTGTATATGCCGCCCCGGCGTTGCCCATGGGACAATACGCCCCTTTTCACTTGGCACGGGGGTTGTCCCCCCCTCAAGCAGCATGCACCCTGATTCCAGCGCCAACGTGCGCACCTTTACGCTTTCCGACTTCGACTTCGAGTTGCCGCCGCAACTCATCGCCCAGCACCCCGCGTCCGAGCGCACAGCCTCGCGCCTGCTCGATGGCCGCGCTGCCACACCGGTCGACCGCATCTTCAAGGAGCTGCCCGGGCTCCTGCGAAAAGGCGACCTACTGGTGTTCAACGACACCAAGGTGGTCAATGCGCGCCTGTGGGGCGAAAAGCCCACAGGCGGCAAGGCCGAACTGCTGATCGAGCGCGTGCTCGGCGGCGAAGAGGTGGCTGCCCATGTGCGCGTAAGCAAGAAGCCCCCCGTGGGCACCACCCTGAAGCTGGTGTCGGCACCCGGGCACGAGGATGGCTTTTCTGCCACGCTGCTGGGCCGTTGGCCCGACGCCGACGGGCCATTGTTCCGTTTTCGCCTGTTTAACAATACGGGCGACAACCCCTACACCCTGATGGAGCGCCACGGCCAGATTCCGCTGCCGCCCTACATCGAACGGCCTCAACCCGGAAGTGGCGGCCCCAGCAACCCGGAAGAAGCCGCAGAAGACCTGCAGCGCTACCAGACCGTGTTCGCCAAGAACCCTGGCGCCGTGGCCGCACCCACGGCGGCGCTGCACTTTGACGACGGCCTGTTCGCCCAGCTCGATGCCATGGGCGTGGAACGTGCCTTCGTGACCCTGCACGTAGGCGCCGGCACCTTCCAGCCAGTGAAGACCGAAAACCTCGCCGAGCACCGCATGCACAGCGAGTGGTACGAGGTACCGCAGGCCACGCAGGATGCCATTGCCGCCTGCCGTGCCCGCGGTGGCCGCGTGGTGGCGGTGGGCACCACCAGCGTGCGCACCCTGGAAAGCTGGGCCAAGTCGGGGGCCGCCACGGGTGACACCAACATCTTCATCACCCCCGGCTTTGCCTTCCATGTGGTGGACGTGCTCGTCACAAACTTCCACCTGCCCAAATCCACGCTGATGATGCTGGTGAGCGCCTTTGCCGGGTACGAGCCCATCATGGGCCTGTACCGCCACGCCATTGCCCAGGGCTACCGCTTCTTCAGTTATGGCGACGCCATGCTGCTGGAGCGCCGCGCTTGACCGAACACCCTGTCTACTTTGAAATCCTGAGACCATGCTGAAATTCGAACTGCTCAAAGACGACCCCGCCTCTAGCGACGGCAGCTACCTGGGCTCCCACGCCCGGCGCGGCCAACTCACGCTGAACCACGGCGTGGTGCAGACCCCCATCTTCATGCCCGTGGGCACCTATGGCACGGTCAAGGGCGTGATGCCGCGCAGCCTCAAGGACATGAACGCGCAAATCATTCTGGGCAACACCTTCCACCTGTGGATGCGCCCGGGCCTGGACGTGATGCAGAAGTTCGGCGGCCTGCACCAATTCGAACAGTGGGACCGGCCCATCCTCACCGACTCGGGCGGCTTCCAGGTCTGGAGCCTGGGGCAGATGCGCAAGATTTCGGAAGAAGGCGTGAAGTTCGCCAGCCCCGTCAACGGCGACAAGCTGTTCCTCACCCCCGAGGTGAGCATGCAGATTCAGACCATCCTCAACAGCGACATCGTCATGCAGTTCGACGAATGCACGCCCTACCTGTCGGTGGAGCCCAAGACCAAGGGCCAGCTCACCACCGAGCGCGAGGCGCGCAGCTCCATGGAACTCTCCTTGCGCTGGGCCAAGCGCTGCCTGGACGAATTCGCGCGCCTGAACAATCCCAACGCACTGTTCGGCATCGTGCAAGGCGGCATGCACACGCACCTGCGCGACGAGTCGCTGGCCGGGCTGGAGGCGCTGGACTTTCCCGGCATCGCGGTCGGTGGCCTCTCCGTGGGCGAGCCCAAGGACGAAATGATGCGGGTGCTGAAACACATCGGCCCCAAGCTGCCCAAGCACAAGCCCCACTACCTGATGGGCGTGGGCACGCCCGAAGACCTGATTGCCGGCGTGCAGAACGGTATCGACATGTTCGACTGCGTGATGCCCACGCGCAACGCGCGCAATGGCACGCTCTTCACTCGCTTTGGCGACCTCAAGATCCGCAACGCCCGCCACAAAAGCGACCCGCAGCCACTGGACACCACCTGCACCTGCTACGCCTGTGCCGGTGACAGTGGCGTGAGCTGGGACAACGGCGGGCGCGCAGGTTTCTCGCGAGCCTACCTGCACCACCTGGACCGCTGTGGCGAAATGCTGGGCCCCATGCTCACCAGCGTGCACAACCTGCACTACTACCTGAACCTGATGCAGGAAGTGCGCGACGCCCTGGACGCCGGACGCTTTGGCGCCTTCGTGCAGCAGTTCAACACGGACCGGGCACGCGGGGCCTGAGCTTCAGCGCCCGGAAAGACAAAACCCGGCCAAGGCCGGGTTTTTTGTGAGCAAATGCCGCGTCTTCAGTGGTTGCCAGCGCAACCGCAGCCACCCCCACCGCAACCACCGCCAGCGGATTGCTCCAGAGGGGGCAGCTCGTCGGCCGGGGCATCGGCCTGGATGGTGAAGTCGATGACCACATTGCCGGGTTCGCGCGCCACGTAGTTCACCGCCACCTGGTTGCCATAGCGCTGGCGCATCTGGGCGATCAGGGGTTGCGGGTCGTGGTCGTTGACGAAGCGCATGGTGTCGCCGTCTTCCAGCGATTCAAGGGCGCCAAAAATGGCGGCGTGGCGGAAGCGCTTGGCGACGCCACGGGCGTCAAAGGGGTAGCGCGGCTTTTCCATTACGGGGGCTTGGTCCATGGTCGTCCTTCAATGCAAAGGGCGCACCGCGCGCCCTTTTGTCTTGGGACGAACTGTAGAACCGCGCGCCGAATACGTGCTTGACCTAAGGCAAGCTTTCCTTAAAAGGTTTCCCAGTCGCCGTCGGCAGCCGCCTTCGGGGAAGCCTTGGGGGCCGCAGCCACCGGCAACGGCGCCGGTTTGGGTGCCACGGCAAGGGGTTTGGCCGGAGCACGCGCGGGTGCCACTGGTGCCTTGGATGCCGGCAGCGCATGCACGTGCTTGATTTCGTGGTGGGCCAGGGTGGCGTGCGTGTCGTTGGCAATCTTGAAGGTCGACACCACCCCGACCAGTTCCTGGGCCTGGGCTTTCAGGCTGGACGCGGCCGCCGCCATTTCCTCCACCAGCGCGGCGTTCTGCTGCGTGGCCTGGTCCATGTGGCGCACGGCCTCGCCGACCTGGTTGACACCGTTGGACTGCTCGCTCGACGCAGCACTGATTTCACCCATGATATCGGTCACACGGCGAATCGACGACACCACCTCGGTCATGGTGGTACCCGCCTGGTCGACCAGCGTTGTACCCTGCTCGACCTTCTCCACGCTGGCGGTAATCAGGGTCTTGATTTCCTTCGCGGCTTCGGCAGAGCGTCCAGCCAGGGCGCGCACCTCCGAGGCCACCACGGCAAAGCCACGGCCTTGCTCGCCGGCACGGGCCGCTTCCACGGCCGCATTCAGGGCCAGGATGTTGGTCTGGAAGGCGATGCCGTCGATGACCGAGATGATGTCGGCGATCTTGCGTGAGGAATCATTGATGTCCTTCATGGTGTGCACTACCTGGCCCACCACTTCACCGCCCTGTACCGCCACATGGGACGCGGTCATGGCCAGCTGGTTGGCCTGGCGCGCCGAGTCGGCATTCTGGTTCACCGTGCTTCCGAGCTCGCTCATGGACGCACTGGTTTCTTCGAGTGCAGCCGCCTGCTGCTCGGTGCGGTTGGACAGGTCGTGGTTGCCCTGGGCAATCTCAGCACTGGCCGTGGCCACGCTCTCGGAGCCCTGGCGCACATTGGCCACCAGCACGGCCAGCTTGCTGCGCATGGCTTCCAGGTGCCCCAGCAACTGGCCCAGTTCGTCCTTGCCGTGGGTCGGCACCTTACGGGTCAGATCGCCCCCGGCAATGCTCTGCGCCAGGCCCACGGCCTCCTGCACCGGAACGCTGACGCTGCGCGGTAGCATCCACATCAGATATCCGCCCAACAAGACCATGAGTCCCAATGCAATTTTGGTGGCTGTTTCGGTATCGCCGATGATGCCATTGACCTTGGTCGCTGCCTCGGCTGTGCCATCCAGGTTGAATTTCAGGATCTTTTCCATCGCGTCGTAGGCCACGCGGAAGTTTTTTGGTCCGGTGTCAGAAAACGCTGTGCGCACGGCATCCATGGCTTCGGCAGCACCCGCTGCATCGGCGACTCCTTTCACCGCCTGCTTGGCCGCTTGGAAATACGCGTCCCGGCCCTCGCCATAGGATTTGTAGAGACCTTTTTCGATCGGTCCCTTTGGATCATCGGGTTGGTAGGTTTCCAGGGTAGCGGCATAGACCTTGGTTGCGCCCTCCAGATCCGCCTCCAGGGCTTGAAGTTTCCTCTCGAAGTCGGCCGCAGGCGAGGTATCGCGCCCCGCCACGCGGTCACTGACCAACAGATAGTGGTCGGCCAAGTGGCCCTTCATGTGGCCCAGATTCTCGATTGCCGGTATCCATGACCCGGCCACCTCACCGGATTCGTACGTGGCGCTGATGTTGCGGTAGATCGAATGCCCTGCATTCACGATAGCCAGCAACAGGATCAGGCCCATGCCAAGCGTAATCCGTGCCTTGATGCTCAAGCTACTCATTGTTGGTCCCCATATGTATTACCCACATTGAAAGCCAATTAGGCGGCACACCCCATCGGGTATGCAAGAGACAGAGCAAAGCAGTGGGTTATCGCTTGGGGGCGGTCTTGCGCACTGGCTTCTTGGCCGCAGGCCGTGCTGCGGTCTTTTTGGCGCCCGCACCGGTCGCCGTCTTGAGTGCTTCCTTGGCCAGACCAGTCGCCACGTTCTTGGTCATGTCCGTCGCGGTCTTGGTGGACGCGTCCTTGAGGGCGTTGGCCGCAATGTGCTGGAACTGCTGGGTCAGCGATCCCCACAGCTGCAGGGGATCGACCAGGCCGGCCACGGCAGCGGCCGCGGCACCCTTGGGTTTACGGGCTTTGCCAGCCGCGGCGGTTTTTTCCTTGCTGTTGGCGGCATCGGCAATGGTCTTGGCAGTGTTGGCGGCGCGTTCGCTGACACGCTGTACACCGGAATACACGGAGTCGGCGGCCTTGAGCTTGAGCGCATTGGCCACATCGCCGATGTTGAAGTTCATGCCCTTGAGCGTGTTGAGGGTCATTTTCTGCACTTCGAGCGCCTGGATGGTGGCGCCGAGTGCGCGCGAGTTCTGTTCCAGCCAGAAGTGCACGCCCTTGAGCTCTTCGATGCGCTTGTCCAACTCTTCCACGTTCAGGGTGGGGGCCACCCAGTTGCCCAGGTTGGGCATTTGCGGAATGCCGCCGCTGGCACCCTTGGCAATGTTCTGCAGAAAGTCGTAGCCGGGGACAAACTTGCCAAAACCGGGGTTGCTGGAATCGCTCATGGTGCCTCCAAAAAGCCCCCAATGGGGCTGCAAGGTGCAGCTTACTCCATGGCAAGGGGGCTGGGCAATTCCTAACCCAAGGGAAAACGCCAATTGGAACCCATAGTCGAGCAAGGAGCGCTGCCCCGCGCGAGGCAGGCAGGCATCAAGCAGAGGCCGGACAGGGCTCCGCTGCCAAACGATTCATGCCGCTGGGCGCCTGTGCGACCAGCACTGGTAAGCCTGCTCTGTCTTCCAAGAGATCCATTTGCACATTGAACACCCGGCCCAGGTTGTCTTCATTCAACACGGCACCGGCAACACCACTGGCACAAACCGTTCCTTGGTGAATCAACGCCACATCGTCGGTAAAACGGACTGCGGCGTTGAGGTCGTGCAGAACCACAACGGTACTTAGATGGAGCCTACGGGTTTGGGTGCGCACAAGTTCCAGAACGTCGATTTGGTGGGAAATGTCCAGTGCGCTGGTAGGCTCATCCAACAACAGAACACTGGGTTCAGAAACCAGTGCTTGGGCGAGGAACACCATTTGTCGTTGGCCTCCACTGAGTTCGCTAAGGTAGCAGTCAGCCAATGCCTCAATGCCCAATGCACACAGCACCTCGCGCACCGCAGAAAGATCCTGTGGCGACACCCGTAGCCGAAGCTGACCCAATCGCCCCAACAGCACCACCTCCAACACCTTCAATGCAACGGGAGCCGTCAGATCCTGCGGCATGTAGGCAATGGAACGCGGTCGAGCGGGACAACCATCAAAGAGTACCTGGCCACCCTCAGGTGCAATCAGTCCGGCAATGGCCTTGATCAGCGTGGACTTGCCCGATCCATTGGGCCCCACCAGCCCCAATACGCGCCCTGGGTGGAGTTGCAGGTTGATGCCTCGCAGAACCATGTGGGCACCGAGGCGAACCGACAGTTGTTGAACCAAAACAGTCACCAGTAGCCTCGCCGACTGCGCATTACAAGCCACACAAAGAAAGGCACCCCAACCAAGGAAGTCACGACACCAATCGGAAATATCGCACCAGGCGACAAGGTCTTGCTGAGCACGGATGACAGAGAAAGTAGCGCAGCGCCAGCCAAAGCAGATACCGGCAGGAAGCCCCGCTGGTCTTCCCCGATGAGCATGCGGGCCACATGGGGTGCCACCAATCCGACAAACCCAATGGTGCCGACAAATGCCACAGCGACACCCGTCAAGCCCGAAATCAGAACGAACGAGCGCAAACGCAATGACTGCACGTTGATGCCGAGTGCACTCGCCCTGGCATCGCCTAACTTCATGGCAGTCAATGCCCATATGTCATGCATTACAAACGGAATGCAGCAGCACAGCACTGCCAGGATGACCCCCAATTTAGACCACGTGGCCTTCTGCAAACTGCCAAACAACCAGAAAACAACCTGCTGCAACGCCTCGGGCGAAGCGATCATCTGCAACAAAGCGGTCAGCGCCTGGAACAAAAACAGCAAGGCAATGCCGGCCAGCACCAGCCCTTCGGCACTGGCGGCACGCGCCCCGCCGATGAAATACACCCCAGCACAAGCCACCCCTGAAAAAATGATGGCATTCATTGGAATGGCATAGGCCTCCGGTACGGGTAGCGCAGTACCGAGGACGATGGTCAAAGCCGCACCAAAGCCTGCACCAGCCGAGATTCCGAGGGTGTAGCTGGATGCCAGTGGGTTGTTCAAGATGGTCTGCATGATCGCCCCGGACAAGCCCAGTGCTGCCCCTACGGCTACAGCCGTAAGGGCCACAGGCAAGCGGATGGACCAGACGATGGCGTTTACCGATCCATCCCTCGACTGGCCCATTACTGCCCGCACCACATCCCACACAGGAAGCATGGATGGTCCAGTGGCGACATCCAGAATCATCGCCAGCAGCAGCACAGCCAACACCCCTAGTGCCACCGAAACCTTGCGTGCCGATGCCTGGCGGTATGCCTCGGCGACGAAGTCAGTGCGCGCCCAAACGCCTGTTTCACTCACGGTTTACTCGGCAACATCCACACCCCGGCATAGCTTACCGGCAGGTACTTTTCGTGATAGGCGCGCCAGGAGGCCTCGGGATTGACATCCTTGAAGGCGTCGGGATAGAGGCGCTTGGCGATGTACTGCATGGCCACAAAGTCATACAAGGTACGGCACAAACCGTGCTCAATGGCATGAAGTTCGCCGTTTCGCACGGCGCGCAGACCCGGCCATCCCGGACGCTGTGCGTAGGCTAGCAGACTGTTGCGTGTAAGCTCCAGCGTAGCTTCGTAGCCGGTTTTGACCGCCTTGGGCTTATTCACCCACGAGGATCCGGCCATCAGGATCATGTCGGGGTCTTCGGCGAGCACGGCTTCGGCGTTGATGGGCCCCCATGGACCTGCAAGCTTGCCATCGGCCAGATTGACCGCGCCCAAGGTGGTCAGCATCTTGCCCCACATGGTGCCGCTGTAACTATTGCCAATGGTTTCGGGGCCTGCCTGCCCCAACTCCACGTAGACTTTCTTGGGTTTGCCCCCGGCCTTGGCAATGCGGGCCAGCACGTCCTTGTATTCGCGCTCATAAAGCTTGGCCAACTCTTCGGCCCTGGCCTCGGTTCCCATGACCTTGCCCATGGCACGGGTCGATGCCAGATGGCGGTCCAGTATTTGGGCGTTGTAGTCAATCACGACGATGGGGATACCGGCCGACTCGATCTGCTCCCGAGCCGTGATCATGGACTTGAAAGCCCACTCGGACATGAACAGGACGTCGGGTTTGAGCGCAATGATTTTTTCCGCACTGAAAGTCCCATCATCGGAATGCCCGATGTCAGGCATCGCTTCCAGATTGGGAATGACTGCGGCATAGCGTTTGAAGATGACCGGTCGCCACCCTGCCCAGGGTTCGCGTGAAATGCCTACAACCTTAGTCCACGCCTCCTTGCCTGCGACGGCGGTGAATTCTTCGAAATTGAAGTTGACTGCCACGCGCTTGACTGGCGACACCACCGACACCTTGCGGCCCAGTGCATCGGTGACTTCGATAGTCGCAGACCATGCAGCCACGCTCACCATGGCCCAAGCCAACACCAGGGTGCAACGCACCCAATACATTGAATATTTCATGAAATTCCTAAAAAACCTCGGCAGCATCTTCCAAGGCGGTTATCACCAGTTCCGGCCCACCTTCATGTGGCCTTGATCCCAGGGGATGCTGTCATTCCCATCACCAGCACCATGTCCCGTACTGCTGCAGCGCTGAACTTCGCTTTCTGCCGTTTTCTCTCGATCACATAGTCCATCCCGCGCAGATTGGCAAAGACCCGCGAAACGGTTTCGGGAGCAGCATCGAGGATTTCGCTCATATCCGTTAGATGCGGCAGTGCACAGTCCTGAACAGATTCCGCGTTGGATGTGCTTTGCTGGGAAAAGAGCACCAACAACGCCTGCACGCGGCGCGCTACAGGCCCGGTTCGCAGTTGGAGGGCTTCACTGCTGCGTTGATGCGCAATGACGACAGAATCCATCAAAATCTGTGCTATCGGAGTAGCGCTCAGATCTACCAACTCCAGTTGCGTCGGCACCAGCGCCTTCATTACCAGGTTGCAGCCCGTACCAGCCCACTGCTCGATGCCCACCACATCGCCAGGAAACGCAATGCGCGAGAACGCAGGTTTAGAGCCTGTCGCGCTGGCGTTATCGATGCGCAATGCACCCTCTTTGACGAGCCACAAAGGTTGTTCCCGTGAAACGACAAACCCTTGCCGCGGCTCCAGTGTTGCGATTTTGACCAACAGCATGCCCAGCCACCCACACAGATCAGAACAGACAAGGCATCCCACTGCAGGGGGACACCCACGACACACATCCAAGCGTTCAGAGGGGTGGGCCGCGAACCTGTGGCAACCAGGGTGCGATATCGAGAAAGAAAAAAGCCTGCCAGACCATGGATACCTGTGATCCGCCCTGAACCAAGAAGTGGTAAGGCAACGGTTGTGGCGGAGGCGCGCCACGGTCTGTGTTTTGCAGGCAAAACGGGCAATGCAGTGATTGCATTGCACCCCCTTCGTCCTGTGGCGAAGCGGGTTGGTAAGTGGCAACCGCTCCCGCACTGGTGCAAATCTCCAGCGGAAGCGTTGGCAGCGCGCGCGTGAACGCGTGCGTCAGGGTTGGTGCAAAGGCCGCAAACACGAAGGAAAATACCGCCCACCACACTTTCCAGCCGGAGTGATGGGTGAATACGCTTCGTGTGCATGCCATGGTTGGGTTTCCTCAGTGAGCACTGACACCAGACGGAGCATGCCCGGATGGGGCGTGGTGTCCACCATGGGCTTTGTCCGCATTGCTACCCCCAACTGTCAGGAAGCCCTCGAAACTGGCAAAGCGTTGACGCACGTCCGCCCCCAGCCGGGACTCAGCGGCCACCACCTCTTTCGAGAGCTTCGAGGCCGTAACCACAGACATGCCTGCACCTTCCAGTACCTTGGCGTCCTTCAGACCGTCCCCAGCACACACGGTGATGAACCAGTTGCCTTGGGTCTTCTGCAACAGTGCCCGACCACCCTTGCCAGACTGCAACCAGCCCGCAACGGCATAGCCGTCGACGACAGTCACCGGTGCCACGCTCAACGGGGCTTCCGGCCGGTCAAACTGTCGCTTCATAGCATGGACTATGGCTTGGGTATCGTCGCCCTGCGCCCAGGCTACGGCATGCGCAATCGCCAGAATGGCACCCATTGCGATGGAGCGTGGAGTCGTCATCGATTCAGCCCAGATCAGTGCTTGTGTTCAGCCATGCCACCTGGCGCTGCCATCGTGACCGGCACCTTGAGTTCAGACTTGCTCTCCACGCCCTTGGCATTCTTGAAGGTCAAGGTCAAAGGAATGGTGGTGTCTTTCTGCAAGGGCAGCTTGAGGTCCATCAGCATGACGTGGTAGCCGCCGGGCTTGAGCTCCACGGCCTTGCCTGCCGGAAGATCCAGTCCGGGAATCGCCCGCATCTTCATGACATCGCCTTCCATCGCCATTTCGTGGACTTCCGCCACAGCGGCCACGGGCGAAGCCACTGCCACCAAGCGGGTATTTTCCTTGGCGGTCAGTACCATAAATGCCCCGGTGGCCTTTTGTCCCTGAACGGTTCCTCGTGCCCAGGCACCTTGCACTTCCACAGACTGGGCCCAGGCTGAGGCACCCAGGCCGGCGAATACAGCCGCAGCGCACAGTGCACGCAGGGAGGTCGTGTTGGATTTCATAGGTTTCCTTTCAAAAAAATCAATGCTTGTGGCTGGAGGCAGGCTGCACATCCAGCACCTCCAGAAATGCGGCTGGCATCTTCAATGCCTTGGCGGATGAGCCAGCGGCAGGCACCTCCACCCAATTGTTGGCGCCCTTCTCACACAGTTGGACTACCTTGAACCACAGCGGACCGGGCTTGGAAGGTGTGGTTCCACGCAGCACAAATTCGTCGTAATGCGCATCGGGCAAAGCGTCTGCGGCCGAGTTCGCGGTCCATGTGATCTCCAGCACGCCTTCGGTATAGGTGGTCCCATGGGACACATAGGGCACTGCCAGCTTGCCGACTTGGGTGCTGACTTTCCATCCGGGTTTGACCATGGGCTGCGCTCCGTTGAACCCATCGGGAATAGTCACACGCATCCCCACCGTGGGCGCCCCCTCGCAGCCGTGCCCCACGCGCAGCACCGCCCGGTAGGGTGCGCCTGCCGCAGCCACCTGGTCCTGCAAAGTTACATGGGCAAATACCGAACCAGCCCCTGCAAACATTGCGCAGACAGCTACTAAATTCATAGCAAAAAAAGATTTCATGAAAAGATGTGATTCAAGGAATGGATACCGGCGTGGTGCGCCGATGCGTCGACAACGCTACGGTGCAAGGTACTGCGCACCTGCACGCAGACTTAGGACCGTACGGAGTAAGGGATGGGTGTCAGGGCGCGAACGCGCCCGACATCAAATTGCGGGAGGAGCGCGCGCAGCGAGCGGCGACTGCCGCTCCGCCAGAACGACCACCAAGGGGATGGCGGTGTTGAGAGTGGAGCTACTGGTAAGACTCGGTGATGCGGCCGAAGAGACCAGCGGAGGGCCTCCCGCAGCCAGACACATGACGCACTGCAGTGTGTGGTGCGATGCTGCAGGGTTGCCACCATTGGCTTGGCCAATGTCGTCCCCTGCCGAAGCCGTGCTGCAAATGCTGCCCAAAGCCACAGGCTGGAACGCAGGCGCCGCCACGGCCACGCCCATGACCAGCACAAACCACACCAGGACCATGCGGGCCAGGATGCGGGAATGACGCAGGGTTTGCAGCAGCATGGGGCGGATTATGGCGCAACGGCGCATGCGTGCGCCAGATGAAACTCTGGCGATCTTTGACACAAGTCAAAGAATGAACCAAACTGTGCCCGCAAGATGGAGGCTCTTCACTACGCGATTGCACCTATGTCCACCCCCGAATTCAACACCTTCAAGACACTCTTGACCCATCAGCGCGCAGACTTACTGAAACAGTTGCGCACCCTGCGTGGCGGTGATGTCGGGCGTGCCGAAGCGTCGGCCGAGCACTTTGCCCGCTCGCAGGACTCGGATGCACAGATGGCCACCGCACGTGACCTGGAGCTGGCCTTGGACGACCATGAAACCCAGGAACTGGCCGCCATTGACGCTGCCTTGGCGCGCATCGCTGCCGGTACCTATGGTCAGTGTGTCGATTGCGGTGCAGACATTGCCCCGCAACGACTACATGCCGCCCCCGAAGCCGCACGCTGCATCGGCTGCCAGGAAAGCGCCGAACGCGCCTAAGCCGACCCCTTCCCAGGGATACCGGGCAACTGCTATGCTGGGCGGATGATGGAGTACACCTTTGCATCCGCCACCGTGCTGCTGATCCTGATCACCGACCCGATTGGCAACATTCCGATCTTTGCCAATGCACTCAAGCATGTGGCGCCAGAACGCCGTCGGCGTGTCATCCTGCGTGAAATCCTGATCGCTTTTGCCTTGCTGCTGACCTTCATGTTCGTCGGGCAGCGATTTCTGCAGCTGATGAACCTGAGTGAGCTTTCCTTGCAGATTGGCGGCGGAGTCATCCTGTTCCTGATCGCCTTGCGCATGGTGTTCCCGCCAGCAAACACCGAAGAGCCGGAAGCATTGGTCGAACCCTTGATCGTTCCGCTGGCGGTTCCCATGATTGCCGGGCCTTCGGCCCTGGCCACGGTGCTGCTGCTGGTATCGCAGCAGCCCGAGAAGCGACTGGAATGGATCGCGGCACTGTGCGTGACCATGCTGGTCAGCGCCGTGGTTTTGCTGGCCGCGGAGCGGGTGCAACGCCTGGTGGGTCCCAGTGTGGTCCACGCGCTCGAGCGCCTGATGGGACTGGTACTGGTCTCGGTCTCGATCGAAATGCTGCTCAGCGGCATCAAGGTGTTCGTCCAGCGCATTCTGCAGGGCTAGGCCCCCGCACCGGAACTACGGCGTATCTTGCGCCGCCAGGTCCGACACTCTCGACGAAGCATCCATCGACTCAGGGGGCTGCGCCTTGCGTTGTGCATTCGCCAGCTCCAGCTCGACAGCACCAAAGACGCTGGCACCGTCCCGGCCTTTCACCTCGCTGCGCACAACGTCCCCAAAGCGCAGGTAGTCGGTTCTGGCCTGGCCATCCAGCAGGATTTCCATAGCACGCTTCTCGGCAATGCTGTGGTAGCCCTTGGGCCATTCCATCCGCCCCTTCTTCTCCACGCCAGCATTGCTGACGGGACCTGCGGTCAGCAGGGTGCCGGCACGCACCGGGCGCATGCTGGCCAGCTGGGACAGCAAGCTGCCAAAGTGCCACGGCATATCGACACCCAGGTCGGCCATGCCCACCTTGCGGCCATTCCATTGGGTGCTCACTCCCAGCTGTACCCGGCCACGTGTCCAGGCCTCGCCCAGTTCATCGGGCGTGACGGCAACCGGGGCAAATGCGGCTCCCGGACGTGCCAAGACATTGGCCGGTGCGCAGCCTTCGGCCAGAGTGCGCAGCACCATGCCCTGCGACAAGACCAGCAGGCGAACGGCATCGAGCGCACGCTCCACCGAGGCTGCAGCCGGTATGTCGGCTGCAATGACACCAATCTGGACTTCGAAATCAGCACCCAGTGCCTCGCTCGCCAACGCTGGCACGGCCTGGGGCCCCCACAGGTTGTCCCCCGCACACTGGACCCAAGACGGCCCGGCAGACACGGCTTCCTGCCCGAGGCTGCGCTCCAACAGCGTGCAATGACTGGGATAAGCGTAGGCCTGCACGTGGGAGTACACCCTTGGCAAGGGCGCCATGCAGCGTGTCGGATCGAAGGCGAAGGCGTGGCGCGCACGCCCCGCGTTGAGCGCATCGTAGAGGTCCTGCAAGGGCGTCGACAGGTACGGCCAATCGTCGAGTACCTGCTGAAGCCGGTTGGCAATGTGGGTGGCGTAATGGGCCTGGGTCAGGTCACGCGAGACCACGACCAGTTGGCCATCCCGTGATCCATCGGAATAACTGGCGAATTTCATGGCCGGATTGTCGCCGTGATTTAAACTGAATGCGCAACCCACACCTCCTTGTTCAGCACGCCGCATGTCGACCGATTCCCCTCCTCCCCCTGGCCGAAGCATCCGTGCGGGCCTGAGCCTGGCGCTGGTACTGGGAGGCCACTGGCTGGTACTGGGAGCCACCACCAGCGCCTGGAGCGGGACACCGTGGCCGCAGTCAGATCCGGCGCTCGTGTTCGAATCGCGAATCTTGCCCACCGACGCGCCGGTTTTGATCCCAGAGTCCCGAACCACGCCACGTCGTACCGCCGGCCGTACGACACAACGCCCTGCAACAGCCAGAACGCAGACACTGGAAACCGGCCAACAATCCGACCCCACCCCATCGGACACAACTCCTGCCCCAGAACCCACGGCCACACAAGTAGCCGCTGTCACCGTCACCGAGGACACGCCAGCGGCCCTGCCAAAACCCCAGGCAACCGTCCCCACATCTTTGGTTCGGACGCCGATCCTTCCCGAGTCGGTGCGCCTGCTGTACGACATCAAAGGCGAGATCAAGCGCATTCCGGTGTCGGCCAATGGCGAGCTGCTGTGGCGACAGGATGGCAAGACCTACGACGCACGCCTGGAAATCAGCATCTTCCTGCTGGGCTCGCGCGTCCAGACCAGCAAGGGCCTGATCGGCCCCCAGGGGCTGGAGCCGGTACGTTTTGGCGACAAGGTGCGCTCCGAAGTGGCGGCCCATTTCGAGCGCGGCAAAGGCAAGGTGACCTACAGCGCCAACACCCCGGACGAAGTGCTGCAGGCCGGCGCACAGGACCAGCTCAGCATATTCTTCCAGTTGGCCGGCATGGTCGCGGCCGATCCGGATCGGTACACCCCAGGCAATAGCCTGAGTTTCCAGGCCGTGGGGCCACGTTCGTCCGAAGTCTGGACCTTCAAGCTGGCAGCCCCCGAATTCATCACACTCCCCGGCGGCAAGGTCCGCGCCATCCGCCTGAGCAAAGACCCGGTCAGCGAATACGACTCGCGCGCCGAAGTCTGGCTGGCCCCAGAGCTGGGTTATCTGCCGGTTCGCATTCGGCTGACTCAGGGCAATGGCGATGTGGTGGACCAGCTCTGGCGCGCCACAGAACGCCCCAAGCCCAGCCCTTGAAATCGGTGCTACCGACCGCCATCTGCGACAGCAGTAGTTTTAACGATAACGCCATGCAGACACTGTACGACTCCGATAGCTTTTGCCTGACCCACATCGTGGGTGCCTGGGAGGAAGAGGCTTTGCCATCGAAAGATGGAGAAACCCTGCGCCTCCCGCGCCATGGCTTTGAGCTGCTGGACAAGCGGGTCGGCAAAGAGGTCTACCTGGACGGACCTTGGGCCGAACTGTTCCAGCAGCAATTGCAGGCCTGGCAGCGCAATGCGCCAACACAGGACGAGGTCGAAGATACGCTCGAACGGTATGCCGGACTGGCCCAGATTCCGGCCACGGTGCACTGAGGCCCGCACGGCCCCGGATGGACCGGGCACATCAGGGACAATAACGGCCCTATGGACACGACCTATATCCTGACCCTTTCCTGCCCTGACCGCCTCGGTCTGGTGCACGCAGTTTCCGGCTTCCTGCTGGAACACGATGGCAACATCGAAGAAGCCGCCCAGTACAACGACCACGACACCGGCCTGTTTTTCATGCGTGTGCAATTCAGCTGCACGCGATGGACCCACGCCCAGTTGCTCGAACAGCTGCAAATTTTCGCCGCACCGTTCCAGATGCAGTGCAGCCTGCACGCCATGGCCCAGCCACTGCGCACGGTGCTGATGGTGAGCAAGGAAGGCCACTGCCTCAACGATTTGCTGTTCCGCTGGAAGAGCGGCCTGCTGCCGGTCGACATCTGCGCCATCATCTCCAACCACCGCGACTTCTACCAGCTGGCCGCGAGTTACAACGTACCGTTCCACCACATCGCCGTGACGGCCGCTACCAAGCCCCAGGCCGAGGCCCGGCAACTGGAAATCATCCAGGGCGAAAAGGCCGAGCTGGTGGTGCTGGCGCGCTACATGCAAGTGCTGTCCAACGGCATGTGCGCCGCCTTGTCGGGCAAGGCCATCAACATCCACCATTCGTTCCTGCCCAGCTTCAAGGGTGCCAAGCCCTACTACCAGGCCCATGACCGCGGGGTCAAGCTCATCGGCGCCACGGCCCACTACGTGACCGCGGACCTGGACGAAGGTCCGATCATCGAGCAGGACGTGGCGCGCGTGGACCACAGCAAGAACGTCGAAGACCTGACTGCGCTGGGTCGCGACACCGAAAGCCAGGTGCTGGCACGGGCCGTCAAGTGGCACAGCGAGCACCGAGTGCTCCTCAACGGCCACAAGACCGTCATCTTCAAATAAAGAAAGCTGCCAAAGGCAGCTTTCTTACTGGAGGCCGCGCAACCTGCGCTATGTGCCGGAGAGGTCGAAGCGCCCCACCAGCTGGTCCAGTGACTGGGCCTGTTCGTCCAGCGACTGGGCCGCGGCAGCGGCCTGCTCCACCAAAGCCGCATTCTGCTGGGTCGATTCGTCAAGCTGGGCAATCGAGCGGTTGATTTCGGTAATTCCTTCGCTTTGTTCGGCCGAGGCACCCGAGAGCTCGTCCATCACCGTGCTGACCTGGCGCACTGTCTGCGCCAGGTCAGCGATGGCATGCCCCGCTTCATCCACCAGTTGCTTGCCGTCCTTCACGCGCTCGGTCGAGCTCTCGATGGCGGCACTGATTTCGCGCGCTGCCTGCGAGCTGCGCTGGGCCAAGTCACGCACTTCGGAGGCCACCACCGCAAAACCACGTCCCTGTTCACCCGCATGGGCCGCTTCCACGGCTGCATTCAACGCCAGGATATTGGTCTGGAACGCAATGCTCTGAATCACGCTGATGTTGGCGTGGATGGCCTGGGTACTCTGGTTGATCTGCTCCATGGTGGTTACCACGTTGGAAACCACCTCGCCCCCATGCTGGGCCGCCTTGTCGGCAGCGCTCGACAGGCGTGCGGCCTGCACCGCGCTGTCGGCGTAGCGCTTGGCAATTTCGGCCATGTGCTGCACGTTCTTGTTGGTCTGCTCCAGCGAAATGGCCTGCTGCTCGGTGCGGTGCGAAAGGTCCAGATTACCCATGGAAATTTCACGTGAGGCATTGGCCACCTGGCTGGAGCTGCTGGCGATATCACGCATGGTCTGGGCCAGCTGCTGCTGCATTTCATACAGCGAATAGAGCAGGCTCTCGCGGTCCTTGGGGTCGCGCTCGATGCGCAGGCTCAGTTCGCCGTGGGCAATGCGGCTGGCGATGGATTTGGCATAACCCGGCTCCCCCCCAAGCTGCCGGATCAGCCTGCGCGTCACCCAGCCACCGACCACCACCGACAAGGCGATCAACACCACGGTTGCACCCACCACCATGAACATGGCGGTCTTGTAGATGCCTTCGGCGTTGGCAATGGTGGCCTGGGCCGAGTCGGCCCGCTGCGACACCAGGGCATCGACCAGTTTTTCCAGCTTCTTGGTGTCGTTGAGCAGGCCCGCATCTTCGAGCGGGACTTCCCAGCTCATCTCCAGCAGTTCCAGGGGTTGTGCCTTGACCATGTCCACAAAGGCGCCGACACGCTTGGTCCACTTGCCCAGCGGTGCCGCAAGGGCCTTGGATGTTTCCTGGGCCGCCTCGGTCGCCGACAAGTCTTCGATGGTCTTCATCGAGACATTGATGGCCTGCACGCTGCCCTCGACATCCTTGCCCAGATTCGTGCGCTCGTCGGCAGTGGATGCCGTCAACAACTGCTTTTGGGCGCGGCTGATGCGCAGCAGGTTGCTGCGCAATTGCTCGGCAGCCTGCCCTGCCTTGTACTCCTGCTCGTAAATGGCCTGGGTGGACGCATTCAGCCGCCCCATCTGCACCAGGGAGAAACCGCCAATGGCCAGCACGCCCGCCATCACGCACGCAAACGCCAGTGCCAGACTGCCCTTGACGGACAAGCCGCCACCCGTTTCTGGCCCACCGCGTGAAGCCGCGCTGGCCGCATCCGACCCCGGGTTTTCAGCAGCTACGGCAATGGCTGTGCCAGATGTATGTACAAGTTCCATGGTCTATCCAACGCCCCAAATGAAGGAGCGCAAGAATAGCCCATATCACTGGGCCTGGATACCCATGGATTCCCCGAGTTGCACCGGTTTTTCGGCCTTCCATTGCGGGTTGAAACCGATACTCCCCTTGGTAAAAAGCAACACCACGGTGGAGCCCAGCATGAAGCGTCCCATTTCCTCGCCCTGCTGCAGTTCCACGGCACCGGCGTCGTAATGCCATTCGCAAATCTGCGGGCTGCGCGGCGGGTTGACCGTGCCGTGCCACACCGTGGCCATGCTGCCGACAATGGTGGCGCCCACCAGGGTGAGCACCATGGGGCCGTGGGCGGTATCGAACACGCAGACCACGCGCTCGTTGCGGGCAAATAGTCCGGGCACGCCGCGGGCTGTCGCCGGGTTGACAGAAAACAGGTCTCCGGGCACGTAAATCATGCGCCGCAAGGTTCCGGCACAGGGCATGTGGATGCGGTGGTAATCCCGCGGGCTCAGGTAGATGGTGGCAAAAGCGCCATCGTCGAACTGTGCGGCCAGTGCCGCATCGCCCCCGACCAGCGCCGTGGTGCTGTAGTGGTGGCCCTTGGCCTGGAATATCTGGTCCTTGGCAATGGGGCCGAGCTGGCTGATGGCACCATCCACCGGGCAGACAAAAGGGCTGTCGGCCAGCGGGCGGGCACCTTCCTTCAGCGGCCGCGTAAAGAACTCATTGAAGGTGGTGTAGCTGGCCAGATCGGGATTCGCGGCCTCGGCCATGTTGACGTTGTAGCGTTTGGCGAACCAGCGGATGAACGCGGTGGTGGCGCCCCCCAGCGGCTTGGACGCAAATTTACCCGCCATCGCGGTCAGGGCTTTTTTGGGGAGTATGTATTGCGGCAGGACCGCGAAAGTGTCAGACATGGCGCAAGGGTCCTTGGAAAGATCCGCCATCGGCGGGTCCGACCGGCAGGGCGGCGAATTATAGTGGTGGGGTATGGGGGCCGCGCCGGTCTGCCACCAGCGCACTCGAAAGGCAGTGCGCAGCACGAAGGTTTACCGAATGAGTACTGCACGCATCCCTCCGATCCAGTGTCTGCTGACCTTTGAGGCCCTGGCACGCCTGCGCAGCGTCACGCTGACCTCCGAGGAACTGTGCGTCACGCCCAGCGCCGTGAGCCACCGGGTGCGCCAGCTGGAACAGATCATCGGCACCAAACTCTTCGGCCGCGCCGATTTTTCCCTGACGACCGAAGGCAGCGAGTACCTGGCCCACGTGCGCGACGGCCTAACCAGCCTGCAGAAGTTTCCATCCTCGGCGGCAGCACCCGGCAAGCGCAAGCTGCGGCTGGCGGTCACGCCCACGTTTTCGCGATCCATCCTGATCCCGCGCCTGCGCCAGTTCACGGACGCCTACCCCGAGATCGACCTGACGCTGCAGGTGTCCATTCCGCTGCTGGACGTGGTGGCCGAAGACGCCGACCTGATGGTGCGCTTTGGCCCGGGCCGCTATGCCGACATGGAGCACGTATGCCTGGTCAAGGACGAGGTCACGCCGTTGGCGTCACCCGCCTTCGTGCGCGAGCACGGCCCTTTTGACGTGGCCGCCGACCTGGAAGGCCTGCAGCTGCTGCGCAGCCCGCTGGAGCCCTGGCGCACTTGGCTGGCGGCCCAGGGGCTCGATTGGCCTGAGCCAATTGAGGGCTCCCAGTTCAACGACATCGGACTCATGTGCGACGGGGCCGCCGCCGGCATGGGCATCGGCCTGGTCCGGCTCAAGCTGGCGGCCCCCTGGCTGGACAGCGGCGCCCTGGTGCGACTGGGCACCAGCGCCCCCTTTGCCACCCCCGTGCCCAGCCCCCACGCCCACTACCTGTGCTGGCGCACCGGCGCCATGGACCGCTGGGAAGTCGCGGCCTTTGCCGAATGGCTGAAGAAGGCGGTGGCCTGAAGGGCCCCAAGGGTTTTCACACAGGCGTGCAACAACTTTCACGCACGCCAGGCGCCATTGCCGTAGAGTGTGGTTCAACACAACCGCACCAAGCTGCAGCAACCGTGCAGCCCCACCGGACCACTGCCATGAATGAAACACTATCAAAAAGTGAGCTGCTCACGCTTGTTTTACGCGGGCTGGAGGGCAAAATCGCCCCACATTCCCTGCTCTACAGCCAGGAAGATGTCACGCCCTACGAGTGCGACGGCCTGACCGCCTACCGCCAGCGCCCGCTGCTGGTGGCGCTGCCGGAAACCGAGGAGCAGGTGCAGGCGGTATTGAAAACCTGCCACCACCTGAATGTTCCCGTGGTGGCCCGCGGCGCCGGCACCGGCTTGTCGGGCGGCGCCATGCCCCACGCCAAAGGTGTCACGCTGTCGCTGGCGCGCTTCAACCAGATTGTCTCCGTCGATGCCCGCAGCCGCACCGCCGTGGTGCAGTGCGGGGTGCGCAACCTGGCCATCAGCGAGGCCGCAGCACCGCTGGGGTTGTACTACGCGCCCGACCCTTCCAGCCAGATCGCCTGCACCATCGGCGGCAACGTGGCCGAAAACTCGGGCGGCGTGCACTGCCTCAAATACGGTCTGACACTGCACAACGTCATCAAGGTGCGCGGCTTCACCGCCGAGGGCGAGCCCGTCACCTTTGGCGGCGACGCACTGGACACGCCGGGGCTGGACCTGCTGAGCGTGGTGGTGGGCAGCGAAGGCATGCTGGCGGTCATTACCGAAGTGACCGTGAAGCTGGTACCCAAGCCTCTGTTGGCGCGCTGCATCATGGCCAGCTTTGACGACATGCGCAAGGCGGGTGACGCCGTGGCCGGCATCATCGCCGCCGGCATCATTCCGGCCGGGCTGGAAATGATGGACAAGCCCATGACCGCTGCCGTGGAAGACTTCGTCCACGCCGGCTACGACCTGGATGCCGAAGCTATTCTGCTATGCGAAAGCGATGGCACGCCGGAAGAGGTGGAAGAGGAAATCGGCCGCATGAGCGAGGTGCTGCGCGGCTTTGGTGCCACCGCCATTGCGGTCAGCCGCGATGAGGCCGAGCGCCTGCGTTTCTGGAGCGGGCGCAAGAACGCCTTCCCAGCCAGCGGGCGCATCAGCCCGGACTACATGTGCATGGACAGCACCATCCCGCGCAAGCGCCTGGCCGACATCCTGCTCGCCATCCAGGAGATGGAGAAGAAGTACCAGCTGCGCTGCGCCAACGTGTTCCACGCCGGGGACGGCAACCTGCACCCGCTGATCCTGTTCGATGCCAACGACCCCGACCAATTGCACCGCTGCGAACTCTTTGGCGCCGACATCCTGGAAACCAGTGTGGCCATGGGCGGCACCGTGACCGGCGAGCATGGTGTGGGCATCGAAAAACTCAACAGCATGTGTGTGCAGTTCTCGGCCGAGGAAAACACGCAGATGCTGGCGCTCAAGTCGGCCTTCGACCCCAAGGAACTGCTCAACCCTGGCAAGGTCATCCCGACCAAGAACCGCTGCGCCGAATACGGCCGCATGCTGGTGCGCGCCGGGCAGATCAAGCACCCGGAGTTGGAACGCTTTTAAGCCCAGGCACACCAGGCTGGCCTGATTCCTGCTTTCGGGGAGGTGTCTGCAACCACCCACCTTACGCATGTCCTGGCACGCCCGGCTCGACCTCCACTACCAGCTACGCGATGGAAAAACCGTCGCGCAGCACCAGCACACCGGCCCACTGCGGATACTGCAAAGCCTGTACCCGGAAGGGGATGCGGTGTGCCACAACGTGCTGGTGCACCCGCCGGGCGGCCTGGTGGGTGGCGATACGCTCGAAATCGATGTCCGGCTGGAACGCGGCGCGCAGGCCTTGGTCACCACACCGGGGGCAAGCCGCTTTTACCGCAGCGACGGGCCACTGGCGGCACAGCGCACGCGCCTGGAACTGGCCGATGATGCGCGTCTGCAATGGCTGCCGCTGGAAGCCATTGCCTTCAGTGCCTGCAACGCGGAGAACCACACCACGCTGCGCTTGGCCCCGGGCGCCGAAGCCATGGGTTGGGACATCACGGCCCTGGGCTTGCCCCTGGCCCAACAAGCCTATGACGCCGGGCGCCTGACGCAACACCTGGAGCTGGAAGGCGCCTGGTTGGAGCGTGGGGTACTGGATGCGACGGACACCCAGCTCATGGACGGCCCTGCCGGCCTGGCAGGCCAGCGCTGCATGGCCACGTTCTGGTTTGCCTGCGGTTCGCCACTGACACGGTCGCGCCGCGAAGCGGCGCTGGAATCAGCCCGCGCAATGATGGTGGCCCATGCCTTGGCCACAAGCAGTGGCGCCACCAGTCCACACCCCCAAGTGGTGGTCGTGCGGGTGCTTGCGCCCGTGGTGGAGCCGGCCATGGACCTGCTCAAGGCCATCCGCCTGCAGTGGCTGCAGACCCTGTGGCACCAGACTCCAACCCAGCCCCGCATCTGGGCCATGTAAATCCATTTCTGAATCACCCGTGTCGTTGTCGCTTCGCCTGGCCGTGCATCTGCACTGCCTGCGGCTTCGCGCCCAGACACGAATGATTTGGAAACGGGATAAGCCGCGCCGTCAGATCGCGACCAGCTCGCGCACCCCATCGACTTCCATGTTGGCGCCCTGGCCTTTGGCCAGCACGCTGCCACGTTCCATGACCACGTAGGCATCGGCCAGCTCGCGGGCAAAGTCGTAGTACTGCTCGACCAGCACAATCGCCATGGTGCCTCGGTCCGCCAGCATGCGGATCACGCGGCCGATGTCCTTGATGATGCTGGGTTGGATACCCTCGGTGGGCTCGTCCAATATCAACACACGCGGCTGCGCAGCCAGGGCACGGGCAATGGCCAGTTGTTGCTGCTGTCCGCCCGAAAGGTCGCCACCGCGGCGCTTGCGCATCTGCTGCAGCACGGGAAACAACTCGAACAATTCGGGCGGTATGGGGGTAGATGCACTTTTGTAGGCGAGCCCCATGCGCAGGTTCTCCTCGACCGTCAGCCGCGCAAAGATTTCGCGGCCCTGCGGCACAAAGCCCAGCCCGGAGCGGGCGCGTTCATACGGCGTGTGGCTCTGGATCGGCTTGCCGTCCAGCGTGATGTTGCCGCTGCGGATGGGTACCAAGCCCATCAACGACTTCAGCAACGTGGTCTTGCCCACACCATTGCGCCCCAGCACCACGGTCACCTTGCCCAACTCGGCCTGCAGAGAAACGTCGCGAAGGATGTGCGAGCCGCCGTAGTACTGGTTGATGTTCTCGACTTTCAGCATATTCAACGACCCAAATAGACTTCAATGACCCGCTCATCCGCCTGCACCTGATCCAGGGTTCCCTGTGCCAGCACGGAGCCATCGCACAACACGGTAACGATGTCACTGATGGTGCGTATGAAACTCATGTCGTGCTCCACCACCATGAGCGAATGCTTGCCCTTGAGCGACAGGAACAGTTCGGCGGTGCGCTCGGTCTCCTCATCGGTCATGCCAGCAACAGGCTCGTCGAGCAGCAGCAGTTTCGGGTCCTGCATCAGCAGCATGCCGATCTCCAGCCACTGCTTCTGCCCATGGCTCAGATTGCCTGCCAGCCGGGCGGCACTGTCTGCCAAATGGATGGTGTGCAACACCTCGGCCAGGCGGTCGCTCTGCCCGGAGTCGAGACGGAAGAACATCGACGCCTTGACGCCCTTGTCGGTCTTGAGCGCCAGCTCCAGGTTCTCGAACACCGTCAGCTGCTCGAACACCGTGGGCTTCTGGAACTTGCGGCCGATGCCCAACTGCGCAATCTCGGCCTCTTTGTAGCGCAGCAGGTCGATGGTGCTGCCGAAGAATACGGTGCCGGAGTCGGGCCGGGTCTTGCCGGTGATGATGTCCATCATCGTGGTCTTTCCCGCACCGTTGGGGCCGATGATGCAACGCAGCTCACCCGGCGCGATGTCCAGCGATAAACCATTGATGGCCTTGAAGCCGTCGAAACTCACGCTCACGTCTTCCAGGTACAGGATGCGGCCGTGCGTGACATCGACCTCACCCGCCTTGGCCACGCGCGAAAAACCTGCCGAACGGCCACCGGATTCGGTTTGGCCAGTGCGGGCCGCCAGCGCTGCCATGCGCGCCTCAACGCGCTTTGCGCCTTGCTCCAGGAGATCGGGCGTCATTTGGAATTCCCCTTGAGTTTCTTTACCAGCCCGATGACACCTTCCGGAAGGAACAGCGTCACCCCGATGAACAGAGCCCCCAGGAAGTAGAGCCAGAACTCGGGGTAGGTCACGGTGAGCCAGCTTTTGGCGCCATTGACCAGGAAAGCACCGACGATGGGGCCGATGAGCGTGGCGCGCCCACCCACTGCGGCCCAGATAGCGATTTCGATGCTGTTGGCCGGACTCATTTCGCTGGGATTGATGATGCCCACCTGGGGCACATAGAGGGCCCCGGCCACACCGCACATCATGGCGGAGATGACCCAGATGCTGAGCTTGTAGCCCAGCGGCGAGTAGCCACTGAACATGACACGGCTTTCCGCATCGCGCACGGCCTGCAAGACCCGGCCGTATTTGCTGTGCACCAACCAGCGCGCCAACAGGAAGAAGCCCAGCAGTACCACGGCAGTCAACACAAACAGGACCATGCGCATCGAAGTCGTAGCGATGGGAATGTCCAGGATGCGCTTGAAATCGGTGAAGCCGTTGTTGCCGCCAAAGCCGGTCTCGTTGCGGAAGAACAGCAGCATGGCGGCAAACGTCAACGCCTGGGTGATGATGGAGAAGTACACGCCCTTGATGCGCGAACGGAAGGCGAAGAAGCCGAACACCAGCGCCACCAGACCCGGCACCGCCACCACCAGGAACAGCGTTGCGATGAAGCTGTCGCTCCAGGCCCAGTGCCAGGGCAACTCCTTCCAATCCAGGAACACCATGAAGTCGGGCAGGTTGCTCTTGTAGTTGCCGTCGGTACCGATCTGGCGCATCAGGTACATGCCCATGGCATAGCCGCCGAGCGCGAAGAACAGTCCGTGGCCCAGGCTCAGAATGCCGGTGTAGCCCCAGATCAGGTCCATGGCCAGCGCGCAGATGGCGTAGCACATGATCTTGCCGACGAGTGCCACGGCAAAGTCGCTCAAATGAAAGACGCTGTCCGCAGGAACCAGCAGATTGAGTACCGGCACCACGGCGCACAGGACGATGACCACACTGAGCCACGTGACCCAGCCCCGGCGGCTGAGCAAGGGCGCGGAAGAAGGAAGGTTGATATTGTTCATGCTTCTGCGCTCCGGCCTTTCATGGCAAAGATGCCTTGGGGGCGCTTCTGGATAAAGACAATGATGAACACCAGGACGGCGATCTTGGCCAGCACCGCACCGGTCCAGCCTTCCAGCAACTTGTTCAGTACACCCAGGCCCAGTGCGGCATACACGGTGCCAGCCAACTGCCCAACACCACCGAGGACCACGACCATGAACGAGTCCACGATGTAGCCTTGGCCGAGGTCCGGTCCCACATTGCCGATCTGGCTCAGTGCACAACCGGCCAGCCCAGCAATACCAGAGCCCAGCGCGAAGGCATAGGTGTCGATGCGGGCGGTGTTGACGCCCATGCAACTGGCAATCGGCCGGTTCTGCGTCACACCACGTACAAACAAGCCCAAACGTGTTTTTTCGATGAGAAACCAGACCGTGCCGAGCACAGCGAATGCAAAGGCCACGATCACCAGCCGGTTGTAGGGCAGGGACAGGTTGCCCAGCACCTGCACGCCACCGCTCATCCAGCTGGGGTTCTCCACGCCCACGTTCTGGGCGCCGAACAGGGTGCGCACGAGCTGCATCAGCATCAGACTGATGCCCCAGGTGGCCAGCAGCGTTTCCAGCGGGCGGCCGTAGAGGAAGCGGATGACACTGCGCTCCAAGGCCGCGCCCACCAGGGCCGACGTCAGGAACGCCACCGGCACCGACGCCAGCAGGTACCAGTCGAAGGCACCCGGCAAGAATTTCTGAAACAGCCCCTGCACCACGTAGGTGGCGTAGGCGCCGATCATCATCAATTCACCGTGGGCCATGTTGATGACGCCCATCAGGCCATAGGTGATCGCCAGCCCCAGCGCCACCAGCAGCAATATGGACCCCAGACTCAGGCCCGAGAACAAGGCGCCCAGGCGATCACCCCAGTCCAGTCGGCCCTCCACCGCACGCAGGCTTTTCTGCAATGCGGCCTTGACCTCGGGCTCGGTTTCCGACTGCAGCCGTTCCAGCAGCAAGGTCTTGGTGGCAGCCTGGGAACTCGCGGCCAGCAACTGTGCTGCCTCGATGCGCCGTCCCTGATCTGCACTGCCCAGCAGGGCCGCAGCCCGCAACAGTCCCAGGCGCTCCTTCAGTGAAGCATTGCTTTCGGCCGCAAACGCCCTGTCCAGCAGGGGCAGGCGCGTCTCGTCGACATCTCCTTCGAGTGTCTGGATGGCATCACGTCGCACCTGAAAATCGGGGGACAGCAATCTGGCCCCCGCCAGCGCTGCGTCCAGCTCACCGCGCATGCGGTTGTTGTTCATCACCTCTTCGGCCGTATCGGGCACGGCTACCACCTTGCCACTGACTGGATCGACGCCCTGGGCACCTTGCATCACCACCGGAATACCCGCCACCAACTTGACGGTGTCATCGGCCAGCGCCTGGATGAAGGCCAAGGTCTTGTCATCGGCTTGTGCTGCCGCCTGGCGCAGCGCGGCAATGCGGGCATCCCCGTCGCCCGCAGCCATTGCTTTCGCTTCTTCAGCACTCAAGGAATATGCGTTGCCAGCGATCAGCATCGCTCCGGCCAGCAACAGCTGCAAAAAGTGTTTTGGCATGCGCCAGGTACTCCCGTAAAAAAAAAAGGCCGCCACCCCTGTCCGGCGGTGGCGGCCCATCTCCCTGCCAGCGCCTTATTTCTTCACAGGTTCGTCAGGCTTTTTCTCGTTGCCTTCGATGAACGGCGACCAGGGCTTGGCCTTGACCGGACCCGGTGTCTTCCACACCACGTTGAACTGGCCATCGGCCTTGACTTCGCCAATGAACACCGACTTGTGCAGGTGGTGGTTCTTCTCGTCCATCTTGCTGACGATGCCGCTCGGCGCCTTGAAGGTCTGACCAGCCATCGCCTTGATGACAGCATCCACATCCGTGGTCTTGGCCTTCTCTACCGCCTGCTTCCACATGTTGATGCCGATGTAGGTCGCCTCCATGGGGTCGTTGGTCAAGGGCTTTTCCTTGTGGCCAGCGATGTTCTTGGCCTTGGCGTAGTCGCTCCACTTCTTGATGAACGCGGTGTTGTCCGGGTTCTTGATGCTCATGAAGTAGTTCCAGGCAGCCAGGTGGCCCACCAGCGGCTTGGTGTCCACGCCGCGCAGTTCTTCCTCACCCACGGAGAACGCCACCACCGGCACGTCCTTGGCCTTCAGGCCGGCGTTGCCCAGTTCCTTGTAGAAGGGCACATTGGAGTCGCCGTTGATGGTGGACACGACCGCGGTCTTGCCACCGGCGGCAAATTTCTTCACATCCGCCACGATGGTCTGGTAATCGCTGTGGCCGAAGGGGGTGTACTTCTCGTCGATGTCGCTGTCCTTCACACCCTTGCTCTTGAGGTAGGCACGCAGGATCTTGTTGGTGGTGCGGGGGTACACATAGTCGGTACCCAGCAGCACCCAGCGCTTGGCGCCGCCACCCTCCTTGCTCATCAGGTAGTCCACGGCAGGAATGGCCTGCTGGTTGGGGGCAGCGCCAGTGTAGAACACGTTCTTGGACAGTTCTTCGCCTTCGTACTGCACGGGGTAGAACAGCAGGCCGTTGAGTTCCTCAACCACCGGCAGCACCGACTTGCGCGACACCGACGTCCAGCAGCCGAAGATCACGGCGACCTTGTCCTGGGTCAGCAGCTGCTTGGTCTTCTCGGCGAACAGCGGCCAGTTGGAGGCAGGATCCACCACCACGGGCTCCAGCTTCTTGCCGAGCACGCCGCCCTTGGCGTTGATCTCGTCGATGGCCATGAGCACCGTGTCTTTCAACACCGTTTCGGAAATGGCCATGGTGCCCGAGAGGCTGTGCAGCACGCCGACCTTGATGGTGTCGGCGGCCAGCGCGGGAACAGAGGCCAGGGTGGACAAGGCGACCGCTGCGGTCAGTGCCTTGAGGGTGAATCGACGTTGCATAGTGCTCTCCAGAGGGTTGATGAAGTCCTTCGCCCAGCCCGGCAGAAACCTTTTTTTCCGCTGCGGACTGTCGATGGCTTCACTGTAGAAAGCATCGGGTTTTTCCGAAATACGCCCAATGGCGTACAAGCCGTCTGAACGTGCTACGCGGCCCGTCCCAAGGCACCATGCAGCACGGTGTCGATGTGGGTGGTGATGGAGATCAGCTCGGTGGCCACCACCGCAAACTCCTTGCCCACATCCCCAGCACGGGCCGCCACGATGCGGGCATTCATGGCAACCACCTGGGCCTGCTTGGATATGGTCCGAATCTCCCCCATGGCCGAGTGCAGCTTGTGCTCCATGGCCTGGGCATGCTCGCGCGCCTCCTGCTCGTAGAGCGCGGTCATGGCGTTGAGGGTGACCAGCAGCTGCGTGGTGCTACTGACCAGCTGCTCCAGCAAGCCCGGCACCTGGCGCTGCCAGCCGGACTCGATGGCGTGCAGGGTGCGGTCGGCCAGCTCCATGAAGTCGAGCATGCGCTGGTGCCCCTGCGCAGGCCCCAGATACGCCTCGCGCAAGGCAGGGCTGAACAGGCCCGGCATGTCCGCACTTTCCTGGAATAGGGCGTTGTGGGCCGCACGGAACAGGCCCAGGGCCTCGCGTGCAGTGGTCAGGGCATCGGGCACGTTCTGCGCCGCCAGCACGGTGTAGAGCACCACCCGCTGCGAGGTGAAGCGTCGCCGCCCCGACAGGTTAATCATCTTGGCGAAGGTATCGCCACTGATGCCGCCGCGCGGGGCGGACGGCGCGGACCGCAGGACTGCCAATGTATTCATTTTTCATCTCCCTTCTTCAGGTCTGCAGGGCGCCCCCGCCCGTGCCAGCAGGACATCGAGCGTGAGAGGGCGGTCAAACAGGTAGCCTTGCATGTGCATGCACCCAGCCTGCACCAGCAATTCGTGTTGCTGCACGGTTTCAATGCCTTCGGCGATGACCTCCAGCCCCATCAGCTGCCCCAGGTCGATGATGGTCTTGACGATGGCGTAGTCATTGCGCTGGGTGCTCAGTTCACGCACGAAAGAGCGATCCACCTTGAGCGACGAAATCGGCAGCGTGCGCAGCAGGGCCAGTGACGAATGGCCCATGCCGAAGTCGTCCAGGCTGATGCCCACGCCCTGGCGGCGCAGGGCCCGCATCACCGGGATAACCTGGTCCGGGCGCTGCATGAGCATGCCTTCGGTCAGCTCCAGGCACAGCGCCTCGGGCGGCAGCTGCCAGGCTTCCATGTGGTCCTGCAGGGCCTGCGGCAACTGGTCGCTGGTGAATTCACTGGCCGCCATGTTGATGTGCATGCGCAGCTGCTCCCAGCCGGCAGCACGCAGCTGCGCCAGGTCGCGACAGGCGCGGGCCAACACCCAGCGCCCGATCTTGACGATCAGATGGCTTTGCTCCGCAATCGGAATGAAGGTCTCGGGTGATACCAGGCTGCCGTCGCTGCGGCGCCAGCGAATCAGGGCTTCCAGCGCCTGCACGCCCTCGCTGGCGGCATCGACGATGGGCTGGTACACCAGATAAAGCCCCTCACCGGCCAGCGCATGGTGCAGGTCCGACTCCAGCGCCAGGCGCTGCACCAGCGCTGTCTGCTGCTGCACCATGGCACCGGCGCCAGCCGCGGTGGAAATATGGAACGCATTGCGCCCGCTGTTCTTGACGCGGTACATGGCAGCATCGGCACTTTGCAGCAAGGCGGCCACGGTGTCCCCGTCTTCGGGAAAAGACGCAAGCCCCACGCTGGCAGAGACCGTCAGTTCATGGCCCTCGAACTGGAAGGGTGCGCTCGCCGCCTGCAGCACCTGCTCCAGCAAGTTCGCCACCTGGCCAAGTGCATCGGCAGGCACCAGCAGCGCAAACTCGTCCCCCCCCAGCCGTGCGGCCACGGCGCCCGCCGGCAGACAAGCCAGCAAGCGTCGCGCGAACTCCCGCAAAACGGCATTCCCGGCCTCATGCCCATAGGCATCGTTGATCGGCTTGAAGCGGTCCAGATCGATGTAGACCAGCCCCAAGTTTTCGCTGCTGCATGCACCAGCCTCGCAGGCACGTGCCAGGCAGGCATGGAAATGGCTGCGGTTGAACAGCCCGGTCAGATCATCGACCTGGGCCAACCGAAGCACCTGCGCCTGGTGCTCCAGGCGTTGCGACATCTGCGCCAGCATGGCCCCAATGGTCTGCGAGATGCGCGGTAGCTGGGCATCAGGCTGGCGCTCCAGGACGCTGTAGAACTCCAGCACACCGGGCATGTGGCGTTGGCCATCGGCATCCACGTAGGTGACCGGAAACGCATAGCCCGAGCGCAGGCCGCAGGCGCGTTGCTCGGTGCGTTGCGCATAGGCCAGGTTGTTGGCTACATCCTCGACCCAGGCCGGCGCACCGGTGCACCACACCATTCCAACCAAGCCCTGGCCAGGGCGCAAGAGCAGGGCACAGGATTCGGCCGTGAACTCGGCGGTGTCATGGGCACTGGCTTGCCAGACCGACTCGCAGCGCAGCAAGTGCCCGCCTTCCGTGCCGCGGCTGTCTTGCACCGCCCAGTAGGCCCCCCAATCCCAGCCCAGATGCTGGCAGATCAGGGCAATCACATGCTGGCGCGTTTCCTCGGGTGTCTGGGCACCCACCAGGTACTGGGTCATGGCAAAGCCCAGGCCCTCGCGCATGGCGGCCATCTTGAGCGCACTCACATCGCGCACGATGCCGCTGCGCACCCCGTCTGCAGTCCGCAGCTCCGGCACTTCCTGCAAACGCACCCAGCGCACGCCCTCTGCGGCCGACACCACGCGGAACTCCTGCTCGCGGTCCGTGGATGGTGAACGCGCTATGGAGCCGGCCACATCGGCGAGGTCATCTTGCACCACCGCCATCAAGCCCTCGTCCAGCGAGGCATGCATGCCACTTTCAACCTGCAGGATGCGTGCAGCAGCGTCAGACAAGGCAAACGCCCCGGATGCACTGTGGTACCACCAGCGGCCAAAACCCGCCGCATGCTCCACCACAGTGTCAGCCCGGTACAGACGTACCAGATCGGTCAAACGGGACCACTCCTTGCGACCAGGGCCTGCACGCACACCAAGGTTTTCAAACATCTGCATAGCCGGACTCCTTGCATCCACAAGGGGTACCCAGGCAACTTGCGTGCCACGCCAAGACACGGAATCTGCACCAATATAGGTAGAAACCCTAGATATTGAAACCCTGCCAGACGTGGGACGCGCAGCGATGCACTGCGATGGGGTTCAGGCTTCCCACTGCGGGTGCAACTGGCGGATGCGCCCCACCGCCATGCCGGCCGCGGCCGTGCGCGTTTCCACGCCCAGCTTGACGTATATGTGTTCCAGGTGTTTCTTCACCGTGGTGGGGCTGGAGCCCAGGATGTCGCCAATGTCCTTGTTGGTCTTTCCCTTGACCACCCAGTACAGCACCTCGGCTTCCTTGGGGGTCAGACCCAGCGTCAGGCTCATGGCTTCGATGACACCCGCGTCCGAGGTTTCGCGCATGACGATGAGCCAGTCGCCGCCCTCGTCGCTGTCGCCGATTTGCTGGTGCAGTCGCATGGTCAGGCGCCTGGCCCCTTTTTCGAGCACGAACTTGGTGGGCTCCAGCCCCATCTTGAGCAGCTTGATCGAGGTGGCTATCCACGACAGGATTTCGGGCGCGGTCACCGGCGCAGCGGCCCCGCAGTACTCCTCCAGCAGGGCACGCGCCAAGGGGGTTTCCCACATCAGGCGCCCGTCCATCACACGCACGGCAATCGAGGCGTAGCCAAATGCATCGAGCGCGTTGCGGGTCTGGCGCTTCTCGCGCGCCGAGCGCAGGTGCACGGCCATGCGCGCCAGAACCTCCTTTGGTTTGATCGGCTTGGTCACGTAGTCGGCCCCGCCCGATTCCAGCGCGGCCACCAGGTGCTCGGTCTCGGTCAGACCGGTCATGAAGACAATCGGAATAGCCGCGGTCTGCGGGTCGGCCTTCAGGCGCCGGGCCACCTCGAATCCGTCCATGCTGGGCATGACAGCGTCGAGCAGGACGATGTCGGGCCGAGCCTGGGCAGCACGCTGCAGGGCGGCGTCGCCGCTGGTGGCCACCAGCACGGTGAAACCCGATTCATCCAGGGCGTCGTGCAGCACGGCCAGGTTGTCGGGCACGTCGTCCACGATCAGCACCACTTCGCTGTTGCCACGGTCCGGCAAGGGGAGGGGCTCGGTCATATCGTCCTCGCAATCATTGCTTTGTCCAGTTCTTCCTGCATGTCTTCAAAACGGAATGCGCGGGCCAGCACCAGTTGCTGCTGCACAAATTCGGCCGCCTGCGGATAGCTGGCTTGCCACTGCTGCAGACGGGTTTCCACACCACGCAGATAGCCCAGCGCGGCCAGGTCGGCCAGGGCCTGCAGTTCCGGCGTCGGTATGGCCTCGGCACTGGCGCCTGACGGCATCGCAAAAGGGGTGGGGTTCGGTGCAGGCACTTGCGTCTGCCACTGCAGTTGCAGCCTGCGTTGCAACCAGTCCAGCAGGTCGCTGTGGCGTACGGGTTTGACAAGAAAGTCCTCGGGTGCCATGCCCAGCCCGTTGTCCAGTGCACGGTCAAAGGCATTGGCCGAGACAATCGCCACGGGCGGCATCTGTGCGCGCATGGCACGCAGTCGTCGCAGCGTCTCCCAGCCGTCGATGCCCGGCATGGCCAGATCCAGCAACACCGCATCGGGCCGGTAGCCGGTGGCCCACAGGTCCAGCGCATCGTGGCCATTGGCCGCCGTCCGTACCGAAAAGCCCAGCGGTTCCAGGACGTCCACCAGCAGCTGGCGATCGGCCTGTTCGTTGTCCACCACCAGCACCTCGCGGCGTTCGCCTTCGTAGCCCAAGGGCCTTGACTGTGTCGACAGCGCAGACGCCGGGGGCACCACACCACGCAACTGGGGCAGGAAAAGCCGTGCCTGGAACACCGACCCCGCGCCCAGCACGCTGCGCACCTGCAGCTCCCCGCCCATCAGGTCGGTGAGCATCTTGCAGATGGTCAGGCCCATTCCGGCCCCCGCCCCGCCCGCCTGCTGCCCGGCCAGGGTGCGGTGGAAGGGCTCGAAAATGTGTGGCAAATCGTCGGCGGAAATACCGACACCAGTGTCATGCACTTCAATGTGGGCCATCTCGCGGGCGTGGCGCACCACCAGCCGCACCGTACCCGCGCTGGTGTACTTGATGGCATTGCCCAGCAGGTTGATGCAGATCTGCCGTACCCGTTTCTCGTCCCCCCGGACCCAGGCCGGCAACTCGCCCTGCACGTCAAACACAAAGTGCAAGCCCTTCTCGGACGCCTGCAAGGCAAAGAGATCGGCCAGCTCCTGCATCAGCGGGGCGAATTGCAGGGGCTGTGCCTGCAGCGTGAGCTTGCCGCCCTCGATGCGCGCCAGGTCCAGCGTGCCTTCGATGAGCGAGAGCAGGTGCTCGCCCCCACGGCGTATCACCTGCACCGCCTGCTGGCGGTGCGCCGGAATGCCCGGGTCTTCGCCCAGCAACTGGGCGTAGCCGAGGATGCTGTTGAGCGGCGTGCGCAGCTCGTGGCTCACGGCACTGATGTAGCGGCTCTTGGCCTGGTTGGCGCGCTCGGCTTCGCGCTTGGCTGCCTGCAGCGCGGCATCGGTCTTTTCGTGCGAGGCGATTTCCTGCACCAGCAGGTGGGTCTGGCGGTTCGACTCCTGCTGCGCCACGCGCCGGCTCTTCTGGGCCAGCACCAGCCACCAGCTCGCCAACCCGGCCACAAACACCAGCGTTCCAAAGGCCTTGAGGAAAGTGGACTGCAACGCCTGAGTCAGGTCCTCCTTCCAGGGCGCATAGGGATCGATATTGGCCAGCTCCTGCTGGTAGAACAGCCCGAAGACCCCGGCCAGCAAGGGCACGGTCAGCAGCATCAGCAGCAGAAAAGGCCCCACGCCCTGCCCCAGCAGCGGCCACCAGCGCCGGGGCGTGAGCGCACGCAGCGCACCGTCCCACTGCACCCACAGGTTGCCGTGGGGTTTGCACATGTCGCCGCAGCGCGCATCCAGCGTGCAGCACAGGGAGCAGATGGCCCCCTGGTAGGCCGGGCAGTGCGCCATGTCCGGGCCTTCGTAGTTCCGTTCGCACACCACGCAGCGCAGGGTGGCCGTGGTCGCCGACGGTACCGGTCTGGCCAGGTAATAGCGCCCCTTGGTGGCCCAGGCAATCAGCGGCGACGCCAGCATGGCGGTGACCAGCGCCACCACGGCCGAAAACGCCTGCGCCAGCGCACCAAACGCGCCCAGGTGCGCGGCGATGGACACGGTGGAGGCCAGCACCATGGCCCCCACGCCCACCGGGTTGATGTCATAGAGGTGGGCACGCTTGAACTCGATGCCCGGCGGCGACAGGCCCAGCGGCTTGTTGATGACCAAGTCGGCCACCACCGCCATCATCCAGGCGATGGCGATGTTGGAATACAGGCCCAGCACCTGCCCCAGGGCAGCGAACACATTGGCCTCCATGAGCAGGAAGGCAATGAAGCAGTTGAACACCACCCAGACTACGCGGCCCGGGTGGCTGTGGGTGAGGCGCGAGAAGAAGTTGCTCCAGGCCAGCGAGCCCGCGTAGGCGTTGGTCACATTGATCTTGAGCTGTGACACCACCACCAGCAAGGCCGTGGCCGCAATGGCCCAGGGCAGGCTGGGAAACACGTACTCGTAGGCCACCAGGTAGAGCTGGTTCGGGTCCACCGCACGCTCCACCGGCACGCTGTGCGAAATGGCCAGAAAGGCCAGGCAGGCCCCGCCCAACATCTTCAACACCCCCGGCAGCACCCAGCCGGGGCCACCCACCAGCACCGCAGCCCACCAGCGCCCCCCCTGGCCGCTGCGGCGTGGCGGCATGAAGCGCAGGTATTCCACCTGCTCGCCCATCTGGGTGATGAGTGCGATGCCCACGGTCAAGCCTGCACCAAACAAGTGCAGATCAAACCCGGCGTTGGTGGCCTTGTCCCCGGCGTAGTGCACGATGCCCGCAAAGGCCTGCGGATCGTGCAGCAATACAAAGACAAAGGGCACCACTAAGAGCACCAGCCACAGCGGTTGCGTCCACACCTGCAGGGCGCTGATGGCGCTGACGCCGTGGGTGACCAGCGGAATGACCACCACCGCACACAGCAGGTAGCCCCAGGTGGGGGGAATGTCCCAGGCCAGCTCCAGCGCATAGGCCATCACCGCCGCCTCCAGCGCAAAGAAGATGAAGGTGAAGGAGGCGTAGATCAGCGAGGTGATGGTGGAGCCGATGTGGCCAAACCCGGCCCCGCGCGTGAGCAGGTCCATGTCCACGCCGTAGCGTGCGGCATAGGCACTCACGGGAATACCAGCCAGTGCAATCACCAGGCCGGTGCAGACGATCGCCCAGAGCGCGTTCCAGAAGCCGTACTGCACCAGCAAGGTCGCCCCCACGGCTTCCAGGATGAGGAAGGAGGCCGCACCAAAGGCGGTGTTGGCCACGCGCCAGGCGCTCCAGCGCCGGGCCCGCTCGGGCGTATAGCGCAGGGCGTAGTCCTCCAGCGTTTCGCTGGCGACCCAGGTGTTGTAGTCGCGCCGGATCTTCACCACGCGCTGGGGCGCGGCATCAAAGGCAGTTGCAGAAGGAGTGGCGGGGCTGGTCACACCCTGGCTGTGCAGGTTTCATGCCATCCACAGCACAAGTCGGCACGGCCTTTGCTTTAGTGCAGGCAAGCCCACCCACTGACCGAGGCACCATGGAACTCACGCCCAGAGAGAAGGACAAACTGCTGCTCTTTACCGCCGCCTTGCTGGCCGAGCGGCGCAAGGCCCGTGGCCTGCTGCTCAACTACCCCGAGGCCGTGGCCCTGATCAGTGCCGCTGTTCTGGAAGGCGCGCGCGACGGCAAGACCGTGGCCCAACTGATGAGCGAAGGCCGTACGGTGCTGACCCGTGCCGATGTCATGGATGGTGTGGCCGACATGATTCCCGACATCCAGGTCGAAGCCACCTTTCCCGACGGCACCAAGCTCGTCACTGTGCACCAACCCATCATTTAACCGGAGGCCGACCATGCGAAAAAGTGCTCGATACGCTCTGTTTTTTATAGCTATCTACGCAGTATCTATGCGGGCCAATGCCCATATTGGCACTGAAATGCACGGCCATGGCAGCTTCATGACCGGTTTCCTGCACCCGTTTGGCGGCATGGACCACCTGCTGGCCATGCTGGCAGTGGGCGTCTGGAGTGCCCTGGTAGTCCAGCGACCGGACTCAGCACTGCTGCGTGGACCACTGGCCTTCGCCAACGTGCTGCTGCTGGGCACTTTGCTCGGCCTGCAAGGCCTGACTGGCGCCGTGGTGGAACCCATGGTGGCGGCGTCGGTGCTGGTGCTGGGCCTGCTGGTGCTGACCCGCTTTCCGCTGGGCCGTGGTACCTGTATGGCACTGGTGGGCGGCTTTGCCCTGTTCCACGGCCTGGCCCATGGCAGCGAACTGGCGGCCAGCGACAACGCCCTGGCGGCCATGGCCGGGATGTACACCGCCACCCTTCTGCTGCACCTGGGGGGTGTACTGCTGGGCTGGCCGCTGCGCCGCGCGCCGCTGTGGGTCGGCCGTGCCACAGGCGCCACGGTGGCAGCTTCGGGTGTGGCGCTGCTGTTGCAGCTGGTCTGAGCCGGAGCACACGCCATGACCCCCGGTGAACTCTTGGTCGACGCAGGCGAACTGGCCCTCAATACCAGCCGACGCACCCAGACGCTGGTGGTGCACAACACCTCCGACCGCCCGATCCAGGTCGGCTCGCACTACCACTTTGCCGAGACCAACGGCGCGCTCGGGTTTGACCGCACGCTGGCCCAAGGCATGCGCCTGAACATTCCCTCCGGCGCAGCCGTGCGCTTCGAGCCCGGGCAGCAACGCACGGTCGAACTGGTGGACATCGGCGGCGACCGCATCGTCTATGGCTTTCGCGGCCTTGTGCAAGGAAAACTCTGATGGCAACGATCGACCGCCGCGCCTACGCGGAAATCTTCGGCCCCACCGTGGGCGACCGGGTCCGACTGGCCGACACCGACCTGCTCATCGAAGTGGAAAAGGACTACACGCTGGCCGCGGGCAGTTACGGCGAGGAAGTGAAGTTTGGCGGCGGCAAGACCATCCGTGACGGCATGGCGCAAAGCCAGCGCACCCGCGCCGAGGGCGCCGTAGACACGGTACTGACCAATGCGCTGATCCTCGACCATTGGGGCATTGTCAAGGCCGACATCGGCTTGAAAGACGGGCGCATCGCGGCCATCGGCAAAGCGGGCAACCCCGACACCCAGCCGGGTGTGGACATCGTCATTGGCCCCGGCACCGAAATCATCAGCTGCGAGGGCAACATCGTCACTGCCGGCGGCATCGACTGCCACATCCACTTCATCTGCCCGCAGCAGATTGAGGAGGCCCTGTCCAGCGGCGTGACCACCATGATGGGCGGCGGTACCGGCCCCGCCACCGGCACCTTTGCCACCACCTGCACGCCGGGGCCGTGGAACATCGAGCGCATGCTGCAGGCGGCCGATGCGTTTCCCATGAACCTGGGTTTCTTCGGCAAGGGAAACGCCAGCCTGCCCGCTGCACTGCAGGAGCAGATCAACGCCGGCGTCATCGGACTCAAATTGCACGAAGACTGGGGCACCACACCCAGCGCCATCAGCAACTGCCTGGACGTGGCCGAGGCCACCGACATCCAGGTGGCCATCCACTCCGACACGCTCAACGAGTCGGGCTTTGTCGAGAACACCATCGCCGCCACGAAAGGCCGCGGGCTGTGCGCCTTCCACACCGAAGGCGCCGGGGGCGGCCATGCGCCCGACATTCTGAAAGTGGTGGGCCAGGCCAACTTCCTGCCCAGCTCCACCAACCCGACCATGCCCTACACCCAGAACACGCTCGACGAGCACGTGGACATGCTCATGGTGTGCCACCACCTGGACGCGGGCATTGCCGAAGACCTGGCCTTTGCCGAAAGCCGCATCCGCAAGGAAACGATTGCGGCTGAGGACATCCTGCACGACCTGGGTGCCATCAGCATGATGAGCAGCGACAGCCAGGCCATGGGCCGGGTGGGCGAAGTGATCATTCGCACCTGGCAGACGGCGGACAAGATGAAGGCCCAGCGCGGCAAGCTGGCGGAAGACGGCGTGCGCAACGACAACTTCCGCGCCAAGCGCTATGTGGCCAAGTACACCATCAACCCGGCCATTGCCCACGGCATCAGCCACGAGGTGGGCTCCATCGAGGTCGGCAAATGGGCCGACCTGGTGGTCTACAAACCCGCCTTTTTTGGCGTCAAACCTGCCCTGATTCTGAAGGGCGGCTTCATTGCCCATGCCGCCATGGGCGACCCGAACGCGTCCATACCGACGCCGCAACCGGTGCACTACCGCCCCATGTTCGGAAGCTACGGTGGCGCCTTGCACAAGGGCTCCATCACCTTCGTCTCGCAGGCCAGCCAGAACGAGGGCATGGCCCAACGTTACGGGCTGCAGAAGAACATCAGTGCGGTGCGCAACATCCGCGGAGTACGCAAGCAGCACATGGTGCACAACCACTACCTGCCGACCATGGAAATCGACGCCCAGACCTACGCCGTGCGTGCCGACGGCGTACTGCTCACCTGCGAACCCGCCGTGAAACTGCCACTGGCGCAGCGCTACTTTTTGTTTTGACTAGCGCGCGGAATGGACTTCAAAGAGGCTGCGTATGGGTACGAATCCAGTGAGCGAATTGAGCCTCCTTCAGATCGCCCCCTGCGACTGCGAGCATGGTGAGTATGCAATCAGCATCCGTAGCCTTCAGTTCAAAGCCGTTGAGGGCCAAGAACAGTTCAACAGCAACAAACGCCGTCCGTTTGTTGCCGTCTGCAAATGGATGGTTGCGCGCGATGCCAAAACCATAGGCGGCGGCAAGGTCTGCGGCATCGGGGGAGCCGTAGTGGACGAGCTGTTCGGGGCGAGCCACAGCAGACTCCAGTGCATTGGCATCACGCACCCCCGCCAATCCACCATGCTCCGAAAGTTGTTCGTCGTGCACGGCATAGAGGACTGCAGGAGTAATCCACGTCCACTTGACTCTGGACAAACTCATTTGGCCAGCTCATGCAGAACCGCACGACGCTTATTCATGATGCGCCGCGCTGCGTCCATTTGCCGCTCAAACTCCGGGTCGTATTTGGAAAGCATGATTCCATTAGCGGCTTCACTCATGAAAAGAGTCTCTCCCTTTTCCAACTTGAACCGCGCCAGAATTTCTTTGGGCAAGATCACCCCGACCGAATTGCCGATTTGGGTTAGTTTGAGTGCTGTCATGGCAAGGCCCTGAAGTTATAACGATTGTTATATTATCCAATCCATCTCAACGGCACAAGCAGCGCCCATGCTCCAAGTCTCCAAACTCCTCCCCCAAGGCCAGGGCCTGGCGCCTGTGCTGGTTCGGCGTGCCCACAGCGTCGAGCTGGACTGGGACGTGCGCCAGAAAAGCCGCTTTGATGCCACCGACTCGGCCGGCAGGCGGCTGGGTGTGTTCCTGCCACGGGGCACCGTGGTGCGCGGTGGCGATGTGCTGGTGGCCGAGGACGGCTCGCTGATTGCCGTGCGTGCGGCGCCGCAGGCCGTGCTCAAAATCACACACTGCAGCGCCCACGGCACCGCGTTTGACCTGATCCGCGCCGCCTACCACCTGGGCAACCGGCATGTGCCCATCGAACTGCAGCCGGACCACCTGAAGATCGAACCCGACCACGTACTGATGGAGATGCTGCGTGCCATGCACCTCATCGTCACGCCGGTGAACGAAGCGTTCGAACCCGAGAACGGCGCCTACGCCACCGGGGGCCACCACGGCGGACACCGCCACGACCATGGGCACGGTGGTGCCCATGACCACAGCCACTGAGTCCGCCATGCACGACGCCAGCCTGATGCAGCTGATGTGGCTGGCCTCACCGGCCCTGCCCATCGGCGGCTTCTCGTATTCGGAGTGCCTAGAAGCTGCCGTGGAGCACGGCCTGGTCAGCACCGAAGCACAGGCCACGCCTTGGCTGATAAACCAGTTGCAACTCAGCCTGGCACGCTCCGAACTCCCGGCCGTGGCCCAGACCATTGCGGCTTGGCAAGCGAACGACCTGGAGCGTGTGACCGCACTCAACCGTTGGGTGCTGCAGACCCGCGAAAGCAGCGAGCTGTGCGCCCAGAGCGCACAGATGGGCAAGAGCCTGCTGGAATGGCTCAAGAACCACACCACCGCCAGCGCCGCGCAGATTGCCGCACTGGCCGAGAACAGTAAGGACGCGCTGGGTGCGTCGCAGCCCACCTACCCCGTGGCCTTTGCGCTGGCCGCCAGTGGCACCGGCGCCCCGGTGCGTGCCAGCCTGCTGGCCTTTGCATTCGGCTGGGCGGAGAACATGGTGCAAGCCGCCATCAAGGCCGTGCCCCTGGGCCAGAGCGCGGGGCAACGCATCCTCAGCGCATTGGCCGCCGAAATTCCCGGTGCCGTGGACCACGCCCTGGGCGTGACCGACGAAACGCGCCAGGCCTTTGCCCCGATGCTGGCCATCCTGAGCAGCCAGCATGAGGTCCAGTATTCAAGGCTTTTCCGGTCCTAGCCCGCATACATATTGCGCAATTAGCTACATTTTTCATAGCAAAACCATGACTGCACTGCATCATATCCCGCACCGCACCAAACACTTGCCGCCCCTGCGCGTGGGCATTGGCGGCCCCGTGGGCTCCGGCAAAACCACCCTGCTGGAGATGCTGTGCAAGGCGATGCGTGAACAGTACGACCTGGTGGCCATCACCAACGACATCTACACCAAGGAAGACCAGCGCCTGCTCACCGTGAGCGGCGCGCTGCCGCCCGAGCGCATCCTGGGCGTGGAGACTGGCGGCTGCCCGCACACCGCCATCCGCGAGGACTGCTCCATCAACCTGGAGGCCATCGACCGCATGCTGGGCGAATTCCCCAACGCCGACATCGTGTTCGTGGAAAGCGGCGGCGACAACCTCGCCGCCACCTTCAGCCCCGAGCTCTCGGACCTGACGATCTACGTGATCGACGTGGCCGCGGGCGAGAAGATTCCGCGCAAGGGCGGCCCCGGCATCACCAAGAGCGACCTGTTCGTCATCAACAAGACCGACCTGGCCCCGCACGTGGGGGCCGATCTGGACATCATGCGCGCAGACACCGAACGCATGCGCGGGCCTGCCGACGGCAAGAAGCCCTTTGTGATGACCAACCTGAAAACCCAGGCCGGGTTGCAGGAAGTGATTGGTTTTATCGAAAAGCGGGGCATGCTGAAGGCGGCATAGTGGCAGGCGTGCCCAGCCCCCTGCTGGTACCGGTTGCCTGCAACCCGGCTAGACTGCCTGCCCTTGCCCACCACAGGAACCCGCGATGAACCTGCCTGCCCACCAACTGACCATGACCGTGCTCATGACGCCCGACATGGCCAATTTCTCCGGCAACGTCCACGGTGGAGCCATCCTCAAGCTGCTGGACCAGGTGGCCTATGCATGTGCCAGCCGCTACGCACGCTGCTACGTAGTCACGCTGTCGGTGGACCAGGTCATGTTTCTCCAGCCCATCCATGTCGGCGAACTGGTGACCTTTCTGGCCGCCGTCAACTACACCGGCACCTCATCGCTGGAGATCGGCGTCAAGGTGATTGCCGAGAACATCCAGACCCAGGTGGTGCGCCACGCCAACTCCTGCTTCTTCACCATGGTGGCGGTGGACAACGAACGCCGGCCCGTGGCCGTGCCGCCTTTGCAACCCGCCACGCCGGATGAGCTGCGCCGCCATGCCGCGGCCCAAGTGCGCAAGCAACTGCGGCAGGAATTTGTGTCGCGACTGGAAGCCACACGCTCGCAAGCCAGCACTGCGTAGAACACGCGTCTCCAGAGGCAGTATCGCAGGCGCAGGCCGTGCGTGGGCGAGCCGACAGGTCGCCGTGCCGCTACACCTGGTAACTCGAGATTTTCTCGATCAGGCGTTGCGCCTGATTGCTCAACGAGTCGGCGGACTCCGTGGTTTCCTTGACCATCTTCGCGTTCTCCTGGATATGGGAGTCCAGCGCAATGATCGAGTTCACCACCTCGTCGACCTCCGCGGCCTGCGTGCGGGTGGAAAGTGCAATCTCTTCGAGGTACAGGTTGATCTGCTTCGCATTGGCGACGATCTCAGTGATGTTGCGTCCCGCACCATCCACCACCGAAGTCCCCACTGAAATCTTTTCCACGCTTTCCTGGATGAGTGCCTTGATTTCCTGTGCGGCCTTGGAGCTGCGTCCTGCCAAGGCCCGCACTTCCGTCGCAACCACCGCAAAGCCGCGGCCACTCTCGCCAGCCCGGGCGGCCTCTACGGCCGCATTCAGGGCCAGGATGTTGGTCTGGAAGGCAATCCCATCGACGACTCCGATGATGTCGCTGATCTTGGCGGAGGATGCGGCAATCTCCCGCATGGTCTCTACGGCATTGGAAATGATCTGCCCCCCTTCGCTGGCGACTTCCGCATTCCCCTGGGCCATGATCGCCGCTTCCTGGGTGCGCTGGGCAGACTGCTTGGTTTGGGTATTGATGCTTGCGACCGACGTGGCCTGATGGCCTAGGTTGGATGCGGAAGACTCCGTCCGCAGTGCGAGGTCAGCGCTCACGCGCGCGACCTCCGCGCTGGTGTAGTTGAGTTCTCTGGCGGAATGGCGCAGGCTCCGGATGAGGTCATCCATCGACTCGTAGACCTTCCAAAGACTTTCCATCAGAACGGCCGGCTCATCGCTACCCCACGGCTTCGGTGGGCGATTGCGGATGTTGCCGGTTGCGAGTTCGGAAAGGTGCTGACTGACCCTTTGCATGCCCCCGCTATTGGACTTGTAGAAGGCGACAAAGAAGTATGCGGAAACTACCAAAACAGCACCCAGAAAGGCCGTCAACTGGAATCGGAGGTCCTGTCCGAGACCTTCGGCGCCGGACGAAATCTGCAACCAGGCCAACAGCACGATGACCGGCAGATAGAACATCGTGGCAATCACGAATGCTTTGGCTCTGAAACTCAGATTGCGCATGAGCACGACTCCGGGGGCCCAGATGCCATGCACCTCGAAAGGTAATGTGGAGGCTTTGTCGTTGGCGTTCATGGGGCCATCTTAGTCGCAGTGCCTGCGTTTTGGCATTGAACAGAATTCAGAATCACCTTCGGGAGCTGCCACGTCGACGATGTCCTCCTGGTGCCGGTCTTCGCAAGGCCGAACGGCCGCGGCGCGACTGCTTATGCAGATTCAGCGCTCCCAAGCTTGCGATGCCTTCACCCATGGTGCCGCAGCACCAGATGCGTTGCCTTCTCCGACGCCACGCTTTCCACGCACACATACCCCAGTGCACGCAGGTCCAGCCCGGCAAACAGCGCCTCCCCCTGCCCCAGCAAGACAGGCGCGATGGCAATGTGCAGCTCATCGATGAGCCCTTCGCGCAGGTACTGCCGCAGGGTGTCCGCTCCACCGCCAATGCGCACATCCTGGTCGCCCGCGGCTTCGCGCGCACGGCGCAGGGCTTCATGGATGCCGCCCGTGACAAAGTGGAATGTCGTGCCGCCCTGCATTTCGATGGCATTGCGCGCATGGTGGGTCAGCACAAAGACCGGCACGTGGTACGGTGGGTTGTCGCCCCACCAGCCTTTCCAGTCCAGGTGGGGCCAGGGGCCGCGGTCGGGGCTGAACATGTTGCGCCCCAGAATCCACGCCCCCACGTTGTCGAAGCCACGCGCAGCAAATCGGTCGTCAACGCCGGTGGTGCCGTCTTCCTTGCCGAACAGCGCGCGCTGGAAGGTACGGGTGGGCAGCAGCCACTGGTGCAACGCGGAGCCGCCCTCGCCCAGCGGCTGGTTCAGACTCTGGTTCGGGCCCGCACCGTAGCCGTCGAGTGAAATGGTGAAACCTTCAACGCGTACGCGTGCCATGGAGATCTCCCTGGGGATGCCGGACTGTTGCCGGTTCTGGTGTCAGAACCGGGAAGAAATGCTGAAGTTCAGCGCGCCGGACTCGCTGACGCTGGTGGTGTAGTACAGACGCTGGCCGCCATCGGTCTTTTGCACATGGCGCCACTGGGCCACCATGCTTTGGGTGGCGGTGTCCCACACCATGTCGACCGGGCCGGTTCCGTTGGCCAACAGCGAAATGCCCACGGGCGGGCGCGACTTTCCGTCCCATGCCCGCAGGGGCACGAGGTAGTCTTTCACTTCATTTTCAATGGCATTGCGCTGGGCATCGGAGCGCTGGACGATGGCGGCGTCCTGCGTATTGCGCACCTGGGCAGCCATGGGCGAGTCAGGCGCCAGGCGCGCGGCCGGTGCAGCCTGTTGCGCCCATACGGCCACAGGGAGCGTCAGCACAACAGTAAATGCCAAACCTGCCAGTTTCACGGGCAAACTCCTGAAAGGTAAGAGCATGGTAACGGAGCCGGGGAGCGCCGTAAATTGGCAAATGCACGGTGTTTGGCCGCCAGCTAGGCCCATTTGGACCGACTTGCCCCGGTCGCCCAATCACGCTAGGCTCGGCCCTGTTTACGCACACTCCTGGTGCATACCCTTCGATTCCATGCAAAAGCTGCGCAATTGGCTGTCCGTCCTGCTGGCAGTACTCCTGACCTGGGGTGGGCCGCTGGTTGCCCACGCCGCGTGCCAGCGCCTGGTGGTGACCGCCGACCCGGCCTATCCGCCGCTGCACTGGTACGACGGGCAGACCTTGCAGGGCGCCAGCATCGAGATCGCCAAGCGTGTGCTGGACGACCTCAAGATCCCCTACGAAATCCGTTTCGTGGGGCCGTTTCCCCGGGTGCTTTTGCTGGCCCGGCATGGCGACATCGACATGGTGGCCACCCTGAAGCAAACACCCGAGCGGGATGCTTTCTTGCTCTACCCCCAGACACCGGCGCTGTCGAACCCGGTATCGGTTTTTACGACAGCCAGCAATGCCTTCCCTTTCCGTGAATGGTCGGACCTGGAGGGCAAGCGCGGCGGCATTACGCGGGGCAACAAGTTCGCCGGAAACCTGGACAGCTACATCGAAGAAAAGCTTGCCATCGAAGAAGCCAACAGCCCGGAAAACAACTTCGACAAGTTGGCACTGGGTCGCATCGACTACTTCATCACCGGCTACTACACCGGCATGGCCATCCTGCTGATGCGGGGCGATGAGGCGCGCTTCACGGCCCGCCAGCCGCACCTGGTGGATACACCCAACTACCTCGCGCTGGCCAAAGAAGGCAATTGCCGTGACAAGCTGGAACTCATTGACGCCCGCCTGGCCGCATTGAAGAAAGCCGGGGTCATTGACGACATCATCCGCAAGAGCTTCCAGACCTGGAAGAACCGTCCGGTCATGGTTGACCGGTAGTCCGCGCGGCTACCAGGTGTCAATCGCCCCGAAACCATCGAACTCGGCCACCTGCCCCGCTGCCAGCGTAGCGGCCAGCCAGCTGCGGGTGTCGGCCGGGTCAATCACGGTATCGATCTCCAAGGTGGTGGCCATGTTGAGGGCGCTGCCGGCTTCCACATGCTGGGCCAGCAGCTGGTCGAAGCGGGCCTGGCGCTGCGCCCCCTCGGGCAGCGCTTCCAGCTCCTTGCGGTAGCCCAGACGCACGGCACCTTCCAGCCCCATGGCACCGAACTCGGCGCTGGGCCAGGCGGCTGTGGCCAGCGGGGCGTGGAAGCCACCGGCCGTCATGGCCATGGCGCCCAGGCCGTAGCCCTTGCGCAGCACCACGCTCACGAAGGGCACGCGCAGGTGGGCCGCAGCGATGAACATGCGGCTCACATGGCGCACCTGCGCCGTTGCTTCCGTGGCCGGGCCCACCATGAACCCGGGAGTATCGACAAAACTCAGCAGCGGCAAGCCATGGGCGTTGCACAGCTGCAGGAAGCGTGCGGCCTTGTCGGCGGCATCGGCGTCGATGGCGCCGCCCAGGTGCGCGGGGTTGTTGGCGAGCACGCCCACGGGTCGGCCTTCGATGCGCACCAGCGCGGTGTGGATGCCCACGCCGAAGCCGCTGCGCAGGTACAGCACCGAGTCCACGTCGGCCACGCCCTCCACCGCCTGGCGGGTGTCGTACACGCGCAGCCGGTTCTCCGGCACCACAGCGCGCAAGGCGGCTGCGTCCGGCGCCTGCCAGCCACTTTGCGTGCCCTGGAAATACGCAAGGTACCGGCGTGCCATGGCCACCGCCTGCACTTCATCGTCCACCAGCACGTCGATCACGCCGTTGGCGTGCTGCACCCGCGCCGGGCCAATGTCTTCGGGCCGATACGTGCCCAGCCCCCCGCCCTCGACCATGGCCGGCCCGCCCATGCCGATGTTGCTGTTCTTGGTGGCGATGACCACATCGCAGCAGCCGAGTAGCGCGGCATTTCCGGCAAAGCAGCGCCCCGCGGCCATGCCCACCACCGGCACGCGGCCATTGAGGCGCGCAAAGCTGGCAAAGGTGGTGACGTGCAGCCCGGCCACGATGGGCATGTCCACATCGCCGGGGCGGCCACCGCCGCCTTCGGCCAGCAGCACCACGGGCAGGCAGTGCTGCAGGGCCAAGCCCAGCATGCGGTCGGTCTTCTGGTGGTTGCGCATGCCCTGGGTACCGGCCAGCACCGTCGCGTCGTAGGCCATGACCACGGTGCGCTTCCCATGCACGGTGCCGATGCCGCACACCATGCCGTCGGCCGGGGTGTTGGCAATGAGGTCCGCCTCGCTGCGGCGGCTGCGTTGGGCCGCCACGGCCAGGGCGCCGTACTCCACAAAGCTGCCGGGGTCCACCAGCGCCGCAATGTTCTCGCGCGCCGTGCGCTGGCCCTGGGCGTGGCGCTTGGCCACGGCATCGGGGCGGGCAGCATCCAGCGTGAACGCCAAGCGCTGCTGCAGCCGGGCCAGATCGGCACGCTCCTGATTCTGTGCGCTCGCCTCTGTTTCAAGGGTGTTTTTGGCCTCCAGCCCGCGTGCAGATTGGGCAAGTCGCTCTATATTTGATAGCAAAACACCTTCTTCCACACTTTCGCCAGCAACGAAGAAATGGGGGCCCAGCACCCCTGCGGCCTCGGCGCGAACTTCATGCTCCATCTTCATGGCTTCCAGGATCAACAGCACATCGCCGGGGGCTACGGGCTGGCCGGGCTCTACGAGCCATTGGACAATTTGGGCGTGCAGGGGGGCGTGAATGGCATGCATGGACGCATTGTGCGGTCCGCCCTGGCCCAGCGAAAGCGCACCAGTCATTTGCGTGACAACCATTGCAGCGGGTGCGTAAGTTCCATAATGCTGCCTGAACTTTCCTGCGCCCTGGCGTTCCACTTCACACGTTCCGAGCCATGCACCAGTTTTCACCCCTGATCGAAACCACGCGCGGAACGCTGCGCGAGAACCTGCACCTGGGCGCTGTGGCGGTGGTCAACACGCGCGAGCACCTGCTGGCCAGCTGGGGCAACCCGCAGCACGTGGTCTTCACCCGTTCCACGCTCAAGCCCTTTCAGGCACTGCCGCTGCTGCTGAGCCACGGCCACCGCCAATTCAACTTCGACAGCCGCGAGCTGGCTCTGCTGTGCGCCAGCCACAATGGCGAGGACATGCACGTGCGGGCCGCACAGTCCATGCTGGACAAGGCAGGCAGTGGCGTCCAGGCGCTGCGCTGTGGCTGCCATGTGCCGTTGGGTTTCACTTTTTTTGACAGGGGAGCGCCGGAGGGTGCCACGTTCACCGCGGCGCAGAACAACTGCAGTGGCAAGCACGCGGGCTTCGTGGCCTACTGTGTGCTGCACGGTCTGCCGCTGGACGACTACAACGCGCCCGATCACCCGCTGCAAGTCGCCATCCGCGAGGCCGTGGCCCGCGTCGTGCACATGGACCCGCAGGACATGCCCATGGGCATTGACGGTTGCTCTGCACCCAACTTTGCCATGCCCCTGTCCAAACTGGCCTATGCCTTTGCCCGTCTCGCCAGTGGTGCGCAGGACGCCGAGTTCGGCGGTGTATTTGCCCAGCTGTCCCAGGCCATGACCGAGCACCCCGAGCTGGTGAGTGGTACCGGGCGCAACGACCTGGCGCTGGTGCGGGCCGGCCGCGGCGACTGGATCAGCAAGATCGGTGCGGACGGTGTGCAGTGCGTCGCCAGCAAGTCACGTGGCGTGGCCTTTGCCATCAAGGTGCAGGACGGCGCGCGGCCTCCCCTGTATGCCGCAACCATCGAGGTGCTGGAGCAGCTCGGCTGGCTCGACGACGCCCAGCGTGCCGAGCTGGAGCCCTGGCGCCAGCGCAGCATCACCAACGCCCGCGGTCTTACCGTCGGGGAACGCAAACCTGTTTTCCAACTGATCGCTGCATGACCACCTCACAGTATTCCGCTGTCAGCCTCATTGGCGTCCCCACCGACATTGGGGCCGGCGCCCGCGGCGCCAGCATGGGCCCCGAAGCCCTGCGCGTGGCCAACATTGCTTCGGTCCTGGCCAGCCACGGTCTGGATGTGGCCGACCGCGGCAACCTCAGTGGCCCGCCCAACCCCTGGCTGCCCCCGGTGGATGGTTACCGCCACCTCGACGAAGTGGTGCAGTGGAACCGCAGCCTGCACGAGGCTGTGTACGCCGAACTCGGCCTGGGTCGCATGCCCATCGTCCTGGGTGGCGACCACTGCCTGGGGATCGGTTCCATTTCGGCCGTTGCCCGCCACTGCCGCGACACCGGCAAGAAGCTGCGCGTGCTCTGGCTTGATGCCCATGCCGACTTCAACACCAGTGCCCTGACGCCCAGCGGCAACATCCACGGCATGCCCGTGGCCTGCCTGTGCGGCTTCGGCCCGCAAGAACTCATCGAGATCGGCGGCCAGGTACCGGCCATTTCACCCAAGTGGGTGCGCCAGATCGGCATCCGCAGTGTGGACCAGGGTGAGAAGCGCTTTGTGCATGAGCAGAACATCGAGGTGTTCGACATGCGCTACATCGACGAGATGGGCATGCGCAGCGCCATGGAACTGGCCCTGGCCTTGATGGACGCCAACACCCACCTGCACGTGAGTTTCGACGTGGACTTCCTCGACCCCGACATTGCCCCCGGTGTGGGCACCACGGTGCGCGGTGGCCCGACCTACCGCGAGGCCCAGCTGTGCATGGAGATGATTGCCGACACGGGCCGCCTCGGCAGTCTGGACGTGGTGGAACTCAACCCCGCGCTGGACATCCAGAACCGCACAGCCGAAGTAGCGGTCGACCTCATCGAGAGCCTGTTTGGCAAGAGCACCCTGATGCGTAAATGAGTTTGGCTACCGATTAACCACAGCGCTCAGTCGGGTACTCGCCTTTCTCTTGCCATCGCCAAGTCGTGAAAATACAATTCGTTTAAACATTTAAACACATGGACTCTACGAACCCGAATTCTCCCTCCGGCGCTATCACTCTGGAAGATGTACTGGTGAGCTTTCGGGCCTGTATGCCTGTGTTCAATGCCCTGGGGGACAAGTTCCGCCAGGACATTGTGATGTTGCTGGCGCAGGACGAACGCCTCAATGTGAACCAGATTGCCGAGCGCATGCCGCTCTCGCGTCCCGCCATCTCGCACCACCTCAAGGTGCTGATGCAGGCCAATCTGATCACTTTGGAGCGGGTGTCCCGCGAGAATTTTTACAGCTTGTCGTTGGATGGGGCATTGGCCGACCTGCGCAGGTTGGTCGACCAGGCTGAGGCGTCCTGCACCTGAGCCTTTACCGACAAAACCCCAGGCACCGCGGTGCCGTTTTTTAACCCCAATCCGTCGAATGGATTAAACCAATAGGATCATGGAAATGACTGCACCTACCAAAACCGCGCTCATCACCGGCGCCTCCTCCGGCATTGGCAAGGCCCTGGCCAGCGAGTTCGCCAAAGACGGCTACCACCTGGTGCTGGCCGCACGCGGTGTTGCCAAGATGCAGACGCTGGCCGACGAACTGCAACAACGCCACAAAGTGACGGTGACCGTCATCGGTGCCGATCTGGAAACCAACGACGGCGCCCAGAAGCTGCATGCCGACATCAAGGCGCGCAACATCACGATCAGCGCGCTGGCCAACAACGCCGGGTATGGCAACTTTGGCGAATTCAAGGACTCGGCCTTGGCACCAGAGCTGGCCATGATGCAGCTCAACATGAACACTGTGGTGGTGCTCACCAAACTGTTCCTGCCCGACCTGATCGCCACCCGCGGCAAGCTGCTCAACACTGCCTCCACCGCTGCCTTCCAGCCCGGCCCCTACATGGCCGTGTACTACGCCACCAAGGCCTTTGTGCTGAGCTTCTCGGAAGCCATTGCCGCCGAATTGGCACCGCACGGCGTCACCGTCACTGCCCTGTGCCCCGGCCCCACCGCATCGGGCTTCCAGGACAAGGCCGACATGCACGCCTCAGCGCTTGTGAAAGGCAAAAAGCTCCCCACTTCTGAGGAAGTTGCAGCCAAAGGCTACCGCGCGCTACAGCGCGGACAGCGGGTCTATATCCCCGGCTGCATGAACTGGCTGCTGGCCCAAAGCGTGCGCTTTTCGCCGCGCAATGTGGTCACTGCCCTGGTGCAACACATGTCCAAACCGGCTGTCGCCTGAAACACCGCCCTTTCCATCCTTCACTGCCCTCACCACCATGGACTCTGCAAGCACAGTCGATCCGCTCCCTGAAACTGCCCGCGCTGCACGCCCGCGCCGCGCTCTGCGCTGGTTGCCACTGGCACTGCCGCTGGCCTTGGTGGGCGGCCTGCACTACGCCCTGTGGGCCTTGCTGACCGCCGGTCAATCCCCTGCGGCACCTTTTGCCATGGGGCTGGCAGCCTACCTGGCCCTCAGCACCTTGGCGATTCCCGCCGGACTGCTTTCGCTGCGCACCCGCAACCCGCGCTGGGGCGCGGCCTTGTCCTGGGCGGGCTTGCTGGCCCTGGGGCAGTTCTCCAGCCTGTTCGTCCTGGCACTGCTGCGTGCCGCGCTGCTTCCCGCTTTGGACTGGGCAGGTGTACCGGTGCTGGGCTGGTCCGAACCCTCGGCCTGGGTCGCATTGGCCCTGTCCGTGGCGTTCACCGCGGTCGGTTTTGTCGTGGCCCGTATGCGCCCCGGCGTCGTGGAAGTGGAAATTCCCATCGACGGGCTGCCCGCCGACCTGCATGGCTTTCGCATCGCACAGATCACCGACATCCACGTCGGCCCGACCATCCGCCGCGGCTATCTGCAGCGCATCGTCGACCAGGTCAATGCATTGGAGGCCGACCTGGTGGCCATTACCGGCGACGTGGTCGATGGCGATGTACCCACGTTGCAAGCGCACGTGGCACCGCTGCAAGCTTTGCAGGCTCGCGAAGGCGTGGCCCTGGTCATCGGCAACCACGAGCTCTACAGCGGTGCAGAGTCCTGGGTGCGCGAGTTCCGTCGCTTGGGCCTGCGGGTGCTGCTGAACGAACACTTCGTGGTGCAACGGGAAAACTCCACACTGGCCGTGGCCGGTGTCACCGATCACAGCACCGGGCGCTTCTTTTCCGAGCTGGCCTGCGACCCGCACGCCGCCATCTGTGGCGCGGGCCAGGATGCCGATGTACGCCTGCTCCTTGCCCACCAGCCGGTCACCGCCCCTGCAGGCGCCGAGGCGGGTTACCACCTCGCGCTGCATGGCCACACCCATGGTGGCCAGTGGTGGCCCTGGAACCACTTTGTCCGTGTGCAGCAACCTGTGGTGAAAGGCCTGCACCGCTTTGGCCGCATGTGGAGCTACACCTCGGTGGGAACCGGCTACTGGGGCCCGCCCAAGCGCCATTTCCGCAGCGAAATCACGCTGCTCACCCTGCGCTCCGCTCTTTGAGCTTTCAGCAACAAGACATGACCTCTTCACTGTTCATCCCCCTCACGTTGCCCAATGGCAGTACCTTGCCCAACCGCATTGCCAAAGCCGCCATGGAAGAACAACTGGCCGGCCCAGGCCAACTGCCATCGGACGCCATCGTCCAGCTCTACCAGTCGCTGGCAGAAGGCGGTACCGGCTTGCTGATCACCGGCAATGTAATGGTCGATGCCCGCGCGCTCACCAGCGCCGGTGGCATCGTGCTGCAAAAGGACACGCCACTGGCGCCGTTCCAACGCTGGGCCGCGGCGGCGCGCAGCGCGGGCGGCCAGGTGTGGATGCAGATCAACCACCCAGGGCGCCAGGTGTGGGCCGCGCTCGGACAGCCGGGCTGGGCCCCTTCGGAAGTGGCGGTGGACCTGGGCAAACACTCCAAGCTCTTTGCCCCGGTGCGTGCCATGAGTGAAGACGACATTGCCAACACCATCCAGCGTTTTGTCGACACCGCGGTCCAGGCCGAGAAGGCCGGGTTCACCGGTGTCGAAATCCATGCCGCGCACGGTTACCTGCTGAGCCAGTTCCTGTCGCCGCTGACCAACCGCCGCAACGATGCCTGGGGTGGCAGCCTGGAGAACCGCGCCCGCCTGCTGCTGGCCGTGGTCGATGGCGTGCGCGCCGCCGTGCAGCCGGGCTTTTGCGTTGCGGTGAAACTGAATTCGGCCGACTTCCAGCGCGGCGGCTTTGACGCCGAAGACGCGCGCCAGGTCGTGGCCATGCTGGGCCAACGGCAGGTCGACCTGGTGGAACTCTCGGGCGGCAGCTACGAGGCACCCGCCATGCAAGGGCAGACGCGCGACGGCCGCACCCTCGCGCGCGAAGCCTATTTCTTGGAGTTCGCACAGACCATTGCCCAAGACGCCACCCTGCCCATCATGACCACGGGTGGCATCCGCCGCCTCGCAGTGGCCGAACAGGTACTGGCGCAAGGCGTGGCGGTAGTGGGCATCGGCACCGCCTTGGCCCAGTGCCCGACGCTGCCGCAGCACTGGCGCGCTGGCCGCGACGTGCAGGGACTGGAGCCGCAGGTACACATTTCCAACAAAACCATCGCCTCACTGGCGACCATGGCCCTGGTGCGGCGCCAGCTGCAGCGCGTGGGTGCGGGCAAGCGGCCGCTGCGCCAACCCAGCGCCGTGTTTTCGCTGGTGCGCGACCAGTGGCGGGCCCGCAAATTGACGCAGCGCTACCTGCGCTGGATGGCAAAGACCTCGCACTGACAGCGCTCGCCCGTTTGGCGCTAAGGTACGGCCCCACAACAACATGAGGAGACTGTACCGATGACCGCTTTGCAAGCACTGGTGGGTTTTGCCCTGTGGACCCTGGCGCTGGTCGCGCTGGTGTTCCTGTACCGGGGACTGCGCTTTCTGAAAGGGACGCCCATCAACCATTGGCCGCGTGGCAACAAGCCGGCCGACGATGCACCCTTTGTCAAACGCCTGGAAGACGCCCACGCCAACTGCCTGGAGAACCTTCCGGTGTTCGCCGTGGTGGTGCTGGCCGCAGCCGCCCTAGACAAAAGCGGCAGCGTGAACACGCTGGCGCCCTACGTGCTGTATGCGCGCATGGGCCAGACCCTGGCACACTTGTGGGGCGTGGGCCCGTTGCAGGTGTTCGTGCGTGCCAGCTTCTGGAGCGCCCAGCTCGCACTGATGCTCTGGATGGCTGGCGGCTTGCTGGCCGCCTGAACCCGCGCTAGCCTTCGAGCAGAGGGGTTGACGAAGCACGCAGACGGAAGCGCCCCACCAGGCGCTCCAGCACCCCCGCCTGTTCGCTCATGCCGCTGGCAGCGGCGGCACTCTGTTCCACCAATGCAGCGTTTTGCTGGGTCATCTTGTCCAGCTCGCCGACGGTTGCGTTCACCTGCTGCATATCACTGCTTTGCTCGGCAGAGGTCGCTGTAATCTCGCCTATGATGCCGCTGACACGCTGCACCGACTGCACCAGCTCCTGCATGGTCTGACCGGCACGGTCCACCATGGCGGTGCCGGCCTCGACATTCTCCACCGAGGCCGAAATCAGCGCCTTGACCTCGCGCGCGGCCTCGGCAGACCGGCCCGCCAGGGAGCGCACTTCGCTGGCCACCACAGCAAAGCCACGCCCTTGCTCACCGGCCCGCGCTGCCTCGACTGCAGCATTGAGCGCAAGGATGTTGGTCTGGAACGCAATGCCGTCGATGACCGAAATGATGTCCACGATTTTCTTGGACGAACTGTCAATGCGGTGCATGGTCTGAACCACCTGCGCCACCGACTCCCCGCCACTCTGTGCCACGGCGTAGGCAGATGCGGCTAGCTGGTTGGCCTCGCGCGCCGAAGCGGCCGACTGTCCCACCGCACCACTGAGGTGGTGCAGCGTGGACGAAGCGCGCTGCAGGTTCGCGGCTGTGGCTTCGGTGCGGTTGGACAGGTCCTGGTTGCCGTGGGCTATCTCCACACTGGCGGCACCAATGCTGCTTGCCGCGTGCTGCACCTGTCCGACCAGCTCGGCCAGAGACTGCGACATGTGCGCCAGCGCCCGCAGCACTTCACCCATTTCATCCTGGCGCTCGGTCGCGATGTGCACCGTGAGGTCACCCGCACCGATGGAGCGCGCCACACGCACGATGTCATCGAGCGGCTCGGTCACGCTGCGCTGGACCAAGCGCGTCCCCAGGCACACCGCCACGATGATGATCGCCATGATGCCGGCCACGCCCCACACGGTCTTGAGGCGTTCCTTGCCAGCCTTGTCGCGAAGCTCGGTGGCGCCCCGCTCGGTCAGGCGCACCAAATCCTGCAACCCGCCTTGCAGTGCCTTGAGCTTGCCTTGCACGTCGTCACGGATGTGGGCGTGCAAGGCGGCCGGATCACCTGCTGCCTTGAGCTTGAGAGCCTGCTCCAGAGAAGCCTTGAGCGCCTGCGACTGGCCGGCAACCGCCTCCAGTGCCGCGTGCTCCATGGAATCGGTCAGCAAGGACTTCAGCGCATCCTGCATCTGGGCCAGTTCCTGCTGGGCCTGCTCCTGCCCCCCTTGCAGCAGTGCGGCCCCGGCATCATCGGACGCCAGCACAGCACCCAGCGTGCGCACGGCCTGCGCTTCGGCCAGGCCACGCCAACGCGAGGCGATTTCCAGCTTGCTTTGCTGATCGGTCTGTTCCTTCACCGTGGCGGCCTGCGAACTGACCGTCCGAAGCGCCGAACCGACGGACATCAATACCAGCCCGAGGCTGACAGCAATAGCAGGAAGCCAGATCTTGGTTTTGATGCTCAGGGCCATGGGGGAAACTCCGATGCACAGTGCGAGAGCGACGATACTAGTACCAAGTATGCCGCTCCCTTTGCGGGTTTTCCCGGCTTCAGGTCACCTGTGCATCAATGACTTCGGCAGCGGCACGGAATCCCTCCACGGCGGTGGGCACACCGCAGTAGATGGTGGCGTGCAACAGAACCTCCTGGATTTCCTTGACGCTGGCGCCGTTGTTCATCGCGCCGCGCACATGGCCCTTGAGCTCGGTGCTGCGTCCCAATGCCGTCAGCATGGCGATGGTCACCAGACTGCGGGTCTTGAGATCCAGTCCGTCGCGCAGCCACACGTCGCCCCAGGCGTTGCGGGTGATGTGGTCCTGCAGCGGCTGGGTGAATGCGGTGGCTCCCCCCAGGGCCTTGGCCACAAAGGCTTCTCCCATGACTTGCTTGCGGCGTGCGAGGCCGTCTTCGTACTGTTGGTCCATAAACGCTCCTGTGCATTGAAAATCCCGTGCAAGGATACACACGACCAGCGCATGCCAGACGCGCCATGTGGCGACGCGGTCGTTGGTGGACTCGGGAAAAATCAGCCCATGCTGGCCCGCACCATGCGCTGCAGTTGTGGTACGCACGAACCACAGTTGGTACCGCAGCGCAGGTTGGTTTGCAGGGACGCCAGGCGCTCCTGCGCGCTACCCGAACAGGTCTGCAGGTGCTGCGTGATCGCGGCCTCGCCCACGTCCAGGCAGGCACAGACACTGGGGCCGCGTTGTGGCACGGCCACCGGCGGCCTGGCCCCCGGAATCATCAGGGCGCGGGTGTAGGTGTGGGCCGGCAGGCGGTCCTGGACCAGCGGCGCAATCCACTGGCGTGCGCGCGTGTCCCCCGCCAGCATCACCGCCTGCAGCTGCACACTGTTGCCCGCGTCGACCAGCAGGGCACGGCGCCACTGGCCGCGGCGCGGGTCGCTGTAACCCTGCACGGCCACACCGGCCAGTCCCAACCACTGCTCCACCTGCGCCAGCACCCCGGCCACCGGGGCCTGGTGGCCACTGGCCTGCACCAGCACGCCGCTTCCACCATTTTTTTCACCATCCCTTTCGCCGCCGCCGAACAAGGTGCAGCTGGCAAAGGCAAAGCCGGCCAAGGCTTCCTGCAGCGCCGCGCGGGCCGCATGCACCTGCGTGTCCGGCAACCAGGCCATGGCCCACAGCGACCAAGGCAGCTCGGCCTTGAGCACCTTGACTGCCGCGTGCTTGAGTTCGGGCTGACGCGATTGCGGGCACAGCGCCGGGCTGCTCACGGCATTGACCCCGGCCAGGCGCCGACCGGTGCTGGAAGCACCGCTGAGGAATTCGTCACCCCAGTGCATGGGGGCAAACACCTGGCCCGGGGCCACGGTGTCGCTGGCAGCCACCGGCAGCACGATGGTGCCGCGCCGGCTGGTCAGGTAGGCCAGGTCGCCGTCCTGCAGCGCCAGGCGCTGGGCGTCGGTGGGGTGCAGCTGGAGCTGCGGCACCGGGCTGTGGCCGAACAGGCGCGCCACGGTGCCGGTGCGGCCCATGCCGTGCCACTGGTCGCGCAGGCGCCCGGTGTTCAGGGCCAGCGGGTAGCGCGCGTCGCAGGGTTCTGCCACGCCTTGGTAGGGCTGGGCGTGCAGGCGCGCGCGGCCGTCGGAGGTGGCAAAGCGGGCGTCGGTGTACAGACGTGCCACGGTCGCAGCACCTTGCGGGCTGGGCCACTGGGTCGGGTGCTGTTCCAACTGGGCGTAGTCCAGGCCGGTGATGTCGAGGTCGCGCCCGCGCGTGCTTTCGCGGTGCTCGTTCCAGATCGCTTCGGCGCTGGCGTAGGGCAGCAGCGGGGTGCGCGCGGCGTGCCAGGGCAGGCGCGCCTGCACGCGCTGGGCCACATCGACCACGATGCGCCAGTCGGCGCGGGCTTCGCCGGGGGCCGGTATCGCCGCACGCACGCGGCTAATGCAGCGCTCGCTGTTGGTGACCGTTCCTTCCTTCTCGCCCCAGGTGCTGGCGGGCAGGAGCACATCGGCATAGCGCGCCGTGGCGGTGCCGCGGTAGGCGTCCTGCAGCACCACGAATTCGGCGCGTTCCAAGGCGCGGCGCACCAGCGCCTGGTCGGGCAGGCTGTGGGCCGGGTTGGTGCAGGCGATCCACAGGGCGCGGATTTCGCCGTCGGCGGCGGCCTCGAACATCTCGACCGCGGTCTTGCCCGGCAACGCGGGCACGCTCGGCAGCCCCCACAGCGCCGCCACTTCGGCGCGGTGCTGAGCGTTGCCCAAGTCGCGGTGGCCCGTGAGCAGGTTGGCCATGGCACCGACCTCGCGCCCGCCCATGGCATTGGGCTGGCCGGTCAGCGACAGTGGCCCTGCACCGGGCTTGCCGATCTGGCCCGTGGCCAGGTGCAGGTGGATGAGCGCCGCATTGTTGGCCGAGCCATTGCTCGACTGGTTCAGGCCCTGGCAGTACAGGCTCAGGGTCGGTGTGCGCGTGCCATCGGGCTGTACACCGGCAAACCACTGCGCCGCCTGACGCAGTTCGGCCGGGGCAATGCCGCAGACCTGCTGCACGCGCGCGGGTGTGCAGTCGGCGACCACGGCCTGGGCCTGGCCCAGCCCGGTGGTGTGCTGGGCGACAAAGGCGGCATCGACCCAGCCTTCGGCCAGCATGAGGTGCAGCAGACCGTTGAACAGCATCACGTCGGTGCCAGGGCGCAGTGCCAGGTGCAGGTCGGCGGCCTCGGCGGTGTCGGTGCGGCGCGGGTCGCAGACGATGATCTTGAGGGCCGGGTTCGCGCGCCTGGCGTCTTCGATGCGGCGAAACAGGATGGGATGGGCCCAGGCCGGGTTGGCCCCGGCGATGAACAGGGTGGCAGCCTGGGCAATGTCGTCGTAGCAAGCCGGTACCGCGTCACTGCCCAGGGTGCTTTTGTACCCTGCCACGGCACTGCTCATGCACAGGCGCGAATTCGAGTCGATGTTGTTGGTGCCGAGCACGCCCTTGGCGAACTTGTTGAAGGCGTAGTAGTCCTCGGTGAGCAGCTGGCCCGACACGTACAGGCCCACGGCGTCGGGGCCGTGCGCCACGGCAATGTCGGCCAGGCGCGTGGCCACGGTGTCCAGCGCCGTGTCCCAGGCCACGGCCTGCGGGGCCTGGTCGCGCTGGGCCCGCACCAGCGGCTGCAGCAACCGGGTCTGCGCCTGCACCACGGGCAGGGCCGTCAGGTGCAGGGTCGAACCCTTGGAGCACAGGCGCCCGCGGTTGGCCGGGTGGTCGGGATCGCCGCGCACACCGGTGATCTGCGCGCCATCGCTTGCGATGATGACGCCGCAGCCCACCCCACAGTACGGACAAGTGCTCCGGGTTTCCTGCATGCCAACGCTCCCCGGACTCAGGCCGCCACCAGGCGGCAGGCAGGCCCGGCGGCCGGGCGCGTCCATTCGGTGGCGTGGTTGGCCAGCTCGTCCGCGTCCAGGTAGACCTGGCCGTCCTGCACCCGCACGGCAAACACTGGGGTGTGGCCCTCGTCGGGGGCCTGGGCGTTGCCGTCGGCCAGCTGGATGGTCCAGTTGTGCATAGGGCAGGCGACGCTCTCGCCAAACACGATGCCCTGGCTCAGCGGCCCCCCCTTGTGCGGGCAACGGTCCAGCAGGGCAAAGATGCGGTCCTGTGCGCCACGGAAGATGGCCACGTCCAGCCCCTTGGCGCGGGTCACCCGGCGCGCACCCAGGTGGGGAATTTCATCGACGCTGCAGATTTGTTTCCATTCGGTCATAGTTCACTTTCGTCCGCTACTTTTTTGATAGCTTGTTACGCAATATCCATGCGGGGCAATTGCCAATTTCATGCAGATTTCAAGGCCGAGTACAGGCCGGTGACACGGTCCATCACGCTGAGCAGGTTTTCACTGGCCACGAACATGTCCGACTTGGCACGCCCCTGCGGGGCACCGTCCTGGAGTTTCTGCAAGGCCATGTCGAAGAACATCCACTGGCCATCGGCCACCTGCAACTCGTCGCGGATGCGCTGCGTGGCCTGCGGCGCGGTACGCAGCAACTCCATGGCGGCCACGAATTCGGTGCGCGCCTTGCCGATCTCGACCAGGGCGGCGGCGGCATCGACCGGCACCGTGGCCGCAAGGTAGAACTTGGCCATCCGCTGGCTCAGCATGCGCTGGCGCCCGGCCACGTTGACCAGCTTGCCGACTGGTTTGCCCAGCGCCGCCTCGTACTGCACCGTGCCCTGGTGCGCCAGGGCCAGCACGCGGGCGTCGAGCTTGAGCAGCTCGGGGGCCGCGGGCTTGGCCGGCACAGACCCCACCAGCACCGCCTTGTACTGCGACCAGACCGGCTCCAACTGCTCGTAGGTGCCCTGCAGCTGCGCGGTGGGCGCATAGGCCTTGAGCTCGACCAGCTGGCGGTCAAACAGGGCGATGGACTTGTCCAGCACCAGCCGCGCATTGCCGGTCTCCACATCCTGGAGCAAGGCCAGCCAGGCCTTGCCCATGCGCTGGCTGAGCATGCGCTGGCGTCCGGCCTTGTTGATGGCATCGCTGAGGTCGCTGACCTGGGCCCGGACTCCCGGCGCCAGGGCCGCTGCGGCGGCCAGGGTGAGCATGTGACGGCGTTGCATGGCGCGGCTCCTAGGCGCTCAGGGCGTCGAACTGGCGGGTGTCGACGCGCGCCTTGTCGAACTCGAACCAGGGGTCCGGTTCGCCCTCCAGGGCCGCCTGCAGCTCAGCCCACAAGGCCTTGCGGTTGGCCTCGTCGTGCAGGATGCGCTGCTTCACATGGTCGAGCCCTACGCGGTTGATGTAGTGCACGGTGCGCTCCAGGTACCAGCCTTCCTTGCGGTACAGCTGCATGAAGGCCCCGGTGTACTCCAGCACTTCGGCAGCGGTCTTGACCTTGGTGAAGAAGTGGGCCACCTCGGTCTTGATGCCGCCGTTGCCGGCGATGTACATCTCCCAGCCGCTGTCCACACCGATGACGCCCACGTCCTTGATACCGGCTTCGGCGCAGTTGCGCGGGCAGCCGGACACGGCGAACTTGACCTTGTGCGGGGCATACATGCGCCACATGGCCTTTTCCAGGTCCTTGCCCATCTGGGTGCTGTCCTGGGTGCCCATGCGGCACCACTCGGAGCCGACGCAGGTCTTCACCGTGCGCAAGGCCTTGGCGTAGGCGTGGCCGCAGGGCATGCCGATGTCCTTCCACACGGCCTGCAGGTCCTCTTTCTTGACGCCCAGCAGGTCGATGCGCTGGCCGCCCGTGACCTTGACGGTGGGAATCTTGTACTTGTCCACCACATCGGCAATGCGGCGCAGCTCGTCGGCCGTGGTCTCGCCGCCCCACATGCGCGGAATGACGGAATAGGTGCCGTCCTTCTGGATGTTGGCGTGGCTGCGCTCGTTGATGAAGCGGCTTTGCGGGTCGTCCTGCGCCTCCTTCGGCCAGCTGGAAATCAGGTAGTAGTTGACCGCCGGGCGGCAGGTGGCGCAACCATTGGGAGTCTTCCAGTCAAGTGCCTTGAATACCGCGTCGATGCTGAGCAGCTTCTGCGCAAAGATGGCGTCGCGCACGTCCTGGTGGCTGTGCTCGGTGCAGCCGCACACGGCCTTCTTCTTCGGCGTGGCCGAGTAGTCGCCACCGGCCGTAAACATGATGAGCTGCTCCACCAGCCCGGTGCAGGAGCCGCAGGACGCACTGGCCTTGGTGTGCTTGCGCACCTCGTCCAGCGTGAACAGGCCTTTTTCCTTGATGGCCTTGCAGATGCTGCCCTTGCTCACGCCGTTGCATCCGCAGACCTCATCGGTATCGGCCATGGCAGCCGCCTTGTTCTGCCCCTGGTGGCCCACATCGCCGATGTTGCTTTCGCCGAACATCAGCGTGTCGCGGATGTCGGCAATGTTGCGTCCCTCGCGGATGAGCTTGAAGTACCAGCTGCCGTCCACTGTGTCGCCGTACAGGCAGGCGCCCACCAGCACGTCGTTCTGGATGACGAGCTTCTTGTACACGCCACCGGCCGGGTCGCTCATGACGATGTCATCGAAGCCCTCGCCCCCGGTGAAGTTGCCGGCGGAGAACAGGTCGATGCCGGTGACCTTGAGCTTGGTGGACGTTTGCGAGCCGGTGTAACGTCCGATGCCGTACTGGGCCAGGTGGTTGGCCGCCACCTTGGCCTGCTCGAACAGGGGCGCCACCAGCCCGTACGCAATGCCCCGGTGCGCCGCGCACTCGCCCACACTGTAGATGCGCGGGTCGGTCACGGTCTGCAGTGTGTCGGTGACCACAATGCCGCGGTCCACGTGCAGGCGCATGGCCTGCGCCAGTTCGGTATTGGGGCGGATGCCCACGGCCATCACCACCAGGTCGGCCGGCACCTCGGTCCCGTCCTTGAACTTCACGGCCGTGACGCGGCCGTCACTGCCCCCGACCAGCTCCTGGGTCTGGGCGCCCATGAGGAACTTCAAGCCCCGCTCCTGCAAGGACTTTTCCAGCATCTTGCCGGCCACGGTGTCGAGTTGGCGCTCCATCAGCGTGGGCATCACGTGCACCACACTCACGGACATGCCGCGCAGCATCAGCCCATTGGCCGCCTCCAGGCCCAGCAGGCCGCCACCGATGACGACCGCGTGCTTGTACTGCGCGGCGGCCTCGATCATGGCGTTGGTGTCGGCGATGTCGCGGTAGGCAATCACACCCGCCAGCTCCTTGCCTGGCACCGGCAGCATGAAAGGGTTGGAGCCAGTGCACAGCAGCAGGCGGTCGTATTCGGCCTCGGTGCCATCGGCGGCCCGCACCACGCGCTTGACGCGGTCTACCTCGACCACCTTCTTGCCCGCATGCAGGGTGATGCCGTTGTCGCTGTACCACTGGAACGGGTTGAGCACGATCTCGTCGAGCGTCTGCTCACCGGCCAGCACGGGACTCAACAGGATGCGGTTGTAGTTGGGGTGCGGCTCGGCACCGAAGACGGTGATGTCGTACAGGCCCGGGGCCACCTTGAGCAGCTCCTCAATGGTGCGCACCCCGGCCATGCCGTTGCCCACCATCACCAGCTTCTGTTTCACACCGGGAGGAAGTTTCATGTCCATGTGCAAACTCCTCTTATGCTGCTTTTTCTACATGCCCCTGGCGGGTGTAGAGGAAGTCGATCACGGCCTTGCGGTAGCCCAGGTAGGCGGCGTTGTCGGCCAGTTCCACGCGCGAGCGTGGGCGCGGCAGGTCCACGTGCAGCACCTCGCCGATGGTGGCTGCGGGGCCATTGGTCATCATCACGATCTTGTCGGACAGCAGCACGGCCTCGTCCACGTCGTGCGTGACCATGACCACGGTGGCCTGGGTCTTGGCCACGATCTCCAGCAGCTCGTCCTGCAGCTTGGCGCGGGTCAGCGCGTCCAGGGCACCGAAGGGCTCGTCCATCAGCAGCACCTTGGGCTCCATGGCCAGGGCACGCGCAATGCCCACGCGCTGCTTCATGCCGCCGCTGACCTCGCCAGGGCGCTTCTGTGCAGCCGCCGTGAGGCCCACCATGGCCAGGGCCGCATCGGTACGGGCCTTGAGTTGGGCCTTGTTTTCGCTGGGGGCACCGGTGCTCTTGGCGCCAGCGCCAAACACACGCTCGACACCCAGGTAGACATTTTCGAAGCAGGTCAGCCAAGGCAGCAGCGAGTGGTTCTGGAACACCACGGCGCGTTCGGGGCCGGGGCCGGCGATCTCGCGGTTGGCGCACAGCAACGTACCTTGCGTGGGCGTGGTCAGGCCGGCAATCAGGTTCAGCAAGGTGGACTTGCCGCAGCCGCTGTGGCCGATCAAGGCCACGAACTCGCCCTTGGCCACAGTGAGGTTGATGTCCCGCAGTGCAGGGAACAGGCCCTTCTTGGTCTTGAAGGTCTGGGCCACGCCCTGGATGTCGATGTATTTCAGGCTGCTCATGACTGCACCTCTTCAAAGGTAAACGCGGTGGCCACTTTGATCAGGGCGTATTCGAGAACCAGCCCGACGACGCCAATCACGAAGATGGCGATGATGATGTTCTTGACGTTGAGGTTGTTCCACTCGTCCCAGACCCAGAAGCCGATGCCTACGCCGCCGGTCAGCATTTCGGCGGCCACGATCACCAGCCAGGCCGTGCCCACCGCCAGGCGCACACCGGTCAGCATGTAGGGCAGCACGGCGGGGAACAGAATCTTCGTCACGATCTTCCACTCGGACAGGTTCAGCACCCGGGCCACGTTCATGTAGTCCTGCGGCACCCGCTGCACGCCCACCGCCGTGTTGATGACCATGGGCCAGATCGAGCAGATGAAGATGGTCCAGATGGCGGCCGGGTTGGCGCCCTTGAACACCAGCAGACCGATGGGCAGCCAGGCCAGGGGCGACACCGGGCGCAGCAGGCTGATGAGCGGGTTGAACATGCGGCTCAGGAAGGTGAAGCGCCCGATCAGGAAACCGGCCGGAATGCCCACCAACGCCGCCAGGCCGAAGCCCATGGCCACGCGCTCCAGCGACATCAGCACGTTCCAGCCCACGCCCTGGTCATTGGGGCCGTTGCGATAGAACGGGTCGCTGAAGATGTCGACCGCCTGCTTGGCGGTTTCCAGCGGGCTGGGAATCGAGCTGCTGGTGCCCAGGCTGACGAGGGCCCAGATGCCCACCAGCAGGGCCAGCCCGAAGAACGGGGGCAGCACCTGCAGCATCAGGCCGCGCCAGTCGTAGCCCGGCAAGGCCACCGGCTGTGCCGGTTGTACGTCTTTCTTGGCTGTAGCCCGCACAATGTCTGCCGCAGCAGCTTCTTTTTTTGTAGCACCCTCCAAAGGCGCATGAAATACGGCACTCACCATGGTGTTTCCTTACGTGGGTTGGGTCGCGGCCTCAGGCCTTGATCTTGAAACCGTCGGCGTATTTCTTGGGGTCTTTGCCGTCCCAGACCACCCCGTCCATCAGCTTGCTGCTGCGCATGGCATCCTTGGGCACCGGTACCTTCATGGCCGAGGCGACATCCTTGTACAGATCAATCCGGTTCACCTGCTTGGCAACGCCCAGGTAATCGGGGTGGTCCTTGAGCAAGCCCCAGCGCTTGTGCTGGGTCAGGAACCACATTCCGTCACTCAGGTAGGGGAAGTTCACTGCACCGTCGTTGTAGAACTTCATGTGGTTGGGGTCGTCCCAGGTCTTGCCCAGGCCGTTTTGATAGCGGCCCAGAATGCGCTGGTTGATCGCATCGACACTGGTGTTGATGTAGGCCTTCTGCGCCACGGTTTCGGCCATCTTGAGCTTGTTCTGCAAGCCTGCATCGATCCACTTGCTGGCTTCCAGCACGGCCATCATCACGGCACGGGTGGTGTTGGGATATTTCTTCACGAACTCGGCGGTAGTGCCCAGCACCTTTTCGGGGTGGTCTTTCCAGATGTCCTGGGTGGTATTGGCCGTGATGCCGATGCCATCCATGATGGCGCGGTGGTTCCAGGGCTCGCCCACGCAGAAACCGTCCATGTTGCCCACGCGCATGTTGGCCACCATTTGGGGTGGCGGCACGGTGATCAGTTTGGCTTCGGACAGCGGGTTGATACCGGCGGCTGCGAGCCAGTAGTGCATCCACATGGCGTGCGTTCCGGTGGGGAATGTGCCTGCAAAGGTGTATTCACGCTTTTCCTTGGCCATCAGTTTCGCCAAACTGGGGCCATCGACCGCACCCTTATCGGCCAAGGCTTTGGAGAGCGAGATGGCCTGGCCGTTGTTGTTGAGGTTCATCAGCACAGCCATGTCCTTCTTGGGTCCGGCGGTACCCAGATGCACGCCGTACACCAGGCCATAGAGCACGTGGGCAAAGTCAAGTTCGCCATTGACCAGCTTGTCGCGCACCCCGGCCCAGGACGCTTCCTTGGTGGGGATGATCTTGACGCCGTACTTCTGGTCAAAGCCCAGCACGCTGGCCATGACCACGCTGGCGCAGTCGGTCAGCGGGATGAAGCCGATCTTGACCTCGGTCTTTTCCGGTGCATCGGAGCCTGCGGCGTAGACCACGCTACGCAGCGCGGGGTCGATGGCGGTGGCGCCGATGGCAGCGGCTTGCAGGATGGTGCGTCGGCTCATGGTGGGTTTCTCCAGCGTGGACATGGCAATACTCCTTTTCAAATGGCAAATAAAAAGGCGTCCGCCAACCGGATGCAGCAAGCTGCAGTGGTTGGGGGACGCCGTTGTCCTTTTTGGCTGCAACCCCACCCGCCGTTGGATGGGGTCTTGACCACCCCTAGCGGGGTCTTGGGAACATCAATGCAATGAGCGTGCCAACTTTCAAAAGTTGCCAATCACTATAAATTCAATAGCGTAGTACGCAATTTTTACGCGGGCTGGCAGTTATTTGCCTTGAATTTTCGGATGCTTGCACTGTTTTGGTGCCTTGCACGACAGCATCCGGTGCGGCACTGCTGCGGTGCACCATGCCGCAAAGGACTCACCCCAGCAGCTCGGCGGCGTCGAGCATGCGCTGGGCCACCTCGACCAGGCGCAGGTTCTTGTCCATGGCAGCTTTGCGCAGCCGCGCATAGGCCGTGGCTTCGTCCAGCGACTGGCGCTGCATCAGCAGGGCCTTGGCGCGGTCAATGACGGCGCGGTCTTTCATCGCGCTGCTGAGGTTGTGGATTTCCTCGCGCGCATCGGCCAGCTCGGTACGCAGGGCCTGGTCGCGGGCAAAGCGGGCCAGCGCCACGTCCAGGATCGGGCGCAGCCGCTCGGGCGCCAGACCGGCCACCACATAGGCCGACACCCCGGCCGTCACGGCGGCCCGGGCAGTGTCCGCATCCTGGTCATTGGTGAACATGACGATGGGACGGGGCGCATCGCGGGTGGCCAGCACAACGTGCTCCAGCGCATCGCGGGCATCGCTTTCAGCGTCCACGATGACCAGGTCCGGGCGCAGCTGCTGAAGCCGCTCATCGAGGAAGGGATCCGCCGGCAGCACCGCCACCATGTTGAAGCCCCCCTCCAGCAAGCCGATGCGCAGGCTGCGGGCACGCTCTATCTGTGCCGCCGCGTGGGCATCACCTTCCTGCGGCACACCCAGTTCCGGGGACACCACCACGATTCGCAAGGGTTCTGTCATGGCGGGGCAAGCACGCAATTTTCATGCCGAAAACTGCGGGTTTACCCGAAATTTTTCTGCCTTTCTGGGCCAGAAATTGATGTGGGTTATGGTTTTAAAACCTTAAAAACTTAAAGTTTATGTGGACATAAAACCCTTGGCCTGCAAGCACATCGGCTTCTGTGCAGGTCACCACTGAAAGCCCTGAACGTGAACATTTCAAGTGCCATCGTGTATGCCAAACCCGGCCAGGATGCGGCCGTGCGGGCGCACCTGTCGTCGCTGGGCGGCGTCGAAGTCCATGCCGCGTCCGAGGACGGAAAAATCATCATCACCCTGGAGAGCGAGAACGATCGCGCTGCCATGGACCTGTACGAAGCCATTGGCCGCACGGAGGACGTCCTCAATGTGGCCATGGTGTACCAGCAAACCGAATCCCACCCTGATCAGGAGATCTGAAAATGCAAGTAACCCGTCGTGAATTGATTAAGGCGCAAGCCGTTACCGCTGCCGCCACCGTGGCCGGTGTCAGCATTCCCGGTGCCCAGGCACTGGCTGCCACCGCCGCACCCAAGGATGCGGGTGTGCGCTGGGACAAGGGCGTGTGCCGTTTCTGCGGCACCGGCTGCGGCGTGCTGGTCGGGGTCAAGGACAACCGCGTGGTCGCCACCCAGGGTGACCCCGACGCCCCGGTGAACAAGGGCATCAACTGCATCAAGGGCTACTTCCTGTCCAAGATCATGTACGGCAAGGACCGTCTGGAACAGCCACTGCTGCGCATGAAGAACGGTCAGTTCGACAAGCAGGGCGAATTCACCCCCATCACCTGGGACAAGGCCTTTGACATCATGGCCGAGAAGACCAAGGCCGCGCTCAAGGAAGGCGGGCCACGCAACATCGCCATGTTCGGCTCCGGCCAGTGGACCATCTGGGAAGGCTATGCCGCCGCCAAGCTCATGAAGGCGGGATTCCGCACCAACAACCTCGACCCGAACGCGCGCCACTGCATGGCCTCGGCGGTGGCCGGCTTCATGCGCACCTTCGGTATCGACGAGCCCATGGGCTGCTACGACGACGCCGAGCACGCCGATGCATTTGCGTTGTGGGGCTCCAACATGGCCGAGATGCACCCCATCCTGTGGAGCCGTATCACCGACCGCCGCCTGACCGCCAAGCACGTCAAGATCCACGTGCTGTCCACCTTCAGCCACCGCACCTGCGAACTGGCCGATAACGAGCTGATCTTCAAGCCGCAGTCCGACCTGGCCATCCTCAACTACATCGCCAACTACATCATCCAGAACGGTGCGGTCAACGAGGACTTCGTCAAGAAGCACGTCAAGTTCAAGAAGGGCGTGACCGACATCGGCTACGGCCTGCGCCCCAACCACCCATTGGAAGTAGCGGCCGGCAACAACGGCTACCCCGGTGCCGACGGCAAACCCAAGGGTGACCCGAACAAGGCCGAAGACATCAGCTTCGACGACTTCAAGAAGTTCGTGGCCGAATACACCCTGGACAAGGCCCACGAGATTTCCGGCGTGCCCAAGGACCGTCTGGAGGCACTGGCCAAGGCCTATGCCGACCCCAAGACCAAGGTCGTGTCCTACTGGACCATGGGCTTCAACCAGCACACCCGCGGCACTTGGGTCAACAACATGATCTACAACGTCCACCTGCTGGTGGGCAAGATCTCCGAACCCGGCAACGGCCCATTCTCACTCACCGGCCAACCCTCGGCCTGCGGCACAGCCCGCGAAGTCGGTACCTTTGCCCACCGCCTGCCCGCCGACATGGTGGTGATGAACCCCAAACACCGGGAAATCACCGAAAAACTCTGGAAGTTGCCGGCCGGCACCCTCCCCGAGTGGGTGGGCCTGCACGCCGTGGCACAGAGCCGCGCGCTCAAGGACGGCAAGCTCGGTTTCTTCTGGGCCTCCACCACCAACAACATGCAGGCCGGCCCGAACATCAACCAGGAAGTCCTGCCGGGCTGGCGCAATCCCAAGGCATTCGTGGTCCACTCCGACGTCTACCCCACGGTGTCGGCCACTTCGGCCGACCTGATCCTGCCTTCGGCCATGTGGATGGAAAAGGAAGGCGCCTACGGCAACGCCGAGCGCCGCAGCCAGTTCTGGCGCCAGCAGGTCAGCGCACCGGGGCAGGCACGTTCCGACCTGTGGCAGTACATCGAGTTCTCCAAGCGCTTCAAGGTCGAGGAAGTCTGGAGCGCAGAGCTGCTCGACAAGATGCCCGAATACAAGGGCAAGACCCTGTTCGACGTGCTCTATGCCAACAAGGACACCACCAAGTGGGGCCTGGACGAGGTGGCCAAGGTCAACGCCCACGGCATCAAGAACTACATGAACGACGAGTCCAAGGCCGTCGGCTTCTACCTGCAAAAGGGCCTGTTCGAGGAATATGCCTCCTTCGGCCGCGGCCACGGCCACGACCTGGCTCCGTTCGACACCTACCACAAGGCCCGCGGCCTGCGCTGGCCCGTGGTGGAGGGCAAGGAAACCCTGTGGCGCTTCCGCGAAGGCTACGACAGCTACGTGCCCAAGGGCGAAAACGTGCGCTTCTACGGCTTCCCCGACGGCAAGGCCGTGGTCTTCGCCCTGCCCTACCAGCCCGCTGCGGAAATGCCCGACGCCGAGTACGACCTGTGGCTGTGCACTGGCCGCGTGCTGGAGCACTGGCACACCGGCTCCATGACTCGCCGCGTGCCCGAGCTCTACCGCGCCATGCCCGACGCCTGGGTCTACATGCACCCCGAAGACGCCAAGAAGCGCGGCCTGCAGCGTGGCGACACGGTCAAGATTTCCTCGCGCCGCGGTGAAATCAGCACCCGCGTGGAGACCCGCGGCCGCAACAAGCCGCCGCAAGGCCTGGTGTTTGTGCCCTTCTTCGACGAGCACCGCCTGGTCAACAAGCTCACGCTGGACGCCACTTGCCCGATCTCGAAAGAGACCGACTTCAAGAAGTGCGCCTGCAAGATCGTGAAGGTCTGAGCCCCAGCCGTCTCGACCTGGCCCCAGCATGACCGCGCCCAACCCAGCCCAGAAACAGGCTCGCCGACAGTTCCTCTTGGATACCACCAAGATGGTCTGTGGCGCCGGCTTGGGCGGATTGGCACTGGCCTTGGTGGCCAGGCAGGCCAAAGCCCTGCCCCCAGGGGCCATACGTCCTCCCGGTGCCGGCAGTGAAGATGACTTCCAGGCGGCCTGCATCCGCTGCGGTCTGTGCGTGCGCGATTGCCCGTACGACATCTTGACACTGGCCCAGCCCCAGCAGCCAGTGGCCACGGGCACCCCGTTCTTCGTGGCACGCAGCAAGCCCTGCGAGATGTGCGAGGACATCCCCTGCGTCAAGGCCTGCCCGACCGGCGCCTTGGACCACAACCTGACCGACATCAACCAGGCCAAGATGGGCCTGGCCGTGCTGGTGGACCACGAAACCTGCCTCAACTTCCTGGGCCTGCGCTGCGACGTGTGTTACCGCGTGTGCCCGGCCATCGACAAGGCCATCACGCTGGAGCTGCAGCACAACGACCGCACCAACAAGCACAGTTTTTTCCTGCCCACGGTCCACTCGGACGCCTGCACCGGATGCGGCAAGTGCGAAGCCTCGTGCGTACTGGAAACGGCCGCCATCAAGGTCTACCCGGTGGCGCTGGCCAAGGGCGAACTGGGTGCGCACTACCGGGTAGGCTGGGAAGAGAAACGCAAGGCGGGCCAGGCCCTGATCGACAACAAATCCATGGTGGACCTGCCCGACCGCATGCCCGAAGGCACCAAGTTGCCTGGACACTTCGATCCGGGCAGTGACGTTCCACCGCCCCCACCGGTACTGTCCGTGGAGTCGCCGCGATGAGCCGCACGCCCACACCCGTCGGATTCGATGCCATCGAGGCCAAGGGCTGGTGGCATGCCCACCGCTGGTTGCTGCTGCGGCGCAGTTCGCAGCTGGGCATCCTGGCCTTGTTCCTGGTCGGCCCCTGGTTCGGCTGGTGGATCGTCAAGGGCAACCTGAGCTACAGCTACACCCTGAACACCCTGCCCCTGACCGACCCGTTGCTCCTGCTGCAGGTGCTCCTCACCGGCCATGTTCCGGAGCGCAACGCCGTCATCGGTGCACTGATCGTGCTGGCTTTCTACCTTGTGGTGGGCGGGCGCGTGTTCTGTGCCTGGGTCTGCCCGGTCAACATCGTCACCGACGCCGCCAGCAGCCTGCGGCGCAAGCTGGACATCCGTGGCGGTGCCGAAGTACCGCGCAACGCCCGCTACTGGCTGCTGGGCCTGATTTTCAGTCTGGCCGCCGCCACCGGCAGCATCGTCTGGGAACTGGTGAACCCGGTTTCCATGCTGCACCGCGGACTGATCTTTGGCATGGGAAGCGGCTGGTTGCTGATCGTGGGCATCTTCCTGCTGGACCTGTTCGTCATGAAACGCGGCTGGTGCAGCCATCTGTGCCCTGTCGGTGCGTTCTACGGGCTGCTCGGCCGCAAAAGCCTGCTGCGGGTGCATGCCAGCCAGCGCAGTGCCTGCAACGACTGCCTGGACTGCTACGCCGTATGCCCCGAGCAGCATGTCATCAAGCTGCCACTCAAGGGGGCTGCCAAAGGCGTGGGGCCGGCCATCCTGTCGGGCGACTGCACCAACTGCGCCCGCTGCATCGACGTGTGTGCCAAAAACGTATTCACCTTCCACTCCCGCAACCACGGCGACCAATCGACCGACGCTGGAGCCCCCTGAAACACCATCCATCAACGCCTTTTCACTGTGGAGAGCTCATCATGAAAACGACATTCAAATTCACCCTGGCTGCGCTGGTGACCGTTGCCGCCTGCTGGGCCCAGGCCCAGCCTGTGGCCAGCATGCGCGGGACCGAAGTGACCGACGCCGATGCGGCACCCACCGAAAAGGTCTACCAGGGCAGCAAGCCCGGTGCTCAGAAGCTGATTGCCCGCACCTTTGAGAACCAGCCACCGCTGATTCCGCACAAGGTGGAGGGTTTTGACGACATCACGTCCGAAGACAACGCTTGCCTGGATTGCCACATCAACGACAAGTTCCGAGGCCAGGCCATCCCACGCGCAGGCAAGAGCCACTTTGTGGCCAACGCCGACCCCAAAGCCGCGTCTGAACTCGATATGCGCCGCTGGCAGTGCAACAACTGTCACGTGCCCCAGGTCGATGCCAAACCTCTGGTGGACAACCAGTTCAAGGGCTACCTGCCCGCTGCCAAGACAGCCAAAACCGCGAAGAAGTAAGCCCCCGCAAGAGCAGCTCGCCTGCGCCGCAGGGGAGCTGCAATGCCTTGTCGCCAACAGCGCCAGCCTACAGGCTGGAGAAATACAGCGCAGGCAGAGGGCGTGGCGCACCGCCCTTGTGCCGGGACACCGTCCCCAGGTTGATGCAGCACACCGCCTGCTCGTGTGCAGCCAGTGACAGCAACTCCCGCAGCGCCCTGCTTTGCATGGCCTGACCACTGGTCAGGCCACTGCCCCAGCCCTCGGCATGGGCCATGAGCAACATATTCTGGATGGCGCACCCCAAGGACACCAGCCGCTCGTTGTCATGCACGGGCGTCCCCGGTGCAAGCGCTTCCGGTCCAGCGTCAACGGTCGTCGCAGCGCCTGTTGCGAAGCCAACCACCGCTACCAACAATACCGGCGCCCGAAAGGCTTTCTCGTGGGCAGACTCCAGCTGCTGTGCCGTGGCCGCGGCATCGCGTTCCTGCAGTGCCTGCACGAAGGCCTGTGCCAGCAGCGCACGCTTGTGCCCAGGCACCAGAATGAAACGCCAGGGCAGCAAGCGCCCGTGGTCGGGTGCGGCCGCCGCGGCGCGCACGATGCGCTCGAGCTGCGCCGCATCGGGCCCAGGCTCCACCAGCCGCTTGGGGGAGACATTGCAGCGCGAGTGGATCAGCGCCTGCGCCCACTCGCCCATCTCACGCACGTCCATGGCCCTAGAGGATGGCCGCAGGCTTTTCCCCGCGTTCATACACCACATGGGCACGGCCCACGATCAACGGGTCGAGCTTGCCAACCTGCTCCATGTCCTTCTTGCCGTAGGGCAGCTTGTGCAGCACATAGCGCATGGCATTGAGGCGCGCGCGTTTCTTGCAGTCACTCTTGATCACGGTCCAGGGTGCATCGGCGGTATCGGTCTCGAAGAACATGGCTTCCTTGGCGCGGGTGTAGTCCTCCCACTTGTCCAGCGAAGCCATGTCGATGGGGCTGAGCTTCCACTGCTTGAGCGGGTGACCTTCGCGCTCCTTGAAACGGCGCCGCTGCTCTTTCTGACTCACGGAGAACCAGAACTTGATGAGGTGCACACCACTGCGCACCAGGTGGCGCTCGAACTCCGGTGCCTGGCGCATGAACTCCTGGTACTCGGCGTCCGAACAGAAGCCCATGACACGTTCGACACCGGCGCGGTTGTACCAGCTGCGGTCGAACAGCACGATTTCGCCACGCGTGGGCAGGTGCTGGACATAGCGCTGGAAGTACCACTGGCCGGTCTCCTCGGCCGTGGGTTTTTCCAGGGCCACCACGCGGGCACCGCGCGGGTTCAGGTGTTCCATGAAGCGCTTGATGGTTCCGCCCTTGCCGGCCGCGTCACGACCCTCGAACAGAATGACCACGCGTTGGCCGGTCTCCTTGACCCAGGCCTGCAGCTTGAGCAGTTCCACCTGCAGTCGGAACTTCTCTGCTTCGTAAGTCGACCGGCGCAGCAGGTTCTTGTAGGGGTAGCCGCCATCGCGCCAATCGGCATTGAGCTCATCGTCGGGGCTGATTCCCTTGTCGCGCCCTTTCTTGCTGCGTCCGGCCAGGGCCTGGCGCAACACGCGGGCGTCGTCGGGCGAAGCACCGTCGAACATGGCACGCAATGCCTGGGCGCGCTGCGCTGCGCTGCCCTTGGCGTTGGGCTTGACCAACTCCAGTGCCGCTGCCACGGCCTTGCCCTGGGCGGCCTCGGTGGCTTCCCCGGCCACGAACTTCTCAATGCCTTTGGCAGTGCTGCTAGGCGCCACGTCGCCGCGCACGGTAGGACGTGACTTGCGCGCGCGGGGTTTGGTCGTAGGCAGGGGTGTCACAGGGACGGGCAATACAGTGGCCATGGGCAATCTATCCTCTCTCTTGGAAAAAGCACATCCCACCAACGGGAAGTCTTGCGTGCCATCCTACGGGCTCTGTCCGGACTTGTGGGCAATGCCCCACTGCTTTGCTAAGGAACACCCCCACCTATTGCACGGATAATTGACGCACATCAATCGCCAGCCCATGCCCAGCCTGAAGGTCAAACTTTCCGACATTGCCAGCAGCCGTTTCGCCGCCCACGGTGACTTTGCAATCTGGACCGATGGCGACCTGCTGTGCTACGACGTCACCGGCCCCTTCAACCTGGAGTGGGTACAGGCACTGGGTCTGGCCCGCAAGCAGATCGTCAGTGCCTGGCGTCCCTCCAACCGGGTCGCGGCCATCGTGCATTGGCACACCAGCGCCCTGATGTCACCCGAAGCCTTGCAGGCCTACGAAGACGGATTCGCGCAGTTCAAGCAAACCAGCGTCGGTCCTGCAGCACTGGCCTGGGTGGCCGACGCCAGCGTAGAAGGCATGCCGCTGTTGCACCGGCACTTTGAAGCCTTGTTCCACAAGAACGCCACCAATTTCCGTTTCTTTGACGACCCCGTTGCCGCCAGGGACTGGGCGGAGCAAGAAGTAGCCCGGGTGCGCCAGAGCGCCCGCTGAAACCTGGCCTGCTGCGCTGCAGCCGGGTTCCCATCTACCCCGAAAGTGATGGACTGCAGACCGGCAAATCCGGTATGCTCCGGCGCGCAAACAATGCACGCGGCGACCCCGTAAGCATTGCCGCAATGTCCGGTTCCTGCAGGGCTTACCCGCCGCGCAGGGAACCGTGTTCACCACCACCTGCTGCGAGACACGACCTCGCAAGGAGACCTGCCGATGCCACAGCACGCACCACTGCGTCTGCATGTGCCTGAGCCCACCGGGCGACCAGGCCATGACACTGACTTTTCCTACCTCCCCATTTCCGAAGCCGGTACGGTGCGCCGCCCGCCGGTGGACGCCCAGGCGGCGCAAACCAGCGACCTGGCGTTTGCGCTGATCCGCGTGCTCGACCCGCAGGGCCAGGCCGTGGGGCCGTGGGCTCCGCAACTCAGCGTGGACCAATTGCGCAAAGGCATGCGTTCCATGCTCAAGACACGCGCCTTCGACGCCCGCATGCTGATCGCCCAGCGCCAGAAGAAGATGTCCTTCTACATGCAGTGCCTGGGTGAAGAAGCGATTGCCTGTGCCCACGCCATGGCGCTGACGGACGGCGACATGTGCTTTCCCACTTACCGCCAGCAGGGCCTGCTGCTAGCGCGCGACGACGTGAACATGGTGGAGATGATCTGCCAGCTCTACTCCAACCAGAATGACCCGCTCAAGGGGCGCCAGCTGCCGGTCATGTATTCGAGCAAGAAACAGGGCTTCTTCTCCATCTCCGGCAACCTGGCCACCCAGGTGATCCAGGCCGTGGGCTGGGGCATGGCCTCGGCCATCAAGGGCGACACCAAGGTGGCGTCGAGCTGGATTGGTGACGGTGCCACGGCCGAAGCCGACTTTCACACCGGCCTCACCTTTGCCCACGTCTACCGCGCCCCGGTAGTGCTCAACGTGGTCAACAACCAGTGGGCCATCTCCACCTTCCAGGCCATCGCTGGCGGCGAGGGCACGACCTTTGCCGCGCGCGGCGTGGGCAATGGCATTGCCTCGCTGCGTGTCGATGGCAACGACTTCCTGGCCGTGTACGCCGCCTCGCAGTGGGCGCTGGAACGCGCCCGCAGCAACTGCGGCCCCACCCTCATCGAATGGGTGACCTTCCGTGCCGGCCCCCACTCCACCTCCGACGACCCCAGCAAGTACCGCCCGGCCAACGATGCCGCGCGCTTCCCGCTGGGTGACCCGATTGCCCGCCTCAAGCAGCACCTGATCGCCCTGGGCGCCTGGTCCGACGCCGAGCACGAAGCCACGCAGAAGGAGATGGAGGCTGCAGTCGCTAGCGCCCAGAAGGAAGCCGAGCAGTACGGCACCCTGGCCGATGGCCATGTGCGCAGCCCGGCTGAAATGTTTGAAGACGTCTACAAAGAAATGCCGGCACACCTGCGTCGGCAGCGCCAGGAATTGGGGATCTGACCATGAGCAATGACAACAAGATGGTCACGACTCCGATGACCATGATCCAGGCGCTGCGCAGCGCCATGGACGTGATGCTGGAGCGCGACAACAACGTGGTCGTCTACGGCCAGGACGTGGGCTACTTCGGCGGCGTGTTCCGCTGCACCGAGGGCCTGCAGAAGAAGTACGGCACCTCGCGCGTGTTCGACGCCCCCATTTCCGAAAGCGGCATCGTCGGCACGGCCGTGGGCATGGGTGCCTACGGCCTGCGCCCGGTGGTGGAAATCCAGTTTGCCGACTACTTCTACCCGGCCAGCGACCAGATCGTGTCGGAAGCGGCGCGTCTGCGCTACCGCTCGGCCGGCGATTTCACCTGCCCGATCACCATCCGCATGCCCTGCGGCGGCGGCATCTACGGCGGCCAGACCCACAGCCAGAGCCCCGAGGCCATGTTCACCCAGGTCTGCGGGCTGCGCACGGTGATGCCGTCCAACCCCTACGACGCCAAGGGCCTGCTGATCGCCTCGATCGAGAACGACGACCCGGTGATTTTCCTGGAGCCCAAGCGCCTGTACAACGGGCCCTTCGACGGCCACCACGAAAACCCGGTGGTACCCTGGTCCAAGCACCCCATGGGCGAAGTGCCCGAGGGTTACTACACCGTGCCGCTGGACAAGGCCGCCATCTTCCGTCCCGGCAGCGCCGTGACGGTGCTGGCCTACGGCACCATGGTCTACGTCTGCGAGGCAGCGGCGCGAGAGAGCGGTGTCGACGCCGAGGTGATCGACCTGCGCTCCATCTGGCCGCTGGACCTGGACACCATCGTGGCCTCGGTCAAGAAGACCGGGCGCTGCGTCGTGGTGCACGAGGCCACACGCACCAGCGGCTTCGGTGCCGAACTGGTGTCGCTGGTGCAGGAGCATTGCTTCTACCACCTGGAAGCCCCCGTCGAGCGCGTGGCCGGTTGGGACACCCCCTACCCCCACGCCCAGGAATGGGATTACTTTCCCGGCCCCACAAGGGTCGCTGAAGCGTACAAGCGCGTGCTGGAGGCATAAGCCATGGGTATTCACATCATCAAAATGCCGGACATCGGCGAAGGTATTGCAGAAGTTGAACTGGTGGCCTGGCATGTGCAGGTCGGCGACATGGTGACCGAGGACCAGACCCTGGCCGACGTCATGACCGACAAGGCCACGGTGGAGATTCCGTCCTCAGTTGCCGGCCGTGTGCTGGCCCTGGGCGGCGCCGTGGGCCAGGTCATGGCCGTGGGCTCGGAAGTGATCCGCATCGAAGTCGAAGGTGCTGGCAACCTGAAAGAAGGCGATTTAGTGCCAAATGGGTCTCCAGCCCGCATAGAACCTGCACAAGCAACTCCTGTTTCTGTAGCAAAAGAGAAGCCCCAGGAAGCTGCTGCTCCCGCACCAGCCCCGACGACAAACCGTGCCAGCGCGCCTGCCGCCAACGGCAGCGCCGCACGCAACGCTCCGGCCACACCGGCCCACCACCGCGCGCCCGGCGACAAGCCGATTGCCGCGCCCTCGGTGCGCCACCGCGCCTGGGAACTGGGGGTGGAGCTGCAGTACGTGCCGGGCACGGGTCCGGCCGGGCGCATCAGCCATGCCGACCTGGACGCCTACGTGGCGCGTGCCGCGCGCGGCATTCCCAGCGGTGGCAGCGACAGCCGCTACCTGGAGCGCAGCGACGAGGAAGCGGTGCCGGTCATCGGCCTGCGCCGCAAGATTGCGCAGAAGATGCAGGAGGCCAAGCGCCGCATTCCGCACTTCACCTACGTCGAAGAAGTGGACATGACCGAGCTCGAAGCGCTGCGCCAGCGCCTCAACACCCAGCACGGCAAGACGCGCGGCAAGCTCACCGTCATCCCGTTCCTGGCCCGCGCCATGGTGCTGGCACTGCGTGAGTTCCCGCACCTCAACGCCCGCTACGACGACGAGGCCGACGTGCTGACCAAGTACGGCGCGGTGCACTTAGGGCTAGCCGCCCAGACCGAGGCAGGACTCATGGTGCCGGTGCTGCGCCATGCCGAGACCATGGACCTGTGGGCCTGTGCCACCGAAGTCACGCGCCTGGCCGAGGCCGCGCGCACCGGCAAGGCGGCGCGCGAGGAGCTTTCCGGTTCGACCATCACCCTGACCAGCCTGGGTGCGCTCGGTGGCATCGTCAGCACCCCGGTGATCAACCGGCCCGAGGTCGCCATCGTCGGTGTCAACCGCATGGTCGAGCGCCCCATGGTGCGCAACGGTGCGGTGGTGGTGCGGCAGATGATGAATCTGTCCTCCTCATTCGACCACCGCGTGGTGGACGGCATGCATGCCGCCGAGTTCATTCAAAAGGTGCGGGGCTATCTGGAGTGCCCGGCCACCCTGTTCGTGGAGTAAGCCATGGTGACCCAGAAAACAACATTGCTCATCATCGGCGGCGGCCCCGGCGGCTACGTTGCCGCCATCCGCGCGGCCCAGCTCGGCATTGCCACCACCCTGGTGGAAGGCGCCAACCTGGGCGGCACCTGCCTCAACATCGGCTGCATTCCCAGCAAGGCGCTGATCCATGCGGCCGACGCCTACCACCAGGCACACCACTTCATGGGCGACAGCACGCTGGGCATCCACGTGGAAGGCGCGCGCATCGACGTGGCCCAGACCGTGCGCTGGAAAGACGGCATCGTGGCGCGCCTGACCGGCGGCGTGGGTGCCCTGCTGAAGAAACACGGCGTGCAGGTCATCAAGGGCTGGGCCAGCATCGTCGACGGCAAGACCGTGGACGTGGACCTGGGCCGGGGCGATGCCGAGCCCACGCGCATCCAGTGCGAGCACCTGCTGCTGGCCAGCGGTTCGGTCGAGCTGGGCCTGCCGGGCATGCCGTTCGGAGGCAAGGTCATCTCCAGCAAGCAGGCGCTGTCGCCCGACCACATCCCCAAGAAACTGGTGGTGGTCGGTGCCGGCTACATCGGCCTCGAATTGGGCACGGTCTACCGCAAGCTCGGCGCCGAGGTGACCGTGGTGGAAGCGCAGGACCGCATCCTGCCACTCTACGACGAGGAACTGACCAAACCGGTTGCGGCCTCGCTGCGCCGCTTAGGCGTGCAGGTGCTGCTGGGCTGCAAGGTGCAGGGCCTGGATGAGGCCACCCAAGGCGTGCGCATCCTCGACAGCGGTGCCAAGGAGAGCGTGCTCGACGCCGACCAGGTGCTGGTGGCCATCGGCCGTGTGCCGCACACCCACGGCTGGGGCCTGGAAAAGCTGATGCTGGAAATGCAGGGCCGCACCATCAAGGTCGACGACCAGTGCCACACCTCCATGCGCAATGTCTGGGCCATCGGCGACCTCACCGGCGAGCCCATGCTGGCGCACCGCGCCATGGCGCAGGGTGAGCTGGTGGCCGAGGTCATCGCTGGCCAGCGCCGCCGCTTCGCCCCGGCGGCCATTGCCGCGGTCTGCTACACCGACCCCGAGGTGGTGACGGCCGGCCTGGGTCCGCAGGAGGCCGCCAAGGCCGGGCTCGACTGCATCCATGCGCAGTTCCCGTTTGCAGCCAACGGCCGTGCCATGACGCTGGAATCCACCGACGGTTTCGTGCGCGTGGTGGCGCGCCGCGACAACCACCTGATCGTCGGCTGGCAGGCCGTGGGCGCGGGCGTGTCCGAGCTTGCCGCCGCCTTTGGCCAGTCGCTGGAGATGGGCGCCTGCCTGGAGGACGTGGCCGGCACCATCCACGCCCATCCCACGCTGGGCGAGGCGGTGCAGGAAGCGGCGCTGCGTGCGCTGGGGCACGCGCTGCACATCTGAACGCAGCACCCACCATGCAAAAGGCCCACCGGAAACGGTGGGCCTTTTTTCTTTGTCGGCAGCCCCGGCACAAGGCGGGGGCGCTGCCGGTTTAACCCGCCAGCAGGGCCGCGTTGCCGCCGGCCGCCGTGGTGTTCACGGTGATGGTCTGCTCGGCGCAGAAGCGGTACAGGTAGTGCGGGCCGCCGGCCTTGGGGCCAGTGCCGGACAGGCCTTCGCCGCCAAAGGGCTGGACACCGACCACGGCACCGATCTGGTTGCGGTTGATGTAGACATTGCCGACGTGGGCGGCGCGGGCCAGGGCCTGGGCGCGGCTGTCGATGCGGCTTTGGATGCCGATGGTCAGGCCGTAGCCCAAGGCGTTGATCTGCTCAATGACCGCAGCCGGGTCGCCGTCCCAGCGCACGATGTGCAGCACGGGGCCGAAGATTTCCTGCTGCATGTCGGCAATCGCGTTCACCTCGAAGGCGTGCGGGGCAATCAGATTTGCTACTGAATTTGTAGCTGCTTGCGCAGTATTTACGGGGGCAAGAAGCACTTTTGCCTCTTTTTTCAGGCGTGCGATGTGGGCACTGATGCCGTCAAAGGCTTCGCGGTCGATGACCGGGCCGACGTCGGTGGCCAGCAGGGCCGGGTTGCCCGCCACCAGCTCCTTGGCCGCGCCCTGGATCATTTCGACCACGTGGTCGGCGATGGTGGCGTGCACACACAGCAGGCGCAGGGCCGAGCAGCGCTGGCCAGCGCTGCGGAAGGCCGACTGCATCACCGCGTCGCTCACCTGCTCGGGCAGCGCGGTGCTGTCCACCACCATGGCGTTGATGCCACCGGTTTCCGCAATCAACGGGACGATGGCGCCGTCCTTGGCCGCGAGGGTGCGGTTGATGATCTTGGCGACTTGGGTGGAACCGGTGAACACCACACCGGCCACGCCGGGGGCTGCCACCAGGGCCGCACCCACGGTTTCACCGGGGCCGTGCAGCAGCTGCACTGCCGCCGTCGGAATGCCGGCGGCGTGCAGCAGCTTGACGGCTTCCAGCGCCACGCCGGGGGTCTGCTCGGCCGGCTTGGCCAGCACGGTATTGCCGGTGCTCAATGCGGCAGCGACCTGGCCCAGGAAGATGGCCAGCGGGAAGTTCCAGGGGCTGATGCAGACCCAGGGGCCACGGGCGATGAGGCGCAGCTCGTTGCTCTCGCCGGTGGGGCCGGGCATGGCCAGGGGCTGCATGATGCGGCGCGCTTCCACCGCGTAGTAGCGCATGAAGTCCACCGCCTCGCGCACTTCGGCCACGGCGTCGCCCCAGGTCTTGAAGGCTTCCTTCACCAGCAGGGCGCAGAAGCGCGGCAGCTCGGCTTCGAGCGCGTCGGCCGCTACTTCCAGCAAGCGGGTGCGCTCGGCGACGTCGGTTTTGCTCCATGTTTTGTAGCACGCTACGCTGTCCGCAAGCGGGCCAGATACCAATTTGGCATCGAACTCAGCCACCTGCGGCACCTGCACCGTGTCCAGGGCTTCGAGCAGGGCGGCACGCATGGAAGCGTCGGCCAGGTCACGCCCAGCGCTGTTCTTGCGGACGCTGCCGAACATGTCCAGCGGCAGGGGCAGCGAGCCTTCGCCTTCCAGGCGCAGCGGCGAGATCAGCAGCTCGTTCATGCCCACAGACTCGTCGGCGAGCTGGTGCACGAAGCTGGAATTGGCGCCGTTTTCCAGCAGGCGGCGCACCAGGTAGGCCAGCAGGTCCTTGTGGGCACCCACGGGGGCGTAGACGCGGCAAGCGATCAACGGGTTTTTCAGCACCTCGCGGTACACGCCTTCACCCATGCCATGCAGGCGCTGCAGTTCAAACGGAGCTGCGGTCTTGGCGGCCATCTGCAGGATGGCGGCTATGGTGCCGGCGTTGTGCGTGGCGAACTGGGGGTAGATGGCGTCGGGCGCGTCCAGCAGGGCGCGGGCGCAGGCCAGGTAGGAAATGTCGGTGTGGTGCTTGTGCGTGAATACCGGGTAGGCCGGCATGCCCATTTCCTGGGCGCGTTTGATCTCAGCGTCCCAGTACGCGCCCTTGACCAGGCGGCACATGAGGCGGATCTTGTACTTGCGGGCAATGGACGCGATGTGCTCGATCAGCTCCAGCGCACGGGTCTGGTAGGCCTGCATGGCCAGGCCGAAGCCGGTCCACTGCGGGTAGTGCTGGGCCACCTTGGCAGCCAGTGCTTCAAACACCTCGAGTGACAGCTCCAGGCGATCCACCTCTTCGGCGTCAATGGTGAGGTTGATATTGGCCTTGGCCGCCTGCTCGCACAGACCCCAGACGCGCGGAACCAGCTCGGCCATGACGCGCTCGATCTGCGCATCTTCGTAGCGTGGGTGCAGGGCACTGAGCTTGATGGAAATACCATCATTTTTCTCGCAGGCCCCTGTGGAATCTGCGTGGGTAGCTATGGACTTGATAGCATTCTGGTAGCTCGCCAGGTAGCGCAGCGCATCGGCATCGGTGCGGGCGCCTTCGCCCAGCATGTCGTAGCTGTAGCGCAGTTGCTTGATCTTCTTCTTGGCCGAGGCCGCCTCGTCCATGGCCTCGCCGATGGTCTGGCCCAGCACGAACTGGCGCCCCAGCAGCTGCACGGCGCGCAGCGTGGCCGCCACCACCGAACGCGCACCCAGCTTGGCCAGCAGGCCGGCTTCGCCGTGGGCGTCGGGCAGGAACTTCTTGCTCATGGCAATGGCGGTGGAAGACAGGCGCGCCAGGGTCTTGTCACCGGCATCGTCAAAGTCGGCCCGGCCCAACTGGTCGGCAGTCAGTGCAATGGCGGTTTCGGCATCGGGCACACGCAGCAGGGCCTCGGCCAGGCGCATCAGGGCCAGACCTTCGGCGCTGGAAATCGGGTATTCCTTGAGCAGGCTTTCCATGGCCCAGAAGGGCGGAGGGTTCTGACGCACCGACTGCACCCAGGGAGTGGCCACCTTGGCGGCAGCGGCCCAGTCCAGCGCCGTGGACAGGCTGGCCAGGCGCTGCGAGACGACATCGACTTCAGCGCGGTAGGGGAAAGGCAGGCGTTGGCGGACGGCGGCAGTGGTGGTCATGGCACATCTTTCGGAAAACAAACAGATGCGCAATGGTGCGGGAAATCAAACTATCTTTTTGACTATATTTTGACCAATTAATAGTCATTTATTCAATCGATACGCAAATACACAGGATTCGAAGTTATTGCAAGAGCGATCGACAATCAGTTGCGGGCTGGGCGCGCGGGACGTGCGGGACTGCGCCGGTTGACGCTGGGCCAGGACACCGGGTCCATGCGCAAAGCCTGGCCATCCGGCAGCGACACGGCCAGCAATTCGCGCCCCTCGATGTTGAGCTGGTACACGGTCGAGGCCCCCACGGCGCGCGCCTCCTGCACCTGGGCCTGCTTGAGCAACAGCGCCAGCTCGGTGGCACTCAGGGTCTGCCATTGGATCTTGTTCATGGAGTGTTCAGGGGCTGTGCGCGCACGCGTTCGAGAAAGGCATGGGCCGGCATCGGGCGGGCGTAGAGGTAGCCCTGCACTTGTGAGCAACCCATGCTCGCCAGCAGCCCGGCCTGCTCCTGGCACTCCACACCCTCGGCCACCACCGCCAGCCCCAGGCTGTGCGCCATGGCGACAATGGCACTGGCAATGGCGGCATCGTCTTCGTTGGTATGGATGTCGCTGATGAAGGAACGGTCGATCTTGAGTTCGTCGATCGGGAAGCGCCGCAGGTAGGACAGGCTGGAGTAGCCGGTGCCAAAGTCGTCCAGCGACAAAGACAGGCCCAGGCTCTTGAGTGCCACCAGACTCATGCGCGTGGTGTCCACGTCCTGCATGACCATGCTTTCGGTCAGCTCCAGCATGAGCTGCTGCGGGTCGACCCCGGTGCGCTGCACGATGGCAGCAACGCGTTCGCTCAGGTCATCCAGGCGGAACTGGCGCGCCGACATGTTGACCGCCAGCTTGAGCGCGCCCAGACCCTGTTCGCGCCAGCGCGCCTGCTGTCGGCAGGCCTCTTCCAGCACCCATTCGCCCAGCGGCACGATCAGACCGGTTTCTTCGGCCAGCCGGATGAATTCGATCGGGTGGATGAGGCCGATCTGCGGGTGTTGCCAGCGCACCAGGGCCTCGGCCCCGACGATGCGCTGGCTGACCAGTTCGATCTTGGGCTGGTAATGGAGCAGGAATTCGCCGCGCTCCAGGCCGCGGCGCATGGCCGCTTCCATGTCCAGGCGGCTGATCGCCGACGAACCCATTTCAGGCACGAAGCAGCGTACGCTATTGCGGCCATGCTCCTTGACGCGGTACATGGCAATGTCGGCGTAACGCAGCAGCACCTCACCGTGGTCGCCATCCCGCGGGTACAGCGCCACGCCGATGCTGGCGGTGACTTCCACATCGCGGCCCACGATTTCCATAGGCCGCGACAAGGCACTCTGCACCTTAGAAGCAATGTGGCCCACGTCGTCGGGCTGCGGCAGGTCGGTCAGGATGATGACAAATTCGTCGCCCCCCAGTCGCGCCACGGTGTCGGTGTCGCGCACGCAGTTGCGCAGGCGCGCGGCCACTTCTTTCAGTAGGGCATCGCCCGCCGTGTGGCCCGAGGCATCGTTGATGCGCTTGAAATGGTCCAGATCGAGCAGCATCACCCCAATGACGTTGTTGTTGCGCCGGGCCCAGGCGATGGCCTGCTCGATCCGGTCGTTGAGGAGGTTGCGGTTGGCCAGGCCGGTCAGGCTGTCGTGGTTGGCCTGGTACTCCAGCGCCTGCTGGTACTGCACGCGCTCGCTGATGTCGTTGATGACGCTGACGAAGTGCGTGGTGGATTCGCCAGTGAGGTCGCGCACCGGTGCGATGTGCAGTTCGTTCCAGAACAGGGTGCCGTCCTTGCGGTAGTTGCGCAGCGTGGCCGTGGCTTCGCGCTTGTCACGCAGTGCGCTGCGAATGACTTCCAGGGCCGGCTGGGCCAAGTCGTCCCGCACCAGAAAGCGGCCTTCGCGCCCCATCACTTCCTCGGCCATGTAGCCGGTGATGCGTTCGAACGCCGGGTTGACGTAGACAATGGAATGGTCGTCGGCATCGCTGCGCGTGATCATGATGCCGTTGCTGCTCGACACCAGGGCCTGCTCCTGCAGGTGGCGTGTGCGCTCGTAGGCGTCGCGCTTGTCCTTGCGCGCGCTGATGTCCTGCTTCACCACCACCAGGTGGGTGTGCTGGCCGGTCGCATCGCGCAGCGTGAAAACCACCTGGCGTTCCCAGTACAGGGAGCCGTCCTTGCGCCGGCTTTGCAGGTCGCCGTTCCAGTTGCTGCCCAACTGCTGCGAAGCCAGCAGGTCGCGGTACACCGCTTCGGTGGTCTGCGCCGGGTTCCAGGGGTGGGTGCTGATGCCGCGGATCTCTTCCAGCGTGAACCCGGACATGGCCGTGAAGCTGGCGTTGCAGTACTCGACGCAACCATGCACGTCCATCACGATCACCCCGAACGGGCTTTGCTCGATGGCCTGGGCCAGCCATTCGATCTGGGCAGGTGCGGGCACAGATGTTCGCGCCTGGCCCAGCGCACCCAGTCCATGGGCCAGATCGGTGGCCATGCGCTGCACCAGGGCCTGGCTTTCAGCGCGCACGCTGTCTTCACTGGCCGACTCGACCGCCAATTGGCCCCAGTGCGTAATTCCAGCCACGATGTCGCAACGCAGGCTGAGCGCCTGCGCATCCGGGCTTTCGGCTCCGTAGTGGACCTGAAGCACCGACCCATCCTGCCACTGCAGGTCGGCACTGGCACGCAGGTAGCCACCCTGCTCCACCAGCAAGCGGCAGGCCCCTTGGGCCAGGTCAGCTGCGTCGGTTGCGCTGCGCTGCAGTTCACTCCAAGCGCCGAACAGGGAAAGCCAGCATCTCAAACGGTGTAATTCGGTATCCAACGAGGGGGAAGCATCTGCGTGCATGGGGTCACCGGGTGAAGGGCCTGAGGACATGGGGGTGTCCGGGTTGCGGATTCTAGACCTGCGTCGGCTGCAGAGACACTGCGATCAACCCTTAGACAACCCGAACAGGCGCTTACTCGGGGCGGTCGAGCTTGGTCGACAACAGGATGGTGGAAAAGGTGTCGACGACGCCGCGCACACTGCGGATCTTGTCGATCACGGCATCGAGTTCCTGGGTCGAGTCGGTCAGCAGCATGGCGCACAGGTCGTAGCGGCCGCTGACCGAATAGAGCTTGGTGATTTCATGGCGCTTGGCCAGCTCGCGCACCACCGAGGGCTCGTTGCGGGATTCGATGGATATGAGCACCATGGCGCGGATGGCGCCGGGCCCACGGGTACTGCCCACCCCCACGGTGTAGCCGGTAATGACGCCAGCGTCTTCCAGGGCCTTGAGCCGCAACTGCGCGGTACTGCGGGCACAGCCCAGCGCCTTGGCGATATTGACCATGGGCAGGCGTGCATTGACCTTGAGCAGGGCCAGCAACTGGTGGTCGAGCGCATCCAGACTAGGTGCTGCAACTGCTTTTTCTACCGAATTTGCCATAGTGGATTAATTTCAATCAATTTGACTGAATTTTTGCATTGAATTCAGTCATTTTGACAATTTGTATCGGCAGCATGGATTTTTAGACTTCAGGCCACGAAGGATTCACCCACCGGTTGCAAGGCCTTCTCCCACCCGTACCTGGAGACCACCATGTTGCAAAAAGTCGATTTCGCCTCCCCCAAAAAACTGCTGAGCTATGCCGAACTGCAGGCCTATGACCCCCGCAGCGAATCCTGGCAGAAGCAGTTTGCCCGCCGCTACACCCACCACTCTGAACTGGCCGGTGTGCTGAACCACGTGGAAGACGTGAACGACACGGTGTATTCCAAGTTCGCCATTGCCGTCACCCCATACATGGCCCAGCTGATGGACCGCGACGACCCCAACTGCCCCATCCGCCTGCAGTACCTGCCCTCGTTCCACGAAGAAACCAAGCCTGGCTTTGCCACCATGCTGGACCAGCTCGGTGAAGAAGGCGACACCATTCCCGGCACCAGCATCGTGCACCGCTACCCGCGCCGCGTGCTGTTCCTGGTGAGCAACACCTGCGCCACGCTGTGCCGTTTCTGCACCCGCAAGCGCATGGTGAGCCAGCCCACCGGCTCGGTGCACAAGGACGAGATCGAAGCGTCCATCGACTACATCGCCAACAACAAGAACATCGAGGACGTGCTGCTCTCCGGTGGCGACCCGCTGACCTTCACCGACGAGCGCCTGGACGAGATCCTGGGCCAGATCCGCGCCCGCGCGCCCCATGTGCGCTTCCTGCGCATGGGCTCGCGCATGGTGGTGCAACTGCCCACCCGCATCACGCCCGAACTCTGCGCCGTGCTGGAAAAGCACCGCGTGCAGATGGTCAACATCCACATCAACCACCACAAGGAAATCACGCCACTGCTGCGCGAGCGCGTGAAGATGCTGCAGAAGGCCGGCATCATGATGGGCCTGCAGACCGTGTGCCTCAAGGGCGTGAACGACAGCGTGGAAGTGATGCGCGAGCTGTTCATGCAGACCATCGAGATGGGCGTGCGCCCCTACTACGTGTACTCCACCGACATGGTCGAGGGTGCCCACCATTTCATCGTGCCGCACCGCCGCATGCTGGAGCTGTACGAAGGGCTGCGCGGCTGGATCAGCGGCCCGGCCGTGCCCACCTTCATCGTCGACGGCCTGGGCGGTCTGGGCAAGCTGCCCATCATCCCCAGCTATGTGCGTGAAGAGGCGCTGCCCGACGGCAGCGGCACCACCGTGAAGTGCCGCAACTACGCCGGCAAGACCGTGGAAATGCCGGGCCTGGGCCAGGACTTCAGCCTGCCCAGCGTGAGCAACTGATGGGAGCCCCCATGCAACACGGATGCCCCTACGGCACCCACCGCGTGCTCGAACCGCAAGGCGTGCTGCCCCAGCCCGCCTGGAAGATCGACAACAGCATGGCCTTGTGGGACAACGAAATCCTGATCGACGTCGATGCCCTGAACATCGACGCCGCCAGCTTCACGCAGATCAAGAAGGCCGCCGAGAACGACCCGGCGCGCATCGAGGCCGCCATACTGGACATCGTGGCCCAGCGTGGCAAGCACCACAACCCGGTCACGGGCTCGGGCGGCATGCTCATCGGGCGCGTGGCCGCCATTGGCGATGCGCTGCAAGGTAAGACCGACCTGCAGGTGGGCGACAAGATCGCCACCCTGGTGTCCCTGTCGCTCACGCCGCTGAAGATTGATCGCATCAAGGCCCTGCACCTGGCGCAAGACCAGGTCGAGATCGACGGGCAGGCCATCCTGTTCGAGAGCGGCCTGTACGCCAAGCTGCCCGCCGACATTCCCGAAAAAGTGGCATTGGCCATTCTGGACGTGGCCGGAGCCCCGGCCCAGACCGCGCGCCTGGTGCGCCCCGGCGACACCGTGGTGGTGATAGGCGGTGGCGGCAAGTCGGGCACGCTGTGTGTGTACGAGGCGCGCAAGCGTGCCGGCCCTGCAGGCTGTGTCATCGGCGTGTCGCCCTTTGCCAAGGACTGCGAGCGAATGAAAGAGCTGGGCTGGGTGGACCATGCCTTGCAGGTGGACGCCACCGACGCCGTGGCCGTGATGCGCGCCATTGCCGAAGTCACCCAGGGCCGCATGGCCGATGTGGTCATCAACTGCGTCAACATCCAGCACACCGAGATGGGCTCGATCCTGGCCACACGCCAGCGTGGCACCGTGTACTTCTTCTCCATGGCCACCAGCTTCACGGCTGCGGCCCTGGGCGCCGAAGGCGTGGGCAAGGACGTGGACATGATCGTGGGCAATGGCTACGCCAAGGACCACGCCGTCTACGCGCTGGAATTGTTGCGTGAATCGCCGCGCCTGCGCGAGCTGTTCGAAACCCTCTACGTCTGAGCCCCCCATGCTTGCTCCTGTTCAGACTCCCGCCCTGCAGACCAATGCCAGCCCGCTTTGGGCACGGGTGCAGAACCTGGGCCTGCGCACCGTGGCCGTGATGGGCATGACCAAGAACACCGGCAAGACCGTCAGTCTCAATCACCTGCTGGCACAGGCCCAATCGGCCCACGTGGCCGTGGGGCTGACCTCCATCGGCCGTGACGGAGAAGAGCGCGACCAGGTGTTCTCCATCCCGAAACCCCCCGTCATGGTCACACCCGGTTGCCTGGTGGCCACCGCGCGCGACACGCTGCTGCGCGCCAAGGTGCGCACGCGCCTGCTGGGCGGTACCGGCATTGAAAGCCCCATGGGCGAAATCGTGCTGGTCAAGGCGCTGGATGCCGGTGAAATGGAAGTGGCAGGCGCCTCGCGCAGCCATGACCAACACCGCGTGATTGCCCTGCTGCGCCAGTGCGGCGCCGAAATCGTGTTCCTGGACGGCGCCCTCGGTCGCAGCCACCATGCCTCCCCGGCCATTGCGGACGGCGTGGTGCTGGCCACGGGTGCTGCCATCGGCGGTGGCGTGCAGGATGTGCTGCGCAAGACCCGTGACCGACTGGCCATTCTGGGCATTGCCGCGGCCGAAGCGGCGCTGGCCGCCCAGGTGCAGCCGGCTTTCGACTGTGCTGGCGTCGGCGTCTGGGACCGCGCGGGTGCGCCGGTATTCCTAGAGCCGATTGCCACCCTGAATGCCGCACCGGTATTGCTGGGTCTAGGGGCCACCGACGTGGGCACTGTGGCCGTTTCCGGGGCCGTGGCCCGGCGCCTGTGGCAGGCCCTGGTGGAGCTGTTGCAGCGCCACCCAGGCCTGACCCTGGTGGTGGGCGATGGCACCAAGCTCTTCATCGATGCCATCGACCTGGCAACGTTCGAGCGCCAGGGCGGGCACGTCCGTGCCATGCGCGCGATCCGCATGGCGGGCATCACCCTCAACCCTTTTTCCCCCTTCGGCGGCAGCTTTGATGCCCACGAGTTCCTGGCCCAGGCGCAACTGGCGCTGCCGGACTACACCGTGAGCGATGTGCAGCTCACCGCCGCATGACCTACTCCCTTTGAACCATGGCCCAGCTACACCTCGACCCGTCCCAAATCGACCGCGCACGCGCCAGTGCCCGCGCCATCGCGCACCAGGTATTCCATGACATGAACCGCCGCACCACCAGCACGGTGGAGCGCGCCACGGTGCGCCTGCTGGGCGTGGACGGCGTGGACGAAAACCAGATCCCCCTGCCGAACCGTCTGGTCGACCACCTGCGCGATGGCGAGCTTTTGTCCCTGGGCGCAGCCCCGGTGCTGGCAGCCGCCATGGCCCAGCATGGTCTGAGCGCCCAGGCCGTGGCCGAGCGCGTGGCCCAAGGCACGCTGATCCTGCAGCGCCCCGCCGACTTGGCGCAGGCGCGTGCACAGGCCAAGGCCTTGGCACAAAGCATGTGCGAACGCATTGCCGCCAACCGCGCCCAGCGGGACCACTATGTGGCAACCTTGGGTGAAGGCAAGGCACCATGGCTCTACCTGATCGTCGCCACCGGCAACATCTACGAGGACATCAAGCAGGCGCGCGCTGCGGCCGAGCAGGGGGCCGACATCATTGCTGTGATCCGCTCCACCGGCCAGAGCCTGCTGGACTACGTGCCCTTCGGCGCCACCACCGAAGGCTTTGGCGGCACCTATGCCACGCAGGAAAACTTCAAGCTCATGCGCGCCGCGCTGGACGAGGTGGGCCAGAAGATCGGCCGCTACATCCGCCTGACCAACTACTGCTCCGGCCTGTGCATGCCCGAGATCGCCGCCATGGGCGCCATGGAGCGGCTGGACATGATGCTCAACGACTCGATGTACGGCATCATCTTCCGCGACATCAACATGCAGCGCACCTTTGTGGACCAGTTCTTCTCGCGCATGGTCAATGCCTATGCTGGCATCATCATCAACACCGGCGAAGACAACTACCTGACCACGGCCGACGCCGTGGAAGCCGCCCACACCGTGTTGGCCTCGCAGCTCATCAACGAGCAGTTCGCCTATCTGTCAGGTCTGAAGCCCGAGCAGATGGGACTGGGCCATGCCTTCGAGATCAACCCCGAACTGGAAAACGGCTTCCTGTGGGAACTGGCCCACGCCCAGCTGGTGCGCCAGGTGTTCCCACAGGCCAGCCTGAAGTACATGCCGCCGACCAAGTTCATGACCGGCAACATCTTCAAGGGCCATGTGCAGGATGCGCTGTTCAACACCGTGTCGGTGCTGACGCAGCAGAACATCCACCTGCTGGGCATGATGACCGAGGCCATCCACACGCCCTTCATCCAGGACCGTTTCCTGTCGGTGCAGAACGCCAAGTACGTCTTCGGCACCATGCGCGACCTGCATGCCGAGATCCAGTTCACCCCGGGCGGGCAGATCGAACGCCGCGCCCAGCAGGTGCTGGCCGAGACCGTCGACATCCTGGCCGAGATCGAGCGCACCGGCTTGCCCGCCGCCATCGCCAAGGGCACCTTTGCCGACATCTCGCGCACGCTGACCGGCGGCAAGGGCCTGGACGGCGTGCTCGACAAGGACGCCGATTACTACAACCCCTTCCCCGAACTGATGTTGCCCCCGGGCGCACAAGGAGCCGCCGCATGAGCGCTGATCTGCACCACGAAGAACACACCCCGCGCTGGATCAAGCCCTACGGCGACACCCACGACGACGGCCGCGTGCAGCTGTCGTTCACGCTGCCGGTGGCGCTGGACGAGAACAGCAAGGAAGCCGCACGCCAGATGGCGCTGCAGATGGGTCTGGAAGAACCCTCGGTGGTGCACAGCGAAGACATGGGCCAGGGCTTTTCCTTCTACGTCGTCTACGGCCAGTGCAAGCACCGCGTGGACATGGCCCGGATCAAGGTGGCCAAGCCCGAATTCGAGGTGCTGGACAAGGACGCCATCAACGCCAAGATTGCCCAGACCATGGGCCGCAAGATGGTGGTGGTGGGCGCCTGCATCGAGACCGACGCGCACACCGTGGGCATCGACGCCATCATGAACATGAAGGGCTTCAACGGCCACAAGGGCCTGGAGAGCTACCACGAGGTGCGTGCCATCAACATGGGCGCCCAGGTGGATTCGGAAGACCTGGTGGCCCGCGCCATCGAGGAAAAGGCCGACGTCATCCTGGTGTCGCAGGTGGTGACCCAGAAGAACATCCACCTCGACAACCTCACCCGCCTGTCCGACCTGCTCGAAGCCGAAGGCCTGCGCGAGAAGGTGATCCTGGTGGTGGGCGGCCCGCGCATCAGCCACGAACTGGCCAAGGAACTCGGCTACGACGCGGGCTTCGGCCCCGGCAGCTACGCCGAGAACGTGGCGTCTTTCGCCATCGATGAATGGAACAAGCGCAAAGCCGCCTAAGGAGACACACCATGAACAATGACACCCCCATCACCAGCATGATCCGCCTGCGCATGGGTTCGCACGACGCGCACTATGCCGGCAACCTCGTCGACGGCGCCAAGATGCTGCAACTGTTTGGCGACGTGGCCACCGAACTGCTGATCCGCAGCGACGGCGACGAAGGCCTGTTCGTGGCCTACGACAGCGTCGAGTTCCTGGCCCCGGTGCGGGCCGGCGACTACATCGAAGCCGTGGGCCACATCGTGTCCATGGGCAAGTCCTCGCGCAAGATGGTGTTTGAAGCGCGCAAGGTCATCAGCGCGGTCGACATTCCGGGCCAACCCTCGGCCTGCGACGTGCTGCCCGAGCCGGTCACGGTGTGCCGTGCCAGCGGTACCTGTGTGGTGCCCGCAGACTGCCAACGCATCCACCCCTGAGGAACACACCATGCAGCCACTGATCATCACCGCCGCACTGACTGGCGCCGAAGTCACCTGCGAACAGCAACCGGCACTGCCGCTCACGCCCGAAGAAATCGGCGTCGCCGCTGCCGAGTGCGCACAGGCCGGGGCCAGCATCGTGCACGTGCACGGCCGCCTGGCCGACGGCACGCCGACGCAGGACAAGGAGGTCTACCGCGCGATCATTGCCGAGGTGCAGAAGCGCTGCGACGTGATCGTGCAGGTCAGCACCGGCGGCGCTGTGGGCATGACCCCGCAGGAGCGCCTAGCGCCGGTGACGCTGAAGCCGGAAATGGCCACCCTGTCCATGGGTTCGGTGAACTTCGGTGGTGACGTGTTCGTGAACCACCCGGCCGACATGGAAGTGTTTGCCCGCGAGATCCGCTCCCACGGCGTGAAGGCCGAGCTGGAGATTTTTGACAGCGGCATGCTGCACACCGCCAAACGCTGGCTGGCCAAGGGCCTGCTGGCAGCACCGGCACATTTCGACTTCGTGTTGGGCGTGCCCGGCGCCATGCCCGGCACCCCGCAGGCGCTGATGTACCTGCTGGGTGAACTGCCTGCGGGCGCCACCTGGACCGTGGCCGGCATCGGCGCGGCCCAGCTGCCCCTGGCCGTGCAGGCCATCGTGCTCGGTGGCCACGTGCGCGTGGGCTTCGAGGACAACGTGTACTACCGCAAAGGGGAGCTGGCCAGCAGCAACGCTCAGTTGGTAGCGCGTATCGCCCGGATTGCCGCCGAACTGGACCGCCCCGTGGCCACACCCAGCCAGGCGCGGCAGTTGTTGGGCATCGTTTAGCGGCTATCCCGGCTTAGGTATTAGACAGTTTGCTACTTACTTGGTAGCAGCACTGGGTCGATTCGCGGCGGACTATGTGGTTGTAGGGACCCGGCAGAATCTGCACGGGTCGGGCTGGGACAGGCTCGAGGAAATCGGCCAAGCCTTCGGCCTGCACTAAGCCGCGGTAAGCCGATTCGTGCGGGCGGTAGAAATGTTGCGATACAAGACCGGACCCTGAATCCTTCACGTCGGTTTCACTAAATTGACATACGCGGCATCGGCAAATAGTGCATTGATGTATGCGTTTGCGATTGCATTCATGTTTTTACTCCCTTATTTCAAGATTTCTTTTAAGTTAAGAATTCCTTCGACTTGATCGAAGTCTCTTGCATAGCAAGTAGTTGGATTCCCCCACAAAGGGCGGAGCGTTCTTCGAAGAATGCCACCATGCATCAAAAAAGATCGACTGCGGAAGAAAATTTCACCTGTATCACCATTCGCATATCCACCATCACGCTGCGTCACGGGGATAACGTAGCCATCGACTTCGCTTTGCTGATTTGTAATCCACTTCGCCCTCTTCACTTTCTCCCATCCCGGACTCAATGTCACCACCGCCTCCCGTTCACACAGCTGATGGAACTGCCAACGACCTATCAACTCATCGCCCACGGGAGCAACCAGCACCAGCAGGAACACCGCGACTCCGCGGGTGATGGGGTAGTTGCTGTTCCCTAACCACCCCAGAACGCGTTTGCTGATCCAGACAGCCAGCACTAGCCATATCGCCAGCCCGGCAAAAAACAACAACCCAATCATGCTGCCACCCCCCATTTCGCGTCGTTAGAAGATTCTGTTTGCAAGCCATTTCGGCAATATCTCGGCATAGGAATTGAATAGCTTGCTATATATTTGGAAGTATTGTGAAGCATTCGGCGGGAGGTTCTTCCCTGCGCCGTGCGCACCACCCGTACATCGCCCTGGGCGGCATCGAGCCGCACTTTTTTTGCGGCCTTGCCTGTCGCCTATTTGGGTACCGAAACGCACCTCCCCTGTTTGGGCGTCGACCCGTGCCAACGCATCCTTGGTATGCACCATATAGGTGTCGTTGCCCTGGGCGCCCAGCAGCAGGTTTTGCCCGCTGCCCCAAAAGTCTCGCATTCGTGTAGTGGTGTTTATCAGTGGTTTAGAACTCATGTACAGCCTCTTTGCATCGGATGTGTTCGAGCGGTGGCACCGACGTTCGCAACTCATTGCAACCCGCGCATCCCGGGGGAATATGTCCCGCATGCAAGCGGGCGCGCAATGCCTGGATGGAAGGCAGTCCAGTGGTGACTTTGATAAAACTGCACGGCAGTGCCTGCCCCTGCCAGGTGTAGAAGCGCAGGGCATCTTGCTCCACGAAAGTGGCTATTTCTTCCAGCTCGAACACGGTGGCAAAGCTGACTGGTGCTGCCGGGACTGTGGTGAAAGGCTGGCGGTGCGAACCGGTCATTGAGCGACTAGCTTGCGCACCCACCGTGGCGCCCTAAGGTCGGTACAGTTCGCGGATCAAACGGGGACATTCCCCGCATAAATATTGCGCAGCTAGCTACTATTTTCGTAGCAAACACCACTTCCATCAAGCACCCAGGGCCAGCAACTCCCGCGCCACCGCACTGGCCAAGCGGGCGTTGTTGCGCACCAGTTGGATGTTGGACGCCAGGCTGTCGCCACCGGTCAGTTCGCACACGCGCGCCAGCAGGAACGGCGTGGATTCCTTGCCGCCGATGCGCTGCTGCTGCGCCTCGGCCAGCGCCTGCTCCACGGCGGCATCGATGGCCGCGCGCGGCATGGCGTATTCCTGGGGAATGGGGTTGGCGATGACCATGCCGCCCTTCAAGGCCATGGCCCACTTGGCGTGCAGCACGCGGGCAATGTCGGCTGGCGTGTCCAGGCGGTAGTCCACCTTGAAGGCGCTGTCGCGGGTGAAGAAGGCGGGCAGCCACTCGGTCTGGTAGCCGACCACGGGCACACCGTGGGTTTCCAGGTATTCCAGCGTGAGCCCCAGGTCCAGGATGCTCTTGGCTCCGGCGCACACCACGGCCACCGGGGTCTGCGCCAGCTCCTGCAGGTCGGCCGAGACGTCGAAGCTTTGCTGTGCGCCGCGGTGCACCCCGCCGATGCCGCCGGTGGCAAACACGCGGATGCCGGCCATGTCCGCAATCACCATGGTGGAGGCCACCGTGGTCGCGCCCAGGCGGCCCTGGGCCACCATGAAGGGGATGTCGCGCCGGCTCACCTTGACCACTTCGCGCCCGGCTTTGCCGAGGGTTTCGATCTCGGCCGCGTTCAAGCCCGCCTTCAGGCGCCCGCCGAGGATGGCGATGGTGGCGGGCACCGCGCCGGCCTGACGTACTTCGGCTTCCACCTGCAGCGCAGTCTGCACGTTCTGCGGATACGGCATGCCGTGGGAAATGATGGTGGACTCCAGCGCCACTACGGGCTGGCCGGACTGCAGGGCCTGCTGGACTTCAGGGGCGATATCAAGGTAGGGGGCGGTCATGTCGGGGCTCACGGAGAAGGGCTGGGGTTGGATGATGCCACGCAAGCCTGCAGCGCCTCCAGCGACAGGTCGGGCGCGTTGGCATGGGGGCTTTGCAGGGTGATCTCTGAACAGGCCATGGCCCACGCCACCGACTGATCCAGGGGCCAGCCCTGCAGTTGGCCGTGCACCAGGCCAGCCAGCAAGGCATCACCGGCCCCGCTGGTGTTGACCACCGGCACCGACCGCGCCGCCCGTCGGCCGGTATGCCCCTGGGCGTCGCACCACACCACACCGTCTGCCCCCAGGCTCACCACCAATTGGCGAACACCGCGACTGTGCAGGGCACGGGCTGCTGCCTCGGCACCGGTGCCGTCGTGGGCCTCCAGGCCGCTGAGCGTCTGGGCTTCGAGGGCATTGAGCTTGAGGGTATGGATGCGCGCCAGCCAGGGCTGCAGGCGCAGGCACTTGAAGCTGGACACCGCGTCCACCAGCACCGGTGGCAGGTCGGCACCGAGCAGGCAAGCCAGGGCGTCGGGAGACAGGTTCGCATCCAGCACACAACACTGGGCATGGCCCATGTGCGCCAGCAAGGGGGTAAGCCGGGAGGCATCGAGCTGTTCCAGGATGTCCATGTCGTTCACGGCCACGGCCATGTCGCCGTCCGGCCCGTGCAGGCTCAGGTAGGTAGCGCTGCGTGCGCCTGGCAGCTGCATGCACCAGCGCAAGTCCACCCCCACCGCGGCCGTGGCCTGCCACACGCTCTGGCCCAGCACATCGTCCCCCAGGAGGCTGACGAGGGCCGGGCGGTGCCCGAGCAGGGCCAGGTTGTGGGCCACGTTGCGCGCCACGCCGCCGGGTGCACAGTGGACGTGGCCGGGGTTGGAATCGGCCAGCGCCAGCGGGGCTGCGGTCTGGGCGACGATGTCCAGGTTGGCACCGCCCAGCACCCACACACGGGGTGGCGGCGTGCCGGTCGGATCCGAATTTTCAGTCATTTTCGATTCTGGCCCGCACAAATGCAATGCAGGCAGCTATTGATTCGATAGCAACTATAGCGTACCCGGCGCCGCCATCTGGGCGTGGCGGTGCGGACGCAGGAGGCGTCCGACCAGCGCCTGGTCGATGCGCTCGGCGGCCAGCACCGCACCGCCACGCGCCTTGGCGAAGGCCTGGGCGTCGGCCAGCGCGGCGAAGGCCGGCAGGTTGCCCGCCCGCATGGGCCCCAGCGCATTGGAGCCATGCACATAGTGGGCACGGCGGGCGTCGGTCCAGCGGCCGGTGGCGGCGTCACTGACCCACAGGGCGGCAATCTCACTGGCCTGGCGACCCGGGGCATAGCGGCCCACGTCCTGTACGTAGGCCCACAGGGTCAGGGGCGAGTCGAAGAATTGGGTGTCGCCGTTGTGGAACACCAGCTGCGCCGCCCATTCGCGGTTGCGCGCCGGGAACATGCCACACACCGGACAGCGGGCGTCGGGGGGGATCGGTCGGGCCTCCAGCAGGCCGACGCCCCAGGTGGGGTCGAACGCGGTGGGTGGTGCCACCACGCAGTATTCGTCCTCCACCGCCGCGGCAGCCTGTGCCGCACGGTAGCTACGCCAGCCCCAGGTCGAAGCCACCACCAGCAATGCCACCAGGGCCACCAGCCACAGCGCACGCCGCGACCGGGTAAGCTGCGCCAAGGTCCGCAGGGCCCGCATGGCCGGCTCCTACATCTTGCTGTCGTGCAGCGCGCCACCGCTCAAGTCGACCATATCGGGCTTGATGTCGGCAAAACGCAGGACCTTGCCGCCCCATTGCTGGGCGAAAGCCTGGGCATCGGCATCGACGGCAAAGCTGCCGATGGTGGGCCCCATGGAGCCATGGCGCTTGCCGCCTATGACGTAGAGCGCAGTCCTGGCGTCGATCCACTGGCCGCGGGGCTTGTCCCAGTCGGCCTTGCCCATGTCCTGCACATAGGCACTGGCCACGGCCTGCACCTGCTCCGGCTGCAGCAGGGTGTGCAGCAACTCGACCGTGTCGCAGAAGAACTGGGGCTTGTCCTGACCGCTGTAGAAAATCTGGCCCTTGGGACCGGGATAGTCGGCCAGCAGCATGCCGTCGAGCTCGCAGGTGGTGCTGGCGTCGATTTCGAGTGGGGCCAGGGAGTTGGCAGTGTTGGCCGAATCGCAGGCGGCCAGCCACAGGGGTGCGGCCAAGGCCACGAGCCAGGCGGCACGGCGCCACAGAGGCGAGGAAGGTGTGGATGTCATGCTTTGAATCTCCAGCGCGCCAGGGCCAGGGGGCCGGCAATCCAGGCCACCATGACCAGACCCATGAGCCAGGGGCGCGCCAAGGCCGGGGGAACCACGCTGGTCAGTCCGTACAGGGTACGCACGTCTTCCAGCGAAAACACATTGAGAATGCGGAACACGTCGGCCGGGTTCAGCAGCAGCAGATAGGCAAACAGGTCGCCACCATAGCGCCCGCCCGTGGCCACCAGGGCGCCGAGCAGCAGCAGGTCGAACACGAGCACGAAGAAGAACCACAGGGCGATGGCCAGGCCAGAGGCGCGGGTGCGCTCGCGCGCCAGCACCGACATGCACACCGCCAGACTCAGGAAGGCCAGCCCCAGCAAGACCGAGCTGACCATGAAGCCGGCGTAGTGGAACAACCCGCCCCAGTTGAACTGGCGGTACAGCAGCACCGCCACCAGGGCAAAGCCGGCCAGGGTGGACAAGGTGAGGGCCAGTGCGAGACCGAGGTACTTGCCCAGCAACAGCTCCATGCGCGTGATCGGCAGCGACAGCAAGAGGTCGAGCGAGCCGCGTTCACGCTCACCCACCACGGCGTCAAAGCCCAGCAGCAAGGCAATGAGCGGAATCAGGTAGATGACCAGGCTCACCAGCGAAGCGATGGTGAACTCGATCGAGCGTGGTCCGACCTGACCCTGGGCCGCGCCACCGAAGTAGGTGATGACCAGCGAGAACACCGTGAACACCAGCGCCACGGCCAGCACCCACTTGTTGCGCAGCCGGTCCTTGAATTCCTTCGCGGCCAGCGTGCGGATTTGGTTCCATTCCATGTGCAGGCCCCTTCAGTCGGCAAAGCCGAGAAATACATCTTCCAGCGAGGCTTCCTGCACCTGCAGGTCGCGCACTTCGCTGCCCAGGCTGCTCAACGCCGCCAGCACCTCGATCTTGCGCTCGCGCGGGCACTGCACACGCAGGCCACCAGGGGCGCTGGTGCAGGTCACACCAGGCAGGCGCAGAACCTTTTGCTGGGCCGCCACCAACCCCTGGGGTGTCAGTTCGGCCGTCACGGTGAGCGCCAGGTTCATCTGCTCGCGCAGTGCATGCACCGTGCCCACCGCCTGCAGCTTGCCACTGGCCATGATGCCCAGGCGCCCCACACGCTCCTGCAGTTCGGCCAGGATGTGCGAGGTGATGACGATGGTGACGCCCTGCTGGCTCAAACCGCGCAGCGTGGCGTAGAAGTCGCGAATGGCCTGCGGGTCGAGCCCGTTGGTCGGTTCGTCCAGGAACAGCACCTGCGGGTTGCCCAGCAGGGCCTGGGCAAAACCCAGGCGCTGGCGCATGCCCTTGGAGTACTCGCGCACCGGGCGCGGTCCGGCGTGCGCCAGGCCGACACGCTCCAGCGTAGGCTGGCACTGCGCCAGCGGCGCTCCCTTGAGGCGGGCGAAGAAGCGCAGGGTCTCCAGACCGCTGAGGTTGTCGTACAGCACCACGTTTTCTGGCAGGTAGCCGATGGCACGGCGCGCCGTACGAAAGTCTGCGCCCTGCACGGCCACGCCATTCACGGTGATCTGGCCGCTGCTGGGCGCAATCAACCCCAGCATCATCTTGAACAGCGTGCTCTTTCCAGCGCCGTTGTGTCCGATCAGGCCGAAGATTTCTCCACGGGCAATGGAAAGATCCACGCCATCGACGGCACGCAAGGCGCCAAAGTGCTTGCTCACCGCCCGGGCTTCGATCGCCAGCGCGGAGGGTTCGGCCTTATTGGCCGGGGTAGTGTTTGTCACGCCATTGGCTCCAATCCTTGTGGGTGGGTTCCATGCGCGGCTTGGGGTCCACCACGCTGGGTACGCGCAGTACCGGAAACTGCTGGGCCACCAGTCGCAGCGCTTGCACCGCCGGGCTGGCCATGAGCAGCTTAATGCTGGGATAACGCCATGTCAGGCGGTCCACCATGTCATTGGCCTCGTAGCGCACATCACCCACACCATCACCATTCTTGTCCCATCCCAGGTAGTTGCTCCAGTGGTTGCCACGCCCCTGGCCCCAGACTTCGTCCCTGGCCCCCACGTAGCGCACCTGCTCGCGGTTGGAGATGAAGTCATTGCCTTCGACCACGTTGCGGGTCGAGCCGGCCGAGAGGTGTGTACCGACGTAATTGTCGACCACGAGGTTGTTCAAAACCTTGACATATTCCACGTCGTAGATGAAGAAGCCGCGGTTGTTTCCCGCCACCACATTGCCCTCGACCACCGAGTCCTGCACGGTGCGCAGCATGATGCCGTGGTCGGAATTGCCCCAGGTGCGGTTGTTGCGGATCAGTTGGTCCCGCACTTCCATCAGGGCCAGGCCACCTCGGTTGTAGAAGCTATCGTTGTCTTCCCACAGGTTGTGGTACGAGTTCATGTAGTGCGTGCCGTAGCGGCTGTGGTGCAGCTTGTTGCCCCGGAACTCGGCGCGGTGCGACACATCCACGTACAGGGCATCGCGCACGAAACCGATGTTGTTTCCGATGATGCGTGCCCCGGTGGTGTTGTAGAGCTGGATGCCGTTGCCACGCTGGGAGGAATTGAGGTCGCGCTTGCCGGTGATGGTGTTGCCCTCCACCCGAACGTCCTGCGCCTTCTCGATCCACAGTCCGAAGAGGTTGTAGCTCAGGCCACAGTCACGCACCACCGCCCGGTGGGCACCGGGCTGGATGTAGACCCCGGCGTTCTGTGCATTGAGGTCAGCGCCTGAATTGCGCACCTGCAGGCCTTCGAGCACCACGTCGGTGGCGGTCACGCGCACGGTGTCGCCCTGCAGTCCACCGTCAAGCACAGGCCGCTGGACGCCACGCAGGGTCAGCGGTTTGTCGACGACGAAATTGCCGTGGTAAGTGCCGGGGGCTATTTCCAGCACGTCGCCACTGCGCGCCGCCCGGATGGCAGCCTGCAGATCGTCTCCGGCCCTCACCTGCACCGTGGCCGCCTGTGCCCCCGCCATGGCGAGCCACAGGCTAAACATTGACCAGAATTTCATGGGCGGATCATGACACCAGCCAGCCGAGCGCGCGCAGCACCAGGAAGAGACCCGCGCCGATGAGCAGGTTTTTGAAGGCGACGTAACTGAGCATGTCCATCACATTGGCCTGGCGGTACTGGTCCCTCCACCACGGGCCGTCCTTCACGTAGCGTTTGCCATCCAGACGGATGAGGACCTCGTACACACTCCAGCCGAACCACCAGCCGATGATGGCAACCTGCGACAGACGGCCGGTACCGGCCAGCACCCAGGCCACACTCACCGCCGCGGCCAAGGCATAGCCGGCCCATTGCAGGGCACGGCGGCTGGTGCCGCCCTCGCTGCTCCAGGGCCACAGGTGGTCGCGCAACTCCAGCCAAATCCAGCGCAGGCCACGGGCATTGGCGCGTCCCGCCACGCGGGCCGGGTCGGTGGGCATGCGCGGATCGGGGCCATTGGCCACCTTGGCGTCCATGGCCACCGGCTGCAGCGGAATGAAATAGCCGTCGGCACCGATGGGTGTGATCAGCAGGCCGTCGCGTTCGCGGCGCTTGCGCTCCTTGGCCAGCGGTGGGCAGCCCTTCTGGTCGGTGTAGAGCACCATGCAATCCAAACAGTGCAGGCATTCGCGGTGGTCGATGCGACCCGCCGCGTCAATGGCCTGCGAACCGCAACCGACCGCGCAGGCCTTGCAGCTGTTGCAGTCCTGTTTGCGCTTCAGTCCAAACCAACGGAAGGTACTGGGCATGGCCAGTGAGGCGCCCAGCGGGCAGATGTACTTGCAGTAGGGGCGCTCGGTGAACAGCGACAGGCCCAGCAATACACAGACAAACAAGCCGTAGGGCCAGGCCCGATTCTGGATACCCACCAGGAAGGTGGTCTTGAAGGGCTCCACTTCGGCCAAGACTTCGGCCAGGCCCATGGAAAACATGGAAATGGTCAGCAAGCCAAAGAAGATCACGTACTTGACCCACTTGAGACGGTGGTGCCAGACGGAAGGCAGCTCGAACTGGAAGCGTTTGAGCCCCAGCGCGCCACCGATCTTGAACAAGGCTTCCGAAAGCGAACCGAACGGGCACAGCCAGCCGCAGAACAAACCGCGACCGAACAGGAACACGGTCAGGATGATGAAAATCCAGAACAGGAAGATGAACGGGTCGGACAGGAACAGCGACCAGGTCCACTGGAACAGCAGCGAGTGGAACCAGGTCAGCACCTGCGTGATGGACGGCTGGGCCATGACACCGAAACCGACGAATCCGATGCTCAGGCCCCAGGCCGTGTACTTGAACGCATTGACCGGCCACTTGTTCTTGTGGGTGGACAAGCGCGTCAGGCGCTCACGGTAGGCGTAGACCACGGTCACCGCCAGCAGCAGCAGGGCAAACAGGGCGATCGGGACCGCACGCGTCTTCCAGACCCGCTTCCAGGGTTCTTCGTCTTCCTGCACTTCTGGCCGTCCGCCTTGCAGCACCTCGGAGGGCAACCAGTACTTGGACTCGAAGTTGGCAAAAGTGCGCTGCCCGGTGGCCTGGTCGACCTTGTTGCCCAGGAAGGCCAGCTTCCAGGGGTAGGAGGCCGAGAAGCCCTGGGCGCGGATGACGAAGATGGCCGATTCGGTATAGGACGGTGCGCCCGCCGCTTCAATGCCATAGAGGTTGAAATAGTCCAGGTCGCGGAAGGTGAAGGAGTCGCCACCCTGCTTGACCTGAACGCGGTCGTAAATGCCGCCACGCACGAAGCCGGAGCCCTTGAAGCTTTCCAGTCCGGCCGTGCGGATGATGAACAGGGCTGCTTCGCCATCCTTGATGCGCGAGCGCAGATTCTCGAATCCGTTCTTGCCCAAAATGCTGCTGCCCACATCGGGGTGGTTCAGGTCGCCAAACCAGAGTTCGATGAAGGGCTCCGGACCGCGTGGCAATCCCACTTGCTCGGGACGTACCAACAGGCGCTGCACCAGGCCCTTGTCCACCAGGTCGGCCCAGGTCCAGCGCGCACCGGTGGTGGCATAGCGTGGTGCCAGGCGCACTACCGGTTCCAGAATTCCCACCTGCCGTGCCACCGCCACGCCCGACAAGCGCATGACCTGGTTCTGTGCGATCACAGTCACGGTGGCACCGGAAATGGCATCGACACCGAGCACTTTTTCATCCGGGCGCGACGGACCGACTTCAATCTTGTCGGCCACCGACTTGCCCAGGTACTGGTCGTTGAACTTGACCAGGGCCGACTCCGGAATACCCAGCAGCAAAATGGGCTCCGAGTGCTTGAGCACCTTGACCCCGACGTACTTGCCCTGGGTGTCCATGCCGATAAGGGTCACCACCGGCTTGCCGGAATAGGCCGGTGTATCGGTGATGTCGGTCGACAGCATCACATAACCCAGCAGCTTCTTCTTGCCCGAAGCTTCAGGTTCCCCAAAGGCCTGCACATAGGGTGGCGATCCCATGCGCTCGGAAAAACTCAGCGCGCCCGGAAAGACTTCCTTGCACGGCAGCAAGGCACACATGTCCTTGGCGGTGGCCAAATCATCCGGCAGGTGCGCTTCGTACGCGTTGCCCCACACCGTCAAGGGGGCCAGCAACGCGAAAAAAAAGGCGGCCAAACTGGCCGCAAAGTGCTTTGGTAAGAAAAGCATGAACAACTTTCAAATCCCGGCACGGGGTCGATCACGTGCCGGGTTTGCAGGACGGGCGATCAGCCCTCGACGATGATGCGCGAACGCATCTCCAGGTGCAGCGCGTGGCAGAAGTGCGTGCAGTAGGCCCAGAACACACCGGGTTTGTCGGCCACGAAGGACACCGAAGCCGTTTCCTGCGGATTCACGATGAAGTTCACGTTGTACTTCGGAATCGCAAAGCCGTGGGTCAGGTCTTCCACCTTGTCCAGATTGGTCAGGATCAGGGTGACGTTGTCGCCCTTCTTGAGCTTGATCTCGGTTTGGCTGAAGGCCGGGGCCTGCGAGGTCAGCTTGACGGTGACCTTGTTGCCGTTGCGGAACACGCCAGTTTCAGCCGGATCCTTGATCGCCAGCGGGAAGTCGCTGAGTTCATAGACCTGCTTGGGCTTGAGCAAATCGCGCTTGAAGATGATGAAGTCATGCGGCTCGCCGCGCACCGGGTGGTCGGCCAGCAGCACCATTTTTTCACCGGACATGTCGATCAGCTGCTCATTCTCAGGATGCAAGGGCCCCACGGGCAGGAAGCGGTCCTTGGAGAATTTGCAACCCACGGCCAGGTACTTGCCATCGGCCGCCTTGGTTTCAGACTGGGAGGCATTCAAGTGGCCGGGCTGGTATTGCAGGTCCAGGCGATCCACCACGTACTTGGCGTTCTTGTCGCCCTTGTGGAAGGCGATGGCCTTGTCGATGTTCCACTTGACCACCTGGCTGTCCAGGAACAGGGTGGTGTAGGCATTGCCGCGGCCGTCGAAAGCAGTGTGCAGCGGGCCCAGGCCCAGTTCCACTTCGGCCACGATGGCGTCGTCGAGCTTTTCCATCTTGCCGTCGAACCAGTCCAGCACCTTGGCCAGCTCGATCACGGTGCCGGTGGGCGAGAGCTTGCCAGCGCAGATGAAGTACTTGGCATCGGGCGATGCATTGACACCGTGGGGGTTCTTGGGAACCGACACGTAGCCGACCAGGGCGGTCTTGGGGTCCTTATTGGAAGCGCGGGTGCAATCCACCACCGGAACCTTGGAGTCACCGTAGGTCTTGGTCTTGCCTGCCTTGACCGCTTCTTCGATGCGGGCAATGTTGAAGAAGGCACAAGCGTCACGCTCGGCCGACATCATGTCGGCGTACACGGCACCCATTTCGGTGTTGTACTGGTTCGTGGCCGCCAGCTTGCCGTCGTAGGAGGTAGCGACCAGGTCGCAGTTGCCGTCGATCAGGGCCTGCCAACGCACTTCCATGGTTTCGGCGTCCACGCAGGTGAACAGCGAACGGTAAGCTTCCGCCTTGCCCGCGTCCTTGCCGTTGTTGGGCAAGGGAATGGAGAACTCGGCACCGGCAAACACGCGGGTGGTGTAGTTGATCTTGGGATCCACCGGGTCGGCCTTGTCCGGGAAAATGCCGTGGAAGCCTTGGATGTTAGGAATTTCGGTGATCTTGTCGCAGACGAAATAGTCCAGGCGGATACGGGCCATGCGGCCATTGATCTTGTCATTGACCCAGGCATAGCGACCGTCGTAGTTACCATCCTTGTACGAGGCATGCACGTGGTGCGTGTCGGCCACGGTGTAGCGCAGGTCGCCATTGGCTTTGGTGCCCATGACTTTCTTGGACTCGTTGGTAATGCCCCAACCGACCAGAGCATCGGGGTTGAACACGGGAATGCGGTGAATTTCACGTCCAGAAGGCAGACCGAGCACACGCACGTCACCGGTGTGACCGCCGCTCCACAGACCATAGTAGCTGTCGAGTTCACCGGGCTTGAGGTGGATGCTGGAACCCGCATGGGCGCCGCCCGCGGGTGCAGGGGCCGCAGCAGGTGCTGACGCAGTCTCAGCGGGTTTCTCGGTGCAGGCGACCACACCAGCCAAACTGGCCAATGCAGCGGTATTGATGAAACTGCGGCGGCCGATACCCTTAGCGTCCGCCAATTGATCTTCTTGACTCATGATCTGATCCTTCTTTTGAAATTTCGCCTGCACTCTCGCTTACGGAGTTCAGTGCGTTGTTGCCTTACCAGGGGCAGTCACCATGGTGCGCGCTTGCGGCCGGCAATGACTTATAAAAAATCAACTTCTTGCAAAAAGAATGCTGTGCCCCCAGGCACAGCAGCAGTGGACATGCGACGATTCAGCCTCCCGAGCTGTGCCTAGAAATGGCACTGGAGCCTTTCATGCAAGATTCCCTTTTGCAACCGTCCGTCCACTCTCCTTTGCGCCGACGTCTGGCGCTGGGCTTGCCATTGGCTGGGGCCTGCTGGCTGCTACCGCCCATGGCCAGCGCTGCCACGGTGTCGCAGCAGCGCTCCCTGATGGGCACCCTGGTCGACCTGCGGGTTCACCACCCCAATGCAGCAACAGCCCAGCGTGCCGCCGAAGCAGCTTGGCAGGAAATGCAACGCCTGGAAGCCATGATGAGCCGCTACGTTCCGGGCAATCCACTGGCCGCCATCCAGACCGCTGCAGGCATCGAGCCGGTGACCGTTCCACGCGAGTTGTTTGCCACCCTGCAGGCGGCGCATCAGGTATCGCGTGCAAGCCGTGGGGCTTTTGATGTCACTGTCGGCTCGCTGCAAGGCTGGGATTTCCGGCCAGGCCATTACCAGGCAGCCAGTCCCGAGTCAGTGGCCCGCCAACTGTCTCTGGTCAACCAGCAGGCCGGGCTGGTCCTGGATGCCCAGCGCCAGACCGCCTTTCTGCGCCGCCAAGGCATGCGCCTGGATCTCGGTGGAATTGCCAAGCTCCCCATACTTTCGTCCGGCATGCAAGTCCTGCAGGACCATGGCATCCAAAGTGCCATGCTCAATGGCGGTGGCGACATCCTGGTGCGGGGTGGCAACCTGGGTGCGCCCTGGCGCATTGGTGTGCGCGACCCGCGGGACCCGCGCCAGCTTCTGGGCACGGTTGCCCTGAAGGATGGGGTGGTGGCCGCCTCTGGTGATTACGAGCGCTGCTTTGAACACGCAGGCGCACGCATGCACCACATCCTGGACCCGCACACAGGCTATCCCAGCAACGGCCCCCGCGGCGTGGTGCTGGTGGCACGCACGACCGACGCCGTGAATGGCTGGGGGGCGGCAACCATGGTGGCAGGGCTGCAGTTCGGCCGTGAACAGATTGCCCACCAGGCTGGTATCGAGGGCCTCATCGTGGAGGCCAACCACAGCGTGTGGATGAGCCCGGGCATGGGGCAGCTTTTGCAGCAAGGCTGAAGCCCGCGCAATAAGCCCGGTTCAATGCCCCCAGAGGTCTTCGCTGTCCGGGCTGGGTGCCAGCGGAGCCGATGCCGTTTGGGCCAACTCATCCAGCAGTGCCTGCGCCTGCGCATGGTGGCCGGTGTCAGGCTGCTCCAGGATTTCCAGAACCCGTGCCCTGGCCTCTTCCCACAACCCCAAATCCCGAAACTCCTGGGCCAGGGCCAGCTGGACCGGAGCACCGAGCAGCGGCGGAAGTTCGGCCTCTTCCACGGCATCGCGCGACGGCAGCTTGGCATCGGCCAGCAAGGACGGATCCCACTCCAACATCGCGCCGTCGGATACCAGCGCCTGGGGTCCAGCTTCCGCAGGAGCCAACTGCCCGGCATCCTCCAGGGCAACCAGCAAGGAGGCACCATCGGCCAGACTCATGTGCTCCAGCCCTGGGTCCGCGGCCAACGGAGTCTGCGCGTCAGTCGCGGTGTCCGCACCCTTCTCAGGAGGCAGCGTGGCGACAGGCTCGAACGGCAATTCCACATCCAGGGGAATATCGACCGACAGCGGCGCCCCAGCAGCCAGCAGTTCCTCATGGCCTGCGACCGCTGGCGCGGACGGCATGGCCATGTCCGACATGGGTGAATTCTTGGCCCTGTCCGCCCTGCGTTGGGCCAGGTAGCGGCGCACGCGCTCAACCTCCTCGGCAGCTGCTCGCTGGTCAAACTCGACCTTGGACAGGGTCGGACTGAATACGCTGCCTGCCGCTTTTTCTGCACTGGCTGCAGGGAATGCAGACTCCAACGGCACGCGGTCGGAATCGACATGCCCCGCCCCGGCGGTGACGGACAGGCCTTGCGCTGTCAAGGCCATGCGGTAATAGTCCAGTTCCGAGTCGCCGTCTTCATGGGCCAATGTGGACGCTTTGGCGTCCTGCAGGGGGTCGTGCAGATGGCTGGAAACCCCGGGCACACTGTCAGCCGCGCCCTCTCGATCGACCAGGTACAGCATGCTGTCGGAAAATTCCGTGGCCGGCACGGGCTTGGGCCGGAACATCGACCCCTTGACCAACCGGGTGGGCAAGACCGTGCGCGCCCCCACCAAAAGCAAGGCCCCAAGGGCCAGCGCCACCAGGCCGAGTACCAGCCCCTCTAGCGCCATGCCCCAGGGGGAGTCGGTCGTCAGGCCCACCAGGGGTTGCGACTCTTTCAGGGCCTGCAGGGTCTTGAGTTGTGATTGCTGGGTCTGCACCAGGGTTCGCAATGCCTGGATATCCGCCTCAATGACCGACAAAGGCACATGCTCTTCCTGTGCAGCTGAATTGGCTGCAGGCAGTGTGGCGGTACTCGACAGGGTAAGGCTCTCTTGCAAAACGGATTCCCGGCTACGCACGCGTGCGGTGCAATCGACAGGGGCCGATTATTCCCTAATGCAAGCCGCTTTGGACAGGGCGCGGCACACCATGCCGGCAAGCGCCGCAGGCCTTGACTGCGCGCGCATCCCAATACTTTGGCGGTCGACCGCAGCTTGCGGCAAACACTACTTGCGCATCAAGGTGCTTTTGCCGAAAAGGCTCTCAATCAGGTCTACCGCGACCTCGGCCGTGCGGTTCTGCATGTCCAGGGCGGGGTTGAGTTCCACCACGTCCAGCGACGCCAGGCGTCCGGTGTCGGCAATCATTTCCATGCACAGTTGGGCTTCGCGGTAGGTCGGGCCGCCACGCACCGTGGTGCCTACGCCCGGGGCGATGTCGGGGTCGAGAAAATCGACATCGAAACTCACGTGCAGGTGGGTGTCGGCATCGAGCAATGCCAGGGCCAGCTCCATGGTGTGGCGCATGCCCATCTCGTCGATGGAGCGCATGTCGAACACCTCGATGCCCATGTCGTGCACGTGCTGCTTCTCGCCCGCATCCACACTGCGAATGCCGATCTGGCGCACCTGCTTGGGCGAAAGCGCGGGCACATGGCCGCCGATCTCGACCAGCTCGCGCGGGCCGACCCCGCACAGGCAGGCCACCGGCATGCCATGGATGTTGCCACTGGGGGTCAGGGTCGCGGTATTGAAGTCGGCATGGGCGTCGAACCAGAGCACACGCAGTTTCTTGCCGACTTCGCGGCAATGGCGCGCCACGGCGCTGATCGAGCCGATGGCCAGGCAATGGTCGCCACCGAGCATGATGGGCAGGCGCCCGGCCAGCAGTTCGGCATAAGTGGCGTCGTGCAGGGCACGGTTCCAGGCCGCCACTTCGGGCAAGTGCCTGAAACCGTCCACGGGCGCCGACCAGGGGTTGGCTGGACCACTGAGGTTGCCACAGTCTTTCACTTGGACGCCAAAGCGCGCAATGGCTTCACCCAAGCCCGCCACGCGCAGGGCTTCGGGCCCCATGCGTGCGCCCAGGCTGCCCGCACCCACGTCCGTTGGCACACCGATCAGGCTCACGCCACCCGGCGCAATGCTGGATGTCACCATGGTCAGGCTGCCAGAGCGAAGTCAGCCCCGGCACCAACCACGCGCAGGCCGGCGGCTTGCTGGGGGCGGATCAGGCTGAACAGGTCCTTGGGGTTCGCCAGGTTCGGAATCAGCGACACGGTCTGGCCCAGGCCCAATTCGGCCGCCAGGTCCCGCAGGCAGCACAGGGCCGAATAGTCTTCCAGGGCAAAGCCCACCGAGTCAAAGAAGGTGATTTCCTTCTCGGAGGTACGGCCTTGCGCTTCCTTGCGCAGCACGCGCCACAGCTCGGTCACGGCAAAATCGGCGGGCATGTGCTGCAGGTCGCCTTCGATGCGGGTCTGCGGCTCGTACTGCACGAACACGTTGGACGCGCGCAGCACGTCAGGGTGGATTTCGGTCTTGCCGGGGCAGTCGCCGCCCACGCCATTGATGTGCATGCCGGGTTCGATCATGTCGGCGCTCAGGATCACGGCATTGGTCTTGTCGGCGGTGACAGTGGTGACGATGTCGGCGCCACGCACCGCTTCGCGGGCGCTGCTGCACACCACCAGACGCAGACGGGTATGCGCCAGGTTACTCACCAGCTTCTGGGTGGCGGCGTGGTCGATGTCGTACAGGCGGATTTCTTCGATGCCGTTGAGGTAATGAAAGGCCAGGGCCTGGAACTCGCTCTGCGCGCCGTTGCCGATCAGGGCCATGACCTTGCTCTCGGGGCGGGCCAGGGCGCGGGCGGCCACCGCCGACATGGCGGCAGTGCGCAGGGCCGTGGTCAGGGTCAGCTCGGTCAGCAGTTCAGGGGCGCCGGTGTCGACATCGGCCAGCACCCCGAAGGCCATCACAGTGGGCAGACCATCCTTGGTGTTCTTGGGGTGGCCGTTGACGTACTTGAAGGTGTAGGTGGTGTCGTCGGCGATGGGCATCAGCTCGATCACGCCTTCGGCCGAATGGGCGGCTACGCGGGCGACCTTGTCAAAAGCTTCCCAACGCTGGTAGTCGGCATCGATGCGCTGGGCCAAACGCGCCAGGAACTGGTCGACACCGACGCGCCCGACGATGGCGGCGACATCCTGCACGCTGAGGAATTGGGTGCTTACGGTGGGGGTGGTCATGGCGGTCTCCTGTAGGTATTGCTGACTGGAGAGAAGTTTCGTCGCGCCCCATAACAATGTAAATCGCCAATATTGCTTGCTTTTTGATAAATTATTGACATTTAGCCAAGTCAAATTACCATAATGCACTATGGACGAGACAGACCAACAACTTCTATCGCTGTTGCGCAAGGACGCCCGCACCAGCGTGGCAACCCTGGCCCACAAGCTGGGGGTGTCGCGTGGCACCGTGACCAACCGCATTACCCGGCTGGAAGACAGCGGCACCATCGTGGGCTACACGGTGCGCCTGCGCCCCGACGCCCAACCCAACGAGATCAGCGCCTGGATGAGCGTAGCTGTCGAGGGCAATGAAACCCGCGCAGTGATCGCCAGCCTGTTGGGCGAGCCTGGTGTGGCCAGCCTGCACGACACCAACGGCCGCTGGGACCTGCTGGCCGAGCTGCGTGCGGCCAATCTGTCGGAGCTGTCCAGCGTGCTGGAGCGCATCCGGCTGATCCGCGGCATCAGCAGCACCGAAACCAGCATCCACCTCCAAACCTACCGTTTGTCATGACCGATAAGTCGCCCGAACTGGACCGCATCGACCTCAAGATCCTGCGCTGCCTGCAGGAGGACGGCCGCATCTCCAACCTCAAGCTGGCCGAGAGCGTGAGCCTGTCGCCCACCGCTGTGCTGGCACGGGTGCAACGCCTGACCAAAGAGGGCTACATCCTGGGTTATGAGGCGCGGCTGAACCCGCTCAAGCTCGGCGCCGGCATGCTGGTGTTTGTGGAGGTGCTGCTGGACAAGACCACCCCGCACGTGTTCGACGAGTTCAAGGCCGCGGTGCAGGTGCGTGCCGAAATCATGGAGTGCCACATGGTGGCCGGTGGCTTCGACTACCTGCTCAAGACCCGCATGGCCGACATGAACGCCTACCGCGCCTTTGCCGGCACCGTGCTGTGGCAGTTGCCCGGTGTGCGCGAGACCCGCACCTACGCGGTGATGGAAGAAGTGAAAAGCACCACCCACCTGCCGTTGGGCTGAGCCCCGCCGCCCCAGACTTCAGTGCGTGCGGCGGCTGCGGGCTTCGTCGAGCTTGCGGTACAGGGTCTGGCGGCTGATCCCCAGGCTTTTGGCGGCGCGCGTCACATTGCCGCGGTTGACCTCCAGCGCAGCGGCAATGGTGCTCTGCGACAGGGCCTGCAGGTTGTGGCTGCTGGTGCTCGGCGCGGCGGGTGCATCCGGCACCGCCTGCAACTCCTCCAGCAGGTCTTCGCACAGGTGCCCCCACTGGATGCAGGACTCGTCCGGCCCGAGCATGGCGCAGGCCGTGCGCAGCACACTGGCGTACTGGCGAATGTTGCCGGGCCAGGCATGGCGCGACAGCCGGGCAAAGACCTCCGACGCCAGGAACACCGGTCGCTGGGGCTGGAAAGAGGCCAGCAGCTGCTGGGTCAGGGCCTCGAAATCGGTGCGTTCGCGCAGGGGCGGCAACACCAATGTTAGACCATTGATGCGGTAGTACAGGTCGCTGCGGAAGCGCCCCTCCTCCATGGCCTGGCGCAGCTTGGCGTGGGTGGCGCAGACCAGGCTGAAATCCACCGGCAGGGCTTTTCCACTGCCGATGGGGGTGACGCTGCGCTCCTGCAGCACCCGCAGCAAGCGGGTTTGCAGCCCTAAGGGCATGTCGCCGATTTCGTCCAGGAACAGGGTGCCGCCATGGGCTTCGCGCAGGCGCCCGGCACTGCCTTCCTTGCGGGCACCCGAGAAGGCCCCGGCCACGTAGCCGAAGAGCTCGGCTTCGATCAGGTTTTCGGGCAAGGCAGCACAGTTGACCGCAACAAAAGGGCCGGCCTTGCGCGGCCCGCTGTCGTGGATGGCACGCGCAAACAGCTCCTTGCCAACCCCGGACTCCCCCTGGATGAGGATGGCGATCGGCTTGTCCAGCACCTTGCGCGCCTTGTCGGCCGCTGCGCGCCAGCGCGCGTCGCCACTGTCCAGCCGGGCCAGAGCATCACCAACGTCGGCGCTGGCGGGCGCGGACACTGCTTTCGGAACCGTACGCACCAGGGCCGCATCGACACTGACCTGGGCATAGATTTCGCCCTTGTGCGTGCGCAGGGGCAGGGCCTGGCCGGGCCGGCGCACCTGGTGCGACAGCAGCCGCTCGGTGTTGCAGTCGAGTACCTGTTCGAGCCGGATCGCCCCCAGGTCGGACGCCACCAGCCCCAGGCAGGCCATGGCAGCACGGTTGGCACCCACTACCCAGCCGTCTTCGGACACTGCCACGATGCCCTCGGCCACGGTGCCAATGCCCTCGGGTTGGGCATGCAGGTGCAGGCGGATGCTGCGGCGGCACTCGGCCACCACAAGCCGGTTCTCGATCATGCGTGCCGCCGTGCTGACCAGCCCCAGCGTGTGTGGATGCCCGCCACGCTGGTCGCCCGACACATCCAGGATGCCCAGGAGCTCGCCCGTGGCCGAGACAATGGGGGCGGCGGCGCAGGTCAGAAAACCGTTGCGCTCCAGAAAGTGCTCGCTGCCATGGATCTCCACTGGGCTGGCTTCGACCAGGGCGGTGCCGATGGCGTTGGTGCCGCGGTCATTCTCGTGCCAGGACGCGCCGCAGGCCAACGCCACGCGCTCGGCCCGGCCCAGGAAATCCACCGAGCCCAGGGTATGCATCAGCACGCCCTTGCGGTCGGCCAGGGCCACCACGCTCTGGCTGTCACGCACCTGCTCGAACAGGTATTCCATGACCGGACGCGAATGGGCCAGCAGCGCATGGTTGGCCGCCAGCGTGTGGCGCAGGGTGTTGGAGTGGAAGTGGTCAATGGGTGCCACGCGCGCGGTCGGCGTCAAACCCGCGGCCAGGCTGCGTTGCCACGAGCGCGCCAGGCTTTCGCTGACCAGTCCGGGCAGGCACTGGCCATGCGAGAGCAGATGGGCGCGCGCCTGACGCAGCGCCGGTGTGGGCAAGGATGTACGCACGGTTTGTCTCCAGCGCGGGTTCTGGTCCCGCTTTTGGCGCCAGTATAGGAACAGGGCTTACGGCGCCGTGACGGCCCACGGGCGACCATGGTCCAACTGTCTCATTTTGTGACAGTTGTTGCAAAGCAGGCCGTTCGCGGACAGTGTCCGGGCATGGCTTGCATTCCGTGAATTTGGAAAAACCCCATACAAATCAACAAGGTACAAGAACATGGCAAGTTGGCACGGGTCTTGAAATGGTGGAGATGCCCGCCCTGCGGGAATTCATCCAATCCATTACAACGAGGACAGACATGACCTACACCGCCCCCGGCGCCGCTGGCGCCAAGATTGCCTACAAACCCCACTACGACAACTTCATCGGAGGCAAGTGGGTCGCCCCGGTCAAGGGCCAGTACTTTGACGTCATCACCCCGACCACCGGCAAGGTCTACACCAAGGCCGCCCGCTCCACCGCGGAAGACATCGAGCTGGCCCTGGACGCCGCCCACGCCGCCGAAGTGGCCTGGGGCAAGACCGACGCCGCCACGCGTTCCAATCTGCTGCTGAAGATCGCCGACCGCCTGGAAGCCAATCTGGAGCTGCTGGCCTACGCCGAAACCGTGGACAACGGCAAACCGATCCGCGAGACGCTCAACGCCGACATTCCGCTCACCATCGACCACTTCCGCTACTTCGCCGGTTGCGTGCGTGCCCAGGAAGGCGGCATCAGCGAGATCGACGAGAACACCATGGCGTACCACATCCACGAGCCGCTGGGCGTGGTCGGTCAAATCATTCCCTGGAACTTCCCCATCCTGATGGCCGCCTGGAAGCTGGCCCCGGCACTGGGCGCGGGCAACTGCGTGGTGTTGAAGCCTGCCGAATCCACCCCCATCAGCATCCTGGTGCTGGTCGAGCTGATTGCTGACCTGCTGCCCCCTGGCGTGCTGAACATCGTCAACGGCTTTGGTCGCGAGGCCGGCATGCCGCTGGCTTCCAGCAAGCGCATCGCCAAGATCGCCTTCACCGGCTCCACCAGCACTGGCCGCGTCATCGCCCAAGCCGCTGCCAACAACCTGATCCCGGCCACGCTGGAACTGGGCGGCAAATCGCCCAACATCTTCTTTGCCGACATCATGGACAAGGACGATTCCTTCCTGGACAAGGCCATCGAAGGCCTGGTGCTGTTCGCCTTCAACCAGGGCGAGGTCTGCACCTGCCCCAGCCGTGCGCTGATCCAGGAAAGCATCTACGACAAATTCATGGAGCGTGTCCTGAAGCGCGTCGCTGCCATCGTGCAGGGCAACCCGCTGGACCCCAACACCATGATCGGCGCGCAGGCCTCCAAGGAACAGCTCACCAAGATCATGTCCTACCTGGAGCTGGGCAAGCAGGAGGGCGCACAAGTGCTCATCGGCGGCAATCAGGCCAAGATGGGCGGCGAACTGGATGGTGGCTTCTACGTGCAGCCCACGCTGTTCAAGGGCCACAACAAGATGCGCATTTTCCAGGAAGAAATCTTTGGCCCCGTGCTGGCCGTGACCACCTTCAAGGACGAAGCCGAAGCGCTGGAAATCGCCAACGACACGCTGTACGGCCTGGGCGCCGGCGTGTGGAGCCGCAACGGCAACGTGGCCTACCGCATGGGCCGCGCCATCAAGGCCGGCCGCGTCTGGACCAACTGCTACCACGCCTACCCCGCACACGCCGCCTTCGGGGGCTACAAGGAATCCGGCATCGGCCGCGAAACCCACAAGATGATGCTGGACCACTACCAGCAGACCAAGAACCTGTTGGTCAGCTACAGCGAAAACAAGCTGGGCTTCTTCTGATTGCCAGCAGGCGTAGAGCAAATCAAGGGACGGGCAACCGTCCCTTTTTCGTGGAGGAATTTCACATGGTTGAGAAAGTCATCGCCACCGAGGCCACGCTGGCCCTGGTGGCCGAACTGCAGGCCCAGTACGGCCAAGACCTGATGTTTCACCAGAGTGGCGGCTGCTGCGACAACAGCGCCGCCAACTGCTACCTGCCCGGCGAGATCACCATGGGTGTGGGCGACGTCTACCTGGGCGACATCGGCGGCTGCCCGTTCTACATCGGCAAGGCGCAGTACGAATACTGGAAGCACACCCAGCTCATCATCGACGTGATCGAGGGCACGGGCGGCACCTTCTCTCTGGAGGGCGCCACCGGCAAGGCCTTCCACACCCGTTCGCGGGTGTTCACCCCGCAGGAGCTGGCTGCGCTGGCATTGGAGTGCAAATAATGGCATCAGCCCGCACAAAAATTGGACAGAATGCTATGAATTGCATAGCTTATTCACCCAAGCGTCGCCCCTGAACCGCTGCGCTGCCGATTCCCAAGGGGCCGGTTTCTCGCCACAATGGGCCTTTTTGGGAGTGCCTGACCATGCGAAACCTCCGTCCCCTCCTCTTCGTAACCCTGGCCGCCACCAGCGGCCTCGCCGCCGCCCAGACCCTGCAACCCGGCCTGTGGGAAATCCAGTCGCAGATGCAAGGCGCCAGCGGTGGGCGCATGGCCAGCGGCATGGAACAGATGAACCAGCAGATGGCCGCCATGTCGCCCGAGCAGCGCAAGATGGTGCAGGACATGATGGCCAAGCAGGGCGTGCAGATGGGCGGCGCTGGCGGCGGCTCGGGAATGACCATGAAAGTGTGCATGACCCAGGACATGGTCGAGCGCAACGAACTGGCCACCGGCCAGCGCGGCGACTGCAAGCACACCCAGTCACCGCGCATGGGCAACAGCATGAAGTTCAGCTTCACCTGCACCAACCCGGCCAGCAGCGGAGAAGGCGAAGTCAGCTTCCAGGGCCGCGAGGCCTACAGCATGAAGATGCACATGACCACCACCGTCAAGGGCCAGCCCGAGAACATGGACATGCAGGCCAGCGGCAAGTGGCTGGGCGCCGACTGCGGCAACATCAAACCGCTGGGCAAGCCTGCCGGCAAGTGACGGCCCAGGCCGTTCCGGTTCAGTGCGTGTAGTCCCGCGCACCGAAGATGGCGCTGCCCACGCGCACCATGGTGCTGCCGCTGTGGATCGCGGCCTCCAGGTCGGAACTCATGCCCATGGACAGGGTGTCGAGTGCCAGTCCCTCGGCATTTAATGCATCAAACAGGGATCTAGCCCGCGTAAACACTGCGCAAGCCGCTTCAAAATCAGGAGCAGGCTCAGGAATGCACATCAGGCCGCGCAATTGCAGCCGTGGCAAAGCCACCACCTCACGGGCCAGCACCAGGGCTTCGCCGGGCGCAACGCCCGACTTGGTGGCACCACCGTCCACATTGACCTGGATGCACACCTGCAGCGGGGGCAGATGCTCGGGGCGCTGCTCGCTCAGGCGCTGGGCGATCTTGAGGCGGTCCACCGTGTGCACCCAGTCGAAATGCTCCGCCACCGGGCGTGTCTTGTTGCTCTGAATGGGGCCAATGCAGTGCCACTGCAACTGGCTGCGCAGGTCGGCCAAGGCGGTGATCTTTTCCACCGCTTCCTGGATGTAGTTTTCCCCAAAGGCATACTGCCCGGCGCCAAAAGCCTCGCGCACCGCCGCGGCCGGGAAGGTTTTGGACACTGCCAACAACTGCACGGCACCGGGCGCGCGCCCGGCTGCCTGGGCGGCGGCCTGCATTCGGGCCTGCACATGGTGGAGATTCTCGGCAATCATGGTCATAATGCTTCGAGCGTAACAAACTCCCCAAGCCCACTCTTTCGGAGACTTCTGTGGACATTACCCAACTGCTGGCCTTCAGCGTCAAAAACAAAGCCTCGGACTTGCACCTCTCGGCCGGCTTGCCTCCCATGATCCGCGTGCACGGCGATGTGCGCCGCATCAACGTCGAGGCGCTGGACCACAAACAGGTGCACGCCATGGTGTACGACATCATGAACGACGGCCAGCGCAAGCACTACGAAGAGTTTCTTGAAATCGACTTCTCGTTCGAGATCGACGGCTTGGCGCGCTTCCGCGTCAACGCCTTCAACCACAACCGCGGCGCTGGCGCCGTGTTCCGGACCATTCCCAGCAAGATCCTGACTTTGGAGCAGCTCAACTGCCCCAAGATCTTCGCCGACCTGGCCCTGAAGCCCCGCGGCATGGTGCTGGTGACCGGCCCCACGGGCTCGGGCAAGTCGACCACGCTGGCGGCCATGATCAACTACCTCAACGAGAGCGAGTTCGGCCACATCCTGACCGTGGAAGACCCCATCGAATTCGTGCACGAGTCCAAGAAGTGCCTGATCAACCAGCGCGAAGTCGGACCGCACACCATGTCGTTTGCCGCCGCGCTGAAGTCCGCGCTGCGTGAAGACCCCGACGCCATTCTGGTGGGCGAAATGCGCGACCTGGAAACCATCCGCCTGGCCATGACCGCCGCCGAAACCGGCCACTTGGTATTCGGCACCCTGCACACCAGCAGCGCCGCCAAGACCATCGACCGGATCATCGACGTGTTCCCCGCCGAAGAAAAGGAAATGGTGCGCGCCATGCTGTCCGAGTCGCTGCAGGCCGTCATTTCGCAGACGCTTTGCAAGACCAAGGACGGCCAGGGCCGCGTAGCCGCGCACGAGATCATGCTCGGCACCAGCGCCATCCGCAACCTGATCCGCGAAGCCAAGGTGGCCCAGATGTACTCCGCCATCCAGACCGGCAACAGCGTGGGCATGCAGACCCTGGACCAGAACCTGACCGACCTGGTGCGTCGCAATGTCATCAGCCCGGCCGAGGCCCGATCCAAAGCCAAGATTCCCGAGAACTTCCCCGGCTGAACAATGGAACACCCCCAGGCTACGCGCACTGCGTGTCGCTCCGCCACCCCCCTTGCAGGGGGCAACACCAGTGGCCCGGCCAAGCCGGTTCCACGGTGTTTCGGATCAACCGCAATAACGGCAATGCCTAAGATGGTTTCTCTGCAGAAAGGTAGGTGCTCTCATGGAGCGCGATCAAGCCAGTAAATTCATCAATGACCTGTTGCGGCTGATGATCAGCCGCAATGGCTCGGACCTGTTCATCACGGCAGAGTTTCCCCCGGCGATCAAGGTCGACGGCAAGGTGACCAAGGTGTCGCCGCAGCCCCTGACCTCGGTCCACACCTTGGCGCTGGCGCGTTCCATCATGAACGACAAGCAGGTGGCCGAGTTCGAGAAAACCAAGGAAAGCAACTTCGCGATCTCGCCACCCGGTATCGGCCGCTTCCGCGTCAACGCCTTTGTGCAGCAAGGGCGCATCGGCATGGTGCTGCGCGTGATTCCGTCCACTCTGCCCACCATCGACTCCCTGGGTGTACCCCAGGTGCTCAAGGAAGTGTGCATGACCAAGCGCGGCCTGTGCATCATGGTGGGCGCCACCGGTTCGGGCAAGTCGACCACGCTGGCGGCCATGGTCGACTGGCGCAACGAGAATTCCTATGGCCACATCATCACCGTGGAAGACCCTGTGGAGTTTGTGCACGCCCACAAGAACTGCGTGGTCACCCAGCGCGAAGTCGGGCTGGACACCGAAAGCTGGGAGGCCGCACTGAAGAACACCCTGCGCCAGGCGCCCGACGTGATCCTGATGGGGGAAATCCGCGACCGCGAGACCATGGAACACGCCGTGGCCTTTGCCGAAACAGGCCACCTGTGCCTGGCCACCCTGCACGCCAACAGCGCCAACCAGGCACTGGACCGCATCATCAACTTCTTCCCCGAAGAACGCCGTGCCCAGCTGCTCATGGACCTGTCGCTGAACCTCAAGGCCCTGGTGTCCCAGCGCCTGATCCCCAAGCAGGACGGCAAAGGGCGCATGGCGGCGGTCGAAATCATGCTCAACTCCCCGCTCATCTCGGACCTGATCTTCAAGGGTGAAGTGTCCGAGGTGAAGGAGATCATGAAGAAGAGCCGCAATATGGGCATGCAGACCTTCGACCAGGCCCTGTTCGACCTCTACGAGGCCAACGCCATCACCTACGAAGACGCGCTGCGCAACGCCGACTCCGTGAACGACCTGCGCCTGCAGATCAAACTCAACAGCCAGCGCGGCCGCACTACCGACCTGGCCGCCGGCACCGAAAACATGGCCATCATGCAATGACCCAGACCAATCCCAAAACCTACGAACCGACACCCCCCCGCCGCGTGGCTTTCATTGGCCTGGGAGTCATGGGCTACCCCATGGCCGCGCACCTGGCCCTGGCCGGGCACAGTGTCACCGTCTACAACCGGACCGCTACCAAATCAGAAGCATGGTGCGCAGCCTTGATGCGGGCTACCGGCCGAAATGACCTTCAATCTGCAGCCACTCCAAGGCTTGCCGCCCAGGGTGCTGACATCGTGTTCTGCTGCGTAGGCAATGACGACGACCTGCGCAGCGTCACCATCGGGGCGGATGGTGCCTTTGCCGGCATGCAGCCGGGCGCCATCTTCGTGGACCACACCACGGCCTCCGCCGACGTGGCCCGCGAACTCAGCGCCCTGGCACGCGCCGAAGGCTTGCAGTTCATCGACGCCCCGGTCTCCGGCGGCCAGGCCGGTGCGCAGAACGGCCTGCTGACCGTGATGTGCGGCGGTGACCCCGCAAGCTTCGAGGCCGTCAAACCGGTGGCCATGGCGTTTTCCCGTGCCTTTACCCTGCTGGGCGACAGCGGCGCCGGGCAGCTGGCCAAGATGGTCAACCAGATCTGCATTGCCGGCTTGGTGCAGGGCCTGAGCGAAGCCATTGCCTTCGGCCAGAAAGCCGGTCTGGACATGAACCAGGTACTCGATGTCATCGGCAAGGGCGCCGCCCAGAGCTGGCAGCTGGACAACCGCGGCAAGACCATGGTGGCCGACCAGTTCAACTTTGGCTTTGCCGTGGACTGGATGCGCAAGGACCTGGGACTGGTGTTGGAAGAGGCCCGACGCAACGGTGCCCGCCTGCCCGTGACGGCCCTGGTCGACCAGTTCTATGCCGACGTGCAGCAGATGGGTGGCAACCGCTGGGATACCTCCAGCCTCATCAAGCGCCTGCGCTAGACACGCACCTTTTGCACCGCCATGAAAAACGGCCCGTGAGGGCCGTTTCTTTTGGGGTCCGTCAGGGTCTCAGTACACCGACTTGGCCGCAGGTTCGGGTGCCGGTTTGTTCTGGGCGTTGGGCGGTGGCAGCATGCGTGCCAGCTCGTCTTCGCTGATGATTTCCAGCACCCGCACCACACGCTGCACGCCGCTGGTGGCAGCAATGACCTCGGTGGCGCGCTTGGCCTCCCGCTGGGTGACCCGCCCCAGCACATACACCGTGCCACGCTCGGTCACGATCTTGAAGGCGTTGGCAAACAGGTCCTGTGCATCGACCAAGGCCGCCTTGACACGCCCGGTGGTGATGGAGTCGCTGGAGCGCTGCGTCAGCGTGGAGTTGCCCATGACGGCCAGCTCGTTGACGATGTTGCGCACGTTCTCGGTATTGGCCACGATGCGCTCCACCAACTGCTTGTCCTGCGCGCTTGGCACCTCACCGGTCAACAGCACCTGGCGGTTGTAGCTTGTCACGTTCACGTGCACGCGCTCGCCCAGGTCTTCACGGATGCGGTTGGAAGCCTTGAGCTCAATGCCCTGGTCTTCGACCACCATGCCCGAAGTGCGGCGGTCACTGGCCACCATGGCACCACCGACGACAGCACCACCGACCATCATGGGAACCAAGGGAACGCAGGCCGACAGACCTGCGGTCACCAGCAGCGCGAGCACTGCGCGTTGAAGCATTGTGTTGGTCATTCGTTGCCTTCCTGGTCGCCCAAGAGCTGGGCGTCGACGGCGTCGCAGATGCAGTGCAACGCCAGAATGTGAACTTCCTGGATACGGGCGGTGCGCTCGTGCGGCACACAGATGTGCACGTCGGTGTCGCGCAGGGCCTTGGCCATCTTGCCGCCGTTGCGGCCACTCAGGCCCACCACCACCATGTCGCGCGCATGGGCCGCTTCGATGGCGGCCAGCACATTGGCCGAGTTGCCGCTGGTGGTAATGGCAATCAGCACATCGCCGGGCTGGCCCAGCGCACGCACCTGGCGCGAAAAAATATGGTCGTACGAGTAATCGTTGCCGATGGCGGTAATGATGGAGGTATCGGTGGTCAGCGCGATTGCCGCCAGTTCGGGGCGCTCACGCTCGAAGCGGCCCACGAACTCGGCCGAGAAGTGCTGGGCGTCGGCAGCGGAACCGCCGTTGCCGCAGGCCAGCACCTTGCCCCCCCCGGTCACGCAGGCCAGAATGGCCTGCACCGCAGCCGCGATGGGCTCGCTGAGTACCTGCGCCGCCTTGTATTTGAGGTCGGCGCTGTCGATGAAATGTTGTTGAATACGTTGTTCCAGCATGTGCCCGATGATACCTTCGGCATCCTCTGCCCCCGAAGACAGCGTGGTTACGGTGGGTAAAGCATCTCCGGCACGCGGGTGCCTGCGTCGATCAGCCTGCATCAAAAGCTCCTTGAATCCACTCCAGCCCCGCGGGCTGCACAGTCACCACATCGAACCGGCAGGCCGGCTCCCGCCCCAGCCGCATCAGGTAATGGCGCGCTGCAAACACAATGCGCGCCTGCTTGGTCCCACCCACACTGGCCGCTGCCCCACCAAAGCGGCTGTTGCCACGCCGACGCACCTCTACAAACACCAGCGTGCCATCGGGCGCACGCAGGATGAGGTCAATTTCACCGCCGCCACGTCCGGGCGTCCGATAATTGCGCTCCAGCAACTTCAAGCCCGCCTTTTGCAGGTGCGCCAACGCCGCATCCTCGGCGGCGTCGCCCAAGGCCTTGGTGGTGCCGGATTGCCTGAAGAAAAGAGTTGCCATTGACTACCGATTATTCCTCTGCCCTACGCGCTGCCGCCGCCGCTTGCGGTGACCAGCATTATCCCCATGGGGCTCTGTACGTGGTGGCCACGCCCATCGGCAACCTGGCCGACATCACCTTGCGCGCCCTGCACGTGCTGCAACTGTGCGACACCATTGCCTGCGAAGACACGCGCCACACCCAGCAGCTGCTGCGCGCATACGGCATCGACAAGAGCAGCCAGCAACTGCTGGCCGTGCACCAGCACAACGAAAGCGAAGCCGCGCAGGGCGTAGTGTCCCTGCTGCAGCAACAAAAGCGTGTCGCCTATGTGAGCGACGCCGGAACCCCCGGCATCAGCGACCCCGGCGCGCGCCTGGCCGCCGCCGTGCACGCGGCGGGCCTGCGTGTGCTGCCACTGCCTGGCGCCAGCAGCGTGACCACCCTGCTCAGCGCCTGCGCCATCGGCGCCGCCAGCGACGAGTCCGCAGGGTTTGTGTTCCAAGGCTTCCTGCCTGCCAAGTCAGGCGAACGCGGCACTGCCGTTGAAGTACTGGCCTCTGAGCCCCGCGCCGTGGTGGTGCTGGAAGCACCGCACCGCATCTTGGCGCTGGCCCAGTCACTGGCCGTTCTGGGACAGCGCCAGATCACCATCGGCCGCGAACTCACCAAGCAGTTCGAGTCCATCGCCCAGATGCCCGCTGCCAACTTTGCCCCCTGGCTGCAGGCCGACAGCAACCGCCAGCGCGGCGAGTTCGTACTGGTGCTGCACCCGGCACCTGTGGCTGCACAAGGCGGGGGGAATACCAAGCTGCTGAAACTGCTGATGGCCGAACTGCCGCTCAAGACCGCAGTGAAGCTGGCGGCAGAGATTACCGGTGAGCACCGCAATGCGCTGTATGACGAGGCGCTAGCGTTAAAGAAGGCTGTGGATAGCGCTTGATCTGAAACCAAGGAATTTCCACCGTCAATCTTCAAAACTGTCCTACTACTGACAAACTCCCGTCTGGGAAGTAGTTTTACTAACTGCGCGAACTGAACTCTTCGTGACCGCCACAAAGGTAGTTGCGTACCACCGTCGATCGCAATCAACGTTAGTGGCATAACCTTCGATCGATACGGTTGCAGTACCGGAAACCGTCTTCAAGCGCTTATCCTTCAAATGCCTGTACAGATTTTTTGGCACCAAGTTGGCAAGTGCCTGCTCCTCGTTTAGAAAGGACAATTCTTTCACAGGATGCTTGGTCGTCACATCTTCAAAAGAGTCTTCCTCATATGGCAGAAACGCTTTTGAAGCTTGATCGGGATAAAACTTAAGTCGGATATGGCTTGGAATCCCACCAATCAAGCCCCACGCGGCGCGAAATGTTCCGCTGATAAGCAGCTGACCTGAATAGCTCTGACCAGTAGGCGCACCCGCCGGCCCAGAGGATTCAGCAAGTGGTACGAACGGACTTCCTGGCGGTACGACAAACTTGTAGGTTCCCAACCCCTGTTCATCATCGGCTATCGCAGGCAGGCAAGACAGCACCAAGGCCATAACTGTGAGCTGCTTTGTGAGGCGAATCACGCTTCCCCACCCCCACACACAGAACACCCCCCATGCCGCGGCATGCGCACTTCGCTCCACTCCATACGCCGCCCATCGAGCATCAGCAGGCGCCCCACCAGGGGTTGGCCGGCCCCGCTCAGGAGCTTGAGTGCCTCGGCGGCCTGCATGCTGCCGATGATGCCCACCAGCGGGGCGAACACGCCCATGGTGGCGCAGCGGGCTTCGGTGAAGCCGGCTTCGGGCGGGAACACGCAGGCGTAACACGGCGAATCGGGCACGCGCGGGTCGTAGACGCTGATCTGGCCATCGAACTGGATGGCGGCGCCTGACACCAGCGGCTTTTTGTGGCGCACACAGGCGGCGTTGACAGCGTGGCGGGTGGCGAAGTTGTCGCAGCAGTCGAGCACCACGTCGGCCTGGGCCACGGCCGTGTCCAGCCATTCGGGGGTGGCACGCAGGGCGTGGGTTTTGACCTGCACCAACGGGTTGAGGGCGTGCAGGGTGTGTGCCGCGGACTCGACCTTGAGCGTGCCCACACGGTCCGTGGTGTGGGCGATCTGGCGCTGCAGATTGGTCAGGTCCACGGTGTCGTGGTCCACCAGGGTGAGGGTTCCGACCCCCGCCACCGCCAGGTACATGGCGGCGGGGGAACCCAGGCCACCGGCGCCGATGACCAAGGCGTGCGCATCGGTGATGCGCTGCTGGCCTTCGATGCCGATGTCGTCGAGCAGGATGTGGCGCGAGTAGCGCAGAAGCTGGTTGTCGTCCATGCGCGCACTCTACGCCAAACCAGCGCGGCGTTCCTTATCTTGCGTTGGGGAAAAACAGCTGCTCGCCACCGATCTTGTAGGCCGCAATCACGGCCTGCCCCGCGGGGGACACCAGCCAGTCGATGAACTTCTGGCCGTCTGCCACCTTCACCTGCGGGTGCTTGGCAGGGTTGACCAGCATGACGCCGTACTGGTTGAACAGGCGCTTGTCGCCTTCCACCAGCACGCGCAGTTCGGCGCGGTTCTTGAAGTTGAGCCAGGTGCCGCGGTCGGCCAGCACGTAGGCGCCAGTGCTGGCGGCCATGTTCAGGGCCGGGCCCATGCCGCAGCCGCAGGCCTTGTAGCCACTGCCAAAAGGCACAGCCGTGTCGGCCAGCTTCCAGAAACGCAGTTCGGCCGCGTGGGTGCCGCTCTTGTCGCCGCGCGAGATGAACTCGGCATTGGCTGCGGCCACCTTGCGCAGCGCCTGCACCACGTCAGCTCCTTTGGTGTGGGCCGGGTCGGCGGCAGCGCCGACGAGGATGAAGTCGTTGTACATGACCGGGTAGCGGCGCACGGCAAAGCCTTCGGCCACAATTTTTTCCTCGGCCTCCTGGTCGTGCACGAACAGCACGTCGGCATCACCACGGCGCCCCATGTCCAGAGCCTGCCCGGTACCAAGGGCCACCACCTTCACCTCGATACCGGTGGCCTGCTTGAAGGCCGGCAGCAGGTGCGCAAACAGGCCCGACTGCTCGGTGGAGGTGGTGGACGCCACCACGATGCTTTGCGCCTGGGCCACCAGGCTGGCACCCAGCAGACACGCAGTCGCTATGAATTTAGTAGCTGTTTGCGTACATTCCATGCGGGCCAGGTGCCAAAAATGCTTGTAAGTGGGGCTCATACCATCTCTCCTCGTAAAAATGCGTCGACACCGGGGTGGTGGTGCTCCACCAGCGCCCGGTCAAAAAAATCGGCCACGGCCAGGTCGGCCAGCACGCGCCCCTGCTGCAGGTAAATCACCCGGCTGGCCAGGCGTTTGACCTGGCCGAGGTTGTGGCTGGCAAACACCAACGCCGCCGTGGGCGACTGGGCGGCAAACTCCTCCACCAGCGCCTCCACCTCGCGCTTGGCGTGCGGGTCCAGGCTGGCCGTGGGCTCGTCCAGCAGCAGCACCTGCGGCTCCAGCGCCCAGGCACGGGCCAGGGCCACGCGCTGCTGCTGGCCGCCCGACAGGTGCCGGGCATTGCGCGTGGCCAGTTCGACCATGCCCACGCGTTGCAAGGCTGCCTCGGCCAGGGTGCGGGTCTGGCCCCACGGTGTTCCCGCTATCCACAGCGCCAGCTGCAGGTTGCGCAGCACGCCCATGCGCAGCACGAAAGGGCGCTGGAACAGCATGGCCTGGCGCAGCTGTGCGGCGCGCTGCACCGTGCCCGCGCTGGGACGGTGCAGCCCGTGCAGCAGGCGCAGCAGACTGCTCTTGCCACAGCCATTGGCTCCCACCAGGGCCACGCGCTCGCCAGGGGCAATGGACAGCGTCACGCCCTGCAAGGCCTGCACGCGGACACGGCCCTGGCCGTAATGCAGCGCGGCGTCTTGCAGAACATACAAATTCGAGTTCATGCCGCCATCTCCAGCTGCAACAGCCCCCGGCGCAGCACACCCACCAGGGCATTGAGCACCAGCACGACCGCCAGCAGCACGAGACCCAGGCCCAATGCCAGGGGCAGGTCGCCCTTGCTGGTCTCCAACGCGATGGCCGTGGTCATGACCCGCGTGAAGCCCTCAATGTTGCCGCCCACCACCATGACCGCACCCACTTCCGAGATGGCGCGGCCAAAGGCGGCGATGAGTACGGTGAGCAAGGCGTAGCGTTCGTCCCAGGCCAGCAGCGTGCCGGTGAGCAGGCTGCCCGCACCGAGCGAGCGCAGCTGCTCGCCATTGCGCTCGAAGGCATCTTCCACCACCTGGCGCGTCAGCGCGGTCACCACCGGCAGCACCAGCACCGCCTGCGCCAGCACCATGGCCTTGAGCGAGAAAAGCCAGCCCAGATGCCCCAGGGGCCCGCTGCGTGACAGCAGCAGGTACACCACCAGCCCCACCACCACCGAGGGCACGGCCAGGAAGGTGTTGAGCAAGGCCAGCACGGCCTGGCGCCCGGCAAAGCGCGTGGCCCCCAGAGCGGCCCCCAACACCATGCCAAGGCCACTGGCCAGCGCACAGGCACAGGCGCTGACCCACAGCGAGCGCGCGACGATGGACCACAGCTGCGGGTCGGGCGCGCTGATGAGACTGACTGCAGTGGAAAAACTGTCGGTAAAACTCGTCATGAAGGAAGACTACCCGCGTGGCCAATCCGGCCAGCCGCAGGTATGGGTTATCGTAGGCGCAGGCCCCGAAAACGACGATAGGAAGCGCTGTGCATAGGTTGCAACTCCACTACACGCTTGGAAGCGAAACGCAGGACGCGCAGGTGCGCAATCCTCTCATCGACATGCTGCGCAGCGTGGACCAGCATGGTTCTATTTCGGCGGCGGCGCGCTCCATGGGCCTGTCGTACCGCCACGTGTGGGGTGAACTCAAGCGCTGGGAGCAGACACTGGGGCACGAACTGCTGGTCTGGGAAAAAGGCCAGCGTGCGGTGCTGAGCGTGTTCGGCGCCAAGCTCATGTGGGCCGAGCGCCAGGCCCAGGCGCGCCTGGCACCCCAGATCGAAGCCCTGCGCGCCGAACTGGAGCGCAGCTTTGCCCAGGCCTTTGACGACAGCGTACAGGTCGTTACCCTGTACGCCAGCCACGACGATGCCCTCTCGGCCCTGCGTGAGCAGGCACTGCAAAGCGCCCAGGCTCTGCACCTTGACGTGCGATTCATGGGCAGCCTGGACGCCATCCGTGCGCTCAATGAAGGACGCTGCGAAATGGCTGGGTTCCACACCCTGGTGGATACCCCGGCACAGTCGCTCACACGGCGCAGCTACAAGCCGCTGCTGCAACCGGGCCAGCACAAGATCATCGGCTTTGCCCGGCGCTACCAAGGCCTGATGCTGGCCAGTGGCAACCCGCTGGGGCTGTTCACACTGCAGGACGTGGTGGCAAAAAAAGCGCGCTTTGCCAACCGCGCCCTGGGCAGCGGCACCCGGGTATTGCTGGACGAACTGCTGGGCAAGCTGCACCTCAAAGGTAGCGCCCTCGTGGGCTACGACAGCGCGGAATCCTCCCACGCCGCGGTGGCCCAACGCGTGGCCAGCGGCGACTGCGACGCCGGTATCGGACTGGAATCGGCCGCACGCGCTGCCGGGCTCGACTTCGTTCCGCTGGCGCAGGAGCGCTACCACCTGGTGTGCCTCAAGAGCACCCTGCAGCGCCCTGCCACCCAAGCCCTGCTGGCGTGCCTGCAAAGCCCAGCCTGGCAGCAGGCCCTGGCCCGCGTGCCTGGCCACGCCCCGGCCGACTGCGGCCAGGTGCTGTCGCTCAAGCAGATGCTGCCGTGGTGGGAATACAAGGAACCCAAGGCCTGAGCATTCGCCTCAGCCGCTGACCCTTCCCCGTGGCAGAGCGGGACTTGGCATGCAGCGTTCCAATGGCACCGACGGACCGTCGCCTCGAGCGGCTGGGCACGCATGCGGATGCCGATTCAGGCTAGGCGTGCCCCAGGTCTGCCACGCGGCCCAATTCGGTCAGGCATTCGGCCCAGTATTCGGTGCAGGCGCGGATCTTGGGCAGGCGGTGCCGCTCCTGCAGCATGACGGCATAGATGGGGATGCGGGGGCTGACAAAGTAGTCCTGCAAGAGCGGCACCAGTTTGCCCTGGCGCTCCAGGGGCTTGGCGTACAGGTCGTTGATGCGGGCAATGCCCACGCCCTGGAGCACCAGCGTCAGCAGCAGGGCCGTGTTGTCGGTGCGGGTGTGGCCGGCAATGGTCATGGCCGCCGGGCCTGCCGGGTCGGCCAGTGTCCAGCGGTTCAGACTGGGGCTGGAGCTGCTGGCCACCAGGCGGTGGTGCTTGAGATCGTCCGGCGTACGGGGCGTGCCAAAGGACTGCAGGTACGCCGGTGACGCATACAGGGTGCGCCCATGCTCGCCGATTTGTCGCGCCACCAGCGTGTCGCTCTGCAGTGCGCCGCTGCGGATGGCGATGTCGATGCCGTCGCGCGCCATGTCGGCCATGCGGTCGTCGGCGTTGATGTCCAGATGCAGCTGTGGATAGCGCGCATACAGGCCATTGAGGCTGGGGGCAATCACACATTCGGCCAGCACCGGGCTCACGCTCACCCGCACCCAGCCACTGGGGCCCTGGAGCTTGCCGCTGAGTTCGCTGTCCAGCTCGGCGGTGGTGTCCAGCAGACGCCGGGCGTAGGTCCAGAAGGTATCGCCTTCGTCGGTCAGGCTCAGCCCGTGCGTGGTGCGGTGCATCAGGCGCGCGCCACAGGCAGCTTCGAGCCGGGTCAGTGTCCGGGTGACCTGGCTCACCGGCACATTGCGCTCGCGTGCGGCGGCCGACAGGGTGCCCAGCTCGGCAATGCGGGTGAAAAGTGCGACGTCATCCAAATGGAATTGCATGCGCGGATTGTGGTCTTGCTTTGCAATTAGTGCAAAACCAATTTGTATTTTTGGCTATTTCCATCAATCGGATGCATGAATAGAGTTCATACCACCGCATCCAACCGGAGAAAACCATGCACTGCGAACACCACAGCGCTACCTACCACGCCCACCGTCACGACCAGGCCAAGGCACAGGCCCACGCACTGCGCCGGGAAGCAATGTCCACCTTCTGGCGCAGGGTGCTGACAATCGCTTTCGGAAGCGTACGGCCCCTTTCCCGTGCCGTGGCACGGCGCCGCACCTCCCTGCCCCACCTCACACCCGGAGTCTGAGCATGCCAACCTTGGTCCTGAAAGTCGCCCCGTTGCAAAACCCGCCACGCTACCAGCAGCTGGCCCAGGCACTGACCCGCCTGAGCACCCTGCACCTGCGCAAGCGTGCCGAGGTGACGGCTGTGGTCATCGAAGACCTGCCTGCGGCACGCTGGTTTGTGGGCAGCCAGCCCCTGCAGCGCCCCACCGCGCTGCTGGAGATCAGCATCACGGCGGGCACAAACACCGCTGCCGAGAAAGAGGCGTTCATCGCCGCCGCCTACGCCGAGCTGGAAGCGCAACTGGGCGAGGGCCTGCCGCTCGAAGATGCCAGCTATGTCATCGTGCGCGAGCTGGCGGCTGGAGACTGGGGCTACGCGGGTGTGACGCAGGCGGCACGGCGCGCTGCATTTATCTAACAAGTCGCCAGAACGCTTCCGATCCAACAAACAATGCTGGCTAAACTCCTCCTAAGGAGGAGCGTATGGAAATCACAAACGACCTGCACAACAACCACAACGTGTATATCCTGGGGGCAGGTTTTTCACGATTGCGAGGGCTTCCACTGATCAGTGATTTCATGATGCAGATGCGTGATGCACTCGAATACCACGCACAGAACAATCATCGGCAGGAATGCGATGCAATTCGCGCAGTCCTTGGCTTCCGAATGAAAGCATCCTCGGCGGCATACCGCGTACAGGTGGATCTTGAAAACATTGAGGAACTTTTCAGCCTTGCCTCGGCGTCCACCAACACCCATGAAGAAAGCATTCGCCTAGCCATTGCATCCACCTTGGACTACAGCTTTCATGCAAAGAAATCCATGTCAGCTGATTTTCATGCAGCGGATGATGCATTTGCAGGTATTGGCGGATGGGGGAAACCGAGACAAACCGATGGATATTGGCAAGGCTCCCAACGCGTACCAGCCTATGAGTACATCGTCCGTGCACTCATTGGTGACCGGACTGGTACTGAAGGCATTGAAAACACTTTCATTACATTCAATTACGACACCATCGTCGAAGACGCGCTCAACGAGATCGGCGCGCAATTCTCGTTGGGTTTCGAAGGGTCCGTAAGCTCGAAGTCCTCTGCATCGATACAAGTTCTAAAACTGCACGGATCAACCAATTGGGCCATTCCCAAAGGCAAGCGATCCGAGGTCCAGGTATTCGACAGCTACCGTCACGTAGTGGCTGAGGGATTGATCCCATATCTTGTTCCGCCAACCTGGAAAAAGGACTCTCGCGGCGCGCTCAATCACATCTGGAGTCATTCACTCAAAGCATTGGAAAACGCGACCAGGGTGGTGATCATCGGGTTTTCAATTCCTCCGACCGATTTGCACTTCAAGTACCTTTTGGCTGCGGGGCTGCAAAACAACTACTCACTTCGGGAAATCGTTTTTGTGAACCCGGAGCCAGGCTTGCAACTGGTGAAGGACCGTTGCGCCCAGCTGTTCGCGAACCAAGAACACAACGCAGCAAAACTGCGATTCATTAACTCGACGGTTGAAGCTTTCGTCGGTCAAGGAACAATGCAGGAAAAAGTATGGTCGATTGCGCGACCGATACCTGAATCCTTACAGAACCTCAGTTTCGAGTTTTCGTAGTTATGTCGATGCATGCCATCGATCACTCATGCGCTACCCCCCACCCCGCTGCATGAACAAGTCGAAGCGCGTCATGAAGGCGTGGCGTGCTTCGTCATCGACACCCGCAAAGCGAAACTGCACCACCAGGCGTGGCATGCGCACCAGCCCGATTTCGCGCTTCTCCCCCTGGTGCCATTTCAGGCCCAGCGCACCGTCGCCGATGCGCACCCCGGCGCTGCCTTGCTGCAGCTTCCAGAAGTGGTCACCGATGGCACCAGGCAGCCAGCGCAACCACTCGTCCTCGGTACAGCCCATTTCGCGCTCGAAGCGCTCGGCGTAGTGGCTTTGCATCTGCTCAGCCCCCCGCAATCGGGGGCCAGATGGCCAGCACATCGCCCTCCACCAGCGCATGCGTCGCACGCTTTTCCGGGGCGATGTAGACGCCGTTGACCAGCACCAGGTGCACCCACTTCGGCGGCAGCTGGTGGGCGTCCACCACCTGGGCGATGGTGGTGCCCGCTGCCAGGTCCAGCGTCGTGATGTTGGTGTACTTGGACTCGGGCGGCAGGTACTCGGTGAGCGAGGCGAAGAGTTTCAGCGTGACTTGCATGGAGCCACTTTATCGACGCCGGGCGTCCTGTGCACCGGACCAGCCGCTTTGTCCCTGCGCGCAGGCCAGATACGCCTCCATGAGCCGCGTAGGCTCCTTCAGCAAGGTGTCTTTCCATTCACCCAAGCGCACCTGGCCTTCGACCAGCCCGCGCATCACGCCCACGTGCTGGGTCCAGCCCACGCTGTTGCAGCCTACCAGCACGTCGTCCTGGAACTGCAGGCTCAGGTGGCGCTGCGCGGCCTGGTCGGTCAGCTCCACATGCTCGCCGCCGGGGCGGCCCTGCCAGTCGCCAAAGCTGGCCGAGATCAGCCCGAGGGTGTCGAGCACGTTGATTTGCGTGACGCCCTTGAGCTGTGCGCTCATGGGCTTGCCCTGGGCAAACGCCAGCATGTTGAGCGCGGCCACGCGGGCCTGTTCGGCGGCATTGGGCTGGATGGCGCTCACGATGGTGCGGCCAGAAACCTTGTCGAAGGCTTCGGCGCAGTCCCCCGCTGCAAACACACCGGGCACATTGGTCTGCAGGTGCTCGTCGGTGAGCACGCCCAGCAGGCAGGCAATGCCGGAATCCTTCAGGTAGCCAATGGCCGGGCGCACACCGGCGGCGCTGATGACCAGGTCGGCCTCCATGGTCTTGCCGTTGGACAGTTTCACCTGCAAGGGCTTGCCAGCGGTGACGCTTTCCACCTTGGTCGAGGTGAACACCTCCACGCCCTTGGCTTCGACCCAGTCGCGGATCATGCCGCCAGCCGTGGGGCCCATCATGCGCGGCACCATGCGGTCGCCCATTTCCACCACGGTGAGCTTCACGCCACGTGCGGCCAGCGCTTCCATGATGATGCAGCCGATGAAGCCGGCACCGAGCTGCAGCACGCGCCCCCCCTTGGTGGCCAGCTTGGCGATGGCACGGGCGTCTTCCAGCGTCCAGCAGGTGTGCACGCCCTCGCTGTCAATGCCGGGGATGGGCGGGTGCACGGGGTGCGAGCCGGTGGCCACCAGCAGGGTGTCGTAGTTGAGCGCCTGACCACTTGAAAGCGCTACATTTTTAGTAGCTGCATGAACATATACTACGCTGGCGGACACCTGTTTTATCCCCATATCCGCCAGGTGCGAAGCGCTCTTGCGCAGGTAGGTGCCGCTCTCGCCGATGTTGCCCATCAGCAGATAGGGAATGGCCATGCGCGAATACGGTGGCTCGGGCTCGTCGCCCACCAGGGTGATGGTGTCATGGGGCGCGTGCTTGCGCAGGGTTTCGGCGGCAATCACACCCGCGGGGCCTGCGCCCAAAATGAGGTGGTGGGTCATGGCAATGTCTCCAAAAAGAAGGGTTGCGGAGGCCCCATTACGAGCCCGCGCAACCCTGTTATGACCAGCGTTTACAGGCCCAATCGCGCCTTGGTTTCCGCGGTGGGGCGGCCTTCCGCATCCCAGCCTCGCGCCGCGTAGTACTTGGGCAGCATCTCGGCCAGCATGTTGACCTTGCCCTTGGCCGGGCCGGTCTTCACGGCACCGATGCTGGCGTCGGTCAGGCGCTTGGGCAGGCTGTCGTCCTTGGACGTGAAGCCGGCCGCGTTGTTGAACTCGCGCTCCATGTTCCAGATGCGCTCACCGATCTTGGCCAGTTCTTCCACGGTGTAGTCGGCGTCGCAAGCGCCCTGCATCTGCGGCGCCAGATCTTGCAAACCCCAGGCAAAGGTGGTGAAGATGCACAGGCCGGAAGAGTCGAATGCAGCGGTGGCGTCCTGGAAGGCCTTCACCAGCTCGGGCTTGCCTTCGTGCTCCAACGGGTCGGTTTTGACCGGAATGCCCAGGATCTCAGAAGCAATGGTGTAGCCGCGCAGGTGGCAGCCGCCACGGTTGCTGGTGGCGTAGGCCAGGCCAATGCCCTGGATGGCACGGCCGTCGTAGGCCGGGAATTCCTGGCCCTTGGAGCTCATGCTCAGGTCGGGGTGGCCGTACTTGGCAGTCAGTCGCTTGGAGCCCTGGCCGATTTCCTTGCCAAAGCCGCGACCGTTGACCGTTTCTTCGGCCAGGAAGGCCAGCGCGCGGGCCGAGCCAAAGTTGGCTTCTATGCCGACCTGCTCCTTGGTGAGCACGCCCATTTCATACAGCTCCATCACCGCCCCCACCGTGGCACCAAAGCTGATGGGGTCAATGCCTTCTTCGTTGCACAGCAGGTTGGCGTACTGCAGGCATTCGAGGTCGTTGACACCATTGGCCGCACCCAGTGCCCATGCCGCTTCGTACTCCAGGCCGCCATTGGCACCACGGTACTGGGGCTTGGTCTCGATGGTGAAATGGGTCTCGTCCATCTTGCTGATACGCCCGCAAGCAATGGTGCAGCCGAAGCAGGCCTGGTTGGTCACCAGGTGCTTCTTGCCGTCGGTGGCACGCGGCGTGGCCATGGCTTCGGCGCCGATGTCCTTGGCGCCTTCGAACTGCGAATCCTGGTGGTTGCGGGTGGGCAGGCCGCCCACTTCGTTGATGACACTCATCAGCACCTGGGTGCCCATGGCCGGCAGGCCGGTGCCGGTGACACCGTTGTCGGCCAGCACCTTCTTGCTGGCCTTGACCGCTTCGAAGAAGGCCTTGGGGTCGCGGACATTGCCCACACCCTTGGTGCCACGCACGGCGATGGCCTTGAGGTTCTTGCTGCCCATGACCGTGCCCACGCCCGAGCGCCCGGCGGCGCGGTGCAGGTCGTTGACCACAGCGGCGTAGAGCACGCCGTTTTCACCGGCCTTGCCGATGCTGGAGATGCGCGTCAGCGGGTCTTGCAGCTCTTTCTTGAGCGTGCCTTCGGTCTCCCACACACTGCGGCCCCACAGGTGGCCGGCGTCGCGCAGTTCGGCCACGTCGTCATTCACATACAGGTACACCGGTTTGGGCGACTTGCCTTCAAAGATGACCATGTCCCAGCCGGCCATCTTGAATTCGGCGCCCCAGTAGCCGCCCGAATTCGAGCAGGCAATGGCGCCGGTCAGCGGCCCCTTGGTGATGACGGTGTAGCGCCCGCCTGTGGAGGCCATGGTACCGGTCAGCGGGCCGGTGGCCCAGATGATCTTGTTGTCGGCACTCAAGGGATCGACCTTGGCGTCCACCTCGTTGGTGAAGTACTTGGTGCCCAATCCGCGCGAACCGATGTAGTCACGCGCCCACTGCATGTTCAAGGGTTCGCTGGTGACGGTGCCCTTGCTCAGATTCACGCGGAGAATTTTTCCTGCCCATGTCATGACTGTTTCTCCTTATGCAGCAGAGGTTTGGTTGCCCAGCTTGTCGGCCCACTGTTCCATCTTGGAAAGGCCGGTCCAGTTGGCGTCGATGAAGGTGATGGCGCCCGTGGGGCAGGCGTCGGCACAGGCCGGGCTGCCTTCGCACAGGTCGCACTTCTGCACCTTGCCGGTGTCGACCACGTAATTGATGGTGCCGAACGGGCAGGCAATGGTGCAGACCTTGCAGCCCACGCAGGTGGATTCGTTCACCACCTTGGCGCCGGTTGCCTTGTCCACGGTGATGGCTTCCACGGGGCACGCGTGCAGGCACCAAGCCTCGTCGCACTGGGTGCAGGTGTAGGGCACCTTCTTGCCGGTGTGGTGGAAGTCAAAGACCTTGATGCGGGACTTGGCCGTGGCAAAGGTGCCATGGTTCTCGTAGGCGCAGGCCATTTCGCACTGCAGGCAACCCGTGCACTTGTCAGGGTTGATATGCAAGGTTTTCTGCATGAACGTCTCCTTGGGATGGTGCGGCGGTGCTGCCCGCGCACAAGGCTTATGAAATGCTTTGCCTAGGCATTCTTGTTTTTGCCAACCCTTTTGGCTTTAGGGTTAACCCGCAATTGGACTGCAGGCTCCCAAAAATTCTCAAATTGAGACAGTTCACAGCTCCAGGGTTCCGTCGCACAATGTAGCTCCCCCCACTGCAACCGACCATGTCCGCGTCTGCCGCCGCCCCCCTCCTGCACCCTGCACCGGGTGAGGGCCGCTTGCTGGCGATCGAGGCCGCACGCCGCGCAGTTATGCACGGTGCTTCTCAGGCGGACCTGACGGTCGAAGGCTGGATTGCACGCTCCTGGCGGCGCTGCCTGGCCCAGGGCCTGGACCCGCAGCGCAGCATCGAGTTCGACTGCATCTCCAGCGCCCAGATGCGCCGCGTCGAAGAAGCCAACCACGACCTGCTGCACAGTGCCGCGCCCTTGCTGGAACAACTGGGCCGTGCCATTGCCAACACCCGCTTTTTTGCCCTGCTGACCGATGCCCAGGGCGTGGTGATTGCGGCCAGCGGCGCTATCGACCGCGCCGATGTGCGTGCCGAGCGCATCACCCGCGTCGGAGTCGACTTGTCGGAAGCGGCCATCGGCACATCGGCCATCGGCGCGGCGCTGAGTGAGTTGCAGCCGGTTTGGCTGCACCGGGGCGAACACTTTTTCGACACCAACGCCGCCTACAGCTGCGCCGGGGCCCCGGTGATCGGGCCCGACGGCCAGTGCCTGGGCATGGTGGATGTGACCGGCATCGACACCTTTGAGCGCCCTGAGCTGCGCCACCTGGTACTGCAGACAGCACGACGCATGGAGAGCGCGCTGCTGCTGGCGCGTCCGCACGCCCTGCTGCTGCGACTGAACTGGCCCGGCGCCATGCTCGGTGCCGATGGCGACGGGCTGCTGGGCCTGGACCAGGATGGCCGAGTGCTGGCCGCCAACGAACCGGCACGCCAAATGCTGCCGCTGCTGCACGGTGCTGCGGCCGGTAGCCGCTGCATCAGTGACCTGCTGGGGATTTCCGTGGATGCCTTGTTTGACGCCGCAAGGCGCAAGCAGGGGGCTTTCGAGGTGCCGCTGTGGAGTGGCCTGTGTGTGCAGGTACTGGCGCAACACAGCCACGATGCCGGGGTGGAACGCCGGCGCATGGTCGGCGTGGCCGATGCCGCCCCGCTGAAAGCGGTGGAATCGGCGCTGATCCGCAACGCCATCGACAAGGCCCGTGGCAACGTGGCCCAGGCGGCACAGGCGCTGGGCATCAGCCGCGCCACGCTCTACCGCAAGCTCGGCCGCCGCAGCGGTGGCGAGCATTGACGGGAGCCGCCTTGAGTCCATCGTTGGCCGCACTCCGTCCGGCCTGGGGTCTCATTCCAACCGGAAGCTGGACACCACGTTCTTGAGCACTTGGGCCTGTTCCTTGAGGCTATCGCTGGCAGCGGAACTCTCTTCCACCAATGCGGCATTTTGCTGGGTGGACTCGTCCAACTGGCTGATGGCCTTGTTGATTTCGGCCAGCCCCCGACTTTGTTCGGCGCTTGACCGACTGATTTCCTGAACCGCAACATTGACCTTGTCCACGGACTGCAGCAGGCCACCCATGCCTCGACCGGCCTCTTCGACCAAAGCCGTGCCGGTCGCGACCTGGGTGCCTGATGCTTGAATCAGGCCACGTACCTCGCGCGCCGCCTCGGCGCTGCGTCCAGCCAGCGAACGCACTTCGGAAGCGACAACGGCAAATCCCCGCCCTTGCTCGCCAGCGCGTGCCGCTTCCACTGCCGCATTGAGCGCCAGGATGTTGGTCTGGAAGGCAATCCCATCGATGACTCCGATGATGTCATTGACCTTGGCCGAACTGCTGTGGATTTGCTGCATAACCTCGACTACACGCTGCACCACGGCTCCGTTGTTTTGTGCGGCTTCGCTGGCCTCGTTGGCCATGCGACTGGCATCGCCCGCGGAGCTGGCATTGCCTTGAACGCTGTCGCTGATTTCCTCCATGGCCGATGCCGTCTGCTCCAACGCGCTGGCCGACTGTTCTGTGCGCTGGCTCAGGTTGTAAGTGCCGGCTGACACCTCGGTGGAGGACGCGGCAATCGACTCCGCAGCCTCGCGCACCTGGCGAATGGTCCCGGACAGGGAGGTGACGAATCGGTTGAACGCATCGGCCAGCATGCCGATCTCATCGGTACTGGTCACACGCATGCGCCGTGTCAGGTCGCCCTCGCCATCGGCGATCTCACCGAGCAGCTTGGCCGCCTGTTCGATGGGTGCAGCCACGGCCCGCGCCACGGCCGCCACCAGCACCAAGGCAATCACAGCACCGATGGCGCTGCCGATCGCGGCGGCCAGGCGAATGGCCCAGGTGATGGGGCCTAACAGTTCATCCTTGTTCACTTCGGCTACGACATAAGCATTCAGTTCTGGCACATAGCTGGTCACGATCAGGCGCTTGCCCGCTTCCAGCATCGCGTAGGTTTGTTCGCCCAGCAAAGGCTTGACCTGCTCGGCATCCAGTCCGTACAGACTCTGCAAGTCGTGCTTGCCGTCCATCATGGCGGCATCGCGGTGTATCAATACCTGGCCATTGGCCCTCGCCAGAAATGCACCGCCGGTATCGCCAATCTTGTATTGCTGGATCGCCTTGGCCATCGCGTCCACTGAAAGGCCGATGCTGGTGGAACCGACATGACCATTGCCAGCGTCAAAGCGTGCATTGATGAAGAGCTTGAAGGCGGTACTGCTGATGTCCTTGTCCAGGTTCAAGGCGTAGGGCTTGCCGGAGTCAAGAAAGGCCTGGAGCCAGACATCCTTGTCGGTCACTTCCCGCACGTAGCCGCCCTCGCCCATATATTTCCCGGTCTTTTTCGAAACCCAGCTGACGGAAGCATCGCCCTGCTGCTGGCGCACGGACTGCGCCAGGCGCTTCCAGTCTTCTATGCCGGCATCGGGCAGATCCTGTGCTTCCCATGCGAGCAGAAAGGGGTTCACGGCATTGGTTCGCGCGGCATTCAACGGCCCAGCAATCTGGCGTTGTATGTCGGCGCGGATGGAGCCGACCACCGCGGGCAGCTCGGATTCGGCAATGCGCTTCTCCACAGCGTCGCGTGCCATGGAGTTGCTGAGCAGACTGGAAATTACGGCAAATAACGCCAGACAGAAAACCAAGGTAGCGATCAGCTTGCGCTGGATCGACCAGGACCGCCAATGGATGACTGCATTCATGTGTTCTCCTCGTCGGCCACTTGAGCTTGGCGTCTCCTCCCGCAGAGTCTGCGCTAGGGCACCATTTTTTTGAATGCAAATCAGTGTAGCAAAGAGACCTTGATCTGTCTTGGGTCTCTTGCCTGTGGCAGCGTGCAGGCGCTACGGCCTCGGCCAGCGAATCAGGCCAATTCGGCGATCAGTTCGATCTCGACGCAAGCACCCAGCGGAATCTGGGCCACGCCAAAAGCGCTGCGCGCGTGGGCGCCTACTTGGGGACCGAACACTTCGCCGAACAGTTCGCTGCAGCCGTTGGTTACCAGGTGCTGCTCGGTGAAGTCGCCGGTGGAATTCACCAACGACATCAGCTTGACGATGCGCTTGACGCGGTTGAGGTCACCCACGGCGGCGTGCAGGGTGCCCATCAGGTCGATGGCGATGGCGCGTGCGGCCGCCTTGCCCTCTTCGGTCTGCAGGTTCTTGCCCAACTGGCCAACCCAGGGCTTGCCGTCCTTCTTGGCGATGTGGCCCGACAGGAACACCAGGTTGCCGGTCTGCACGAATGGCACGTAGGCGGCGGCGGGGACAGCCACGGGGGGCAGTGTGATGCCCATCTGGGACAGTTTGTCGTACACGCTCATGGGAACTCCTTTAAGCAGGTTTTACATATGAAGTATGACTGTAGCCCGCATGAATATTGCTAAATTAGCTATTAATTACATAGCGCCTTGCACATGCCACGGGATGCAGCGAAGGCCCCAAGTCTAACCATGCTGGCGCTGCCTGGCGGGTGCGCTGGCAGTCGCGTGGTCAGAGCCACTGGCACTGTGAAGCTGCGCGGTCATCGCCGACAATCGGTGCAACATGACCAATTCCCGATGGGCACCGCTGGTGCCACTGCTGGCCGTGATCGGTTCCGTGATCGCACTCGGCCTGGGCACCTCGTTTGCCAAACAACTGTTCCCTTTGATCGGTGCGCAAGGCACCACGGCCTTGCGCGTGGGCTTTTCTGCCCTGCTCATGTTGCTGTTTTTCCGGCCCTGGCGCTATACGCTGCGGCGCCAGGATGCATGGTCCATTGCCCGCTACGGCATGGCGCTGGGCTTCATGAACCTGCTGTTCTACATGGCCATCCGCACCATCCCCTTCGGGCTGGCAGTGGCCATCGAGTTTGCCGGGCCGCTGGCGGTGGCCATGTGGAGTTCGCGCCGTCCGGTGGACTTTGTCTGGCTCGGGCTGGCCATCCTTGGCCTTGCGCTGATCTTGCCCTGGAACGCCGCCCCGGGCGCGCTTGACCCGGTGGGCGTGGGCTATGCATTGGCCGCTGCAGTGAGCTGGGCGCTGTATATCGTGCATGGCAAGCGCGTCGGGCACCTGCCTACCGGTCAGTCGGTGGCGCTGGGCCTCAGTGCGGCAGCGCTGGCGGTGCTGCCTTTCGGTCTGGCACATGCCGGTGCAGCCCTGTTCTCGCCCTCGATTATGCTGTTTGCATTGGGCGTGGCTCTGGTGTCGAGCGCCATCCCCATTTCACTTGAAATGGTGGCGCTGAAACGTTTGCCTCAGGGGGTGTTCGGGATCATGACCAGCCTGGAGCCGGCCGTGGCCGCGCTCATGGGCATGCTGGTGCTCAATGAAAATCTCAATGGCCAGCAGTGGCTGGCCATTGCCTGCACCATTGCCGCAGCGGTGGGCAGCACGCTCACCGCGCGCCACCACCACTGATTTACTGCGCCGGGCCCTCGGCGTTGACCATGTGGTCGGCCATCTGCTGGAACACCTGCTCCAGCCCGGCCCGCAATGCGGTGTCGGCCACCTGTTCGGCCAGTCCCTGTCGCATGCACAGCATCCACTCGTCCCGTTCCTGGGCGCCGATGGTGAAGGGCAGGTGGCGCGCACGCAGCCGCGGGTGGCCGCGTTTTTCAATGTAGAGCGACGGGCCCCCGAGCCAGCCGGACAGGAATTCGTACAGCTTCAAGGCGCTGTCATCCAGGCTCTCTGGATGCAGCCGGCGCACGCCATGGGCTTCGGGCATTTCGTCCATCAGGGCGTAGAAGCGGTCCACCAGGCGGCGCACGCCGTCGGCGCCGCCCAGGGCTTCATAGGGGCTTTGCTGTGCATTGGGCATGGCAGGCATTGTCCGATACCTCGTAAATCTCCACCGGTTGACAGCGCAAAAAAGCTGGAATACATTACGCTCAACGATTTGTATATACAACTTAGCAAGCTATCGACAGCCTACCGCGAGACACTACCATGACCACATCCACCGACCCCCGCATCGACCCCACCCGTGTCATCCGCGCCCCGCGCGGCTCGGAACTGCACTGCAAGAACTGGATTGCCGAGGCCGCCTACCGCATGGTCCAGAACAACCTCGACCCCGAGGTGGCCGAGAACCCGACCGAGTTGGTGGTGTACGGCGGCATCGGCCGCGCCGCACGCGACTGGGCCTGCTTCGACCAGATCCTGGCCTCGCTCAAGGAACTGAACGAAGACGAAACCCTGCTGGTGCAGTCGGGCAAGCCGGTGGGCGTGTTCAAGACTCACAGCAACGCACCGCGCGTGCTGCTGGCCAATTCCAACCTGGTGCCCAAGTGGGCCAACTGGGAACACTTCAACGAACTCGACCGCAAGGGCCTGTTCATGTACGGCCAGATGACGGCCGGCAGTTGGATCTACATCGGTAGCCAGGGCATCGTGCAAGGCACCTTCGAAACCTTTGTCGAAGCCGGGCGTCAGCACTATGGCAACGACCTGTCGGGCAAGTGGATCCTGACCGCGGGGCTGGGCGGCATGGGTGGCGCCCAGCCCCTGGCCGCCACGCTGGCCGGTGCCGTGTCGCTGAACATCGAGTGCCAGCAAACGAGCATCGACTTCCGCCTGCGCACCCGCTACGTGGACAAGCAGGCGCGCGACATCGACCATGCCATCGAGCTCATCAAGGAACACACATCCAAGAAGGAAGCCGTGTCCATCGCCCTGCTGGGCAATGCGGCCGACGTGCTACCCGAACTGGTGAAGCGCGCCAAGGCCGGTGGCATCCGCCCCGACCTGGTGACCGACCAGACCTCCGCCCACGACCTCATCAACGGCTACCTGCCCATGGGCTGGACCGTGGCCCAGTGGAAGGACGCGCAGAAAGATCCGGCCCAGCACGCGGTGCTGACGGCCCAGGCTGCACAAAGCTGCGCCGCGCATGTGCAGGCCATGCTGGACTTCCAGGCCATGGGCATTCCCACGGTGGACTACGGCAACAACATCCGCCAGGTCGCGTTCGACCAGGGCGTGAAGAACGCGTTCGACTTCCCCGGCTTCGTGCCGGCCTACATCCGCCCACTGTTCTGCGAAGGCAAGGGCCCGTTCCGCTGGGTGGCCCTGTCCGGCGACCCGGAAGACATCTACAAGACCGACGCCAAGATCAAGGAACTGTTCCCCCACAACAAGCACACGCACCGCTGGCTGGACATGGCGCGCGAACGCATCAGTTTCCAGGGCCTGCCGGCGCGTATCTGCTGGCTGGGCCTGGGTGAGCGCCATCTGGCCGGCCTGGCCTTCAACGAGATGGTGAAGAAAGGCGAGCTGAAAGCCCCCATCGTCATCGGCCGCGACCACCTGGACACCGGTTCAGTGGCCAGCCCGAACCGCGAGACGGAGAGCATGAAGGATGGCACCGACGCCGTGAGCGACTGGCCACTGCTCAATGCCCTGCTCAACACGGCCGGGGGCGCGAGCTGGGTCAGCCTGCACCACGGTGGTGGCGTGGGTATGGGCTACTCGCAGCACTCGGGCATGGTCATCGTGGCCGACGGCACCGACGCCGCCCGCGACCGCCTGGCGCGCGTGCTGGTGAACGACTGCGGCTCGGGCGTGATGCGCCATGCCGACGCCGGCTACGAGCTGGCCATTGCCACGGCCAAGAAGCAGGGCCTCAAGTTGCCGATGATCAAGTGATGATGCAACGTTTTGCCATCGCCGACCTTCCCCGCATGCCGTGGAAAAACGGCGGTGGCAGCACGCGCGAGGTGGTGTGCCAGCCGCCCGGTGCGGGCATGGACCGCTTCGACTGGCGCGTGAGCATTGCCAGCATTGTGCAGAGCGGGCCGTTCTCGGTGTTTCCCGGCATCGACCGCAGCATTGCGCTGCTCGATGGCGACGGGGTGCAGCTGCGTGCGCCCGGCCACTTCGACCACCGGCTCGATACCCCGGCCCAGCCCTTTGCCTTTGCAGGTGACCTGGCGGTGGACTGCACACTGCTCGGCGGTGAATCCACCGATTTCAACGTCATGACACGCCGTGGCGTGGTCAGCGCCGACGTGGCCGTGCACCACAGGACGGCCACGCTCCCTTCCGCCATGGGCGGGGTGCTGCTGGTATTGGAAGGCGGCTGGCAGTTGTCCAGCCTCCAAGAAACACTGGACGTCCCCGCCGGTCACGGCGTATGGTGGGCGGAGCCGTTCGAAGCCTGGCAGCTGCAGCCGCGCACGGCACAGGCCCGGTTGCTGGCCGTCGCCATCCGCCCCGCAGGACAGGAATAACATGCTAAATGTGCCTTCAGCTCTCATGGATATTGAGCATTCAGCTATGGATTCCATAGCGAACGCAGCAAACGCCGACGGCGTCTGGCACAACGTGCGCCTGATGCCCGGTGCGCTGGCGGACGGAAGCAGCCTCGACGGCGAAGCAACGCTGGTGGTGGAGCAGGACATGATCTCCTGGGTCGGCCCTGCCGCAGACCTGCCTGCCACCTACCGCACGCTGGCGCAGCACGACGCTGAAAACACGCTGCTGGGCCCGGGACTGGTGGACTGCCACACGCACCTGGTGTACGGCGGGCAGCGGGCCAACGAATTTGCCATGCGCCTGGCCGGTGCTAGCTACGAAGAAGTGGCGAAGGCCGGGGGCGGCATCGTCTCCAGCGTACGCGCCACGCGCGCGGCCGACGAAGACACACTCTTTGCGCTGGCCGCACCGCGCCTGCAAGCCTTGCTGAACGAAGGCGTCTGCGCCATCGAGATCAAGTCCGGCTACGGCCTGGCGTTGGAACACGAGCGCAAGCAGTTGCGCGTAGCGCGGCGCCTGGGCGAAGCCTTCGGCGTGACGGTACGCACCACCTTCCTCGGCGCCCACGCCTTGCCACCGGAATACGCCGGCCGCAGCCAGGACTACATCGACGTGGTCTGCAAGGAGATGCTGCCCGCACTGGCGGCCGAGGGCCTGGTGGACGCGGTGGACGTGTTCTGCGAACGCATCGGCTTCTCGCTGAAGGAGACCGAGCAGGTGTTCCAGGCCGCCCAGGCGCTGGGCTTGCCAGTGAAGCTGCATGCCGAGCAGTTGTCCGACATGGGCGGTTCGGCCTTGGCGGCGCGTTTTGGGGCGCTGTCTTGCGACCACATCGAACATCTCTCTGCCGAAGGCATCGCCGCCATGAAAGCTTCGGGCACCGTGGCCGTGCTGCTGCCCGGCGCCTACTACACTCTGCGCGACACCCACCTGCCGCCCATCGCTGCCCTGCGCGCGGCCGGGATACCGATGGCGGTGAGCACCGACCACAACCCCGGCACTTCGCCTGCCTTGAGCCTGCTGCTGATGGCCAACATGGCCTGCACCCTGTTCCGCCTGACCGTGCCCGAAGCCTTGGATGGCATCACCCGCCACGCCGCCGCCGCCCTGGGCCTGCAGGACAGCCACGGCATTCTGGCCGTGGGGCGGCCCGCCAACTTTGTGCTCTGGAAGGTGCAGGAGGCGGCCGAGCTGACCTACTGGTTTGGCAGTGCCCCCGTGCACACCGTGGTGCGCCAGGGCAAAGTGTTTCCCCAAACCTGAAAAATCGACTCCATGACCCACGCGCTTTTCGCCCAAGATGCCCTGCTGCCCACCGGTTGGGCCCGCAATGTGCGGCTGCAATGGGACGGCTCGGGCCGCCTGACCCAGGTGCAAGCCGACAGCGCGCCCGACAGCAGCACGCCCCAGGCCCACGGCCCGGTCATCCCCGGCCTGCCCAACCTGCACTCCCACGCCTTCCAGCGCGCCTTTGCCGGACTCACCGAATACCGTGGCGAGGCGCAGGACAGTTTCTGGAGCTGGCGCACGCTGATGTACCGCTTTGCCAACCGCATCACGCCCGAACAGTTGGAAGCCATCGCCACCTGGCTCTACCTGGAAATGCTGCAGGCCGGCTACACCAGCGTCTGCGAGTTCCACTACGTGCACCATGCCGAGGACGGCACGCCCTACGCCGACGACGCCACGCTGGCCCAGTGCCTGCTGCGCGCCGCCCAGAAAACCGGCATCGGCCTGACGTTGCTGCCGGTGCTGTACCAGACCAGCGGCTTCGGCGCCACGCCACCCAATGACGGCCAGCGCCGTTTCATCCGCAGCACCGACAACATGCTGCGTCTGCTGGAACGCCTGAAGCCCCTGTGTGATGCGCAGGGTGCGCGCCTGGGACTGGCACCGCACTCGTTGCGCGCCGTACCGCCCGATGCCTTGCGCGAGGTGCTGGCCGGGCTCGATGCCATCGACGCCACGGCACCGGTGCACATCCACATTGCCGAACAGACCGGCGAGGTCGATACCTGCCTGGCCTGGAGCGGCCAGCGCCCGGTGGAGTGGCTACTGGACCACGCACCGGTCGACCAACGCTGGTGCCTGGTCCATGCCACCCACATGACTGCAGCCGAGTACCGGCTGGCAGCCACCAGCGGTGCCGTGGCCGGCATCTGCCCCAGCACCGAGGCGAATCTGGGCGACGGCATCTTTGACATGCCGGCGTGGCTTTCGCACGACGGTGCCTGGGGCATCGGCTCCGACAGCCATGCCACGGTCAATGCCGCCGAAGAGCTGCTGCTGCTGGAATATGGCCAGCGCCTGCAGCGCCGCCAGCGCAATGTGCTGGCAAGCACAACGCACACACAAGTCGCCACCGCCATGACGCTGCAGGCCGTGCCAGGCGGTGCCCAAGCCAGTGGTCGCGCCGTGGGCGGTCTGGCGGTGGGCCAACAAGCCGACCTTGTGGAGCTGGACGCCCAGCACCTGGCGCTGGCGGGCTTGAGCGCGCCAGAGATGCTGTCTGCCCATGTGTTCGCCAGCCACCGCACTTCGGCCATGGGCCGGGTATGGGCCCAAGGTTGTGAACGAAATTCGACCCTGGCCCGCGAATTTATTGCGCAGGCAGCTACGAATTTTGTAGCGGCGCGCGAGCAATTGCTGGAGAACGCATGACCCCGCTGTTTGAAACCACCTTGCCGCCCTTCGTCTTTCACCAGGGCACGGCACCGCTGCTGATTTCCATGCCCCACGTGGGCACCCATGTGCCACCGGCCATCGCCCAGCGCCTGACCGCCGAGGGCCGCGAGGTGCACGACACCGACTGGCACCTGCCCATCCTCTACGCCTTTGCCAAGGAGATGGGTGCCTCCATCCTGCAGGCCACGCATTCGCGCTACGTGATCGACCTGAACCGGCCGCCGGACGGCGCCAGCCTGTACCCGGGCCAGAGCGTCACTGGCCTGTGCCCACTCGACACCTTCACCAACACGCCGCTGTACCTGGCGGGGCAGGAGCCGCTGGAGGCCGAGATCTCCGCGCGGCGAGAAGCCATCTGGTGCCCCTACCACGACCAGCTAGCGTCCGAGCTGGCACGCATTCGCGCTGCACACGGCGTGGCCGTGCTGTGGGATGCACACTCCATCCGTTCGGTGGTGCCGCGCTTCTTTGACGGCAAGCTGCCCGACCTGAACCTGGGCACCGCCGACGGTGCCAGCTGCGACCCGGCCCTGGCCCAGCAACTGCTGAGCATCGCCCAAGCAGCCACGGGCTACAGCGCGGTGCTCAATGGTCGCTTCAAGGGCGGGCACATCACCCGCCATTACGGCCAACCTGATAGAGGAGTGCATGCCGTGCAGCTGGAGATGACCCAGTGCAGCTACATGCAGGAGTCCATGCCTTTTGGCTATTTGCCAGATCGCGCGCACCAGGTGCAACCCGTATTGGGCGCCCTGCTGGATGCCTGCCTGGCTTTCGCGAAACGTTGCTGACACGAAGAATCGTCTGCATAGGAGTTCTCCACGCGTGTGGACAGCACGCGCGCGAATCCTGTCAGTTTAGACTTTGTGACGCTACCGATTGTGTAGCATGCAGACATGATTTGGTGCGGCTGGCGGGGATCGAACCCACGACCCTTGGCTTCGGAGGCCAATACTCTATCCACTGAGCTACAGCCGCACGGTAGGTGGTGTTGCACCACTTTTGGATTATCGCATACGCATCCCGCGGCATTAGCCTGGGGTGCGGTCGAATTCACGTGGCTTGTGCTGTACCAATTGCTGTACGTCCTGAGAAATTTGAGGCGCCCGATATAATTTCCGCTTTCCATTCAGCCCCCCATTCACACTACCATGAGCCATTCTGACCACTCGACAGACTCCCATGCCACCAGCCGCCCTCCGCTGGAGTTGCTGCGTTCGGTTTTGGGTTCCTTCATTCTTCCTTTGGTCGTTGTAGGCGTTCTGGTCTCCATTTTCCTGGGTGGCGGTAACTCGGTGCCAACGGCCTCTATGGCCGAAGATGCCGTTGCCGCACGCATTCAGAAGGTGGGCACGATTGCATTTGCCGAGGCCAATAAGGAACCTCGCACTGGCGAACAGGTCTTCCAGGCCCAATGCGGCGCATGCCATGCCACTGGCGCTGCTGGTTCCCCCAAGTTTGGCGATGCGGCTGCCTGGGGCCCGCGTTTGGCCAGTGGCTTTGATGCCTTGTTGAATTCGGCTTTGAAGGGCAAAGGAAACATGGGTCCGCAAGGTGGTGGCGCTGCAAGCGACTTTGAAGTGGCCCGTGCCTTGGTGTACATGGCCAATGCTGCTGGCGGCAAGTTCCCTGAACCCAAGGCACCGGCCAAGTAATTCAACACATTTCTGTCACTGCGAGCCAAGTGCCCTGGCACTTGGCTTTTTTTATGCTTGGCCGACGTCGGCGGTGCTGAGTGCCTCTGGGCTGCGCACAAATCCGTACTGCATCGGTAGCTCCGACTGCTGAACCGGCACCAAGATCCAGTTCTCTTTCTCTATCCGTTCGCTGGCATCCCACATGTCCTGCGCGTGGACCATGCCTAAGCCAGATTCCGTGTGCAGGTAAAGGTGCCCCTGCTCATCGACCAGGACGGCGTTTGCTTGTGCCTCCATGCCGCTGTGGCTGCGGATCTTTCCATCAGGCTGCAGGCGCCAAATCCAAGGGGTCTGCTCCAATTCAACAAACACCCGCTGCGGGCCATTCTGAAAATACCAGCATCCACGCTCGTCGCACGCGTAGTTGCGCTCAATGAAGGCGCGCAGCTTGTCATGCTTGAGCTCGGCCCCTTTGGCCCCGGGCTGCCCGCTGGCGAAACTACCGCTGCGTTGCGCACGCTCGTCGCGCATGTACCAATTCCCGCGCGCATCCAAGCCCAGCCAGCCATAGCAGGCCGGCACGTTGGGCCATTTGGCCATGGCCTGCTTGACAATGTCATCCATGCTGCCGTCCTATCCCTTCCGATGGGGCCAACCAATGGCCCACCATTTCTGGCAGGGCATGCACGTGCCCGGGTATCCGACCCGCAGCAAAGCCGACATGCCCCCCGGTCATGGGCTGAAATAGTTGCACATGCGCTGGCACTTGCGTTGGGCGGGGCAAGGCGGCTGGCGGTACAAACGGGTCGTTGAGGGCGTTGATGACCAGTGCAGGTATGCGGATGCGGTGCATCGCTGGCAGGCTGGAGGCCCGACTGTAGTAGTCACTGGCATTTCGAAACCCATGCAAGGGTGCCGTGAATGCGTCATCAAACTCGTACAGGCTTCGCGCCCGGCTAACTGCCTGCATATCAAAAAGGCCTGGGTACTGGGCGTGCTTTTGCCGTGCCCGGGGTTGCATGGTGGACAGGAAATTGCGCACGTAGATCTGTCGATTGAGTCCCTTGTCGATCTGGGCACCGCTCACTGCCAGGTCCAGTGGTGCACTGATGGCAACCACGGCGGCCACATTGCCTGCGGCGCCTTCACCGGCTTCCTGGCTCCAGCGCAGCAATGCGTTGCCCCCCAGCGACACGCCCACGGCATAGACCGGCCCGGCATGTCCTTGCGTCAACTGCGACAGTATCCAACCCACTTCCTCGAAATCGCCCGAATGGTAGGCTCGCGGCGCCCGATTAAGCTCACCACTGCAGCCGCGGAAATGCGGCACCACGTAGTCCCAATGCCGCTGCTGCGCATAGCGGGCAAAGGCCAATGCGTAGTGGCTCCGCGAGCTGCCTTCGAGCCCATGAAAGAGCAGTAGCAGTGGACGACTCCCCGCTGCTGCTGCGGCATCTTGGGCACGGAGCCAGTCGGCATCCACAAAGTCGCCATCGGGGGCACTCAGACGCTGGCGTTCAAAACGAAGCGCTTCTTTGTCGCCCGCCTTCGAAAACAAGGCCGGCCAGATGGTCTGCATGTGGCCGCCAGGCATCCAGGCCGGTGCCCGGTAGCTGAGTGAATGTGCCATCCGATGGTGCGGGCGAAAGGTCATGTCGGTGCGCGCGAAGGTCAGTGCAGTGTGCCTCAGAAAGAACAAAACCGCCACACGGGCGGTTTTTGTCGGGGTTGCCAAACGGAGCGCGTTTCAGCGCTTCTGGCGGTAGCGTCGCAGGGCCGAAATCTGTGCCGCCATGATGGCCAGCTCGGAGCTGGCCTTGGCGTAGTCGATTTCGCTCTTGGCATTCTTCAATGCCTCTTCGGCAGCAGCCTTGGCTTCGTTGGCCTTCTCATCGTCCAGATCCTTGCCACGGATGGCGGTGTCGGACATGACGGTCACGCAGTTGGGCTGCACTTCCAGAATGCCGCCGGCGACGAAGACGAACTCTTCGCTGCCATCGGCCTTCTCGATGCGAACAGATCCGGCCTTGATGCGGGTGATCAAGGGTGTATGGCGGGGGTAAATACCGAGTTCACCGGCTTCACCGGGCAGGGCCACAAACTTGGCCTCGCCCGAGAAGATGGACTCCTCGGCACTGACAACATCAACGTGGATGGTGCTCATGATTTACCGCCGATCAGATCTTCTTGGCTTTTTCGAACGCTTCGTCAATGGTGCCGACCATGTAGAAGGCCTGCTCGGGCAGGTGATCGCACTCACCGTTCACGATCATCTTGAAACCACGGATGGTTTCAGACAAGGGCACGTACTTGCCGGGGGAGCCGGTAAACACTTCAGCCACGTGGAACGGCTGGGACAAGAAGCGCTGGATCTTGCGCGCGCGGGCCACAGCCAGCTTGTCTTCAGGAGCCAGGTCGTCCATACCCATGATGGCGATGATGTCGCGCAGTTCGCGGTAGCGCTGCAGCGTACCCTGCACGGCACGGGCCGTGTTGTAGTGCTCTTCACCCACAACGTGGGGGTCGAGCTGGCGGCTGGTGGAATCCAGCGGGTCCACGGCGGGGTAGATACCCAGCGAAGCGATGTCACGGGACAGCACCACGGTGGAATCCAAGTGAGCGAAGGTGGTCGCGGGAGACGGATCGGTCAAGTCGTCCGCAGGCACGTACACGGCCTGGATGGAAGTGATGGAGCCCACCTTGGTCGACGTAATACGCTCTTGCAGACGGCCCATTTCTTCGGCTAGTGTAGGTTGATAACCCACGGCGGAAGGCATACGGCCCAGCAGAGCGGACACTTCGGTACCGGCCAGTGTGTAGCGGTAGATGTTGTCCACGAAGAACAGCACGTCACGGCCTTCGTCACGGAAAGACTCGGCAATGGTCAGACCGGTCAAGGCCACGCGCAGACGGTTGCCCGGGGGCTCATTCATCTGACCGTACACCATGGCCACTTTCGACTCGGACAGGTTCTCTTGAACCACCACCTTGGAGTCGGACATTTCGTGGTAGAAGTCGTTACCTTCACGGGTACGCTCACCCACACCAGCGAACACGGACAGACCGCTGTGCGCCTTGGCGATGTTGTTGATGAGTTCCATCATGTTCACGGTCTTGCCCACACCGGCACCACCGAACAGACCGACCTTACCGCCCTTGGCGAACGGGCACACCAGGTCAATCACCTTGATGCCGGTTTCCAGCAGTTCCTGCGAGGGGCTCAGCTCGTCGTAAGCGGGGGCCTTGCGGTGGATGGACGCTGTCAGGGTTTGGTCCACAGGACCGCGCTCGTCGATGGGCGTGCCCAGCACGTCCATGATGCGGCCCAGAGTGGCCTTGCCCACAGGAACCATGATGGGGTTCGCTGTGTTCTTGACGATCATGCCGCGGCGCAGACCGTCGGAAGAACCCAGAGCAATGGTACGCACAATACCGTCGCCGAGCTGCTGTTGGACTTCCAGTGTCAGGGGCGAACCGTCCATCTTGAGCGCGTCATACACCTTGGGCATCTGGTCACGCGGAAACTCCACGTCCACCACGGCGCCAATACACTGAACAATCTTTCCCTGAACGCCTGCGTTCACACTTGCTTGAGCCATTTTTCTTGCTCCAAAAATAAAATCGTTTAGACCGCTGCTGCACCAGCCACAATTTCCGAAAGCTCTTTCGTAATTGCCGCTTGACGCGTCTTGTTGTAGACCAGTTTGAGCTCGGCAATCACGTTACCGGCATTGTCAGTGGCGGCCTTCATGGCAACCATGCGAGCTGCGTGCTCGGATGCCATGTTTTCCGCCACAGCCTGGAACACCAATGCTTCTGCATAGCGCACCAGCAACTCGTCGATTACAGTTTGCGCATCGGGCTCATAGATGTAGTCCCAGCCATGCTGACTGCCTGCTGCCTGGGTCTCTTCCTGCATCTTTTCCGCAGACAAAGGCAGCAGTTGCTCGACGACAGGCTCCTGCTTCATCGTGCTGACAAACTTGTTGTAGCACAGGTAGACAGCGCTGACTTCGCCCTTGACGTAGGCGTCTAACAACACCTTGACCGGCCCAATCAGCTTGTCTAGATGCGGCTTGTCACCCAGATGAGACACCTGGGAAACAACAGGCGCCCCAATGCGTCCCAAAAAGCCCAACCCCTTGCTACCAATCGCCACTGTCTGTGCCGACTTGCCAGCGGCCTGCGCATCGCGCAACTTGCTGGTGACTGCACGAAACAGGTTGGTATTCAGGCCGCCGCACAAACCCTTGTCGGTGGACACCACAATCATTCCCACCGACTTGGCGTCGTTGGTTTTCATGAAGGCGTGCACGTATTCCGGATTGGCTTTACCCAAATTGGCAGCGATTGAGCGCACCTTCTCACTGTAAGGGCGCGCTGAGCGCATGCGCTCCTGTGCCTTACGCATCTTGGACACGGAAATCATTTCCATGGCCTTGGTGATCTTCTTGGTGTTTTCCACCGATTTGATCTTGGTGCGTAGTTCCTTGCCTGATGCCATAGTAGCCCCTTTTGCTTAGACGGATTCGTAGTTTGATGTAGACGTGAAAGTCTTACGTTTCCGAATCAAGCAAACGTCCTCTTGAAGGCACCGACAGCTGCCAGCAACTCGGCTTCTGCTTCCTTGTCCAAGGCCATGGTGGTTTCCACCTTGGCCAACAGGGCAGCGTGCTTGTCCTTGAGGTAAGCATGCAGACCATGTTCGAACGACAGGATCTTCTTGACGTCCACGTCGTCCATGAAGCCCTTGTTCACAGCAAACAGCGAAGCGGACATCATGCTGATGGACAGCGGGCTGTATTGCTTTTGCTTCAGCAGCTCGGTCACGCGGGCACCGCGGTCGAGCTGCTTGCGGGTGGCTTCGTCCAGGTCGGAAGCGAACTGCGCAAAGGCAGCCAGTTCACGGTACTGGGCCAAGTCGTTACGGATACCGCCGGACTGGCCTTTGACAACCTTGGTCTGTGCTGCAGAACCCACACGCGACACCGAGATACCGGCGTTGATGGCGGGACGGATACCGGCGTTGAACAACGAGGTTTCCAGGAAGATCTGACCATCGGTGATGGAAATCACGTTGGTCGGAACGAAAGCGGACACGTCACCAGCTTGGGTTTCGATGATCGGCAAAGCAGTCAACGAACCGGTCTTGCCCTTGACTTCACCCTTGGTGAAGGCTTCGACGTACTCGGCGCTCACGCGGGCAGCGCGTTCCAGCAGACGGCTGTGGAGATAGAACACGTCACCGGGGTAGGCTTCGCGGCCTGGGGGACGGCGCAGCAGCAGGGAAACCTGGCGGTAGGCCACAGCTTGCTTGGACAGGTCGTCGTACACAATCAGGGCGTCTTCGCCGCGGTCGCGGAAGTATTCACCCATGGTGCAGCCGGAGTAGGCCGACACGTACTGCATGGCAGCCGATTCGGAAGCCGAAGCAGCCACAACGATGGTGTATTCCATGGCGCCGGCTTGCTCCAGGGCACGCACGACGTTCTTGATGGAAGAAGCCTTTTGACCGATAGCAACGTAGATACAGGTCATGTTCTGACCCTTCTGGTTGATGATCGTATCGATGGCGACAGCGGTCTTGCCGGTCTGGCGGTCACCGATGATCAGTTCGCGCTGGCCACGACCGACGGGCACCATGGAGTCAATCGACTTCAGGCCGGTCTGCATCGGTTGGTCCACGGATTTACGGGCGATCACACCAGGTGCCACCTTTTCAATCACGTCGGTCATCTTGGCGTTGATCGGACCCTTGCCGTCGATCGGCTGACCCAGCGCGTTGACCACGCGGCCTTTGAGCTCGGGGCCCACGGGCACTTCCAGAATGCGGCCGGTGCACTTGGCGGTGTCGCCTTCGGAGATGTGCTCGTACTCACCCAGAATCACGGCGCCCACGGAGTCACGCTCCAGGTTCAAAGCCAGACCAAAGGTGGGCAGACCGTCGCTGCCAGCGGGGAATTCGAGCATTTCGCCCTGCATCACGTCGGACAGGCCGTGGATACGCACGATACCGTCGGTCACCGAAACCACGGTGCCCTGATTGCGAACGTCGGCGCTGGCGGACAGGCCTTCGATACGGCTCTTGATCAGTTCAGAAATTTCTGCGGGATTGAGTTGCATGACTCTTTCCTTCTTTCCTTGTTTTGGTTAACAGCAAGGGCTTGCGCCTCAGGCTGTCAACACCACTTTCATTTGTTCCAGACGGGCTTTGACGGACGTGTCGAGCACCTCATCACCCACCACCACGCGAATGCCGCCAATCAGATCGGGCTGCAAATCAACGGTGAGGTTGAGTTTGCGACCAAACTTCTTTTCGAGCGTTGCCTGCACTTCGGCCAAGGCCGATGCATCTACTGGGAATGCGCTGAACACCACCGCATCGGATGATCCGCTTTGCGCATTTTTCAAGGCGCGAAACTGCACTGCGATTTCCGGCAAAACGGCGACACGACCATTGTCGATCACGGTACGCAAGAAATTCTTAGCGCGATCTCCCAAAGGGGATTTCGCCACACCGACCACCAAGTCAAAGACCTGCTCGGCCTTGACATTGGGATTGTTGGCAAACTGCTGCAACTGCTCATTTTTGGCAATTTCAGCAAGCTCATCCAGCCAGCCAGCAACGGCAGGCAGGTCGGCCGCAGAGGCCTTGAACAAGGCTTCTGCGTAGGGCCGGGCGATTGTGGCAAGTTCAGCCATAGCGTCCTCTTACAGCTCAGTCTTCAAGCGGCTCAGCAAGTCAGCGTGCACACCAGCATTCACTTCCTTACGAAGAATCTGCTCGGCACCCTTGACAGCCAATGCAGCAACCTGTTCACGCAGCGCCTCGCGCGCCTTCACAGTCTGCTGTTCTGCTTCAACCTTGGCGGCAGCAATGATTTTGTTGCCCTCTTCGGTTGCCTTGGCCTTTGCTTCTTCCACAATGGTCACCGCACGGCGCTCGGCATCGGCCAGGCGCGCAGCGTTTTCGGTGCGCGACTTGGCCAATTCATCATCCACACGCTTGTTAGCGGCAGACAACTCAGCCTTGGCACGATCGGAAGCAGCCAGACCTTCCGCAATTTTTGCGGCGCGCTCGTCGAGCGCTTTGGTGATCGGCGGCCACACGAATTTCATCGTGAAGAGCACCAAGATGGCGAATACCACCATCTGTGCCCAGAATGTTGCGTTAATACTCACAACAACACCTCTCTAGGTAAGGAAAGGCGAAAGTATTACTTCAGCACGAAGGGGTTGGCGAAGGCAAACATCATTGCGATACCAACGCCGATCAGGAACGCAGCGTCGATCAGACCAGCCAACAAGAACATTTTGGTTTGCAGTTCGTTCATCAGCTCTGGCTGACGTGCAGCAGACTCAAGGTACTTGCTACCCATGATGCCGATACCGATACAGGCACCGATAGCACCCAGACCAATGATCAGACCAGCAGCCAAAGCGACAAAACCAAGAACGTGTTCCATTTAGAGCTCCTATGGATTTAAGTTAACAAGAAAACAAAAAACAAACTGACAAAACTCAGTGGTGATCGTGGGCCTGACCCACATACACCAAGGTCAGCATCATGAAGATGAACGCCTGCAGAGCAACGATCAGGATGTGAAAGATTGCCCAGCCAGCACCCGCCAGCACATGCCCCAACCACAGAACGACGCCCGTAGCCGACCCAAAACCGACTGCACCCATGAGCGCAATCAACATGAACACCAGCTCGCCAGCGTACATATTCCCGAACAACCGCATGCCGTGCGAAACGGTCTTGGCGGTGAACTCAATCAATTGCATGCCGAAGTTCAGCACACCCAAAATCAAGGCAAACAGAGGATTCTTGCTGGTACCGAACGGGGCGGTCACCAACTCGTGCGCCCAGCCACCAGCACCCTTGATCTTGATGTTGTAGTACAAGCAGACCAGCAACACACCAGTGGACATGGCCAAGGTAGTCGACAGATCGGCGGTCGGCACCACACGCATGTAGGCATGGTGCGGATCATGGCCTGCAGCACCATAGATCATCTGCCAAACCAAAGGAATCAGATCGACAGGCAAGAAGTCCATGGAGTTCATCAGCAAAACCCAGACAAACACTGCCAAGGCCAAAGGACCCACAAACTTGCGCGACTCGGCATTGTGAATGATGCCACGCGCCTGCGTATCCACCATTTCCAGCAGGATCTCGACAGCCGCCTGCATGCGCCCCGGAACACCTGCCGTCACACTGCGGGCAACACGCCACATGACAAACAAACCCAACACACCCACAAAGATCGACCAGATGATCGAATCGATGTTGTATACAGAGAAATCAATCACTCCCGATTGATGCCCGGTTTGCCAGTGGGTCAGATGGTGCCCAATGTACTCACCTGCGGTGGGGCCCTGTTGCGCTGCGTGTTCAGACATCCGTTACTCGCATTTACTCTTTGCCGTTAGGCGTTTTTATTTCGTACCACACTTGCCTTGGGCTTGAAACCCAGCGCCAGCCAGTACACCTTCATCGTCAACACCAGGCCCGCCAACATGGCCAGCCAGTTCAAATTCCCCTCAAACCGGTAGGCGGCATACATCACGCCCACCGTGACCACGATCTTGGCCAACTCCCACACGAAGAAGCTGGCAACCGCAGTACCTGGATTGGCCCGCGCAAACTGCCCGGTCAACCCGCGTGCAAACAAGACCGCTGGCAGCACAACCGCCAGAACACCCCAAGCACACGACCTGGCAACACCCACGCTACCCGTCAGGAGCCAGGCCGCCAGCACCACAATGGCGCCAACCACCACCTGCCCCAAGACGACCCACCAGGGGGATACCGAGGGATTCTGCTCACGAAGGGCTTGCGCTTGCTCGGCCGTCAGGGGGGTGAATTCCTCCTCACCGGAGTCTGCAACTTGCGCCATTGTCCTTAGTCGAATTACACCCAGGTTACCGGGCGTGTTTCCTGCACAGCCCGCGATTATACGTAGAAACCCGGGGACGCCAATAGGGGGACAGAGGTTTGTTGTTTTATGTCTTATATAAGACTCGCGTCAGACTCAGGCCGCAGTGGCCTGGCGCACCGCATGCTCCCACTGCTGCATCAGCTCCAGTGCACGGTTTCGGGGCATGGTCGGCAGGAAGCGGCGCTCGGCGCGCCACTGGCCTGACAGTTCGGCCGTCCCGCTGTAGACACCGGTCGCCAGACCGGCCAAGTAGGCCGCACCCAGTGCCGTGGTTTCCGTCACTTGCGGACGCACCACCGGAATGCCCAGCAGGTCCGCCTGGAACTGCATCAGCAGATCGTTGACGCAGGCCCCTCCGTCGACGCGCAATTCGGTCACAGCCATGGCCCCGGCCTGCACCGCGTCACGGCTCATGGCCTGCAGCAGTGCAGCACTCTGGTAGGCAATGCTTTCAAGCGCCGCACGGGCGATGTGGGCCAGTGTGCTGCCCCGGGTCAGACCGGTGATGGTGCCGCGTGCATCGGGCTGCCAGTACGGCGCGCCCAGGCCGGTAAAGGCCGGTACCACGATGACACCGCCCGAGTCGGGAACGCTTTGCGCCAGCGATTGCACCTCGTTGCTACCCTTGATGGCGTTGAGCCCGTCGCGCAGCCACTGCACCACGGCGCCGCCGACAAAGACACTACCCTCCAGTGCGTACTCGGGCGCCAATCCCACCTGCGCAGCACTGGTGGTAAGCAGGCCGTTGCCCGAGGTCTGGAATTTATCGCCGGTGTGCATCAGCATGAAGCAGCCGGTGCCATAGGTGTTCTTGGCCATGCCGGCGCTGAAGCAGGCCTGGCCGAACAAGGCACTTTGCTGGTCACCGGCAACACCGCCAATCGGTATGGCGCCACCCAGTACTGAAGCCGCAGTTTCACCGTAGAGCGCACTGGAAGGCCGCACCGATGGCATCAACGCCTTGGGGATGTCCAGTGCGCGCAGCAGCTCTTCGTCCCAGGCGTTGGTGTGAACGTTGAACAGCATGGTGCGCGACGCATTGCTGACGTCGGTGGCGTGAACCTTGCCTTCTGTCAGGCACCAGATCAGCCAGCTGTCGATGGTGCCAAAGGCCAGCTCACCATTCTCGGCGCGGGCCCGGACTCCCGGCACGTTGTCGAGCAGCCATTTCAGCTTGGTTCCCGAGAAATACGCATCGACCACCAAGCCGGTCTTGGCGCGAATGGTGTCAGCCAGCCCCTGGGCCCGCAGAGCAGCGCAGGCCGGCTCGGCACGGCGGTCCTGCCAGACGATGGCATGGTGAATCGGTTGGCCCGTGACACGGTCCCATACCACCGTGGTTTCACGCTGGTTGGTAATACCCAGGGCGCGCACCTGGGTCGCGGAGATACCGGCCTTTTGCAGCGCCTCCTGCGCGGTGGCCAATTGGCTGCGCCAGATCTCCAGCGCATCGTGCTCAACCCAGCCCGGTTGCGGGTAGTGCTGGGTCAACTCCTTCTGCGACATGGCTACGGCATGCCCCTGGGCATCGAACACGATGCTTCGCGAACTGGAGGTGCCCTGGTCCAGGGCCAGCAGGTAGGTCATGCGTTTGCCTCTTTGTTTGAATGTGAAGGATGCTCAGCCCTTGCAGACTTCCCAATGCACCTGGGCTTCTTCCAGCAGGGCTGGGAACGGAGCGGGCGGCGGGGCGTCGGTAAACAGCCGGTCTATGCTGTCCAGCTTCGCCACTTCCACCATGGCCGGGCGGTTGAATTTGCTGGCATCGGCCGCAAGCCAGACTTCGCGCGCATGGGTGATGATGGTCTGGGCCACCTTGACCTCGCGGTAGTCGTAGTCGCGCAGCGTGCCGTCACTCTCGATGCCGGATATGCCGATGACCGCAATGTCGACCTTGAACTGGCGGATGAAGTCCACGGCCGCTTCGCCCACGATGCCGCGGTCGCGCCCGCGCACCACGCCACCCGCCACAATCACTTCGGCATTCGGGTTGGTGCTCAGAATCGCGGCGACATTGAGGTTGTTGGTGATCACACGCAGACCCTTGTGCTGCAACAGCGCCCGCGCCACGGCCTCGGTGGTGGTGCCAATGTTCAAAATCAGCGAACATTCATTGGGGATCGCACGGGCAATGCTCAATGCAATCTGGTTTTTGGCCGCTGCATGCAGGCCTTCGCGCTGGTGGTAGCCCAAGTTTTCCGTGGTCGAGTTCGGTACGCGCACCCCGCCATGGAAGCGTGCAATCAATCCCTCGTCCGCCAGGCGCTGCACGTCGCGGCGCACCGTCTGCAACGTTACCCCGGACATCTGGGCCAGCTGCTCGACGCTGACCGACCCCTTGCTGCGCACCGCTTCCAGCAGCGCCAAATGGCGTGGATTGAGATTCATGGCACTTTTTTAAGCGAAAAGCGTAGGATAACCAGCCAGCACCGTTGTATTCGCACAATTTGGAATCAAATAATATCAAAACGAATCATAACGAATAAAATAGAACGTCACATACCTGCCGCACTGTCACCATGATTACTCCCCGTACCCCTGCCCCTACCTCCCGCCCCGCGCTGCTGGCGCAATTGCGCCAAGGCACGCAGTACGACATCGCCGTGGTTGGCGGCGGCGCCACCGGCCTGGGCGTGGCCCTGGACGCGGCAGCACGCGGTTTCAAGGTGGTGCTGATCGAATCGCACGACTTCGCCAAGGGCACTTCCTCGCGTGCGACCAAGCTCGTCCATGGCGGCGTGCGCTATCTGGCGCAGGGCAATATCTCGTTGGTCCGCGAAGCATTGCACGAGCGCACCACGCTCTTACGCAACGCCCCGCACCTGGCCCAGCCCCTGGCTTTCGTCACCCCGTCTTACCGCTGGTGGGAGGCGCCGTTCTACGGCATTGGCCTGACCATGTACGACGTGTTGGCGGGCAAAGCGGGCCTGGGAAGCACCGAGTTCCTGGGCACCGAGAAGACATTGGGCTTGCTACCGACTGCACGCCCAGAGGGCCTCAAGGGCGGGGTCAAATACTGGGACGGCCAGTTCAACGACGCGCGCATGGCCCTGGCCATCGGCCGCACCGCGGTCGAACAAGGCGCCCTACTGGTGAACTACTGCCAGGCCACCGACCTGCTCTATGCCGACGGCAAGGTCTGCGGCGTGCAGTGCCAGGACACCCTGGGCGGCGAAAGCTTCCAGATTGCGGCCAGCTGCGTCATCAACGCCACCGGCGTCTGGGTGGACGCGCTGCGTGAGAAAGACGGCACCGCCAATGCCCACGACGGTCGCCGCCCGACCAAGCCCATGGTGGCACCGAGCCAGGGCGTGCACCTGGTGGTGGACCGCGAATTCCTCGGTGGCGACACAGCCCTCATGGTGCCCAAGACCGCCGACGGCCGCGTGCTGTTTGCCGTGCCCTGGCTCGGCAAGGTCATCCTGGGTACCACCGACACCCCGCGCCACGACCTGGCGCGCGAACCACTCCCCTTCAAGGAAGAAGTGGACTTCATACTGAGCGAATCGGCCCGCTACCTGCGCCGTGCACCCACCCGCGCCGATGTGAAAAGTGTATGGGTGGGCCTGCGCCCGCTGGTCAAGCCGCAGGACGACGACGGCGACAACACCAAGGGCCTGAGCCGCGAGCACACCGTGCTGGTGAGCCGCAGCGGCCTGGTCACCGTGACCGGCGGCAAGTGGACCACCTACCGCGCCATGGCCGAGGACGTGCTCGACGCCTGCGCCAACCGCTACCTGATCGAAAACCGCCCCAAGGGCGTGACGGTGCAGTTGCCACTGGTCGGCGGCGATGTGGACACCGCCACCGTGCATCCGCTGTGCGACGCACCGGGCCTGCACTCCTATGGCAGTGAAGCCCCCGCCGTGGCCGCCCTGCCCGGCGCCGACGTCGAGCTGGCACCGGGGCTCACGGAAGCCATGGTGCGCTTTGCCGCACGGTTTGAGTACGCCATCACGGTCGAGGACATGCTGGCACGGCGCGCCCGGCTGCTGTTCCTGGACGCGCGCCTGGCGGCCCAGTTGGCCCCGCGCGTAGCCGCCATCCTGCGCGAGGAAACCGGCATCGACCCGGACCTGGCCGCGTTCGAAGCGTTGGCGCAGCACTACCTCGAACTGCCAGTCTGACGCGGCCCCGCAGCGTCCCTGCGCGGGACAACAGAAAGTAGGGGCGGCGATAATCGGAGGATGTCCCAGCTGCCCGCCCTGCCATGCTATTTGAACGGTGAATACACGAGCATCGACCGTGCCCAGGTCAGCGTCATGGACCGGGGTTTCATTCTGGGCGATGGCATTTACGAGGTGGTGCCGGTCTATGCCGGGCGCCCGTTCCGTTTTGCGCAGCACATGGCACGCCTGCAACGCAGCCTGCAGCATGTGCGCATCGATCTGGCCATGACGGCCACCGATCTGCTTGGAATTGCTACCAATTTGCTAGCTGCCCATGCAGATTACATACGGGCCAATGGCCAATTTGACCCAAAAATGGCGCAGATGGTGTATTTCCAGGTCACGCGCGGCGTGGCCCTGCGCGACCACGCCATGGTGCCGAGCCTCACGCCCACCGTGTTCGCCATGGTCAACACGCTGGCGCTGCCCAGCCCCGCGCAGCGGGCCCAGGGTGTGGCCTGTGTGACGGCCGATGATTTCCGCTGGGAAATGGCGCACATCAAGAGCACCAGCCTGCTGGGCGCGGTGTTTGCACGCCAGATCAGCGTCGACGCTGGTGCGGCGGAAACGGTGATGTTCCGCGACGGGTTCCTGAGCGAAGGCGCCAGCAGCAACATCTGGGTGGTGAAGGACGGTCAGGTCTTCGGACCGCCGAAAAACCAGCTGGTGCTCGAAGGCGTGCGCTATGGCTTCATCGAAGAAACCTGTGCCGCGCTGAACATCCCGTTCACCCTGCGCCCCATAGCCCGCGACGAAGTTCGCCAGGCTGACGAGCTGCTGCTGTCTTCGGCCGGACGTGAAGTGCTGGCCATCACCCGGCTCGACGGCGCCCCGGTTGGAAACGGTGTGCCCGGCCCCATCTACCAAGCTCTGTACGCGGCCTACCGCGAGGCCAGCGGTCAAGACTGACGCTGGCTGCCTCCCATACAAGGACCCCATAGTGAACACCCCCACCTCCGGCTCCGGCCAGTCGCGCCAGGAATCGCTCATCGAATACCCCTCGCGCTTTCCCATCAAGGTCATGGGCGAACGCGTGGACGGACTGGTGCATGCCATCACCACCATCGCCAAGGAATTCGACCCCACGTTCGACGCCGCCACCGTCGAGCTGCGTGAAAGCAGCAGCGGCAAGTACCTGGGCGTGACCATCACCATCACCGCCACCAGCCGCGAACAGTTGGACGAGCTCTACCGTACGCTGTCCACCCACCCGATGGTCAAGGTCGTGCTGTAAGGCCTGCACATGGACATCGTCGTCAAGCAGCTCGGCCGGGTGGACTATGCGCCCACCTACGCCGCCATGCAGGCATTTACCAGCCAAAGAAGCCGCGAGCCCGCACAGGATGTGCGTGATGAGCTATGGATTTGTGAGCACCCACCGGTCTTCACCCAGGGGCTGGCGGGCAAGCCCGAGCACATCTTCCTGCCCGGCGACATTCCGGTGGTGCAGACCAACCGCGGCGGCCAGGTCACCTACCACGGCCCCGGTCAGGTGGTGGGCTACCCGCTCATCAACCTGCAGCGCGCCGGCTACTTCGTGAAGGAATACGTCTACCGCATCGAAGAGGCCGTCATCCGCACGCTGCTGCACTTTGGCGTCACCGGCCACCGCGTGGGCGGCGCACCGGGCATCTACGTGCGCCTGGATGATCCGTTTGGCCACACGCCGCTGCCGCAGCGGCCGCAGAAGAAAGTGCCCGGCAGCGAAGCGCTGGAGCCCGATTTCACCGGCCTGGGCAAGATTGGCGCACTGGGCATCAAGATCAGCCGCAACTGCACCTACCACGGCGTGGCCCTGAACGTGGCCATGGACCTGGAACCCTACTTGCGTATCAACCCCTGCGGCTACAACGGGCTGCGCACGGTTGACCTTTCTACAATCGGCGTCCAGGTCGCGTGGCAGGATGCCGCCGACATCCTGGGCCAAAAGCTCGCCTCTTACCTCGCACCCTGAACCGCCATGAGCACCGCACCCGAGAACACCATCCGCGAAGCGCAGAGCGCCGCCGAATACGACGCCACCCTCAAGCAAAAGGCTGGCGCCAAGCTGGCCCGCATCCCCATCAAGGTGCAGCAGGGTGAAGTGCTGAAGAAGCCGGACTGGATCCGCGTCAAGGCCGGCAGCCCGACCACGCGCTTCTACGAGATCAAGGACGTGCTGCGCAAGAACAAGCTGGTGACGGTGTGTGAGGAAGCCAGCTGCCCCAACATCGGCGAATGCTTCGGTCACGGCACCGCCACCTTCATGATCATGGGTGACAAATGCACTCGCCGCTGCCCGTTCTGCGACGTGGGCCATGGCCGCCCCGACCCGCTGGACACCAACGAGCCGCTCAAGCTGGCCCAGACCGTGGCCGACCTGAAACTGAAGTACGTGGTCATCACCAGCGTCGACCGCGACGACCTGCGCGATGGCGGTGCCCAGCACTATGTGGATTGCATTTCAGAAATCCGCAAGCTCTCGCCCGCCACCCAGATCGAGGTGCTGGTGCCCGACTTCCGCGGCCGCCTGGACAAGGCGCTGGCCATCCTGGCCACCGCACCACCCGATGTGATGAACCACAACCTGGAAACCGCGCCGCGCCTCTACAAGGAAGCGCGCCCCGGCTCCGACTACCTGTTCAGCCTGGGCCTGCTGAAGAAGTTCAAGGCCCAGCACCCCGGCATCCCCACCAAGAGCGGCATCATGGTTGGCCTGGGCGAGACCGACGAGGAAGTGCTGCAGGTGATGCGCGACATGCGCGAGCACGACATCGAAATGCTGACCATCGGCCAGTACCTGGCCCCCAGCACCGCCCACCTGACGGTAAAGCGCTACGTGCACCCCGACGTGTTCAAGATGTTCGAGGCCGAGGCGTACAAGATGGGCTTCAAGCACGCTGCCGTGGGTGCGATGGTGCGTTCGAGCTACCACGCAGACCAGCAGGCCAAGGGCGCGGGACACTGAAAAATCCGAACTAAAGGAAAAGGGGCGCGAGCCCCTTTTTTTTATGTCCGCTGCATGCCAGCGTGTTGTGGTGTCAGGCCAGTGCCAAGGCTGCCAGCCCCAGCACGGCAGGCACGGTCTGCACGAACAGGATGCGGCGGCTAACGGTCAACGCGCCCCAGATGCCGGCAACGGCCACGCACGCCAGCCCAAAGATCGTGAACGCCTGGGCCGTTGCGGCATTGGGCAGCACAAAGCCCAGCGCCAAGGCGGCGGCCAGGAATCCGTTGTAGCAACCTTGGTTCGACATGGCCGGCGCCATGGTATCCACCTTGTCCGGGGTTATGCCAAACACCTTGTAGCCACGGCTGCGGAACAGCACGGTTTCCAGCAGGAAGATGTAGACGTGCAGCAGCATGACGGCAGCGGCGATGATTTGGGCGAGAGGGGCCATGGTGAATTCCTTGGTAGTGGGTGGTGCCAGACATCCCATTTGCAATGCGGGCGGCACGGAAGTCGGTAGAATACGTAATTACGTTATGTTTGTTTCGCGCCATGCACAAAGGCCCTTCATCCCAGCAGACTATTGACGGCCGCAAGGCCAATGCAGAAAGCACGCAGGCCGCCTTGCGCGGCGCGGGCCGTCGCCTGTTCGGAGCGCTGGGTTTCGAGAAAACGGCGCTCGGCACCCTGTGCGCTGAGGCGGGCGTGACCACCGGCGCGCTGTACCACCACTTTGGCGACAAGAAGGGCCTGTTTGCCGCCGTGGCCGAAGAGCTGGACGCCACACTGGTGCGCGTGGTGCAAGCCGCCATGGCCCAGGCCGCGCAGGCCGGTGCCACGCCGTGGGACGCCTTTCTGGCAGGCATGGATGCATTCCTGGCGGCCGCGCAAGACCCGCAGGCCCGGCGCATTGGCCTGACCGACGCACCGGCCGTGCTGGGTACCCAGGGCTGGCTGGAAATCCGCGAACGCCAGGGCCTGGGTGCCATGGTGCACACGGTGGAAGGCCTGCAGGCCGCAGGCGCCATGCCCAGCGGCGACGCCCGGCTGCGGGCACGGCTGATCCTGGGCTTGCTCTACGGCGCGCTGGAAGCGCTGGACCACGACAGCCGCCCCTGGAACCAGGCCCTGCCCGATGCCCGCGTCTTGCTGCACGCCATGCTGGCCGGGTTGCGGGGCTGAGTCGGGTTGATGCAGGGCGTCGATCGGCTATTGTTTCAGGAGTTGTTTGTCCATATTTTGTGCGGGCATGCACCGATTTTTCCCTCCCTACGGGACGGTGGCGAAGCAACCTCCAAAGTGGTCGACAAACTCGCCTTTTGGGGCCGATGATCGGCGCCAAGACCAACACCGCCCCATGCCCAAGGAACTTGTTATGCCCACTGAATTCGCCTACCTGTTCGATCCCCTGTGCGGCTGGTGCTACGGCGCCGCACCCGTGGTGCACCAGCTCGCGCAGCGCCCCGGTGTCCAGATCACGCTGCACCCCACCGGCCTGTTCAGCGGCAGCGGGCGCACCATGGACGCCCAGTTTGCCGCCTATGCCTGGTCCAACGACCAACGCATCCAGCAGCTCACCGGCCAAGCGTTTTCGGACGCCTACCGCGCGCAGGTGCTGAACCGCCCGGGCAGCGCCTTCGACTCCACGGCCACCACGTGGGCCCTCACGGCCGTCGGCCTGGAAGACCCGTCGGCCGAGCTGCCGGTGCTGGAGCAGCTGCAGCAGGCACGCTACCTGCATGGTCAGGACACCTGCACCAGCGAAGCGGTGGCCACCCTGCTGCGGACCTGGGGCCATGCCCAAGCCGCCCAGCGGCTGCTGGACCCGGACGAGGCCCTGGTGCTGGCCGTACGCAGCCGCACGCAGAAGGCACGCCAGCTGCTGAATGCCCGGCGCACCGACGGCGTTCCGGCGCTGGTCGTGCGCGACAGTGCGGGCTGGCGCCTGCTGCCACGCACCTTGCTGTACGGCACTGCCAATCAGCTGTTGGCCCAGGCCACGGCGGCCTGAGGTTGGCAGTTCTTACCGTCACTCGCTCTGCATTTCATAGCTGCTCGCACAATTTTTATGCGGGCTACAGCCCAATTTGGCATAGAAAAACGATCCTTCAGACGAACAAGCGCTCCTGCAGAAAGGCAATGAAGGTCGCGGTCTTGAAGGCCAGCCAGGGCCGCGCCGGGTAGACGGCATAGATCGGCTGGCCCGCACGCAACCGGTAGTCCGGCAGCACCGGTACCAAGGCGCCGCTGGCCAGCTCTTCGTTCACCAGCAGGCGGTCGATGACCAGCACGCCGCCACCGGCACAGGCGGCGGCCACCAGCGCCATGCCGTCGTTGATCTGCAGCCGGTGCGGTGCCTGCAGCACGGTAGTCCCGTCCTCACCCTCCAGACTCCATGTGTCGAACACACGCGCGCCGCTGGCGTAGATCAGGCAGTCGTGCTGGCGCAGGTCGTCCGGGTGCTGCGGCACCCCGGCGCGTTGCAGGTAGGCGGGTGACGCCACCATCACGCGCGGGTTTTCGCCCAGGCGCCGGGCCACCAGGGTCGAATCCTCCAGGTGGGCGACACGGATGGCGACGTCGATGTTTTCGGCAATCAGATCCACCATGCGGTCGTCCACCTGCAGCGACACTTCCAGTTTGGGGTAGCGCTGTGCAAACTCCACCAGCAGCGGCACCAGGTAACGCTGGCCCAGCGGCCGCGGGCAGGTCACGCGCAGGCGGCCTGTCACCTCTTTCTGGTACTGGCCGGTCAGCTCGTCGATGTTGGCCATGGCCTGGTCGATGCGCTGCGCCTGGGCGTAGACCAGTTCGCCGATTTCGGTCAGTGTGAGCTTGCGCGTGGAGCGCTGGATCAGGCGCGCACCGAGTTCGTCTTCGAGCTTGGCCAGCTGGCGTGACAGCACCGATTTGGAAGCACCCAGCCCCACCGCCGCCTTACTGATGGAGCCGGCCTGGACGATGGCCGAGAACAGTGCCAAGCGCTGTGGGTTCATAGAAAGCCTTAATTGTTGCTCATTAAGCAACTATCTTATGCAAAACGATAGGCTTCTCAGGCAATAAGTCAATTCCTACACTGCGAAGCATGGCGCTGAAACGGTTTGGCGCTCCCCCTCCACTTCTGAAAAGGACATCCCCATGACCGCTACCAACCACCAATTCCGCCTCGCCGCCCGCCCCGTGGGCGCTGTGAAAGACAGCGACTGGAACCGCACCGAGGAAGCCGTGCGCGCCCCGGCGGAAGGCGAAATCGTCATCCAAAACCTGTACCTGTCGCTGGACCCGGCCATGCGCGGCTGGATGAACGACGCCAAGTCCTACATTCCGCCCGTGGGCATCAACGAAGTCATGCGCGCCCTGGGCGTGGGCCGTGTGACCGCCTCCAACAACCCGAAATTTGCTGTCGGTGACCATGTGACCGGCCTGTTGGGCGTGCAGGAATACGCCTACTCCGATGGCAAGGGCATCACCAAGGTCGACCCCAAGCTGGCGCCCCTGCCCACCTACCTGGGCACCCTGGGCATGCCCGGCATGACCGCCTACTTCGGCCTGCTCGAGGCCGGCAAGCCCCAGGCCGGCGACACCGTGGTGGTGTCGGGCGCGGCCGGTGCCGTGGGCTCGGTGGTGGGCCAGGTGGCCAAGATCAAGGGCTGCCGCGTGGTCGGCATCGCCGGGGGCGCCGACAAGTGCCGCTACCTGGTCGAAGAACTGGGCTTTGACGCCGCCATCGACTACAAGACCGAGAACGTGGCCGAAGCTTTGAAGCAGCACTGCCCCAACGGCGTGAACGTGTACTTCGACAACGTGGGCGGCGACATCCTGGACGCGGTGCTGACCCGCCTGGCCCGCGGCGCCCGCATCGTCATCTGCGGCGCGATCTCGCAGTACAACAACACCACGCCCGTGAAGGGCCCGGCCAACTACCTGTCCCTGCTGGTGAACCGCGCCACCATGACCGGCATCGTGGTGTCCGACTACTACGACCGCGCCATGGAAGCCGCCATGGTCATGGGCGGCTGGATCGCCTCGGGCAAGCTCAAGACGCGCGAGGACATCGTGAAGGGTCTGGAAAATTTCCCCAAGGCGTTTGACATGCTCTTCACCGGTGCCAACCAGGGCAAGCTGGTGCTGCAGGTGGCCGCCGAGTAAGTCGGGGAACCCAGAACAGAAGGGGGCAGCCGCTGCAAAGCGGGCTGCCCCTTTTTTCATCGAAGTGACGCCGGTCCACCAAACCGGAGGAAAATACGCCCCTTGGGCTACGCACAAAGTCCTGCCAGTCGCTATGTTTTTAATAGCTACTTGTGCATATCTTGTGCGGGCCGGAACCCGATTTTCCTTGCAACATGGCAGCTCCGTCCCTTCTGTGGTTCAACCCGCGCACTCTGGAAAAGCAGTGCGACCCGGTCATCTGGCAGCGCGCCCAGGCCCTTTTCCGCCAGCAGGCGGTGCTGGACCTAGACATCGAGGCCGAAGGCGGACACTGGCTGCTGCTGGGTGAAGTGCAGGGCACGCAGAGCGAGCCCTATGAGACGTCGGTGGAACTGGTGCTGCAGGACGGCGCCGTGCACCACTGGGGCGGGCGCTGCTCCTGTCCTGTGGGGCACAACTGCAAACACGCGGTCGCCCTGCTGATCAAGGCGGCCTACCAGGGCCGCGCCATCCTCGGCAGCGAAGCCCACTTGGCCAATCCCGAGGCCCTGCAGGCTGCACGCGCCCAGGCCCAAAGCGAGGCGGCGGCCCAGGCCCAGCGCCTGGCAGACGCCAAGCTGCTGGGCTGGCTCGACCAGATCCAGCACACCCGGACCGGCCCCGTGCCGGCCTCCAGTCCTGCCGAGATCCCCCCCGAAGTGCTGGTCTACCTGCTGGCCGTGCACGGCGCCAGCGGCGCCACGCCGCTACTGCATCTGGAAGCCGGGGTCTCGTACCGCAAACGCAGCGGCGGCTGGGCCCGGGTCAAGGCGCTGCGCGCGCCCCCCTTGCCGGGCCAGGCCCTGTACGACCAGGCCACGGCCGCCGACCGCGAAGTGCTGCAGCTGCTGCGCGCGCTGCAAAGCGCCACGCGCCTGTCCAGCTACGCCAGCGCCTTCAGTGCCGACGTGGTGCCCAGTGGCCAGGCCGGTGTGCTGGCCCTGCAATTGGCAGCCGCGACCGGGCGCCTGTTCCTGGACGACGGCACCGGCCAGCCCGACGCCGCGGTGCAGTGGGGGCCCGCACGCCAGGTGCACTGGCAGTGGCAGGAACTGCGCCCCCCCACGGCCCCCGAGCCGCTGTGGCATTTGCGCGCCAAGCTGACTGAGCCCTCAACACGGCTGTGTGTCAACACGCCGCCGCTGTACCTGGACACCTCGCTGGCGCTGTGCGGCCCCTTGCAGGCCGAGGGCGTGGACGCCGCCGCCCTGGCCCTGCTGGTGCGAGCCCCTGCCGTGGGCGCGTCCAGCCTGGAGCGCCAGCAAGCGGCGCTGGTGGCCGCTCTGGGCCCGGTGCCGCTGCCGCCGCACCTGGACACGGCGGGCATGCTGCGCGGCATCACCCCCACGCCCTGCCTGCTGCTGCGGGCCAATGCCGCCGCCGACATCGGCCTGTTCGGCCTGGTGCAGGCCGCGCTGAGCTTCGACTACGACGGCCACCGCGGCTGGTGGGCCGGCCAAGGCAGCACCGTGGTAGTGGAAAACGCCCAGGGGCGCTGGCTGCTGCAGCGCGACGCCGAAGCCGAATTCGACGCCATGGGCACGCTCATCGACCTGGGCCTGCACACCGATGGCAGTGGTAGCTTTCACCTGCTGGGCGCCCAGCCCCAGCAGCGCTGGCTGGAGTGGGCCGACACCGATTTCGCCCGCTTGCGCGAGGCGGGGTTTGAAGTCACGCTGGACGACAGCCTGGCCCACTGGATCACGCGGGCCGATGCGCTCGAAGTCCAGCTCACACCGCAGGACGGTGATGCCCAGCAAGCCTCGCCCTGGTTCGACCTGTCGCTGGGCATGGAGATCAACGGCGAACGCCAGAACGTGCTGCCCTGGCTGCCGGACCTGATTGCCGCCGCGGCCCAGGCGCCCAAAGACCCGGTTACCGGTGCACCGCAACTGGCCCCGTTCCTGTTTTTGCCCAAGGCCGATGGCACGGGCTTTGTGCGCCTGCCCACCGCGCCACTGCAACCCTGGATGGCGGCCCTGCTGGAGCTGGTGGGCGAACGCCCCAAGGATTTCCAGGGCGACACGCTCCGGCTTACACGCCTGGACGCGCTGCGCACCGCCGCCAGCGTGGGTGAAGGCGCGGCGTGGGACGGTGCCCAGGCCCTGCGCGACACGGTACGCGCGCTGTGCGGACAAACTGACATCCCCACTGTACCGGTACCCAGCAGTGTGCAGGCCACCCTGCGCGGCTACCAGCAGCAAGGCCTGAACTGGCTGCAATTCCTGCGCACCGCCGGCCTGGGCGGCGTGCTGGCCGACGACATGGGCCTGGGCAAGACCCTACAGACCCTAGCCCACATCCAGGTCGAAAAAGACGCCGGGCGCCTGACACTTCCCGCACTGATCGTGGCGCCAGTCAGCCTCATGGGCAACTGGCAGCGCGAAGCGGCTCGCTTTTGCCCAGAGCTGCGTACCGTGGTCGTGCACGGGGCCGAGCGCCACGCCACCGGCAAGCTGGCCGACTATGACGTGGTCATCGCCCCCTACTCGCTGCTCAAGCGCGACGAGGAACGCTGGCGCAACCAGGCCTGGCACCTGCTAGTTCTGGACGAGGCGCAGAACATCAAGAACGCCAGCACCCACGCCGCCCAGGTGGTCAGCAGTCTGGACGCGCGCCACCGGCTGTGCCTGTCGGGCACGCCCATGGAGAACCACCTGGGTGAAATCTGGAGCCTGTTCCATTTCCTGATGCCCGGCTTCCTGGGCAGCCAGGCGCGCTTCACCCAGCTGTTTCGCACGCCCATCGAAAAGCAGGGCGACAGCGAACGCATGGCCCAGCTGCGCGCCCGCATCACGCCCTTCATGCTGCGCCGCACCAAGGCGCTGGTGGCCGGCGAACTGCCCCCCAAGGTGGAAACCGTGCTGCGTGTGGAGCTGCAAGGCGCCCAGGCCGACCTGTACGAAACCATCCGCCTCGGCATGGAAAAGACCGTGCGCGAAGCGCTGGTGAGCAAGGGCCTGGCCAAGAGCCACATCACCATCCTGGACGCGCTGATGAAGCTGCGCCAGGTGTGCTGCGACCCGCACTTGCTGAGCCTCGAATCCGCACAGAAGGTGCAGGAGTCGGCCAAGCTGGAACAGCTCATGGACATGCTGCCCGAAATGGTGGAAGAAGGCCGGCGCGTGCTGGTGTTTTCGCAGTTCACCAGCATGCTCGGTCGCATTGAAGCCCGGCTGAAAGACGCCGGGCTGCGCTGGACCAAGCTCACGGGCCAGACCCAAAAGCGCGAAGAGGCCATTGCCCAGTTCACCAGTGGCAGCGTGCCCATCTTCCTCATCAGCCTGAAAGCCGGTGGCGTGGGCCTGAACCTGCCGCAGGCCGACACCGTCATCCACTTCGACCCCTGGTGGAACCCGGCCGCCGAAGCCCAGGCCACCGACCGCGCCCACCGCATCGGCCAGACCCAGAGCGTGTTTGTCTACAAGCTGGTGGCCCAGGGCACCATCGAGGAACGCATCCTGGCGCTGCAGGAGCGCAAGGCCGACCTGGGCGAACGCATCTACCGCGAAGCAACCGAACGCAGTGCCCCGCTGTTTTCGGAAACCGACCTGGCCGAGTTGCTGAAGCCACTCGACTAAAAATACCCCTACTGGCCCAACCCGCGCTATAGTGCCCCTCCTATACAGAGACACCCGCACGACCATGCAAACACCCGCCGTCAAGGGCCCTCACCAGAGCGCCCGCCATGCCCCCGACAGCAAGCTGGAGCTGATGCTGTTCAAGCTCGGCAACGATCCCAAGACCGGGCAACAGGAAATCTTCGGCATCAATGTGTTCAAGGTGCGTGAAATCGTGGTTGCGCCGCCCTTGACCAGCATTGTCAACAGCACCCAGCACATGAAGGGGCTGGCCAATGTGCGTGGCCAGCTGATCCCGGTGATCGACCTGTCTGCCGTGGCGGGCTGCACACCCCAGACCAATATGGGCATCGTGCTGGTGACGGAGTTTTCACGCACCACGCAGGCCTTCATGGTCGACGAGATGCTCGAAATCGTTTCGGTGGAATGGAAGAACGTGCAGGCCGCCGACAACACCGCCTCGGGCCTGGTGTCGGGCGTAGCCCGTATCGACGGCGACAAACCCAATGGCCGCCTGGTGCAGGTGCTCGACGTGGAGCAGATCCTGCGCAATGTATTCCCCGAAGGCCATGGCCCGGCCGATGACCACAGCGGACTGCCGCACATCAGCATGCCCCCGGGCGCCATGGTCATGTGCGTGGACGATTCGTCCGTCGCGCGCCTGCTGATCGAAGAAGCGCTCAAGGCCATGCACGTGCCCTACGTGGCGACCAAGCATGGCAAGGAAGCCTGGCAAAAGCTCGAAGGCCTGGCCGCACAGGCCCAGTCCCAGGGCAAACGCACCCGCGACCTGGTTCCGCTGGTGCTGACCGACCTGGAAATGCCGGAAATGGACGGCTTCACCCTCACGCGCAACATCAAGCAGGACCCGCGCTTTTCCGGCATGGCCGTGGTGGTGCACTCCTCGCTCACCGGCAAGGCCAGCGAAGGCCATGCGGCCAGCGTCGGGGCCGATGCCTACCTGTCCAAGTTCGCCCCGCGCGAGCTGGGTGAAACCCTGCGCGACACCTTGGAGCGGATGAACGAACGCTGACGGGCTCCACGCAAGCCATGGCAGAAAGTCCATTCGCCCCCCACGGCCAGTACCGCGTTTTTTGGTGCGGCGATGTGCTGTATTCGGAGCTCGTCGGTACCTTCAACGAAGAAGCCATCGTGCGCTACCTGGACGAAATGAAAACCATGGCCAGCGACCGCAAGACCCGCTGGGGGCGAATGGCGGACATGCGCCGATGGGATGGCGGCACGCCCGGCGCTGCCGCGCTGTTCAAGGGCTTTGCCGACTGGATCAAGACCACCCAGTGCAAGGTCTCCGTACAACTCTTGCCCGACAGCTTCCGCCTGGCCATAGCGGCCCAGACGGCGCAGAAGCTCAACACCAACCACCTCTACCAGGTCACCAACCCGCAAGAGGCTTTGCAGGTGTTCGCCGACTACCAGATTGCGACGTCTGCATTGGCGACCACACTGCAGGTGCCTGCACCGCAGTAGGGCCGCGCACTCAGGGCTTCATGAGTGCGGAGAGGGTGCGCATTTGCGCGCCAAGGTCCTCGCCCACCAGGTCCTTGACGGACTGCGCATCTACGCGCCAGGACACACCTTGCTTTTGCAGGCGGGCCTGCAGTTCGGGCATGCCAATCTGTGCGACCTCGGCAACTACCGGCAGAGGCGCTGCAGCCAGGGCCTGCATCGGCGCCACAAAGGGTGGTTTGGAGCCCCCTGCGCCACCCAGCGGCACGAAACTCAGCCCCAGCACCACCACAAACGCGGCCATGACCCAACGCCCCGTTGCCGAGGCCAGGTACTTCTTGAAGCTGGCGTTGTGCAGGGCCAAGTGCAGCCCTGCACCGGCCACGAACAGCCAGCTGAACCATTCGTGCACCAGCTTGTTCAGCCCGGAGTCTAGGTGAAAGAACATCAAGCCCCCGGTCACCGACAGCAGCACAAAACTGCCAATGACCAAGGGGGTAATCCATGTGCGAAAGCGAACCAACTGCATACATCCTCCAATGAATGCAGGGAGTCTGCACCGGTCACGTGAAACCTGTTTGGTGCTGGCGTGAAGCTTTGTAAAGATCGGATGGCGGAATTTTTTTCCACGCAGGGAATAAACCCACCCGGCAAAGCGTTCATGCCTGTGCACACCCGGTGCAAGCAACCCTTACACGGAGAAAACCCATGCACACTGCCTCCCGCCATTTCCTGCGCCCGACACTTCTGGGTACCTTGCTCGCCGCCAGCATTCTGGTCGGCTGCGCCGCCATGGGCAGCGCACCCGCCAGCGTGGCCAACGGCGTACTGACCGGCCCCAACGGAATGACCCTGTACACCTTCGACAAAGACATGGCCGGCAGTGGCAAGTCGGTCTGCAACGGTTCCTGCGCCACCAACTGGCCGCCACTGATGGCCAGCGACAGCGACAAGGCCTACGGCGACTACAGCGTGGTGACGCGCGACGACGGCAAAAAGCAATGGGCCTTCAAAGGCAAGCCCCTGTACTACTGGGTCAAGGATGCCAAGCCCGGCGACATGAGCGGCGATGGCGTCAACAAGGTCTGGCAGGTGGCCAAACCATAATGCAAAGCTAAGGTCGCCGCCCCATGCCGCCCAGCACCCTCGTCGAATACATACCGAGCCTGCGCCGTTACGCCCGTGCGCTGACCGGCGACGCCTGGGCCGCCGACGATCTGGTGCAGGACACCCTGGAGCGCGCCTGTTCGCGCTGGCGGCTGTGGCTGGCGGGCAGCAACCTGCGGGCCTGGCTGTTCACCGTGATGCACAACCTCTTCGTCAGCCAGTACCGCCAGCGCAATGCGCAGCGGGCGCAGGCACAGCTGGTGCCAATGGACGATGTGGCCCACGAGCTGCACCACCCAGCCGCCGCCCCGGACACCCTGCTGGACCTGCAACGCTGCCTGCTGCGTCTGCCCGAGGAACAGCGTGCCGTGCTGCTGCTGGTCACGCTCGAAGACCTGTCCTACGCCGAAGTGGCGCGCATCACCGGCACCCCTGTGGGCACGGTCATGTCGCGCCTGTCGCGTGCCCGCGAACGCCTGCGCAGCCTCATGGAGACCCCGGCCCAGTCTGCACCGGCGCCTGCCAGCGGGCATCTGCGGCGCCTCAAGTAAACCCCGTACGGCCATGACACGCTCTCCCGATTCCCCACCACTACCCCCAGACACCCCACACCACTGGGTCGATGGTCGCCTGTCCGAACCGGATGCCCACGCGTTCCTGGCCCAGGCCGACGACGCAACGCGCGCGACCTTGGCGCAATGGCGCCAGCAGCGTGAAGCCTTGCAATCCCTGCACCAGGACGTGCTGCAGGAGCCGGTGCCCGCTTCGCTGCGTGAGGCCGCCGCGCGGGCCGCTGCGCAGCGCCAACACGCAGCCAACCAGTGGCGCTGGGCCGGTAGGGCCGCCGCGGTGGTACTGGCCTTCGGACTGGGCTGGCTGACACGTGCCCAACTCCCCGGTCCGCAGACTGCTGTGCTGGCCCAATCTGGGGCAAGCACAGCGTTTGTGCGCGCCGCCGGCTTTGCCCACGCGGTGTACCTGCCGGAAAAACGCCACCCGGTCGAAGTGGGCGCCACCGAACAGGAACACCTGGTGCAATGGCTTTCCAAGCGGCTGGGGCGGCCGCTGAAGGTGCCTGATTTGCACGCCCAGGGCTTCTCCCTGGTGGGAGGGCGCTTGCTGCCCGGTGAAGGCAGCGCCCGCGCCCAGTTCATGTTCGAGGACCCGCAGGGTCGGCGTGTCACGCTCTACCTCGGTGGCATGGCACCCACCGAACACAAGCCCGAGCTGGCCCAGACACGCTTCCAATTCGAGACCAACGGCCCGACGAACAGCTTCTACTGGTTTGACCAGAATTTCGGCTACGCGCTCTCCGCACAGATGGAGCGCGAACAGCTGCTGGCCCTGGCCACCCTGGTGTACCAGCAGCTGGAATAACCCAGCTCCGGCTACCGAACTGGCACGTGGTGCACTTCGATGGTGGCGTGCACCACTTCTTCGTGCACCGCCAGGCGATCGCGCACCTGCTGCGGCGTCAGGGCCGTGTCGGTGCTGACCACACTCAAGGCACAGCTGTAGGCCTGTTTGCCGACGCGCCAGACGTGCAGGTCCGCAATGCGGGTGTGGCCTGCTGCATCGCTGACTTCCACCACCTCGCGGATCTCGTCCACCACCGGATGGTCCATCTCGCGGTCCAGCAGCACGCGGCCCGTATCCACCAGCAAGCCTTTGGCCCAAACTGCCACCAGCGCGGCACCGACCACGCCCATGGCCGGGTCCAGCCAGCTCCAGCCCCACACCATGCCTCCGGCCAGGGCGGCAATGGCCAGCACCGAGGTGGCGGCGTCAGCCAGCACATGGACATAGGCCGAGCGCAGATTCAGGTCCTCGCCGTGGTGTGCGTGGTGATGGTCATGCCCATGGTGCTGGTGATGGTCGTGGTGATGGTGGTCGTGCCCATGCTGGGCCTGCCCGAGGATGAAGGCACACACCAGGTTCACCACCAGCCCCAGCACGGCCACTGCCATGGCTTCCTGGTAGTGGATGGGTTGCGGGGTGAGCATGCGCTCGACCGAGCCCCATACCATCAACACCGCCACCACCAGCAGCAAGAGGGCACTGGCGAAGCTACCAAGGATTTCGACTTTCCAGGTACCGAAGGCAAAGCGTGCGTCGGAGGCGTTGCGTCGCGCATAGGTGTAGGCAAACGCGCTCAGGCCGATGGCCAGTGCATGGGAACTCATGTGCCAGCCGTCGGCCAGCAGCGCCATGGAGTTGAACCACCAGCCGGCGGCGATTTCCACCACCATGCAGGCCAGCGTGATCCACAGCACCCAGCGCGTGTTGCGCTCGGCCAGCGGATTGCGGGTGTCGAACTGGTGCGAGTGGCGCAGGGATTCCAGGGCCTGCCGCATGTCAGAACCCCAGCTTGGCACCGGCGCCCAACAGCGTGGCCACACCCAGCAGGGCGAAGATGCCCGCCGCGATGGAATGCACCAGTTTCATCGGAATCTTGCTGGCCAGCTTGTCCCCGGCAAACACGGCGGGCACGTCGGCGATGAGCATGCCCAGGGTCGTGCCAGCCACCACGAGGACTGGATCGGGGTAATGCGCAGCCATGGCCACGGTGGCGATCTGGGTCTTGTCGCCCATCTCGGCCAGGAAGAAGGTGATCAGTGTGGCACCGAATACGCCAAAGCGCTGCGCCACATGGGTCTCTTCCTCTTCGATCTTGTCGGGGATCAGCGTCCACACCGCCATGCCCAGGAACGAGGCCGCCAGCACCCAGCGCAGGACTTCGGGGCTGATGGTGGCCGTGATCCAGGCCCCCAGGGCACCGGCCATGCCGTGGTTCAGGATAGTGGCCACCAGGATGCCCAGGACGATGGGGAGCGGCTTCTTGAAGCGGGCGGCCAGGATGAAGGCCAGCAACTGGGTCTTATCGCCGATTTCGGCCAGTGCGACGACGCCTGTGGAGACGAGCAGGGATTCCATAACAAAAGCTCCAAGGCCGGGAACGAAGACGATTGACCACTGCGCCGCCCGGCCAAGGGTGCGGCGCGATGGTCAAAGGTCTTGCCAAACCGTACGGTGTACGGCCTGTGCTTGCCAGGGTCTGCGGACCCAGTGTGTTGGCAAGCACCTCTTCGGGAACAAAGAGCGGCTACTCCCCCATGACGGGCGCGATTGTAGCCCACGCTCCGCCGCATCCGCCCTCCGGCAATGACCGGAACCGGCGCGGGGACACCCGTTGGGGCGCCGTGCTCCCAGGCTGGTTCCACTGTTGAAATCGGGCCGTCAGGCCACCATTTGACGTGGCCCACCTGAGGAAGGAGCACGCCGTGGTGCAAAAGCATGTCGAAGAACTGATAAGCCGGATCCGGAACCTGCAAGAGGACCTGGAAGCCGAATACGCGTCCGCGCGCGGGCGCTGGAACGACCGGCGCGTTCAACTCGCCGACGAATTCATCCGCCAGCAGCGCCGCTACAGGATAGGGCTGTTCCGGTTCCTGCTGCGTTCACGCTTGCTGGTGGTGTTGACCGCACCGGTCATTTATGCCGGGTGGATTCCGTTTCTGCTGCTGGACGCCTTCGTGTCGCTCTACCAGGCCGTCTGCTTTCCGGTCTACCGCATCCCCAAGGTGCGGCGATCCGACTACCTGGTGTTCGATCGCGAAGACCTCCCGTACCTCAACGCCGTGGAGAAATTCAACTGCTTCTACTGCAGCTACGGCAACGGGGTGGCCGCGTACGCGCGGGAGATTGCGGCGCGCACCGAGCAGTACTGGTGCCCGATCAAGCATGCGCGCAGGATCCGGGATGCACACAACCACTACCCGCAGTTTTTCGACCACGGCGACGCCGAAGCGTTCCGACAGGGCCTGGCCCGTTTGCGCAAGCAATACGACGACGTTGAGGAGCAGTAGCCTCGGACCCCTGGCACAACGGGGCGACGCCGTGGCACCGCCCCAGGCCGTGCGTGGCTACAACCGTGCCGCCAACTCAGCCCCTTCGCGGATGGCACGCTTGGCGTCCAGCTCGGAAGCCAGTGCGGCACCGCCAATGCAGTGAAAACGTGGCGCGCCGTCCACCGGCTTTTGTTCGGCGGGCGGCATCAGCTCCACCAGGCTTTCCTGCCCGGCGCACAAGACCACGTGGTCGACTTCGAGCACACGCTCGACCCCGCCGACGGTGATGTGCAGACCCGCGTCGTCCACCTTGCGGTACTCCACCCCGGCGAGCATTTCCACGCCATTGCGCTGCAGCACAGCGCGGTGCACCCAGCCCGAGGTCTTGCCCAGGCCCGCACCCGGCTTGCTGGTCTTGCGCTGCAGCAGGTAGAGCTGGCGGTAGGGTTGGGCGTGGGCCGGTTCCACAATGCCACCATTGGCCGTGGCGCCCAGGTCCACGCCCCACTCGGCACACCAGTGCTGCACCGACACCGGGCGCGGCACCGAAGGGTCGTGCAGCAGGAATTCGCCCACATCAAAACCAATGCCGCCGGCACCGATGATCGCCACACGCTCACCCGCCACGACCCGGCCCAGCAGCAGGTCCAGATAGCTGACCACCTTGGGGTGGTCGATGCCTTCGATGCGCGGCTTGCGCGGCACAATGCCCGTGGCCACCACCACTTCGTCGAAGCCTTCACGGAACAGGTCCTCCCGGCTGACGCGGCGGTTCAGTACCAGCTTGACACCCGTGGCCTCCACACGGCGACCGAAGTAACGCAGGGTCTGGGCAAACTCTTCCTTGCCCGGCACCTGCATGGCGACATTGAACTGGCCGCCGATGCGGTCGCTGCTGTCGAACAGGGTCACATCGTGCCCGCGCTCGGCGGCCACGGTGGCGGCCGACAGACCGGCCGGCCCGGCACCGACCACGGCGACCTTCTTGCGCTGCACCACCGCTCTGTACACCAGCTCGGTCTCGTGCGCAGCGCGCGGGTTCACCAGACAGCTGGCGCGCTTATTGGCAAAGGTGTGGTCCAGGCAGGCCTGATTGCAGGCGATGCAGGTATTGATGTCTTCCACCTGGCCCTGGGCCACCTTGTTCACCCACGCCGGGTCGGCCAGGAAAGGGCGCGCCATGCTCACCATGTCGGCCTGGCCGCTGGCGATGATGTGTTCCGCCTCGTCGGGCATGTTGATGCGGTTGCTGGCCACCACCGGCACCTTGACCGCCGCCTTGAGCCGCCCGGCCAGCGAGGCGAACGCGGCGCGCGGCACCGAAGTCACGATGGTGGGTACGCGCGCCTCGTGCCAGCCGATACCGGTGTTGAACAGGGTTACGCCCGCCGCTTCCAGGGCCTGCGCTACCTGCACCACATCGTCCCAGCTGTTGCCGCCGTCCACCAAATCCAAGAGCGAGTGGCGGTACATGAGGATGAAGTTCGGTCCCACGGCCTGGCGCACTTCACGCACGATGTCCACAGCCAGGCGCATGCGGTTCTCGATGGAACCGCCCCACTGGTCGGTACGCTGGTTGGTGCGGGCGCACAGGAACTGGTTGAGCAGATAACCTTCCGAGCCCATGATCTCGACACCGTCGTAGCCCGCCTTCTGCGCCAGCCGGGCGCAGCGCACGTAGTCGGCCACGGTCTGGGCAATGCCGCTGGCGGTCAGCGCCTTGGGCTTGAACGGCGAAATGGGCGATTTCTTGGCGGAAGCCGAAACCACAAAGGGCTGGTAGCCGTAGCGTCCGGCGTGCAGGATCTGCATGACGATCTTGCCGCCCTCTTCGTGCACTGCCTCGGTCACCAGACGGTGGTTGCGCACGTCGAGCACGCTGCTGAGCGTGCCACCGAAGGGCAGCAGCCAGCCCTGGCGATTGGGCGAGATACCGCCGGTGACCATGAGACCCACGCCACCCTTGGCGCGCTCACGGAAATAAGCCGCCAGCTTGGGGTAGTTGTAAAAGCGGTCTTCCAGGCCGGTGTGCATGGAGCCCATGACCACGCGGTTGCGCAACTGGGTAAATCCGAGGTCCAGGGGCTGCAGTAGATGGGGGTGGCGGGTAGTAGTCATGGCGGGCATGGGGGTGAAAAACCAGCGCGCACTGTATCGGTGGACCCTGGCATAAAGTAGGCATGCGCCCCCAGACAGCTGTGCAGCAAAGTTCCGAATGGGTTACGAACTGGCAGTCGCTATGCATTTCATAGCTGACTGCACTTACAGTATGCGGGCCAGAGGCTGATTTCACCCCCAAAGAGGAGCCACCATGACCTTTACCGCCGAACCGGCCCGCTACGACGGCCGCATGCCCTACCGCCGCTGCGGCACCAGCGGACTGAAGCTGCCCGCCATTTCGCTGGGCCTGTGGCACAACTTCGGCGATGCCACGCCGCTGGACACCCAGCGCGAGATGCTGCGCACCGCCTTCGACGCGGGCATCACCCACTTCGACCTGGCCAACAACTACGGCCCGCCCTATGGCAGCGCCGAGACCAACTTCGGCACGCACCTGCGCCGCGACTTCAAACCCTACCGCGACGAGCTCATCATCTCCAGCAAGGCCGGCTGGGACATGTGGCCCGGCCCCTACGGCCAGGGCGGCGGTTCGCGCAAGTACGTGCTCGCCAGCCTGGACCAGAGCCTGCAGCGCATGGGCCTGGACTACGTCGACATCTTCTACAGCCACCGCTTCGACCCCGACACGCCGCTGGAGGAAACCTGCGGTGCGCTCGACAGCGCGGTGCGCCAGGGCAAGGCGCTGTACGTGGGTATCAGCAGCTATTCGGCGGCCAAGACACGCGAGGCCGTGGCCATCCTGAAACGCCTGGGCACGCCGCTGCTGATCCACCAGCCGTCCTACAGCCTGCTCAACCGCTGGATCGAGGAAAACCTGCTCGACACGCTGGCAGACACGGGGGTGGGCTGCATTGCCTTCAGCGCGCTGGCGCAGGGACTGCTGACCGACAAGTACCTGAACGGAATCCCGCAGGACGCCCGCATCAACCGCCCCGGCGGCGGCTCGTTCACTTCCGACCACCTGAGCGAGGCCAACCTGCGCCATGTGCGCGCGCTCAACGACATCGCCCTGTCGCGCGGCCAGACTCTGGCCCAGATGGCGATTGCCTGGGTGCTGCGCGACGCCCGGGTGACGTCGGCGCTCATCGGCGCCAGCAAGCCGGCGCAGATTACCGACCTTTGCGGCGCCCTCGCGCGGCTGGACTTCTCGGCCGAGGAACTGGCCGCCATCGACCAGCATGCGGTGGACGGCGGCATCAACCTGTGGAAGAAACCCAGCACCGACCAGCGGCCCTGAGGGTGGCGGCAACTACTTGAGGTAGCCGTCCATGATGCGCTGCCACTCTCCCGACTTCTTGAGCTTGCGCAGCGCCACGTCAAAGCGTTTGGCGAACTCCGCGTTCGCCGGGGTGCGGGCAAAAGCAGCGTGCAGATTGACCGAGGACACCACCAGCGGCAGCACCTGCACTTGTTCCTGCAAGCCCAGGCTGCGCACCAGACCCAGGCCCACGACACGGTCGCAGACAAAGGCATCAAAACGCCCGGCCACCAGCTTGCGCAGACCCTGCTCGTCGGTCGTGGCCGCGTCGGTCTTGAACAGACCTTGGTCCGACAGGCGCTTGAAATCGTCCCCATAGTTGTAGCCGGCGGTGACGCCGATGGTTTTCCCAACCAGGGCCTCCAGCCGGTTGGCGCTGAACTCCCGGCCCTTGGCCACAAAAAGCACGTTGTCGCTGCTGCTCAGCGGTTCGCGCGCAAAAACCAGCTGTGCCTCACGGTCGGGGGTGGGGTGCAGCGACAGCAAGCCGGGAATTTCCTTGCGCTGCACCAGCATTTCGGCCCGCTTCCAGGGGAAGAAGCTGAATCGTGCCGACACGCCCATGGACTGCAGCACCGCCCGGACGATGTCGACGTGATAGCCTCGGGCCTCCCCCTCTACCAAATACTCGGCAGGGGGCCATTCGGATACGGCAAACTCCATGCTCACAGACTGCGCTGCAGCACTTCCGAGTTGCAGGGTCAGACACAGTGCCGCGATGATGGTGCGCCCAAATGGCATGGTGGCTCCGGTTCCTGCGTTCTCCACAGGGTAAACGCAATTCATTCTTCAATTCCAACCTTACTGCAGTGTTAAGCAAGCCCCAACCCGTGAAATCCCGACTGTTGGCACTGAGCGCCATCACCCTGTGGGGCAGCCTGGCCGCCATGAGCGTGTCGCTGCGCCATGTACCGCCGTTCTTGCTGACCGGCCTGTGCCTGCTGGTCGGAAGTCCGATCGGTTTGGCGCTGTCGGGCTTTCGCCTGCAGGCCTGGCGGATCCCGGCCCGCACGCTGGCACTCGGGGTCTATGGCCTGTTCGGCTACCACTTCCTGCTGTTCATGGCCCTGCGCCACGCGCCGCCGGTGCAGGCCAACCTGGTGCAGTACCTCTGGCCGCTGGGCATCGTGCTGATGGCGCCGATCTTCCTGCCCGGCACCCCCTTGCGCGCCCTGCATGTGGCCGCTGCGCTGTTGGGCTTTGGCGGTGCCGCACTGGCCATCACCAGCGGCAGCGGTTTGGGCGGCCTGTCGGCCGAGTACCTGGTAGGCTACCTCAGCGCACTGGGCGCGGCCTTCCTGTGGTCGAGCTACTCACTGCTGACGCGCCGCGTGGCGCACTTCCCCAGTTCCGCCATTGGCCTGTTCGGCCTGGTGTCGGGCCTGCTGGCCTTGCTGTGCCACGTTCTGCTGGAGCCTGCTGTGGCCCTGGGCCTGCGCGACTGGGGCCTGATTGCCGCCCTGGGCCTGGGCCCGCTGGGTGCGGCCTTCTACCTGTGGGACGCGGCCTTGAAGACCGGCGACGCGCGCCAGATCGGGGTGCTGTCCTTCATCACGCCGCTCCTGTCCACCAGCATCCTGCTGGCCGCGAACGGGCAAACCCCGGACCTGACCATCGTGCTGTCTGCCACCCTCATCATGGGTGCTGCCGTGCTCGGGACACTGGCCAAATAGAGGCTGGGCCCGCATGCAAGCTGCGCGAGCAGCTACTTAATTGATAGCATTCAGCGCAGCTGAAGCATCTCCTGGGCAGGGTCGTCAGCGCTGATGACACGTTGTGCCCAGGGTTCGAGCTTCTTGGTGTCGGCGCGCAGCACTTCCTGCTTGACCGCCAGGATCTGGGCCGGGTGCATGGAGAAGCTGCGCAGACCCAGGCCCAGCAGCATGCGCGTGAGCGCAATGTCACCGGCCATTTCGCCGCACACGCTCACGTCCTTGCCCAGGGCGCGTGCCTGGGCAATGGTGTGGGCCACCAGGCGCAACACCGCCGGGTGCAGCGGGTCGTACAGATGCGCCACCGATTCGTCGGCACGATCAATGGCCAGGGTGTACTGGATCAGGTCATTGGTGCCAATCGACAGGAAATCGAAGTGACGCAGAAACATGTCCACAGCCACGGCCGCCGCCGGAATCTCGATCATGGCGCCCAGGCGTACCGTGCCGTAGGCCACACCGCGGCGGTCCAGCGTTTCCTGGGCCATTTGCAGGTTGTGCAGGGTCTGGCGGATTTCTCCGGCATGTGCCAGCATGGGTACCAGCAGGTTGACCTTGCCATGGGCCGCTGCCCGCAAGATGGCACGCAGCTGGGTCTGGAACATGGCCGGGTCGGCCAGGCTCCAGCGGATGGCACGCAGGCCCAGGGCCGGGTTCAGGTGGGCGGCATCGCGCACCGAGTGGTCCAGCGGTTTGTCGGCACCCACGTCCACGGTGCGGATGGTCACCGGCAGGCCCTGCATACCCTCGATGGCCAGCTTGTAGGCCTGGTACTGCTCTTCCTCGTCGGGCAGTTGGCCCTGGCGGCCCATGAACAGGAACTCACTGCGGAACAGGCCCACTCCCAGGGCGCCGGACTTGACGGCGCCGGGAGCGTCTTCTGGCATTTCGATATTGGCCAGCAGCTGCACGCTCTCGCCGTCCAGGGTCACGGCCGGGGTATGCAGCAGGCGCGCCAGGCGGCTGCGCTCCAATTCGTTCTGGCGTTGCTTGAAGCCGTATTCGGCCAGGATGATGGGCGAGGGGTCGACGATCACCACCCCGGCGTCGCCGTCGATCACTACCCAGTCGTCCTGGCGCACCAGCTGGCTCGCCGTGCGCGCACCGACCACGGCCGGAATGTCCATGCTGCGCGCCACGATGGCGGTGTGCGAGGTCTTGCCACCCACGTCGGTGATGAACCCTGCAAACACGCTCTGCTTGAACTGCAGCATGTCGGCCGGCGACAGGTCGTGCGCAATCAGCACCAGGGGCACGTCGACAGTGTCATCCAGCAGCAGATCCTGCTGCGACGGCTTGCGTGGCGTACGCGCTGGATGCGGGTTGTTCAAGGGAGAAGCTGCACCGTGCAAGGCACGTAGGATGCGCTCGGCTATCTGCTCCAGGTCGGCCTTGCGCTCGCGCAAGTACTCGTCCTCCATCTCGTCGAACTGGCGGGCAATCACTTCCAACTGCGTAGTCAGGGCCCATTCGGCGTTGTAAAGACGTTCCTGTATCCAGTGTTTGACACCGTTGGAAATTTCGTCGTCCTGCAGGAGCATGAGGTGGACTTCCAGCAGGGCCGAGAGTTCGTGCGGCGCCTCTTTGGGGCCCATGTGTCCCACGCTTTCGAGCAGGCGCCGGATTTCCTCGACCACGCTGTCACGCGCCACCCGCAGGCGCTGAATTTCCTTTTCTACATCATCGGCATCGATGAAGTAGTGCGCCACGTCCACACGGCTGGAGGCCACCAGCACGGCGCGGCCAATGGCCACGCCGCGGGAAACTGCCAGGCCGTGTATTGCGAAGGTCATTCGCCTTCTCCGAACCGGTCGGCGATCAGTGCGAGTAACGCGTCCATGGCTTCCTGCTCGCGTTCGCCGGAGGTGTCCAGGGTCACGATCGAGCCCATGCCGGCCGCCAGCATCATGACACCCATGATGCTTTTGGCGTTCACGCGCCGTTCACCCTTGGCAATCCAGACCTCGCAGGGAAAGCTCCCGGCCAGCTTGGTCAGTTTGGCCGACGCGCGCGCATGCAGGCCGAGCTTATTGATGATGGTCGTGGTGTGTTGAATCATGGCGTTTCTTGATTTGGTTTTGTGGCGCGCTGACCGTGACCTGCATGATGCACTGGGTTCCGCCAGCGAGAGCCCGGTTGACCAGGCTGTCGAGTTCGTCGCCCAGGTAGTTCACGGTGCGCAGGAGCATGGGCAGGTTGACTCCGGCAATCAGTCGCGAATGGACGCCGTCCACCAGTTTCTGCGCCACGTTGCTGGGGGTGGCGCCAAACACGTCGGTCAGAACCAGCAGGCGCGCAGTGCGCAGGCCCTGGGCAAGCTGGCGTGCTGCTTCCAGTGTTTCGGCCGGATTCTGCTGTGGCGGTACGTCGAGCGCGGCAATGGCCGCGTCGGCATCGGGATAGACATGCAATACACATGCGCGCAAGGCGCTGGCCAAGGGGGCATGGGCGATGATCAGCAGGCCGGTGGTCATGGTGGTTTGCGTGTTCGCGCCATTATGGCGGCAATAGGCCCAGCGTCTGAAAACCCGTGTGTCTCTGGCTAAAATTGGCAGTGAGATCAGTCGATGTTGTCAGCATGTACAGAGTAGTCACAAAGCGGCGTATGGCCAAGAACGGCGAAGTCCGCCGGGATGTACAAACCGGCCCTTGGCAACCCCATGAAGAAGCTGTCCAGCGTTGGGCAGAGTATTTGAAAAGTACCGGTTTCTACGACCGCGTGGAAATCGAGTCCATGCGCGACCGCGATGGCCTGCAACGCAGCCGCTTCTGACTGCGCACCATCCTACAAGGCGCCAAACACCTTGCTCAATAGCGAGCTGCCGTAGGCCACGGGGTTCTGGCGGATTTTCTTTTCTTCCTCGCCAATCATCAGGTACAGGCCATCGAGCGCCTTGGTCGTCACGTACTGCTGGATGTTGGCGTCCTCCTTCTTCACTAGGCCCAACTCCGCACCTTTTCCGGCAAGTTGGTTGTATTTCGCGGCCAGACCCAGCTTTTGCGTAGCCTGGTTCACGATGGGCAGGAATTCAGTGCTGAGACCACTGCGGGTCTTGCTGGCAAAAAAGTCGGTGACCGCGGTGTTGCCGCCGGCCAGAATGCCCTTGGCATCGTCCACCGACATGTTCTGGACCGCCTTTGTCAACAAGGCCTTTGCCTTGGGCACGGCCGCTTCGGCCCCGCGGTTCATGGCGGTAATCAGTTCATCGACCTGCTGGCCTTGGCCCAGGGTGCGTAACAAACCAGCGGCATCGTTGAGGTAGCCGGGTAAAGGGATGCGCACCTTGTCATTGCCCAGAAATCCGTTGGTGCTACCCAGCATGGCTACTGCAGCGGCGGCTCCTTTGTCCAATGCCATTTTCAAAGCGGCTGTCGCGTCCTTGTTGCTGAGCTCGGCCAAGCTTGCTGCGTGCACCTGAACCGGAGTGATCCCGGCGATCAAGAAGGTGTAGGCGCCATAGGTGGTGAATTGTCGACGGTCCATGCATTGCTCCGTGGTGTGTCCAGTCCACAGCTTAATCGCAGTTGCGCCATTTCTATTGCTCGCACGTGCTGCATTGTGTGTTTGCACGCCTTCCTGTGTATAGTGCGTACGCAGTTTTCAGGCAATTTTCGGAGTTTCTATGCCAATCGTCTGTGCAATATTCCTGTTCCCGGCTCCCCACTTCCCTGCATGATGGGCACGGTAGAGCTTGTCTGGCTGGAGTCGCCCGATGCCCCCTGGTTAGAGGACACACGCACGCTTTTCCAAGAATATGCCAAAACCCTCGGTGTAGACCTGTGCTTTCAGGATTTCGATAATGAATTGGCCCAACTGCCCGGCGCCTATGCCGCGCCCCGTGGTGCCTTGGTACTGGCGGTGATGGGCGGCGAGCTGGCTGGTTGCTGCGCCTTGCGACCCATTGACTCGACAGACTATGCCAATGCGTGTGAAATGAAGCGCCTGTACGTGCGCCCGGCATTCCGTGGTACCGGCATCGGCCGCCTCTTGGCCGAAGCCATCGTCGACAAGGGGCGCATCCTGGGTTATGACGTCATCCTGCTCGACACGCTCAGCGACATGGAGGCGGCCCGCGCCTTGTACGAAGAGCTGGGGTTTGAAGAAATTCCGCCGTACTACTTCAACCCCATCGCAGGTGCCCACTACCTCAAGGCCGACCTGTAATCAGGCGCAGGCCTGTGCCAACATCGTGGCGGCATCGCTGACTTCGAATTTTCCCGGCGCTTCGATGTTCAGGGTCTGTACTACACCGTCCTTCACCAGCATTGAATAGCGGTTGCTTCGCAAGCCCATGCCGCGGGACGTCAAATCCAGCGTCAATCCGGTGGCCTGGGTGAATGCGGCGCTGCCGTCACCCAGCATGCGCACCTTGCCAGCTGTTTTCTGGTCACGTGCCCAGGCACCCATGACAAAGGCGTCGTTCACGCTGACACACCAGATTTCATCGACACCCTGGGCGCGCAGTTGCTCGTACATCGCGACATAACCGGGCACATGCTGGGCGGAGCAGGTGGGGGTGAAAGCGCCAGGCAATGCGAACAGCGCAATGGTCTTGCCAGCGCTGGCACTTTGGACATCCACCGGATTCGGGCCCAAGGCGCAGCCATTGCCTTCCACTTCGTTGAATTCCATCAATGTGGCCGAAGGGAGTTTTTGTCCAACCTGGATCATGGTCAATATCTTTCTGTCTAAATGGTAGGCTACAAAAGCAAAACGGCCCACATTGTGGGCCGTTTTCCAAGGTGGCGCCGGAGCGCCTACCGATAGACTTAGACTGCAGCAGCCTTTTCCACCAAGCGGGTAGCCACCCAGTTCTTGGTCTTGGACAGCGGACGGCTCTCAGTGATCTCGATGATGTCACCCATCTTGTACTCGCCCTTTTCATCGTGGGCGTGGTACTTGCTGGACTTCACAACGATCTTGTCGTACAGCTCATGCTTGACGCGACGTTCGATCAACACCGTCACGGTCTTGCTGCGCTTGTCGCTGACCACCTTGCCAATCAAGGTGCGCTTGAGGGATTTTTTAGCTTCCGTCATTTATCGCTCCTTATTTGCCGGATTTTTCAGCGCTTTGCTTTTCGGCCAAGATGGTCTTGGCGCGTGCAATATCGCGGCGCGCATTGCGCAGCGAAGCGGTGTTGTTGAGTTGTTGCGTAGCCTTTTGCATGCGCAGGCCGAAGGCAGCCTTTTGCAGTGCCTTGACTTCAGCTTGCAGACCAGCGACGTCTTTTTGGCGCAGTTCAGTAGTTTTCATAGCAATTTCTCCTGATTACTGGCCAAGCTGGCGCGCTACAAAAGTGGTAGCCAAAGGCAGCTTGGCAGCGGCGAGCTTGAAAGCTTCGCGGGCCAATTCCTCGGGCACGCCGACGATTTCAAACACGATCTTGCCGGGCTGGATTTCTGCAACGTAGTACTCAGGGTTACCTTTACCGTTACCCATACGCACTTCAGCAGGCTTCTTGGAGATCGGTTTGTCGGGGAACACGCGAATCCAGATGCGACCACCACGCTTTACGTGACGGGAAATAGCACGACGTGCTGCTTCGATCTGGCGCGCGGTCAGACGACCACGATCCGTACACTTCAGGCCAAAGTCACCGAAGGCCACCGTGCTGCCACGGGTAGCCAAACCGGTGTTGCGGCCCTTTTGCTCTTTGCGATACTTGCGACGAGCGGGTTGCAACATAGTCATTCTCCTTTGCCGTCAGCTGCTGCAGCTGGCGCGGCGACTGAACGAACGCGCTTAACGGCGGGTTTAGCTTCAGCACCGGAGGCTTCAGCGGGCTTGTCACTGCCATCGGCAGGAGCGGCATTGCTGCCAGCAGGGCGACGACCACCGCGACCAGCGGGACGATCACCTGCGGGGCGACCTTCGCGACGGGGGCCACGGGGGCGGCGCTCTTCTTCAGCACGGGGCTCCACAGCAGCGGGCAGGTCGTTGCGGCCCAGGGTGTCACCCTTGTAGACCCAAACCTTAACGCCGATGATGCCGTAGGTTGTCTTGGCTTCGGATGTGCCGTAGTCGATGTCTGCACGCAGAGTGTGCAAAGGCACGCGGCCTTCGCGGTACCACTCGGTACGAGCGATTTCGATACCGTTCAAACGACCAGACGACATGATCTTGATGCCCAAGGCACCCATGCGCATGGCGTTTTGCATGGCGCGCTTCATGGCGCGACGGAACATGATGCGCTTTTCGAGCTGCTGGGTAATCGAGTCGGCGATCAGCTTGGCATCGAGTTCTGGCTTGCGCACTTCTTCGATGTTCACTGCCACCGGCACGCCCAATTGCTTGCCCAGGTCGCGCTTCAGGTTTTCGATGTCCTCACCCTTCTTGCCGATCACGACGCCAGGACGTGCCGAGAAGATGGTGATGCGGGCGTTCTTGGCAGGACGCTCGATCAGGATGCGGGCCACCGAAGCGTTCTTCAGCTTGGCCTTGAGGTATTCGCGAACCTTGATGTCTTCGGCCAGCATGCCGGCGAAGTCGCGATTGGTAGCGTACCAACGCGAAGACCAGTTACGGCTGACGCTCAGGCGAAAACCGGTTGGATGGATTTTTTGTCCCATATCTTTCCTGGCCTCTCTCAGTTACCGACTGTCACGTAAACGTGGCAGGTGGGCTTGCGAATTTGATTGCCACGGCCTTTGGCGCGCGCAGTGAAGCGACGCAGCGAAGTACCTTGTTCGACGTAGATGGTCTTGACCTTCAGTTCGTCGATATCGGCGCCGTCGTTGTGCTCGGCGTTGGCAATAGCAGACTCCAGAACCTTCTTGATGATCACAGCTGCTTTTTTCTGTGTGAATTGCAGGATGTTCAGGGCCTGGTCGACTTTTTTGCCGCGGATCAGGTCTGCCACCAGGCGGCCCTTATCCACAGACAGGCGTACGCCACGAAGGGTTGCACGTGTTTCCATGTTCACCACTCCTTATTTCTTCTGGACTTTTTTGTCCGCCGGGTGACCCTTGAAAGTACGTGTGAGCGCGAACTCACCCAACTTGTGGCCCACCATCTGGTCGGTGACATAGACCGGAACGTGCTGCTTGCCGTTGTGCACGGCAATGGTCAGACCGATGAACTCGGGCAGAACCATGGAACGACGCGACCAGGTCTTGATTGGTTTCTTGTCCTTGTTGGCAACGGCTTTTTCAACCTTGGCAACGAGGTGGTGATCCACGAAGGGACCTTTTTTCAGTGAACGAGTCATTTACCTACCCCTTACTTCTTGCGACGCGACACGATCATGACCTGCGTGCGCTTGTTGTTACGGGTACGGTAGCCCTTGGTCAGATTACCCCATGGGTCCACAGGATGACGACCTTCACCGGTCTTGCCTTCACCACCACCATGCGGGTGGTCAACCGGGTTCATCACCACACCGCGAACGGTCGGACGAATACCCATCCAACGTTTGACACCGGCCTTACCCAATTGGCGCAGGCTGTGCTCTTCGTTGGCGACTTGACCCAAGGTGGCGCGGCAATCGATGTGAATCTTGCGAACTTCGCCGGAACGCACGCGAACCTGAGCGTAAGTACCTTCACGAGCCAGCAATGTTGCCGAAGCACCAGCCGAGCGGATCATCTGTGCACCAGCGCCGACTTGCAGCTCGATGCAGTGGATGATGGAACCCACGGGGATGTTGCGGATAGGCAAGGTGTTGCCGACGCGGATCGGGGCCTCGGAACCACTCATGATGGTGGCGCCAACTTCCAGTCCACGGGGGGCAATGATGTACGTGCGCTCACCGTCTGCATAGCACACCAAGGCGATGTGGGCAGAGCGGTTCGGATCGTATTCAATGCGCTCAACCTTGGCGGGGATACCGTCCTTGTTGCGCTTGAAGTCCACCACGCGGTAGTGGTGCTTGTGACCACCGCCCTTGTGACGGGTTGTAATGTGACCGTTGTTGTTGCGACCAGCTTTTTGGAACTGGGGTTGCAACAGCGGAGCGTACGCTTCACCCTTGTGCAGGTGATCACGGGTAACCTTCACCACGCCACGACGGCCGGGTGAGGTTGGTTTCATCTTGATAACAGCCATGATTACGCAGCCTCCCCACCGAGGTTCAGCTCTTGACCAGGCTTCAGGGTCACGTAGGCCTTGCGAACATTGTCGCGACGACCGACAGACTTTCCGAAACGCTTGGTTTTGCCTTTGGTGTTCACCACGGAAACGCCTTGGACTTCTACCTTGAACATCAATTCCACAGCGGCCTTGATCTCAAACTTGGTAGCGTCTTGCAGCACCTTGAAAGTCACAACATTGCTTTTCTCGGCAACCATGGTGGCCTTTTCGGACACGATGGGGGCGACCAGCAACTGCATCAGACGACCTTCGTCGAAATTGGTACGTTGATCTGCGCGGCTCATGCGAACATCTCCTTGAGTTGGTCCATGGCAGCCTTGGTGACCAGCACCTTGCGGTAGTGCACCAGCGACAGCGGGTCGGCGTAGCGCGGCTCCACCACCAGCACGTTCATCAGGTTGCGGGAAGCCAGGTACAGGTTTTCGTCCACTTCGTCGGCAATCACCAGAACGGAGTCTAGGTTCATGGCCTTGAATTTGGCGGCAAGTGCCTTGGTCTTGGGCGTTTCAACCTTCAGCGACTCGACCACCGCCAGACGACCTTCGCGCACCAGCTGCGACAGGATCGCAGCCATACCGGCACGGTACATCTTCTTGTTGATCTTTTGCGTGAAGTTTTCATTGGGCATATTGGGGAATATGCGACCGCCTCCGCGCCACAGCGGAGAAGAAGTCATACCAGCACGAGCGCGGCCAGTACCCTTTTGCTTGAAAGGCTTCTTGGTGGAGTGCTTGACCTGCTCACGATCCTTCTGTGCGCGGGTACCTTGACGGGCGTTGGCCTGGTACGCGACGACGATCTGGTGAACGAGGTCTTCGTTGTATTCACGACCGAATACGGTTTCAGGCGCTTCAAACTTGGAAGTAGCCTGACCTTGGTCATTCAGGAGCTCGAGCTGCATTAGTTCGCTCCTTTCGCTTTGGCCTTGATGGCCGGACGGATTGTCACAAAACCACCTGCCGAACCGGGGATAGCACCCTTGATCAACAGGAGCTGGCGCGCCTCATCGACACGAAACACGTCGAGGTTCTGGGTTGTCACCAGATCCACACCCATGTGACCGGTCATGCGCTTACCAGGGAACACGCGACCCGGATCCTGCGCCATACCAATGGAACCAGGAACATTGTGCGAACGGCTGTTACCGTGAGACGCACGCTGGGAAGCCATGTTGTGGCGCTTGATCGTACCGGCATAACCCTTACCGATCGAGGTGCCTTGCACATCAACCTTTTGGCCTGCTGCAAACACAGCCGCCACAGGCACTGCAGCGCCAGCCGGGTATTGGGCAGCGGTGTCAGCGGTTACGCGGAATTCTTGGACGATTTCACCAGCTTCGACACCGGCCTTGGCCAGGTGACCCGCCTCGGGCTTGGTCACGCGCGATGCTTTGCGCGAACCAAACGTCACCTGCAAGGCAACGTAGCCGTCGTTCTCTTGGGTTTTGACCTGTGTCACGCGGTTGTTGGACACATCGACCACGGTAACGGGAACTGCATCCCCGTCGTCCGTGAACAGACGCATCATGCCAACCTTGCGACCCAGCAACCCTAAGTGATTGCTAAGACTCATTGTTTTCTCCGTAATCCTCGCCAACACAGCTTCAATTGGTTGTGTTGTTTGAATGCAAGGTACTGTTAATAAAACTCCGCTTTGCAGCGAAGCCCGCCAGTATAGCGAAAACCCCTCGCTTGCGCAAGGGGTTTTCTGGCAGTTCGCTTTGCAGTGTTGGCACCCAGGGGCGCCAGCACCGCGTCAATTGCATTACTGCAACTTGATTTCGACATCCACGCCGGCAGCGAGGTCAAGCTTCATCAAAGCATCAACCGTCTTGTCGGTAGGATCCACGATGTCCATCAGACGCTGGTGCGTACGGATTTCGAGCTGATCGCGGCTGGTCTTGTTGACGTGGGGCGAACGCAGGATGTCGAAACGCTTCATGCGGGTCGGCAGGGGCACGGGGCCCTTGACGATGGCGCCAGTGCGCTTGGCAGTGTCCACGATCTCGGCAGCAGACTGGTCGATCAGCTTGTAGTCAAACGCCTTCAGGCGGATGCGAATTTTTTGCTTTGCAGCCATTTTTCGTCCTTAAGCGATGATTTTTGCCACAACGCCGGCGCCCACGGTACGGCCACCTTCGCGGATAGCGAAGCGCAGACCTTCTTCCATGGCGATCGGAGCGATCAGCTTGACGGTGATGGAGACGTTGTCACCAGGCATCACCATTTCCTTGCCTTCGGGCAACTCGATCGCACCGGTCACGTCCG
>SSFF01000045.1 GCA_008015235.1 Rhodoferax sp. | reverse complement strand
GTTCAACGAATTCCAGATCACGCCGCAGTCGGTCAACTTCGACCTGGCCAATGCCAACAGCGAGGTCAAGGGCCACTGCTATGACCTGCTGACCAAGATCGAAGACGCCCTGCAGGGTGAATTCATGACTGGCGTGCATGTGCTGTGCTCACCCGAATTCTTCCGGGCGCTGACCACCCACAAGGAGGTCAAGACCGCCTACACCAACTGGCAGCAAGGTGCGGTGCTGATCAACGATGTGCGTTCGGGCTTCACCTACGCCGGGGTCACCTTCGAGGAATACCGGGGCCAAGCCGCCTACCTGCAGGCCAATGGGGATCTGGGTACCCGCCGCTTCATTGCTGCGGGCGAAGCCCATGCCTTTCCGCTCGGCACGGTCGATACCTTCGGCACCTACTTCGCCCCGGCCGACTTCAACGAGACGGTCAACACGCTGGGCCAGTCGCTGTACGCCAAGCAGGCTCCTCGCCAGTTCGACCGTGGCACCGACCTGCACACCCAGAGCAACCCGCTGCCCATGTGCCACCGCCCGGGTGTTCTGATCAAGCTGACTGCCTGATCCGATGCAAGTTGCATTTGAGCGGGCAGTCTCGCGCCTTTTCGCCCGGCTGGGGGTGCCCGGCACCTACCGGCTGGCCGATGGTCGTGAGATCGCCACGCGGTTCATCGCCAAACAGGCCGATGTCGTCGAGTCTTTCGGTGACACCCGGTTGGCACTGGCCACCCACCGTTTCGATGTGATGGTCCGCGACGTGGTCTCTCCCCGTGAGGGCGAGCGCTTCACGCTTGCTGGCCAGACCTACCAGGTGGTGGGTGAGCCATTGGCCGATCGGGATCGCTTGATCTGGACGCTGACCGGAGCGCCGCTGTGAAGCTCATGGCGGCACTCACCGGCAATCTGGACCAGATACTGGCCGACGAAGTGCGCATTGCTGAGCAGGCGGTCACGCATTCCATCCGTGAAGCGACCGATGGCCTCAAGACCGAGCTGCGCAGCCAGATCACTGGTGCGGGTTTGGGGCAGCGCCTGGCCAACACCTGGCGCGGCGAGGTCTACCCCAAGGGTCAGATGAGCGTCAAGGCGGCGGGCTTGGTCTACAGCCGGGCACCCGTCATCGTCGGTGCCCATGACCAGGGCGCGACTATCCGCTCCAAAGACGGCTTCTGGCTGGCGATTCCGCTACCCGCTGCCGGCAAAGGCCCGCGCGGCAAGCGCATGACGCCAGGTCTCTGGGAGCGGATGCGCGGCCAGAGCCTGCGTTTCATCTACCGCCGAGGCAAACCCTCCCTTCTCGTCGCAGAAAACCAGCGTGCCCGCCAAGGCCAACGCGGCGGTTTCTCGGCCGCCTCACAAAAGGCCCAAGCCACCGGCCGAGGGCTGGTGACGGTGCCGATGTTCCTGCTCGTGCCCCAGGTGACCCTGAAGAAGAAATTCGACATCGACCGCAGCGCGCGTCGCTGGATCAGCACGCTGGCCCAGCGCATTGCCAACCGCTTCGATGAAGCCGACCGCAAAGGTGCAACGTCATGAGCCAAAGAGAGAACGCCATCGGTGCTGTGTTCGCCGTGCTCGGCCAGTTGTCCTTGGTCACGATGGTCAAACGCAATGCCGCCTTGCCCGAGCGCATCGCGGACCACGCCATGGCGATCCTGCGCGATGGCGAGATGGGCGAACCCGAGGTGTCGCTCTCGCCGCTGACCTACCACTGGCAGCACCAGGTGGCTATCGAACTGTTTGTCGCCGACCCGGATGCCGCTGCGCGTGATTCACGCATGGATGGGCTGCTCACCGAGTTGGCTTCCCTGATCGAAGCCGACCGGACGCTCGCCGGTGTCGTCGAGTACGCCGAAATCGGTCAGCCGAAGTTCGATGAACTGGCCCCCGAGGGCACGAGCGGCATCAAGGCCTGCCTACTGCCCGTGGTCCTGCACTACAGCAGCTCAGGTCCGCTGAACTGAAACCTATTTCCCAAGGAGAAACTTCATGGCCCGTGCCTACGGCGCGAACGCCAGCCTTTTGGCCGCGTTCGAAACCACCTATGGCAGCAACCCAGTGGGCGACTACTGGAAGCTGCCCTTTGTATCCACCACCCTCGGCTCCGAGCAGGGGTTGATTGCGAACGACCTGATTGGCCTGGGTCGTGAGCCCAATGCGCCGATTCGAGATGTGATCAAGGTCGAAGGCGACATGGTCGTGCCCGTGGACGTGCGCAACATCGGCATGTGGCTCAAAGCCCTGTTGGGCAGCCCCACTACCACGGGCACCGGCACGCTCACCCACACCTTCATCTCTGGCAAGTCCAGTTTGCCAAGCCTCAGTCTTGAGACGGGTCTTCCCGATATCCCGGCCTGGTTTGTGGCGTCTGGCGTCATGGTCAACAGCCTGCAGGTGGGGTTTGCCCGCTCGGGTGCGGCCAATGCCACGGTCGGCCTGATCGCGCAGGGTGAGGTCAAGCAGGCAGCCACCATTGATGCCACCCCGACTACGCGCGACATTCTGCGGTTCAACCAGTTCCAGGGATCCATCAAGAAGGGTGGTACTGCGCTGGGGAACGTGGTCTCGGCGCAACTCACGTATTCCAACAACCTCGAGCGCATCGAGACCATCCGCTCCGACGGCAAGATCGATGGCGCTGACCCCACGGTGGCCAGCCTGACTGGCAATTTGGAGGTCCGCTTTGCCGATACCCAGCTCATCGATGCGGCCACCAACAACACGCCACTGGAGTTGACGTTCGCCTACACGATCGACGCCACCAAGCGCCTGACCTTCATCGCGCATGAGGTCTACCTGCCCAAGCCCAAAGTCTCCATCACTGGGCCAGGGGGCATTCAAGCCACTTTCGAGTGGCAAGCCGCCAAGAACGTGGCGGCCAACAAGATGCTCACCGTCGAACTGCTCAACGACGTGACTACGTATTGATACCCAGGACTTTCAAATGATCAAACTCAACATTCCACGTGAACCGCACTGGATCACACTGGCCGCTGGCGTGCGCCTGCTGGTCACGCCAGGCCCGATCCGGAGCTGACACGCGCCCGGCCTCCACCATGGCCCTATGATGGCGGACATGGCTTTTACTACTGCTGCTGCACCCCCTTCGGGTATGGGGTATCCACGACACCTGATCGCGCGGGCGCTGTTGCTTTTGTGCTGGGCCTTGCTGATGGGTGTGAATGCCTCAGCCCAGACCCCACTGGTGGATTTTCTGACGTTCAAGGAAGCCAGGCTCACCACTTCGACCGGCACACGGACCGTTTCCCTGCCCTACGAACTGGATGAGAACGATTACCCGGCCAGCGGCGGGCGGGTTCATTTCCAGATGACGATAGATGCCCCGGCCCTGCCCTCTAAACCAGTGGGCGTTTTTGTACAGAAGATGAGCCTGTCGGGCCGATTGTTTGTGAACGGGGAATTGATCCGCGCCTGTGACAGCGGCGAACTGGAAAACCTGCGTTGCCTGCACAAGCCCACCCTTTTCGTCGTGCCCGTTTCCCTGTGGCAAGTGGGCAAAAACACGATCGACTTTGAAATCTATGCCAACTCGCGGCAAAGCAATGGTCTGTCCGAGGTCACCCTGGGTGAGGCGGACGCTTTGCACAACGACCACTTCCGCTGGACTTACTGGCTGCGCAATGATTTGCTGGTGGGGCTGACCTGGTTGTCGACCCTGATGGGGGTGATTGCCCTGTCGGTGGCGCTCATCATCCGCACGGACCCCGTGTATTTCTGGTTCGGGCTGTCGAGCATTGCACACTCTTTTGCCACCTTCAACAACTTTGTCAGCCGCCCCAGTTTTGACATTGAACTGTTTGTCTGGACCATTTTTGTAGGCCGCATGGTCGCTATTCCCACCGGTTTGCTGACGTACCTGGCCATCTTTGGCAAGCTGCGTCCGTGGGTGGTCAAAACCACCGTCGTCTATCTGCTGCTCGCACCGCTGCTGTTTTGGGTCAGTGGTTCAGCCCGCAGTGTGGCCATGGTGATCTTTGCACCTTTCGTGTTGCTGGCAGCCATGGTGTTCATCCTTTCTCTGCGCTGGGTCAGAGAAGCGCCCACCCCCATCAGAATCACCAACGTGGTGATGATGACGGTTCTGGTCACGGGGGGGCTGCTGGACTGGTTGAGACTGGCTGGCAGCACGGACTTTGTCGGCACCTACTACGGCCCCTATGCCTATGGCGGCATGTTGTTCACGATTGGCACTCTGCTGATTCGTGACCTGGCTGCGGGTTTGATTCAGTCCCGGCGCGAGCGGGCCGAGCTGGAGCGGCGCGCCACAGAACGGATGGCCTACGAGGTCACGGAACACATCCCGATTGGTACTTTTACGTTGTTGCAACAACCCGATGAGTTTCTGGGGCGATTCGTGTTCTTGAGTGAACGTTTTCTGGAACTGACGGGTCTTGATCACCAGGCTTTGCTGACCGATGCCCGGCTGTTTGTGCACTGCATACACCCTGACGACAAAACCAAATGGGAACACGCTGCCGACAAGGTCAAAGGATCCAACAACAACTTCGAGGTCCTCGTGCGTATGCTGGTCAGGGGGCAATGGCGCTGGATTTCGATTGAAGCCGCCCCCCGCCAGATGCCCGACGGTGGCACGCTGTGGGAGGGTGTGCTGATCGATGACACCGACCGCATTCACTACCAGCAGGAGAATGAGCGTGCTCAAGCAGCGCTGCAGACTCAGTTGATTGAGCAGTCACGGGCCGAGGAGCGTGAGCAGCTGTTGCGCGACATGCATGATGGTTTTGGTTCGCAACTGGCCAGCGTGCGCATGATGGCCGAGAAGGGACGCATCCAACCGGAGCAGTTCCCCGCCTATCTGCATGAACTCAGTGCCGATTTGCATTTGGTGGTGGACACCATGAGCCACCAAGACGCCAGCCTGCAAGATGCGCTGGTCGATTTTCGCTATCGCCTGGAGCGCCGCCTGTCAGGCGAACGCGAAACCACCTTGCACTGGACGATCGATCTGGATGGCATGCCCCGCTATACCCCCCGTGACATCTTGCATCTGCTGCGTCTACTGCAAGAGTCGGTGAACAATTTCCTCAAGCATGCCAACGCTCGCAACATCTGGATTGAGGCGCAATACAACGCGCCAGCAGGCGAGTTGCTGCTATCGGTGCGGGATGACGGCAAAGGACTGCCAGAACCCTTGAAAAAGGGACGCGGCTTGAACAACATGCGTCACCGCGCACGTGAAATCGGGGGGGAGCTGGAGATTGTGAACAGCCACCCGGGCGTGGAGGTGCGCTTCAGGGCCAAGAGGCCCATCACCCCCCTGTCTGAGTCACAGTAGGTTGTTGTCGCGGGCCTTGGCAATGGCCTGCACCTGTGAGTGCACGTTGAGCTTGCGGTACAGGCTGCGAACGTTGGACTGAACGGTTGACAGGGTGACGCCCATGCGTTCGGCCACTTGCTCGTACCGGTATCCCTGGGAGAGGTGCTGCAAGGTTTCCTGCTCACGGGGCGTCAGCTTGATGTCCAGGCGGCCGGACTGTTCGGCCGGTGGCGAAGCCAGGCGTTTGAACAGATAACGCGCCAACCTGGGGCTCAAGGGGTACACCCCGTTGAGGACTTGAGCGATCCCTTCGGTGATCTCCTCGATGGATTCATCTTTGAGGATGTAACCGTTGGCACCAGCCTGAATGGCCCCCAGCACGGCGGCCTCGGCCGCGATCACTGAGATCACCACAATGGGCATGTCGGGAAAGCGCTCACGGCAGGTGCGGATGACTTCGATGCCGGACATGTCGGGCAAGCCCAGGTCGATCAAGGCCAGATCAAAGGCCCGGGGCGAGGTGAGCACCATGGCCTGTGCCGCCATGCCCTCGGAAAAATCAAATACTCGCCATTGGCTGCCAAGCCCTTCGATGGCATCGCAGATTTGCTCGACGAACAGTGGGTTGTCTTCAACCAGCAGAAGCTGCTTGGCTCCCGAAGTGCTTGTTGACGGCGCATGAGAGGTGATCATGCGCGTATGATAGCGATTTTGTTTTTTCACATACTTTAATCACATGCACATGTGATTTATTTACCCCTAACCATGTAAGGGTATGTCTTTAGAGACTCACTGAATGGTGGCCTTGGCACGCAAGGCCTGCAACTGAGTCTCGATAGTACGCCGGGCAAGCAGCTCCAGCAACTGGGGGCGCAAGGTGTCCAGGGTGGGAGGTGTCCAGGTGCGCCGGTCTTGCAACTGGATCACGTGCCAGCCCTGGGGCGTTCGCACAGGGGCCGCTGCCAACTGACGGGGTTTGAGCTTGGCCACCGCGTTGGCCACATCAGGGTTCAAGCGCCCCTGGGGCACCCAACCGGTCAGCCCACCTTCCTTGCGGCTGGCCTCGTCTGTGGAATGTTTGGCCACCAAATCGGCAAACGGTTCGCCTTTGCGTGCGCGGGCGATCAGTTGTTTGGCCAGCTCTTCGTCGGCCACGACAATGTGGCGGATTTGCAGTTCATCCGGGCCCAGCTTGGCGATCTGGGCACGGTATTCGGTCTGCAGTGCTTGGTCGGAGGTGGGGTTTTCGGCCAGGATTTTTTGTTGCCACTGGCGCACCAGGCTGCCCTGGCTGGCCAGTTCCATCTGGGCTTGGATCAGGGGCTGGCGATCGAGCCCTTGTGAGCGGGCAGCCTCCAGCATCAAACGCTGGTTGATGAGGTCCTGGCGGACGGATTCACGAAGCTCGGGGGTGGCCGTTGCGCCCATGGCCAGACGCTCGCGAAACAGCACTTCGGCATGGGCGGTGGGAATGGGTTGTCCGTTGACGGTGACGAACGGGGCAGCCAGGGCTTTGACCACGTCCTCGGAAGGTTTGTCTTGAGCGCAGGCGTTGTAAGACACTGCAGCCGTCAAGAGTGCCATGACGGTAAGACGCAGACGGGGGGCCGATAAAAAACGAGAGGTCGTGGTCATGGTCAACGGGGTTTGTGCAATTGGATGGCGATGGGCTGAGTGTACGGTGCTGGCTGCGCCCCCAGTTCCGGGAAGACCCAGGCATGGGCTACGCGGGGATTGTCGTGTCGCACGTACAACCCTCCCTGCACGCTATTTTGCACACCCTGGGCGGTACGGTAAGTCAATGGAAGTGACGCCTGGTAGTAAATGCCATTGGAGTCGGTAAAGCGGGCCCGGTATGGGGCCAGGGGCAGCTCCATCTCGACGCCTGGTGACACACTGACCACCGATGGGCTGTCGAGTTCAACCCACCACCCTTGGGCAGCGGCACCTTGGGACTGGGCCACGGGCTGTAGTGACTGACATCCGCCCAGCAGCTGCGCCAGCGTCAGTGTCAGGGCGACCGAAGCACCGCAGCGCAACCAGCGGCCTTTGGATGAGGAGGGTGAGGTGTTCATGAGGTGCTTGGGAATCATTGGTAACCCGCCGGCAGTGTCTTGGTGCCTGAAGCTGAGACGTTGAGCTTGACACCCTTGGGCAAGGAAACCGCTGAGACGTTGACCTTGCCGCTGGTGGCGGTGACGGTGCTGGCTTGCTTGGCGGCCAAACGACCCAGTTTGATGTCACCTGTGTCGGCAGTGGCTTTGACACTGCCCGTGCCGCCATCGACGCTGTTGCCGATCAAGGCGTAGGCTGCATCTACTCCGTAGCCCAGTTGCTTGTGGGCCAAGAGTGTGATGCCTGTGCCGGCTTTGAGTGCGTTGAAACGCATACCCAGCCCTGAGGTGGCCGTCAATGCGCCGCGTGATGAGGTCAGCGTGCCCAGACTGCCCCACCCGCCCAGGTCGACGCTGATCAGACCCGTGGCTGTGCCAGAGGTGAGGGTGAAGTGGCTGCCGATGTTGAAATCGGCCCCACCCGCCGTGACCTTGAAATCGTTGATGATGGCGGTGGATTGTGAGGTGACGCTGAGATCGGTTTTGGCAGACAAGCTGCCGGCGTTGATTGAGGTGCGGCTATCCAGTGTGAGTTGGGTGGCCGCCGACAGACTGCTGGCCTGCAAGCTGCCACCCGTGGACTTGAGATTCAAGAAGCCGCGGGTACTGCTGGCTGAGCCCACCACGGCATTGCCCTTGCTGAGCAGGGTCATGTCGAGGGCGGATCTGGCATTGCGCAGATCCAGGGTGCCCGCGACATCGACCGTGATGGCGCCAGCAGAGGCCGTCAGAGACTGAATCAGGGAACTGGTTGACTGCGTGATGGCCGCATCTTGATTGGCCAGAACCGTGATGTTGGCGTTGCGTGTCGCCGTGAGCGTGCTGGCCTGAACGCCAGCACCACTCACCGTGGCCAAGCTCTTGAGATTGAGGTCCTGCTTGGCTGATGCTGAGGTCAAATCGATCTTGCCAGCGGCTTGGACCGTGATGTCTCGTGTGGAGGTCAGGCTGGTGAGTTTGACTCCACCCAAAGCGCTGGTGACTGTGGCATCTCCACCCAAAGCGGCCACTTTGGTGCCCACCACGGAACCTTGGGACAACAAGTCGGCACGGGTTTTGGCGGTGATTTGCACGTCACGCGTGGCACGGGTCTGCGCCACCATGATCTCGCCCATTTTGTTGGTGAGGTTGAGCACGGGAGCGTCGGTGTCCAGGTAAGCCTGTGCCGTGCCGGTCTGGCTGGCGTCACCCACTTTGCCGTAGGACGTGACTTGTATGCCCCCCGTGTCACTGGTGACGCGCAGGTCGTAGGCGTTGGTATCGCCCGCGTCGATGACGGAACCACGCGTGGTGGAGACCACGATGGCACCGGCGGTGGCGTTGCTGGAACTCACACCTGTGAGGGTGATGTTGTTGGTTGCACTCATGACCACGGTGCCGGCGCCACCGCTCAAGCGCGCACCGTCGAGCATGGTGATGGTGTCGCTTTGCACCAAGGTGCGCCCGGTGTCGTTGCTGAGGTTGGCCTTGCCTGTGAGGTTGATGGTCTTGGTGCCAGCGGTGAGGCTCAAGCCGTTCTTGGCAGTGACGGTGCCATCGACCACCAAGCCGAAGGTGCTGCCATCCAGCGCTATCTCGCCGTTGGTGGCCGACCCATCCTTGACGGTCAGCACACCAAGCGGGGCTTTGAGGTAGACAGAACCGGTGGCGCTGGCCTGGGTGACGACGCCCGTGGCGGCTGTTTTGACGGTCATCGGCATGGCGGCCTGGCCAACGTCGCCGCCGGCTCTGAATCCCACGTTGGTGGCATCCACGGCCTGGGCACGGGTGCCTCGCTCGTCGAGGATGGCATACGCTGAACTCAGGAACGCATCGCCTTTGGCAGAGACCTGGGAAATGCGCATGATGCCCAGGTCTGAGCCGAGGTAAGCGTTGCCATCGCGCGAGGTGGCGACGAGCTTGGTGCGCTCTTTGGTGAGCACATCGACCGGCTTGGCGAGGGTACCGATGGATCCTTTGGCCGAGAGGGTCACGGTTCGACCTGCCGCGTTGACGTTGATCGCGTCTGTGCTGGTATCGGTGATCGCCCCTTGGGCCACCACCACCACGGCACGGCTGGCGTCGAGTTGGCTCAGGCCCGCATCGTCCGCAGAGACGTAAATGTCTCCTGTGGTGGCACGCAGCCAGGCACCGCTGTCCATGGTGAAGTCGCCACTGCCTTCGGTTTGGGCGTCAATCCGCCCCACGGCCGTGGACTGACCACGGACGCGCAGGTTGCCTGTTGGAGCGTAAAGATCGATGTCCAGACCCGAGGAGATGGCGTTGACGGTGAGACCGCTGCTGTCGGCTCCGCGCAAGTAGACCGAACGACCGCTGGATGAGGTGGCGTTGACACCACCGGAACCCATCTTGACGACGATCGGATTGGCCTCGGTACCGACCGAGCCGTTGAGGGCCACCAGCGTGGCCTCGTCGGCCTCGACGGAGCGGGTGCGCTCATTGCCACGGGCGTCGATGATGGCGCCTGCGGCGGTCAGGTTGACATTGGCCGGTGAGTAGACGTCTGCGATACGGATGTCACCAGTCTGGTTGATCCACATGCCTGTCTTGGCCCGCGCCACCAGGGTGGCCTTGGTGAGGTCGCGGTTGACGTCACCGGTCAGCGTCATGGTCAGGGGTTTGGCGGCCGAGCCGATGCTGCCTGTGGCGGCTTCGAGGATGGCTTTGTAACCCTGGAGCACCGATTGGTTGGAGGTCGAGGCATTCAGAATGGAGCCGCTGACTTTGATGCGGATCTCGCCTTTGCCATTGACTTGTTCCAGATTGGCGTCTCCCCCGTTGGGGTAGTCATCGGTGGCGTCTGCGCCGAGGTAGACAAAGCCGTTGGAGGTGACGTTGAGGCGGTTGGACAGTACGTTGAAGGTGTCTTTTTTCAACACGGTCAACTTCCAGTTGGTTTTATCCAGCACCATGTCGTCGGCTTCGGCTGACATGATGGTCAGTTGGTCGTCCACCGTCAGCCCGCCGGCTTTGCGCAGGTCGATGATGACGGACCCATCGTCGCGGCCGATCTTGCCCCCCGGCTTGAGCACCACGCGGTTGCCCACGACGTTGGGCGCCTCGATACGGGTCTGGGTGTCGGTGCTCGATTTCGAGAAAATGGCCTTGGGCAAGGGGCTCTTGAGCTCTTTGTCTGTCCAGGTCGACCGTGCATCAACCGCCGATCGGCCTGCCAACGCGTTGGCGGTGTTCACTTCAGTGATGATCAGATCGGGATTGATCTGGTAATGGGTGGCGCCATAGAGCGCGTGCAGGTCTTTGAGTTCCTGGGTGCGGGCGGCCTCCAGGCTCGTGATCTGTTCTGTGCTCAGGCCCGACTGTGCCAGTTGCGCTTTTTCAGTGGTCGTGAATGTGAATGCGTAGGTGTTAGGGTCGAACGCGTCTGCCGTAGACCGGGTCACTGCGCCTGTCGTGGCATTGATTTCTTCGGCCTTGGCGTTGCGCAAGCCCCAATAGCGCAGGAACTGTTTGCGGGTATTGGCCAGGGTCAGCTGGCGGCTCTCTTCGGCACTGTCACCTTGCAAGGCCGCAGCGTTCCAGAGTGCCAGCAGTTCTGCCTCGGTGCGCAGATCGCGGGTTTCGTTGCGGTTGTTGTCGATCAGGTCACCACCTGCCTCGATGTAAACATCACCGCCCTTGGAAGCCACCTGGTTGACCCACAGGTTGCCGGTCGACTGCTTGAGAGCAATTCCCTTGGCTGCGTAGGCGGTGATCCCGCCACCCGGCGAATCTTCGGTCTGGATGTTGAGGGTGGACTTGGGCGTTCCGTCGCCGTTGAAGGTGCCGATCCCGCCGCGTGGGGCTGAGATTTCAATGCTGCTGCCCTTGACGTGAACCGCACTGGGGTTGACCCCGACGATGTCCTCGTCACCAAACAGCCAGACTTTGCCAGTGGTGCTGACCTCGTTGATGCGCAAGGCTCCACCCAGGCTTTGGAAGGCCACGTTGCCGTTGGTGGTGACGGCAGTGAACGATCCGTTGCCGGTGATGACGTTGACCGGGGAGCCCTGTGTGCCAATGCCTGTGACCGCCTTGAATCGCAAGTCGTTGCCGTTGACGGCAGCCCCACCACTGAGTTGCGTGATGGCACCTGTTTTGGAGGTGAGTGACACCAGGCCGCTCTCGTTGGTGAGTTTGCCGGCGATACCGATTTCAGCCTGGCTGCTGACGTTGATCTGGCCGGTGCTGTAGCCCACCAATTCAATGGCGATGGGGTTGTCTGCGCGCACGCGCTGGGTGAACACATCGCGCTGGCCCACTTCGGTGCGGTAGTCGACGTAGTAGGTTTTCTTGAAACACAGGAAGCCGCACTTCTTCCACTTGCGGTAGTAAATCTCCTTCTCCGCGCCGGTGGCGTAGGTCTGCGTGTCCATCGTGAACTTCTGCGCTGGTGCCCCCGAGGTGGTGACGTAGATGCCCTCGGGCATGGCAGAAGACGTCTTGTTGATGGTCTCGACGTGAATCGCCCCGGGTTTTGTAGAGGCTCCGTGGTTTAAGTACAGGCGTATTCGGCCTGTGGTGCGAGTTGTGAATAATACCGTTCCTCTGCTTCGGCGGGAGGGATATATCCGATCGGCTCAAGCAGGCGCTGGTGATTAAACCAGGTCACCCATTCGAGCGTAGCCAGTTCGACGGCCTCGACGGTTTTCCAGGGCGCCCGGCGGTGAATCAATTCCGCCTTGTAAAGACCGTTGATGGTCTCAGCC
>SSFF01000048.1 GCA_008015235.1 Rhodoferax sp. | reverse complement strand
TTTACCTTTCAATCAAACCAAAAAACGGTCCGGGTTAGGGGCCACCAACGTCGATACGGATTTCGTACTCCAAATTCTAGAGAAAACTCTGCATCCCGTGTGTGAAGTTTGCCTGCTAAGTACGCGTCATTCCACACAAAAACCACGATTTTTCCGCACTTCACTCGACTAACTGTGCATGCCAGACATAGCGGTCCAGCGGCACCAGCAGGCTGGCACCGCCACTGCCACGGCGCTGGAACCACAAGGCTTCGAGATTTTCACGCGAATCCAGCCAATCCAAGTACATGGGCTTGTAGCCTATGCAAACACACTCGGCGTCAAACACCCATTGCCCGGGCGCCACGGCACCGACGTCACGTCCGCGCACCAGCCCGGCGTAACTTGCAGGGTACTGCTCCACGGCATCAAAGGGATTGGCCGATGCGGCCTGCGCGTCGTCAGGCACGGCTCCGGACACCTCGTGCCTCAGGTGCTGGATTACCAGCGCTGTGCGCAATGCACCCAAGGTGGTAAGCACGCTGGCACGCTCCGCCTGGGAATGCACGCGCTGGGCGTACTGCCCGAACACCCACGTGAAGCCCAGCACCAGCAAGGCCAGGACGCCCCACTCGACCATGCGCACGCCCACCAGGGATCTGCCGCGCCCAGACAGGGTGTCAGGCACTAACCACCACCCTTGCCCATCGCCGCCTGTCCCATGTTCCACAAGGGCAGGAACACGCCCAATGCCAGCAGCAGCACCAATACCCCGATTACCGCCAGCAATATGGGCTCGATGGAGGCCGACAGCCCCTTGATGGCATAGTCGGTATCGCGTTCGTACATTTCGGCAATCTCGAACAGCAAGGAATCGAGTTCACCGGTTTCCTCGCCCACCTGGATCATCTGCAGCACCACAGGCGTAAAGACTCCAGTGGTAGCTGCGCAGCGTGAAATGCTTTCACCCCGCTCAATGCCGTCGCGCATCTGCTCGATGCGCGCGCCGATAAAGCTGTTGTCTACCGTCTGCGCTACCACCGTCAGGCCCTGCACCAGGGGCACCCCGCTTTGGTTCGAAAGCGCGAAGCTGCGCGCAAAGCGGGCCAAGGTGGCTTTCAGAATAATCTCTCCCACGATGGGCAGCTTGAGCTTCTTCGAATCCCACCAGTAACGCCCCTTCACCGTGGACAGGAAGTTTCTGACACCGAACCAGGCGCCGATGGCACCCACGACCAGTGCCGGCCACCAGGCGATCATCCAGGCCGAGAACGCCAGCAGCCCGCGGGTAATGAGTGGCAGCTCGGTCTTGAACCCGGCAAACACCTTCGCAAACACCGGAATCACGAAGATGTTGAGCACGACAATGGCGATGGCCATTGCCACCAGCACGAAGATGGGGTAGCGCACCGCCTGCTTGATGCGCTCCTTCACATCGCGCTCAAACTCCATATGCTCGGTCAGGCGCAGGAACACCTCCGTCAACCGCCCGGTCATCTCACCGACCTTGATCATGGAAATGTAGAAAGCCCCGAACAGTTCGGAAAACCGCGCCAGGGCTGCCGACAGCTCACGCCCCTGGTCCAGGCTCGAGCGCACGTCGCGCAACATGTCGACCATGGCGGGCTTGGTGGCCGACGCCTCCAGTCCGGCAAAGGCGCGCAGGATGGGAACACCGGCCTTGTTCAGGGTGTACATCTGGCGCGAGAAGATCAGCAAATCGTCGGTGACGATCGGCTTGCGGTTCAGGCGCGCCAGCAGGCTTTCCTTCTTTTCGGCACTGGCCTCCTTGGCCACGCCGATGAATACCGGCGCCACGCCCATGGCACGCAACTGGTCGGCCACGCCGCCCTCGGTCATGGCCTCCAGCTGGCCATTGACCGCTTCACCACGGTTGTTGCGCCCGCGCCATTCGTAGAGTGCCATTGCGGCTATTCCTCAAACTCGTCGGTGTCCATGCCGATGCGCATGGCCTCGGCAATGGTGGTGCGGCCCATGCGTACCAGCTCCAAGGCATGGTGCTCCATGGTGTGGCCTTTCATGCGGATGCCGGCCACACGCATGAAAGCAGCCGGATCACCACGGGCAGCCGCCTGCGTCAACTCACTGTCCATTTCGAGCAGCTCGTACACCCCCTGGCGTCCGGAAAAACCAGTGCCATTGCAGGCCGAGCACCCCATGCCGCGCTTGGGGGCGATCGCCGTGGCGGCCTCCTCGCCAATCAGACTGAGCAGCCAGCCCTGTTCCTGTGTTGCGGGGGTATAGGGTGCCGCACACTCCGTGCAGTTGAGCCGCACCAGACGCTGCGCGATCACCGCCTGCAGCGAAGTGGCCACCATGAAAGGCGGGATGCCCATATCCAGCAGACGAAACGGGGTACCGGCCGCGTTGCGGGTGTGTACCGTGGAAAGCACCATGTGGCCCGTGATGGCAGCGCGCAGACCGATCTCCGCCGTTTCGGTATCCCGCATTTCGCCCACCAGAATCACATCCGGGTCTTGGCGCAGGCACGCGCGCAGCACCTTGGCGAAGGTCAGCTCGATCTTGTCATTGACCTGCACCTGGGTGATGCCGGGCAGGCGGTATTCCACCGGGTCTTCCACGGTGATGACCTTGTGTTCGTTGGCGTCGACCTCCGCCAGTGCGGCGTACAGCGTGGTCGTCTTGCCGGAGCCGGTGGGGCCGGTGACCAGCACCATGCCCGTGGTGCGGTGGATGATTTCACGAAAGCGCTTGAGCATGGGCGCGGGCATGCCGATCTGGTCCAGGCGCTTCATGGCCGCGCCCTGGTTCAGCAAACGCATGACCACCGATTCACCGTACACCGTGGGCATGGTGGACATACGCACGTCCACCGTCATCTCCTTCACCCGCACTGAAAAGCGCCCGTCCTGCGGCAGGCGCTTTTCCGAAATGTCCAGGCCCGCCATCAGCTTGAGGCGTTGCGCCAGTGCCGCGCCAATCCGCTTGTCGGCCTGGGTCTGCACCTGCAGCACACCGTCCACCCGCACACGGATCTGCAAGCCGCCCTCCATGGGCTCGATGTGCACGTCGGAGGCACCCACCTGGGTGGCGTCCTCGAACAGGCTCTGCAACAGCCGCACCACCGGCGCGCCCTCGGCACCCACACTGGCACTGAGCTCGCCGAAGTCGACCGCCTCACCCATGTCCTTTTCCAGGGCGCGGGTCAGACCGGCAATCTCTTCGGTGCGCCGATACAGGCGGTCAAAAGCCGGGGTGAGCTGGCTTTCGGGAACGGCAGCGATGGCGATGGCTCGCTTGAGAATGCGTGCCAGCTCGTCGTAGGCGAACAGGTCCAGCGGGTCGCCCATGGCCACCAGCACCGTGTCCCCCCGGTCTTCCAGCACCAGGGCCTTGAAGCGGCGCGCTGCCGCCTCCGGCAGTAGCTTGACCACCTCGGCTCGGAAGGGGAAGGACTTGAGGTTGACGAAGGGAATGCGCAGCTGGCGTGCCAGCCCGTTGGCCAGCAGCTCTTCGGTGATGACACCGGTCTCGATGAGCAGGCGCCCTACCTTCTTGCCAGTGCTGCGTTGCAACTCCAGGGTTTGCTGCAACTGTTCCTGCGAAATCAGACGCTGCTGCACCAGCACGTCACCCAAACGCAGTTTTTCCGGGCGGCCCGGCATGGGCCGGGGCGTATCGGCCGGAGTGGGGGCCGAGGCAGTATTCATGCGCTATTCCTTTGCGATTGCAAAATTAATAGCATGCAGGCCTGTTGGCGGGGCATCTACCACCGCCCGGGCACGGGCCCGCCTGGCCCCGATGGGGTAGCGATCAGGCGCCCTGGGTGCCGGAGGCGCTCGCAGGCGTCAGCACATTGCCCTGCACGTTCACCCGCGAGCCGACCCCGAAGGCCGGGTTGCTTTGCTCCAGACTACGGGTGCTGCCATCGTCCATACGCACCAGCACGCGGTAGCTGGTCTGCTGGTTCATGCGCTTCTCCACGGTATTGCCGGCATAGGCACCCCCAAGTACACCGCCAATGGTGGCCAGGGTCTTGCCGTCGCCACCGCCGAACTGGTTGCCCAACAGACCGCCGAGCACGGCACCGGCCACCGCACCCATGCCACTGGGCTTGCCTTCCTGGGCGATGGGGGTCACCGACTCCACCGTGCCGCAGCTGGCGCACAGCGTGCGCGCCGGTGCAGCATCCCACACCGGCTGGGTGGGGCTCGCCGCCGGACGGGACGGGCTGGCATCGGCGACTTCGGTGTTGTGCTCGTTTGCTACTTTTTTGGTAGCTGATTGCGCAGTATGTACGCGGGCTACAGCTTGTTTTTGCTTGGAAACCGGGGCCGGAAGCGCAGTCATGGGCTTGGCCTGGGGTGCTGGCACCGGATCGGCCGTGGCGACCACCGCAGCCGGTGCGCTGGCCACCATCGGGACCGGGGCGGCCTTGTCGTGCTGGCCCAGGTACAGGGCGGCGCCACCAGCGCCCAATGCAGCCGTACCCATGACCCCGGCGACGAACCAGAGCCAGGGCGAGGCGGGCGCCGCAAGCGTGGCGGCGGGGGTGAGTGCGTGGGACATGGCGAAACTCCTTGCAAAGCGGGGTACTGCACCCCGACATTCATCGAACAGTCCCCACCTTAACGCCGCCACGGCGCCCACGACGACAAAACCGACTTTACGCTTGTAACCCCGGGTAAACCGTCCGCTTTACAGGTTGGGCGCCAGGAAGCGCTGCAAGGCGCCCACTTCCATGCCGCGCCGCACCGCCATGTCCTGCACCTGGTCCGCACCGACCTTGCCCACATTGAAGTAGGTCGCACCGGGGTGGGCGATGTAGAAGCCACTCACGCTGGCTGCCGGGGTCATGGCCATGCTCTCGGTCAGGCCCATGCCGATGTCCTCGCACTGCAAGGCGGCGAACAGGTCTTTCTTGACGCTGTGGTCCGGGCAGGCCGGGTAGCCGGGCGCCGGCCGGATGCCCTGGTACTGCTCGGCAATCAGCGCACCATTGTCCAGCGTTTCGCCCGCGGCATAGCCCCACAGGTCGGTGCGCACCTTCTTGTGCAACAGTTCGGCAAAGGCTTCGGCCAGGCGGTCGGCCAAGGCCTTGAGCATGATGGCGCTGTAGTCGTCGTGGGCCGCAGCAAAGGCCTGCTCACGCTTGTCGGCACCGATGCCCGCAGTGACGGCAAACATGCCGGCGTAATCGCCGCCTGCAGGCGCCACAAAGTCGGCCAGACAACGGCTGGGACGGTAGCTGCCGTCGTCTTCCTGCTGCTTCTCGGTCTGCTGGCGCAGGCCGTGCCAGGTCAGCACAGGGGTTTGGCGTGCCTCGTCGGCCCAGAAGGCAATGTCGTCATCGCCCACCCGGTTGGCCGGGTACAGGCCCACTACCGCGTTGGCCGTGAGCCAGCGGCCGTCCACGATCTTCTTGAGCATGGCCTGGCCATCGGCCAGGACCTTGCGCGCCTGCTCGCCTACCACCTCGTCCTGCAGGATGGCGGGATAGCTGCCCGCCAGGTCCCAGGTCTGGAAGAACGGGCCCCAGTCGATGTACTGGGCGATCTCGGCCAGGTCGTAGTTCTTGAACACACGTCGCCCCAGAAATTTGGGCACGGTAGGCTGGTAGTCGGACCAGGCTATGGGCGTCTTGTTGGCGCGGGCCTTTGCCAGCGGCCACAGTGGCGTCTGCTTCTTGCCGGCGTGCAGTGCGCGCACTTTTTCGTAGTCGGCCTGGACCTCGGCCACATAGTCATTGGCCGACTCACCGAGCAGACCCTGGGCCACGGCCACGCTGCGCGAAGCGTCGGGCACGTAGACGACAGGCCCCTCGTAGTGCGGCGCAATCTTCACGGCCGTGTGCACGCGCGAGCAAGTGGCACCACCGATGAGAAGCGGAATCTTCCTCATGCGGAAGTAGTCATCCTTCTGCATCTCCCCTGCCACGTACTGCATCTCTTCCAGGCTGGGGGTGATGAGGCCGGAGAGGCCGATGATGTCGGCGCCCTCGGCCTTGGCACGCGCAAGGATCTCGTGGGCCGGCACCATCACGCCCATGTTGACCACGTCGAAGTTGTTGCACTGCAGGACGACGGTGACGATGTTCTTGCCGATGTCGTGCACGTCGCCCTTGACCGTGGCAATCACGATCTTGCCCTTGGACTTGACGTCCATGCCCGCGGCTTCCTGCTGGCGCTTCTCTTCCTCGATGTAGGGCACCAGGTGGGCCACGGCGCTCTTCATGACCCGTGCGCTCTTGACCACCTGCGGCAGGAACATCTTGCCCTGGCCGAACAGGTCACCGACCACGTTCATGCCGTCCATCAGGGGGCCTTCGATCACGTGCAATGGGCGCCCGCCCTTGGCCAGAATTTCGCGGTAGGCCTCTTCGGTGTCTTCGGTAATGAAATCGGTGATGCCGTGCACCAGCGCGTGGCTCAGGCGCTGCGCCACAGTCACCGGTGCCTCGGGCGTTCCGCGCCATTCCAGCTTCTTGCTTTCGTCCTTGGCGCCGCTCTTGGCCGTTTCGGCAATCTCGACCAGGCGCTCCCCAGCGTCGGGGCGGCGGTTCAGCACCACGTCCTCGACGCGTTCGCGCAGCGTTGGCTCCAGGTCGTCGTAGACGCCGACCATGCCGGCGTTGACGATGCCCATGTCCATGCCCGCCTGGATGGCGTGGTACAGGAACACGGTGTGGATGGCCTCACGCACGGGGTCGTTGCCACGGAAGCTGAAGGAGACGTTGGACACGCCACCGCTGACCTTGGCACCCGGCAGGTTGGCCTTGATCCAGCGCGTGGCTTCGATGAAGTCCACCGCGTAGTTGTTGTGTTCCTCGATGCCGGTGGCGATGGCGAAGATATTGGGGTCGAAGATGATGTCCTCGGGCGGGAAACCGACCTCGTCCACCAGCACGCGGTAGGCACGCTCGCAGATTTCGATCTTGCGGGCGTAGGTGTCGGCCTGGCCTTTTTCGTCAAAGGCCATCACCACGGCGGCGGCGCCGTAGCGACGCAGCAGCTTGGCCTGGCGCTTGAACTCGTCCACGCCTTCCTTCATGGAAATGGAATTGACGATGGCCTTGCCCTGCACGCAGCGCAGGCCGGCTTCGATGACGCTCCACTTGGAGCTGTCGATCATGAGGGGCACGCGCGCGATGTCGGGCTCGGAGGCGATCAGGTTCAGGAAACGCACCATGGCGGCCTGGCTGTCGAGCATGGCCTCGTCCATGTTGATGTCGATGACCTGGGCGCCGTTTTCGACCTGCTGGCGTGCCACCGCCAGGGCCTCCTCGTACTGGCCATTGAGGATCATGCGGGCAAAGGCCTTGGAGCCGGTCACGTTGGTGCGCTCACCCACGTTGACAAAGGTGGCACGCGGCGCGTCTTCAGCGGCGGACTGGCCGATGAACACCGGCTCCAGGCCGGAGAGCATCATGGGGGGGATGGCTTGGGAGTGGGCGTTCATGTCAGGCCGCATCCTTGTAGAAAAACTGGGGGCGCTGGCGCGTGGCCAGGGGAGCAACTGCGCTGCAGATGGCGCCAATGTGGTCGGGCGTGGTGCCGCAGCAGCCGCCCACGATGTTGACCAGGCCTTCGGCCGCGAACTCGCGCACCAGGCGCGCGGTGATGTCCGGCGTTTCATCAAAGCCGGTGTCGCTCATGGGGTTGGGCAAGCCAGCGTTGGGGTAGCAGCTGATGAAGGTGTCGGGCGCAGCGCGGTTCAGCTCCTGGATGTAGGGGCGCATCAGCGTGGCACCCAAGGCACAGTTCAGGCCAATGGTCAGCGGGCGCGCGTGGCGAACGCTGTGCCAGAAGGCGGTCACGGTCTGGCCGGACAGGATGCGCCCGGAAGCGTCGGTCACGGTGCCCGAGATCATGATGGGCAGGCACTCGCCGCTGGCTTCGAAATATTCGTCGATAGCGAACAGCGCCGCCTTGGCGTTGAGGGTGTCGAAGATGGTTTCCACCAGCAGCACGTCGGCACCGCCTTCCACCAGGCCCTGGGTCTGCTCGTAGTAAGAGGCGCGCAGCTCCTCGAAGCTGATGTTGCGCGCACCGGGGTCGTTCACGTCGGGGCTGATGCTGGCGGTCTTGGGGGTGGGGCCCAGGGCGCCGGCCACAAAGCGCGGCTTGTCGGAGGTCGAATACTTGTCGCAGGCCGCGCGGGCCAGTTTGGCCGAGGCCACGTTCATCTCGAACGCCAGATCCGCCATGCCATAGTCTTCCTGGGCAATGCGGGTGGCGCCGAAGGTATTGGTCTCGATCAGGTCGGCCCCGGCGGCGAGGTAGCGCCCGTGGATGTCGGAAATGACGTCCGGGCGCGTGAGGCTCAGCAGTTCGTTGTTGCCCTTGAGGTCGCGCGGGAAGTCGGCAAAGCGGCTGCCTTGGTTGCCGGGGCCGGTGTAGCCCTCGCCGCGGTACTGGGCTTCACCAAGCTTGAAGCGCTGGATCATGGTGCCCATGGCACCGTCAAGGATGGCGATGCGCTGCGCCAGGATGCCGGGCAAAGCCTGGGCGCGGGTGTAGACAAGGGGTTTCATGGGGTCGGCTCTCCTGTGCAAAGGTGTCCGAGCGCCGTTAAGAATCTCAAGCCTGACCAGTGGAACCCATGGTTCGCAATGGCTGCAACGCTCCTTGAGAGGCGATTATTTTAAAACATGCCCGCCGGCCCGGCGGGGGGCAGGGGCATCACGAACCGCGCGAGCGGCGACAATACGGAACGGGGCCACAGGCAAGTCCGGCATTTTTACTGCCAAATCGGTCTCCAGCCCGCGTATCCATTGCACAAACAGCTTCTCTTTTGATAGCAGACGATCTTTCTCTTTCCAGCACCCCCCGTGCCATCCTGCACCAGGTGTTCGGCTACGACGCCTTCCGCGGACCGCAGGAGGCCATCGTCGACCACGTGGTGGCGGGGGGCGACGCGCTGGTGCTCATGCCCACGGGCGGGGGCAAGTCGCTGTGTTACCAGATTCCGGCCATTGCGCGCCAACGCGCCGGTCACGGCGTCACCGTGGTGGTGTCACCCCTTATTGCCTTGATGCACGACCAGGTCGGCGCCCTGCTGGAAGCCGGTGTCGAGGCTACCTTTCTCAACTCCACGCAGGAAACCTCCGAAGCGTGGGCCGTGGAGCAAAGGTTGGTGCGTGGCGAGTACACCCTGGTCTATGCCGCACCCGAGCGCATCACCACGCCGCGCTTTCTGGCCCAGCTCGATGCGCTGTACGAACGCGGGCAATTGAGCCTGTTCGCCATCGACGAAGCGCACTGCGTGAGCCAGTGGGGCCATGACTTCCGCCCCGAGTACCGGGCGCTGGCGCTCTTGCACGAACGCTACCCGGGCGTGCCACGCATGGCGCTCACGGCCACGGCCGACGCCCTGACCCGCGCCGACATCGTCGAACAACTTCAGCTGCAAGACGCGCGCGCCTTCGTCAGCAGCTTCGACCGCCCCAATATCCAGTACCGGCTGCTGGAAAAGCGCGATGGCACCCAGCAGCTGCTGCGCTTCATCCAGAACGAACACGCGGGCGACGCTGGCATCGTCTACTGCCAGAGCCGAAAGAAGGTCGAGGCCCTGGCCGAGGCGCTGGTGGCCGCCGGCATACCCGCCCTGCCCTACCATGCCGGTCTGGACAAGGAGCTGCGCCAGAAGCACCAGGACCGCTTCGTGCGCGAGGACGGCATCGTCATGGTGGCGACCATTGCCTTCGGCATGGGCATCGATAAGCCCGACGTGCGCTTCGTGGCCCACCTGGACCTGCCCAAGAACATCGAGGGCTACTACCAGGAAACCGGGCGTGCGGGCCGCGATGGCCTGCCCGCCACGGCCTGGATGGTCTACGGCCTGCAGGACATGGTGAACCAGCGCCGCATGATCGACGAAAGCCCGGCCAGCGACGAGTTCAAGGCCGTGATGCGCGGCAAGCTCGACGCCCTCTTAGGCTTGGCCCAGACCAGCGACTGCCGCCGCGTGCGCCTGCTGGCCTACTTCGGCGAAACCTACGGCCATGCGCCACCCAGCATCGAACAACTGGGCCGCGCCATTGATACCGAAGACGGGGTCTACCGCAAGCTGCGCTGCAACAACTGCGACAACTGCCTGCACCCGCCCGAAATCTGGGACGGCACCGACGCTGCGCGCAAGCTGCTGTCCACCGTGTACCGCATCCAGCAGTCCAGCGGCAAGCACTTCGGCTCGCAGCACCTGATCGACATCGTGCGTGGCAAGGCCACCGAGAAGGTGGAGCAGTACGGCCACCAGACCCTGAGCACGTTCGGCATCGGCGCCGACTACTCGGAGGTGCAACTGCGCGGTGTGCTGCGCGAACTCATCGCCATCGGCGCCCTGGCGGTCGATGCCGGGATCTACAACACCCTCGAACTGACCTCCGTGGCGCGCCCCATCCTCAAAGGCGAGCGCCTGGTGGAGCTGCGCGAGACCGCCACCGAGCCCTCCGGGCGAACCAAGCGCCCGGCACGCCTGGCCGCCGTGGCCAAGGCCCCGGTGCAGCTCGACAGCGAAGCCTTGCTGCGCTACGCCGCCCTCAAGGCCTGGCGCGCCGAAGTGGCCAAGGAGCACAACCTGCCGGCCTACGTGATCTTCCACGACGCCACGCTCGCGGCCATTGCCGAACGGCATCCGCAGACGCTGGACGAGTTGCAAGGCATCAGCGGTCTGGGTGCCAAGAAGCTCGAAGCCTATGGTGCCGAGGTGTTGCGCGTGGTGACCAACACCTAACTTTGGCAAGGGTCAACCCGTATCATCCGGCGCTGCCCAAATCCACGCTGCACCGCACCCATGGCACTGAACCACACCCTCCAACGCTGGATGGACAAGAGCTCGGAACTCAACGAGCGTGTCACCGCCTCCGCCGTCAATGCCTTTGACTGGTTGTTCCACAAGGACAGTCTGGTCCAGTCGGGCAAAACGCCCTACACCGTGATCCACACCGGCGACCCGATGTCGGTACGCCACTACGATTTGGCCGACCGCGAAATCCCGCTGGCCGACAACTCCGTGCTGGCGGTGCAGAAAAAGAAGCACGCCGTGCCGCTGGTGCTGGTCCCCCCCCTGGGCGTGACCACCGAAACCTTCGACCTCATGCCCAACCGCAGCCTGGTGCGCTACATGGCGGCACGCGGGTTCCAGACCTACCTGATCGACTGGGGCACGCCGGAGCGCCGCCATGCCTCCTTGAGCATGCGCGACTATGCCGACCGCATGATGACCGAAGCACTGGACGCCGTCCGTGCCCACAGTGGATGCGAAGAGGTGTCACTGATGGGCTGGTGCATGGGTGGCCTGCAGGTGCTGATCCACGCCGGACTGCCAGACACCCGGAACATCCGCGCCATCGTCACCGTGGCCAGCCCCATCGACATGCGCGGTGGCGGCCTGATTGCCGGGGTGTCCCGCATCATCAACACCCCGGCCAAGTTCATTGCCCACTACACTGATTTCCAGCTCAATCGCTTCAACCCCGAATCCTTCCACGCCCCCGGTTGGGTGACGGCGCTGGCCTTCAAGCTGACCGACCCCATCGGCTCGATCACCACCTACTGGGATCTGCTGCTGAACCTGTGGGACCGCGAATTTGTCGAATCGCACACCACTACCTCGGACTATCTCAATCACATGCTGGCCTATCCGATCGGCATGGTGGGCGACATGTTCACCAAGATGAGCCTGCACAACCAGATGGCCAAGGGCGAGTTTGTGCTGTCGGCCGACCGCGTGGCCCAGTTCGCCAACATCCAGGTACCGATGTATGTGTTCGCCGGTGCCAAGGATGTGTTGGTGGCGCCCAGCACCGCAGAGCACATCCTGGATGTGGTGGGCTCCAGTGAGAAGCGCTTTGAAGTGGCGCCGGGCGGGCACATGGGTGTCATCCTGGGCTCCAGCGCCCAAGGCGCGGTGTGGGAGCGCGCAGCCAACTGGCTGGCCCAGCGTTCGCAGGCACCCCAATCCCCAGCGCCGGCCAAATCCGCCGCCAAAGTCTCGCGACCACGTGCACGCACCAAGACAGCTGCCGCAGATGCCGTCACTGCGGCCACACCGCGGCGTCGCCCAACAGCCCGCAAGAAAGCTGCCGTTTAGGGCAGGGTCAGTTCAGCGGCGCAGTCGCTGCAGCCTGGGCACCGGCGCGGCGCGGACGGCGCGCCGGTGCCGCCACCTTGCGCTTGGCCGCTGGCTTCACGCTGCGTGGGGTGGTGGCTGCCGTTGCTTGCGGCACCACGGCGCGCGCCAGCGCCAGGTATTCCTGGAAGCTGTCACGGATGCATTGGGCCAACACCTCGGGGTCGGGCACCTGCTCGGCACAGGCCGTGAAGGACACCACGATGGTGTTGCCATAGCCGGTGACCGAAAACACCAGTCCCATGCCGTCGTGGATCGGCATGATGGCCGACAGGTAAGTGAGCTTGGCGCCCTGCAGATACAGCGGCTCACGCGAGCCCGGAATGTTGGTGATGGCGCAGTTGGCCAAAGGCGCCCATTCACCCAGGACAGCAGACGCCGAGCGCAGCATCTTGCTGGTGCTGGCAAAAGCCATGGAAGGCGCCTGCGCCGCCATGCTGGTCAGTTCCTTGGCACTGAAAGCCTGCACCATGGTGTGGGAGGCCATGTCGGCCTTCTGGATCAAGGCCAGACGCTCCACCGGGTCCTCGACCGCCGTGGCCAGCCCCACGCGCACCCAGGAAAAACGCAGCGACTCCAGGTCTGCACGCTCGCCCGGCACGGCCACCGGCACCGCCGCCACCAAGCTGTCGCGGGGCAACTCGTCCTGCAGCTCCAGGTAGCGGCGCATGCCGCCGGCGCACACCGCCAGCACCACATCGTGGACGCTGGCGTCAGCCACCAGCCCACGAATCGCCTTGAATTCGTCCAGCGAAAAACGCCGGGTCTCGAACACGCGCTGGGATGAAACCTCGGTGTTGAAACGTGTCATCGGGAACGGCGGGGGCACGCCGCGCAACTCGCGCGACACCGCCTGGGCGGTGGTAAGGAAGGCATTCCAGGCACGGCCCACAGGTTGCAGCAGGCGCACGGGCCAGGAAGCCATGTGAAATCCGGCACGCCACAGCAGCGCCAGGTCGCCCGGAGAATCCTCTGGGAACCAGGGCGCGGTTGGTGCTGGGGAACTGACTTCGGGCGTCAGGTCGTGCAACAGGCGCGTGACCTCATTGCCATGTTCAACATCGATCGCGGCATGGTGGATCTTGAGCAGGATGGCAAAACTGCCCTGCGGCAGGTCCAGGAAGCTGTCCAGGCCCTCGATGACATACATCTCCCACAGAGGGCGATTCAAATCGAGCGAGCGTGCGTGAATGCGCGAACTCTGAATACAGAACTGGCGCCAGTCACCCGGTTTGGGCAGCGCGATATGGCGCACGTGGTAGTCGAGCTGGAAATTGTCGTCTTCGACCCAGTAGGGACGGTCCAGGTTCAACGGCACACGCACGATCTTCCGGCGGAAGATCGGCAGGCGGTCCAGGCGGCTTTCCACATGGGCCAGAATTTGCTTGAAGCGCACGACCCCACCCGGCGCGGTCGACTGGTCGTAGATGTGCACCAGGGTGACGTTGGAGTTGGCGTGGGCCGTATCCGAATCAATGTAGGCAGCGTCGTGTTCGCTGAGTTGTCGCATCACTGTTCCTTGTGCATCAGATCACAGCCGGGTAAGTCGCCAGCGAGGCCGGGCCGACCGTCCAGTCGAGCACGGTGTCCAGCATGCCCGAGGGGTCAAACGGTTTCCAGGCACCTTCCGGTTCGGCCAGTCGGTTGGCAATCACGCTCAGGACAATGCCGTTGTAGACCAGCCCGCAGTGGCTGCCCGGTACCCGGATGTTTTCATGCAGGCGCGGATCGCCGTCGACCGTGGCTTCCTGGGGCGGCACCACGCCGTCGCTCAGGGTGTAGAGGCAGCTGGTGGGGATGGCCGGGCGGCGGCGCTCGCGCAGGGCCTTGGCCCGTGGTTGCATCATGTGGGCCGAAGCCCCCAGGCGGTGGGAGATGAGCCGGTACAGGGCACGCACCAGCGGCGGCGACTGGTTGCCATGGGCGTCAATAGTCACCGGGCTACCCAAGGTAAGGATGTTGCGCACGCATTCGGGCGCGTGCTGGGCCCCATACAGGGCAAAGACCCCGCCCAAGCTCCACCCCACCAGGCTCACTTTCTTGCCCGTGGTGTGGTGCAGGTAGCGGATTTTCTGCGGCAATGCCGTCGTCAGCTTGCTGCGAAAACCGACATTGCGCCCAAAGCCCCAGGTATGGACGTCGTAGCCTTTTTTCTGCAAAAAGGCCTTCAGTACGAACAAGGTGGCGTCCGAGGCCATGAAACCCGGCAGCAGCAACACCGGGTGACCATCGCCACGGGGCGCGTCCCACAGCAGGGGCAAGGTGGCGGGCAGGGAAGCAAACTCACCCAGGGCGCGGGCCTCCAACAGCGAATGCAGGGACAAGGGCGGACCTTCGTGCTGGTGGCGTGCTACATGGCTGCGTCGTGACATGCAGGGGGCTCCTCATTGGACGAAAAAACACTGTTTCATTTTAGGGGAATTCCAGCGCCCCAAACCCTGAAAAGTGGTCGATAAGGCCTGCTTTTGGTGCAGCTCTCTAATGCAGGTACAAAAAAACCCGCTGCTTGCGGGTTTTCGGTTGTTTCGGGATCTGGCCCTCGTAAACATTGATCAGTATGCTTCATTATTTATAGCAATCGCAGTTTCAAACTGCTATGCCTGCGCGCCGGTGCCGCGGGATCAGTATCACCTTGGCGACACTTCCACCAAGGCGGGACACTCCTCAGTGGCGGCGAAAGCAGCTTTCGTAGGAAACGGCCGCACCCGACATGGTGGCCTGCAGGCGCGCCATGGCGCGGCTGTGGCGCTGGGCCTCCTGGGCATCCTGCAGGTGCTGGCTGTGCTGTTGCATCAGACGGTTGAACTTGTTGCGGCAGGCGTCGAGTACACCGGCGAAATTCAGCGCGATGTAGGCCGAATGGTCTTCGTGGCTGTGTCGGAATTCGTCCGACCAGTAACCAAAGAGCTGGCCTTTGTAGGTGCCTTTTTCCGGAACTTTGATAGCGTCTTTGCGCATAAATCTGTGCAACGGTTGATTCATGAACCCGAATCCAACGGTTTCGGGGCTTGGGTTTAGCCCTTTCACGCACCAGTGCTGGGCGCGGTTGACAGAATTTCAAAAAAAGTTACCTTCGTGGTACCTCCTGCCACACCAGCGCACCCCGAAGGTGCGTATCCACCCTCCGTTCTCATGCAGCCCCATGCAAACTGAAGTGACCCGGGCCTTGCCCTTGCTCGATGCCGATGGCCACCTGACCCAGGCCGGTTGGGCGCGCCATCCCCATTGGAGCTACCAGCGCAACGCCATCCGTGCCGGTCGTTGGCGCATCAAGGAATGGGACTATTACAGCGTGCTCTCGGGCGACGGCCGCTTTGGCCTGACCCTGACCCTCGCCGACCTGGGCTACCTGGGCCTGGGCGCCATCTGCTTCCTCGATTTCGAAAAGCGCCAGTACCACCAGGTGGACACCCTGTTGCCGTTTCCGATGGGGGGCGTGGGATTGGGCGCCGACAGCGATGCCGGAAGCGTGGAACTGCACACCAAGGCACTGACCCTGCGCTTGGAGTACAGCGCAGGCCAGCGTCGGCTTGCCTTTGCCGCGCCCACGCTGCACAATGCCCAAGGCCAATGCGGGCTGCAGGGCGAGATCGTGCTGGAACAACCGGCCAGCCTGGAGAGCATCAACATCGCCACCTCCTGGGCGGAGAACCGGCGTGCCTTTTATTACAACCGCAAGATCAATTGCATGCCGGCACAGGGGAGCTTTCGCATCGGCAGCGACAGCTACACCCTGGACCCCGGCCGCGACTTCGGCGCCCTGGACTGGGGCCGTGGCAACTGGACCTACAAGAACCGCTGGTTCTGGGGCTCGGCCTCGGGCTGGCTGGACGGGCACGCACTGGGCTGGAACATCGGTTACGGCTTCTCGGACCGCAGCCCGGCCTCGGAAAACACCCTGTTCTGGGACGGCGTAGCCCACAAGCTGGCCGAGGTGACTTTCCACTACAACCCGCGCAACTACCTGGAACCCTGGCGCTTCAGCAGCTCGGACGGGCGTTTCGAGATGCAGTTTGCCCCTTTGCTCGACCGCAAGTCCCACACCCACCTGGGCCTGATCCGCTCCGAGCAGCACCAGGTGTTTGGCCACTACAGCGGCACGCTGGTGCTGGACAATGGTCAGCGCCTAGAAGTGCCGCGCCTGCTCGGTTTTGCCGAAGACGTGCTCAACTGGTGGTAAGCCGCTGCGTCACACGAAACCTACGGAACGGTGCTCCCGCACCTCAGGCTTGATGCGGTGCTCGACCTCCAACTGCTCCAGGTATTCGTCGGCACTCCAGGGCTGGCCCAGCACGGCGGCCTGGGCACTGACCACGGCAAAGTCGCCGATGCACAACTGCTCCAGCTGGCGCAGTCGCTGCTGGCGCGCGGGGGTCAGCACCTGGGCGTCACCGGCCGCCGCATGCTGGACATAGAGGCTTTCGCGCTGAGCGGGTAGCAAGGGCAAGAATTCGACCTTGAAGCTGAAACGGCGCAAGGCCGCCGGGTCCAGACGCTCCAGCAAGTTGGTGGTGCAGATGAAGATGCCGGCGAAACGCTCCATGCCCTGCAGCAGTTCGTTGACTTCGCTGACCTCGAAATTGCGCTGGGCACCGCGGCGGTCCTGCAGGAAGCTGTCGGCCTCGTCCAGCAACAGCACCGCCTCCTGGGCCTGCGCTTCGCGGAACATGGCCGCCAGGGCCTGTTCGGTCTCGCCCACGTACTTGCCCAGCAGGTGGCTGGCCTGGCGCACCAGCAGCGGACGCCCCAGGCTGTGGGCCATGTGCTGGGCCAAGGCCGACTTGCCGCTACCCGGCGGGCCGTAGAAACACAGGCTGGCGTGGGGACGCAGACGCAATGATTCGACCATGCGCGCCACCGGGAAGCGACTCTGGATGTGCAGGTTCTCCAGGTCGTAGCCCTGGTTGGGTGCGGCCTGCGCCTCCTGACCCCAGCTCTGGCCCAAGGCACTGGCGGCGTTGTGCAGCTGGCGTTCCATCAGCAGCTGGGCCTGGGCCGCGTCGGGTGCGCTCTCGGCCGCGAGGCTGGCAAAGCGTGCCGCGGTCTGGATCTGTGCCGGGGCCAGGTCCTTGCGCGCTATCAGTGCCTCTATATAGGAAGCAGGCAGCGCCAGCCCCTGCAAAGCCTTGCGCACCACGCTGTCGCGGGCCTGCGGCGGTGGCGTGCGCAGCTCCAGGTGGTAGGCGAAGCGGCGGCGGTAGGCCGGGTCGATGTGGTCGATATGGTTGGTCACCCAGACGGTGGGCACGGCGTTCGACTCCAGCACCTGGTTGACCCAGGCCTTGCCGTTGACACCCGGGCCCGCCACCTCGGGCTCGTCCTGGGCGTAGAGCAGGCGGTGCGGCCGCGGGAACACATCTTCGACCTCGTCGAACAGCAGCAGCGCATTGGCGCTGCTGCGCAGGAAAACCTGGGCAATCTGCAGCGAGCGGTAGCGGTCGCGCCCGCTCAGGGCGTTGCCATCGCGGTCGGCGTACTCGACCTCGTACAGATCAAGCCCGGTGGCCTGGGCCAGAACACGCGCCAGCTCGGTCTTGCCGGTGCCCGGCGGTCCGTACACCAGCACATTGACGCCCACGGCCTTGCGCTGCACGGCCCCGCGCAGCAGGGCGCACAGGGCCTGGACGTCGGAAGCCACATAGGCGAAGTCCTGCGTGTCCAGCGCGCTGCGCACTGAGCGGCGTGTAAACACCGCCATCAGCTCGGAAGGGTCCTGGTACTGGCGCATCAGCACCGGCGGCAGTTTCTCGCTGACCTTCATGAGGTCGGCCAGGTCGGTGATGTTGTGCTCCAGAATGATGTTTTCCAGCAGCCCGATGCGCTCCAGCCTCGAGCCGGCCCGCAGCGCCTCGCCCAGTTCCTGCGCATTGACCCCGGCCACCTCGGCAAGCGCCTGGTAGGCCTGCTGGGCTGAGCTGACCTTGAATTCCACCAACACGCTGCGCATGTCGCGTTGGTAGCGCGACAGGGTGCCGTACAGCAGCAGCGCGCGTTCGGCCTTGTTCAGCTGCAGCACCCCGGCCAGGGCATTGATGTTCTTTTCCACCAGGGTGGACTGCTTTTTGAGTGCCTGGGCCAGCCACTGTGCCGTGGTCGCCAGGACCGACATCAGTTCCTTGGCGTGGTCCTTGGCAAAGTCGTCGAGGAAATAGAACAGCGTCGATTCGTCGTAACTGCCGCGCCATTGCCCAAAGCGCAGCAGGAATTCGCTGTCGGTCAGGTCCTGCTGCCCGCGCCAGTGGTCGTGGTTGCGGCAGCGCGTAGCCAGGTAGCTGCGCAGACGCCCCAGTGGCGCCTGGGGCCAGACCAGATGGCGCCCCACCACCGCCACCAGCCCCATGACATCTCGGCGCAGGTTGAAACTCACACCTGACCCGACCGCCAGTGCTAGCACGAAGCGCGAACACATCAGTTCCAGCACCGGCGCCTCTTGCAGGCCCGGTGTGAGAATCCAGTGTCCCACTGGGGGACTCAAGGCCAATCGCTTCACCATGCGCTGCCTCCATGGGTCGTAGGCAACCTACGATAACGGATTCATTGGGGCATGGGAAGGCCTCCTCACACAATAGCCTTACGCATAACTCAATGCAAGTTTTGCATAACTATTACATGTACTCGCCATGTAACGCCGGTACAGCTTTTTAAAATTGACACCCCGCGCGACATTGCAGCGCAGCATCGGTCCGCTTGGAGGCTTCTTTTCCAAACCGCTCTGGCACAGCAGCCGGCTTGGAAAAGACGTTTTTCAAACTTAGGAGCTTTTCCATGAACTCACCCGTGATGCAGGGCCTGCAATTGAACACGCCCAGCTTTGTCAAAAACCCCAAGGTCATTGCCTGGGTCGGCGAAATGGTTGCCCTGTGCAAGCCCGCCGCCATCCACTGGTGCGACGGCAGCCAGGAAGAGTACGACCGCCTGTGCCAGCAACTGGTCGAGGCCGGCACCTTCAAGAAGCTCAACCCCGCCAAGCGCCCCAACAGCTTCCTGGCCCTGTCCGACCCGTCCGACGTGGCCCGCGTGGAAGACCGCACCTACATCTGTTCCGAGAAGAAGGAAGACGCCGGCCCGACCAACAACTGGATGGCCCCGGCCGAGATGCGCGCCACGCTGAACCCCCTGTTCGACGGCTGCATGGCCGGCCGCACCATGTACGTGGTGCCCTTCTCCATGGGCCCTCTGGGCAGCCACATTGCCCACATCGGCATCGAGCTGACCGACAGCGCCTACGTGGCCGTCAACCAGAAGATCATGACCCGCATGGGCAAGGCCGTGTACGACGTGCTCGGCACCAACGGCGAATTCGTGCCCTGCATGCACACTGTGGGCGCGCCCTTGGCCGCCGGCGAGAAGGACACCACCAGCTGGCCCTGCAACCCCAAGGTCAAGTACATCGTGCATTACCCCGAGACGCGCGAGATCTGGAGCTACGGTTCGGGCTACGGCGGCAATGCCCTGCTGGGCAAGAAATGCCTGGCCCTGCGTATCGCCTCGACCATGGGCCGCGACCAGGGCTGGCTGGCCGAGCACATGCTGATTCTGGGCGTGACCTCGCCCGAGGGCAAGAAATACCATGTCGGCGGCGCCTTCCCCAGCGCCTGCGGCAAGACCAATTTCTCCATGTTGGTGCCCCCGGCCGGTTTTGAGGGCTGGAGAGTGACCACCATCGGCGACGACATTGCCTGGGTCAAACCCCAGGCCGATGGCACGCTGCGCGCCATCAACCCCGAGGCGGGCTACTTCGGCGTGGCCCCGGGCACCAACACGCTGACCAACCCCAACTGCATGGCCAGCCTGAACCGCGACGTGATCTTCACCAACGTGGCACTCACCGACGACGGCGACGTCTGGTGGGAGGGCATGGAAAAAGACCAGGGCAAGCTGCCCGAGCACCTGATCGACTGGCAGGGCCGCGACTGGACGCCGGAAATCGCCAAGGAAACCGGTGCCAAGGCCGCCCACCCCAATGCCCGCTTCACCGTGGCCGCGACCAACACCCCGGCACTCGACCCAGCCTGGGACGCCCCCAAGGGCGTGCAGATCGACGCCTTCATCTTCGGTGGCCGCCGCTCCACCAC
>SSFF01000034.1 GCA_008015235.1 Rhodoferax sp. | reverse complement strand
TAATTGGAACGACTGTTCGATTTTGTTCTAATCGTTTCTCTCTTCAGAGAGATTCCAACTTTTATACAGGACGACAAAGATGAAAAACTCGCTCTTGCAGCCTTGGTAGCCGGTACTGCCGGTGCTGCGTTCGCCCAGGCCTCGCTCACAGGCAATGTGACCTACGGCTATACCCAGACCACCAGTGCCGCAGGCAGCTTGGCTTCTGGCTTGGGTGTGGATACGGCAGAACTGTATTTGGGTTCCAAGGAAGACCTGGGTGGTGGCAGCACAGTGGAAGCCAAGCTGGGCTTGGCTGACACCACGCGCGCCGGCGTAACGGGTGGTGACTTGTCGTTGGTCTACACCAACATGTCGGTCGGTCAGATCAGCATGGAAACCGAAAAGGGCTCTGACTATTTTGCCGGCATTGCTTCCGCCGGTGCGCCAGTCATCAACATGGATGGCAAGCACCATGAAACCCGTTCTTCCAGTGACTCCATTGCATATACAGTCCCAGTTGGCCCCGTCTACTTGCGCTTCAGTCACGGAGAGTCGTCGTCAGGCATCGGTTTGGGCCGGGGCGGGGCTGGAAGTGCATCCAACACGGTCAAGCAGCGCAACAATACAGTCTCCGCATACTATGCAAGTGGGCCGTTGCAGGCATTGCTAGCTTTCCGTAGTTATGACAACCGCATCGAGGGCGATCCGTTGAGCTTGGCTGCGGTAGGTGGCGTGTCCGACTACCTGCAGGCAACCAAGAATTCGATCATCAATGCGCAGGCTTCGTACGACTTGGGTGTCGCCAAAGTAGGGGCTGGATTCCAAGAGTCGACCGGTACAAACGGTATTACTGTGCGCGATGCATTGATGGGCGTCTCTGTCCCGGCAGGTGCATTCACGTTTGGTGCGACCTACTCAACCAGTGATCTGCAAGGCGCGCGCGACACGCACGCATTAGTTGGATGGAAAGCATCACAGTACAACGGTCGTGCGACAGGGTACAGCCTTGGCGTCCAATACGCCATGAGCAAGCGCACTTCCCTCGCGTTGAAGACGGCCAACTGGACCCACAGCGGCTACAGCCAGTATGAAGCCGATGCCGCGCTGGGCACCAATACCGCTGGCGCCGCAGGCCGTGGCTATGACAAGACTGCCAACGAAACTACACTGCTGCTTTCTCACAGCTTCTGATCGTGTTAGATTGCCCACATGGGTGAGTAGCAAAAAAGGATGTGCTTGCACATCCTTTTTTTATGCATACCGCTTACTCCGCAAATTCTGCTTCATCTCCTGAAGCAGCGGCTGCAACTTCCCGCCGCCAATGCGTAACGCGACACAGGTAGCCAGGATATCGATGATGGTCAGATGCAAAAGGCGCGAGACCATGGGGCTGTAGCGGTCGAAGCCTTCGGGGTGGTCGGCGCAGAGGTGGATGTCGCCCACCTGGGCCAGGGGGGAGCCGCTGGCGGTGATGACGATGGTGGTAGCGCCGTTCTTGCGTGCGATATCGCAGGCGTCCATGAGGTCGCGGGTGCGGCCCGAATTGCTGATGACCACCACACAGTCGCCCGCACGCAGCAGCGTGGCGCTCATGACTTGCATGTGGCCGTCGCTGTAGGCCACGGAATTGATGCCCAAGCGGAAGAACTTGTGCTGGGCGTCCTGCGCCACGATGCCCGAGTTTCCAACGCCAAAGAACTGGATCTGGCGCCCGGCGCTGTAGGCCTCCACCAGCTTGCCCACGGCCTTGTCGATGACGGCTGCGGATGCGTCATTGCGGTATTTCAGAAATGCGGCCACGGTGTTATCGATCACCTTGACGGCCACGTCGCCCGTCTTGTCGTCGGCATCCACGCTGCGGTGGATGAAGGGCACGCCTTCGTTCACTGTGCCGGCCAGTTTGAGCTTGAAGTCCGCCAGGCCGTCGTAGCCCACGCTGCGGCAAAAGCGCACCACCGTGGGTTTGCTCACATGGGCGCGATCGGCCAGCTCGGTCACTGGCAAACGCGCAAATTCGCGCGGGTCGGCCAGGCACAGCTTGCCGACCCGCTGCTCGGCCGGGGCCAGTGAAGGCAAAGAGGCTTTGATGCGGTCGAGCATGGCGTCAATTCTCTTCCGACCAGCAGAAGCCGTCGCGCGCAATCATGGCGCTGGATGCACTCGGTCCCCAGGTGCCGCTGGCATAGGGGCGCGGGCCTTGGGTATCGGCTGCCCAGTGGTTGATCATGGGTTCGACCCAGCGCCAGGCTTCTTCCTGTTCGTCGCTGCGCACAAACAGGTTCAGGCGTCCGTCGATCACGTCCAGCAGCAGGCGCTCGTAGGCGCCCACGCGCTCGGCGCCGAAGCGTTTGTCAAAATCTAGGTCCAGCTGCACAGCAGACAGGTTTTGTGCCGCGGCAGCACGGCTGCTGCGGTTTTCCTGGCCTTGCGCCATCAAGTGCAGTTCCAGCCCGTCCTTGGGCTGCAGGTTGATGACAAGGCGGTTCGCCAATCCTGCATGGGTGTTGAAAATAGCGTGCGGAGTGGGCCGGAAATTCACCACAATGCGCGCATCACGCCCGGCCAGGCGCTTTCCGGTGCGGATGTAGAAGGGTACGCCGGCCCAGCGCCAGTTGGCGATTTCGGTGCGCAGGGCGACAAAGGTTTCGGTGTTGCTCTGCGGGTTGACACCGGGCTCTTCGCGGTAGCCCGGCACCTTGTTGCCGCCACTCACGCCGGCACTGTACTGGCCGCGCACCACGTCCTGGGTCAGGCTTTCAGCCGTCCAGGGTTTGAGCGAGCGCAAGACCTTCAGCTTTTCGTCGCGGATGGCGTCGGCATGGGCGTTGATGGGGGGCTCCATGGCGATGGCGCACAGCAGCTGCAGGGCGTGGTTCTGCACCATGTCGCGAAGGGCGCCCGTGGTTTCGTAAAACGCACCGCGGCTTTCCACGCCCAGGTCTTCGGCCATGGTGATCTGGATGTTGGCAATGTGTTCGCGGCGCCACAGCGGCTCGAACAAGGCGTTGCCAAAGCGCAGTGCAAACAGGTTCTGTACCGACGGTTTGCCCAGGTAGTGGTCGATGCGGAAGATCTGGTTTTCGCTGAAGAAGCGCCGCACCGTCTGGTTGATGGCGCGGTTCGAAGCAAGGTCGTGGCCCAGTGGCTTTTCCAGCACCACGCGGGTCTGTGGCGTGTTCAGGCCGCTGGCGGCCAGCTGCTCGCACACGGTGGTGAACAGACCGGGCGCCGTGGCCACGTACATCACCACGGTCTCGGCCTGGCGCTCCTGCAGCGTCTGGGCCAGGCGCGTGTAGTCGTCGGGTTTGGACAGGTCCATGCGCACGAATTCGAGCAGGGCGGCAAAGCGTGCAAACTCGTCGGCCGTGGGGCGCTTGGAAAGTTCCACCTTGTCAAAGCGCTGCTGAATCAGCGTGCGGTACTGCTCATGGCTGAGGTCGTCGCGGCCCACGCCGATGATGCGTCCACCGGCGGGCAGGGTGCCGTGGCGGAAAGCCTGAAACAGTGCCGGCATGAGCTTGCGCCATGCCAGATCACCCGTGCCACCGAAAAGAACCAGATCAAAGCTCATAGCGTCCAGATGTTTTTGAGTTACATGAAAAATGACGTTGTAATGTAACTTTGTTTCATTGATAATTCAAGCCTTCTTTTTTAGTCCCTGCGGGCAGCTCCCGTCCGCGCCAACCCTGCGTACTTCCATGAACCAACTCGACGCACTTAAGGCATTCACCACCGTGGTGGCCGACACTGGCGATTTCAAGCAACTCGGCGCCTTCAAGCCCCAGGACGCAACGACAAACCCTTCGCTGATCCTCAAGGCAGTGCAAAAGGCCGAGTACGCGCCCTTGCTGAAAGACACGGTGGCCCAGTTCCGTGGTCGCCCCCTGGACGAAATCGTGGACCGGCTGCTGGTGCGTTTCGGCTGTGAAATCCTCTCGCTGATTCCGGGCCGCGTCTCCACCGAAGTGGATGCCCGCCTGAGTTTCGACACCGCTGCCACCGTTGCACGTGGCGAGCGCCTGATCGAGCTTTACCAGGCGCAAGGCATCTCGCCCGAGCGCGTGCTGATCAAGGTAGCGTCCACCTGGGAAGGCATCCAGGCGGCGCAGGCGCTGGAGCGCAAGGGCATCCATACCAACCTCACGCTCTTGTTCTCGTTCTGCCAGGCCGTAGCCTGCGGCCAGGCCAAGGTGCAACTCATCAGCCCCTTTGTCGGTCGCATCTACGACTGGTACAAGAAGTCGGCCGGCAGCAATTGGGTGGAAGCCGACAAGGCCGGCGCCAACGACCCCGGTGTGCAGTCGGTCACGCAGATCTACAACTACTACAAGAAGTTTGGCATTGCCACCGAGGTCATGGGCGCGAGCTTTCGCAACATTGGCCAGATCACGGCGCTGGCCGGTTGCGACCTGTTGACCATCAGCCCCGAACTGCTGGCCGAACTGGCAGCCAAGCCCGAGCCCTTGCAGCGCGCCTTGAGCGCTGAAGCCGCCCAAAGCATGGCGTTGGAGCATGTGAGCTTCGATGAAGCAGGCTTCCGCCTGGCGCTGAACAACGACGCCATGGCGACTGAAAAGCTGGCCGAGGGCATCCGCGCCTTCTGCGTGGACGCGGTCAAGCTCGAACAACTGCTGCTGGCCGCGTGAAGGACACCTACCATGGCACGTACCCGGTGTGACCGTACGCCCGCTTGGGCGCAGCTGCAAGCCGCCTACCAGGCCACAGGCCGCAGCTTTGATCTGCGCGATGCTTTCGTTCAAGATGCCTCGCGGTTTGAACGCTTCAGCCAGCAGGCCCCTCATGTGTTTGCCGACCTGTCTAAGAACCGCATCGATGCCGCCACCGAGGCCTTGCTGCTGCAACTGGCGCAGCAGTGTGGCCTGGAGGCGCACCGCGATGCCATGTTTGCGGGCGAAGCGATCAACAACACCGAAAACCGTGCCGTGGCCCATGTCTGGTTGCGAAAACCGGCATCAGCCCGCGTAGAAACTTCGCAAGCAGCTACGGATTTCGTAGCAACCGAGCAGGCCAAGGTGCACGCCACGCTGGACGCCATGTTGGCCTATGCCGAGCGAGTCCGTTCGGATGCGGCCATTACCGACATCGTGAACATCGGCATTGGCGGCTCCGACCTGGGGCCGCAGATGGCGGTGCGGGCGCTACAGGCCTTTGCCCATCGCGCTAAGCGTTTGCACTTTGTCAGCAATGTGGACGGCCATGAATTGGCCGCGGTGCTGAAGGGCCTGAAGGCCGAAAGTACGCTGTTCCTGATCGCCAGCAAGACCTTCACCACGGTCGAGACCATGGCCAACGCGGCATCCGCCAAGGCCTGGTTCCTGGCCCAGGGCGGCACCGACACGGCACGCCACTTCGCAGCCCTGACCACCAACGTGGTCGCAGCCAAAACCTTTGGCATTGACACCACCTTCGGTTTTTGGGACTGGGTGGGCGGGCGCTACTCCATGTGGTCGGCCATCGGCCTACCCATTGCCATTGCCATAGGCGCCGAGGGCTTCCGCAGCTTTTTGGCTGGAGCACACGCCATGGACGAGCACTTCCACACCGCACCGCTGGCGCAGAACCTGCCGGTGCGCCTGGGGCTGCTGGATGTGTGGTACCGCAACTTCCACGGCTTCACCAGCCGCTCCATTGCGCCCTACCACAGCGCCTTGCAGCGCCTGCCGGCCTACCTGCAGCAGCTGGAAATGGAAAGCAATGGCAAACGCGTGGATGCGCAGGGCGAAGCGTTGCCGTACGGTACCTCGCCCGTGCTGTGGGGCGAGCCCGGCACCAACGGCCAGCACGCCTATTTCCAGATGCTGCACCAGGGCACGGACGTGGTGCCCATGGAGTTTGTGGCCGTGAAAAAAGCGCGCCACGATCTGGCCGGCCACCACCCCATGCTGCTGGCCAACGCCCTGGCGCAGGCCCAGGCGCTGATGGTGGGCAAATCGGACTCCGGTGGCCACAAGCACTTCACTGGCAACCGCCCCAGCACTTTCTTGCTGCTCGACGACCTGACGCCCGCTTCGCTGGGCGCCCTCATTGCCTTGCAGGAACACCGCGTGTTCGTGTCGGGCAGCCTGTGGGGCATCAACAGCTTCGACCAGTGGGGCGTGGAGCTAGGCAAGGTACTGGCCAAGGACATTGAGCCGCGCCTGACTTCGGGCGATGCGACCGGGCTCGACGGCTCCACCGCCGGTTTGCTGGCCTTGTTGCGGGCGTGATTTCCCTTCAGCAAGCCCGTAACCTGCACCTGGCCGCCCAGGGCCTGCTGACCACGCCTCCGAAAAAGCCCACGCGCAAGCATCTGCTGGCGGCCATAGCCCGCATGGAGCTGCTGCAGATCGACACCATTCACGTGGTGGCGCGCAGCCCCTATCTGGTGCTGCACGCGCGCCTGGGCGACTACCCGCTTCAGTGGCTGGATGACGCACTGGCGCAGGGGAGTATCTTTGAAACCTGGGCCCACGAAGCCTGCTTCGCGCCCACCGCCGATTGGCCCTGGCACCGCGCCTGCAACGCACAGGTGCGCTGCCACTGGGGCCTCAAGCATGCCCAGCGCACCCTGGAACGCGATGGCGACAAGGTGGCTGCTTTGTTGCAGCACATCGCCGACACCGGCCCGGTGCGCAGTGCCGACTTCGCCCGGCCCGATGTGGCCAGCAGCCCCTGGTGGGGTTGGAAAGACGAGAAGCGCTGGCTCGAAGCCCTGTTTGCCAACGGCGACCTGATGGTGGCGCGGCGCGAAAAGTTCCAGCGTGTTTACGACCTCACGCAGCGGGTACTGCCCGCGGCACTGCGCAATGCCCCCCTGCCATCGCCCGCGCAAGTGCGGAATCACATGCTGCAGACGAGCGTGCGCGCGCTGGGCGTGGCACAGGCGGCCTGGCTGCACGACTACTTCCGACTCAAGCCCCGTTTCAGCCGGGCCGAACTCGATGCGGCGGTGGCTACCGGCACCTTGCTGCAAGTGGCAGTGGACGGTTGGGACGCACCCGGCTATGTGCACCCCGACCACGCCGCGCTGCTGCGCCGCGCCGAGAAGGGCACGCTCACGGCCACTCACACCGCACTGCTGTCGCCGTTTGACCCGGTGGTGTGGGACCGGGCGCGGGCGCTCGACTTCTTCGGCTTCGACTACCGGCTGGAGTGCTACACCCCCGCGCCCCAGCGCCGCTACGGTTATTTCGTGCTGCCGGTCTTGTGCCGGGGCGAACTCATTGGCCGCTTGGACGCCAAGGCGCACCGCACCGACGGCATGCTCGAAGTCAAGAGCCTCTACAGCGAATCCGCCACCCCTTGGAGCGCAGAGCAACTGCAGGACGTGGCCCAGGCGCTATGGCGCTTTGCGCGCTGGCAGGGGCTCTCACGCATCACCCTCGGTGCTGCACAGCCTGAGCGCATGGCGGCGGCGCTGCGCCGCGCGTTGGCGCAAACAGAAACGACCCCATGAACTACGTTTTCGATTTTGGTGCCGTCCTGGTCACCTGGAAGCCCGTGAACCTGCTGGCCGAGTGCTTTCCGCAGCAGGCCGATTCCCCCGCCCACGCCGGGCACCTGGCCCACGAAGTGTTCGGCCATGCCGACTGGCAAAGCTACGACCGGGGCACACTAACGATGGCCGAAGTCATTGACCGTACCAGCGCACGCCTGGGACTGGATGCGCAGCGCTTTGCGGCGCTGGTGGGTTCCATCGGCCAACGGCTGATACCCATGGAATACAGCATCGCCTGGCTGGCCGGGCTCAAGGCCCAACGCGACGCGGGCCAGGACGTGCGCCTGTACTTCCTGTCCAACATGCCGGTCGACTACGCCCGGGTGCTGGAGCAGGAGCACGCATTTGTGCGCTGGTTCGACGGCGGCATCTTCTCCGGCGACGTTGGCAGCATCAAGCCTGAAGCCGCCATCTACCAGCAGCTGCAAGAACGCCATGGCCTGGTGCCGCAGCAGACCGTTTTCTTTGACGACCTGCTGGGCAACGTGCAAGCCGCCCGTGCCCTAGGCTGGCATGCGGTGCAGTTCCACAATGCCGCCCAGGCGCAACGTGACTGGGCAGGAATTCAGGCGGAAATCAGCTGATGGCCCTGATAAACATTGCGTAGATAGCTATTGAAATAGTAGCGACTGCAGGGTGCTTAGCGGGTCAGGCGCACCGCGAGCATGTCCACCACTTCCGACCAATCCGAGTCTTCGGCCAGTGCGCGTCGCAGGAAATGGGCCTGGGCTGGCGTCCAGAACATGGCGTCGGCCAGCGGTACCCCTTTGTCCAGCCGGTGCGTGGCAATGAACTGGTCGATGTGCTCGGGAGCCCCGGAGTAGCCGAGCTGGCGGAACAGGTGGCTCAGGTCGTGTTTATGCGTTTCCATGCGTGCAGTCTCCACAAAATGCCTGCGCCGCGTCGGCGGCCATGCGTTGTACACACCAGCGGGCGTAGCTTCTGCCCAGCAAGCGGCTCAGCCAGCGGCTCCAGCCCCCCGCAGGCGCATCGTAGTCAATCCACACCCGCAATTGCGAGCCTGTCTCATGGGGCGTCAGGACAAAACCCATGCGGTAGGGACCGATGACCAGCAACTGCGGCGTACCGGTGGTTTCCCAGGCCTTGCGCAGTGGCGGCGCGTACTCGTTCACTTGCTCGGTGACGGATAAATGCAGCCCCAAGACCCTCCCCGTGAGTGTGATGACCGAGCCCAGGGCCTGGCCTTTGCGGGCATCGGTGTCGATGTGCATCGTGGCACCGGCCATCATCAGCGACGGTTTTTCCATGTGCGCTGCCAGGCGTTGGTGGTCGTCGAGCAGACGGAAAACCGCTTCCGGGCTGGCGGCTACCTGCACCGTCGCCTCTTCATGAAAACGCAGTGGTGGTGCTGTCATCAATGACGACCCCGCAGCCGCAGCGCGTTGCCAATGACCGAGGCCGAGCTGAAGCTCATGGCCAAGGCGGCAATCAGTGGCGACAGCAGCCAGCCGGTCCAGGCAAACAACATCCCCGCCGCCACCGGGATGCCCAGTGCGTTGTACAGAAAGGCAAAAGCCAGGTTCTGCTTCATGTTGGCCACGGTGTCTTCCGAAATGGCACGGGCCTGGGCAATGCCGCGCAAGTCGCCTTTCACCAAGGTGAGCTGAGCGCTGTTCATGGCCACGTCGGTACCCGTACCCATAGCAATGCCCACGTCGGCGCGGGCCAGGGCCGGGGCGTCGTTGATGCCGTCACCGGCCATGGCCACGGTGCAGCCTTCTTTCTGCAAGCGTTCCACCAGGGCCAGTTTGTCCTGTGGCTTGACATCGCCATGGACCTCGTCGATGCCCAGCTTGGCGCCTACAGCCTTGGCGGTGGTGTGCCCGTCGCCCGTGGCCATGACAATGCGCAAGCCCGCGGCACGCAAGGCCGCCAGAGCTTCGGGGGTGCTGGTCTTGATGGGGTCGGACACGGCCAGCAAGCCTGCCAGCACACCGTCTACCGCCAGGTGCATCACGCTGGCTCCTTCGGCGCGCAAGGCTTCCGCCTGAGCCGCCAGGGAGCTGACCGCGACCCCCATCTGCTCCATCAGCGTGGTATTGCCCAACGCCAGTTGATGCCCTTGCACCGTGCCACGCACACCGATGCCGGAGCCGGATTCGAAGCTTTCGGGCTTGTCCAACACCATGCCGCGTTCGCGTGCTGCTCGCACAATGGTTTCGGCCAGCGGGTGCTCACTGCCCTGGTCCAGACTGGCCGCCAAGCGCAGCACTTCGTCCCCATCCTGTCCCGGTGCGGCCACGGCGCGGTCAAACACCGGGTGACCTTCGGTCAGGGTGCCGGTCTTGTCGATGATGAGGGTGTCGATCTTGCGCAGGTTCTCAATGGCCGCTGCATCGCGGAACAGCACGCCCTGGGTGGCGCCGCGCCCGGTGGCCACCATGATGGACATGGGCGTGGCCAGACCCAACGCGCAGGGGCAGGCGATGATGAGCACGGCCACGGCGTTGATCAGACCATAGACCCAGCTCGGCGACGGGCCGAAGAAGCCCCAGGCGAAAAAGGTCAGCAGCGCAATGGCCACGACCGAGACCACAAAGTAGCCCGCCACCACGTCGGCCATGCGCTGCATGGGTGCCTTGGAGCGCTGTGCCTGCGCCACCATCTGCACGATCTGGGCCAGCATGGTGGCCGAGCCCACGCGTTCCGAGCGCATGACCAAGGCGCCGCTGGTATTGAGCGTGGCACCGATCACCTTGTCGCCAGACTGCTTGTACACCGGTAGCGGTTCGCCGGTCAGCATGGATTCGTCCACGGCGCTGCGGCCTTCGACTACCACGCCGTCCACCGGCACTTTTTCACCGGGGCGAATGCGCAAGACGTCGCCAATGTGCACGTGGGTCAAGGGCACGTCTTCCTCGCTGCCATCAGCGCGAATGCGGCGCGCCGTCTTGGGTGCCAGGCCCAGCAGCGACTTGATTGCGGCCGAGGTCTGCGAGCGCGCCTTGAGCTCCATGATCTGTCCCAGCAGCGTCAGCGAAATGATGACGGCGGCGGCCTCGAAATACACCGCCACACGGCCCATGGAAATGAAGGACGCCGGAAAGGCTTGGGGTACCAGGGTGGCCGCCACGCTGTAAACGTAGGCGGCTCCGGTGCCCAGGCTAATCAGGGTCCACATATTGGGGCTGCGATTGACCACGGACTGCCAGCCACGGTCAAAGAAGGGCCAGCCGGCCCACAGCACGATGGGGGTGCCCAGAGCGAATTCGACCCAGGTTTGCAGGCGCATGTCCATCAGGTGCCACGGCTCGGCGAACATGGCCAAAACGAAGACGATGGCGGTGAGCGGCAAGGTCCACCAGAAACGGCGCTGGAAGTCGCGTAGCTCGGGGTTGTCATCCTCTTCCAGGTTGGGTATGACCGGCTCCAGCGTCATGCCGCACTTGGGGCAGTTGCCGGGGTGGTCCTGGCGCACCTCGGGGTGCATGGGGCAGGTGTAGACGGTTCCATCGGCCACCGGCTTGGGTGGGGACGCAGGAGCTGCTGACCCAGCAGGGGCCCCCATGTATTGCATGGGACTGGCATCGAACTTCGCTTTGCACTTGGGGCTGCAAAAGAAGAAGCTGTGCCCCATGTGTTCCGAGTGGTGCGGCGACTGGGCCGTGACGGTCATGCCGCAGACCGGGTCTTTCAGCGCGCTCTCGGTGTGTGAGTGGTCATGTGTGTGGCCATGGGCATGGCCTGCATGGGGGGCCGCGTTGTTCATGGTTGCTTTATGCGCAAAAGTCAACGCTGCTCAATGGCAGCAGCAGCCACCTTGGGAATCGTTCTTTCCCTGGCAGCCCGGGCTTTGCTCCGCAGTACTGGCATTGGCAGCTCCGAGCGCCACCGTCGCCGGGTAGTCTTCCTGGGCCAAGGCCGCAATCAGCGCCTTCGCCCCCGCAGGCAGATGGCCTTGGACGCGGGCACGCCCACTGGCGAGATCGACATCCACCTAGGTGACCCCAGGAACCGATTGCAAGGCCTTGGTGACATGCTTGACACATCCACCACAGGTCATGCCTTGTACTTTCAGTTCTATGGTTTGCATCTGGAAATTCCTTCCCTTTTAAATGTGTGAAATCGCACCGTCCAGGGCACCAGAGCGCTCAGGTGGTGGCGGAATCCTGACTCCAGCGCGGAATGAAGCGCGGAGTCCGTTGTGCATAGGCGGAAAACTCCGTACCAAACTGCGCTTGCATTTCAGACTCTTCGGTCATGGCCAGGCGTCGATACATCACGAGCAAAATCGGGAACATCACCAGGGTCAGCACGGTGGGCCATTGCAGCAAAAATCCCAGCAGGATCAGGACGAAGGCCAGGTACTGCGGGTGGCGCACGCGGGCATAGGGGCCCGCCGTCGCCAGGGTGTGTCTGCGCTGTGCGTGGTACAGCACGTTCCAGGCCGTGGACAGCAGGTAAAAACCGAAGCCGAGAAAGACGTAACTGGCGATGTGCAGTACGCCGAAATGCGGATCACCTTTTTCACCCAATACCGTGGACCACAGGTGCCCGGCGTTGTGGCTCAGGATGTCCAGATCGGGATACCGGGTTTGCAGCCAGCCCGAGAGCAGGTAGATGGTCAGCGGAAAGCCGTACATCTCGACAAACAATGCCACGATGAAGGCAGAGAACGCACCAAAGCTGCGCCAATCCCGTGCCGTGGCCGGTTTGAAGAAGCTGTAGGCGAACATGATGAAGATGGCCGAATTGAAAACGACCAGGTTCCACAAACCGTATGCAGACAGTTCGTGGTTCATGACGGCCCTCCCGGTTTCGGTGGATTTTGGGACCCGGCATCGGCATCTGGGCCCCGGTGGTGGTGACCATGGCCCCCATGTCCACCGTGCATGAAGACGTGCATCAGGGGACAGGCCAGCAGGAAGAGGTAGGGCAATGCGCCCACGACATGTGCCAGGTGCTCGGTCAGAAGGAAATAGGCCGCTATCCCGCCGAGAACAATCAGACCGACCGCGTAGCGGGAACTCCAGAAACCGGGGGGCGTGTCGTGCCCGGCATGGTCATGGTCCATGGTGGTTGCCTCCTTACTTGGTGGCGGGCATCTGCATGCGGTCCATCATCATCTGCATCATGGATTGCATCATGTCCATGCGCTTTTCCATCATCTGGTGTTGGGCCATCATGTCCATGGGCATCTTGCCCATCATGGAGGAGCCGTCGGCACCGCCCATCATTCCCATGCCGCTCTTTTTGTCGCCCATCATCCCCATGCCACCCTTGCCGCCCATGTTGGCACGCATGTCATCCATCATGGTCATGCCGTCTTGCATGGCTTTCATGTGCTCCGGCATCAGGGCCATGCGCTCTTCGGGTGTCTTGGCTGCCATGAATTTCTGGTGCATATCCTGCATGGCCTTCATTTGAGCGTCCATCTGGCCCATTTTTTCCATGCTGACCTTATCTGAGGCGGCAGGCTGGGCCTTGGCCGGGGCCGCTTTGGGGGCCGGTTTGACCGCAGGCTTGGCGGCAGCGGGCTTAGGGGCCGACTTGGGCGCAGAGGCGGCATCGGCAGGATGGTGGGCCGTATGGTCTTCGGCCTTGCTGTCTTGCGCCCAAACACCCGCAGCCGCGAGTGTGAGCGAAAGTGCCAGAACCAGGCGGGATGCATTAAGGCCAACAGTACGGGATTGCATGGTGAATTTCCTTTCGATGCTGTGTTGCCGCCCCAGAGCAACCCATGGAAATAGGGCCGAACGCGAATCTACGTTTTGCCGTGCACCGCAGTGCGACGCAGCAGCAAACCGCCCAGACCCATGAACAACACGGAGCCGAAGCCCCAGACCCAGGCGTAGCCAATCATGTCGCCCCAGGGGGCCAAGGCATACAACACGCCCAGGATGGCCCAGACCACGGCCACCGGGACGACGAGCCAAAAATCTTCATTCATGGAAAACTCCTTGTGTTCCTGTTCAATGTCCACCGCCGCCCGAAGCGCTGAGGGGCAAGGACTGCATCAGCTCGAAACCCACGGCAGAAAACACGTACATGGCGGCCACGATCACCAGGATGGACACGGGACCGACCCAGGCTTGTGTGCCCGCTTTCACCGCCGTGCCGCCCCAAGAAACCACCATGCCTGCAACCGAGGTACTGGGCTGTTTGCGAGGCAGCAGGCTGGCCGCAATGCCACCTGCAAACACCAGCAAGGCCGTGGCCATGACACTGCCGCCCACGGCCACCGCCAGCATCAGGCTGTGCCAGAGCGCGGGGGCCTGCTGCTGGTAGCTGATGTCCATGACCCGGCGCGGCACACCCATGTAGCCGGCCGTGATGCCTGCGGCGCCGAACACCAGCAGACCAGCCAAGGCCAGCCACGGCATCCAGCGCAACACCCGTGGCTTCCACAGGTCGCGGCCACCAATGGCGGGTAAGACCACGGACAAGGCCGCCAGCAGCGTCATGCTGACCGTGCCCACCGTGAAGAAGTGGAAGTAGCCGGGCACAAAGAAGGTGTCCGAAAGCAGCGGCGCCAGCTGGCCCTGGATCAGGACAAACGCGAACACCAACCCGAAGGCCATGCTCAGCACGGCTGCGCCGATGGCGGACATGGCCGGATGGCGCCAGGGCAGCAAGCCGATCCAGCCGAACAGGCCACGCCCCCCCTGGGAGCGGGCATGCACTTCCAGTGAGGCCACAATGATCAGGAAGGCCGTCAGGGTCGGCACACTCACGAACAGCGACAGCATGGAGCCCGCCACTTGGACCACCTGGGGCAGGTCCGGCTCCAGGAACATGTGGTACAGCGAGGTCGGCGGCACGAACACCAGGTACATCGAGAACACGATCTTCGAGAAGCGCTCGCCAAACACGGACTTGACCCCGGTCAGCGCCTGCACCAGTACGTACCACAGGATCACCGTGGCCATCAGTGGCAGGTAGTGCATGTTGTGGAAAACGATGTGCCAGCGCGTGCCGTGGCTCAACGGGAACGGCCCCACGCCCAAGGCCCACAAGATGCCAGGCACGAAGGTGTAGAGCGCGGCAAAGCCGGTCACGACCAGGAACCCGGCCCAGGCAAACAGGGCAAAGCCCACGGCGCTGAGCTTGTCCTGCTGGCCCTGCCAGCGTGGGTGCAGCAGCGTCACGATGGCGCTGGCTGGCAGCAGCATCAACCCCAAGCCCAGCAGGCTGTAGCCTGCATTGAACAGCAGCAGGTCGCGCGGGTTGTCGCGCACCAGTTCCGGGGAGCCGTTGTAGAGCAAGGGGGTGCCCGACACCGAACCTGCCATGCTCAAAAACAGGCCCAGCAGCATCAGGCCAAAGGCTGTCCAGGCCAAGGGGCGCCAGGCCAGACCTTTCCCATGCTCACAGGCCGCCAATCCCAACAGCAAGGCGGTCTGGGTGGTGAACAACCAGTAGAAGAAGATGGCGACGCCGTGCACCGTGAGGAAGCGATAGCCATCGGCCATGCCAACGTTGACCAAGCCACCGCGCACCAAGGCCGTGGCAACACCGGCCAGCACGCCGATGAACAATGCCAGCAAGGCGACTGCGGCCATGCCTTTGAGGAGTCGGCGGTCGGTATCCGGCAGACCGGCCAGACGTTGGGGGTAGGTGAGTGTGTGTGCCATGTTCAGACCACCTCGATCGTTGCTTGCATCAGTTGGTGTGCTTCACCGCAGTACACCGTGCAGTACATCAGGTAACGCCCCGGTTTCCGGAAGGTGACTGCCGCCTCGGTGATGCGGCCAGGCTGCAAGCGCATCATGCGACCGGCCTTGCCCAATTGAATGGAAGCGCCGTGGGCGATGTCCACCGACATCATCTTGAAACGGTAGGGTTGGCCGGCGTCCAGGCGCAATGCGTTGGGCAGGTAGTACCAGCGGCCCGCAGTCATCAGCACGTCGATGGGTTGGTTCTTGTCGACAAGTGCGGCCGGGGCAGTGTGGCCCGCATGGGGGGCGGCCGCCTCTACCGTGTGGGCGGGGGCACCATGCCCAGCGTGGGGGTCGGGTTCCACCGGCATGGTGTGTCCGGCATGCGGGTCCATGGCGGCCATGTTGTGCTCGGGCAGGCGGCGTGGATAGATGCTGCCATCGGGCATGCGGTAGCGCTCGGCAAACTCGGCCGTCAAGCGGCTGAATTGTTCGGCCGAGGGGCCTTCGGCTGCCGCGCCGTGACCTGCATGACCACCTGCGCCTGCTGTTGGCATTTCGGGTTCCACTGGGGCACCATGTCCTGCGTGTCCCCCGCCACTACTGGGAGTTGGGACTTGAGGGTGATCCAGTCCTAACAATGCCAAAGGACCAGGCGCTGCACCGTAGGCGGCCCACAGGCCGTACAGGCTGATGCCACCGAAGCCACTGGCCGCAATGAAGCCGCGCCGGGTGGTGAAGTGATTTTTGGGGGCCATGGCCTTTGCTCCTCAGGCGTACTTCTGGTAGACCGAGGTCTCTCCATTGGGTAGCACCAGCAGCACGGAATAGGGGTTTTTTCGGCCGTTGTAGGCCGGTCCGTCCATGCCCGGCGAACCGACCACCATGCCGGGCACGGTCAGACCAATGGCCTTGGGTTTTTCGCGCAGCAAGCGCTGAATTTCGCGCACCGGCACATGTCCCTCGATGGCATAGCCTTGCACTCGGGCGGTGTGACAGGAGCCCAGCTTGGTGGGAATGCCGAGCTGGGCACGCATGGCGTTGTTACCGGTCTCGAACACCCGCACCGGGAAGCCGGCCTGCTCCAGGATTGCCACCCAGTCCTTGCAGCAGCCGCAGCTGGGGTCCTTCCAGACTTCGACCAGGGGCAGGGTGGGTGGGGCGGCTCTTGCAGCCAGGGGTAGCAGCAAGGCTGCGGCCAGCAAGGAGCGGCGGCGCAGAAGTAGGGCAGTTTGCATGGTGCTTCTCCAGTCACTGATTCCTTTAGGGAGTCAGTCTAGGAGAGGGACCCCACCGCCAAGATGACGGCAACATTACGTTCCTGTCAGCTTGTACGGTGGAGACGTAAAAAGGCCGCACCTCAAGTGCGGCCTTGTGATGGGCTCAGTGCGTGGTGGTGGCTTACTGGGTTGGCTGGATCTCGGTCACGGTCATCAGGCCGTTGTCGTAGCGGGCCATGAACAGGATCTTGGCACCCACGGTGGCCTTGTCCAGCAAGGCCTTGTCCTTGACGACGAACACCATGGTCATTGGGGGCATGTCCAGGTGCTTAATTTCCCCGTGCTTCAGGGTAATTTTGCCCAACTCCCGGTCGATCTTGCGCACTTCGCCTGTTGTGAGGCTGGGTGTGGGGGAGGCCGTAGCCTGGGGTGACGTAGCGGGTACCGTCTGAGCCCAGGCGGGCAGGATTACCGCGCATAAGGCCAGGGCCAGGGTGCGCACGTGTTTGTGTATTGCCATCGGGAATGCTCCGTTGATTTACTTGACCTTGACCACACCCTTCATGCCGGCGTCGTAGTGGCCAACATGCAGGCACGCGAATTGAACAGTGCCGGACTTGGTGAAGCGCCAGATGATCTCGCCTTGGGCACCGGGTTGGAGCGAGATCTTGTTGGGCTCATCATGTTCCATATTGGGATACTTCTTCATCACCTCGTAATGCTCGTCGAGTTCCTTCTGCGTCCCCAGGCTGAACTCGTGGGCTACGGCGCCTACGTTGCGGATGACGAAGCGGATGGTCTCGCCCTTTTTCACCGAGATAGTGGACGGGGTGAAGCGCATGGTGTCTGCGGCCTCGACTTCGATGGTACGGGTGACCTTGGAGGCCACGCCGGGGGCACCGTAGCTGTAATGCGCATGCCCGCCACTGTGGGTGCCGCTGGCCAGTGCGCTGCCAGCCGCCAGGCAGCTGACTAGCAGCGTCGCAGCGAATTTGCAACAGGTATGTTTCATGGAACTCCTCAAAATGAATCAATCGGATGGTAGGGGTGGATGGCCGGAGGCTCAATGCCCCATGCCATCCATCTTTGGTTTGACCGCCTTGGCGGCCGCAGGTGTCGCGGAGGGTGCCGCCGCAGGTCGCTGGGGTGTGGGCAGCGCGCCGTTCCACTCGTAGGCAACCGTCCCTGCTGGGAATTGGTAGGGTCCGGGGTCCTTGTAGTTGCCGGGGGGCTGGTCCTTGCGGACCTTGAAGACGGTAAACATGCCGCCCATTTCCAGCGGGCCGAACTGTCCTCTGCCGGTCATCATCGGTGCGGTATTGTCGGGCAGGGGCATCTCCATTTCGCCCATGTCGGCCATGCCGCGCTCGCCCATGAGCATGTAGTCGGGTGCCACCTTCTGGATCTTGCCCACCAGTCCGCGGTGGTCCACGCCAATCATGGTCGGCACTGCATGGCCCATGGCGTTCATGGTGTGGTGGCTCTTGTGGCAGTGCATGGCCCAGTCGCCTTCCTCGTCGGCCAGCAGTTCGATCTGGCGCATCTGGCCCACGGCCACGTCGGTCGTCACTTCGTACCAGCGTGTGCCGGGGGGCGTGGGGCCACCGTCGGTGCCAGTGACCTGGAATTCATGGCCATGCAGGTGGATAGGGTGGTTGGTCATGGTGAGGTTGCCCACGCGGATGCGCACCCGGTCCCCGAGCCGTACGTTGAGCGTGTCGATGGCCGGAAACACCCGGCTGTTCCAGCACCAGATGTTGAAGTCCGTCATGGTGTTGACCTTGGGGGTCTTGCTGCCGGGCTCCACGTCGAAGGCATTGAGCAGGAAACAGAAGTCCCGGTCTACCTCGCTGATGTGCGGGTGTTTTGCCTTGGGGTGGGTCACCCACATGCCCATCATGCCCATGGCCATCTGCACCATTTCATCGGCATGGGGGTGGTACATGAAGGTGCCAGGGCGCCGTGCTTCGAACTCGTAGACAAAGGTCTTGCCAACGGGAATGGCGCGTTGGGTCAGCCCGCCCACGCCGTCCATGCCGCAGGGCAGGCGCTGGCCGTGCCAGTGGATGGTGGTGTGCTCGGGCAACTTGTTGGTCACGAAGATGCGCACGCGGTCACCTTCCACGACCTCGATGGTCGGGCCCGGACTCTGGCCGTTGTAGCCCCACATGTTCACGTGGAAGCCCGGCGAGACTTCGCGCACCACGGGTTCGGCCACCAGGTGGAACTCCTTGACGCCATTGTTCATGCGCCAGGGCAAGGTCCAGCCGTTGAGCGTGACCACCGGGTTGTAAGGGCGGCCCGTGGTGGGTACCAGGGGCGGTGCCGTGGAGACGGAGTTTTGGATCACCGGCTCGGGCAGCCCAGCGAGGGCCGAGCGGGCCACGGCCAGGCCGGCCACGGAGGCGGCTGCGCCGGTGAAGAATTGGCGTCGGGAAGGGGGCGTCATTGGGAAAATCCTCTCAGTGTGCTGCAGTGGCCGGGGCGTCGGCGGCCCCACCACCCAATGGAACCAGCGTGGCGGGCTCGCCGCCTTGCAGTACCCACTGCAGGTCGGCGTCGGCAAGCCAGAAGTCGCGTTGGGCGTTGATGGCTTCCAGCGCCGCCTGCGACTGGTTGCGCACTTCGGCCAGCAGGTCCCACACGCTCTTGAGCATGCCGTTGTAGTGCAGCAGGGTTTCCTCGGCGATGAATTCCCGTGTCTTGAGCACGACCTCGGTGCTGTCCAGCGCCAGCGCGTGGGCGGTCTCCAGGGTCTTGCGGGCGTCGCGAAGCAGCGCCTGGTTGCGTCGCGCTTGCGTGCCCGGCAGTTGACGGGCCAGCGCCTCGGCATGGACTTGCAGTGTTGCGGGCGACACCAGGGTCTTCGGCACGGACGGAAGCTGGTCGGGCAGAGCAAAGGCGCTGGTAGTGCCGGTCAGTCGCACCGCTTTGACTAGCTGGCTCTGGGCCATGTCGGCGCCGTGCTGTGCTCGGCGCAGGTCCATGCGGGCGCTGGCATGGGCCAGGGTCAGCGGGGCCAGTTGCAGCTTGCTCCAGTTCCCCACCGTGACCATGCGTTCACCGAGCTCTTTCGCGACTTCGGTTGCGTCCAGCATGGCACGCCGGTGCTGCACCAGCTGTTGTGCGGCCACGGCTTCGGTCCAGGCCTTGCGGGCCAGTGTGGCGACTTCCAGTACCTCACCCACATCGTCTATGCGGCGCTGCAAGCTGGGGTCCAGCGCCAGCCAGCGGCCTTCAACAATGGCCTGCATTGCGTCTTCCCCCAGACGTGCCAGTGGCACCACCAAGTCCGGGTGGGCTTGCCAGGCCAATCGGATGGCAGCGCCAGCATCGGGCAGAGCGGTTTGCCCGGTGCTGGGTGTGTTGTCTTGCGCGACTGGGTGGGCTTGCTCCCAGCGCAGCACGTCGGCATGGCCGCGCATCAGGGCTCCCACTGCGTCATTGGCGCGCCGCCAGTCGGACTCCTGCGTGGCGGACGGGGGCTGCGCCCACAGCGCAAGGGGTATGGCGGCCAGCGTTGTCGCCAGCAGTCGGCCCACCGTCCTGAGCCTGTCATGGTTCTTCACGGGATCCACTCCTGTTTTCTTGATGTAGATGAAGTACGCCGGATTGTGCGTGTGCTAGCACGTCATTTGCCTGTCCTCCAGATTACAAATCCGTCAGCTTGCAGGCGGTAGGGCTGGCCCAGCGCACAATGGCGGGGTGCATGGAAGTGAGCGAGGAGACTGGCAGTGAAGATACTGATCGTGGAGGATGAACCCAAGACCGGCGACTATTTGCGCCAGGGTCTGAGCGAGGCGGGCTTCATCACGGAACTTTCCACCGATGGCCTGGATGGGCTGCACCTGGCCCTGACGGGCGACTTCGATCTGGTAATCCTTGACGTGATGCTGCCGGGCCTGAACGGTTGGCAGGTGATGGAGCGCATCCGCCAGGCCGGTCGGCAACTGCCTGTGCTGTTCCTCACGGCGCGCGACCAGGTGGAGGACCGGGTCAAAGGGCTGGAGCTGGGTGCCGATGACTACCTGGTGAAACCCTTTGCGTTTTCCGAACTGCTGGCGCGCGTGCGCACGCTGTTGCGCCGTGGCAAGAGCCAGTTGGAGCCCAGCGTGCTGCGGGCGGCGAACCTGGAGCTGGACCTGCTGCGCAGGCGGGTGGTCCGCGGTGGCGACCGCATCGAGCTAACCGCCAAGGAATTTTCCCTGCTGGAGCTGCTGATGCGCCGCCAGGGGGAGGTGCTGCCACGTTCCATGATCGCCTCACAGGTGTGGGACATGAACTTCGACAGTGATACCAACGTGATCGAAGTCGCCATCCGGCGCCTGCGTGCCAAGGTGGACGACCCCTACGAGCCCAAGCTCATCCGTACCGCACGTGGCATGGGCTACGTGCTTGAAGTGCCCGAACACCCATGATGGCGCGGCTTTCCCTCACCGCCCGGCTGACGCTGCTGTTTGCGCTCGGGTCGAGTGCGGTACTGCTGGTGCTGGGCTGGCTCGTGGGTATCGCCGTCAATCACCATTTCGAACAGCAGGACTTCGATGCGCTGGTGGGCAAGGTGCAACTGGCGCAGCATGCCATCGAGCGGGTGGCGGCGAAGAACGAACTCGAAGCCCTGCCCGGCCAGTTGCAGGACGCCTTGATCGGGCATGAGGATCTGGCGGTGCAGATCATTGGCCCCGGCGGTGATGTGCTGCTGCAAACGCACGGCGTCGTTTTCCCCGCAGAGCGCTTGGCGATGGCACCCACCCGGCTGACCGGGCGCCTGTTCCAGTGGGAACATGACGGACGTAGTTTCCGTGGCATGGCCCTGAAGGTGGCCACGGCCACGCCGCAATCGTCGATGGTGGTGGGGCTGGACATCGGGCACCACCAGATGTTCATCCACAACCTGATGCGCGCCCTGTGGGTTTTTGTAGCCTGCGCTGCGCTGGCCATGGGGTTCATTGGTTGGCTGGCGGCCAGCCGTGGCCTGGCGCCGCTGCGTTCCATGCGCGCCCAGCTGACCGACATGACCGCGCACCGGCTGCACGAGCGCCTGCCAGATGCGGCCGTTCCCCCCGAGTTGGCCGAGCTCAACGCCTCGCTCAACGCCATGCTGGAGCGGCTGCAGGACGCATTCAAGCGTCTGTCGGACTTCTCTTCCGACATTGCCCACGAACTGCGCACGCCCATCAGCAACCTCATGACGGAAACCCAGGTGGCGCTCTCGCGCGAACGCGATGCCGCCAGCTACCGTGCCACGTTGGAATCCAATGCCGAGGAGTACGAGCGCCTGGCGCGCATGATTGCCGACATGCTTTTGCTGGCCAAGGCCGAGTACGGGCAGATGGGCGACTGGATTGCCGCGCATGGCGAGCGCGTGGATCTGGCGCAGGAAGTTCGCAACCTGTTCGACTTCTACGAGGCGCTGGCCGAGGACAAGGGAGTGCGGCTGGAGCTGCAGGGGGAGTGCCAGGTGTGGGGCGACCGGCTGATGCTGCGCCGTGCGCTCAGCAACCTGCTGTCCAATGCGCTGCGCTACACGCCCCGCGGCGGGGTGGTGCGGGTGGAGCTGGGCGTGGAAGGTGAGCGCGGCAGGCTGGTGGTGGAAAACCCGGGGCCCACCATTCCTGCGGAACATCTGGCGCGCCTGTTTGAACGCTTCTACCGGGCCGACCCCTCGCGCCAGCAGACCACCGGGGAGGGTACCGGCTTGGGACTGGCCATTACCCAGGCCGTGGTGCAGGCCCATGGCGGCAGCATCCAGGCCAGCTCCGACAACGGGCTGACGCGTTTTTCCATGGAACTTCCGGCGCAGCAGGCCTAGGGGCCACCATGGCCATGGCGTGCACATGAAAAAAGCCTGCAAGGCGTGAACCTTGCAGGCTTTGGTTTGGGACCGGAAGCCTTGCGGCTTCCAGGAGGCCGGGCAATTACATGCCCATGCCGCCCATACCACCCATGCCGCCCATGTCGGGCATAGCGGGAGCGGACTCGGACTTGGGAGTCTCGGCCACCATGCACTCGGTGGTCAGCATCAGCGAAGCCACGGAAGCGGCGTTCAGCAGAGCGGTGCGGGTCACCTTGGTGGGGTCCAGGATACCCATTTCGATCATGTCGCCGTAGGTGTCGTTGGCAGCGTTGAAGCCGTAGTTGCCCTTGCCACCCAGAACAGCGTTCACCACCACGGAGGCTTCGCCACCGGCGTTGAACACGATTTCGCGCAGGGGGGCTTCGATGGCCTTCAGCACCAGGGCAATGCCGTGGTCCTGGTCAGCGTTGTCACCCTTGATGGTGCCAGCAGCTTGGCGAGCGCGCAGCAGAGCCACGCCACCACCGGCCACAATGCCTTCTTCCACGGCAGCGCGGGTAGCGTGCAGGGCGTCTTCCACGCGGGCCTTCTTTTCCTTCATTTCGACTTCGGTGGCAGCGCCGACCTTGATCACGGCCACACCGCCGGCCAGCTTGGCCACGCGCTCCTGGAGCTTTTCCTTGTCGTAGTCGCTGGTCGCCTCTTCGATCTGGACGCGAATCTGCGTGACCCGCGCCTTGATGGCGTCCTCGGAACCGGCGCCGTCGATGATGGTGGTGTTTTCCTTGCCCACTTCGATGCGCTTTGCAGAGCCCAGGTCGGCCAGGGTCACCTTTTCCAGGGTCAGGCCCACTTCTTCAGCGATGACCTTGCC
>SSFF01000035.1 GCA_008015235.1 Rhodoferax sp. | reverse complement strand
TCTGTCAAATGCCTGTGCCAGCCCCCAGTAGGCATGCACGGCATGACTATCCCCCAAAACAACCGCACTTACAGGCCTCTCCTGGTGGGCCAGCAAACAGACATCGCGCTCAGGAAATTTGAAAGGTTTGTCGCACTTTCTCTCGGTAATCAGTCCCTGCTTCTCAAAATCCAGAAAATCCTGGCTGGCAACTTGGTCTACCTGTATCAGGTTCTTATGGCGTATCCGCTCCAAGCCATGCCGATCATGGATATTCTTACCCAACAATCCAATGACGGTCATCACAACGACCAGCAGCACGATTACCCAACGACGTGGCAAGCTACGCAAAGGCAACTCCCACAGCCGGTAGGTGAGTACAGCCAACAATAGGCTGGCCAATACCAGCCCCAGACGCAATCCCGCCGATGCCTGGCCGCTTTCAATGATGTAGGCAAAACTCAACAACGGCCAATGCCACAGGTACCACGGATAGCTCACTTTCCCGAGAGCGACCATCCACGGGTGGCGCAATAAACGCCCTGTCCAGTCCGTCGAAGATGGCACAGCGATTAACACAACCGCAGCCAATACGGGCAGTCCTGCCACCATACCGGGGAACGGCACGGTAGCTTGCAGCAAAGCCGTGGCTCCCAACAGAGCCGCAACTGCAAGTGCTCGCACCACTGGCGGTACCGAGCCAAAGCGTTGCACCGGCTGCAACGCCAGCCATGCGCCTGCGAGCAACTCCCATGCGCGGCTCACAGGCGAATAAAAGGCTTGGGTTCGGTCGCTCCAAACCCACCAGACCGACAACAACAGCGAGCCTAATGCCAAGACTGCGACGGTACACATGGCATTGCGTTTACTCCGCAGAATCAACCACAATGCCAAAGGCCAGACGATATAAAACTGCTCTTCAATCGCCAGGGACCACAGGTGCAACAGCGGCTTGGCCTCCGACACCTTGTCAAAATAACCAGCCTCCCACCACAAACCGATATTGGAAAGAAACGCCGCACCCAGCCCCAGATGCTTGCCCAGTTGCATGTACTCTTCGGCCAACAAGGTATGCCACCCAGCAACCAGACACGCCAACAGCACCAGAACCAGTGCAGGGAAGATGCGCAAAATACGCCTTGCATAAAAGGAGGCAACGCTCCAGTGACCGCTTTGAATCTCCTGCTGCAGGATGCTGGTGATCAGATAGCCTGAGATGACGAAGAAGACATCAACCCCGATGAACCCACCGGGAAACACATCTGGAAATGCATGGAAAGCGACTACGGTGAGGATGGCGATTGCGCGCAGACCATCGATATCAGCACGATAGGAAAGGCTCACGACACGCCCCCCATCACCCTACTATTCAACAGCGCATGGACCGCAGCCTGCGTCGTGTAAGGACTGGTCAGACCGTTATCAGCCAGCCCGCCCCCCTGCCACCGTTCTAACAAGCTCAACGTGACCAAGGTCAAGTCCACCTGCGCGCTGGTATCTTGTGTTTCCACCACCATATGCCCTTGGCCTCGCAGCAACGCTGCCATTTGCGGATTGCGGTGCACCGTCGCCAGAATGGGCCTTTGCATCCACAAATACTCGTACATCTTCGATGGGATGTACTCTGCACAGATGGGCTCGGTACCGTGTAGCAACAGCAATACATCGGCACTGCGCATGCGGCGAAGAATCTGAGCACGGCCGGACAGACCTGTGACAGGGTCCGCTTCAATGCGACCCAAATGACGCACCATATCGCGTACCGGAGATTGAGCGACACAGGATTCTGACACTTGGTCCAATGGCCCACCCGTGACTTGCAGTTCCACCAAGCCCCTTGCTTCCGGATGCTGGACCACCACGGCCTCCAACGCAGCAATGATGGGTGTGAGGTTGCGCGTACTGGAAAGCGAGCCAAAGTGACCAATCACCATCTTGGGTCCCGGCACATACGGCGGTAACGTATTGAATGGTGCGTCAATCCCTGGCAGCATCATTTGGCCACGCGCTCCCAGCTGCGGATGACGGCGCTTGGCGCTGGCCAGGGCCTGGTCTGTAAACCAGATTGCCACATCCGCATCGTTGCAGATCAGACGCTCCACTTCGGCCTGCATGCGTTCTTGCGGAGTGTGCGGCTCGCTGCCCGGCATCACCAGCGGGTCATGCACTTCGGCCAGCCAGCGCACCCCCAAGGCACGCTTCAGTGCATGCCCGGCCACATGGGCGGCAAAGGCCCCGCCCGTGGAATAGATCAGATCAAATTTACGGTGACGCGCCAACAGCCTTCCCACCACGTAGGCACTGAGCCACCAGGACCAGGAGCTTTCCACACGACGGAGCAGCTTCTCTACCAACATGAAAGGCAAAAGGGGAATGGACAGCAGCACCATGACCAGCCGGTAAACCAAAGGGTTGGAGAAATGCTTGCGCAGTACATGGCGCAATTCAAACCGAATGCCTGCCGGTCCCGCAGGCCAGAGTTGGTGGTGTTCGTACTGCCGGTCTTTGCGACCGGAAACGCCGCTGAGCACCACCAGCTCTATGCCCGCCGCATTCAGGTGCGGCAACTTATCGGTAATAGTCTGGCTGGCGGCACGGCCATCCATATTGAAGGCATGCGCCAGAACCAGCCAACGCTGTGTGCAGCGCCTACCAATCTTTTGGTATTGGGATTCATAGGCCCCAGCCGCTTGCCCCCAGGTGTGCGTCTGCGCAAATGCCTGAGCCGAAACAGAGAGGTGCTCCTGCACTTCACGGTTGCCCAACAGGCTGGACAAGGCTGTCACCAGCTGCGCGACATCGGTGGGGTCTTTCAACAGCAGTGCATTCTCGCCATCGCGCAAATCCTGCGCTATGCCACAGTAAGCCGCGTCACTCACCACCACTGGCAGACCATGGGCCATGGCTTCCAGCACCACCATGCCGTAGGAATCCTCCAACGTCGGATGCACCAGAACATCGGCTGCGCGGTAGGCAGGTGTGACGTCCTGCAATGCGCCCAGGAAGCAAACCCGCGCCCCCAAGGGCTTGGCTGCCAATTGCATGGCCAGCGTATGGTCGCCCTGCCCCACGACGGCCAGATGCACGGAGGGCGGTAGTTGCGCCATGGCCTGCAGCAGTGTTGGCAGACCTTTCTTTACCAAGTCGTTACCGACAAAAAGCAGCAATTCCGAACCCTGCGCCAGCCCCAAGTCCTGTCGAGACTGTGCACGCACATCCGCGGGGGCCCTCCCTGGCGCGGAATCCACACCCGGTGACACCACTTCCAGCATCGAGCTGCCCCCCGGATAGACTTTCTGCACCACCTCTTTCAAGGAAGAGGACGCACACACCACCTTTTTCTTCAAAGCCCAGGCATAGCGGCGCTTCTCCAGCCACAGATAGGCCAGAAGCCGCGGACTGGTGAGCACCTTCAGCCAACGCAGCACCAACGCGGCACCCTGCTGGCCCGCAAACAAGGTGTGTTTGACCGGCAGCACATGCACGGTTTGCACATTGCCATGCCAGCTGTTCTCGTGGGAATGCACCACGTCAAAGCCCGTGCGTGTGGCACGCCAGGTCTTCCAGGCGAAGTAGAGTTGATTGATCCAGCGCGGCCGCTCCGTCGGCATCGGAATCTGGTGGTAGGTCACCCCTGGAAATTCGTGTGCGATGGTTTGTGCAAAAACATGCACCTCATGGCGCGCTGCCAACTGCTCTACCAGCGCGATGGAATAGCGTTCGGCCCCACCCCCGGTGGTCGAAAAATTGCGGCTCAGTACGGCAATGCGCAAGCGTTCAGTCACACACCACCCTCACAACAGCACGATGTCGTACTGTTCCTGTCCCATGCCGGCCTCGCTTTGCAGCGACACGGGCTTGCCGATGAATTCCGACAGCCCTGCTAAATGCTGGTTTTCTTCGTCCAGCAGCAGTTCAATCACCTTCGGGCTTGCCACCACGCGGAACTCGCGCGGGTTGAACTGGCGAGCCTCGCGCAGGATCTCGCGCAAGATGTCGTAGGCCACGCTACGCGCCGTCTTGACGATGCCCTTGCCTTCGCAGCTTGGGCAGGGCTCGCACAGCATATGGGCCAGCGATTCGCGTGTGCGCTTGCGCGTCATCTCCACCAAGCCCAGTTGCGAAAAGCCTCCGGCCATGGTCTTGACGCGGTCGCGTGCCAGCTGCTTGCGGAATTCGGCCAGCACGGCCTCGCGGTGGTCGGGGCGCACCATGTCGATGAAATCGACAATGATGATGCCACCCAGGTTGCGCAAGCGCAGCTGGCGCGCAATGGCCTGTGCGGCTTCCAGATTGGTCTTGAAGATGGTGTCGTCGAAATTGCGCGCGCCCACATAGCCTCCGGTATTCACATCCACCGTGGTCAGGGCTTCGGTCTGGTCCACGATCAGGTAGCCGCCGGATTTGAGGTCCACGCGCCGCCCCAGGGCCTTGGCAATTTCCTCATCGATGCTGTACAGGTCAAAGATGGGCCGTTCACCCTTGTACAGCTGCAGCTTCTGGGCCGCCGCCGGCATGAACTCCTGGCCAAACTCCTGGAGTGCCGCAAACTGCTCGCGCGAGTCCACCCGGATGGATTGGGTCTGGTCGCTGACCATGTCGCGCAGCACACGCTGCATCAGGCTCAGGTCCTGGTGCAACAGACTTTGAGGTGGCAGACGGGTCGAAGCGCTCTTGATGCGGGCCCAGGCCTTGCGCAGGTAGCCGATATCTTCCGACAGTTCGGCATCGCTGGCCTCCTCGCCATTGGTGCGCAGGATGAAACCACCGCCCTCCTCGCCCGCCAGCTTGAGCATGCGCTTGCGCAACTCGTCGCGCTGTTCCTGGGGAATCTTCTGCGAAATACCCATGTGGTCGTCCTGCGGCAGGAACACCAGCAGGCGCCCGGCAATGCTGATCTGGGTGGACAGCCGCGCACCCTTGGTGCCGATCGGGTCCTTGATGACCTGCACCATCAGGGCCTGGCCCTCAAACACCTGGCGCTCGATCGGTATCTGCGCCTGGTTGGCGCGTGATTCGCTCAGTGACTCGCCGGGGGCCGGGGGGTGCCAAACATCGGCTACATGCAAAAACGCTGCGCGCTCCAGGCCAATGTCAATGAAGGCCGACTGCATGCCGGGCAACACCCGGGCCACCTTGCCCAGATAGACATTGCCGACCAGGCCGCGCTCCAGCGTGCGCTCCACGTGCAGCTCCTGCACCGCGCCGTGCTCGACCACGGCCACGCGCGTTTCCTGGGGAGACCAGTTGATCAGGATGTCTTGTTGCATGCAAAACCCAGGCTCTGCAAAGCCTGCGCCGTTTCAAAAAGGGGAAGCCCCATGATGCCCGAATACGAGCCGCTGATCTTAGTAATATACGCCGCCGCCAACCCCTGCACACCGTAGCTGCCAGCCTTGCCCATGGGCTCACCACTGGCCACATACTGGGCAATCTGTGCCGCCGTCATGGGCGCAAAGGTCACGCGCGACTCGCAGCAAGCCGCCACCTCCCGCTCACCCCACGCCAGTGCAATGGCTGTGTAGACCCGGTGGGTGCGGCCACTCAGGGCGGCCAGCATGCGCTCCGCGTCCAGGGCGTCGGCTGGCTTGCCCAGAATCTTCCGCCCCAGCGCAACCGTGGTGTCGGCACACAATATGGGGGAATTTCGGCCTCCAGCCCGCACAAAACGTGCGCGAGCTGCTACCAATTTCAGAGCAGTTACGCGTTGCACATAGGTCTTGGGGCTTTCGCCCGGGCGCACAGCCTCGAGGCTTTCGGCATCCTCATCGGGTGTGGGCAGCAACAACTCGTGCGCCACGCCGATCTGTCCCAACAATTCGCGCCGACGCGGGCTTTGGGAAGCTAAATAGATAAAGTCACTCACGGTGGTACGGATGGTTGGCATTGACCGACCAAGCCCGGTACAGCTGCTCGATCAGCAGCACGCGCACCATGGCATGGGGCAAGGTCAGGTCAGACAAACGGATGCGCTCGTGGGCAGCCTCGCGAAAAGCGGGCTCCAGCCCATCAGGGCCGCCAATCACCAGCGCCACATCACCGCCGCCCAGCTGCCAGTCTTTCAGCCGCTGCGCCAGAGCCGTGGTGCGTAGGCTGGTTCCGCGCTCGTCCAGCACAACCACCCGCGCCCCTTTCGGGATGGCGGCCTCGATGCGGGCACGTTCGGCCGCGTACAGGGTTTCCAGGGTCTTTGAGCCACGCGGCTCGGTTTTCACGGCCTTGAGCTCCACCTTGATCTCGTGGGGAAAGCGCTTGGCGTAGTCGTCCCACGCGGTCTGTGCCCAGTCGGGCACACGCTGGCCCACGGCCACAATCACCAAGCGCATGGCCGTTTAGGCTTTGCGCGCGGGGGCTTTTTTGGCGGCAGGCTTGCGGGCAACAGGTTTGGCCGCTGCGGACTTGGCAGCGGGCTTTTTCTTGGATGCGCCCACTACAACGGTCTTCACCGGGGCTGCGGGAGCGGTCTTGGCGGCCGCAGGACGTTTTGCTGCAACGCCGGTCTTTTTGGCGGCGGCTTTTTTCGCCGCTGGCTTGGCAGCTTCCTGCTGCTTCTTCAGCTGGGCCTTGGACGGAAAAGCTTCAGCCACACCCTTCTTGGCCGCGCTGGAGCGGCGCAGGCTAACCGGTTGCTCTTTGTCTGCGGTCTTCTTGGAAGCCACCTTTGCAGCAGCTTTCGCAGGCGCAGCAGGCTTTTCGGCACCCAGCTTCAGGCGCACCGGCTTTTCGCCCCAAAGCTCTTCCAGTTGGTAGTAGGTGCGGAAATTGGGTTGCATGATGTGCACCACGGCCTGGCCGCAATCCACAATGATCCATTCGCCATTTCCCTCGCCTTCCACGCGGGGCTTGGAGAAGCCCGCCTCTCGCACCGCATCGATCACGCTGGCCGACAAGGCCTTGGTCTGGCGGTTGGAGGTGCCAGAAGCAATGATCACCCGTTCGAACAAGGGCGAGAGGTGCGCGGTGTCGAACACCTTGATTTCCTGTGCCTTCACATCTTCAAGCCCGTCCACAATGGCGCGCTGCAGTTTCTGGACGTCGCGTTTTTCGGAGGAGGTAGTAGTCATCAGGAATTCTGGTAAAGGTGATGTTGTTCAATATAGCGCGCAACTGGGGCGAAAACCAGCCCGTCAATGCCCTCGTGTCGCGCAACTGCACTGCGAATGGCCGTGGAGCTGGCGCTCACGGCGGGCATGGCGATGGACAGGGGTGGGGCAATATCGGCCTTGGAGTCGGCCTGCGCCCTAGCGGGATCTGCGCGAAAAGCTACGCAAATTATAGCAAGAGCCGCCACCTCGTCTGGCCGGCGCCAAGTACCGAAGCGGCGCCACTGGTCCTGGCCCATAAGCAGGTAGAAGGTCGCACCTGGGTGTTCGGCATGCAATTCGGTCAGGGTATCGACGGTGTAGCTGGGGCCGGTGCGCTCCACTTCGCGGGCATCAACCTGCACTTGCGGCTGGTCGCCGAAGGCCAGCTGCGCCATGGCCAGGCGGTGCCGTGCCGGTGTCAGGCCACGTTCCTTGTGCCAGGCCTCGCCCGTGGGAATCACTAGCACCGTGTCCAGCGCCAGTTGCCGGATGGCGCTCTGCAGCAGCTGCACATGCCCCTGGTGTGGCGGGTCAAAGGCACCGCCAAAAACACCAATGCGCTGTGCGGCCGCTGCGTCCTGGTTCACACCCAGTCCTGGTGCGGAAGGAAGTCGGTGTACAGCGCCGCCTCGGGCGTTCCGGGGGCCGGTACGTTCTGGTACGACCAGCTGGCATGCGGCGGCATGGACAGCAGGATGGACTCGGTGCGCCCGCCCGACTGCAGGCCGAAATGGGTGCCACGGTCCCACACCAGGTTGAACTCGACATAACGCCCACGGCGATAGAGCTGGAATTCCCGCTCACGCTCACCGTAAGGCGTGTCCTTGCGCCGCTCCACGATGGGCAGGTAGGCATCCAGAAAGGCGTTGCCCACCGACTGCAGCATGGCCAGGCTGCCCGCCTGACCCAGCTCGGAAAAGTCGTCGAAGAACACCCCCCCCACACCGCGCGCTTCATTGCGGTGCTTCAGGAAAAAGTATTCGTCGCACCATTTCTTGAAACGCGGATACTTGTCCTCGCCAAAGGGCAGCAGGGCGTCATGGCAGGTACGGTGAAAGTGCACAGCATCCTGGCGGAAACCGTAGTACGGCGTCAAATCCATCCCACCGCCAAACCAGCACACCTGGTGGCCATCGGCTGCATCGGCAGCGATCATGCGCACATTCATGTGCACGGTGGGCACGTAGGGGTTGCGTGGGTGAAACACCAGCGACACACCCATGGCCTCGAAAGCAGCACCCGCCAGCTCGGGGCGGTGCTGGGTGGCACTGGGCGGAAGCTTGGGGCCGCGCACATGCGAAAAGCCGCAGCCAGCGCGCTCGAACACCGCACCGCCTTCGAGAATTTTGGTAAGGCCCTGGCCTTGCAGCGGCTCGCCTGGCGCTTTTTGCCAGGCATCGGCCAGGAAGCGACTGCCGTCGACCTGCTCGATGGCATCGGTAATGCGACCTTGCAGGCCCTGCAGCCAGTGGCTGACCTCGGCAGAAAATGCGTTGTGGTTCATGCTTTTTTGTTCTTGCTGTTCAAATCGATAGGCGCCATCCAGTCCGGGCGGTAGGCCACCACACCGGCATAGGCCTGACGAATCTGCACCATGTCACGCTCTTTGTCTCCGGTGAGCGTCACAAAGTCCACGACACGGACTTCCCTTTGGGCATAGTCCAGCCGCACCAAGCCCAAGGGCACCTGCGCACCCAGTGCCGTCTGGTAGAAACCGCTGCGCCAACCAGCCGTGGGCTTGCGCGTGCCTTCGGGGGACAGGCCCAGCCAGAGGATTTTGCCCTGCTGCTTCGCGTATTGCAAAGCGTCTATGGCCTGCCCGACCACCCCCTGCGGCGCATTGCGCAGGACCGGAATTCCGCCAATCCAGCGCAACCAGCGCCCGAACATCGGAATGCGAAACAGAGTGTCCTTGCCCCAGAAACTGGCCGGCAAGCCCACCGACCACTTGGCCAGCACCAGCACCACGAAGTCCCAGTTCGAGGTATGGGGGTAGATGATGACCACGCCTTGGGGCGCAGGCAGCCCGTCAAACACCACTCGCCAGCCCCACAGGGACAAAAACCAGCGCGCCCACGCACTGCCGCGCAAAGGCACCATTGCAGTGGGCATCATTCAGGACTTGAGTGCGCGGTAGCCGATGTCGGTGCGGAACTGCTTGCCGTCGAACTGCACCGCCTGCGCCACTTCGTAGGCACGCTGCTGGGCCTGGCGCACGCTGTCGGCCAGCGTGGTCACGCACATCACGCGTCCGCCGCTGGTCAGCAAGGCATCGCCCTGCAAGGTGGTGCCAGCATGGAATACCGTCGCGTCCTCGGTGTCGGCCGGGACGTTGGTGATGGCGTCGCCCTTGCGCGGCTGCATGGGGTAGCCGTGCGCGGCCAGCACCACGCCGAGCGCAGTGCGGCGGTCCCACTGCAGCTCCACGGTGTCGAGCTTGCCGTGGGGGCCGGGCTCGGTCGCTGCCCACAGCACATCGACCAGGTCGCTCTTAAGGCGCATCATGATGGGCTGGGTTTCGGGGTCGCCCATGCGGCAGTTGAATTCCAGCGTCTTGGGTCGGCCCTGGGCGTCAATCATCAGGCCCGCGTACAGGAAGCCGGTGAACGGAATTCCGTCCTTTTCCATACCCTTAACGGTGGGCAAAATGATTTCGCGCATGGCACGGGCGTGCACATCGGGCGTGACCACGGGCGCGGGGGAATAGGCCCCCATGCCACCGGTGTTGGGGCCCTGGTCGCCGTCGAGCAGGCGCTTGTGGTCCTGGCTGGTGGCCAGCGGCAGCACATTCTTGCCGTCCACCATGACGATGAAGCTGGCTTCTTCGCCTTGCAGGAACTCTTCAATGACCACGCGGGCGCCGCCGTCGTTGTGGGTCACGCCCAGGGTGTTGTCCACCAGCATGAAGTCGATGGCTTCGTGCGCTTCAGCCACGGTCATGGCCACGACAACGCCCTTGCCTGCTGCCAGGCCATCGGCCTTGACCACGATGGGGGCACCGAATTTTTCGACGTAGGCGTGGGCCGCCACGGGGTCGGAGAAAGTGGCGTATTCCGCAGTGGGAATGCCATGGCGGCGCATGAAAGCCTTGGAGAATGCCTTGGAGCTTTCCAGCTGGGCGGCTGCCTTGGTAGGGCCGAAGATTCGCAGGCCATGGGCACGGAACTCGTCCACCACTCCCGCGGCCAGCGGTACTTCGGGGCCGACTACGGTCAGGCCGATCTTGTTGTCCTGCGCCCACTGGCGCAGTTGCACCACATCGGTAATGGGCAGGTTTTTCAGGCGGGAATCCAGCGCAGTGCCACCATTGCCGGGCGCCACATAGACCATTTGCACCTTGGGCGAAGCGGCAAGTTTCCAAGCCAAGGCATGCTCACGACCGCCACCGCCAACTACCAGAATATTCATTGTGTTTTCTCAATCAAACGCCAAAGCAGGCGCAAATCCATCGTTTCCAATTGCCTAGAGGCCACAGGCCTCAAAGCGCCGCGTTGTGGTAAACCTCTTGCACATCGTCCAGGTCTTCCAACACGTCCAGCAGCTTCTGCATGCGGGCTGCATCTTCACCCTCGAGTTCGATGGTGTTCTCGGGACGCATGGTCACGGTGGCGACCTCGGCCTGCAGACCGGCCGCTTCCAGCGCGTTCTTCACGGCTTCAAAGTCCGAATAGGCGGTCAGCACTTCGATGGCACCCTCATCGTCGGTAATCACGTCTTCGGCACCGGCCTCCAAGGCCACTTCCATGACCTTGTCTTCACTGGTACCGGGAGCAAAGATGAACTGTCCGCAGTGCTTGAACTGGAAGGCCACCGAACCCTCGGTGCCCATGTTGCCGCCATTCTTGGAAAAAGCGTGGCGCACTTCGGCCACGGTGCGCACCTTGTTGTCCGTCATGGTGTCCACGATGATGGCCGCGCCGCCGATGCCGTAGCCTTCGTAACGGATTTCCTCGTAGCTGATGCCGTCGAGCGAGCCGGTGGCCTTGTCGACGTTGTACTTGACGCGGTCAGCGGGCATGTTGGCGGCCTTGGCTTTTTCAATGGCCAGGCGCAGGCGCGGGTTCATGGCCGGGTCGCCGCCGCCCTGGCGCGCCGCCACGGTGATTTCACGGACGATGCGGGTCCAGATCTTGCCGCGCTTCTCGTCCTGGCGTCCCTTGCGGTGTTGAATATTGGCCCATTTGCTATGTCCTGCCACGGCTAACCCTTCAAAAAAATCGTTACGCTAGAGGGTGATTGTACTTTTTGACACTCTTTGTCCCCGACCCATGGCCACACTTGACGACGAAGGCATCCTGATTGCCCGCCACCCCGGCACCAGCACCGACATCCGCTGCCATTTGCGCCCGGACAAGGCCAACCGCCACGGCCTGATCACCGGCGCCACCGGCACCGGCAAGACCATCACCCTGCAAACCCTGGCCGAAGGCTTTTCTAGCCTGGGCGTGCCGGTCTTCATGGCTGATGTGAAAGGCGACCTCACCGGCATCTCGCAAAAGGGCAGCCTGGGTGAAAAAATGGCCAAAGTCCTTGCAGAACGTGGGCTGGACGCTCCTGATTTCGCAGCATTTCCGACCACGGTGTGGGACGTTTTCGGCGAACAGGGCCACCCGGTACGCGCCACGGTCAGCGACCTGGGCCCGCTGCTGCTGGCGCGCATGCTCAACCTCAACGAGACCCAGGCCGGGGTCTTGCAGCTGGTGTTCAAGATTGCCGACGACGACGGCCTGCTGCTGCTGGACATGAAAGACCTGCGCGCCATGTGCCAGCACGTGGGTGACAACGCATCCACCTACACCACCGAGTACGGCAACATCAGTGCGGCCAGCATTGGCGCCATCCAGCGCGGGTTGATGCAGATTGAAGAACAAGGCGGCGACAGATTCTTTGGCGAGCCCATGCTCAATATTGCCGACTTCATGCAGACCGATGGTTCCGGCAAGGGCGTGGTCAACATCCTGGCTGCAGACAAACTGATGCAGTCGCCTCGCCTGTACGCCACGTTCTTGCTGTGGATGCTGTCCGAGCTGTTCGAGTCCTTGCCCGAGGTGGGCGACCTCGACAAGCCCAAACTGGTGTTCTTCTTCGACGAAGCCCATCTGCTGTTTGCTGACGCACCCAAGGCCCTGATCGAACGCATCGAGCTGGTGGTGCGCCTGGTGCGCTCCAAGGGTGTGGGCGTGTTCTTCGTCACACAGAACCCGCTGGACATACCCGACTCGGTGCTGGCCCAGCTCGGCAACCGTGTGCAGCACGCCCTGCGTGCCTTCACCCCACGCGATCAGAAAGCGGTCAAAGCCGCGGCCGACACCATGCGCGCCAACCCGGGGCTGGACGTGGCCACCGCCATTACCGAGCTCGGCGTCGGTGAAGCCCTGGTGAGCCTGCTCGACGAGAAAGGCCGCCCGACGCTGACCGAGCGCGTGTACGTGCTGCCGCCGTCCAGCCAGATCGGCCCCATCAGCGCGGCGCAGCGCAAGGCGCTGATCGACAACTCCATCGTCGCTGGGGTCTACGAGAAGGTGGTGGACCGCGAATCGGCCTTTGAAGCGCTCAAGGGCCGCACCGTCGCACGCCAGGAACAGGCAGCGCATCAACCTGCCAGCGCCGGACAGCCTAGCGGGGCCGCCGCGCCGGCCGAACGCGGCATGCTCGACAGCCTGGGCGACATGTTGGGTGGCGGCACGCGCCGCACCCGCGCCAGTGTGGGCGAGCAACTCATCAAGAGCGCCGCCAGCCAGATCGGACGCGAAGTCGGCCGCCAGCTCATCCGCGGCGTGCTCGGCAGCCTGATGGGCTCCAGCCGACGATGAACATCGCTTTGCGACAATCCCCTATCCATTTCTGATCACGAACCCCACAAGGAAGCACTGAGCATGATCGCCATCGACCCCGCAGCCCGCGCCAACGTCCACCTCATCAACCACCCGCTGGTGCAGCACAAGCTCACCCTGATGCGCAAGAAGGAAGCCAGCACCAGCAGCTTTCGCCGCCTGCTCAACGAACTGGCCGGCCTGATGATCTACGAAGTCTGCCGCGACCTGCCGCTGCAGGACGTGCAGATCGACACCCCCCTAGAAACCATGACGGCCCAGGTCATCGACGGCAAAAAGCTGGTGTTCGCCAGCATCCTGCGCGCCGGCAACGGCATTCTGGACGGCGTGCTCAATGTGGTGCCCGGTGCCCGCGTGGGCCACATCGGCCTGTACCGCGACCCCAAGACCTTGCAGGCCGTCGAGTACTACTTCAAGATGCCCAAGAACATGGAAGAGCGCGACATCGTCGTGGTCGACCCCATGCTGGCCACCGGCAACTCGGCCGCCGCCGCCGTCACCCGTCTGAAGGCCTGCAACCCGAAGTCCATCAAGTTCCTGTGCCTGCTGACCTGCCCCGAAGGCATCAACACCATGTACAAGGAGCACCCGGACGTCCCGGTCTACACCGCCGCCATCGACCGCGAACTCAGCGATCACGGCTACATCCTGCCGGGCCTGGGCGATGCCGGTGACCGCATTTTTGGTACCCAGTAAGCGACTTATAGGTCAAATCGGTCTCCAGCCCGCATATAGATTGCGTAAACAGCTCCGTTTTTTATAGCAACTCAAAGGTCTTTCGATGAAACTCGTTCGTTGGGGTCTGTCCGGACAGGAGAAGCCAGGGCTGCTGGACAGCCAGGGCCAGGTGCGCGATTTGCAGCAGCATGTGGACGACGTGGCCGCCAGCGCCCTGCTGCCCGACACCCTGGCACGACTGCGGGCACTGGACCCGACAGCGCTGCCGCTGGTGCCCGGCAGCCCGCAAGCCGGGCTGCGCCTGGGCCCGTGCGTGGGCCGGGTCGGCAAGTTCATCTGCATTGGCCTGAACTACTCCGACCATGCAGCCGAAGCTGGCATGCAGGTGCCGCCCGAACCCATCGTGTTCGGCAAATGGACCAGCGCCATCAACGGCCCGGACGACGACGTGAAGATTCCACGCGGCTCGCACAAGACCGACTGGGAGGTGGAGCTGGGCGTGGTCATCGGCCAGGGCGGCAGCTACATCGACGAGGCCGATGCCATGGCGCATGTGGCCGGCTATTGCGTGGTTAATGACATTTCCGAGCGGGAATACCAGCTGGAGCGCAGCGGCACCTGGGACAAGGGCAAGGGCTGCGACACGTTTGGCCCGATTGGCCCCTGGCTGGTCACACCCGACGAAATTGCCGACCCGCACCAGTTGCCCATGTGGCTGGACGTGGACGACCGGCGCATGCAAAGCGGCAACACCGCCACCATGGTCTACCGCATCCCGTTCCTGATCAGCTACCTGAGTCGCTTCATGCGCCTGGAAAGTGGTGATGTCATCGCCACCGGCACACCACCCGGCGTGGGCATGGGGCACAAGCCCCCGGTGTACCTGCAAGCAGGCCAGACCATGCGCCTTGGCATCGACGGTCTGGGCGTGCAGACGCAGCGGGTGGTTGCAGCCTGACGTTTGTTCAAAGTCTTAGAGAAAAGCGCCTACCCAGGCGCTTTTTTTATGCCCAGCTGCGGGTGGCCGTGCGCAGTGACTGTTCCTGTGCCGCCTGGTACAGCGACACCACCTCACCAATCACAATCAGGGCTGGCGGCTTCACATGGTGCGCAGCCGCCACAGCGACGATGGTTTCCAGCGTACCGACCACCGTGGTCTGGTCGTCGCGCGTGGCGTTGCGCACCAGCGCCACGGGCGTTTGCGGGCTGCGACCATGGGCCACCAGTTCGTCCACGATGCCCGAGAGCGAGCCCACGCCCATGTAGATCACCACGGTCTGGTTCGGACGCGCCAGCATGGGCCAGTCCAGCGAATAGGTGCCGTCCTTGCGGTGGCCGGTCACGAAAACGCAGCTTTGCGCATGGTCGCGGTGCGTCAAGGGAATGCCGGTATAGGCGCTGGCACCCAAGGCCGCCGTAATTCCCGGCACCACTTCGGCGGCGATGCCAGCCTCGGCAATCGTGGCCAGCTCTTCACCGCCGCGGCCAAACACGAACGGGTCACCGCCTTTCAGGCGCACCACTTTCTTGCCGCGTTGGGCCAGTTGCACCAACATGAGTGTGATTTCGTCTTGGGGCACGGTGTGGTTGGAAGACTCCTTGCCCACATAGATGCGCTCCACATGCGGCGGTATCAGTGCCAGCACCCCCTCTCCTACCAGGTTGTCGTATACAACGACATCGGCCTGCTGCAGGCGTTTGAGTGCCTTGATCGTCAAAAGCTCCGCATCCCCAGGCCCTGCGCCGACCAGACTCACCTGACCCCATGACGCCGAATCCACGGCCGGGGTAAGCAAAGCAGCTGCAGGGGTGGATGCGTTCAAAGGTTTCACCATGTCAGTAATTTGTTCAATCGTCCCAAGGACAGCCAGACTGTACCGCCAGGGGTGCCGCCCCAAAATTGACTTGAGTCAATGTAAAACCAAAGTATTGGACCAAGAATCCAACCCAAGCGAATGAACACCCAGCACCGTCCCATGAAGCACGTACAACTCTGGCTTGCCATTGCACTAGCAATGCCTGTGCCAAGTGCAGTCGCCACCGAAATGTCCGGGCCTGAGGCACAACGCCTGGTGCGCCTGGTGCGACAGGACTGCGGCTCCTGCCATGGCCTGACTCTCAAGGGCGGCCTGGGGTCGCCACTGCTACCCGCCACACTGGCCGACAAGCCAGCCGAATCCCTGGTGGCCGCCATCCTGCATGGCCGCCCCGGAACCGCCATGCCGCCCTGGCGTGGCCTGCTCACAGAACAGGAAGCACAATGGATCGTCGAACGTTTGCAAGCCGGGTTTCCGCAGGAATAGGCCTGGGCGCCGCCTGGGCCGCGCAAGCACTGCCCGCATCGGCCCAAACCCCTGCGCCCATCCTGCGTGGTACCGGCGACTTGGGCGTGGTCATCGAGCGGGCCATTGGACAGGTCAAGGTGGTCGACTCCAGTGCACGCAGCATCGTCGGCACCGTTGTGGGGCTGGGCGACCTGTCACATGCCTCCGTGGTGTTTTCACGCGATGGCCGTTACGCCTATGTCTTTGGGCGCGACGGCGGCTTGTCCAAGGTCGACCTGCTGACCCAGCAATTGGTCAAGCGCGTCATGCAGGCTGGCAATTCCATTGGTGGCGCCGTGTCGCAGGATGGCCGCTTTGTGGCCGCGCAGAACTACGAACCCGGCGGCGTGCGCATCTTCGACGCCACCACGCTGGAGCTGGTGGCCGACATTCCAGCCCGCTATGGCGACGCCGGGCAAAGCTCCAAGGTCGTGGGCTTGGCCGATGCCCCAGGCTTGGGCTTTGTATTCGCGCTGTTCGAAGCCGGCGAGATTTGGGTGGCCGATATGTCCGTCAACCCGCGCCAGCCGGTCGTTACCCGCTACAAAAATGTGGGCAAGCAACCGTACGACGGCCTCATCACCCCCGACGGCCGCTACTACCTGGCAGGCCTGTTCGGCGAAGACGGACTGGCCATGCTGGACCTGTGGCAACCGGAAAAAGGAGTGCAACGGGTGCTGGGCGGCTATGGACGTGGCAAAGAACCTTTGCCGGTCTACAAGATGCCGCACCTGCGCGGTTGGGCACAGGCCGACGGCAAGCTCTACCTGCCCGCCATCGGCCACCACGAGGTGCTGGTGGTCGACACCCGCAGCTGGAAAGAAGTCGGACGCATCCCGGTACGTGGTCAGCCCGTGTTCGTCATGGCACGCCCCGACGGCCGTGAAATCTGGGTCAACTTCGCCCACCCCGACAACAGCCACTTGCAGGTCATCGACACCCTGACCCAGAAGGTCACCCACACCCTGCTGCCGGGTCAGGTGGTGCTGCACATGGAATTCACGCCGCGCGGCGAGGCCGTGTGGATCAGCTGCCGCGATGACAACAAGGTGGTGCTCTACAACACCCGCAGCAAGCAAGTCATCAGCGAAATGCCGGCCAACGCTCCCTCGGGCATCTTCTTCACCTCGCGCGCCGCGCGCATCGGGTTCTGACGATGCCACTGCACACGTCTCCGGCAACCCTGGCGCTGCTCAACGACTACCAGCACGGTTTCCCGCTGTGTGACGCGCCCTTTGCCGCCATTGCACAGCAAACCGGCCTGGACGCGGATGCGGTGCTGGCGCAGTACCAGCAATGGCAACAGGAAGGTCGCCTTTCGCGCATAGGCCCGGTGTTTGCCCCGCAGCGCGTCGGTGCCAGTTTGCTGGCCGCCATCAGCGTGCCGCCAGATCAGCTGACGCAGGCCGCCGCCAAGGTCAGCGCGCACCCCGAGGTCAACCACAATTACGAGCGCGAACACGTCTACAACCTCTGGTTTGTGGTGGCCGCCCCCACCCAGGAACGGCTGAACTGTGTGCTCGACACGATTGAAGCCGAGTGCCAGACCACAGTGCTGCGTCTACCGCTGGTCGAGCAATACCACATCGACCTGGGGTTTTCGCTCCACGCGGGTGCCGCCAAGACGCGCTCGGCCCCTGCCCAGCAAGCGCCCTCGCCCCTGACAGAACAAGACCGCGCCTTGATCGGCGCCATGCAAAGCGGGCTGCCGCTGTGTCCGCACCCTTTTGAGGCCCTGGCACAGAGTATGGGCAGCACGCCGCACGCCGTGCTGCAGCGCATTGCCGACTGGCTGGCGGACGGCACCCTCAAACGCTTTGGCGTGGTATTGCGCCACCACGAGCTGGGCTTTACCGCCAACGCCATGGTGGTGCACGACATTCCCGACGCGCTAGTGTCCGAACTGGGCCAGCGCCTGGGCCAGCACCCCGGGGTCACGCTTTGCTACCGACGCCCGCGCGTGGAAGGCCAGTGGCGCTACAACCTCTTTTGCATGCTGCACGGGCGTGAACGCGCCCAGGTGGAACAGCAGATTGCCGAACTGCGCGAACGGTTTGCGCTGCAGGACTACCCCCACGCCGTGCTGTTCTCGCGCGAGCGCTTCAAGCAGCAAGGCGCCCGCTACGCGCCTTGCCTGGCACAGGCTGCATGACCATTATGGATACCCTCGATACCGCCATCATCAACAGCCTGCAAGGCGGCTTTCCGCTCTCGCACGCACCTTACGCCGAAGTGGCCGCGCAGCTGGGCATTGATGAGGCCACACTGCTGGCCCGTCTGCAAGCCCTGCTCGACACCAAGGTGTTGACCCGTTTTGGTCCCATGTTCCAGGTGGAGCGCATGGGCGGTGCCTTTGTGCTGGCCGCCATGCAGGTGCCGGAAGACCGGTTTGAAGAAGTCACGGCCCAGGTAAACGCTTTTGCCGAAGTGGCACACAACTACCGCCGTGAACACCGCCTCAACATGTGGTTCGTGCTGGCTACGTCCACACCCGAGGGGATTGGCGCTACCGTGAAAGCAATCGAAGCTGCCACGGGCCTTCCCGTGTACCCCTTCCCCAAGGAAAAAGAGTACTTCGTGGAAATGAAACTGCAGGTACGGGCATGACAAAAACTCAGTTGAATGACCTCGACCAGCAACTGGTGCGCGCCACCCAGGCTGGGCTGCCGCTGGTGCCACACCCCTACGCCCACTTTGCCGAACAGCTGGGCGTGCCCGAATCCACAGTGACCGAGCGCCTGCAGGCTTTGCTGGACAGGGGCGTCATCCGCCGCATTGGCGCCGTGCCCAACCACTACGCCATTGGCTACGCGGCCAACGGCATGAGCGTGTGGGACGTGGACGACGCCCACATCGACCGCCTGGGCGAACTGGTGGGTGCACTGCCCGCGGTGACCCACTGCTACCGCCGCCCGCGCCACCTGCCCGACTGGCCCTACAACCTGTTTGCCATGCTGCACGGTAGCAGCCGCGAGGAAGTGCTGGCGGAGGCTGAGCACATTGCCGCCCTGCTGGGCACCCACTGCCGTGCCCGCGACATCCTTTTTTCCACCCGCATCCTGAAGAAAACAGGCCTGCGGCTGCGTGATTGATTTTTCTGGAGACCCTCCATGTTCCGCATTTCCCAATACCTGCGCGAGATCACCAACCCCACGCCCATCACGCCCTACCGTGGCCCCAAGGGCCCGGTGGTGATTTGGAACCTGATTCGCCGCTGCAACCTCACCTGCCTGCACTGCTACTCCATCTCCACCGACAAGGAATTTGCCGGTGAACTGAGCCGCGAAGAGGTGTCCACCGTGATGAAGGACCTCAAGGCCTATGGCGTGCCGGTGCTCATACTCTCCGGTGGCGAGCCGCTGTTGCGCCCGGACATTCTGGACATTGCCAACGAAGCCCGCGACATGGGTTTTTACGTGGGCCTGTCCACCAACGGCACACTCATCGACGCGCCCCTGGCCAAGAAGATTGCCGCCGTGGGCTTCAACTACGTCGGCATCAGCCTGGACGGCATTGGCAAGACCCACGACCTGTTCCGCCGCAAGGAAGGTGCGTTCGACCTGTCGCTGGCGGCCGTGCGCCACCTGCAGGCACTCGATGTGAAGGTGGGCCTGCGCTACACCATGACCCAGGACAACGCCCACGACCTGCCGAACCTGATAACCCTTTGCGAGCAGGAAAACGTGGACAAGTTCTATTTCTCGCACCTGAACTACGCCGGCCGCGGCAAGAAAAACCGCGACACCGACGCCCACTTCCGCACCACGCGCGACGCCATGGACCTGCTGTTTGACACCGCGCTGCGCTGGAACGCCGAGCCGGGCCACAAGGAAATCGTCACCGGCAACAACGACGCCGACGGCGTCTACCTGCTGCACTGGGCGCAGAAGCGCTTCCCCGAATCGGTGCCGCACCTGCGCGCCAAGCTGGAGCAATGGGGCGGAAACTCCAGCGGTGTGAACATTTCCAACATAGACAACCGCGGCGACGTGCACCCCGACACCATGTGGTGGCACCACAAGCTGGGCAATGTGCGCCAGCGCCCGTTCTCGCAAATCTGGAGCGATACCACCGACCCGCTGATGGCCGGGCTCAAGGCCAGCCCGCGCACCGTGGGTGGGCGTTGCGGCGAATGCGCCTACTTTGCCGTGTGCAACGGCAACACCCGCGTGCGCGCCCACCAGACCACCGGCGACGCCTGGTCCGAAGACCCGGGCTGCTACCTCACCGACGCCGAGATCGGCCTGAAAACCGAGGTCACCGCATGAAGCGCGTGATTGCCTTGCTGGCCCTGGGAGCCCTCATTTCTGGCATAGCCCAGGCCGCTGACGCCCCCACCAATTTCCAGACCCACTGCGCCAGCTGCCACGGCGCCGACCGCCTGGGCGGCTTCGGCCCGGCCCTTCTGCCGGAAAACCTGGAACGCCTGCGCAAGCCTGAAGCCCTGCGCGTCATCCGGGAAGGCCGCATCGCCACCCAGATGCAGGGCTTTGCCGACCGCCTCTCGCCCGAGGAAATCCAGGCCTTGGCCGCCTATGTATACACCCCGGTCAGCCCCGCGCCCAAGTGGGACGAAGCAGACACCAAAGCGTCACGCATCGTGCACCATGCACCCGGCAGCCTGCCCAACAAGCCGATATTCCAGGCCGACCCGAAGAACCTGTTTGTGGTGGTGGAAGCTGGCGACCACCATGTGAGCGTGCTCGACGGCGACAAGTTGGAGCCCATAGGCCGCAGTGCCACCCGCTTTGCCCTTCATGGCGGCCCCAAGTATTCGCCCGATGGCCGCTACGTGTACTTCGGCTCGCGCGACGGTTGGGTCTCCAAGTACGACCTGTGGAACCTGACCACGGTGGTCGAAGTGCGTGCCGGCATCAACGCCCGCAACGTGGCCGTTTCCAACGACGGCAAGTGGGTCATGGTGGGCAACTACCTGCCGCAAAACCTGGTACTGCTCGACGCCGACCTGAACTTTGTGCGCGCCATCCCGACCATGGCCGCTGCGGGTGGAAAGACCTCCCGCGTATCGGCCGTGTACGACGCCGCCCCGCGCAGCAGCTTTGTCGTAGCCATGAAGGACACGCCAGAAATCTGGGAACTGTCCTACGCCAAGGGCGCGCCGGTGAACGTGGCCCGCACGGTGCTCGACGACATCCTCGACGACTTCTACTTTGACGACAGCTATGCCAATGTGTTCGGCGCCACCCGCCCCGACGGCAATGGCGTCGGCAAGGGCCAGGTGGTCAACCTGAACCAGCGTGCCAAGGTGGCCGACCTGGACGTCCCAGGCATGCCACACCTCGGAAGCGGCATTGCCTTCGACTGGCAGGGCAAGCGCGTCATGGCCACGCCCAACCTCAAGGAAGGCCTGATCACCCTGATCGACACCCAAACGTGGCGCACCGTGGGCAGCGTCAGGACCCTGGGCCCAGGCTTCTTCCTGCGCAGCCATGAAAAGTCGCGCTATGCGTTTACCGACGCCATGATGAGCCCCACCGCGAAGGACACGCTCATCGCCATCGACAAGCAGACGCTAGAAATTGCCGGCCAGCTGCGCCCGGTACCCGGCAAAACCTTTGCCCATGTGGAGTTCACCCGCGACGGCCGCTACGCCCTGGCGAGCCTGATGGAAAACGACGGTGCCCTCATCATCTTCGACGCGCAAACGCTGCATGAGGTGAAGCGCCTGCCCATGAGCAAGCCCATCGGCAAATACAACGTCTGGAACAAGATCACACGCTCTGAGGGCACCAGCCACTGAAACCCTGCAAGTTGCAGGGATAAACTGTCGGCATGGAATTTGTCAACACGGTCTCTGCCCTGCCCGCTGAACCCACCCCGGCACGCCGCCCACCGGCAGGGTTAGCCGGTGACCTGTGGGGGGGCTTGGCGGCCATGCTGGTGGCCCTGCCTTCTTCCATCGCCTTCGGTGTCACCATCTTCGCCGGGCTCGGTCCCAGCTATGCCGCCCAGGGTGCGGTAGCAGGCATCGTCGGTGCCACGGCGCTGGGGTTGCTGGCCACGGCACTGGGTGGTTCGCAAAAGCTCATCAGCGCACCCTGCGCACCGGCCGCCGCCGTGCTCTCGGCCTTGGCCATCACCTACTCCGGCAACGGCTATGCACCGGAACAAGTGCTGCTGCTGTTGAGCCTGATCGCACTGCTGGCCGGTGCCATACAGATCACGCTGGGCAGCCTGCACATTGGCCGCCTCATCAAGTACATCCCCTACCCGGTGGTCAGCGGCTACCTCAGCGCCGTGGGGCTCATCATCATCGGCAGCCAGATTCCCAAGTTCCTGGGCGTCAGCACCGGGGATGGGCTGTGGGCTTCGCTGGGCAATCCCCATCTGTGGGCGTGGCAAGGCATGGTGGTGGGCGCCTTGGTGGCGGCCAGCATGTGGCTGGTACCCCGCCTGACGCAACGCGTACCGGCCACCATCGTTGCCGTGGTGGTGGGGGTAGGCACCTACCTGCTGCTGGCCCTGTTCGATGCCGACCTGCTGCGCACACAGGGCAACCCCCTGTTGGTGGGTGAACTGCCCAGTGGCGGTTTTCACCCGCTGGACATGCTCAGCCAACGCTGGGACGCTGCCCGTGCCCTGGACGCACCGGTTGTGCTGGGCTTGCTGGTACCGGCCCTGACGCTGGCCGTGCTGCTGTCCATCGACACGCTCAAGACCTGCGTGGTGCTCGACGCCATGACCCAGACCTCCCACAACTCCGACCGCGAACTCATTGGCCAGGGCATTGGCAACGCCGTGGCGGCGGTGCTGGGCGGCGTCAGCGGCGCTGGCACCATGGGCGCCAGCCTGGTCAATATCTCCAGCGGTGGAGAGACACGCCGCGCCGGCTTGGTGGCAGCGCTTTTGAGTCTGGTGGCCTTTGTCGCCCTGGGCCCACTGCTGGCCTGGATACCGGTGTCGGCCCTGGCCGGCATCCTCATCGTGGTGGGCCTGCGCATGATCGACCGCCACAGCCTGCAGTTCTTCTTTACCCCCGCCACGCGGCTGGACTTTGCCGTCATCGTGGCCGTGATTCTGGTGGCGCTGTTTGTCAACCTGATTGCCGCCTCCGGAGTCGGGGTGGCTCTGGCCATTCTGCTGTTCATCCGCGAGCAGACCCGCAGTTCGGTGGTGCGCAACCGCATCGAAGGCCAGGAAATCGTCTCCAAATGGGCGCGCAACCACAGCGACCTGGCCGTTCAGCCCAATGACCTCAACTCCATGGTGGTGTTTGAGCTGCAGGGCAGCCTCTTTTTCGGCACCGCCAACCAGCTCCACGCCGCACTGGAGCCCGAAACCGGGCGGCGCAAGTACGTCATCCTGAGCATGCGCCGGGTGCAGTCACTGGACGTGACCGCCACCCACGTGCTGGAGCAGATCAAGGACCAGCTCGAAGCCAACAACGCCTACCTGGTGTTCTGCGACATCCCCAAAGACCTGCCTTCAGGCCTGAAGATGAAGCGCTTTCTCAAGGAAACCGGGGTGGTGCGGCCCACCAACAAGGCCTTTGCCTTCCGCCAGCTCGACGAGGCCCTGGAATGGGTCGAAGCCCAAAGCCGACTCCAGGCGCAGGAACAACCACCCCTGCAGCTGGCTGACTTTCCCATGCTGCAGGGCCAGTCCGAAGAATCGCTGCGCGCGCTGGAAAGCCTGGGGCACCAGCACACCGTCAAGGCGGGCAAAAAGCTGTTCAAGGGCGAGGTGTCGCCCCAAGACCTGATTCTGGTGCGCAGCGGCGCCCTCAAGATCACCCTGCCCCTGCGCAGCAAGGGCAGCTACCACCTCTCCACCGTCGGCCCCGGCGGCGTGGTCGCGGGCACGGCCGAACTGCTCGATGGCGGCCAGACTGTCGATGCACAGGCCGTGGTTGATACCGAGGTGTTCCGGCTGGCGCCCGAAGACCTGGCAACCATCCGCAGCCAGCACCCAGCCCTGGCGCTGGCGCTGGTGGAAAGCGTGCTGCACGCCCTGTCGTCGCACCTGCGCATTACCGTCTCCGAAGTGCAGGCCCTGCGCAGTTGAGCACGTTACAGTAGCAGCTGGCCCCGTTGGCATTTTGCTATTGATTTATGAGCGCTTTGCGCTTATTTCATGCGGGCCAGGTGCCGAATTTGCTTGTATCTCAGCCGTGAACTACGTCCAACTCCTGTTTCCCGACTTTTCGCTCATTCTGTGCGGCTACCTGCTGTGCCGGCTCACGCCCTTGAACCGCAGCGTGTGGGAGCCGGTGGAGCAGCTGGTGTACTTTGTGTTCTTTCCGGTGCTGCTGTTCTATTCCATCATCCGCACCCCGCTGGACCTGCGCGCCGCTTCGCACCTGCTGGGTGCCGGTGCCGCGCTGGCCTTTGCCGGCATTGCCCTGGCCTACGCCCTGCCCCACCTGCCGGGCCTTCGCCGCTACATGCCGACCCGGCTGCATGCCGCTGGCGCCCAGGTGGCGTTTCGCTTCAACTCCTTCATCGGCCTGGCGCTGGTCGAACGGGCTGCGGGGCCTGCCGGTGTGCAACTGCTGGCGGTGCTGATCGGCTTTTGCGTGCCGCTGTACAACGTAGCCGCTGTATGGCCCATGGCACGCCATTCGCAGCGCAGTATGGTGGGCGAGCTGGTGCGCAACCCGCTCATCATTGCCACCGTGGCCGGCCTGTGCGGCGGGCTGCTGGGCGTGGCCATTCCCATGTGGCTGGAACCCACTGTGTCGCGTATTGGCGGCGCCTCGCTGGCGCTGGGCCTCATGGCCGCAGGCGCCGGCCTGCGCCTGGGGGCGCTGCACCAGGCCAAGGTGCTGGCGGCAGCTGTGCTGGGCATTCGCCACCTGCTGCTGCCGCTGGTGGCGGCCCTGCTGGCGCGGGGCCTGGGTTTACCCCCGCTGGAAACCACCGTGCTGCTGGCCTTCTCGGCCTTACCCACGGCCTCCAGCAGCTACGTGCTGGCCACACGCATGGGCTACGACGGCGCCTTTGTGGCCGGGCTGGTCACGCTTTCCACCATCCTGGGAGTGGTGAGCATTCCGTTTGCATTGGGCGTGCTGGCTGGGTTGGGGGGCTAGGTTCTTGCGGCAGTTTGGCTTTCCGGTCGAAAGTCGCCCGGAAACTTGGTCTGAGACCGGTCCCATGCAGCTGGTCAACCATCTCTACCGTGACTGGTGCTATGCCTGTGCACCTGGTACGGATGAAGCGAGGTTCAACCCATCACCACCACTGTACATTTGTCTCACACAATGATATGATAGCCGTCATGCGAAAAAATACGACCAACGCCAGAGCCGCCGCCAAAGAAGAAACGCACGAGCGAATCGTGTCGGTGGCGGCGCGCGCCATTCGTCGCAGTGGCTATGACGGAACAGGCGTTGCGGACATCATGAAGGAAGCCGGACTGACCCACGGCGGCTTCTACTCCCATTTCGCGTCACGCGAGGCCCTCTTGGCCGAAGCGGCCGGCCGCGCATGTGCCGAGTCTGCCGCCGCCGTGGCGGAGGTGGTCGCCGGTGTGCCATCCGAAGACTCCTTGGAGGCGATGGTGCGTGCCTATTTGTCCAAAGAGCATCTGGCGCAGATCGAGGCGGGCTGCCCCTTGGCAGCCCTGGGGTCCGAAACCGCGCGCCAGGCGCCCGAAGTGCGCCGTGTCACCACCCGCCACATCAAGGCAATGGTCGACCTCGCGGCCCGGCAATCGCCCGACTGGGGCCAGCCCGCGGCCCACGAACGCGCACTGGTGACCGTGGCCACCATGGTGGGTGGCTTGCTGCTGGCGCGGGCGGTGGACGATCCGGCACTGTCCGATAGCCTGCGCGAGGCCGCCATCAAGCACCTGCTTTCCACTTCCGCATGAGGTCCCCTCTGTCGTTTTTTTTGCCATTACATATGACGATCATCATGTCGAATGCCGCTTACCGCGGTTGACTTCCCCACCTTTTACCTCAACGGAGAACACACCATGAACAGGAAACAGAAGATCGCACTGGTAACAGGTGCCTCATCGGGCATTGGCCTGGCCACCGCCCAGCGGCTGGCCCAAGCCGGCTACAAGGTCTACGGCACCAGCCGGCGCGGTGGCGCAACCAAAGGGGCGTCGTTTGAGATGCTGTCGTTGGATGTCACCAGCGACGCGTCGGTGGACGCCGCCGTCGAGCAACTGATGGCGCGCGAAGGCCGCATCGACCTGCTCGTCAACAACGCGGGCTTTGGGGTCGCCCCCGCCGCTGCCGAGGAAAGCTCGCTGGACCAGGCGCGGGCCATCTTCGACACCAACTTCTTCGGCATCATCCGCATGACGCGCGCTGTCGTGCCGCACATGCGCCGCCAAGGCAGTGGTCGCATCATCAACATCGGCTCGGTGCTGGGTTTTCTGCCCATGCCCTACATGGCCTTGTACTCGGCCACCAAGCACGCTGTGGCAGGCTACACGGAGGCGCTGGACCATGAACTGCGCACCCTGGGCATTCGTGCCGTGGTGGTGGAGCCCGCCTACATCAACACACCGTTCGAGGCGAACCTGATGGCGCCCGATGCGCCGCTGGACGTGTACCGCGATGTCTGCGTTGGGGTGGAAAGGCGGGTCAAAGAAGTGCTGGTGAACGCCGATGGCCCCGACGTGGTGGCCGAGATGGTGCTGACCGCCGCCCAGGCCGAACGCCCCAAGCTGCACTACACCCCGGGACTTGCCAAGCGCATGCAGATGCTGCGCCGATTTGCACCCGCCAGCGTGCTGGACTCTGGGGTGCGCAAGGACCTTCGTCTTCCCGCTTAACCAAAAATTCACACAAAGAATCACACAAGGAACCACCATGAAAGCATTTGTTCTCGACGGGTATGGAAAGAAGCGTGCATTGCGCTTGGCAGATGTGCCAGAGCCTGAACTGCGCGATGACGAAGTCCTGGTGCAGGTGCATGCTGCAGGCGTGAATCTGCTGGACTCCAAGATTCGGGATGGGGAGTTCAAGCTCATCCTGCCCTATCGCATGCCGCTGATCCTGGGGCACGATGTGGCCGGCGTGGTGGTCCAGGTGGGCGCACGCGTGCGGCAGTTCAAACCGGGAGATGCGGTGTATGCGCGGCCCGATGACTTCCGTATCGGAACCTTCGCCGAGTTCGTCCCGGTCAAGGAAGCCTCCTTGGCGCTTAAGCCCCAGGGCCTCAGCATGGAGGAAGCGGCCTCCATTCCCCTGGTGGGTCTGACCGCGTGGCAGGCCATGGTCGAGGTGGCCCAGTTGAAGAAGGGACAGAAGGTCTTCATCCAAGCCGGATCGGGCGGCGTGGGCACCTTCGCCATTCAGTTGGCCAAGCACCTGGGTGCCACGGTCGCCACCACCACGAGTACGGCCAACGTGGCACTAGTGAAGCGCCTGGGCGCAGATGTCGTGATCGACTACAAGACGCAAGACTTCGAGGCACATCTGCGCGACTACGACGTGGTGTTGCACAGCCAGGACAGCGCCGAGCTGGAAAAATCCCTGCGCGTGCTCAAGCGGGGCGGGAAGCTCGTCTCCATCTCCGGGCCGGCCGATCCGGCGTTTGGTCAGCAGATCGCGGCACCAGGCTTCGTGAAGCTGGTCATCCGGCTGCTGAGTACCGGTGTGCGGCGCAGGGCACGCAAACTGGGTATCGACTATTCCTTTCTCTTCATGAAGGCCCACGGCGGCCAGTTGCGTGAGATTACGCGTCTCATCGAAGCGGGAGCAATCCATCCGGTGATCGACAAGGTCTTTCCATTCGCGTCGACCAACGAAGCCATGGCCTACGTCGAGTCAGGTCGGGCCAAGGGCAAGGTCGTCGTCAAGACCAGGTAGTTTCAGACTGTTGCAGCACAGGCTGTTCGCCATTGTGTTGGTTGCCAGAGAACATCAAGGGCACGCAAATTGCGGTCTTGCCTGTCAACCACAAAGTGGTGCTGCTACTTGCGAACCTGGCTGCCGATATACCCCCCGACTGCAGCACCTCCAACGGTACCAACGCTGCTCCCACCGGTGAGGATGGAGCCAGCCACCGCGCCGACTCCAGCACCGGTAATGGTGTTGCGGTCACGTGTGGACAGGTTGGCACAGCCGCTGCTCAAAACCACGGCCACCAGGGCGAAGCCTGCGAATACGGATTTGGGGATGGATTTCATGGCGGCCTCTTGTACAGAAAAATGATGTGAAGTAGGCCCCGGTGGCCACTGGCCTGTGCCAAGTGTGCGCACTGGGGTTGCGTATATCGCCATCATCGTCACGCAGTGCTGGGGGTGCGGGCCGAATTTGTATCGGGCGGTTTCTGTTGGGCGGTACAGACATGTGCCGATACAAATAGGGCCGCTGGCTTACATCCGTTGACGCATTTGGCCAGCGGTGCAGCCGCTACGGTGCGGCGTGTGCACCACACCGATAAGGAGTTTGGCCAGGATGGGCAACAGAAGCACAGTAGCGGTCTTGTACCCATTCCCCATCTAGAATCCGCCGCCATGCAAACACCCCATACACCGACTGAGCCGGGCAGCGAGCTACCACTGAACGAGATACTCCAGCGCATCCATGCCGAAGCACAGGCATTGTTCGGACGTGGCCGGGTGGCCGACTACATTCCGGCCCTGGCCCAGGTGCCGCCGCGGCAGTTTGGAATGGCCGTGGCGCTGACCAATGGCAGCACCTACACGGTGGGCGATGCGCACACCCCTTTTTCGCTGCAAAGCATTACCAAGCTTTTCACCTTTGTGCTGGCGCTCAAGCTGGTGGGGGACGACTTGTGGCAGCGTGTGGGGCGCGAACCTTCGGGCGCGGCCTTCAATTCGATGGTGCAGCTGGAAACCGAGTTGGGCATTCCACGCAACCCCTTCATCAATGCCGGGGCGCTGGTCATTACGGACATTCTGACCAGCCGCTATGCACACCTGGACATTGCCCTGCTGGGCATGCTGCGCAGGCTGACGGACGATGCCCACCTGTACTGGAACGCGCATATCGCCAAGTCCGAACGCGACACCGCCCACCGCAACATGGCCATGGCGTACTTCATGAAAAGCTACAACAACTTCGACAACCAGCCGGAGTTGGTGCTGGACAACTACTGCCGCCAGTGCGCCATTGAAATGAACTGCCTGCAACTGGCCCAGACCACCATGTTCCTGGCCCATGGGGGCCTCGACATTGGGCCCGACGGCCAGCCGCGCGAACAGTTTCTAAGTGCCGAGGCCGCGCGCCGCGTGAACGCGCTGCTGCTGACCTGCGGTGCCTACGATGCAGCGGGCGACTTTGCCTACCGCATTGGCCTGCCCGTGAAGACCGGCGTGGGCGGCGGCATTGTGGCCATTGTGCCGGGCAAGGGCACCGTGGCGGTATGGTCGCCCGAACTGGACGCAAAGGGCAATTCGGTGCTAGGGGCATTTGCCCTGGAGCGCCTGGTGCAGTTCACGGGCTGGCACCACGACTGACGCATCAAGCGCGCGATTTCAGGAAAAACGCCACCGTCATGCCCAGGCCGATACAGATGACGCCGCGGCGCAGCCACTGCACGGGCAGCAGGCGCGACCACTGGGCACCCCAATAGCCACCCAGCGTGGCGGCCAGCATCATGGCGATGCCTTGCTGCCAGACGATGACACCTGCCAGCACGAAGGCCGCCACCGACAGCAGCGACAGCACCAGCGAGCACAGGTTCTTGAGGGCGTTGACGGTGGTTAGGTTGCTTTCCCCCAGCACCGTGTACAGCGCCATCAGCAAGATGCCCAAGCCACCGTTGAAGTAGCCGCCGTACACCGACACCACCATCAGCCCGACCGCTCGCGCCCCACCATGCGGAGCACCGTCCGCGGCCCGGCCCACGGCGGCCCAGCGCGACAGTTGCGGCCCCAGGGCAAACAAAACCGTGGCAAACAGCAGCAGCCAGGGCACCACACCCGCAAAGAGCTTGGCCGGGGTGACCAGCAACAACAAGGCACCGGCCACGCCGCCCACGGCGGCAATGGTCGCCTCGCGCCACAGGAGGGTGCGCGGCAAGGCGGCCAATTCGGAGCGAAAACCCAACGTGCTGCCCAGGTAGCCAGGGCTGACCGCCAAGGCGCTGGTGGCATTGGCAGCAATGGGGGGCACGCCCGCGAACACCAGGGCCGGAAATGTCAAAAAGCTGCCGCCACCGGCAATGGCGTTCAGCACCCCGGCTGCAAAAGCGCTGCCCAGCAGCAGAGCCCAGATTCCCCATTCATGCATAGCTTGTCCATTCCTTCTGGCAGCCATTATCGGTGCCAGGCCATCGCACAGACGACAGCGTGGACTGGCGCACAAATGCAGCTGTGCCCAATAATGCCAAGCCATGCATACACTGCTTTCTCGCCGCCCTGCCCTGCGTACCCTCCTTGTCGGCCTGCTGCTGGCCACCACTGGCTGGGCCAGCGCCCAAACCAGCCCCCTGCCCCTGAAGAACCTGCTCATTGAGGTGCGGCAAGACCGAAGCGCGGCCAGCCAGAGCCAGGGCATCGACATCACCCAAGGCATGCCGCTGCAGAGCAACAACCGCAGCAGCGAGGCGCGCACACTGCAAACCAGCCTAGTGCTTAACGGCCGCAGCGTGCGCCTTATGAGCGGCACCACGGCCCCGCTGCGCCTGAGCCAGTCCTACCTGCGCAATGGTGTCATCGTGGTGCTGCCGTCCACCGTGTGGCTGGAGGCCGGTACCGGCTTTCTGGCCACGCCGCGCTGGGCTGGCGACGGCTTTGTGGAACTGCTGCTCGACGCCCAGCAGGCCACCAACAGCCTGCCCAATGCCAGCGGCGCGGTGAGTCAGCAAAACAGCAGCACCCAGGTGTTGGTTCCGCTGAACGAATGGACCACCATTGCCCAGGGCGACAGCGTGCAAGACGGCCACCAAAGCGGCATCGGCCAGATGCGCAACCGCCAGGAACAGGGCAGCTTTTCGCTGCAAGTGCGCATCAGCGTGCCGCAGTAAGCCCGCATGTCCAGCACTTCCACCCCCACGGACAGCGTGTTCGATGTGGTTATCGTCGGCGCGGGGCTATCCGGCATCGGCGCGGCACGCCACCTGCAAAAGCACTCTCCCCAGCTGCGCTTTGCCGTGCTGGAGTCGCGCCAGTGCATGGGCGGCACCTGGGACCTCTTTCGCTACCCTGGCATTCGCTCCGACTCGGACATGCACACGCTGGGTTACAACTTCAAACCCTGGGTAGAACGCAAGGCCATTGCCGACGGTGGCAGCATCCTGCGTTACATCCAAGGCACGGCGGCAGAAACCGGGATTGACGCGCACATCCGATACGACCAGCGCGTGCAAGCCGCGCACTGGTCCGCCAGAGAGGCCCTGTGGACGCTGGAAATCGCCCACCCGAATGGTGGTGCAAGCTCTACCCTGAAGACCCGCTTTCTGTACCTGTGCAGCGGCTACTACAGCTACGCACAGGGCTACAGCCCCACGTTTGCGCAAGAAGACAGCTTTACCGGGCCGGTCGTGCACCCGCAGTTCTGGCCCAAGGACCTGGACTACCGAGGCAAAAAGGTAGTCGTCATTGGCAGCGGGGCCACGGCCGTGACACTGGTGCCGGAAATGGCCAAGCAAGCCGCCCTGGTCACCATGCTGCAGCGCTCGCCGGGCTATGTGATTGACCGCCCGGGGGAGGACAGATTGGCGCTGGAGCTGGACCAGCACCTGCCCTCGGGCTTGGCCTATGGCCTGACGCGCTGGAAAAATGTGCTGCTGGGCATGCTGTTCTTTCGCCTGGCACGCAAGCGCCCGGCCATGGTTCGCCGCTACATCATGAACATGACAGCCAAGGAGCTCGGACCCGGTACCGACATGCGGCACTTCACACCCGCCTACGCCCCCTGGGACCAGCGCCTGTGTGCAGTGCCCGATGGCGACCTGTTCCACAGCCTGCGCGCGGGCAAGGCCCAGGTCGTGACCGACCACATTGACCACTTCACGCCCGACGGCATTGCATTGGCCAGCGGTGGCCATCTGCCAGCCGATGTCATCGTTAAGGCCACGGGGCTGCAGCTCGAAGTGCTGGGCGGCATCCGGTTCACGCTGGATGGCCAGCCCTTTGCCGTGCCCCAGGCACTGGCCTACAAGGGCATGATGCTGGCCGGGCTGCCCAATGCCTTCATGGCCTTTGGCTACACCAACGCTTCGTGGACGCTCAAGGCCGACCTCACCGCGGACTGGGTATGCCGAACCCTGAACCACATGCAGCGCCACAACTTCCGCAGCGTCACACCACAAGCCCCGAGCCAGGTGCGGGCCGAGCCCTTCATGGCGCTGCAGTCCGGCTATGTGCAACGTGCCCAGCACCTGCTGCCGCGCCAGGGCGACCGCAATCCCTGGCGTGTCCACCAGAACTACCTGGCAGACCTTCTTGCCATCCGCTTTGGCCGCCTGCACGACGGCGCATTACAGTTTCAATAAGCCCACCTACGGAGAAAAGCCCCATGCAGGTCAAGAACAAAGTTGCCGTCATTACCGGTGCAGGCAGTGGCATTGGCCAGGCCCTGGCGCAGACGCTGGCACGGCGCGGTTGCCACCTGGCCCTGGTTGATGTCAACGCCAGCAGCCTGCACACCACGGCCGAGCTGCTGGCGGGCTACAAGGTGAAGGTGAGCCAGCATGTGCTCGACGTGGCCGACCGTGCCGCCGTAGCGGCCCTGCCCGCCGCGGTGCTGGAAGCACATGGCCATGTGGATATGCTGGTGAACAATGCCGGTGTGGCGCTCAGTGGCACGTTCGAGCAGACCAGCGAGGCCGACTTTGACTGGCTCATGGACATCAACTTCCACGGTCTGGTGCGCATGACGCGGGCCTTTTTGCCGTTACTGCGCCTGCGGCCGCAGGCACGCATCGTCAACGTCTCCAGCCTGTTTGGGCTGATCTCGCCGCCGGGGCAAAGCGCCTACAGCGCCAGCAAGTTCGCGGTGCGCGGCTTTTCCAACGCGCTGCGGCTGGAGCTGGAAAAAACCAAGGTGGGCGTGACGGTGGCGCACCCCGGCGGCATTGCCACCGCCATTGCCACGAGTGCGCGGGTGTCGGACAAGATGGGGGCCGAAGAGGCGGCCAAGCACCAGGCGCTGGCGCAGAAGATGCTGCGCATGCCACCCTACCGTGCGGCTGAGATCATCGTCCGTGCCGTGGAACGCGACCAGGCCCGTGTGCTGGTGGGCATGGACGCCAAGATTTTGGCGCTGCTGGAGCGCCTGATGCCCGTGCATTACTGGCGTTTGCTGGCCCGCGGCGCAAATAAATGATGGCGAACAGCCCAAAATTGCTACGTATTTTGTGGCTATTTACGCAATATATATGCGGGCTAGCGCCAGTTTTTACACCAGTTCCAGGTAGCGCTGCAGTTCCCAGTCGGTCACAGCCTGGTTGAAGCGGCGCACTTCCCACTGGCGGGTCTGCACGAAGTGAGTGACAAAGCCCTCGCCCAGCAGCTCGCGCGCCAGGGCCGAGCGCTCTAGGTTGTCGGTGGCCTCGGCCAAGGTGCGCGGCAGACGCTCCATGCCTTCGGCGCCCTTGTTGGCCCCAGTGACAGGCGCTTGCAGGGCCAGCTTGTTTTCAATGCCGTACAGGCCCGAGGCCACAGCGGCTGCAATCCCGAGGTAGGGGTTGGTGTCGGCGCCGGGCGTGCGGGTTTCCAGGCGCAGCGAGCTGCTTGATCCGGGAATGACGCGCAGCGAGACATTGCGGTTGTCCACACCCCAGGTGGGTTTGGTGGGCGCCAGGTTGTTGTCCACCAGGCGCTTGTAGCTGTTGATGAACGGCGCGTACAACGCAAACAGCTGCGGCAGGCAGTGCAACTGCCCGGCCACGTAGTGGCGCATGGTGTCGCTCATGCCGTGTTCAGCTTTGGCATCGAAGAAGGCGTTGGCGCCGTCTTTCCACAGGCTCTGGTGCATGTGGCCACCGCAACCGGCGTAGGCCGTGGAGAACTTGGCCAGGAAGGTGTTGATGAGGCCGTGGCGGCGGCCAATCTCGCGCACCGCCTGCTTGAACAGGATGGCGCGGTCGGCCGCTTCCAGCGCCGTGCCGTAACGGATGGCGGCCTCGAAGTTGCCAGGGCCGGCTTCGGTGTGCAGGGCTTCCAGCGGCACGCCGATCTTGGGCAGGTTGTCGAACAGGTCGCGCACAAAGCCATGCTCGGCACTCAGGCGAAACGGTGAATAGTTGGTCAGGCCCTGGGACGCGGTCTGCAGGTTGCGAAAGCCCTTTTCGCGCAGCGACAGCTCGGTTTCCTTGAGCACAAACCACTCGAACTCGACTCCCACCATGGGCGTAAAGCCCATAGCTTCGGCCTTCTTCAGCACTTTCTTGAGCACCTGGCGTGGGCAGATGGCCAGCGGCGTGCCGTCGGCGTTGACATGCTCGCCCAGGATGAGCCAGCGGTTGTCGTCCCAGGGCAGCTGGCGCGCGGTGGAGGCGTCCAACTGCAGGCCAATGTCGGGGTAGCCAGTGTGGAAGCCGGTGAAGCCCACGTTGTCATACAGCTCATCGGCAATGTCCCAGCCGAACAAAGCGCTGGCAATGGTGCCGCCGCCCTTGAGCATGGAGGCCACCTTTGCGCCACTGAGGTGCTTGCCACGGCACACGCCGTCGATGTCGGTGACGGCAAAGCGCACAAAGGGCTCTTCGGCCAGGGTGGCGGGGTTCAGCGGGGCGCGGAATGTGGGGGGTGTCATGGTGAATGTCTCTTGGAATATGTTGTTCTGTTCGCAGTGCGTATTAACGCAGCTTTTCCAGCAGCTGGTAGTACCACATGCCCACAGCCAGCAAGGGGTTGCCCAGCAGATCGCCGGCCGGCACGCGCACGTGCTGGAAGCGTGCAAAGGTGTCGAACTTCTCCATGCTGCCGGTAATGGCCTGGGCCATGATCTCGCCCATGATGTGGGTGGTGGCCACGCCGTGGCCCGAGTAGCCCTGGCAGTAGTACACGTTGCTGGAGAGCTTGCCCAGCATGGGCACGCGGTTCACCACGATACCCATGATGCAGCTCCACTGGTAATCGATCGCAATGCCCTTCAGGGCCGGGAAAGTGCGCTCGATGGCCGGGCGCAGCTCGGCCGCAATGTCGCGCGACTCTTTGCCCGAGTAGTTGGCGCCACCGCCAAACAGCAGGCGCTTGTCGGCGGTGAGCCGGTAGTAGTCGAGCACAAAGCGGGTGTCGTACACCGCCAAGTCGTGCGGGTTGATGGTATTGACCTGCGCGGGGGTCAAGGGCGCGGTAGTAACGATGCCGCCTGTGGCCGGAAACATCTGGCCGCCGAGCTGGCCCTGTTCGAGCTTGTGGTAGGCGTCGCCCGCCAGCAGCACCGACTTGGCGTTGACGCGCCCCTGCGCCGTCACCAATGCCGGATGGGCACCGTGCACGATGTCCAGCACAGGGGAGTTCTCGAAGATCAGCGCGCCCAGGCTGGCCGCAGCGCGGGCTTCGCCCAGGCACAGGTTCAGCGGGTGCAGGTGCATGTTGCGCTTGTTGTGCAGGGCACCTTCGTACAGGGGCGTGCCCAGCATGGCGTGCACCTGGTCCTTGTCCAAAAGTGCCACGTCTTCGCCCATGCCGCGTGCCACCGCCTCGTCGCGCCCGGCCTGCAGCTCGGCCATGTGGCTGGGCTGGAAGGCGGCGTGCAGGTGGCCGTGCTTGAGATCACAGTCAATGCCGTACTTCGCCACCCGGCTTTGGATGATTTCGTGCCCGCGCCAGCGCAGGTGCCAGATGAAGTCTTCCGCATCCACCCCCACCTGGTCTTGCAGCTGGGTGCGCATGGCGCCGTCGCCCGACAGGCTGCCGGTTACCTGCCCGCCGTTGCGCCCCGAGGCGCCCCACCCCACCTTGTTGGCTTCCAGCACCGCCACCTTGAGGCCGCGCTCGGCCAACTCCACCGCCGTGGCAATGCCGGTGAACCCGGCCCCGATGATGGCCACGTCCACCGCGACAGCGCCTTGCAGCACCGGGTAATTGCTCTCGGAGCGGATGCTGGCGGTGTAGTACGAGGGCGTGCGGGTGGCAGTCATGAAGGCGCAGATGTGATCACAAAGAACGTGATTTTCTTTAGGCTTTTGCGTGCATGAATGCACAAATGCGACTTGTTACTTGCGTCTTTTTCGGAGAAAGTCGGCACACAGCACGTATCTTCCCCCACCGCAATACAAGGGCAACAGCTAGCATTTGCAACCATGGCTACCGCTACCATCAATCGCCTCATCGCGCTTTTTCAGCAGTCTTTGGGTGCCTTGGGCTCCACCCCTCCCATGGCCGACATCGAGCAGCTGGGCATGGTGGTGCACCGGTGCATGGGCGCCAAGACACGTGCCTACCACACCACCAGCCATGTGTTTGACCTCTGCGAAGGGGCAAATCCCGTACAGACACTGGCCGCACTTTTTCACGACACCGTCTACTACCAGCTCGATGGTGGCCTGCCCGGCGCCCTGGTGCCCGTACTCTCCGACGTGGCCACGCTGACCAACGGTGCATTGATTCTGTCCGACCCAACGGAACACTCTTCTCCTGCCAGCACCCCGACTGGGATCGATCAGCTGGCGCAGGTGGTTCACATTTTTGGCTTCCGTTTCGGTCAAGCCTTGCCTGCCTTTGGTGGCATGAACGAGTTTCTGAGCGCCATATCCGCCGTCCGTTTGCTGGCCCCCTACCTTCCACCACAGACTCTTCTGCATATTGCGGCCTGCATAGAGGCCACGGTTGCCTTCCGTCCCAACGCCGCGGACGGGCGCAGCACCCTGGACCAGCTGCATGAACGTTTGTGTCAGCTGCTCCAGGAGTCGCCCTACCTGCAGGATGCTGCAAACGCACACCGTGCCGCCCTGGCCATGGTGGCAGACGCCGCCGCACTGGCCAACCGGGATGTGGGGGGCTTTGCCGAAGCCGATCCGGGCGTGTTTCTGTCGCAGACCTGGTTGTTGATCGAGGAATCCAACAAACCGCTGGCCGCGGCAGGCCTGTACACACTGCAAGAGTACCGCCAGGCCTTGCAGCGCATGGATGGCTTTCTGGCCCACTTGAACCCGGCTGCCGTGTTCCAACAGTTCCAAGGCAAGCCCAGCCTGGAGCAACACGCAGACCTGACCCGCAAGGCCCACGCCAACATCGCATTTTCCGTCCACTACCTGCGGGCCAAGTTGCTACCCATGGGTGTGCTGGAGGCGTTGGCAGAACTGACGGGAGGTGATGCACCCATTTCCATGTTCTTGGGGGACTTTGCCACCGCGGTAACTCCGTCTCCACTGCCGCGCCCAGACACTGCGACAGTCCCCACGGACGTGGATGCGGCCCTGCTGCAAGTGCTGGCACATGGACGGGCCCGCAGCAGTACCACGGATCTGACAGCCTCGCCCACTGCAGCCTTTATCTACCAGGAACTCGGGGAATCAGGCCTTCATGTGCAGTGGGACAAGACCTGCCAATACTTCGGCGGCAGCTTGCAAGCCCTGGACTTCTTGCGCCAATGCCCACCCCGCATCCTTGTGCCGCTGCTGGAGTCCAGTGCGGACACCGCACTGTCGCGGCGTGAGCGCCTGTACCAGCTTCGAAGCACGCTGTTCGCGGCCTGATGCGCACACGGTAGGCTTGCGGATCACAAGCCGGTTCGCAAGGTCCAGATCTCGGGAAACAGCACCACGTCGAGCATCTTGCGCAGATAACTCACGCCGCCGGTGCCCCCGGTGCCGCGCTTGAAGCCGATGACGCGCTCCACGGTAGTGACGTGGCGGAAGCGCCAGAGGCGGAAGGCGTCTTCGAGGTCGGTGAGTTCTTCACCGAGCTGGTACAGGTCCCAGTGCTTTTCGGGGTTGCGATAGACCTGCAACCAGGCCTGTTCCACGCCGTCGCTGGCCATGTAGGCCTGGGTCCAGTCGCGTTCCAGGTGACTTTGCGGCACGGCAATGCCGCGGCGGGCCATGAGGCGCAGGGCTTCGTCGTAGAGCGATGGAGCTTCGAACGCAGCCTGCACCATGGCCAGGCGCTCGGGGCTGTGGGCGTGGGGCTGGAGCATGGTGCGGTTCTTGTTGCCCAGGGAGAACTCGATGCAGCGGTACTGAAAGCTCTGGAAACCACTGCTCTGACCCAGGTAGGGACGAATTGCGCTGTATTCGGGCGGGGTCATGGTGGCCAGCACGTCCCAGGCGTGCACCAGCTGCTCCATGATCTTGGACACGCGCGCCAGCATCTTGAAGGCCAGCGGCAGGTCGTCACTGGCAATGTGCCTTATGGCACCGGTCAGCTCGTGCAGCATGAGCTTCATCCACAGCTCGCTGGTCTGGTGCTGCACGATGAACAACATTTCGTCGTGTGCGGGCGACAGCGGTTTTTGGGCGCTGAGGATGGTGTCGATCTGCAGGTAGTCGCCATAGCTCATGCTCTTGCTGAAATCGAGCTGGGCTTTTTCCTGCGCAACGATGTTCTCGGGTGTGGTACTCATGGTGGTGTCTCCGGTAGTGGTGGGCTGGAGGGTCGCGCAAACGCGTGCCTGCCAGCAAGGCCGCAAAGGTAGCACCGGCGAAAAAACCGTGGTGTCGGTTAATTCCAACAAACGGGTTTTTACGGAGCAGGCGCTGCAAACCAGCTCGGCGCGGCCTGGGCCATGCCGGTACGGCTGGCCTGCCACAGCATGTCGTGGCTGAGCACGTGCACACCCGCAGGCGCATGCTGCAAAGCCAGCGACACCGCATGGGCCACATGCGCAGTGCGCAACGGCTGCTGCGAGGCCGGCACCATGTACGAAAACACTGACAGGACCAGGTCGCGCACGCGCTGCAAAAAGCCTTCGGCCCGCGCCGCCGGTGCGCGCTTCTCGGCCGTGCGCACCCAGACCACACGCTCAAAGCCCAGGCTGGAGACCGACTGCTCGGACAGGCTGGCAAAGCCCTGCTGCAAGGCCACGGGCAACTGGCCCTGGGCATGGGGCATGACCACCACCAGCGTTCGCACGCCGCAGCGTTGCAGCCAGGCGGCCAAGGCCGGTAGTTGTGCGGCGGTGGGCACCCACAGGGCGCGTTCACGCTCGTAGAACATGCGGGGCGGCTCGAACATCACGACCGCCACATCGGCCTGGTGCGTTTCCCATTGCGCCAGATCTTCCCCCTGGCATACCGCCAATTCCACCCGTGCCATGCCGGTGCGCACTGGCTCGCGGGCCAGTACTTGCACCTGGCCATAGCGCGCCGAACCGGCCAGACGGCGCAGCACTTCATTGCCCAGGGCCCCGGTAGCACCGGCAATGACCAAGGTGGGGGCGCGGTGGTGTGCATGGGGCTGGCGCTGGGCGCCTTGCAGCACGTGAAGGGCTTGGGGTGGATGGTGCATGGGCGATGTGCCGCAATTATTTGCCAGAATGGCGGGCATGACTGCCTCACCCCGCTACTGGCTCATGAAATCCGAGCCCGAAGAATGCTCCATCGATGACGCGCTGGCCGCACCCGGCGCCACTGTGCCCTGGACCGGGGTGCGCAACTACCAGGCCCGCAACTTCATGCGCGACGCCATGCAGCTGGGCGACGGCGTGCTGTTCTACCACTCCAGTTGCGCCATGCCCGGTGTCGCTGGGGTGGCCCGTGTGGCATCGGGCACGCGGCCAGACCCCACCCAGTTTGATCCGGAATCGCCCTACTTCGACGCCAAATCACCCACCACCGCGCCACGCTGGCTGCTGCTGGATGTGCAGGCCCTGCGCAAGACCCGCGTGCTGGGCTTGGAGGAAATGCGCAAGCACCCGGCGCTGTCCGAAATGCGCCTGCTGCAACGCGGCAACCGCTTGTCCATCACCCCGGTGACGGACGCCGAGTGGCACACCATACTTAACCTTTTGAAAGAACCCCAATGACCGCGACCTTTGCCGAACTGCTGCAAACCCTGCCCCCTGTGGACCACCTGGCCGCACTGGAACTGCTGGACGCCAGCGGCCACACTGTGGCGCGACTCGAAAACAAGCCTGGCTCGGCGGGTTCGGTGCGCGTGTACGCCGCTCTGGCGGCCGAGTACGGCAGCATCAATGCCGCAGCGGCAGCGCGTGGACTGGAGCTGTTTGCCGAACACACGGCTGCCGCCCGCGCCCACCCGGGCAGCCACCCCAACATCGACCGACTGCTGCAGCTCATTGGTACGACCGCGCAGTGGCAGGTGCGCAGCATTCCAGCTAACAGCTAAAAGCTCGACCTGGACCGATAGCCTTTGAGCGCAAACGCCGGGCAAAGACAGAATACATAACAACATAAAACTCAGGGAAACCGGATGCACACGCTTGCATTGCATCAACTCTTGCCACGCCTGCTGCTGTTGCTGGCAGCGCTGCTGACCTGGCCTGCACAGGCCAGTGAAACCGCACTCGACGTCTCCCAGGTGAGCACACAACCCCTTTCGCTGACGACCTGGGTGGACTTGCTCGAAGACCCCAGCGCGCAGCTTACGCTGGCCGATGTGCAAAGCCCTACCGTGGCTGCGCGCTTTGTCGGCGACCAGCCCGCAATTACCGCATTTGCACTGGGGTTTACCCGCTCAAGCTACTGGATGCGACTCACCCTGCACAACCCCAGCGATACTGCCGTAAGACGCATGCTAGACGTGGACAACCCGCGCATATCGAGCGTGCAGCTGCACTGGCAGGACGCGCAAGGCAACTACCAGTCTCTCAGCACCGGTTGTGACACGCCGTTTGCCACCCGCGCCTACCCCAACCGCGGTTTCGTGTTTCCACTGACGCTGCCCGCACACTCGGAACAGGTACTTTACCTGCGGGTGAGCTCCAACATTGGCCTGCTGGTGCCCATCCAACTGTGGACCGAACAGGCTTTCCACGCCCATGAACGCAACGACTACCTGGTGCAGGCTTGGTATTTCGGCATTGCCAGCGCTATGGTGCTGTTCAACCTGATGCTGTTCCTGGCCCTACGCGACCGCATCTACCTGCTGTACGTGGTCTTTGTGGCCACCACGGTGTTCACGCTGGCCGTGAAGAACGGTATTGCCGTCGAATTCCTGGGGGGCTCAGCCTGGATGGGGTCAAACGTGGCCTATTACTCCGGAGCATCCCTGGGTCTGAGCGCTTTGCTGCTGTTCATGCGGAGCATGCTTGGCACACGCAAACTGCTGCCACGCACCGACATCGTGATGCAAGGGGTGGCAGTGTTTTACCTGCTCACTCCGCTGGTCTATGCGCTGGCCTTGCCCGCGGTGTCCCAGGCCGCTATTGTGGCCAACCTGCTCAGCGCCCTGTTCATAGCCGGCGTGGGGCTGGTGTGCGCCTTGCGGCGCCAGCGCAGCGCGTATTTCTTTGTGGGCGCCTTTGGCATGCTGATGCTGGGGGGTGCCATGACCACGCTGCGCGCCATGGGGGTGGTGCCCACCAATGAATTCACGGTCGATGGCATGCAGCTTGGTTCGGCACTGGAAATGCTTTTGCTGGCCTTCGCGCTGGCCGACCGCTACAACAGCCTGCGCAAGGCCAAGGCCCAGGCCCAGCAGGAGCTGCTGCAGGTGCAGGAACAGCTGGTAAAGACGCTCCGGAACTCCGAGCACGAGCTGGAGCTGCGCGTAGCCCAACGCACCGAGGAGCTGCTGGTCCTGAACAACCGGCTCGAAGCACTCAGCCTGACCGACGGCCTGACCGGTGTGGCCAACCGGCGCCGTTTCGACACCGTACTGCAACAGGAATGGGCCCGGGCCCAGCGCCACGGCCACCCGCTGGCCCTGGCCATGCTTGACGTCGACTGGTTCAAGCAGTACAACGACCACTATGGCCACCCTGCGGGGGATGAGTGTCTCTCCCAGATTGCCCATGCGCTGCAGCGCAGCGTGTGCCGCACAGGTGACTTGGTGGCTCGCTACGGCGGCGAAGAATTTGTGTTCATTGCCCCAGCCACCGATGGGTGCAACGCCCTCGGCATGGCGCAAAAAGTGGCACAGGCAGTGCAGGCACTGGCCCTGCCCCACGCCAAATCACCGCTGGGACACCTCAGCGTCAGTATCGGCGTTGCGGCCTGGGTGCCCGCACCGGACAGTGCGCCCGACGCACTGGTGGAAGCAGCCGACACCGCCTTGTACCAGGCCAAAAAACAAGGGCGCAACCAGGTGGTGCTGCACACACATGAAGACCCTGAATCACCTCACTGAGCAGTACCTAAGCCATATTTACCGGCGCGCTGAACCAATGTTCCACGGGCATGGGGGGTGAGACCGCATAGCCTTGGCTCTCGTCAATCCCCAAGGAGGTGACCAGGCGATACAGGGCATCGGTACTGACAAACTCGGCCACGGTGTGCACGCCAAGGCATTTCGCCACATTGACCATCGACTCCACGATCACGCGGTCGATCGCCCCCTCTTGCAGCGCACGGATAAAAGTACCGTCGATCTTTATGAAATCGACCTCGAAACGCTTGAGGTAGTCAAAGGTGGCAACCCCTGTTCCGAAATCGTCGATGGCCACCCGACTTCCCATGGCACGAAGCGCCTTGATGGTTTGGGCGGCAACCTCCGGGTCAGACACCGCCAAGCTTTCGGTGATCTCAAAAATGATGATGTTGTGAGGTATCTGGTACCGCGCAAACAAGTTGCGGACGACTTCCACTGTGCGTGCATCACCCACCGTAGGGCCACTCAAGTTGACAGCACAGCCCCTGATTTGTGCCAAGGCGTCAGGGTGCTCAGAAAGCCATGAAAAAGTCTGTTCCAAAACGGCAAAGTCCATTTGCGACATGAGCCCTGCACGGATTGCAGCTGGCATGAACACTGCAGGCGACAACGGTTGCCCTTTGGCATCCGGCATGCGCACCAGGACCTCGAACTTGCTCACCACCGGCTTGCCGCTGTGCCACTGCGCCAGTTCCTGGGCATGGTTGGGTGCAATGGGCTGAGCAAACAGCAGAAAGGCACGATTTTCTATGGCAGTGCGCACCTGCTCCACCATGGCCGCCTCTTCTTGCTGCTCGATCAGGAAACGGTCATCGACCTGCAGCAGTTCCACGCGCCGGAACTGCTGGGCACGCACCTCGGCCTGTGCCAAGGCCGACAACATGGCGGGTATGCTCACGTCAGCCGTGGCTGTCGTGGCCCTTCGAACCGCAGCCAACGCCCATTGCGGGCGGAATGGTGCAAGCAATCCTTCATTGCCGCTGCGCTCTGATGCGACTGGCAGTGTCAGTACGCCCACACGCGACAGTACGGCATTCAGTTTTTCCGGGTCGCCCTGCCAAACCCCCTGAAATTTCCCGGCTCCCACACGTGCCCAGCGTACGTCCACCGATGTCTGACGGAGCTGGTCGGCCATGTGCAGATCCAGGTTGAGCAACTCCTCATGGTCGGCCAGCGAAGCTGCCTGGTTCGCATTGGACAATGCCATGCCAATCAACACAATTTGGCGACCGGATTTTTTGAATGCAGCGTCTGGCGCCAGCCAGGTCTCCAATTGACGCACCACACCCGCAGCGTTGAGGAGACGGGTCTGCGCATCGACAAAGGCTTGCCGTTCCAGCTGCTCCAGCGCCCGGCGCCTCTCCGCTGAAGTCGCCAGCAACACCTGCAATGTCGCTGTTCCCACCAGCAGGTACAGCGCGACCAAGAGCACTTGCGATCCGTCGCCAGCGACCGGCGCAGAACGTTCGAGATAGGCCATGGCCATCAGGACCACTGCGCCTGAAGCGAGTATCAGGACATGTACCAGCGTGGGAGAAGCCCGCAGTGAAACCACCACCAGCATGGGAAGCAAGCCATAGAGCAATGCCCGTGCGTAATTTTCTTGACCCGAAAGCAGCAGCACCACCACCGCTACGGTCAAGGTCAACACCAGCAGACCGTAGCGCCACTCCATGCGTACCAGCTGCCAGAACCGACTGCCCCAGCGCCGCGCAGCGGTGTTGTCGGAAGGATTGAGAACATCCCAGGCCACGGGTGCAAACAGAAAAGCCCCTGTCGTCTCGATCATCCAATAGGCCAGAATACCTGCCAGCAAGCTCACTTCAGCGGGCCAGTGGTCGGTAAACCACAGTCCTGCAGACCCCAGCAACGCTGCCGCTGCCGAACCCACACCGGCCTGAATCCGCATGAAGGCCAGGACAGTCGCACTGCGGGAAAAAGGAAAAGCCAAACGGCCAAAACGCTCACGGACCAGGTACCAGGTCAGCCAGGGGCCGATGGCACTTGCTGCAGCTGTCCAGAAGACAGCCAACGGTGTCCACTTCATCACCAGCCCGGCCCACAGGGCAACGCCCAGCGAAACACTGAGCACCCCCCACAAGCCAAAGCGTGCTACCAAGGCAAACCCCAATCCGGCCGAGGGCCAAAACAGGGAGAAGCTCGCCATGGCCGACGTCTCAACACGTGACACGGTGCTGAGCACCGCTATCACCATGGCCGCCACCAACAAGACACCCCACGCCGATACCACGGCATGGCTGCAGCCCCCGGGGGAGCTGGCCGATGAAGTACGCGAAAGGTTCATCATGGTGCGCATAGTCGGGGTTTCAGTCCTTGTGAAAGTTCCCACTGCAAGCAGGTGATCAAGTTCTGCCAAGAAGCGGCGTTGAACCGGCCAGGTGGTCGTTCTTTTCAAGTTTGAACACGGCAACGGCTTGCACCAATTCCTGAGCCTGACTGCGCAGACCGGATGCAGCAGCAGCCATCTCTTCCACCAGAGCAGCGTTCTGCTGTGTGGCCTGGTCCATGCTGCTGACGGCTTCTCCGACCTGTGACACGCCCGAAGCCTGCTCGGCACTGGCGGAGCTGATTGCGCTCACGATGTCGGTCACTCGGCGAATGCTGCTGACTACTTCCTCCATCTTCACGCCGGCCTGATCGACCAGGACACTGCCATGCTCGACACGCTCCACGCTGGCGGTGATCAGGGTCTTGATTTCTCGTGCAGCTTCTGCGCTGCGGCCCGCCAGGCTACGCACTTCACTGGCAACCACGGCAAATCCCCTTCCCTGTTCCCCTGCGCGTGCGGCTTCCACTGCAGCATTCAACGCAAGAATATTGGTCTGGAATGCAATGCCATCAATGACACTGATGATGTCGGCGATTTTTCTGGAACTGTCGTTGATCCCTTTCATGGTGTCCACTACCTGTGCCACCACCTCACCACCCTCACCGGCAACCACACTGGCACTTTGGGCCAGCTGATTGGCCTGTCGGGCATTGTCTGCATTCTGGCGGACCGTAGAACTGAGCTCCTCCATGGAAGAGGCTGTTTGCTCCAAGGCACTGGCCTGGCTCTCGGTACGCCCCGATAGATCCTGGTTGCCGCGGTCTATCTCCGTAGCCGACGTCGCAACCAGTTGGGCCGAGGACCGAACCCCACTGACTACCGCGCTCAAGCTGTCGCGCATGGACTTCATTGCAACAATGACACTGCCTTCGGATGCATTCCCGGTGTCAATGGGCGAAAAGAGGTCGCCATTGCGAACCGCGTCGGCCACTGCCTTCACTTCATAGGGTTCCGCTCCCAAGGCACCCACGATGGAGCTGCCAATGCGCCAGGCAGCCACCGCCCCCAGCAAAACCGCGATCACTGTCAACGACAACATGACCGTCGCGAAACGCGAGGCAATCGACTGGGCTTCGGTCAACCGCTCCTGAATGATTTTTTCCTCAAAATCAATCAAGACATTGATGCGTTTGAGCCACTCCACAAACAATGGCTTTAACTCGCCCCACACAATCTGCTGCGCTTCTTCGCGCTGCCCAGCGGTGCGCAACTGAATTACTTTTTGAATGAGGGGCAAGGTCTTGGCTTCCACCTCTTTGATTGCAGCTGTCAGCGTTGCCACTTCCGGCCGCAATTCACGGTCCTGCACCAGCATCTGGTCCAAAGGGCGGGCGGAATCGGCGTAGAAAGCCGCCAGCCGCTCGATTTCAGCGACTTCCCTGCGCAGCTCTTCATCGCTTTGGGAGGCCGCTACATCGCGAATCGCAATGGCGCGATCGTGGGCACTGCCACGGAAGTTGATGGCATAGCGCTGCACTACCGAGCTTCGGAGTGCATTGCTTTCCAAGGCTGTTCCAATGCGGCTAACCTCCAGCAAGCCTGTGACGGTCAGGCCGACCAGAATCAACAAGATGAGCGCAAAACCGGCGGACAATTTCTGGCGCACGGTCAACTTAGACAACGACATAGAGGCTCCTTATTCTTACAACGTCAAACTGATGTGCAAGCGAGCTGGCTGGCCAGGTTGCAGAGCCAGTGTAGATTAGCTAAACGTAATACCGTCTTAGTGATCGATTGCCTTTTTCAATGAATGCAATAGGTTCCAACCTGAATGTTCACAGTTCCCATGCAAAAAGCCCGGGTAGTTTCCTACCCGGGCTTTTTGCATGGTGGACGAGATGGCTGTATTTCAGCGCTTGCCGAACCACATGCGTCCCATGGTGCCATCCTTGTTGACGAAATGGCGCATCAAGGCCCCTGCCACATGCAGCACCACCAGCACGGCAATGCCCTTGGCAATCCATCCGTGGGCCAGGCGTGGCGCCACCTCGCGCAGATTGCTTGGCACCACGCCACCAGCCGGGCCAAACACCACATCGGGCAAACCCGTCATCAGGGACATGGCCATGCCGCTGGCCACCATGGCGAAAACCAGCAGGTACACCCCCCCGTGGACCCACTTGGCCAACGCGTCCTTGGCGGCGCTGCCGCTGCTGGGCGTGGGCTCAACGTTCTTGACGGTCAGGACATGCACCAGCAGGCGTACCAGCATCAGGGCGCCCAACAACACGCCAAACGTCATGTGGCCACGCAGGGCACCGATCTTGTTGGGTGCATCCAGAGGAATGGGGGCCAGGGCAAATGTTCCCATCACCAGCGCGAGCAACAGCATGGCACCGGTCAACCAATGCAGGACCACCAAGACGGGGTGGTGGCGGGAAGCTTTGTGTTCTTTGGACATGGCGTCTCTCCAGAGTGGCTGGTGGGAAATACAGGATCGTACGACAGGATTACCCCATCAAAGGGGCTATTTGTGTCAGGCTCCCAGTCTCACAGGCCACACCAGCCCGAGGTCGACTGCAACGCACGGCATCGAACCCGTACGGCGTTCTTCGGTATCGGGCGTCGGTGCGGGGAAGTCAGCGCCCCGCAGGGTTTGGATCAGCCCACAACTAAGGCCTGTGCACTGGCGGTGTCGCCATAACGCCGCACGCAATGCTTGCCGGCATTTTTGCCTGCATACATGGCTTCGTCGGCTTGGCGCAGCAGAATGTTCGCATCCAGACCATCTTCGGGAGCCACTGCATAGCCCACTGTCAGCCCCACCCTGCAGACGGCTCCATTGGCCAGGACAAAGGGGTCTGAAAACGCTCTCAGTAACTTGTCGCCCATGTCGGCAGCCTGCTGCGCGTTGGGCAGATTGGTGAACAAGACGACGAACTCGTCACCCCCGAGGCGCGCCACGATATCGCTGTTGCGCACCAGACTGCGCAGGCGGGTTGCCACGGCCACCAACAATTCGTCCCCCACGTCATGGCCATGCATGTCATTGATGGGCTTGAATCCGTCCAGATCCAGCATGCACACGGCCACCATGTTGTCGGGTGTAGCCGACTGCACAACCGAGCCCATGCTGGCATGAAGCCCGCGGCGATTGAGCAAGGTGGTCAGCGGATCGGTATGTGCCAATGACCGCAGGTTCTCCTGCTCCAGCGAGGCATTGCGCATGGCGTTGTGCAGGGCTTGGGTACGCAAACCCAGCATGCGAAGGAAAATCAGCATGTCGACCGTGGCACCAATCTGGTAGGAGTGCATGGTCCAGGGGTTCACGCCAACGCGGCCCTTGATGACCTCGACCAAAACAGCCGCAGCCACAAAGTGGCTGATCCAGGCGACGAAAAACCACCCCCCCATTGGATCTCCCCGCCGTGCACGGGTCAACGCAGCCGGAGCCGCCAAGAGCGCGGGGGCCAACCCTACGGTGCTGGTAATGGTGGTTACGGTATCGATGGAGATAAGGTCCAGTGCAAATGCCAAGCCGGTACAGGCGGTGAATGCAGCACCCGCCTTCATGGTCCGCGCGATCCATGGCTTCAGCTCAGGTCCGCGCATGGCATGTTCATTGAACAGGAAGGACCCCGTGGAGGCAATCATGGCCGACAGGCCCGACATGTGGAGTTCAACCCAGGGCAGGTTGCTCCAGACATACTGGGCCCCAATACCAAAGTGCAACAGCGAAAACAGCAGGCTGCCGGTTATCAGCAACGCATACTTCGCATACAGCAGGTCACGCAGAATGAGCCATTGCCCCAGGCTGTAGACCAGCAGACACAGCGCAAGACCGGTCAACAAGCCTTGCAGCATTTGTTCGCCCAATGCCGCCCGGTGAAAGACACTGGGTTTCTGGAGCGAGGTCGGCAGGATCAATGCCCCGTGGTGATTGACTCGCAGGTAAACATCGACCTCGCCACCATCGGGCAACTCCAGATCGAACGCATGCGACGGTGTGGGGATGCTGCGCTGGTCAAACGGTACAAGGTTGCCTTGGATAAGTTGATGCAAGACACGTCCACCCTGAACCAGGTGCAATTCCACCGAATTCAGCACCGGGTAGTTGACGTTCAGAATCCAGAGGCCTCCAGCCCCTGGCTCCAGTCGGATCGGAATGTGCACCCACACCGGTCCCTTGCTAAGCCCCAGCGTTCCATACGCAGTTTCGGGGGTAACAAAGGCCTTTTCACTGGTCAACACCTCGGACAAGGCCAGCGGCTGGCTTCCCTCTGCCAGAACCTGTACCGCGGGCCAAGCATCCATCTGCTGCGTGCTGGCTGTCACGGTCAGGGGCTGTCGCGCGTGCGCATCGGCACCCCAACCAGCCACCAGCCAAGCGCAAAGCAGCAGTACCCAACTCCAAGTCGGCATCTTTGGCCTGAACAAAGGCAGCCAGAGTGTTGTCACGAGATCAGATGTCCTGTTTTGGGTATGCCCGAGAAAATGTATACGCGTTGCCCCATGAAATGCACTGCAAGGGATAGCCAAGCAACTCGCTGCAGCATCTCCAGGCAGTGGCACACGGTTTGAGCACGCTCATGGACAGTCTAAGGGGGATTACGCTTTCCATGGACTGAACCGGGGATTGTCCACGGAACAAAGCAAAAAGCAGCCCGAACCGTTACCAGTTCGGGCTGCTTTTCGTTCCATGGCTGCTTGCACTTTCACTGCAAGCGCCTGAACCCTTTTGGGCTTGCGATTTACTTGCGCTGCGGCGGCACGTCCGTGCAACTGCCATGCGCGATCTCTGCCGCCATGCCAATGCTTTCGCCCAGCGTGGGATGCGGATGGATGGTCTTGCCGATGTCCACTGCGTCGGCACCCATTTCAATCGCCAATGCGATCTCGCCGATCATGTCGCCGGCATGGGTACCGACCATGCCGCCGCCCAGGATCTTGCCGTGGCCGTGGGCCTCGGGAGAGTCATCAAACAGCAGTTTGGTGACGCCTTCGTCGCGGCCGTTGGCAATGGCGCGGCCGGAGGCGGTCCATGGGAACAGGCCCTTCTTGACCTTGATGCCCTGCGCCTTGGCCTGGTCTTCGGTGAGGCCCACCCAGGCCACCTCCGGGTCGGTGTAGGCCACGCTGGGGATGACGCGGGCGTTGAAGGCCGCGGCGGCCAGCTCGGCGTTGCCTTGCAGTTCACCGGCGATCACTTCTGCGGCTACATGGGCCTCGTGCTCCGCCGTCTGCGCCAGCATGGGCTGGCCCACGATGTCGCCTATGGCAAAGATATGCGGCACGTTGGTGCGCATCTGGATGTCGACGTTGATGAAGCCACGGTCTGTCACTGCCACACCGGCCTTCTCGGCGCTGATCTTCTTGCCGTTGGGCGTGCGGCCCACGGCCTGCAGTACCAGGTCGTACACCTGAGGTGCGGGGGCGGTGCCGCCCTCCTCTGCTGGCGCAAACGTCACTTCAATGCCTTCAGGCAAGGCGCGTCCGGAGACGGTCTTGGTCTTGAGCATGATGTTGTCGAAGCGCTTGGCGTTCATCTTCTGCCAGATCTTGACCAGGTCGCGGTCGGCGCCCTGCATCAGGCCGTCCATCATTTCCACCACGTCCAGGCGGGCACCGAGGGTGCTGTACACCGTACCCATTTCCAGGCCGATGATGCCGCCGCCCAGGATGAGCATGCGTTTGGGAACTTCCTTCAGCGCCAGAGCGCCTGTGCTGTCCACCACGCGTGGGTCATTGGGCATGAAGGGCAACCGCACGGCTTGGGAGCCCGCAGCGATGATGGCGCGCTTGAACGCCACCACCTTCTTGGTGCCGGTCTTTTCCTGGCCGCTACCGGTGGTCTCTTCCACTTCCACATGGTTGGCACCGACGAAGGCACCGTAGCCACGCACCACGGTGACCTTGCGCATCTTGGCCATGGCGGCCAGGCCGCCGGTCAGCTTACCGATGACCTTTTCCTTGTGGCCGCGCAGCTTGTCCACATTGACCACGGGCTGGCCGAAGTCCACGCCCAGGTCGGCCATGTGACTCACTTCGTCCATAACAGCGGCCACGTGCAGCAGCGCCTTGGACGGGATGCAGCCCACGTTCAGGCACACGCCGCCCAGGGTGGGATAGCGCTCCACCACCACGACCTTGAGGCCCAGGTCGGCAGCGCGGAAGGCAGCCGAGTAGCCGCCGGGACCACCACCGAGCACCAGCAAGTCGCACTCCAGATCGGCACTGCCACCGAAGCTGGAGGCTGTAGGTGCAGGCAAACCTACCGCAGGGGCCGCGACATTTGCTACAGAAACAGGAGCTACCTGGGCAGCAGATACGCGGGCTGGATCCGGATTTGGCACAGAATCGCCCGCCACAGCGGCGGCTTCGAGCAGCACCACCACCGAGCCTTCTTTCACCTTGTCGCCCAGCTTGACCTTGAGCTCCTTGACCACCCCACCCTGGCTGGACGGGATTTCCATGGAGGCCTTGTCGCTCTCCACGGTGATGAGGCTTTGCTCGGGCTTGATGGTGTCACCCACCTTGACCAGCAGTTCGATCACCGCGACTTCGTCGAAGTCGCCAATGTCGGGAACCTTGATTTCTACGATGGCCATCTTGATTCCTTACAGCAGTACACGGCGGAAGTCACCCAGGATCTGGCCCAGGTAGACGTTGAAGCGGGCCGCAGCGGCACCATCGATCACGCGGTGGTCCCAGGTCAGGGACAAGGGCAACATCAGGCGCGGCTGGAAGGCCTTGCCGTCCCACACCGGCTCCATGGTGCTCTTGCACACACCCAGGATGGCCACTTCGGGCGCGTTGATGATGGGTGTGAAGTAGCGCCCGCCAATGCCGCCCAGGCTAGAGATGGTGAAGGTGGCACCCGACATTTCGGCGGGGCTGAGCTTGCCTTCACGTGCCTTCTTGGCCAGTTCCGACATTTCCTGGCTGATCTGGAAGATGCCTTTCTTGTCGGCGTCCTTGATGACCGGCACCATCAGGCCGTTGGGCGTGTCGGCGGCAAAGCCGATGTGCCAGTAGTTCTTGTAGACCAAGCTGTCGCCGTCGAGGCTGCTGTTGAACTCGGGGTACTTCTTGAGCGCAGCCACGCAGGCCTTGATCAGGAAAGCCAGCATGGTCACCTTGATGCCGCTCTTCTCGTTTTCCTTGTTGGTGGCAACGCGAAAGGCTTCCAGGTCGGTGATGTCGGCATCGTCGTGGTTGGTGACGGCCGGAATCATGATGGCGTTGCGCAGCAGGTTGGCGCCGCTGATCTTCTTGATGCGGCCCAGTTCCTTGCGCTCGATGGGGCCGAACTTGGCAAAGTCCACCTTGGGCCAGGGAATGAGGCCCAGCGCGGCACCGTCGCCACCCGCGGGTGCTGCCTTGGCGGCAGCGGCAATGGCGGCGGTTTGCACCGCGCCGCCCATCACCGCCTTGGTGAAGGCTTGCACGTCGGCCTGGGTGATGCGGCCTTTGGGGCCGGAGCCTTTCACTTCGGCCAGCGGCACACCCAGCTCGCGGGCGAACTTGCGCACCGAGGGGCTGGCGTGGGGCAAGCCCAGGGGCGCCGTGGTGGGGTTGTGTGCGGGAGCAGCCACTGACGCTACAGAAACAGGAGCAGACTGCACAGCATCTATGCGGGCTGGAGTCGTATTTTGCACCGAAGAGGCGGTTGCAGGTGCTGCGACGGCCGCTACGGCACCTTCGAGCACCAGCACCAGGTCACCAATGTTGACGGTGTCGCCGAGCTTGACCTTGATTTCCTTGACCACACCGGCGTGGCTGGACGGAATTTCCATGGAGGCCTTGTCGCTCTCCACGGTGATGAGGCTTTGCTCCACCTTGACGGTGTCGCCCACCTTCACCAGCAGCTCGATCACGGCCACGTCCTTGAAGTCGCCAATGTCGGGCACGGTCACCTGAATGGGCCCGGAAGACGCTACAGAAACAGGAGCTGCTTGCGCTGCAGCTACGGCAGCTGGGGCCGGATTGGGTGCAGAAGCCGGGGCCGCAGGTGCGGCTGCAGGCGCTGCGGCTGCGGCATCGGCCGACTCCAGCAACAGCACCACCGAGCCCTCTTTCACCTTGTCGCCCAGCTTCACCTGCAGTGCCTTGACGACACCGGCGTGGCTGGACGGGATCTCCATGGAGGCCTTGTCGCTCTCCACAGTAATCAGGCTTTGTTCCGCCTTGACGGTGTCGCCGGGCTTGACCAGCAGCTCGATGACCGCGACCTCGTCGAAGTCGCCAATGTCGGGAACCTTGATTTCAATTGTTGCCATGTTCTTGTGTCTCCGGTTCCGGTCAGGCGTACAGGGGGTTGATGGCTTCGGTCTTGATGCCGTACTTGGCAATCGCCTCGCTCACCTTGGACATGGGCACCGTACCTTCGTCGGCCAGGGCCTTGAGCGCGGCCACCACGATGTAGTGGCGGTTGATCTCGAAGTGCTCGCGCAGCTTGGAGCGGAAGTCGCTGCGGCCAAAGCCGTCGGTGCCCAGCACCTTGTAGCTGCGGCCCTTGGGGATGAAGGCACGGATCTGTTCGCCGTAGTTCTTCATGTAGTCGGTGGAACACACCACGGGGCCGGTGTGCTTTTCCAGCTGCTGGGCCACAAAGGGCACGCGCGGCTCGTTTTCGGGGTGCAGCAGGTTCCAGCGCTCGCAGTCCTGGCCGTCGCGGGCCAGTTCATTGAAGCTCGGGCAGCTCCACACGTTGGAGCCCACGCCCCAGTCCAGTGCCAGCAGCTCCTGGGCCGCCAGGCTTTCGCGCAGGATGGTTCCGCTGCCCAGCAGTTGCACGCGCGGTGTCATCTTGGGGCCTTCCTTGGCCAGGTACATACCCTTGATGATCTGCTCTTCGGTGCCCGCGGTCAGGCCCGGCATGGCGTAGTTTTCGTTAAGCAGGGTGATGTAGTAGTACACGTTTTCCTGCTTCTCCACCATGCGCTTCAGGCCATGGTGCAGGATGACTGCCACTTCGTGCGCAAAGGTCGGGTCGTAGGAAATGCAGTTCGGAATGGTGCCGGCCAGGATGTGGCTGTGGCCGTCCTCGTGCTGCAGGCCTTCGCCGTTGAGTGTGGTGCGCCCGGAGGTCCCACCCAGCAGGAAGCCACGCGCCTGCATGTCGCCAGCCGCCCAGGCCAGGTCGCCAATGCGCTGGAAGCCGAACATGGAGTAGTAAACGAAGAACGGCACCATGATGCGGTTGCTGGTGCTGTAGCTGGTGGCCGCAGCAATCCAGCTGGCCATGCCGCCGGCTTCGTTGATGCCCTCTTGCAGAATCTGCCCGGCCTTGTCTTCGCGGTAGTACATCACCTGGTCCTTGTCCACCGGGGTGTACATCTGGCCCTTGGGGTTGTAGATACCGATCTGGCGGAACAGGCCTTCCATTCCGAAGGTGCGAGCCTCGTCCACCAGGATGGGCACCACACGCGGGCCCAGCGCCTGGTCACGCAGCAGCTGGGTCAGGAAGCGCACATAGGCCTGGGTGGTGCTGATTTCGCGGCCTTCTGCGGTGGGTTCCAACACAGCCTTGAAGGTTTCCAGCGCCGGCACGGTGAAATGTTCATCAGCCTTTTCGCGGCGGTGCGGCAGGTAGCCGCCCAGCGCCTTGCGGCGCTCGTGCAGGTAGCGCATTTCCGGCGTGTCGTCGGCCGGCTTGTAGTAGGGAATGTCGGCCAGCTGGCTGTCGGGAATGGGAATGCCGAAGCGGTCGCGGATGTACTTGATGTCCTCGTCGGACAGCTTCTTGGTCTGGTGCACGGTGTTCTTGCCTTCACCGGCCTTGCCCATGCCATAGCCCTTGACCGTCTTGACCAGCAGCACGGTGGGTTGACCAGTTTTCGTGTTGTGGGCGGCGTGGAAGGCGGCGTACACCTTCTCAGGCTGGTGACCGCCGCGACGCAGTTCGAACACCTCTTCGTCGGTCATGTGCTCGACCAGCTTGAGCGTTTCGGGGTACTTGCCAAAGAAGTTCTTGCGCACGAAGGCGCCGTCGTTGGCCTTCATGGCCTGGTAGTCGCCGTCCAGGGTTTCCATCATGAGCTGCTTGAGCTTGCCGCTCTTGTCGCGCGCCAGCAGCTCGTCCCAGCCCTTGCCCCAAATCAGCTTGATGACGTTCCAACCGGAGCCGCGGAATTCGCCTTCCAGCTCCTGGATGATCTTGCCGTTGCCACGCACCGGGCCGTCCAGGCGCTGCAGGTTGCAGTTCACCACGAAGATCAGGTTGTCGAGACCTTCGCGGGCTGCCAGACCAATGGCACCCAGCGATTCGGGTTCGTCCATCTCGCCGTCGCCCATGAAGGCCCAGACCTTGCGGTTTTCGGTGTTGGCAATGCCACGGGCGTGCAGGTATTTCAGGAAGCGCGCCTGGTAGATGGCCATCATCGGCCCCAGGCCCATGCTGACGGTGGGGAACTGCCAGAAGCCGGGCATCAGCTTGGGGTGGGGGTAGCTGGACAGGCCCTTGCCGTCCACTTCCTGGCGGAAGTTGATCAGCTGGTCTTCGGTGATGCGGCCTTCCAGGTAGGCGCGGGCATAGATACCGGGCGAGACGT
>SSFF01000006.1 GCA_008015235.1 Rhodoferax sp. | reverse complement strand
GTACCGGCAGCGCGCGCGATCTGGGCGCCCTTACCGGGGACCATCTCGATGCAGTGGATCGTCGAGCCGACCGGGATGTTGCGGATCGGCAGCGCGTTGCCCGGCTTGATCGGGGCTTCTGCGCCGCTGATCAGTTGCTGGCCGACTTCGACGCCACGCGGCGCGATGATGTAGCGACGCTCGCCATCGGCGTAGCACAGCAGAGCGAGGTGAGCAGAGCGGTTCGGGTCGTACTCGAGACGCTCGACCTTCGCGACGATGCCGTCCTTGTTGCGACGAAAATCGACGAGACGATAGTGCTGCTTGTGACCACCACCCTTGTGACGCGTGGTGATGTGGCCATTGTTGTTACGACCAGCGGTCTTCGACTGCTTCTCGACGAGGGAAGCAACCGGAGCACCCTTGTGCAGGTTCGGGCTGACGACCTTGACGACGGCGCGACGGCCGGCGGAAGTCGGTTTGACTTTAACGAGTGCCATATTGCTTACTCCCCGGCCGCGAAGTTGATTTCCTGACCCGGCTTCAGGCAGACGTACGCCTTCTTCCAGCCCTTGCGGCGGCCCATCATCTTGCCAAAGCGCTTTTCCTTGCCCTTGACGTTCGCAACCTGAACAGCCTTAACCTCCACCTTGAAGAGGAGTTCGACTGCAGCCTTCACTTCCGGCTTGGTTGCGTCACTGGCAACGCGAAACACCACTTGCTCGTTCTTGTCGGCGATGTAGGTCGCCTTTTCAGAGATCTGGGGAGCGAGCAGCACCTGCATCAGACGCTCTTCCTTGAATGCGCTCATTGCCACATCTCCTCCATCTTGGCGACGGCACCCTTGGTGACAAGCACCTTCGGAAAACGCACCAGGGAAACCGGATCAGCTTCAGTCACATCCAGAACGAGAACGTTCGGGAGGTTGCGAGCCGACAGGTACAGATTCTCGTCAAAGGAATCGGTGATCACCAGAACCGACTCAAGACCCATACCCTTCAGCTTCTGGGCGAGGAGCTTGGTCTTCGGCGCTTCAACCGCAAAACCCTCAACAACCGACAGACGATCTTCGCGAGCCAGCTGCGACAGGATCGCAGCGACACCGGCGCGGTACATCTTGCGGTTAACCTTCTGGGAGAAGTTCTCTTCCGGCTTGTTCGGGAAGGCGCGACCGCCCCCACGCCAGATCGGGCTCGAACTCATACCGGAACGGGCACGACCCGTCCCCTTTTGACGCCACGGCTTGTGGGTCGTATGGGACACTTCGTCACGACCCTTCTGGGCACGATTGCCAGAGCGGGCGTTGGCCATGTAAGCGACGACGACCTGGTGAATCAGGGCCTCGTTGTACTCACGACCAAACAGCGCGTCGGACGCCTGCAGGGTGGCAGACGCCTGACCCTGTTCGTTCAACAGCTTCAGTTCCATCACGCCTCCAGTCAGTTACCCGCCTTGACAGCAGGGCGAACAACCACATCGCCGCCATCATGGCCGGGCACACCGCCCTTGATCAACAACAGGCCGCGCTCGACATCGACGCGAACCACTTCCAGATTCTGCACGGTGCAGCTGACCGCACCGAGGTGACCGGTCATGCGCTTACCCGGAAAAACTCGACCCGGATCCTGCGCCATACCGATGGAACCCGGCACATTGTGACTACGGGAGTTACCGTGGGTCTGACGACCGGAAGCGAAGTTGTGACGCTTGATGGTACCGGCGTAGCCCTTACCGATCGAAACACCACTCACATCAACCTTTTGACCGACAGCAAAGATATCGACGCCAACCACATCACCGGCCTTCAGGGAGGCCAGACGATCTGCGTCAACGCGGAATTCCTTCAGAACGTGACCTGCTTCGACACCCGCCTTGGCGAGGTGACCGGCCGCAGCCTTATTCACCCGGCTCGCACGACGAACACCGAAGGTCACCTGGACGGCGGAATAGCCATCCGATTCAGCCGATTTGATCTGGGTCACACGGTTGTTGGACACGTCCAGCACAGTCACCGGAATGGAAGCACCATCCTCGGCAAAAATGCGAGTCATGCCCACCTTGCGCCCGACAAGGCCTAGACTCATTTTATTCTCCTTACCCTGGTTGCGATTGACCAGGACCGATTGCAATTACAAGATGCGCCAAAAAGCACAAGGGCCGGATTATATCGGCCCTTGCACCAATAACGCAATACTTTTGATTTACTGCAGCTTGATCTCGACGTCCACGCCAGCCGGCAGGTCCAGCTTCATCAGCGCATCGACAGTCTTGTCAGTCGGATCCACAATGTCCATCAGGCGAAGATGGGTACGGATCTCGAACTGATCACGAGAGGTCTTATTGACGTGCGGCGAACGAAGCAGGTCGAAACGCTCGATGCGGGTCGGCAGCGGCACAGGGCCACGAACGACTGCGCCGGTACGCTTCGCGGTATCAACAATCTCAAGAGCGGACTGATCGATCAGCTTGTAATCGAAGGCTTTGAGACGGATACGGATCTTCTGGTTTTGCATGTCTGTTTCCCAAAGAGCGCGCCCGGCGCACCATGCACCGGGCGAAAGCGTTGTTACTCGATGATCTTGGCGACGACGCCGGCGCCGACGGTACGGCCACCTTCGCGGATCGCGAAGCGCAGACCTTCTTCCATGGCGATCGGAGCGATCAGCTTGACGGTGATGGAGACGTTGTCACCAGGCATCACCATTTCCTTGCCTTCGGGCAACTCGATCGCACCGGTCACGTCCGTGGTACGGAAGTAGAACTGGGGACGGTAGTTGTTGAAGAAGGGAGTGTGACGACCACCTTCATCCTTGGACAGAACGTAGACTTCGCCGGTGAAGTGGGTGTGGGGCTTGATGGAGCCGGGCTTGCACAGCACTTGGCCGCGCTGCACGTCTTCACGCTTGGTGCCGCGCAGCAGGATACCGACGTTGTCGCCAGCTTGACCTTGGTCCAGCAGCTTGCGGAACATTTCCACGCCAGTGCAGGTGGTCTTCTGGGTGTCGGCGATACCGACGATTTCGATTTCTTCGCCAACCTTGACGATGCCGCGCTCAACGCGACCAGTCACCACGGTACCACGGCCAGAGATGGAGAACACGTCCTCCACAGGCATCAGGAAGGCACCGTCCACAGCACGCTCGGGGGTGGGGATGTAGCTATCCAGAGCATCGGCCAGCTTCATGATGGCGCCTTCGCCCAGGTCACCCTTGTCGCCTTCCATGGCGAGCTTGGCGGAACCGTGGATGATGGGAGTGTCGTCACCAGGGAAGTCGTACTTGGACAGGAGTTCGCGAACTTCCATTTCCACGAGTTCGAGCAGTTCGGCGTCGTCCACCATGTCGCACTTGTTCAGGAACACGATGATGTAAGGAACACCCACCTGGCGGGCCAGCAGGATGTGCTCACGGGTCTGGGGCATGGGGCCGTCAGCAGCGGAGCAAACCAGGATCGCGCCGTCCATCTGGGCAGCGCCGGTGATCATGTTCTTCACATAGTCAGCGTGTCCGGGGCAGTCCACGTGGGCGTAGTGGCGATTGGCAGTTTCGTATTCGACGTGGGCGGTGTTAATGGTGATACCGCGGGCCTTTTCTTCAGGCGCTGCGTCAATCTGGTCGTAGGCTTTGGCCTGGCCGCCGAACTTGGATGCCAACACGGTGGTGATAGCAGCTGTCAGGGTGGTCTTGCCGTGGTCCACGTGGCCAATGGTGCCCACGTTCACGTGGGGCTTGGTACGTGTGAATTTCTCTTTTGCCATTTATTTCTCCAAAGAACAAATCCCGTGTAGTGGTTTTACGTCTGCACCGTGTTGCTGGATCTTCCCGCACGGGAACAGGAAGGCACGCGGTCGCAGACTATTGAAAAAGGAGAAAGCCCGCCCCACACGGAGCAGGCCTTCAACATTTGCCTACTTGGCGCGTGCCGCCATGATGGCTTCAGACACATTGCGCGGGGCTTCCGCGTAGTGCTTGAATTCCATCGTGTAGGTTGCACGGCCTTGCGACATGGAGCGCAGGGTGGTGGAGTAACCGAACATTTCGGACAGGGGAACTTCGGCCTTGATGGCCTTGCCGCCGCCGACCATGTCGTCCATGCCTTGCACCATGCCGCGGCGGGAGGACAGGTCACCCATCACGTTACCGGCATAGTCTTCGGGTGTTTCCACTTCCACGGCCATCATCGGCTCGAGGATCACAGGGTTGGCCTTCTTGCAGGCTTCCTTGAAACCGAAGATGGCAGCCATCTTGAACGCGTTTTCGTTCGAGTCCACGTCGTGGTAGGAACCGAAGGTCAGTGCAACCTTGACGTCCACCACGGGGTAGCCCGCCAACACGCCAGAGTTCAGTGCTTCGATCACGCCCTTTTCCACGGCCGGGATGAATTCACGGGGAACCACGCCACCCTTGATTTCGTCGAGGAACTCGAAGCCCTTACCTGCTTCGTTGGGCTCCACGCGGAACACGACGTGACCGTACTGACCCTTACCACCGGACTGACGCACGAACTTGCCTTCGACGTCGACTGCGCTCTTGCGGATGGTTTCGCGGTAGGCCACCTGGGGCTTGCCGACGTTAGCTTCGACACCGAATTCGCGCTTCATGCGGTCCACGATGATTTCCAGGTGCAATTCGCCCTGGCCACCAATGATGGTCTGACCCGACTCTTCGTCGGTCTGCACACGGAAAGAAGGATCTTCGGCAGCCAGACGCGACAGCGCCATGCCCATTTTTTCCTGGTCGGCCTTGGACTTGGGTTCGACAGCCTGGCGAATCACCGAGTCCGGGAACACCATGCGTTCCAGGGTGATGACCGAGTTCGGGTCACACAGGGTTTCACCGGTGGTCACGTCCTTCAGACCCACGCAGGCAGCAATGTCACCGGCGCGGATTTCTTCAACTTCTTCACGGTTGTTGGCGTGCATCTGCACGATACGACCGATACGCTCTTTCTTGCCACGCACCGCGTTGTACACGGTGTCGCCCTTTTTCAGAACGCCGGAGTACACGCGCACGAAAGTCAGCTGACCAACGAACGGGTCGGTCATCAGCTTGAATGCCAGTGCCGAGAACTTCTCGTTGTCATCGGCCTTGCGGGTGACTTCCTTTTCGTCTTCGTCGAAGCCCTTGATGGCCTTCACGTCCAACGGGGAGGGCATCAGTTCGATCACGGCGTCGAGCATGCGCTGCACGCCCTTGTTCTTGAACGCGGTGCCGCACAACATGGGCTGGATTTCACCGGCAATGGTGCGCGAACGCAGACCGGCGGTGATTTCCTCTTCGGTCAAGTCACCCTCTTCAAGGTACTTGTTCATCAGTTCTTCAGAGGCTTCGGCCGCAGCTTCCACCATCTTTTCGCGCCATTCCTTGGCGGTTTCCACCAAGTCAGCTGGAATTTCACCGAAGGTGAACTTCATGCCCTGGGAAGCTTCATCCCAGATGATGGCCTTCATCTTGCGCAGATCGACCACGCCGGTGAAGTTTTCTTCGGCACCGATCGGGATCACGATTGGCACGGGATTGGCCTTCAGGCGCAACTTCATCTGGTCCACAACCTTGAAGAAGTTGGCACCGGTACGGTCCATCTTGTTCACAAAGGCCAGACGCGGCACCTTGTACTTGTTGGCCTGACGCCACACGGTTTCCGACTGGGGCTGCACGCCACCCACGGCGCAGTACACCATGCAAGCGCCATCCAGGACGCGCATGGAACGCTCAACCTCAATGGTGAAGTCAACGTGTCCAGGGGTGTCGATGATGTTAATACGGTGCTCGGGGAAGGAGGTGTCCATACCCTTCCAGAAGCAGGTGGTGGCAGCCGATGTGATCGTGATGCCGCGCTCTTGCTCTTGCTCCATCCAGTCCATGGTGGCAGCGCCGTCGTGCACTTCACCAATCTTGTGGTTCACGCCGGTGTAGAAAAGAATACGCTCGGTGGTAGTGGTCTTACCAGCGTCGATATGCGCAGAAATACCGATATTGCGGTAGCGCTCAATAGGGGTAGTACGGGCCATTTTGAGATCCTTGGTTGATCAAATTCCGGGGGACGCCGCGCACGCGGGTAGCGTGCGCTGGCGTGCGACCTTCAACGCTGCAGGAACCAGCCGGAACACTCCGACCACCACCCGCCACCACCTGAAAGTCGCGTTTTCCGCTTTAGAAACGGAAGTGGGAGAACGCCTTGTTGGCTTCGGCCATGCGGTGCACTTCGTCACGCTTCTTCATGGCGCCGCCACGGCCTTCGGTAGCTTCCAGCAACTCATTGGCCAAACGCAGGGCCATGGACTTTTCGCCACGCTTGCGGGCAGCTTCCTTGATCCAGCGCATGGACAGAGCCAGACGACGGACCGGACGCACTTCCACGGGCACCTGGTAGTTGGCACCACCCACGCGACGGGACTTGACTTCCACCAGGGGCTTGACGTTGTTGATGGCCTGGGTAAAGGCTTCCAGCGGATCTTTGCCAGGAACCTTCTTCTCGATCTGCTCCAGTGCGCCGTAAATGATGCGCTCTGCAACAGCCTTCTTGCCGCCTTCCATGATCACGTTCATGAATTTGGACAGCTCTACATTGCCGAACTTGGGATCCGGCAGGATTTCACGTTTAGGGACTTCGCGACGACGTGGCATATTTCACCTCTTTGCTTCAGCTGGTGCCCTATAAGCACCGCGAGAGTTAATCAATAAGACTCTCACTTACTCGACCCAACAACCGGGTCACTTCGTTCATTCACCGCGCCACGCAGCAAACAAACACCGTTTATTTGTCCAAAAGGGCTTATTTGGCCTTAGGACGCTTCGCACCGTACTTGGAGCGCGCTTGCTTACGGTCTTTAACACCTTGCAAGTCCAGCGAACCGCGGACGATGTGGTAACGCACACCAGGCAAGTCCTTGACACGACCGCCGCGAACCAGCACCACGCTGTGTTCCTGCAGGTTGTGGCCTTCACCGCCGATGTAGGAGATCACCTCAAAACCGTTGGTCAGGCGCACTTTGGCGACTTTACGCAGAGCGGAGTTAGGCTTCTTGGGCGTTGTGGTGTACACACGGGTGCACACACCGCGACGCTGCGGAGAGTTCTGCATGGCAGGACTCTTCGACTTAATGGTCTCGACCTCACGGCCTTGACGCACGAGTTGGTTAATGGTTGGCATTGAAAACGTCCCTAAACGTTTGAATTAATACGAAAACGTGAATCCCTTCGGAAATTCCGAAAAGCCTTCAACTGTAACAGACTAAGGGTTTGCCCGCAAGCCCCGCCATAGACAGCGCGCGGGGACCCGGAACATGCACGTGCGGCGGGCACAAAAAAACCGGGCGGCCCCGGTTTCTTATGGCTGAAAAATCGGCTTTTCAGCGAATCCACATGCGCACCGCGTCCCAGGCACGGCCCAGGATACCGGCCTGCTCGATGGGCTCCAATGCCTGCAGCGGAACTTCCGTCACCAAAGATTCACCGCTGTAGACCTTCAAGGCCCCCAACACCTGCCCCTTGGCAATTGGCGCCACCAGCGGATCGGTACGAACCACCTGGGTCTTGAGTTTGGACGCGGTTCCAGCAGGTATGGCAACCACCAGCGCCTGGGCTTTGCCCATCCCAACCTTGGACGACGTACCCTTCCACACAGTCGAACTGCTCACAGCCTGCCCGGCATCAAAGAGTTTGACGGCATCGAAGGCGGTGTAACCCCAATTCAGGAGCTTTTGCGATTCGTTGGCACGGGCATTCTCACTCTCCGCGCCCAGCACAATCGACAACAGACGGCGCGAGCCCTTGGCAGCCGGATCGGTCGCTGCCGCGCCCGCCGTCACCAGATTGGGGAAGTCCCGCTTGGCCGTCGCAATCAGGCAATAGCCCGCGGCATCGGTGTGGCCGGTCTTGAGCCCATCCACCGAGGGATCACGGAACAGCAGCAGGTTGCGGTTGGTGTCGTTGGCGGCCGGTGTTCCCGGATAACGGTACTTCTTGATAGCGTAGTAGGCCACGTACTCCGGAAAGTCCGTCATCAAGCGGGTTGCCAGGATGCTCAGGTCACGCGCCGTCGTGGTATGTCCGGCTTCGGTCAAGCCTTCCGGATTCTTGTACCCCGTGGACTTCATACCCAGCACCTTGGCCTGGTCATTCATCATCTGCACGAAGCGCTCGGCACTGCCGCCCACCCCTTCGGCCAGCGCCATGGTGGCGTCGTTGCCGGATTGCACGATCATGCCCTTGATCAGGTCCTCCACCGGCACCTGCATCTTGGGGTCGATGAACATGCGCGAACCCGGCATCTTCCAGGCCCGTTCACTCACGGGCAAGGCTTGCTGGAGGCTGATCTTGCGCGACTTGAGGGCATCAAACACCAGGTAGGCCGTCATCAGCTTGGTCAGGGATGCCGGCTCCACCGGCGAATCCACGTCTTTGGCGGCCAGGATCTGGTTGGCCGTCACATCCAGCAACAAATAGGAGCGCGCCGCGATTTCAGGAGGCACCGGCACCTGGGCCTGCGCCCATGTGCCAATGAACAGCAGGCAGGCAACAACAAGGGATTTCATGAAAGACATACCGAAGATCAAAAGGAAATAAACACGCCAAAAACCTTGTCAGGCCGGCAAATGGCGCAGCACGAGCGTGCGCAGAAGAGGCAATTGTCCATGAAAGAAATGCTCCACTCCGGGGATCACCGTTACCGGCAGGTGCTGTGGCCGCGCCCAGTCCATCACGCTGGCCAGGGGCACGGTGTCATCGACCTCGCCATGCACCACCAAGGTGCGCTCGTGCAGATCTGGAGGGATGGGGGCCACGGAAAAGCGCGAAGCTGCAGTACCGACCAGCACCACGCGGGCGATGTCCCGTTGGGTTGCCAGCCGCGTCACGGCATGGCTGGTCACGAACGCTCCAAAGGAAAACCCTGCCAGCACCAGTGGCCCCTGGGACGCCATCTGCGCCACCACGGCCAGCAGATCGTCCAATTCCCCATGTCCGCCGTCATGCGTGCCCTGCGATGCACCGACGCCGCGGAAGTTGAAACGCACCGCCTGCCAGCCTGCCAGCACACAGGCACGCGCCACGGTCTGGACCACCTTGTTGGTCATGGTGCCACCAAACAGCGGGTGGGGGTGGGCAATCACGGCGACACCGCGCACCGCACGGCCATCGGCGGGCTGGGGCGTGTCGACCAGGGCCTCGATGGCGCCCGCCGCGCCCTGAAGCAGCAAATTCTGTGAAGTGGAGATCATTGAAATGCTATGTTTTCAGTAGCTTACTGCGCAACATCCGTGCGGGCGGATGCGCAAAATGGCATGCAATCAACGTCCCAGGTGGGGGGGTGTCAGCAAACGCTCGACGACCTTGCCATTCTTCAGGTGCGACTCCACGATTTCGTCGATGTCGGTGGCGTCGACATAGCTGTACCAAACGCCCTCGGGGTAGACCACCGCCACTGGCCCGGCCGCACAGCGGTCCAGACACCCGGCCTTGTTGACACGCACTTGCCCGGGGCCATTGAGCCCGGCCGCCTTGACCTGGGCCTTGCAACGATCAAAGGCTTCCTGGGCCTTGTGCTGTGCGCAACAGGCCTCGCCATTGCTGCGTTCGTTCAGACAGAAAAATACGTGGTGTTTGTAATAGGACGACATGGCGGGGATTCTAGTTTTTCGGATCACGCTGCCCCAAGCGGCCCACCAGATACACACCACAGGCATAAGGCCAACACCAGCCCAGCCACTGGGCCAGGCCATGGAAGCGGATGAAACGCCCCTGCTCCCACTCCTGCAGGGTCTGCGCGAAATAGGGGCTGTGCGGTGCCTGGTTCAACTCCACCAACAGCACCCCCAGCGCCAGCAATGCCAGCGAAGCACTCACCCGCCAAGGCGCTAGGGCCAAACCGCAAGCGGCCAACACCGCGGCCAGCATGCCCACCTGACTGGGCAGGTCAAGCCAACCCCAGACATGCTGCGGCCCCCAACTCATGGCCGACGACAAGGCAGTCGCCAAAGCACCGGCACCCCCCAGGAATGCGATCCCCAGATAGCGGTAGCGACGCTCGCGCAGCACCGTGAATGCCAGCAGAAAGACGATCAGCAGGCCCAGAAATACACACACCGCCTGCGCTCCCGGGGCAAGCGGCTCACGGACAGGCTCGACCAGCTCCCACCAGTCCTGGGCAAACGACCCTTCCAGCCAGTCCACCACCGTCGCCTGCACCCGCCCCATGACCTGCCCCAGACCGAACGGAACCGGCGCAGGAAACAGCAGCGACAGCGGCCACAGCATCAGCAAGGCCAGCCCGCCGCGCGATTCCGCCACCAGCCAGCGCTCCCGCATCCGGCTCCAGCGCGAGAGCCAACCCAAGCGGTAGCAGATATCGACCACCACCGCACCCAGCCACGCTCCAGCGGTGTTCAGCAGGCAATCTTCCCGGGACGGCACCCGGGCGGGCAGGTAGCTCTGCAGGGCTTCCATGCCCGCCGACAGCACCAGGCCCACCAGCACCGGCAGGAAGCGGGCCTGGGCGGCACGGTTGGAACGCACCAGCCCCAAGGCCAGCAAACCACCCAAGGGCATGTAGCCCAGAACGTTGACCGTGACATCGAAGCCAGTCCAGTACCGCGGCGTCGGCGCCAGCCAGTAGGACCAGGGCACCAGCCCGGCATCACGCCAAGGGCCGAACGGGTAAAGGCTGGCATACACGATGAGCCCGACATAGACCCAGGACAGTGGCCAAGCGGTGCTCTTGTGCATGAAGGACTTCAGAAGGGCTTGACGACCACCAGGATCACGATGGCCATCAGCAGCAGCACCGGCAACTCGTTGAACCAGCGGTACCAGACATGGCCATGGCGCACCTCGCCGGTTTCAAAGCGGCGCAGCATGCGTGCGCAGGCATGGTGGTAGCCCAGCACCAGCAGCACGAGGGTGAGCTTGGCGTGCATCCAGCCATTGCCCGGCCCCCAACCAATGCCATAACCCGCCCAGAGCCACAGGCCCAGGACCACTGCCACGGCGGCCAGCATGTGGGAAAAGCGCAGCAGCTTGCGCGCCATCAGCAGCAAGCGCGCACGCTCCTTGTCGGATCCGGGCTCGACCATGGCCAGATTGACAAAGATGCGTGGAAGATAGAACAGGCCCGCAAACCAGCTGGCCACGAAGACGATATGGAAGGATTTGACCCAGAGCATCCCACCGAGTGTAGAGACAAAACCTGCGCAGCAGGTTTCAGCGACGGCTAACTTTGCGCAGCAAGGTTAAGACAACGTGCCATAGCCAAAAAAAAACCCCAGCACAGGGCCGGGGTTGTAAGCCTATTTGCTGTCACACATCAAGGCTCCGCTCAGGGAGGAAAAGCGGAGGGTAGCAAGCTACCCGGAGCGAAATGTAGCAAAGAAAAATGCCGGGATCAACAAACTTCCGCGATTTCCGCACAAATTTTGGGTCATTTCCACACGCACTGCACCACCACGCGACCGAATCGGTCTTGCGCTGGATCATGGAGGCGGGCTCCAAACTCGGGCAGAATTTGCCCATGACTGTCTTTGCCCCCTACCCCCACGGCCGCTCCCGTCGCCTGCGCCGCGACGCCTTCACCCGCAATCTGGTGCGTGAAAACACCCTCACCGCCCACGACCTGATCTACCCGGTCTTCGTCGTCGACGGCCAGAACCAGCGCGTGCCCATCGCCTCCATGCCAGGCGTCGAGCGCCTGAGCCTGGACCTGCTGCTGCCCGTGGCCGAAGAATGCGTCAAGCTCGGCATCCCGGTCATGGCCCTGTTCCCGGTCATCGACCAGTCGCTCAAGACCTACGACGGCAAGGAAGCCCTGAACCCCGACGGCCTGGTGCCACGCGTGGTGCGCGCCCTGAAAAAAGAATTCCCCGACCTGGGTGTGATGACCGACGTGGCGCTGGACCCGTTCACCAGCCACGGCCAGGACGGCCTGCCGGATGAGAGCGGCTACATCCTCAACGACGAGACCGTGGCCATTCTGGTGCAGCAGGCGCTCACGCAAGCACGCGCCGGTGTCGACATGGTGGCGCCCAGTGACATGATGGACGGCCGCATCGGCGCCATCCGGGCCGCGCTCGAAGCCGAAAACCTGATCCACACCCGCATCATGGCCTACAGCGCCAAGTACGCCAGTGCGTTCTACGGCCCGTTCCGCGACGCCGTGGGTTCGGCCAGCAACCTGGGCAAGAGCAACAAGAAGGTCTACCAGATGGACCCGGCCAACAGCGACGAGGCCCTTCGCGAAGTGGCCATGGACATCGCCGAAGGCGCCGACATGGTGATGGTCAAGCCCGGCATGCCCTACCTCGACGTGGTGCGCCGCGTGAAGGACGAGTTCAAGGTACCGACCTTCGCCTACCAGGTGAGTGGCGAGTACGCCATGCTCAAGGCGGCGGCCCAGAACGGCTGGCTCGACCACGATGCGGTGATGATGGAAAGCCTGCTGGCCTTCAAGCGCGCGGGCGCCGACGGCATCCTGACCTACTTTGCCCGCGACGCCGCCCGATTGCTACAAAACAAATAGCTGCACGCGCAATTATTATGCGGGCTAGAACCCAATTTGGTACTAAAAACCGATGCGCATCTTTCGCCTGAGCGGCAGTGACATCCTGGCAGTGGAATCGCTGGCGAGCCTGGGCGATCCCGCACCGGGCAGCTTTGCTTGGGTGTCCTGCACCCGCGAAGAGCTGCAGGTCCATCTGGGTGCCCTCCAGGCCACACTGCAGCACTGGGGCGGTGCCCAACTGGTGGACCTGCACGTGTCCGACCTGCTCAACCGCCAGCTGCCTTCCCACTACGACTACACGGCGCAGTACGACGTGCTGGTGTTCCGCCGCCTGGCCGCCAGCCATGGCAGCCCCAGCGCCAGCGCCACCTTGGCGAGGGCACCACGCGGCGGCCCGCCGATCCTGCGCCGCATCGACACCAGTCCGGTGGGCTTTGTGGTGCTGGAGAACATGCTGCTCAGCGTGCATCCCGACGACTGCACGGTGCGCGACATCTACGCCGACAAGCTCCTGCAGAACAGTGCCACCGACCCGCGTGCGGCGGGCGCACGCATGCCCACCAGCCCTCCCGACCTGATGCTGCGCATCGTCAACACCATGGTCGATGGTTTTCTGGAGCTGCGGCGCGAACTCAACCACCAGCTCGACCACTGGCAGGTGGAGCTGCTCAACCCCCGCACCCGCTTCAACAACTGGGGGGCCCTGCTCGATGCGCGCCTGTCCCTGCACCAGCTCGACGAAGTGTGCGAAGACCAGCGCGCCGCCATCCAGGACTGGATCGAGGCCGTGAAGACCTGGCCCGACGCCGCGACCCCCGCACTATCGCGCGAACGTGACCTGTTGCAGGTGCGCTCGCGCGACGTGCTGGAACACATCGAACGCGTGGTCCACCACGTGCGCCGCCTGGAGCAGAGCATGGAAACTGCGGTGCAGATGCACTTCAGCGCCCAGGGCAACCGCACCAACGACATCATGCGCACACTCACGGCGCTCACTGCCGTGTTCCTGCCGCTGAACCTGATTGCCGGCATCTTCGGCATGAATTTCGACGCCATCCCACTGCTGCACAGTGCCAGCGGCTTCTGGTGGGCCATGGGCGCCATGGGCTTGATTGCCGCCGTGCTGATCGGCCTGTTCTGGCGCAAGCGCTACATCGCGCGCACCGACCGCTAACTGCCGCGGGCCTCAGAATAATGCGGCGTTGGCCTGCAGCTGTTCCGGGGCAAAGCGGTAGATGGTCATGTTGTCCACGCCATAGGCGCCCAGGCTCTTGTAGAAGCGGATGGTGGGCTCGTTCCAGTCCAGGCACCCCCATTCCAGACGCTGGCAGCCGCGCTCCAGCGCCAGCTTGGACATGAAGGCCATCAGTATGCGGCCCAGGCCCTTAAAGCGCAGGCGCTCATCGACCAAAAAGCCGTCGATGTACAGGCCCGACTGCCCGATGAACGCGGACGAGGTCTGGCAGAAGTAAACGAAGGCCACCGGTTCGCCGTCGTACAGGCCCAGCACGGCCTCGCCGCGCTGGCGCTCCAGCAGACTGCGCAAACCCGCCTCGGTGGCAATGATCTTGTCGGCCATCTTCTGGTAGGTGCCCAGCTTCTTCATGAAGTCCAGCACCAGGCCGGCGTCGTCGGGGGTGGCGAAGCGCAGGAAGAAGCGCGGGTCGCGGGTGGCGATCTTGTCCATGGAATCGAATTTCAGTTGCGGGCGTAGGACACCTGGAAGCTTTGTACGCCCGGAAAGCTGCCCATCTCCTGGGCCAGCACGGAAATGGGAGCCATCTTCTGCTTGCTGCGGGCCACGGCCACGAAATTCCAGGTGTAGGCCCCTTCGGTCAGGGCGATCACGATGGTGCCGCCAGCAATGTCGTAGCCGCGCGCATTGGCCATCTCGCGCAGGGCCGACTCCACCGGCACATAGCCGGGCACAAAGCACAAGGTGATGGCCACGGCCTGGCGCGAGGGCAGCCACCCTTCCAGCTTGGATACCCAGACCATGCAGATCGCACTGAGCAGGGCGAGCGACATGGCCGCCATGTACAGCCCCACCCCCACCAGGATGCCGATGCCCGAGGCAGCCCACAGCGAAGCCGCCGTGGTCAGGCCACTGATGGTGAAGCCCTCCTTCATGATGACACCGGCGCACAGGAAGCCGATGCCGGTCAGGATGCCCTGGATCACGCGCGTGAGGTCGCCGTTGTTGAACACCGTCATGGTGGTGCTGCCGCCGTACCAGAAATGCGAGTAGCCGCCGATGACCGTAAGTGCGGCCGAGGCCATGCACACCAGCCCGTAGGTGCGCATGCCCGCGGCCCGGCCGTGGTAGGCGCGCTCGTAGCCCACCAGCAGACCCAGCGCCAGGGCGCCGGTCAGGTGCAGCAGGATGAAGAAGTTGGCCTCGATCATCGGGGCCGACCAGTAGGAACTGAAGGTGGGCGTGGTAAACATGGATGACACCCTACGCCTTTTTGGTGCAGGGCGCCATGGGTTCTATCACCCAGGGCTTACATGGCCCTGCCATCCCACTGCACGGCTGCGCTGCGTTACCATGGCCGCCCACCCTTCCTGAATGCACTGCCATGGACCTCAAACCGCTGGTTACCCTGCTCGCCATCGTCAACCCACTGGCCATCATTCCCTTCTTCATCCACTACACCGAAGGCTTCAGCGCGGCGCAGCGCCGCAACACCGTATGGGTGTCTTCGTTCAGCTGCTTCGTCGTGATTGCGGTGTGCGCGCTGGCCGGGCTGCACATCCTCGAATTTTTCGGCATCTCGCTGGCCAGCTTCCAGGTGGGCGGCGGCATGCTGCTGCTGATCAGCGCCATGAACATGCTCAATGCCCAGCCGGCCGAAGCCAAGTCCACCGGCCACGAGCTCGAAGACGGTGCCGCCAAGGCCGCCATGGGCGCCAGCATTGCCGTGGTGCCGCTGACCATTCCACTGCTCACGGGACCGGCCACCATGTCCACCGTGGTGATCTACGCCGACAAGGCCAAGACCTTCCTGCAGCTCAGCACGCTGGTGGGCTACGGCGTGGTCATTGCAGTGGCCACCGCGGTGTGCTTTTCGCTTGCGGAGCCGATTGCGCGGGTGCTGGGGCGTACCGGCATCAACGTGATGACGCGACTCATGGGCCTGATCCTGGCGGCGCTGGCGGTCGAGGTGATGTCGGACGGCCTGGGCAAGCTGTTCCCGGTGCTGGGCGCCGCCACATGAGCGTGCAGCAGGAATTGGACGCACTGTCCGCGGCACTGGCGGCCTTGCGCACCAGCCAGCTCGATGCCCATGGCTTTTCCCGCCAGGCACGCCAGCAGACCGCGCTGCTGCAGGCCTTGCCCGCGCGCTACGCTGAGGTCTTGCAGGGCCTGCTCACGCGGCTCGAGTCCAGCGCCCTGTTTTCCGAAGAGAGCTGCTCCTTCAGCCAAAGCGCCTTGGTGGACAACCTGCAGGTCTGGGTGGACAAGGCGCGCACGCAGCTGGGCTGAGGGCACTCAGGGCGCTGCAGTCGCATCGAGCCAGCGCTCCAACTCGGCCAGTACCTGGTCGGTCGCCGTAGACAGCGCGCGCACGCCACCGGGGGCGTCGGCACTGGCGCAGGGCTGCGCCGCGTGGAAGCTGCGCTGCGCCAACAGTTGCTCGACCCCACCGCGCCAGGTACTCAGGGTGGCGCGCACACGCACCTGGGCACTGGCCTGGTCGGCCGCGGAAAACGCCTGGCTGAAGTCTTCCAATTCGACCCGCAGGATCACCCCTTGCGTACGGCTCTGCACACCGTCGGCCGGGTTCAAGACCGCATGTTTTGCCGACAGACGCTGGCGCAGGCGCTGCTCCAGCAACTCCGGCACCGGCATGCTCCAGCGCGCCTGGGCATAGGCGCGGCTTTGCTGGGCGTTGCTGTAGTCCAACCGGTACAGCATGTGCGTACCGTCCAGGCTGCTGGGGGCCTGCACACCGGCCAGCCACACGGGCACTGCGGTCGGCGCAGTCGCAGCCGCCGTGGGCGTCGCCGGCCCCAGGTCAAAGCGCTCGGGTGCCGGTGCACTGCGGGGACCGGCACACCCGGCAAGCAAGGCAGAAATCAGGCAAAAAACGATTCCCGCCCGCACATACACTGGGGAAGTAGCTTCATTTTTTATAGCAATCGAAGGCATGAACGTTCCTATTTGACCGCGGGCGCGACGAAACCCTTTTCACCGGGGCCGGGCACGATGGCGGGTTTGCCCCACAACAAGGACTGGGGCTGCTCCGCCAAGGACTCGGCGGTCTGGCCGACCTGGCGCACCGCGCGGTGGGTGTCTTCGGTGGTGCGGTTCACCCTCGGCAGCAGACTGCTGTTGAGCACCTTGGCCGTGGCGTTCAGGGACTCGGCACTCTGGTTCAGGCGGTCGAGGGTGCCACCGGGTTCGCCCAGGCGTTGGCCCAGTTTGCGGTAGTCCTCGGAGGCTTGCCGGAAGGCGTCGGCGCTGGCACCCATGCGCTCGCCGGCCACGCGCAGGCTGCGCAGCGAGGCCCCGGCATCCTCGGCCAGCTGGGGCAGGTTCAGGCTGCCCGGCCCATCGGCCGGGCCCAACGCCGCTTGAGCACGCGCCGACAGGGCGCTGATGCTGGCCGCGGCGTCGCCCAGCTGGGTAATGGCCTTGACCAGGGCCTGCTGGTTCTGTGGTGCCAGCAGACCATTGACGCGCTGCGTGGTCTGCTCCACCTGCTGCAGGATGGCGCCGCCCTGCGCGCTCAGCCGTGCCATCAGGTTGGTCTGCATGGGAATGCGCGGCAAGACGTCCCCCGCCGCAGCCAGCGGCTCGGGGGCCACGCCGGCCTGGTCGTCGAGCTGGATGTAGGACAGGCCGGTGAGCCCCTGGAACGCCAGCGTGGCCACGGTGGCCCGGGTCACCGGGGCCTTCTCGTCGACCGAGATGGTGATGAGCACGTGACCGCGCTCACGGCTGTCGAGCGCAATGCCGGTCACGCGCCCCACAGGCACGCCCTTGTAGCGCACCGCTGCCTGCGGCTGCAGCCCGGTGATGGCATCGGCGCTGGAGATCTCGTAACTGGTGCGCACCGTGTCGTCGCGGGTCAGCCAATAGGCCAGCCCCACCAGCATGGCCGCGACCAGCAGAACGAATACACCCGAGACGATGGCATGGGACTTGTTTTCCATAGATTCTCTTTCTACACGCTCTGCGGGCGTTCCTGCAACAGGCCCATGGCCCGGTGACCGCGCCCGCCCAGGAAGAAGTCCCGCACGAAGGGGTGGTCGTAGGCCAGCACGTCCTGCACCGGGGCGTTGATGAGCACCCGCTTTTCCGCCACCACCGCCACCCGGGTGCTGAGCTCGAACAGGGTATCGAGGTCGTGTGTCACCATGACGATGGTCAGCCCCAGCTCGGCATGCAGCGAACGCAGCAGCTGGCAGAAGGCGTCCGAACTGTCTGGGTCGAGGCCGGCCGTGGGCTCGTCCAGCAGCAGCAAGGGCGGGTCCAGCACCAGGGCGCGCGCCAGGGCCACACGCTTGATCATGCCCCCCGACAGATCGGCCGGCATCTTGTGGGCGTGCGAGGCATCCAGCCCCACCATCTGCAGCTTGACCATGGCCACATCGCGCACCAGGTCGGGCGGCAGGCCGCGCAATTCACGCAGCGGAAAGGCGATGTTGTCCAGCACCGAGAAGGCCGAAAACAAGGCACCGTGCTGGAACAGCATGCCCACCTGGGCGGCCCCACCCAAGGCCGCCATGGCACCGGCCGGCTGTCCCAACACGGTGACGCGGCCCTGGTGGGCTGTTTCCAGCCCCAGCATCTGGCGCAACAGCACGGTTTTGCCGCTGCCCGATCCCCCGACGATGGTGAGGAAATCACCACGGTGGATGCGCAGGTTCAGGTCCTGGTGGATGACCGCCGTGCCCTGCAAGGACTTGAACACCGACCACAAGCCGTCGATGTCGACCACCACGGGCGCGGAGCTGGCTACCTGGGTCATATGCCGATGTCCCGGAACAGGATGGCAAAGATGGCGTTGACGATGATCACCAGCGTGATCGAAGTCACCACCGAAGCCGTGGTGCCTTCGCCCAGGCTCTGCGTATTGGGCAGCACGCGCAAGCCGTAGTGGCAGCCCACCAGCGCAATCACCAAACCGAACACTGCCGACTTCGCACAGGCCAGCCACAGGTTGGCGACACCGACCGACTTGGGCAATGCGGTGATGAAATAGCCCGGAGTGAGCCCGAGCGCCACATCGGCGACGACCATGCCCCCCACCAAGGCGGCCACGATGGTCCATACCGTCACCAGCGGCATCACCAGCACCATGGCCAGCGCACGCGGCAGGACCAGGCGAAATCCACGTGGAATACCCATGACGCGCATGGCATCGATTTCCTCGGTGACGCGCATGACCCCGATCTGCGCCGTGATGGCCGAACCGCTGCGTCCAGCCAGCAGAATGGCGGCCAGCACCGGCCCGAGCTCGCGGATGACCGACAGGCCCAGGATGTTGACGATGAAGATGTCGGCCCCGAAGGTGCGCAACTGCTTGGACATCAGGTAGGCCAGCACCACACCGATCAGGAAGCCCACCGCTGCCGTGATCGGCAAGGCCGTGGCGCCAATGCGGTAGATGTGGCCCGACAGGTCGCGCCAGGGACCCTGGCGCGGGTGCCGCAGCAGGGTCCCTATGTCCAGGGCCAATTGCCCGATCAGACGCAAGGCCCCCAGCAGGTGGTCACCGATGCGTTGCCCCCACAGGCCCACACTGGCCAGCCATTCCCAGGGGGTCTGGTGGTGCGGCCCCGGGGCCGGTACCGCAAAGCGCGCCACCCGTTCCAGCATGGCGCGTTGGGCCGGCAGAGCCTCCAGCGCGGCCGGCCATTGGCGCCCCCAGGTGTTCCACAGCCACTGGGCTGCGGTGTGGTCCATGCGCACGATGGTCCGCAGGTCCCAATGCACCGCGCCGGCCAGCGCGGGCGCCATGGCGTCGATATGCTTCCAATGCCGTGCCATCAGGGCAGCACTCCAGCGCCCATGCAGCAGCACACGCGCACCTTGCGGTGCACTTTGCAACTCGATGCGGGGGCTGTTCGCGTGTTCGGTCATGCGGCCTGGCGGATAAGGTGCTGCATGGTAGCGCCTGAGCGCCCAGTTGTAAGCGGAAGCCAGACCAAATGGCGCCAAAATAGCACCAAGGAGACAACACCATGACCACCACCGAATCGAACGACGTCCTCATCGAGCAGCGCGGCCCCGTGCTGTGGCTCACCATCAACCGCGAAGAACGTCGCAATGCCATGAGCCACAACGTGCTGGCGCTGCTGGCCCAGGCCATCACCCAGGCCCAAGGCAACCGCGATATCCGCGCCATCGTGCTCACCGGGGCCGGCACCAAGGCCTTTTGCGCCGGGGCCGACCTGCAGTCGTCCAAGGCCTTCACCACCGACTACTCCGACCCGCACGGCCACCTGGCCCAGGTACTGCGCGTGGCCAAGGCCAGCACCGTGCCGCTGATTGCCCGCGTCAACGGCGCCTGCATGGCCGGTGGCATGGGCCTGATGGCCATGTGCGACATGGCGGTGGCCTCCAGCCATGCCATCTTCGGTCTGCCCGAAGTCAAGGTGGGCGTATTTCCGGCCCAGGTGCTGGCGGTGCTGCAGCATCTCATTCCGCGCCGCGTGCTGGTGGAGATGTGCATCACCGGTGAGCCCATCACCAGCGCGCAGGCGCTCGAGTACGGGCTGGTGAACCACGTGGCCGACGATGTGGACGCCAAGCTGCAGTGGCTCCTTGACCGTCTGCTCGACAAGTCGCCGGCCGCCATCCGCCGCGGGCTGTACACGCTGAAAAAAGCCGAAGCCATGTCCTTTGAAGAGGCCATGGCCTTCACTGAAAGCCAAATCGCTCTGTTCACGCTTACTGAAGATGCCAAGGAGGGACAGAAAGCCTTCCAGGAAAAAAGGAAACCGGTCTGGGTGGGACACTAGCGTTTTCAATCTATAGGGAGACACCGATGCAGGCTGACCTGGTTCACAGCGATTTGATGCACACCATTGCGGCCGTGCTGTTCGCTGTGGCGCTGCTGCATACCTTTGGCGCCAAGCTGTTCGAGACCCTGGCACAGCGCCACCCCGCCCACAGTGGGCTTTTTCACTTGCTGGGCGAGGTCGAGGTGGTGTTCGGCTTCTGGGCCATGGTGCTGGTTGTGGCCATGGCGCTTGTCGCCGGTGGGGACAAGGCCATTGCCTACGCCGAGTCGCGCCAGTTCACCGAACCCCTTTTCGTGTGCGTGGTGATGGTGGTGGCGGCCTCACGTCCGGTCATCGAAGTGGTGCAGGCGCTCATGCGCGCCCTTGCGCGCCTGCTGCCCCTGCGCGAGTGCGTGGCATTGACCTGGCTGGGTCTGGGGGTCGTGCCCCTGCTCGGGTCGCTCATCACCGAACCCGCCGCCATGACCCTGGCGGCCCTGATGCTGGCGCCCTTGCTGTTCACCCGGGAAACCACCGAATGGGTGAAGTACGCCGCCCTGGGCGTGCTGTTCGTCAACATCTCGATCGGCGGCACACTGACGTCCTATGCAGCCCCCCCGGTCCTGATGGTGGCGCAGTCCTGGAATTGGGACAGTGTCTTCATGCTGCAGACATTCGGCTGGAAGGCGGCTCTCGCCGTGCTCATCAATGCCACGGTGCTGGTGCGGGTGATTCACCGGCATCTGCACGACGCAGCCCCTACGGAGCGCCCACTGCAGCCCAAGGTCCCCTGGGCAGTGAGCGCTGTGCACCTTGCCTTTTTGGCCGGTGTCGTTGTGCTGGCCCACCACCCGGTGCTGTTTCTGGGCCTGTTCCTTTTCTTCCTGGGCTATGTCCATGCCTACCACCAGTACCAGAACGCCTTGATTCTCAAGGAAGGCCTGCTGGTCGGCTTCTTTCTTGCGGGACTGGTCGTGCTGGGTGGCATGCAACAGTGGTGGCTCCAGCCCATCGTGGCCGGGCTCGAGCCGAAGGCCCTGTTCTTCGGTGCCATGGCGCTCACCGCATTGACCGACAACGCGGCGCTCACCTACCTGGGATCGCTCATCCAGGGCATTTCCCCGAGCGCCCAGTACATGCTGGTCGCTGGGGCCGTGACGGGCGGCGGACTGACGGTCATTGCCAATGCACCCAACCCGGCGGGGGTGGCCTTGCTGCGGGTTGGCTTTTCCGAGTCCGCCATCGGTGCCTCGGGCTTGCTGGCCGGCGCCTTGCCTCCCACCCTGGTGGCCGCTGCGGCCTTCTACTTCCTATGAACGTGCACTGGGCCGCCAGTGCCACACAGGCGCTGCAATGCGCCATACCGAGCTCGCGCCATGAATGACACCACCTTCGACTACATCATCGTCGGCGCCGGTACCGCCGGTTGCCTGCTGGCCAACCGCCTCAGCGCCAACGCCTCCAAGCGCGTGCTGCTGATCGAAGCCGGGCGCAAGGACGACTACCACTGGATCCACATTCCGGTGGGCTACCTCTACTGCATCGGCAACCCGCGCACCGACTGGCTCTACCACACCGAACCCGAAGCGGGCCTGAACGGTCGCAGCTTGCGCTACCCGCGGGGCAAGACCCTGGGCGGCTGCTCCAGCATCAACGGCATGATCTACATGCGCGGCCAGGCCCGGGACTACGATGGCTGGGCCCAGGCCGTTGGCGATGCCGCCTGGAACTGGGACAACTGCCTGCCCTACTTCAAGTTCCACGAGGACCACCACCTCGGGGGTAATGCCCTGCACGGCGCGCAGGGCGCAGGCAGCCCTCTGCCGGGCGCGACGCCGCTGTACAGCAAGCTGCTCAAGCACCACAAGGCCGGGGGCGAGTGGCGGGTCGAGAAGCAGCGCTTGCGCTGGGACGTGCTCGACGCCTTTGCCCAGGCTGCCGCACAGGCCGGCATTGCCGCGACCCCGGATTTCAACCGCGGCACCAACGAAGGCGTGGGCTATTTCGAGGTGAACCAGAAGAACGGCTGGCGCTGGAACACGGCCAAGGCCTTCCTGCGTCCCATGTGCTACGCACGCCCCAACTTCGAACTCTGGAACAGTGCCCAGGTGGCCAAGCTGGTGCTGGAGGACAACACCGAAGGGGGGGGCCGCGCACTGCGCTGCACCGGGGTGCAGGTGTGGGATGGCAGCGAACTCGTTACCGCCACCGCCCGCAGTGAGGTGCTGCTGTGCGCCGGGGCCGTGAGCAGCCCGCAGATCCTGCAGCTCTCGGGCCTGGGCCCGCAGGCGTTGCTGCAGCAATATGGCATTCCGGTACGCCAAGACCTGCCTGGGGTAGGCGCCAACCTGCAGGACCACCTGCAGATCCGTGCCGTGTTCAAGGTGACGGGCACGCCCACACTCAACACCCAGGCCAGCAGCCTGTGGGGCAAGGCCAAGATCGGTTTGGAGTACGCCTTCAAGCGCAGCGGACCCATGAGCATGGCGCCAAGCCAGCTCGGCGCCTTCACCCGCAGTGACCCGGCCCAGCCCTGGCCCAACCTGGAGTACCACGTCCAGCCCCTGAGCCTGGACGCCTTTGGTGAGCCGCTGCACGGCTTCAATGCCTTCACCGCCAGCGTCTGCAACCTCAATCCCACCAGCCGCGGCACGGTGAACATCCAGAGCCCCGACTTTGCCAAGGCCCCGGCGATTGCACCGAACTACCTGTCCACCGAGGAAGACCGCAAGATCGCAGCCGACTCGCTGCGCACCACCCGCGCCATCGTGGCCCAGCCCGCGCTGCAGAAGTTCCAGCCCCAGGAATACAAACCCGGCACCCAGTTCCAGAGCGACGACGAGCTGGCACGCCTGGCCGGGGACATTGCCACCACCATCTTCCACCCGGTGGGCACCACCGCCATGGGGCGCACCGAAGGCCCCGACGCCGACCCGATGGCGGTGGTGGACAGCCGCCTGCGGGTGCGCGGCGTGGCAGGTCTGCGCGTGGTGGATGCTGGCATCATGCCGCGCATCACCAGCGGCAATACCAACTCACCCACCCTGATGATTGCCGAGAAAGCCGCGCAATGGATTGCCGCCGACACCTGGGAATGAAGGGTAAGTCCCAATAGGCACAGCTCTTGCTACGGGATACAGTCTGCGGTATTCGTTAGTCAGGCAACTGCGAATCCATGGAATACGAAGCCCGAGAGACAACGCCGCCACACTACACAACCAGCGGCGCTCACACTTCAAAAAGCTGTGCGCTACGATGCAGCAAACCCTACAGGCACCGGTAACCCCGGTGCTTTTTTTTGCACGCAAACAGTGCATACGCCGCGATCTGGCGGCAATTTGACCCAAATCAAGCTGTGCCAGGGTGCGGCCCCTTACATTCGCCAGCCTGTCGTCGTTGGGAAGTTGCCATGGTCACGCGTTGTCTGTTGCCGGTGTTCGCGCTGGCCACCTGTGTTGCCTTCAGCGCAGGTGCCGAGCCCCCCAAGGACCGTCTTGCGCAGGTAGAAACCTCCAAGACCCTGCGGGTGTGCATCTGGCCCGACTACTACGGCATTTCCTACCGCAACCCCAAATCCCTGCAGCTGACCGGCATCGACATCGACAATGCCCAGGCACTTGCCAAGGAGCTCGGGGCCCAGGTGCAATTTGTGGACAGTTCCTTTGCCAAGCTGGTGGACGATGTGACGGCGGACAAATGCGACCTGGCCATGTTTGCCGTGGGCATCACCCCGGCGCGCCAGGAAAAGCTGCGTTTCACCCAGCCCCACCTCGTCAGCGACATCTACGGCATCACGACCAGAACCAACCGTCGCATCCAGTCCTGGGCCGACATCGACCGCCCCGGCGTGGTGGTGGCCGTGGCCAAGGGCACCTTGCATGAACCGGTCATGAAAGCCAAGCTCCAGCAGGCCGAGCTGCTGGTGGTGGACACCCCGGCCGCCCGCGAGCAGGAAGTGCAGTCGGGCCGGGCCGACGTGTTCATGACCGACTACCCCTTCAGCCGGCGCATGCTGGACAACAGCGAGTGGGCGCGCCTGGTATCCCCCACCGAGACCTACCACCTGACACCCTACGGCTGGGCCATGGCCTACGGCGACGACCGTTTCTACGCCCGCATCGACAAGGCCCTGGGCGACATGAAACGTGATGGCCGCCTGCTGGCCAATGCCCGCAGGCACGGGCTCGAAGCCATCGTCGCCAAATGATCCGCTGGACAGCGCAGGCCCTCCAGGCGTCGGCGCGGCGCCATGGGGTTTTCCTGCTGGCAATGGCCGTGCTGGTGGGCGGGGCCCTGAGTTCCTTCGGCTACATGTTGTGGCGGCTGCACGATGAGGCATTCCACCAAGCGAAGACCACGCTGCAGGTGCATGCCCGCAACTTCGAGGAGCAGCTCACCCAGGCCCTGCAGGTGATTGCACTCACGGCCATCAACCTGGATGCCGCCGTGGCCGCACGCGACGACAGCAGCGAACTCAACCGCCGCCTGACCTATGCCGTCAAACCCCTGCCCTACGTACGCTCGCTTTCGGTTGTGGATGCCAGGGGACGGATACTGGCCAGTTCCAGCCCGCGCAATGTCGGACAGCAGATTCCCCTGCCAGCGTTCTATCCGGTCGTTCAGGGACCGAGCGATATGCTGCGCATCGGTCCGGCCTGGACCGGTCGCGACATCGCCAGTGCGTTCGCTCCCAACGGCCAAGCAGCCCCTGCACGCAGCGATTTTTCTTTCATTCCGGTGCTGCGCACCATTCCGTCCGACACCCAGACCATTTGGTTGCTGGCCACACTGAACAGCGACTACTTCATTAATTCCAGCCTGCAGACGCTGCGGCCAGCGCACGACCATCTGGACTGGTTCCGCTACGACGGCCTGCTGCTGCTTTCCAACGACCCCGACCGCCTCCTGAATGTCCGGGATACCGAGCTGCTGCTGGAACAGCGTGTGGCACTGTCCGAGCAAGGTGTCATTGCACAGAGCCTGCACGCCGGCACTGGTGCCTCGGTGATGAGTGCCTACCGCACCTCCAGCCGTTTTCCGCTCATCGTCAGTGTGCACACCCAGCGCGACGCCATCACCCAGCTGTGGGCAACCGATGCCGGGCGCATCGCCACGGTGGTGCTGCCCATCCTGCTGGGCCTGGTCGTGGCCGGGATCGTGGTCCACCGGCGCCGCCTGGCCCTCCAGCAACAGCAGCAACTCGCTGCCACCGTGTTCGAGAGCAGTCCCGACGCCATTGTGGTGACCGACGCGCAGGCGCGCATCATCTCGGTCAATGCGGCTTCCCTGGCGGTCACCGGGTACCGCAGTGACGAACTGATTGGCAACAACCCCAGCATGCTCGGCTCCGGTCTGCACGCATCCGACTTCTACCAGGCGCTCTGGCACAGCGTGCACACGACCGGGCACTGGCACGGCAAGCTCACCAACCGGCGCAAGGATGGCACCCTCTATACCGCCCTGCTGGAGATCAATGCCGTCTACATGCCCGATGGCGGTCTGCGCCACTACACCGGGCTGCTGCAAGACATCACGGCGCAGGAAACGGCACAGCAAAGGCTGCAGATCGCTGCCGGCGTGTTCGACCATGCGGCCGAGGGCATCATGATCACCGACACCCAGGGCAACATCCTGGATGTGAATGCCGCCTTCAGCACCATCACGGGCTACGCCCACGACGACGTCATCGGCCGCAGCCCCCGGCTGCTGAGTTCCGGGCACCACAGCCGCGACTTCTACGCCCAGATGTGGCACACGCTGCTGAGCGAAGGCCAATGGAGCGGCGAAGTGGTCAACCGGCGAAAGGACGGCGAGGTCTATGCCGAACACCTCACCATCAGCACCGTGGCCGATGCCCAGGGCAAGCCCCTGCGCTATGTGGCCTTGTTTTCCGACATCACCGAAAAGAAGCAACAGGAACGCCGCCTGCTGCAGATCGCCCACTACGACGCGCTCACCGGCCTGCCCAACCGGGTGCTGCTGTCGGACCGCCTGCGTCAAGCCATGGCCCACACCCACCGCACCGAGCAGCCGCTGGCGGTGCTGTTCCTGGACCTGGACGGCTTCAAGGCGGTCAACGACCAGCACGGCCATGAAGCTGGCGACCAACTGCTGATCGAGCTGGCCCAGCGCATGCGCAAGGCGCTGCGTGAGAACGACACGCTGTCACGCATCGGCGGCGACGAATTCGTGGCGGTGCTGACCGGCATCACCTCGGCCAACGGCTGCATTCCCTTGCTCGACCGCCTGATCCACAGTGCTGCCCAACCGTTTGAATACCACGGGCACCCACTGCGGGTGTCGGCCAGCGTGGGGGTGACGGTGTACCCGCAGCCCGAAGACGTCGATGCCGAACAGCTGATGCGCCAGGCCGACCAGGCCATGTACCAGGCCAAGGTCGCCGGGAAAAACCGCTACAACTTCTTCGACACCCTGCAGGACAGCGATGTGCGCAACCGGCATGAGCAACTACAGAACATCCGTGCCGGGCTCGCCCGTTCCGAATTCGTCCTGTACTACCAGCCCAAGGTCAACATGCGCACCGGTGCGCTGCTGGGGTTCGAAGCCCTGATCCGCTGGCAGCACCCTGCACGCGGTCTGCTGCGACCGGCCGAGTTCCTGCCCTTCCTGCACAACCACCCCATGGCCCTGGAACTGGGGCGCTGGGTGCTGGGAACGGCACTGGCGCAGCTTGTGGCCTGGCAGCAGCAGGGCTACCACGTGGAGGTCAGCGTCAACATCGACCCGCAGCACCTGCAGTCGGAGCACTTCGTGCAGGAGCTGCAGGACATGCTGGCACGCTACCCCAGCGTGGCGCCGACGCAGCTGGAACTGGAGGTGCTGGAGTCCAGTGCACTCGACGACGTGAGCCTGGTCACCGGGGTGATCCAGCGCTGCCGCGCACTGGGGATTCGGTTTGCACTGGACGACTTCGGCACCGGCTACTCGTCGCTGAACCACCTGCGCCACCTGCCCATACAGACCGTCAAGATCGACCAGAGTTTTGTGCGCGGCATTCTGAACAATGCCGACGACCTGGCCATACTGGAAGGCGTGATCGGGCTGTCCACGGCGTTTCGGCGCACGCTGGTGGCCGAAGGGGTGGAGACCCGGGCCCACGGGGCGTTGCTGCTCCAGCACGGCTGCGAGGGCGGGCAAGGCTATGCCATCGCCCACCCCATGCCCGCCGGTGCCGTGTGGGCCTGGCAGCAAAGCTGGCGCCCCCATTTCGAAACGCCAGAACCGGTAGCAGCCTGAGATGCGGCGCACGCCGCAATTTTCAGGTTTTTATGGCCCTATCCCGCATAAGTATTGCGTAGATAGCTATATTTTTCATAGCAACTAACGCGCACCCAAACGTCGGTACTGCATGGCTTCGGCCACATGGACCACTTCCACCGTGTCGCTTGCGGCCAGATCGGCAATGGTGCGGGCGATCTTGAGGGTGCGGTGGGTGCCGCGGGCCGACCAGCCCAGCTGCGCACCGGCCTGGGCCACAAAGCGTGCCGCCGCCTCGTCGGTCCGAATCCGCGCATCGAGTGCCGCACCCGCCAAGGCCTGGTTGCTGCAGCCCTGGCGCTCCAGCGCGCGCTGGCGTGCCGCACCCACCCGGGTGCGCACGGCAGCACTGCCTTCGCCAGCCTCCGACTGCAGCAACTGTTCGGCTGGCAAGGCCTGCACATCGACGTGCAGGTCAATGCGGTCCATTAGCGGGCCACTGAGCTTGGCCTGGTAGCGGCTGACCTGGTCGGGCGTGCAGCGGCAGGCCCGCACGCTGGAGCCCAGGTAGCCGCAGGGGCAGGGGTTCATGGCGGCAATGAGCTGAAACTGCGCCGGGAACTCGGCACGTTGTGCCGCCCGGGCTATGGTGATGGTGCCGGTTTCCAAGGGTTCGCGCAGGGCCTCCAGGGCCATGCGGGTGAATTCGGGAAACTCGTCCAGGAACAGGACCCCGTGGTGGGCCAGTGAAATTTCTCCAGGCCGCGGCGGGTTCCCGCCACCCACCAGGGCCACCGCGCTGGCCGAGTGGTGCGGGCTGCCGGTGGGGCGCAGGCCCCAGTGCGCCAGGTCGAAGCGCCCTGCCAGCGAGCGCACCGCCGCACTCTCCAGCGCCTGGTCGTCGTCCAGAGGCGGCAGCAGACCGGCAAAGCGCTGTGCCAGCATGGACTTGCCCGCACCCGGCGGCCCGCTCAGGAGGACCGAGTGCCCGCCCGCCGCTGCAATTTCCAGTGCGCGCTTGGCCGCCGATTGACCTTTCACGTCTGCCAGGTCGGCCACGGGCATCCCATGCTGGCGCACCGTGGGCTGCATGCGCTCCCAGCCTTGCGGATCGGGCGCACCGGTCAGGTCATCGTTGGACAGGGAGGTGGGAACAAAGCGGCGCACCACGTCCAGCAGGTGGCGGGCACGGAATACGGTCACATCGGGCACCAGCGCGGCCTCTTCGGCACTCCCCGGGGGCAATACCAGCTGCTTGTCGCTCCCGCTCTGGCGCAAGGCCAGTGCCATGGCCAGCGCGCCACGCACGGGCCGCAAGGCCCCCGACAAGGACAGTTCGCCCGCAAACTCGTACCCGGCCAGTTGGCTGGCGTCGATCTGGCCGCTGGCGGCCAGCAGTCCCAGGGCAATGGGCAGATCGAGCCGCCCGGAGTCCTTGGGCAGGTCGGCCGGGGCCAGGTTCACGGTGATGCGTTTGTTATGGGGGAAGTCAAGGCGGGCGTTCTGGATGGCGCACCGCACCCGTTCGCGGGCCTCTTTCACCTCCACATCGGCCAGCCCCACCAAGGAGAAGCTGGGCAGGCCATTGGCCAGGTGCACCTCGACGGTGACTTCGACTGCCTGCAGGCCCTGCAACGCACGGCTGCGCACCAAAGACAAGCCCATGGCCATTCCTCCCAAAAGCAGTGCAGCGCGGCTGCACCAGCATCGACAAAAGCACCAAAGCAGTGCGAACTGTTTATTTATACAGTCATATTAGCCGATAGATCGGCTTTCACCAAGTGGCGAAGCCGGGTGGCATGGGGTTTGGAAGTTGGCACGCCTTGTGCTTTTCACCCTCCGTCCCCTGGGGCCACTACCTGCTCAGGCAGGGCACAACCCCGAAAGCCTTATGTATGACCCCCGTGGGCCGCAGCTCCCAGCTGCACCCACCCAACCAGGAGAAACCATGAAACTAGTAACGGCCATCATCAAACCGTTCAAGCTGGACGAGGTGCGCGAAGCCCTTTCCGGTATTGGCGTACAAGGTATTACCGTCACCGAAGTCAAGGGCTTCGGCCGCCAGAAGGGCCACACCGAGCTGTACCGCGGCGCCGAGTACGTGGTTGACTTCCTGCCCAAAGTGAAGCTCGAAGCCGCGGTGGACGACGCCCTGGTCGAGCAGGTCATCGAAGCCATTGAAGGTGCGGCCCGCACCGGAAAGATCGGCGACGGCAAGATTTTTGTCTACGACGTCGAGCAAGTCATCCGCATCCGCACCGGCGAGACCGGCAAGGAAGCCCTGTAATTCCAATCTGAGGAACACCCACCATGAAAAAACTGATCGCCTCTGTGGTCCTGGGTTGGAGCCTGCTCGGTGCAGGCTCTGTGGCCCTGGCCCAGTCTGCCGCACCTGCGGCCGACGCCCCCGCGGCCACCGCTGCTGCGCCTGCAGCAGCTGCTCCCGCCGCTCCTGAAGCTGCCCCTGCCGCACCGGCCCCGGCTGCAGCCGCTGCTGCCGCCCCCGCCGAAGCTGCACCGGCCCCCGCACCGGTGCCCAACAAGGGCGACACCGCTTGGATGATGGTCGCCACCCTGCTGGTCATCCTGATGACCGTGCCGGGCCTGGCCCTGTTCTACGGTGGCCTGGTGCGCAGCAAGAACATGCTGTCGGTGCTGATGCAGGTCATGGTCACGTTCTCGCTGATCGTGGTGCTGTGGTTCGTGTACGGCTACAGCCTGGCCTTCACCGAAGGCAACGCGTTCATCGGCGGGTTTGACCGCCTGCTCATGAACGGAGTGTGGGACAACGCCGCGGGCACCTTTGCCAACGGCGCCACCTTCAGCAAGGGCGTGGTCATCCCCGAGATCGTGTTCGCAGCCTTCCAGGCCACGTTTGCCGGCATCACCGGTGCACTGATCGTGGGTGCCTTCGCCGAGCGCATGAAGTTCTCCGCCGTGCTGGCCTTCATGGTCCTGTGGTTCACCTTCTCCTACGCTCCCATCGCCCACATGGTGTGGTTCTGGATGGGTCCTGACGCCTACAGCGCCGCTGGCGTGGTGGACGAGATGAACAGCAAGGCCGGTCTGCTGTGGCAGTGGGGCGCGCTGGACTTCGCCGGCGGTACCGTGGTGCACATCAACGCCGCTGTGGCCGGTCTGGTTGGCGCCTACATGGTGGGCAAGCGCATCGGGTACGGCAAGGAAGCCATGGCGCCTCACAGCCTGACACTGACCATGGTCGGTGCCTCCCTGCTGTGGGTGGGCTGGTTCGGTTTCAATGCCGGCTCCGCGCTGGAAGCCAACGGCTTCGCCGCCCTGGCCTTCATCAACACCTTCGGTGCCACAGCTGCCGCCGTGCTGGCCTGGTGCCTGGGTGAAGCCATGCTGCGTGGCAAGGCTTCCATGCTGGGTGCCGCATCTGGCGCCGTCGCTGGCCTGGTGGCCATCACCCCCGCAGCCGGCAACGTCGGTATCGGTGGTGCCCTGATCATCGGCTTCCTGTCGGGTTTTGCCGGCCTGTGGGGCGTGAATGGCCTGAAGAAGCTGCTCGGCGCAGACGACTCGCTGGACGTGTTCGGCGTGCACGGTGTCTGCGGCATCCTGGGTGCCTTGCTGACCGGCGTGTTCAACAGCCCCAACCTCGGTGGCCCCAGCCTGGTGGCCGACTGGACGACCGTGGCCATGGTCACTGCCGACGCCTACACCATCGGTGGCCAGGTGCTGACCCAGGCCAAGGCCGTGGGCCTGACCGTGCTGTGGTCTGGCGTGGTGTCCTTCGTGGCCTTCAAGCTGGTGGACCTGACCATCGGCCTGCGTGTCAGCGAAGAAGACGAACGCGAAGGTCTGGACATCACCAGCCACGGCGAAACCGCCTACAACCGCTGATTCCCGGTCATTCCCGGTTACGAACCGGGACCGAAGTGAGTTGATTGCCGCCCGAAGGAGCCTTGCGCCCTTCGGGCGCTTTTTTTTGCTGGTACAAAAGCGCCTCTACGCGCACACTTCAAACACCATGCCTTGGCAAACCCTCCCCAACTCCCGCTGTGAACTCGGCGAATCGCCGTTCTGGCACCCGCTGGAAAACACCCTGTACTGGGTCGACATCGCCGGGCACCAGGTCCTGCGCGCCAACACCTACATGAGTGAGGTGCAGCGCTGGGACATGCCCACCGAACCAGGGTGCATTGCACCGGTGGCGGGGGGCGGGCTGGTTATCGCCTTGCGCGACGGCATCTACCGCGCACGCAGCTGGGGCGGCGCATTGGAGCATCTGGCCACCCTACCCTACGACACCGCCACCGTACGCGCCAACGACGGCAAATGCGACCCGCAGGGGCGTTTGTGGGTGACTACGGTGGACGAAACCAAGGCCTGCAACGCGGCCGCCCTGTACTCCATTGACTGCCGCCAGGGGAGCGTCCACGTGCTGCGCCATGCCGAAGGGGCCCTTACCGGCAACGGCCTGGCCTGGAGTCCCGATGCCAGCACCCTCTACTGGGCCGACACCCCGCGCCACACTGTCTACGCCTTCAGCCACGCCGCAAGCACCAACGTGCTGGGCAGCCGTGCTGACTTTGTGCGCCTGGCCCCCAAGCCCGAAGACTGGACCTGGCGCGACCGCCGCTACCAGGGCCGCCCCGACGGCGCCGCCGTGGACCTGCACGGCCACTACACCGCAGCCATGTACGAAGGCCGCATGCTCTGCCGCTTTGCCCCCGACGGCAGCCTGCAGCAGGAAATGGAGCTGCCTGCCCAGTGCCCGACCATGCCCTGCTTCGGCGGTGAAGACCTGCGCACCCTGTACGTGACCAGCGCCCGTAAGGGCCGCCCCGACGACGAACTGGCGCTGCTGCCGGACTCCGGCAGCGTGTTCTACCGCCAGGTAAGCACCGCGGGCCTGCCGGTGAACTTCATGCAGCTGGCGGACTGAGGCCTGCAACCGCCCCGCATCCGCTACTAGCTTGTCACAAGAGGCTGGGGCTATAGACACTTTCATCGGTGCTCTCGCCAACACAAACGCCCTCCAACCCGGTCAGTCTTTGAGCAAGTCTGGCAATGAAGCCACCACTTTTTGCTCGCAGGCTGGCAGCATGGCGTCCAACTCGGACTTCACCAGTGCGTAATTGTTTTCTGCCCAGGCGGCTTGAGACAGTGGAGTGGGAGACTGGTAGCTGCAGTCCACCGTGGTGTGGGGTGCGCCAAACAGGGTGAATGACTCGCGGCGCTTGTAGACCACCCAGTCTGCCTTCAGGCGGTACAGCGTGGCGTCGTCACCCGTCAGGCCCTCGTACACCAGGTTCACCACGCCACCCGCCACGGTGATGGGGTGCTTGAACGTCTTGTTCGCCCATTCGGTGTTGCCCTGTAGTGCCGTGTACACCGTAGTTTGCAAGTGGCTGGCAAACTCATTGGCGTCGCCAATCCGCAGGTTGCTGCGGTCTTCCACGCCGTCAATTGTGCGGCCCACCATGTTGTCTTTGCTGCTGCTGGTGTAGCCGGTACCACCGCCCAAGGCAAACATCAGCACCCCCAACGCGACCTTGCCCGCCATGTTCTTCTGCATCTGCTCGGCTTTGACAATCTGCACTTCGGTGGGGCGGACACGCAACTCCGAGGCGTCGGGATACACCATGGAGGCGGTTGTCTGTATCGTGCCGGGTTGCAAGTCTGCTGCATATGCACAAGCGTTGGCCGTCAGCGCGAGCATGGCGGCGAGTGCCAGGTTTGAGGTCTTGAAAATCATAAATAAGGTATCGCTTTCTTCTTTGTTGCTATCTTGGGTGGAGACGATGTTGAGGTTGCGCTGGGCGTTGAGGTTGACGGTTTTTTCCGATTGAATCGGTATTGCCTGCTATGGCCACGGAAATTGCTACGTTTTTAGTAGCTGTTTGCGCAATATGTACGCGGGCTGCAGGCCGATTTGGCACATGATTTGCCTCAAAACCAACAGCCCCCACCAACTTCCCCATTAGCGGCTATGGAGGGAGTTAAGGTTGATGTGGTCGCCAGGGGGAGCTATCCAGGTTTCTTCCCAAACAGTCTTGCGAGCAACCCTTGTTTTGGCTCTTCCCGCCGGGGGTGGGTGCTAGGTCCGCTGGGGCGAAGCAGGTCGCCGGGGTAGTGTTCGTGCCCCAGGCACAGACTGTCGTCCAGCCCAAAGGCTTTGGCGGCTGCTGCGGCTTCGATGCACCAGCGGCCAAAGTAACTGCCCATTTCCAGCGGGTGCTTCTCGGGGTCGCCGTAGATGTACCAAAAGGGCTCGATGGTGGGTGCCTTCTTGCTCTTAGGCGCGGGGCGTTTGAGCTCGGCGTACCAGTGCTCCACAAAGTCGCGCAGCAGCGTGGCCTGTTGATCCTTGGGTGCATCGACTGCCTTTACCAGGCGCGCATAGGGTTTGGCATGTAGCAGGGTTGTACCAATGCGCCGCGCGGGTGTTCGGCTGGCGATGACGCGGTCCAGCAATAAGTCTTCGCCTTCACCTCCGATCAAGGTCAACAGGCGCTGCCATTGGTCGTTTGGGACTTCCAGGCACAAGCCCAAACCCACCAGCCAGAAGCACCAGTTGTAGTGGTTCAGGTTGGTCAACGAGAAGTCCCAGTCGCGGCAGGTCTGCAAACCATGTTCTTTGCAGACCTCATCGCTCAGGCGGTTGGAGAGTTCCCAGGCGTCTAGCAGGCCGGGGAAGTGTTGGGATAGGTCGGAGATGGGGGCGCCGGAGGAGTACTTCCTCAACAAAAGCCGTGCCGTGCCAAGGCTCGTATCAAATGTGTATTGAGGGTCGTACAGTGGATTCTGACTCGGGGAACGAATCAGTGCCCACTCTTTTGTCAGCCTTTCGGTCCCGTAGTCAACCCACTTCTCCCAATATCCAGCATCACCCATTGGCGCACGTATCATGGTTTAGCTCCTGACAAATTCAAACTTGGTAGGATGATTTTCGACGTATCCACTGATTTAGGTTTACCCAATCCATCCAATACTTGAACCGCGGTGGAGCCATCGGGACGCACTGTCACAACCCAGCTTTCAACTCTGTTCAACTTCAACGCATCCCGAATATCGTCGGCGTTTTTGCCCGCACCCACCGCATTTTCAATCCGGCTCGATCCGCCAATCCAAGTCGTGCTTCCTTGTTTTCCATCGGCAGTGTTGCCCAACACCTGCGCACCCGTCTTGCGGTCCGTTCCCACGAACTTGTACTCCACATTCACATAGTCCACATCCGGGCGATTGACTTTGTAGAGTTCATCAATCCCGTTGGTGCCTGCACCCTGCATGCGGGCAAGCTGCTTTCCCTCGGGCACGATCTGTTTGACTGTGTTGGGGCCAAACAGTTGCTCGCCAATTACCCGCTTTTGTTCCGTCGTCAGGGCGCTCATGTCGAGCAAGGGGTTGCCCGCCTTGTCCAACGCCCCGCCACTGCGCAGCAAGGCTTGCAGCGCTTTTTCATCCAGAATTTTGTCGAGCTGTTTGCTTGCAGCCTTGGCGACCTGTTCGCCCGCACTGCCTGCGGCACTCGCCGCCTTGGCCGCACCTGTTGCTCCGGAAATCGCTGTGGTCAATCGCACCGCGAGCATAAAGCGCTGGGCGGATGCAACGTCGGTGCCGTAGATCGCGTTGAGCTTCTTGCTCAGCTCTTCATTGGTGGCAACCGCCACACCTTCGCCAAGGGCAGGGTGATGCCGCTTTGCTCGAATTTGGTCTCGGTCTGGCTGGCGCTGGTTTCTCGCGCTTCAACGATGTCCACTTTCTTGGCCGTGATGTCGATGTTGCCTGCACCGGGTGTGGTGGCGCTGGCCAGTACGTCGCTGCCGCGTTGGGTGTAGGTCTGCCCCGCAGTGATGGTGACATTGCCCCCTGTGCTGCCTACGGTACTGGCGGCAGCTGTGGTGCGGGTGTTTTTCTGGTCAGTCCTTTGGTCGCGGGTGCCCACGCTCACGTCCAGGCCGCCGCTGCTCATCAGGCCCGATGTGGGTACTGTAATTGCTACGTTTTTAGTAGCTTCTTGCGCAATATTTACCTGGACCGGAGGCCAATTTGGTGCATAAACACCAGTGCGCAACGAAGGGTGTGCGCGGCGGCTACGCTTGCTTGTGCGGACAGCGGATGCGCTGGTCTTGTCGCTGCTGCGGCTGGCTTCTGCCACCGCCATGAGGCAGCCCCGGCTGGGGTTGTAGATGAGGCGGTGGGTTTGGGTGTTCATGGGTGCTGGGTCGCAACTGCAGAACAGTTCTCAAGTAACCCGTCTTACCAAGGCTTGTACTCTGCTCCCCCCCACATCTCGGGCATATGCGGAAAATGAACGAAATTCCAATCAACACGTTGGCGGTATTGACTCAAGTTAGCTGGGCGGTAGGGGTCATCGGGGAACAGTTCGGTCCAAAGAAGAAGTTGGAATCGCACCATCTCTTTTTTCCAATGCTCCATGCTGTATTGCTTGAAGCTAGAGTCACCATCAATACCAGGTAGCCACACGTTGCCAAACGGTTTACCCATTGTTAGGCAGTAGCGACAGGCTTCTTTCTTCTGGTATCGCCCTATTTCAGTTTCCTTAAAGTGAGGATTTAGTGGTGTCAATAGCCATTTTCGAATTGCGTAAAGAGCCTGATCTTCTTTCGTGAAGTCGAGCGCATTCAACTCTTCAAGGTATTGGTAATGTTCCGCAATGTCTTCGCCGATTTGACTTACAACCTGCGCCGCATGATTCAGACTTATGTCGATCATGGCTTCACTCCAGTCTTTAGTGGGTCTGGCATCTGAGTTCCGTGGGAGAGGTTGGGAAACGCCGTATATGCCTTGCCGGTCTTGAGATCAATTCCAACGGTAGCAGTGTTAGACCAGCGGTATTCGCCGACAGGAACTCCGGCGTCTACATTGGTCTTTGTGTTGCCCGTATAGCCCTCCCCAATAGGCCGATTGAATGTTATTGGAACCTTGCCATCTGCAAATGCTGCGGGGTTTGCCGCATAAGCAGCCTCGGCCTGATTGATGGCTTTCTGCATATCAGTAGAGTTGAAAAATTTCGATGCATCGGCTGGCTTACCAGGACTCCCAGTTTGGGGATTGGTTCCATTGATTGCCCGGTCATACTGTTGCTGTAACGTAGTCGTGTATCGGTGTTGGATTGGCCCACACTGATGCTGCCCGAGCCGCCTTGGGTGCCGACACTGATGGAGCCGCCGCTGTTGCTGCTGCGGTTTTGGTAGGTATCGGTGTCTTGGCGGCTTTCGATGATCAGGTTGGCGCCCACAGCAGCGGTCACTTTGTCGGCTTGGACCACGGCACCGGCTACGGTGGTGTCTGAGCCGCTCTTGAGGGCGATTTGTTGGCCTTGGATGTGGGTGTTGTTTTGGGTGACGCTGTTGCTGTTGCCCCGGCCACTGCTTTCGCTGGCGCTGGCGTTGACGTTCAGGCCTGCTGTGCTGCTATACCCCACGCCCACGCTGGCGCTGCTGGAGCTGTTGCTGCTGCGGTCTTGAGTAGTGTCCTGGCTGGAGACAAGGTTGAGCTTGGCTTGGGCGTCCAGGGTGGCGGTGTTGCCCGCCTGCACGGTGCTGCCACCGGTGACGTACAGGCCAGCTACGCGGCTGATGTCGCTGGAGCGGGTTTGCAAGTTGCCTGTGCTGGCGCTCTGGGTGCTGTCCAGGGTGGTGGTTTGTACTTTGAGGTCGCGTCCGGCTTGGGCGCTGAGGCTGTTTTGGGCGATGAGGGCGCCGCCGGTGTTGGTGATGTCTTGGCTGGCGTTCAGGTTGAGGTTGCGGGCTTGGATGCGAGCGGCCAGGTTGTCGATGTTGGCGGCGTTGATCTGGACGAGTTCGCGCCCGAGGATGCTGGCGTGGCGGTTGGTGATGTCGCCACTGGTGGTGATGTTGACCACGTTGCCCGCCAGCAAGGCGCCGCCGGGGCTCAGGTCACCCGCGCGGGGCACGGCGTAGAGCTGGGGGACGAGGACTTTTTGCTTGCTGCCGTCACCCAGGGTGACTTCTTTGGTTTCCAGCCAGACGATGTCGCTGGTGAGTTGGGCCACTTGGTCAGCGGTGAGGGCAATGCCGGGGCGCAGTTGGTGGGCCTGGGCAAAGGTGACGCCTGCGTTCATCAGGGAGCGAGGTACTTCTTGCAATACCCAGGTGGACTCTTCATGCGCAAACAGTTTTGGCGAGTGATCTCAAATGCTTTGGATTTGAGTTGTGCCATGTCCTCTTCAATGGCCGGGGTTAGTGGTTCGATTCTGACCGACTCAATCAGATGTTTGAACATGGCCTGGAAGGCGGCGTGTGCTTGGGGGTTTTCTAGTGATTGTTGGGTTGCTCCAAGCTGCAATGCCAGCGTATAGCCAGTGTCGCCAACGGGTATCAGGTAACTGCGAAACCACCCCCCTGTCCCTGACGTTCTCAAATTTTCGTCGGAATTCTCAAGTACTTGCCAATGATTGACCCCAATGAACTTTTCCGTCCAAACTCCAGACGGGTTGTAAGAAGACCATTGTGACTTCCAAGTTGCAATGTCCCGTTTGTGCAAACGCATTACCAGCGAATGACTACTGCCCACCCAAGCCTCAAAGCAAATCGGCTGCAAGCCTTCTTCGTTCTCCTCATAACGAACAATACCGCGCACGCCATTCACCGTGTCATAGACTGGTCGCTGCACTTTCATGCTGCGCACGAAGCGGTCGAAGTTCCATGCCGGATCTGCATCTCTTTGCTTGGTGGCCGCACCATCTTCGATGATGTCACGCACCCAATTTACCTCGCCATACGACGTTTCTCCCATTCTGTACATCGTCCCACGGCCTGCATACTTGCAAGCCGATGTCACCGGCCATGTATGAACAATCCTGTACCTATCCAGAAACTTGAAGTGGTATTCATCAAAGTTGGTTGCAACGGGTGAGTCCAGTGCGCCTGGCTTTAAGAGTTGTTCTTCCATCCGCTTGTCAGAAAGCTGCTGCGATGCAAACGAGCAAGCGCCTAATACACATGCACTTACAAGACACGCTATCAAGTAAAAAACTTTGCGATTCATACAAAACCTCAGTTCTTCAGTTCTAGTGGTTTCCCGCTGGCATCAAAAGGCTTACCACCGACATACCGAATCAAGTTGCTATTGTTTTGGTTTGCGTCTTTGGGGGCGCTGGGAGTTAGTATTTCCACTTGGGCGCAACCAGCAGCACCTGTTCCGTAGCAACTGTGCGCACTATTGGATGTACTCAGAACTTTCCAAAACTCAGACAAACTGATCACTCCAGAGTTGCCGCCTGCAACCACCGGGACCGGGTCATTTTTGAAATAGTTGAAGGTGATGTTTTTCGCAGCATCATCACCGGCGACTTTGAGTGCCGCCTCGGCATACGTCTCCCCCGTCACCGCCCCGCCCACCCCACGCACACTCAAGTTGGGGTTGGTGAAGTTCTGCTCGCCAAGCATATTGTTGGCATTCGTTTGCACGATGGTGCCTCGACTGTGGCCCAGGCTGGTGGTCTCTAACTGCCCCCGTGCTTGAATCGCGGCGGCGTAGGCCTCATCCTGGTTGGAGTAACCCAACGTGGAGGCAAGGCTTTTTTCATAGGCTGCGATCATGAGTTCACTCAATCCATTGTTGGCGGGAACGTAGTGCATGAGGTAGATCGTGCGGGGCTTCTCGCCCTCAGGGTTCTGCTCCGTTTTGTTTACGGGCTCAGCATTTTGCATCGCCAGTTGACCAGCGCGTTCTAGTGGGTTGTCGATGCCGTTCACAGCCAGCACAGCACCACTCGGAGCGTTGGCTAGTTCAGTTTGGGTGTCTTTGTCTACCAGTTGTACTACTGCCTTTTCGGGATGTGTAGTGCAGTTCGTATTGGCTGGACACGTTACCTTGTAAAACTTGGGTACCTCTTTGAACATGACCCGGTAGGCTTCATCGGTCAGCGTGGTGAGTTGCTTGACAGCCTCGTTCTTAATCGCCCGTTCGGTCTCGACGGTCTGTTTCATGGCCTGTACATCTTGGCGCTGCGCCACCGTATTGGCATTTTGGGTATCGCGATTCAAACTTGCGACGGTCTGCGCTCCGGTGTTGCCAGTTAGCTGGGTTTGCGCGGCATCATCGGTGATGCGAACAGTGCCTGCGCTGATGGCTGCTTTGGTCTGACCGCTGCTGCTGCCCGATTGACTGGCGTTGTCTATGCTATTGGATATCATACCCTTGCCGTCGGCGCTGAGGGTGAAGCTGCCGGCGTTGGCTTGCAGGGTGCCTGCGTTGTTGACGCCAGCGCCTTGGCCTGTGGCCAGGATGGTGATTGTGTTGGCGTACATGCCGCCGATGGCGGCCACGTCGATGGCGACGGCATTGGCGCTGCCTGTGCTGTTGTCGGCATTGACACGCAGGTCTTGGGCGTGGACGGCGCCTTGGAGGATGATTTGGCGCGCCTGCAAGGTGGTGATGGGGGTGCTGGCGCTGTCCAGGCCGGTTCCGCTGACGCTGATGGTGCCACCTCCCACCTGGTAGCCGGTGAGGGTGTTGCCGCTGAACTGCGGGGTGCCGGTGGTCAGCGTCGCTCCACTGGCGTTGATGAAGCCGCCTCCGTTGACAGATATGCCCGCCGGGTTGGCGATGACGACTTCGGCTTTCTGCCCTGCCACTTCGATGTAGCCGCGCAGAAGGCTTGCGTTGGCGGAGCTGACTTCGTTCAAGATGATGCTGGCGCTGCCACCGGCCAGGTTGGTGTTGCCTGCCACCCAGCCTGCGAGCTGGGTGTTGCTGCTGATGGGGCTGTTGTTGAGTACGAGGCCGTTGGCACCCACATCGAACTGGGTGTATTGGTTGCGGCTCACGCCCCCCACGGCGCTTTGGATGTTGACTTGGGGGGTGCCGCTGGCGCTGGTGGTGAGTGTGGGGCGCTGCCCTGCCGGGGCTGCCGCGTTGGCGACGACGGTGGTGGCCGGTACGCCTTGGGCCCATGCCGCCGGGGCCAGACCCGCGCATACGATGGCTGCTGCAAACGCTATGCATTTGATAGTAGTATCCACAATGGATGTGCGGGCTGCAGGCCAGTTTGGCATAGAAACCCGGCCCACACCGCCCTCCCCACTGGCGGCCTTGCCGCTGGCATGGGCAGTCTCGGCCACGGCAATGATCTGGCCGCGTGTTGCGTTGAAGATGAGGCGGTGGAGGAGGTGGTTCATGGCAGGGCAATCAACAGGGGGAACTCGGTGCCGGGCAGCTGTTGCCGCCCGGTAGTGAGGGCTTAGAACTTGTAGACCAGCGCGAAGTTCAGGTTGTTCTGACGGGGGGCCAACTTGACGTTGTTGGCTGTGGTTTCCCAGCCATAAGCGATCGTTTCCAGTTCTGCGCGCAGTTCGATGTTCTTTGCCAGTGCCTGGGCATAGCCCACACCGAGGCCATAGCCCTGGTGGGTGCGCGCATAAGCGGTCGCGTTCGTTGCTTCGTAGTCGATAGCGAGTGAGTGCAGGGCAACTTTGGCATAGACCAAACTTTCGTTGCCCAAGCGGTATCCCGGTGCTACGGAAAGCGCGTAGTGCTGCTTCACTTTGGCGGTGGAGGTAATACCACTGGCAGTTTCACGGAAGTACTCGGTATTGCCCAGGCCAATGTCGAGCCCAACGGTGGTAACCCAGTGTTGGCCTGATGCAATGCCCCAGGAACCAACCAGCGCAGTTGCTGTGCTGTTGGAGCCCATGTCGTTAGTCCACGCGGGATCGCGGTCAATGCGGTGTTGCTGAGCGGATACGACCACCCCCAGACCTGGCCCCGTGAAGTTGGCGCTCTGCGCCAGTGCGGCGCTGCTGCTGGCGGCCAGCAAGGCGGCAACGAGTGCGGTGGTGGTGAAAGTGGTTTTCATGGGGTTCCCTTTTGGAAAAATGCAGCGTTTGCTGCGGTTGCTAAAAACTAGAAATTCAGGTTGAACGAAAACCCCGCCGCCGTTTCGCCGGTGCGCACGGTGGCGGGGGTGTGCAGGGGGCGGCCAGCGAAGGCATCCAGGCTGTGGTGCTTGCCGCTGAGGCGCCAGCCCCAGGCGGTGCCGGCCATGAAGCGGTCTTCCAGGCCTGCCGTGGCGGGGCCTCCGACTTCACCGGCGTCCAGCGCCAGGTAGAGCTGGCCCCAGGCGCCGCCCAGGTTCCACTGCAGTTCCTGGCGCAGCAGGGTGCCGGTGTCGCCACTGAGGCCCATTTCGCCGTCAAAGCCGCGCACGGTGGCGCGCCCGCCCAGGCCAAAGCGGTCCGGGGCGGCCAGGGCCACGTCCGTGCCCTGCAAACGCAGGCTGGCTTGGTAGCCCAGCGGGGCCTGCCAGGGCGTCGAAGTCGCGCGTGCCGCGCTTGTAGGCCAGGCTGGCCTGCAAGGTGCCGCTGCCGATGAAGGCCTTGTGCTCCAGGCCCAGCTCCCACAGGGTGCTGGCGCGGCGCTGCACCAGCACTTCGGTGCCGTTGATGAAGTTGCGCGCGTGGCGTTCGGTGGTCTTGAGGTAGACGGTGCTTTTCTGGGTGGCGTCGCGGAAGAACAGGCGGCTGGCTTTGAGTTCGGTGCTGCCCGAGCTGCCGCTGTAGACGTAGCCGGTGACGGCACCATTCACGGTCTGGTAGTAGCCGCTGTCGCTGGCGGTGAGGCCAAAGGCCCAGTAGCCCCAGGGCAGCGAGTAGTGCACGGTGGTGCTCTGGTTGCCGCGCGGGCCGGGGTCGCCGCCCTGGGCGTCGCTGCCGTAGCTCACATAGAACAGGTCGTTGCGGTCCAGCGGGTTGTCCCACGACAGGGTGGCGGTGGCCTGGTAGCGCCCGGTGGTCTTGGCGCCGCTGTCGTCCAGTGCCAGGCTCAGGCGCACGGGGGTGGCGACCTGGCGGCGGATGATGAGGTCGCTTTGGCCGGGAGTGGCCGCAGGTGCAATTTGTATGTCGGCCTGCACAGTGGGTACACGCTGCAGGTTTTCCAGGGTTTGCTCGATGTCGCGCAGGTTGAGGATGTCACCCGCGCGCATGGGCATGGCATTGCGCAGGCTGTCTGTCGGCACTTCTGTCTCGGTGCGCAGGTTAGCCAGTGTGCCTGGCAGCACGGTCAGCACCAGCCGCCCGCCGCGAAGGTCTTGCCCTTGCACCACGATGCGACTGGTGACAAAGCCGCGCTCCACCAAGGCTTGCTGGGCACGCTGCTGCAGCACGCCTACGCCAAGCGCACCAATGCATTTGCGCAAGGGACTGTCGTCGTGCTGTGCTCCCGACAGGCTGCCGATGACCCAGCCAAAGCGCCCTGCGTTTGGGCCCTGCAGTTCGATGTGGTGGAGCGGGAAGCAGGGAGACTCTTGCTGCGGCAAACGCTGCGCAGGCGCAGATGCAGCACCCAGGCGGGCATCAACCGCAGTTTCCTGCTGTTCACGCAGTTGGGTCTGGCGCTCCTGCGCGCGGCGCTGTTCTGCAGCATCGCGCTCGGCATTGGTCTGGGCATGGGCGACTGCCATGGCGGCCAGCACCAGCCCCATCACCATCACTCCCTGATGTATTGTTTTGTACTTCTTCATGCTGTACAGCGTTTATCGCGCAGACAGTGTGATTAATTAATCACACCGATGTGCATTTGCGTATATTATTGTTTACAATTTTAACGAAATTAAACAATGATGCAATGCATATAAACGGATATTTGCTTCTATAGACCGGTCCATCGAGTCCGCCCACAAACTTAATACGACATTGGGTGTTTGCCCAAAAGCTTTGCGTACCCAGCCAGCACTGGCCACAATGCAGCCATGACTTCTTCCTCCCCCGATGGATCGCGTCCCGAAACTGCGCAGGCCGAACAGGATTTCCGGCGCTTTTTTGCAGAGCAATTCAATGCAGTTCTCGACCGCCATGTCCACATTCCCCGCGGACACGGGCGAGGGCAGGCCGTGGCGGCACTGTTTGGCATTACGCGCGCCACCGCTGGCAAGTGGCTTTCCGGCGAGGGACTGCCCGACCTGTGGCGTCTGCCCCAGATTGCGCAGCTGCTCAATGTGGATGTCAATGAATTGGTGGGGGGCTCCACCAATGCCATGCTGATTGACGATCGCTACATTGCCCTGCAACTGCATGGCCAGGATTCACCCGATGAATTGATGCCCCTGTTTTTGCAGCCCGGAACCCTGCAGCACACCAGCATCGTCCCCGGATGCCTGATCATGCAGGTCAACGCCACCGACATGCCTACCTTTGCACCGGTCGGCGACTTGGTGATCTATAACCCCGGGATCAAATGGTTTGGCACTGGCATTGATGTGTACGTGCTGCGCGTACAAGGTCGGTACGTGCTGCGTCGCGCAGTGCGCACGCTGCGCGGCGACATTGTGCTCAGCGCCGATGACGGTCAAATGCAGGAGACCTTTAGTCCAACCGATTTCACATCGGACTCCGGCAGTGAAGGCCCGCAGATTTATGTGGTGGGCCGGGTGGTGGCAAGGGTGCTCACACGCGGCGGCGGCAGCGCCTGATCCGGCCATTTTTCAAGCAGTTCTTGCGAAAAATTCACAGGCAGGAGCGGGGCTTGCCGCTACCATGGCGGCCATGGAATCTGCCCTGCAAGCCCTCATCGAACGCATCGCCCAGGCCCACCAGACGCGCACCCCCTTGCGCATTCGTGGTGGCGGTACCAAGGATTTCCTGGGCCACAGCCTGCAGGGCGAGGTCCTCGACACCCGGACGCTGCGCGGTATCCGTGCCTACGAACCCAGTGAACTGGTGATCACGGCCGCCGCGGGGACGCCACTGGCCGAGCTGGAAGCCGCGCTGCGCGAGAAAAACCAGTACCTGCCCTTCGAGCCACCGCATTTAAGCTGGAGCGCCAGCACCGCCGTGGGCCCCGCAACCGTGGGTGGCATGGTGGCCGCGGGCCTGGCCGGCCCGGCGCGCGCCACCGTCGGCAGCGTGCGCGACTACGTGCTCGGGGTGCAGATGGTCAACGGCCTGGGCCAGCACCTCACGTTCGGCGGGCAGGTCATCAAGAATGTGGCCGGCTACGACGTCTCGCGCCTGCTGGCCGGCTCCATGGGCACGCTGGGTCTGATTACCGAGGTGTCGCTCAAGGTACTGCCGCTGCCGGCAGCCGAAGCCACTTTGGTGTTCCAGGTGGGCCAGGCCGCGGCCCTGGAGCAACTGCACCGCTGGGGCGGCCAGCCGCTGCCGCTCAATGCCAGCTGCTGGGTACGCGACGACACCGCCCCGCACCAGCCCGAACTGCTGTTCGTGCGCCTGCGCGGCGCGGCGGCTGCGGTCGAGGCCGCCTGTCTGCGCATGTTGAACGACCTGCCCGGCAAGCAGCTGGACAACGCCAAGACTGCGCCCGACTGGGAACAGCTGCGCCACCAGACCCTGCCGTTCTTTACCCGCCCGGGCGAAGACCGTGCACTGTGGCGACTGAGCCTGCCGCAAACTGCCCCGGCGCTGGAGCTGCCCTGGCCTCAGCTGGTGGAATGGCAAGGGGGCATGCGCTGGGTCTGGGCTCCGGTCGAGGCCGCAGCCGCCCTGCAGTCGGCCGCACGCCGGGTCGGCGGACACGCTAGCATTTTTGTAGCCACCAACGCACAACCCACGGCGGACAGCACCGGATTTGGCACTGAAAATGCAGCCACCCTAGTAATTGCCCGGCGCGTCAAGCAACACTTCGACCCGCAGGGCATCTTCAACCCGCAACGCCTGTATCCCGATTTCTGAGCCTGCCCCTTTCCCACCATGCAAACCACGCTCAGCCCCGAATACGCCCAGACAACCGACGGCGAAGCCGCCGAAGCCATTCTGCGCAAGTGCGTGCACTGCGGCTTCTGCACCGCCACCTGCCCCACCTACCAGCTGCTCGGCGACGAGCTTGACGGCCCGCGCGGGCGCATCTACCTGATCAAGCAGGTGCTCGAAGGCGCCACGCCCACGCGCGCCACCCAGATGCACCTGGACCGCTGCCTGACCTGCCGCAACTGCGAAAGCACCTGCCCCAGCGGGGTGGACTATGGCCACCTGCTCGACATCGGCCGCAAGCTGGTCGACGCCAAGGTGCCGCGCCCGACTGGCGAACGCGCCGTGCGCTGGGCCCTGAAGGAAGGCCTGCCCTCGCCCTGGTTCGGCCCGGCCATGCGCGTGGGCCAGTCGATACGCAGCCTGCTGCCCGCCAAGCTGCAGGCCAAGGTGCCCGCCCGCCGCGACGGCGGTGCCTGGCCCACCGCCACCCACGCACGCAAGGTGCTGATGCTGGCGGGCTGCGCCCAGCCGTCCATGGCACCCAACATCAACAGCGCCACCGCGCGCGTGCTCGACGCCGCAAGCATCCAGACGCTGCTGGCGCCCAAGGCCGGTTGCTGCGGCGCGGTCAAGTTCCACCTCAACGACCAGGATGGGGGCATGGACGAGATGCGTGCCAACATCGACGCCTGGTGGCCCCATGTTGTGGACGGCAGCGTGGAGGCCATTGTGATGAACGCCTCGGGCTGCGGGGTCACGGTCAAGGAGTACGGTCATATCCTGCGCCACGACCCCCAGTACGCCGCCAAGGCCGCGCGCATCAGCGCGCTGACCCGCGACCTGAGCGAGCTGCTGCCCGCGCTGGTGCCAGTGCTGAAAGCGCGCGTCGATGCCAGCAAGGCAGCCGCACTGGTCTACCACCCCCCCTGCACACTGCAGCACGGCCAGAAGCTGCGCGGCAGTGTCGAGCAGCACATGGCGGCACTGGGCTTTGCGGTGCGCCAGGCCTGCAACGAGTCGCACCTTTGCTGCGGCTCGGCCGGTACCTATTCGGTGCTGAACCCGGAGTTGTCGACCCAGCTGCGCGACCGCAAACTCAAGCACCTGGCGCCGAAGGAAGGCGAAGTGCTCATCAGCGCCAACATCGGCTGCATCACCCACCTGCAAAGCGGTACCCCCACGCCGGTGCGGCATTGGGTGGAAATGCTGGACGCGGCATTGGACAGAACGTGATAATCGGCATACCGACCAACTGCCCTGCGAGGTGTGCGCCATGTACCTTCATAAAGATCTGGACGATCCCCGTCGACAGTGGCTCATACGCGCCTTGGCCTTGAGTGCCTGGAGCAGCGCCTCACCCCATGCTTGGGCCCAGAGCTTTCTGGGCAGCCGCCCCGGGCCATTGCCGCCCGGTCAGTCGATTTACCGATTGAGCGGAGAGGTTCTTGTCAATGACAAGCCTGCAGCACAAAACACCACCATCAAGCCCGGGGACACGGTGCAGACTGGACGCAACAGCGAGCTGATTTTTGCCGTTGGCACCCAAGCCATGATCGTGCGCAGCGAAAGCCGATTGACACTGGAGGCCCAGACCGGCAGCGGGGACAATGCCGTGGGTGGGTTCATCACGGCCGGGTTGAGGCTGCTGACGGGAAAGCTGCTCTCCGTTTCCCGCAATTCGCCCATGAAGGTCACGACCGCCACCGCCACCATCGGCATTCGGGGAACCGGCTTCTATGTGGAATCGGACCCCGAACGCTCCTACTTCTGCACATGCTACGGCGCCACCGAGGTGCAAGCCACGGACGACCCCCAAAGCAAGGAAAGCGTGACGGCACGCCACCACGACCGGCCACTGTACATCGTCAAGGATGGAGGCACCGGCAACAACATCCGAAGCGCACCGTTTCTGAACCACACGGACCAGGAATTGGCGTTGATTGAGGCTATCGTCGGGCGCACGACGCCTTTCGTGTTTACCAAGGATGCCTACTCCGGCCCCCGCCGCAGCTACTGAGCCCACAGGGCGAGCTTGACTTTCACGTATCGCTTTCAGGCTCACTACGAGCGACAGTACGCGGGAATCTGTCAGTTGTATGGGGCTCCGTTCAGTATCCAGGCCACAAATTGGTCGTAGCCCAATCGGTTGTTGTTACCCGGTGTGGGGTAGGTAGTCAAATCCCAGATGGTCCCCCCATTGTGGTGGTGGCCCGTTGGCTTGCGCAGCAGCGGGCTCGCAGCAATGTCTGTGAAGTTGATGCGTCCGCGCAGCTCCGTATAGAACCACTGCTCATCGGTAGCATCCACGCCACCGCTGGCATTGCGGTCTATGTCGGTATAGGCAATGGGCGGCCCGCCTCCCGGCGTATGACAGCCAGAGCAGCCCGCAGCACCCTGCAAAATGCCCTTGATATCCGCAAATCGCAAGGCGGTCGGATTCCAAGCCAGTGCCGTATCGACAACGACCTTGAGCCGCTTCGAAGTGCTGGTGGTGGTGCCGTTGTTGGTGACCAGATCAATTTCATAGGTTCCGGAACCCGGTACCGTCAGCGTCGGGTTGACCGTGGTCGCGTTGGTCAAGGAAGCGCCGGCCGGTGCCGACGAGAACACTGTCCACTGGTAACCCGACGAAAAAAGGCTCATGGCCCCCGATAGCTGTATCGACGTGGCCTTGACCACACGGTCCGGCCCGGGGTCGGCCACGGGTCGCCCCGGCTTATTGGTGCTGCCCAGAAACGTCTGCATCGGGCCATAGATGGTGGAGTCAGACCAGAATTTGTCATAAATGAGCTTGGCCAGCGGCATGTTGCCCCGGTCCTCCACGTGAACCTTGATGCGATCGGAGAAGCCGGAGAACTTGGCGTAGGACTGGAAGTCCAGGTCACTCTGGTTGTAGATGCCCCGCAGTGCATGACACACCCGGCAGGCTTTGGATACGGTGTTCTGGTACAGCGTGGTCTGCCCGGACCAACCGCCAGGGACATAGGTTTCGGTGGCAAGCTCAGCGCCACTCATCAAATCTGCCCCGGTGTAGATATTCTTGAGTGATTCTGCCGCCGTACCGTCGTACTCCATGTAATTGCCCTCACGGCGCTGAAAGCTGGCATTCGGACAATTGTCCTGCGGAGCCGACACCGCCGTGCCAGCCGGGCGGACAAAAGTGCACAGCACCATCTTGTTGAGTTCGCGGATGCGCGCGGTCAGATCGGACCGTTGATAGCCTGCCAACGAGGAAAAGTCGAATGACGTCGGCTCGAAGGCATGGGCCTGTGCCCCGGTGTCTCCCCGTATTCCTCCCAAGGCATTCGAGGTGCGGTCCGCCACACTGCCCACATGCATCATGCGACCAAACAGGCCACGGACTGCGGGTGCAGTCACCGGTGTCAAGGGCTCGGCCCGCCCGCCATGACAGCTGATGCACACCGTGGGCATTGCCTTGTCGCCCCGACCGTCGAGGTTGATCATGTTAAGCCGCGCCCCCGTGACAGGGTCAAACGTGAAGAACTTCAGGAACTTCACGGTAGGCGTTGCGATCAAGGTTCCAGACGGATTGGCCGTACCCGACTGCACCACACTGAACTCGATGCCATTGGTCCCCAGGTGCCATTTGCTTTCACCCATGATGGCAGCCTCGAGATTGAGCGAGGAGTAGGGACCATACCCGCCGACCAGATAGTTTTCCACCACGAAGGCGATGGTGCCGTCGTTGTTCATGCGGCCGGTCATCTTGCGCCCATACCCGAGGTCACGCTGATCTCCGAAAATGACCGACACTTCGCGTTCATCCGTGCCCAAGGCCTGCCCAATCTTGTTCTTGGCCTTGAACGCAGCCAGTGTCGTGCGCTCGTTGTTCGGATCCACCGCCTGGTAATAGGCCAAGGCGTAGTCCTGGACAGTGGTCTGGAGGCTTCCGTCGTCCTGCTTCTGGGGATTGGGAAACACCAGAAAACTGTCCGGACCACTGGTCGCCGTGACTCCCGATTTTTCCCCGGGAAAAACGTCGGCGGCCTTGTCGCCACCGCCACACCCCCCCAACCCCAGGAGCAAACCAAAGGCCAGCAACCAGGGGGCAATCACCGTGCGCGTAGCCATAGCATCGTCCTCAGAACCGGTACAGGAAATTCGCGAACACCTGGTTGCTCACGTAACTGCGTGGCGATGTGGCCCAGGATGGCCGTGCATCTGGAGTGGCTTCGATGTAGCGCCAGGAAACATCCCAGGCACTCTGCGGTCCCAAGGCATGGTTGTAGCCAATATTGACCAGCGCCGTCTTGCCCGGCATGCGGTAGCTGAAGTAATTTTTGCCCTCAAAGGCATCATCCGACACCAGGACCTGGGCAATGGTGACATTCTCCAGTGAGGATTTCCCGGTGGAAACGATATCCCCTTGCCGAAACTCCACCCCCAAGTACACCGTTTGCCGATCACTGCGCATGTAGTCCAGGTTGAAGCGCAGGGACCCTTCCCCTGTGGTGAATACCGCACTTTGGGCACGGCGGGTGTGCGCGGTCAACGCAGCAAAAGCGCTGATCCTATCGGTCAACAGTTGACGAATCGACAGGCCCACTGCATAGCGGGCCCCATCGCGGGCAAACGAACCGTAGTCCTCGTAGCCCGCCTTGCCAAACACAGAAAGAGTCGGTGCAAAAAATCCAGCATCCGGTCGGTATTGCAATTCACCATCAATACCGACATTGACATTCCCCAGCTTGGTATAGGTCTGGAAACTCTGAGCACCCACCCCAGCGTTCACCACCATGCGGTAGTTGGGCGCCAGCCAAAATGTCACCGCCTTCCCAACGGATAGGGTGTGTGCGCTGTCCGCAAGTTTGTCGCTATCGAGTTTGCCGCGGGTAACGTTGTCTTCGTACATCACCCCGGCATCCAGACTCAAACCCAAGTCTTCCCCGCCTTCAGCGCAGTGGCCGTTGAAGGCAATCAGACCCAACCCCAAAGCAGCAAGGCGTCTGTACCCTTTCGTGCGCCAACCAATGCGGTCCATGCATGAACTCCTGAGAATCGTCCTGCGCTGCAATCCGAATAGGCCAACACATGGCCTATGGAATTCCGTCGGATGAAGGGCCAGTCTAATCCTTTCGGCGGCGCGCGCCAATACGGAAATAACAGCCCATCACACAAGCTGACCGATCAAGACCCCAAGGCTGCCTCAATATCCGCCTCCAGACTCTTCGGCGTGTCAGTGGGGGCGTAGCGCTTGAGTACCGTTCCGTCCTTGGCAATCAGAAACTTGGTGAAGTTCCACTTGATCGACTTGGAACCCAGCAGGCCAGGGGCTTCCTTGCACAACCACTGATACAAGGGGTGGGCGCTGGTGCCATTGACATCCACTTTGGCCATCATGGTGAAGGACACCCCGTAGTTCACCTGGCAGAAGTCCGAAATCTCGTCGTTGGTGCCGCTGTCCTGGGCACCGAACTGGTTGCAGGGAAAACCCAGCACCACCAGCCCCTTGGGACCATAGGTCTTGTGCAGCTCTTCGAGCCCGGCGAACTGCGGCGTGAAGCCACAGGCGCTGGCCGTGTTGACGATGAGCATGGCTTTGCCCCTGAACTGGTCCAGCGACACGGTCTTGCCATTGATCTGCTGGGCTTCGAAATCGTAGATGGTGGTCATGTCCGGATCTTTCGTGGAAACCTTTGCACTGTGCCCGGTTTGGCGCTGTTGTGTGCGCCTACGGGTAAAAGCCATTTGTTTTTTTACGCCATTGATGGCAAGCTCAACGAAGCAAGTACTACCCGTCGTTGAGCCTTCGCTGCATGCCACTTTCCAGCCACCAATTCACTACCTGGGTGCGGACCACTATTTTGGACGTTGACCATGTACAGGGCAAGGGCGCGTGGATTGCGGTCATGCGTTTCCGTGCATTTGCCACCCTGACTTTCGCCGTCAACGTGGCTTACATGGTGTATTTCTGGGGCCTGCTTCCTGCCACCGGGCCCGTGGGGCGCTACAACAACGCCATTGGCTGGGTGCACTGCATCTGCGCAGCGGGGGTGACCGTGCTGTGGGTACTGGCCAACCACATCCGCCAAACCCCATCGCCCCGCCCCGCCCTGGTCCAGCTGGCGCAGCTGCTTCTTTCGGGCTGGATCCTGGCTTTCGGCATTGCCCTGACTGTGATGGACCAATGGGTGGGCAGCAACACCACCAACTACGTCATGATCAGCCTGTTCGTCGGCATGCTGGCACTTCTGCGCCCGCTGGTGGCCACGGCGGTATTTGCAGTGGCTTACGGCGTCCTGCACCAGGCACTGGCGCTGACCCAGGCCGATCCGGCCATGCTGGCCATGGCCCGCAGCCACAGCTTCAGCGGCACGGTCATGAGCCTGGCTGCTTCCATCGTCATGTGGCGCCAGTTTGCGACGGCCACGGTGCTGCGCAGGCAACTGATCGAATCCAACCACAACCTGGAAAAGAAGCAGCAGGAGTTGTCCTACCTGGCCACCCACGACCCCTTGACCGGCTTGCGCAACCGCCGCGCCTTCCTGCTGGAGGCCGAGCACGAACTCAGCCGCGCATTGCGCTACCCCTGCGAAACCGGGGTACTGGTGGCCGACCTGGACCATTTCAAGCAAATCAATGACAACCATGGCCATCCGGCGGGCGACGCCGTACTGCGGCATTTTGCGCAGTTGCTGAAGGCCCAATTGCGTGAGTCCGACATTCCAGCGCGCCTGGGCGGCGAGGAATTCATCGTGCTGTTACCGGGCACCGGTACCGAAGGAACCGCGGTGGTGGCAGAGAAGATCCGACAGGCGCTGGAGGCGGCCCCGGTGGTGCACGGGGGCCAGTCGATCGGCATCACGGTCAGCATTGGGGTGAGTTGCCTGCCCGCGCACAGCGCCTGCACCATCGAAGCGCTGTATGGACGCGCTGACCAGGCTTTGTATGTGGCCAAAACCGGTGGACGCAACCGGGTGGTGCAACTGGAACCCCCGGCAACACCCCGGCCAACGACCTGAAACCTGCGCTCAGGCCTCTGGATGTTGCTGCGCGCGGCGGCTTTTCCACCAGCGCCAAGCCAGCCAGGCGGCGCCGATGCCCAACAGACCGAAGATGCCATGCTGGAACTGGCGCAGGATGCCGAACATCCAATCCCAGTTCTGGGCGCCGAAATACCCCAGGTAGACCCAGATTGGCACGCTGATGAGCGCCGCACAACCGTCCATGAGAAACCAGGTCGCAAAGCTCACACGGTGGCTCATACCAGCGGTAAAGAACACGGGGGTACGCAAACCGGGCAGGAAGCGTGCCACGAACATCACCCACTTGCCATACTTGTGAAAAGCGTCCTGCGCGCTGGCAAAGCGTTCGGCCGTCAGCACACGGCGAAACCCCGGCAGCTTGATGATGCGCGGCCCGTACAGCCGTCCCAGCCCAAACATGGTGCCATCGCCAATGAGCACGCCAGCCATGCCCACGGCAAACATGGTGTGCACATCGGCATGGCCCAGCCCCGCGATGACACCGCCAGTGACCAGGGTCACATCCTCCGGCACGGGGACACCGAATCCGCAGATCAGAAGCATCACGAACACGGCGGCATACCCGTATTCGGTGAAAATCGGCATCAAAGTTTGAAAAACATCCATGGATCGCAACACTGGCAGGGCCGCAGGCCGCATCCAACAGCGTCCGCAACTGACCTTCTTCGCACCAGTGTAAAGCATTTGTTTCGCACCGAATTTCCCCCAAACCGCCGAAGGCCACCCGCATGACGGGCACCGCCGCGGGAGTTTGCCCCAACGCTTTGCTGGCACACTAAAGCCTTCTCCAACCGTACTTGCACGCCATGCCCCGTCCCATCCAGGCCACCATCCACACCGACGCCCTGCGCGCCAACCTGCATACCCTGCGCGCCGCCAGTGGCGATGCCAAGGTCTGGGCCGTGGTCAAGGCCAATGCCTACGGCCACGGCATCGAGCGCGTGTTCGACGCCCTGCGCGGTGCCGACGGCTTTGCCATGCTCGACCTCGAAGAGGCCCAGCGGGTGCGTGCCCTGGGCTGGCGTGGTCCCATCCTGTTGCTCGAAGGCGTCTTTGAGCAACGCGACCTGGAACTGTGCTCGCGCCTGAACCTGTGGCACACCGTGCACTGCGACGAACAGATCGACATGCTCGCCGCCCACAAGACCAACGAGCCGCACCGGGTCTTTCTGAAAATGAACTCCGGCATGAACCGCCTCGGCTTCAAGCCCGCGCAGTACCGATCTGCCTGGAGTCGCCTCAACGCCCTGCCCCAGGTCGACGAAATATCGCTGGTCACCCACTTCAGCGACGCCGACGGCGCCATTGGCATCGACGCCCAGGTGGCCGCCTTCGTCCAGGCCACACAGGACCTGCCCGGCGAGCGCTCGCTGTCCAACAGCGCTGCCACCCTGCGCCACACGAACACTCACCCTGTATTGAAGGCCAGCGACTGGGTTCGCCCCGGCATTGCCATGTACGGCAGCGCGCCGGACTACCCCAGCCACACAGCCACAGGCTGGCAGCTGGAGCCAGCCATGACCCTGGCGGCCAAGGTCATCGGGGTGCAGCAGCTGCAGGCCGGAGACACCGTGGGCTACGGCTCCTCCTTCACCGCACCCGGCCCGATGCGCATCGGCACCGTTGCCTGCGGCTATGCCGACGGCTACCCGCGCATCTGCCCCACCGGCACGCCCGTGCTGATCGACGGGGTGCGTGGCCGCACCCTGGGGCGCGTGAGCATGGACATGCTGGCCGTGGACCTGACCGACCTGCCGGATGCGGGCTGGGGCAGCACCGTCACCCTGTGGGGCCGTGCGGCCAACGGTGCCGTACTGTCCATCGACGAAGTGGCGGCCCAGGCCGGCACCCTGGGCTACGAATTGATGTGCGCCCTGGCGCAACGCGTACCGGTGGTCGTGGCATGAAATACCTGCCCATTCCCATCGCCATGCTGCAGATCGGCCAGCCGCTGCCGGTGACGGTGTGGAGCACCAGCGGCCAGTTGCTGCTGAAGAAGGGCAACCCCATTCTTTCCGAACAGCACCGCGACCGGCTGGCCGAGCACAAGGCGTCCACCACCTACGAAGACGGCATGGCCTGGCAGCGCGCCTACGAGCGCATGGTCTACACCGCCCTGCGCGATGGCGTCTCGGTCGACGAGATCGCGCGCATGGGCATGCCCACCGAGATCAAGGAAGCCGACTTCGTGGTCGCCAAGCAGATCAGCGGCGGCTGGAGTGACCTGCAGGAAGTGCTGCGCGGCATCCTGTACCAGGGTGGCCTGGCCATCAACCCCCTGTCACGCCTGGCGGGTATTGAAAAGAAGGCCCTGTCCCTATTGCAGGATGACGTGGACGACAGCCTGTTCTGCCTGTTCCAGATGCTGGCCGACAGCCAAATCGGCTACAGCGCCACCCACGCCCTGCTGTGCGCCAGCATCTGCCACCTCACGGCCAAGAAGCTGGGCATGTCCGACGCGCACGCCCAGCTGCTGTTCGCTGCAGCCATGACCATGAACATAGGCATGGCACGCGACCAGGACAGCATGGCGCTGCAGAACAACGCGCCCACCGACTGGCAGCGCGAACTCATCCGCGACCATCCCCGCATCAGTGTCGAGATCCTCCAGTCCTTCGGCGTCGACGACGAGGCCCAACTGGACATCGTGCGCTGGCACCACGGCGACCCGGACGGGCAGGCACTGGAGCACACGGCACCCAGCCGCCGGGTCCTGCACATGGCCGATGTGTTTGTCGCCAAGATGGCCGCACGCAAGACACGTGCTGCCGTGTCACCGGTAGGCGCGGTCAAGGACATGGTGCTGGGCGCCGAAGGGGACAACCTGGGCGTGGGCTCGGCAATGGCCCAGGCCGTAGGCTTCTACCCACCGGGCACCTACCTGCGCCTGAACAACGGTTGCACCGCCGTGTCCATCCGCCGCGGACAGCGTGCCAACACGCCCTGGGTGATCCCCATCGTGGACAAGGACGGCATGCCGCTGGCACGGTATGCGCCGCTGGACACGTCCAAGCCCGAAAACCAGATTGCGGCACCGCTCAACTGCGAAAGCGTCAAAGTGGCCGTGAGCCTGGACAAGGTCCGCCGCACACGCGAACGCCTGCCCCGATTGGATGCCAAATAGGGTATTGGCCCGCATAAATACTGCGCTAATAGCTATATTTTTTGTAGCAAATTATCCACCCAGGACTGGAATGCTGGTTATTTGTACAGTATCATCCAGCCATGGCCAAAGACAAAACCAATTTCGTGTGCAACGAATGCGGCGGCTCCAGCCCCAAGTGGCTGGGCAAATGCCCGCATTGCAATGCCTGGAACACCCTGATCGAATCGGTCAGCACCCCGGACGCCGGCAGCAAAAACCGCTTTGCGGCCCTGGCCAAGACCGCCGAGGTCACGTTGCTGTCCGACATCGAAGCCACGGAAGTGGACCGCACCCCGACCGGGCACGAGGAACTCGACCGGGTGCTGGGCGGTGGCATCGTCGAAGGCGGCGTGGTGCTGATCGGCGGCGACCCGGGCATCGGCAAGTCCACCCTGCTGCTGCAGGCCGCCAGCGCCTTTGCCCGTTCGGGGCAGAGCGCGATCTATATCTCGGGCGAAGAGGCGAGCGCCCAGGTCCGCATGCGGGCGCAGCGGCTGGGCCT
>SSFF01000030.1 GCA_008015235.1 Rhodoferax sp. | reverse complement strand
TCGAAGCCTTGTGGTTCCAGCGCCGTGGCAGTGGCGGTGCCAGCCTGCTGGTGCCGCTGGACCGCTATGTCTGGCATGCACAGTTAGTCGAGTGAAGTGCGGAAAAATCGTGGTTTTTGTGTGGAATGACGCGTACTTAGCAGGCAAACTTCACACACGGGATGCAGAGTTTTCTCTAGAATTTGGAGTACGAAATCCGTATCGACGTTGGTGGCCCCTAACCCGGACCGTTTTTTGGTTTGATTGAAAGGTAAACAAAATGAAACGTGCACAGCAAGGCTTTACGCTGATTGAGCTGGTGATGGTGATTGTGATCTTGGGCGTGCTGGCTGCAGTGGCCTTGCCGAAGTTTGTGGACTTGAAGGGTGATGCCGTTCAGGCTGCGACTGACGGGACCGCAGGAGCCTTGTCTTCTGCCACAGCCATCAACTATGCACGTCGCAGCATCAATTCGGCCAATGGGGTAGCGATTACCACGGCAGCAGGATGCACATCGGCAGTTGTTGGTCCGCTGCTGGAAGGCGGTTTGTCCTCTCAGTATTCGACCTCGGGAACAGCGCCCAACTGTACGCTTTCGAATTCTGACTCTTCGCCCGCCAAGACAGCGAGCTTCTCTGCACCGGTTATCAATTGACCGTAAGAGTTCTGTAGGAAGGCTGCCACGTGCAGCCTTTTTTTGATCTTAAGAGCCCTTGCCTGTGCGCATCAGAGTAGGTCGCGGTACGGCAGTGGCACTTTTTGACGGTAGGCCTCTCGGAATTCATCTTTGCTAGCCAGAAGGCCAGCACGGAATGCAGCTTGGGCCTTTGCCGGTTGATTCACCTCTGGCCGGCTGTAAATAAGCCCCAATTGGAGCCAACCATTTGCCATTAACTCCGGCCAGGACTCGTTTCTTCGTTCGAGTGCTTCTATAGCCAATGGCCAGTCTCTGGCCAGCACAGCGGTCTCATAGCCTGTCTGCACGATACTGAAGTCATAGTTGTCATTGCGGAAATGGTCGCGGATTTGTTGCAACGCACCAGCCATATCCCCTGCATTCCGGCGGAGCGTGATTTCGATGGAAATGTTTTCTGGTCGGGTTGGACGCAAGCGCTTGAATTGTTCCAGCGCAGCCTGGGCTTCAGCATGCTGACCCAAATTGGAGTAGCCAAGCGCGAGGTTGGACCAAAGCGCTGCAACATGTGGTCTTGACTCCGTGCTAGATCGCCAAATTTTCACTGCATCTTCCAGTTCTCCTGCAGCGGCCAATCGATCAGCGACGATGGGCGCGAGCTTTCGCAGATGGGGATTGATGTCAATGGCGCTGTACGCGTTATCGAGTAGGCGGAATTTTCTTGAGGGCTCCAATGGCGTGTTGGCTGTTTTGGCATTCACCATGTCGGTTGCCAAGACCAGCGCTTCCATCATTTTGCTTTCTGCACGCATGGCCTGAACGCTGACACCCATTGCAGCTAGAAGGCTCATTGCAGCGACACCAGTGGCGATCCGATGAATTGATGAACTTCGCGCAACAGTTCGGAGGTAGGTCTCTCCCATCTTCGCAGTCTGGCGATCCGTTGCCCCCAATATGCCGATCGACAGGCCAAGCAAGGCACAGCAGGGGGCAAGGTGAAGTGGGAATCCGGCACCAGCCACGACCAGCAGCACCAAAATACTTCCAAGGGCACATGCACGCAAAGACATACCCGGGAGCATGGCTGGCAGCCCTGACCAAGTGGAACCGGCCCACTTCAGGATGAATGCGGCAAAGAAGGCGCAGAACAAACCTCCAACGATCAGTCCGTATTCGCTCAACAATTGAAAGACGTCGTTATGGGCGAAGTAGTCAAACTCCTTCGAGGTGTCTGCATCCTGGTAGAGGGGGATGAACACTTCCCATGCGCCTGCGCCTACGCCCGTGAGCGGGTTCGCCATGGTCATTCGTGCAGTGGCCTTCCACATAACCACGCGGTCGGAAAAAGACCCTTTTGTGTACTCGTCCGCTGCGGACAGTGAGGATGCCCGGAGTGCCACACGCAGTGCCAGGGTATCGCTGTATTCGTGCCGTCCAGCTTGGTCTGCACTCGGAATTGAGTTGAACACAAGCAATACTGCAATGAATGCAATGAGCGAACTTATCTTGGTGGTGCGCGGCCAGGTGTAGATGTGCAGCTGGCGGTGGATCCGGACGATAAGAGCACCACCAAGAACTAGAAAAATCGATAACGCAATGAGGGCAGATCGGGTGCCTGCAGCAAGAAGTCCAACCAAGCACAATGCCAGTGACATGGCAACCAGACTGGCCCAGCGGCTGGAGGTGGCTTGAAGAAATAGCCAAATCGAGTAGGGCAAGGCACATACCGCGTACTCGGCAAAGAAGTTGCGGTTTGCGAAGGTTGAAGCGGGATATGCAGCCTGTGGAAACCAGTCCAAGCCATGCCAATATTGAAGCGCAACCCATACACTGGCCATTACGCCCCCCCAATGCATGCCCCATAAAACCCGGGTGATGCCGCTGGACAGCGCGACGTTAATGCACAAGAGCGCCAGAACGAAAATTACATACCAACGGATCGCCTCACCTGCGCCAAGGTAGGCATGGCTCCAAAGCATGCTTGTCAGTGCATAGGCTGCGAGGACCAGTAGCAGCGATAACACGGCATGCCAGTGGAGTGGCTGATCGGTGCGCGCTCCACGCCAGAAAAAAAACAGCGCCGCCAGGAAAGTGCCGATTCCCAGGATGCTCGATTTCAGTGAGTCTTGCAGAACAAATTCATTGGGAACCCCTGCAGCCGGGATGAGGAACATCATGGCCGCCAGGATGTTGGCTGGCCAGTTCGACGGGGTCGCAGAATTTGTGTCGGATTTCACGGCGTGATCATAGATGCGTGCCTTGTGGGATTCCAGTTCCGTCAAGTGAAATGTGTGGCCCTACAATGGAACGCACACTCCGAATCATTGGTGGCTACAGATTCGGTAGCAACACTCGCACACACATTGGCAATGGAAGCTGGACCTGTAACCATGAACCGTTACACCGTGCGTAAGCACATCGGTGTGCAGTTCGCGCGCGGGTTCACACTGGTTGAGCTCGTCATGGTGATGGTGCTGCTAGGTATTCTGGCTGCCTATGCAGCCCCCCGTATTTTCAATCGCAGTGATTTCGATGCACGCGGACTGCATGACGTGACGATGGCCTACCTGCGCTATGCACAGAAAACAGCCATTGCCCAACGCCGGCAGGTCTGCGTGGCTTACACGGCCAACAGTCTGACGCTCACCATTGCTGCGGCTGCTGGTACGGGTGCCTGCCCGGGGGCGGCGGCGCTCAATGGCCCTGATGGGAAAACCAGTCTTGCCGCGCCAGCCAACGTAAGTTATTCACCGGTTCCGGCAACGGTGGCATTCGATGCCCTGGGCCAGCCGCTGGATTCCAACGGTGCTGTGCTGGTTGCCTCGCGCACGGTTACTGTCACCGGTTCTGGGCGAACGATCACGGTCGAAGCCGCTACAGGGTATGTGCATGACTAGGCGCACCTCTGGCGGCTTCACGCTCATCGAAGTCATTATCTTCATCGTGGTCGTCAGCGCGGGCCTGGTCGGCATACTGCTGGTCAGCAATACCGTGGTGCGCTCCTCGGCTGACCCGATGGTGCAGAAACAGGCGGTAGCAGTGGCCGAATCCATGCTGGAAGAAATATTGCTCAAGGAGTATTGCGACCCGGACACGGCGACACTGGCTCCACCTGCGGCCCCAGTTTGCCCGGCCAGCCGCATCGCTGCAGATCAAGAGGCAACGCGTAATCTCTGGGACGATGTCGATGACTACAACAGTTTCGCCACTGCTGGCGGCGTGACCGATGTTACAGGGGCCGCTGTACCTGGCTTGGGGGGGTACAACGTGTCCGTTGCTGTCGGCTCACCTGCTCCAGTCACAGGCGGGGGCACTGTGAACCTGAAGGCAGTCACAGTCACAGTGGGCTGGAACGGCGGGAATGTCGTGTTGGTAGGTTACCGGGGGAACTACTGACATGCGCACGCGGTACCGCGGATTCACCTTGGTCGAGTTGATCATGGTAATCGTCATTCTGGGGGTGGTCGGTGGCATGGTGGCAGTTTTCATGCGGGGCCCCATCGACGCTTACTTTGCCAGTGCACGCCGGGCGGGGTTGACGGACATTGCCGACACCACTGTGCGGCGGATGGCCCGCGACATTCATGCCGCGCTGCCTAATAGCGTACGTACGCCGGCCAGTCAGTGCGTGGAATTCATTCCCACCAAGACCGGAGGGCGCTACCGGGAGACCGGTGCCGGCGCCTTGGACTTTTCAGCCAGCACCACCAGCTTCCGTGAGTTGGGGTCCAACGCGGCACGTCCGTCAGACCAGCAAATTGCAGCCGGTGACATCGTAGTGGTCTACAACCTGGGAATTGCGGGCTCTGACGCCTATGCCAACGACAACACAGCGGTCGTGAGTGCTGCACCCACAGAGACCGGCACTCCGCTGGAAACTACAATCGGCATCGCAGCCACGCGCTTTCCCTTGCCTTCGGGTAGCAACCGCTTTCATGTTGTGCCCGCGGCTGCACCCGTGGTGGGCTATGTCTGTACCGGGGGGCAACTGCTGCGTTATACCAAGGCCTTGCCCTATGCCCTGCCAGGCAGTTGCCCGACATCGGGCACAAGCACTGCAGTGTTGGCAAACCATGTGTCGGCGTGCAATTTTGACTACAGTGGTTCGGACTTGGAGCGCAATGCGCTCGTGCGCATGAGCCTGCAGTTGACGGACAGTGGAGAAACGGTCAGTCTCCAACATGAAGTCCATGTGAACAATACCCCATGAGTACACGCCTCAAGTCGCAACAAGGCTTTGCCGCCGTCGCCGCCATCTTCCTGGTGGTCGTGCTGGCGGCCTTGGGCAGCTACATGCTGGCCTTCTCCAATACCCAGCAGCTCACATCGGCGCAGGACATGCAAGGCACGCGCGCATACTGGGCTGCCAGGGCGGGTCTGGAATGGGGTATTTCTTCGGTTACCGCATCAGCCTGTCCAGCGTCACCCACCGCATTGACTGTGCAGGGCTTCGCCGTCAATGTGACTTGCAGCCCTACTGCATATACGGAAGGCAGCGGTACAGTGACAATCTTGCGCTTTCAGGCAGTAGCGCAGAGTGGTGCACCTGGTAGCCTGGGGTACGTGGAACGCAGTCTGTCTGCAAGCATGGAGCGGTGACGATGCAGCGATTCTTGTGCTGGATTTTGGCGATTTTGGGTGCGGTGCTTCCCATTGGGGCTGCTGCGACCACGCAGACTTATTCCAGCAGCACGACTTGGGTTGCGCCTGCCGGGGTAACGTCGGTCACGGTAGAAGCCTGGGGGGCAGGTGGCGGCGGAGGTGGCGCCACCGGAAACCCCTCCCAAGGTGGTGGTGGTGCAGGCGGTCAGTATGCAAAGAAAGTACTGGCAGTCACCGCTGGAAACTCGTATGCCATCGTTGTAGGAACTGGCGGAGCGGGAACGACTGCTGCTGGTGCAGCAGGTGGGGACAGTTCGTTTGGTGGGACCTCGGTGGTGGCGAAAGGCGGTGCCGGAGGTGCCCTCGCTTCGGGAAACAACACCGTGGGCGCGGGTGGAGTTGGCTCTACTGCCGGCGGAGTGGGCGACACCGTATATGCCGGAGGAAATGGTGCCGCGGGCGTTGCTGGCACCACCGGCGGTGCAGGCGGCGGAGGGGCAGGCAGTGCGGGCTCTGGTGGGAATGCCTCAGGAGCAAGTCCGGGCACCGGTACCAATGTCGGGGGGGGCACAGGTGCTGCGGGCCGTACCAGCTCGGGAAGTTGCACCAACACAGCCACTGTGGCTGGCGGCGGCGGGTGTGGTGGTTATGCTGGGAGTAATACCAACCGGTCGGGCGGCGATGGTGCCGATGGATCGCTGGTCTTAACGTACCAGGTGCCGCCATCAGGCACAACCCAGGCCGCCACCTTGGTTACCGGTGCGGCCGCCCGACTCAACGCCACCGTGAATGCGGTCGATGCCTCCGCAACAGTCACGTTTGAGTATGGATTGACGACCGCTTACGGTTCCAGCGTCAACGCTACGCCCTTCGCCATCAGTGCGGGAACTACCGGAAATGCCGTGCAGGCGGATATTTCTGGACTGAGCCCCAGTACGCTGTACCACTTCCGGGTCAAGGTGGTGAGTGCGCTCGGTACGACCTATGGCAGTGACCTGACATTCACAACTCTGGGACCGGCACTGACCAAGACGGCCAGCTCCGGTGCGGGGCGTGTTGGGGATGTGATCACCTTTGCCATCGTGTACAACAATCCTTTGGCCACGGATATCCTGAATGCCACGGTGACCGATGTGCTGCCCAGTGGCATGACGTACTCGACGGCGGCACCCACTACGGGCACGGTGGCGGTTTCCGGTCAGACGGTGACCTGGTCAATACCGATCATTCCCGCGGGCGGCAGTGCGCAATTGACCCTGGCGGTCAATCTGGTCAGCCAGGGGGTGCTTAGCAATACGGTCACGGCCCCGGGGGCAAGTTCCGGCAGTGCCAGTGTTTTGGTTTTGGCTGGTGCGGTCACGCACTACAAGATGGATGAAACCGTCAGCAGTTGGACGGGGGCTACGGGAGAAGTTCTTGACACCGGGACAACAGGTTTGCATGGCAGAAGGGTGCTGTCGGGTGCGTCGACGACTACCAATGTCATTGCACCATCGCCCACTATTGCCGCCCAGAATTCCTCGGTCGTTGGTGGGTTTTGCAACGCCGGAAGATTTGACGGAAATGCGGTGGTCGAGGTCCCTGCCAGCACCTTGTTCGGCTATACCGACAAACTGTCGGCATCGGCATGGATTTACCTGACGGCGTACCCCTCCAGTGGGCTGTACAGCGTGCTTTCCAATGACGTGAACTACGAATTCCACGTCGACTCCAGCGGCAAGCTCTATTGGTGGTGGAATGCCGCGACGCTCACCTCCTCCACGTCGATTCCGTTGAACCAATGGACCCATGTGGCCATCACCTTCAGCTCGGCCACAGGCGCGGGCCGACAGCGCATCTACATCAATGGCGTGCAGGACACCAACACCAACAACTGGACCGGCACTCTGCAGCAAAACAGCTGCAAGTTCTACATCGGGGGAGACATAGCCACTGGATCCGGTTGTGCCCTGATATCCGAGCGCAACTTCCGTGGAAATATCGACGAGGTCAAACTGTACAACTATGAGCTTTCAGCCTCCGAAGTCCAGGCCGACATGACCTTGGGGCGCAATTGTTCAGGAACGTACGACCATATCCGCATCGAGCATGACGGAACCGGGTCCGTCTGCACGCCAGAAACGGTCACTGTCAAAGCCTGTCTCAATTCCAGTTGTACCAGCCTGTATACCGGATCGGTCACTGTGCAACTGACCCCGACCGGGTGGACGGGTGGGGACACTTTTACCTTTTCCGGTGGGGTGACGACGCGCTCTTTGGGAGTGGGGGCACCGAGTACCGTGACATTGGGCGTCGGCAGTGCCTCACCGTTGGCGGCCAACAGTGCCAAGTGCTACAACGGAAGTACCCAGACCTGTAGCATGACGTTCGCCTCGGCATCCTGCAACTTCGATGCTGTCGAGGTGGGCGCGAACCCGAAGACACGTCTGTTCACCAAGATGGCAGGCACAGCGTTCAATGTGGATATCCTGGCCTTGACCGGCAGCAGCGTGAATACGGCTGTCAACTCGGCTGTCAACGTGGATTTAGTGGACTCGTCGGCTACCGATTGCCCGTCGGGGACTGGTCTGACTACGGCACAAAGCGTCACCCTGGTCAATGGTCGCAAGACCGCCAGCTTTACCTACGCGCAGGCCCGTCCGAACGTGCGGGTGCGGGTACAGCAGGGGGCGTCTGCGGCAGCATGTTCCACGGACAACTTTGCCATCCGTCCACCGTCCATCACCCTGGTAACCGGTGCCAATGCGACACCTCCGTCCGCAAGCTCCACGCCCGTGGTGAAGGCTGGTACCTCCTTCACGCTCTATGGCACCACAACGACCGGGTATTCGGCGAACGCAAGTTTGGATACGGCCAAGCTTTCGGCACAGGTGACCAGCCAGGACACGACACAGGCCGCAGGTGGCGTGGTGGGCACGCTGGGATTGACCAGCCTGCCTGTGAACGCGTCCCCGAACCCCAGCAACAATGCAACCTATTCCGAAGCGGGCTACCTTTACCTGGCGGCTGGCGCGTACCGGGATGAGACATTTACCTCGGTCGACCAGCCAGGCACCTGTACCGCAACCGGTACCTGCGACTGTGTGACCGACACCACCAGCAACAACAACCTGTCCACTGCACTGGTGGGCAGTACCGGCAAGTACGGGTGCCACATCGGCAATACGGCGGCCTCTCTCGGGCGCTTCATTCCCGATCATTTCGTGGTGACAACGGCCGCACCGGTGGCGGGTTGTACTGTGCACCCCGCAGCGGGGGCGGGGTATACGCCGACCGACTTCACCTATTTCGCAAACCCTGCAGGATTCAACACACGCTTCACCCTGACCGCGGTCAATGGCGCTGCAACGCCTGTTACCACCCAGAATTACAGCGGTAAGTTTGCACGCATCAGTGCCAGTGGCTGGTCTTGGACCGATACAAGCGTTACCACGGGCTTGCGTTTTGGAACCAGCGCGACCTTGCCAACGGGCGCAGTCCTTGCGGTTGCAACAACAGCAGGTACCCCGGTGGTGCCGGTGGGGACATGGAGCAACGGTGTTGCCAATATCACGACGGCGCAGCACCAAATCAGTCGCCCCACCGCCTTGGTCGGAGAGACTTCGGTCTCCGTTACAGCATGGCCTGCGGACGCCGATGGCGTTACGATGGCATCGGCTGCCACGGTGAGTACTGCACCTGCGCTGCTACGGTTTGGTCGGGTGCGCATGCAAAACGCTTATGGTTCTGAGCGTCTGGCTTTGGCCTTGCCAATTCAGGCGCAATTCTGGAACGGAAGCGCCTTTGTCCGCAACGCCGACGACAGTTGCACCCCGCTCACTGTCCCTGCCGGGCGTACCCTTGCAACGGGTGAGAGCCCGGATGGTGCTGCAAATGTGTACTTTTATCCGGTTGCTGGCAAGAACAAACTGTCCAGCAGTGACACAACCAGGAGCATGGGGTCCACACTGGTGGGCGGGAATCTGGCGCTCGGATTCACAGCGCCCAGCAATGGAGGCTGGGCCGATGTCATACTGAACGTGCCAGATTACCTGAAGGACAATCACGGCAATTGCATGGGCCAAACGGGTGCCACAGGGGCTCGGGATGACATGCCATGCGCCCGAGCAACCTTTGGTGTCTACAAGAGCCCTCTGATCTACCGCCGTGAAAATTACTGATAAAAACGGGGGAGTGCCCGCGTCGTTATTGCGCAACCAGCTATGAAAATAAGAGCATCTTGGTGAATAATGCGATTTATGTATGCAATTGTTAATGGGCACATGCCCGGCAGTGCTGGTGCGAGGTTGTAGGCGTGCGCTGGCCCTGGACCCGTCGACATAGCGGAAACCAACTCATCGTCTCCTGGACCGGTGGCGTGCTGGGCTACGTACTGGCGCGTGCCAATGCCCAAGGTGCATTCGAGATCAAGGCGGCGGGCGTGGAGCGTCGGGGCGACGACTCCCTGGAGACTTTCGCCCACAGGCTCGCGTCATTGGGTCTGCGCGGCGCATCGGTCACGGGCATGTTGCGCCCCGAGCAGTACCAGTTTCTCCAGATAGACGCTCCCAAGGTGCCCCCCGAGGAAATGCGTGCAGCCGCACGCTACATGGTCAAGGAGCTGGTCAATGCCCACATCGACGACATGACGCTCGATGTGCTCAAGGTGGGGGATGGTCAGCACAAGGGCCACGAGCAATTGTTCGTGGTCGCGGTGGCCAATGCGCAAGTGCGGGAAATGCTGGATTTGAGCGACCGCATGAAGTGGGACGTGCGCACGATCGATGTCCAGGAAACGGCGCAACGCAATTTGCAATCCGCGATCGCCCGTCAGGCCCAACGTGCTGACCGTGCCAGTGCATTGTTGACCGTGGCCGACGATCGACAGGGTGTGCTGACCATCAGTGCCAACGACGAGCTGTTCCTGACCCGCCGTCTGGACTTGCCACCGGGCTTCATGACCATGTCCTGGATGGGCGAAGGTGCGGCAGCAGTCGGTTCGGTAGGGCAGGGCTTTGTGCCTGTCACGGAGTATGTTCCCGACTATGCCGTGCAAGGGGCGTCGTACGGGGCCGACTATTCGGCGGGCTCGGTGGATTACTCCGCAGCGGGGCAGGAACCACACCAGCGTGTGCTGGTCGAGCTGCAGCGTTCCTTGGACCTGTGGGACCGCAGCTGGTCTGCGTTGCCACTGGACAGTGTGCGCGTTGCGGCAGGGGCCCGTTCGCAAGAAATGGCCCAGTGGCTGACCCGCGATCTGGGGCAATCTGTACAGGCCATGGATGTGTCGGCACTGTTCCCGGGCTGGGAGAAATTGCCAGAGGGGGACCGCATGGAGTGCTGGCCATTGCTGGGCGTGCTTTTGCGCAATGAAACCAGGGCACTGTGAGCATGGCACAGCAAATCAATCTCTGTGCTCCGATTCTGCTGACGCAGAAGAAGTATTTTTCAGCCCAGACCATGGCCGCCAGTCTGGCGGTGTTTGTGGTCCTGGGGGGGCTGCTGGTGGCGGCTTGGACCTGGAACCTGCACAGCGCCCAACTGCAGTACCAGGCCACCATGCAGACACAGTCCCGAGACATTGAGAACCTGCAGCTTGCCCTGGCGCGCAGCAAGGCGGCTGCCCAGCCAGCCGATGCCGCTTTGGCGCAACAGCTCGAGGCGCGTCGGCTGGAACTGACGCAGCGGCGCGCCCTTTTGGCTGCGTTGCAGGAGGGCGTGCTGGAGCCCGGCAATGCCTATTCCGACCGCTTGCGTTTCTTGGCCAGCACCGTGCCGTCACCGGTGTGGGTCACCGGTGTGTCCCTGGCTGCAGGCAAATTCCAGGTGGCGGGCTATACCTTGGAGCCGGCGGCACTGAATGATTGGGTCGTTCGCATGGCCACCAACCCCTTGCTGCAAGGCCTGCAACTGTCGGATGTGCAGGTGCAAAGCGTGGCTGCAGCCGCGCCCGCTGCCGCCACGGCCAGCAGCCCAGGCGCAGCACCGGCCGGTGCACGCCCGGTGTGGTCATTTGAATTGGTGAATTCCCGTCCGCTTCAGTCTGCGAACAAGGGCACCCCCGGAGAGCGCAAACCATGAAGGCACGGTGGATACAGTGGGCAGCCAAGATTGATTCGCTGAGCTTGCGGGAGCGGGCCTTCCTGTTCGTGTCTCTTCTGGCGTGTCTGATGGCACTGGCCGATGTAGCCTGGCTGACACCTGCCGAAAACCGTTACAAGGCGGTGCAGCAGCAGTACGTGACCCAAAACGCCGAACTGGCCCGTCTGCGGGCCGAGTTGCAGGCGGTTGGCAAGCCCGTGGACCTGAACCAGGCCGTACGGGACGACATTGCCCAGACCGAACAGGAGATTGCCGATGTTGCCCAGTCCATCCAGTCCCAGCTGGCCTTGTCTGGCGCTGGGCGGGCCCTGGAGCCGGTGCTGGTGCAGTTCCTGCGTCGGCACCCCAACCTGACCTTGCTGGGAACACACACCCTGAAAGAGACAGACAAGGACGCCACTAACCTGGCGGCTGTGCCGGGCCTGACGCGACAAGGGCTGGAGTTGCGGGTTGCTGGACCCTACCTGGACTTGGTGCGCTATGTTCAGAACCTGGAGGCGGCCTTGCCGCATCTGCGCTGGGGCAGTGTCCAAGTCACGGCCACGCGGCAACCGGCCGAGATGAGTGTGCAGGTCTACGTGCTGGGGGTTGCACCATGAAACGATGGGGTACGGTGGTGCTTGTCGGCTCCGTGGCGCTGCTGGCACAGGTGCAAGTCCAATCACAGACTCTGCGTGACCCCACTGTCGCTCCCGCCGGTGCGACCAGTGCCGGGGCGACGGATGGGGAGGTGACCGCAGGCGATTTGCCCCTGCGCCTGAATGGCTCCAACGTGGTGGTGCGCAATGGCAAGCCCATGCTGGTGGTGGGTACCCGCTTGGTTTCCCCCGGACAGACCGTAGAGTCTTACCGGCTCGAACGCATCACCGAGACCGAAATCTGGCTCCGCGATGACAGTGGTCTGACCAAGGTGCCGCGTTTTGCCGGTGTGCAGCGCCAGGCAGCCGTGGCACAGTGCCCGCCGCCCAAAGCGACCGAGCAGCCCAAGAAGTCTGTGAAAAAATCAACCCCCAGTCCGCGCACGAAGGCGCGCCCTCCTGTTCCGAAGACGGGCGCGGGTGCGCTCCGTCCAACCCGCGAAAATAACCCCCATGACTGCTAACTACCAAACATTGGGTGTACCGACACCCGCCATGCGGCGCAGTGTGGGCCTGCTGTCTGCAGTGGCATTGCTGGCCGGTTGCGCAGCCGACCGACCCATGCGCACGCCGGATGTCCATGCTGCCATCCAGTCCGAAATGGCGGTGGCTGCAACCCCAGTCGCAGCCTCCAAGGCCGTGCCTGCTGCAGTGACGGAGTCGCTGGCCGAACCGGCGGCGGTGGCAGCAGCCACACCCGAACCACGCATTGACCTCTTGATCAACAATGCCCAGGTTCGCGATGTGTTTTTGGCTATCGTCGCGGACACCCGCTACAGCATGCTGATGCACCCGGACATCAAGGGCACCCTGTCGGTGACGCTGCGCGGTGTCACCGTCAAGGAAGCCTTGGACGCCATCCGTGACGTGTATGGCTACGACTACAAGATGGAAGGGCGCCGCATCACGGTGTTCCCGCCCAGCCTGCAGACGCGTGTGTTCACCGTCAACTACCCCAATTCGCAGCGCGTCGGTGCCAGCGATCTCCGGGTGTCGTCGGGGGGCTCTACCGGTAGCAGTACATCGGGCTCCACGGGCAGCACCGCTTCGTCGGGCACCACCACCCAGCAACAAAGCAGCAGTGTCTCGACCAGTTCACGGACCGACTTCTGGAGCGAGATGGCCAGTGCCGTGCGCACCATGCTCGGTACCGGCGAGGGCCGTAGTGTCATCACCAGTCCGCACGCGGGCATCATCATGGTCCGGGCCATGCCCGACGAACTGCGCCAGGTGGAGAAATTCCTCAAGGCGGCCCAGGTCGCTGTGGAGCGCCAGGTCATGCTGGAGGCCAAGATCATTTCGGTCGAGCTGCGTGACGGCTACCAGAGTGGCGTGAACTGGGCGGCCATGGGCACCAGTGTGGACGGCACCTCCGGCATCGGTGTATTCGGCTCTGGTGTAAGCAACAGCACGTTCCCCTCGGGCGCCAACCTCGTGTCCGATGTGGTCACTGCACCCTCCATTGCAGCGGGTGGCGGCCTGTTTGGCCTGGCACTGGCGGCGTCGCAATTCCAGGCCGTGCTCGGTTTCCTCGAAACCCAGGGCGATGTGCAGACCCTGTCCAGCCCGCGCGTAGCTACCTTGAACAACCAGAAGGCTGTGCTGAAGGTGGGTACGGACGAGCTGTATGTGACCAACATTTCCGGGGGCACGGCTAGCAGCAGCACGAGCACCACCAGCGGCAGCAGCACCACCATGCCCACGGTCACGCTGACCCCCTTCTTTTCGGGCATTTCCTTGGACGTGACCCCCCAGGTGGACGAGGGCAGCACCATCACCTTGCACATCCATCCCTCGGTCACCACCGTCACCGAGAAGAGCAAGCAGATCGACCTGGGCACCGTAGGCAACTACAAGCTGCCGCTGGCGTCGAGTAGCGTGAACGAGACCGATACCCTGGTGCGCATTCCCGATGGCAGCATCGTCGCCATCGGCGGCCTGATGCAGATGGAGTCGACCCGCAGCAACTCGGGGATGCCCGGCACCACCGACAAGGCGTTTTCCTGGCTGTTCGGCAACAAGGCGGCCACGGGGCGCAAGCGCGAGGTCATTGTCCTGATCAAGCCCACCATCATTCGCAATGCTGCCGACTGGGAGGCCCAGACCACCAAAGCCCGCGCCGCCATTGACGCCATGGAGGCGTCACGGGTTCGGGTCATTGAAATGAACGGCGCACCCGCAGCGCCCGTAGCGCCGGTGCCCAGCCAGTGATGTACCTGGGGCATTTCGCCTTGAAGGAGGCCCCGTTTTCGATCACGCCGGACACGGACTTCTTCTATGCCCATGAGGGGGCGCAGGCCTCGCTCAACACCTTGCTGATTGCCCTGCGCAGCGGTGAAGGTTTCATCAAGGTGGTGGGGGAGCTGGGCTGTGGCAAAACGGTGTTGTGCCGCCAGTTGCTGCGCTTGCTGCACGACGAGTTTGTCACCGCCTACATTCCCAACCCCGACATGGGCCCTGATGACCTGATCATGGCCGTGGTCCATGAGCTCGGCATCGCCGCACCCACTCCTCTATCGCGGCACCGGGTGCACGAGGCCCTGCGCGAAGCACTCATCGGCCATGCCACCCGGGGCAAACGCGTGCTGGTGTGCATCGATGAAGCCCAGGCCATTCCCTTGCGCAGCATCGAAAGTCTGCGCCTGTTGTCGAACCTGGAAACCGAGAAACGCAAGCTGATACAGCTGGTGCTGCTGGGGCAGCCGGACCTCGACACCACGCTGGAGCGCCCGGAAATCCGCCAGCTGTTGCAGCGCATCACGTTTTCAGAGTATCTCGGCCCGATGCACCCAAGCCGGGTACCCGGTTATCTGGCGCACCGTCTGCGCTGTGCCGCACTGTCGGAAGACACCGACACCGAGGTGTTCGAACCGGCGGCCGCCCGCCTCATTGCCCAGTACAGCCGCGGTACGCCGCGCTTGGTCAACGTTCTGGCCCACAAGTGCCTGATGCTGGCGTTTGGCGAGGGAGGCCACCGCATCACGACGCGCCATGTGCACTTGTGCGCCCGCGACACCCCCGCCATCGAGCCCTTGCCCTCTTGGTGGCGGCGCTTGTGGCCGCAGCGTGCAGCTCCACGCACACGTCGGCGAGGGGTAGAAGACAGTTTCGGAGCCGAGCGCCCATGAGTGTGATCAACCAGATGCTGCGTGACCTGGACCAGCGTGGCAAGTCGGCGCAAGAGGCCGAACTCCATCCGGGCATACAGAGTGTGACGCCTTTACCGCCCCCTGTCGCAGTGCCGCGCAGATTCGCGCCCACGGCATTCTTGGTGGCTGTGCTGGCCCTGGGCGCAGTGGCGGCGGGCGTGGCTTGGCAGCAGGGCTACCTGGGCGTCCAACCCGTGGCGACGACTGCAGTACCTGCGGTGCCGGTGCCGCAGGTGGTCGTGTCGGCACCAGTCACTGCCAGGCCGCCCGCCGAAGCCGACAGCACAGCGTCAGCCGTGGCGGCATCCTTGCCAGACCTGCTGGCGGAGCAGCCAGTGCGCCTACGACTGGATGGTCAGCTGGACCAGCTACCGACCGTATCTCCACTGCCGGTACAAGCCCCGGCAAAAACCAAAGCCGCCCCGGCTTCCGCGCCCGCTGCCTTGCCCTCCGCGGCGGTGGCGGCGGCCCCTGTGGTCGCTGCCGCGCCCACGCCAAAGGCAGAAAAACCCGTGTCTGCAACGCCGCCTGCACCATCCTCAGCGGCCACCGCCGTCGTGGTGGACCCCGCCGTTGCTGCGCGTGAGGCATTGGCCCAAGCCCAGGCCCTGTGGTCCGCGGGCAACCCGGCCGCGGCCACCGATCTGTTGCGCGAGGCCTTGCAAGTGGGGCTGCGGGTGCGTTCCGGCAGCGGCAGCAGCACGGCCATGGACACCCCGTTGCTGGCCATGGTGCGGGAACTGGCCCGTATGCAAATGGGCACTGGCCAGACCGAGGCAGCCCATGAACTGCTGGTGCAGCATGAGGCCCGTTTCAAGGGCCAGGCCGACTACTGGGCCACACGCGCCAATGCCGCCCAGCGGCTGGGACAGCATGCCGACAGTGTCCAGTCGTACATGCAGGCCTTGCAATTCCGCCCCCACGAACAGCGTTGGCTGTTGGGTGTTGCCGTGTCCCTGGCAGCCATGGGCCAGACTGCTGCGGCCACCAACATGGTGGAGAAAGCACGCGCCGAAGGGCCTGTGCCGCGGGAGATCGCCGAATACCTGCGCCAAATGGGCGTGGTTGCACGCTAAATTGGCACCTGGCCCGCTTGTATATTGTGTAGTCAGCTATTATATTTATAGCATCCAAGGACCGAACGTGCATGCGACAATGCACGCATGGAACTCTTGGTTGTGACCCTGGCCTCGCTGTTTGCAGGCTTTGTCGATTCGATCGTGGGCGGTGGCGGCCTGATTCTGGTGCCTGCCTTGTTTGCCACCTTCCCCCATGCCCATCCGGCCACGCTGTTCGGCACCAACAAGGGTGCATCGGTATGGGGAACGGGCATGGCGACGTTCCAGTACAGCCGGCGCGTTCAGATGCGCTGGCAAGCCTTGGCGCCGGCGGCCCTGGCCTGCTTCATGGCCTCGCTGGCCGGAGCTTGGCTGGTGACAGTGGTGTCCCCACAGTACCTGCGCAAGGCCTTGCCCTTCGTGCTTTTGCTCGTTCTGGTCTACACCTTGGCCAAAAAAGAACTGGGCCGGGAGCATGCCCCCCGATTCCACGGGCGGGGTGAGGCGCTGGCCGCCAGCGCCATTGGGGCTTTGATTGGGTTTTATGACGGGTTCTTCGGCCCGGGTACCGGCAGCTTTCTGGTGTTCCTGATGGTGCGTGTCCTGGGCTACGACTTCCTCAACGCCTCGGCCGGCGCCAAATTGCTGAACACCGCCTCGAACCTGGCTGCCATCCTGCTCTTTGCGGCCAAGGGTCATGTCTGGTGGCATTTTGTCGTCGCCATGGCGCTGGCCAACATGCTCGGTAGCGTGGCGGGCACGCACCTTGCGCTCAAGCACGGCGCGTCGTTTGTGCGCACCGTCTTCATTGCCGTGGTGACTTTGCTGATTGCCAAAACCGGCTGGGACAGCTTTTTCCGGGCGCTCTGAGCGCCGGCAGGCCGTCAATCTGTCGCGCGCAGTCAGCGGCGCGGAACGTAGGCCGCAGTGCCTTGGGCTGTGCTGGTGTCGGTCGGCGTGCTGGCACGGGTTGCAGTGTTGGCTGCGGGCCAGGCAGCTTCCGATGCCAGGCGCTGCTTGCCGATCGGGGCGCCCGCCTGGCCTTTGCTCACCGCAGCCAGGTCTTCTTCACTGGGGTACAGGCCCAGGAGCCAGTAGTCGAAGACCCGGCGCGCAATGGGCGCGGCCGAGGCCGAACCGAAACCCGCATTTTCGACAATGGTTGCCAGCGCAATTTGCGGATTCTCGGCCGGAGCGAAGGCTATGTAGAGCGAGTGGTCGCGCTGGTGCTCTTCCATGGTCGCGGCGTTGTACTTCTGGTTCTTGCCCAGGCTCACGGCCTGCGCGGTCCCTGTCTTGCCGCCACTGAGGTAGGGCGCACCGGCAAACACGCGGGTGGAGGTGCCGCCTTGGGTCACACCCACCATGGCATTGCGGATCACTTCCAGGTGCTCGGGCTTGAGGTCAAGCTTCACTGGCTCGGCGGCCGGAATCGGAACGCGGGCATGGGTGCTGGAGTCCTGGATGCCGACCACCAGGCGGGGTTTGTGTTGCACGCCCCCATTGATGACGGTGGACAGGGCCTGCGCAATTTGCAGCATGGTGAAGTTGTTGTACCCCTGGCCAATTCCCAGGGAAATGGTTTCACCCGCATACCACTTCTTCTGCTCAGGGCGCTTGTAGTAATTGCGCTTCCACTCTTGGCTGGGCAGGACGCCGCGAACTTCTCCCAGGATGTCGATGCCGGTCAACTGGCCGAAACCGAGCGGTGCCATGAAGTCGTGGATGGTGTCCACGCCCATTTCATTGGCCAGGGTATAGAAGTAGACGTTACTCGACTCCACGATGGCGCGGCGCATGTCCATGATGCCGCCTTTCTCGTTTTCGGGGCTGCCGAAGCGGTGCCCGCCAAACATGAAGAAACCGGGGTCGTTGACCAGCGTGGTGGGGGAACGGGTGCCGGTGGTGAGTGCCGCCAAGGCCATGAAGGGCTTGTAGGTTGAGCCTGGGGGGTAGGTGCCGCGCAGGGCCCGATTGAGCAGCGGCTTGTCTGCAGACTCATTGAGGGCCTGCCAGTTCTCCTGGTCAATGCCTTCGACGAACAGGTTGGAGTCGAAGGTGGGCTTGGAGACAAAGGCCAGCACCTCCCCGGTCTTGGGGTCCATGGCGACCATTGCGCCGCGGCGCTGGCCATAAATGTCCTCCACCAGCTTCTGCAGCTTGATGTCGATGGACAGGATCACCGTGTTGCCAGGCGTTGAAGGGGTGCTGGCCAGCTTGCGCACTGCGCGCCCACCGGCCGAGGTCTCCACCTGCTCCACGCCTGTTATGCCATGCAACTCGTTCTCGTAACTCTGCTCGACACCGAGCTTGCCGATGTATTCGGTACCCCGGTAGTTGCCGCTTTCGTCAGACTCCTCGATCTTTTCCTTCTCGGCCCGATTGATGCGGCCGATGTAGCCGATGACATGGCTGGCCAGTTCACCATGGGGATAGCTGCGAAACAGTCGCGCCTTGATCTCGACCCCCGGAAAACGAAAACGCTGCGCGGCGAAGCGGGCGACCTCGGTGTCGGTCAGGCGAGTGCGGATCGGTACCGACTCGAAACTCTTGGTTTCCTCCATCAGCTTCTTGAAACGGCGCTTGTCGCGGGGACTGATGTCGAGGATTTCGGACAGGTCCTCGATGGTGCGTTCAACGCCCGCCTCGGTCTTGGCGGGCGTGATTTCCAGTGTGTAGGCCGAGTAGTTGGAGGCCAGGACAATGCCGTTGCGGTCGGTGATCAGTCCGCGGTTGGGGACGATGGGAACAATGGAGGTGCGATTGCTCTCGGCCTGGGCCCGCAGGTCGTCATGGCGCCAGATCTGCAGGTACAGCAGACGCAGCAGCAGCAGGGCAAAGCACACCAGTACCAGGCCGCTGACGACCAGCACCCGCTGGCGGAAGCGGGACAGGTCCGCCTCGACATTGCGCAGTTCAGTCATGGCTGTGGACGAGCGGTCCCCATGCGCTATAGCGGACGCACTTCATCGGGATCGGGGGCACGGCGTTGCGGTGCCAGCAGAATCAGCGTTGCCAGCGGCCAGAGAGACGCTTCCAGAAAGGGGGCCAGCACCAGGGCCCATCCAGGAAACACCCCTCCACTCATCATGCGCATGGCCAGGGCAATGCCATGGGCCGCTGCAAACAGCGGAAGTACCTGCAGGGCTTGCGACGGTACGGGAAACCACAGCAGTCGGCGGTGCAGGGTGATGGCAAAGAAGCTCAGCACGGTGTAGGCCAGTGCATGCTGGCCGAGCAGGGAGCCCTGGTGGGCATCCATCAGCAAGCCGAACAGGAAAGCGGCCCCGATACTGATGCGCAGCGGCTGGTGCACTGTCCAGAACACCAGGACCAGAGCCAACAGGTCGGGAACCCAGGCGGAACGGCCCAGCACCCCCATGTTGAGCAGCATGTTGAGCAGCAGGGCCCCCAGCAAGCTACTCCAGATGAAAACAGGGTTGGCGGGCAGCAGCAGCTGTTGCCCCTGGCGCATGATCATTTGGCGCCCCCCTTCTTGTTGGGAGTCACGGGCTCAGGCTCGGGTCGTGGCGGAATATGCACCGCCGTGGGCTCCAGTACCAACACGTGGCTGGTGCCGGAAACACGCCCGATGGGTGTGAGGTAGATGCGCGCGAAAATGGTGTCCACGCGGCGTTCAACCTTGGTCACCTTGGCCACGGGCAGGCCCGGCGGGTAAATCCCGTCGACGCCACTGGTGTTGAGAATGTCACCTTCGGCCACGTCGGCGTTGGCGGCCATGTAGCGCAACTCCATGCCATCGGCGTAGGTACTCATGTCACCAAAGGCCACGCCACGGGCACCGGTGCGGACATTGAGCACCGGGATGGACTGGTCGCGGTCGATGACCAGGGTCACTTCACTCACCAGCGGGTAGACCCGGGTGACCTGTCCGATGACACCGGATTCGTCCAGCACCGGCGAGCCCAGTGCAATGTTCTGGGTCATGCCCTTGTCGATGATGACCTTGCGGGTGTAGGGGTCGGCCGCGTCATAGAGTACCTGGGCCGCCATCGACGGTGCCTGGGTGCGCGCACGCAGGTCCAGCAGCTTGCGCAAACGTTCGTTTTCCAGTGTGAGCTGTTCAACCTGGTTGGCACGTGCCGACATGCTGGCCAGCTGGTAATGGGCCCGGGCTTCCTTCTCCTGGGCGGCTGTCAGCGACTCCATGTAGGAGCCGGCAATGCCGGCCACCCGGATCGGTGCCATGGCCACCCACTGCACCGGATACAAGACCGTGGCCAATGCCGCGCGCAGGGGCTGCATGATGCCAAAACGCGCATCTGCCACCATCAAAAACAATGCCAAGGCGCTGTACACCGCCAGCTTGGACTGGGCGGAGGGGCCTTGGCGGAAGAATGGTGGGGGTTGGCTGTCCAGCGTACCCAGCGGCATCGCGGACTCCGGTCCTTATTCGCTGGTGAAAATGGAACCGAGACGCTCCATCTGCTCCAGTGCGATGCCGCAACCGCGCACCACGCAGGTCAGCGGGTCTTCGGCCACCAGAACCGGCAGACCGGTCTCTTCGGCCAGCAGGCGGTCGAGGTCGCGCAACAGGGCGCCACCACCGGTCAGCATCATGCCGCGGTCGGCAATGTCCGCACCGAGTTCGGGCGGGGTCTGCTCCAGCGCATTCTTCACAGCGGAAACAATGCTGTTGAGCGGGTCGGTCAGTGCTTCCAGAATTTCATTGCTGGAGATGGTGAAGCTGCGTGGCACGCCTTCGGACAGGTTGCGTCCGCGCACTTCCATTTCCTTGACCTCGGAGCCGGGGAAGGCCGAGCCGATTTCCTTCTTGATGGCTTCTGCTGTGGGCTCGCCGATGAGCATGCCGTAGTTGCGGCGGATGTAGTTGATGATGGCATCGTCGAAACGGTCGCCACCCACGCGCACACTGCCCTTGTAGACCATGCCGCCCAGCGAAATCACGCCCACTTCGGTGGTACCACCACCAATGTCGACCACCATCGAGCCTTCGGCTTCGGCCACCGGCAGGCCGGCACCGATGGCGGCTGCCATCGGCTCTTCGATCAGGTACACGTCGCTGGCACCGGCGCCCAGGGCCGATTCGCGGATCGCGCGGCGTTCCACCTGGGTGGAGCCGCAGGGCACGCAGATGATGATGCGCGGGCTGCCCTTGAACACGCTACGCGGTCCCATCACCATCTTGATGAACTGCTTGAGCATCTGTTCGGTGACGGTGAAGTCGGCGATCACACCGTCCTTCATGGGGCGGATGGCTTCGATGTTGCCAGGCACCTTGCCCAGCATGGCCTTGGCTTCGCGGCCGACGGCCTGGATGGTCTTCTTGCCCTGGGGGCCGCCTTCGTGGCGGATCGACACGACCGAGGGTTCGTCCAGGACGATGCCCTTGTCACGCACATAGATCAGCGTGTTGGCTGTACCCAGGTCAATCGCCATGTCGGTCGAAAAATACTGGCGAAATGCTCCAAACATTGTGTTTCCTCTCAGGCATGGTGCACGCTTCGGTTCACCATCGCCCCCTGTTGTTGCGAAAATTGTCAGTTTCGTGTCAAAAAGGCAGGCTGGCTGCAATGCGACACAAAGGCGGGATAATAACCGATTGCCCTGGAACAGCCCCTCTAATGGACACTGTTACACCGTGTTGCAAACGGGTCGGAACGACTGCATAGAAACTGACTTCACCATGTCACTCACCCTTACCGATATCGATCGACTGGCCAATCTGGCCAAGCTGGAACTCACCAGCGACCAGGGCACGCGCCTGCTCGGTCAAATGAATGCCTTTTTCGACATCGTCGAGCAGATGCGCGCCGTCGACACCACCGGCATCGAGCCCCTGTCGCATCCTGTTGCCGCGATCGAGGACATCCAGCTGCGCTTGCGCGAGGACGTGGTTAGCGAGCCGAACCAGCGCGAAGCCAACCAGAAGAGTGCGCCGGCGGTGGAAAACGGCCTGTTCCTTGTCCCCAAAGTGATTGAATAAAGCAAAAGACGATGACTTCTTCCCTCCTCACCCCTGGCCGGGACCTGCATGACCTGGATGTGTGCGAACTGGCCCAAGGCCTGCGCAGCAAGCAGTTCAGCGCTGTCGAACTGGCCACCCATTACCTGCAGCGCTGTGCCCAGCACCGCGCGCTGGGCGCCTATGTGGCGCAGCAGGAAGACACCACGCTTGCCCAGGCGCGGGCCGCCGATGCACGCTTGGCCCAGGGCAGCACGGCCGTTCTCGAAGGCGTGCCGCTGGCCCACAAGGACATTTTTGTGACCCGCGACTTCCCGTCCACGGCCGGCTCGCGCATGCTCCAGGGCTACCAGTCGCCGTTCGATGCCACCGTGGTGGCCAAGCTGGCCGCGGCCGGTGCCGTCACGCTGGGCAAGCTCAACTGCGACGAGTTCGCCATGGGCTCCAGCAACGAAAATTCGGCCATCGCCCCGGTGGGCAGTGCAGCGCCAGCCCCGGTGCGCAATCCCTGGAACACGGAGCGGATTCCTGGAGGTTCCTCCGGTGGCAGCGCCGTGGCTGTGGCCGCCCGGCTGGCCCCGGCCGCCACCGGTACCGACACCGGCGGCTCGATCCGCCAACCCGCCTCGTTCTGCGGCATTACCGGCATCAAGCCCACCTACGGGCGCGCTTCGCGCTACGGCATGATTGCCTTCGCTTCTAGCCTGGACCAGGCCGGCCCCATGGCCCGCAGCGCGCGCGACTGCGCCTTGCTGCTCTCCAGCATGTGCGGCCCCGACCCCGACCGCGATTCGACTTCACTGGACGTGCCAGCCGAAGACTACAGCCTGGGGCTGGAGCAGTCGCTGGATGGGCTGCGCATCGGCGTACCGGCCGAGTTCTTTGGCGCGGGCCTGTCCGACGATGTGCGTGCGGCCGTGGACGCGGCCCTGCAGCAGTACGTGAAGCTGGGCGCCAAACTGGTGCCGATCCAGTTGCCGCGCACCGAGCTGTCGATCCCGGTGTACTACATCATTGCCCCGGCCGAAGCCAGCTCGAACCTGAGCCGCTTCGACGGCGTGAAGTTCGGCCACCGTGCCAAGGACTACACCGACCTGGCCGACATGTACAAGAAGACCCGCTCGGAGGGTTTTGGCGATGAGGTGCAGCGTCGCATCATGATCGGCACCTACGTGCTGTCGCACGGCTATTACGACGCCTATTACCTGCAGGCCCAGAAGATCCGCCGCATGATTGCCGACGACTTCCAGAACGCCTTCAAGGACTGTGACCTGATTGCCGGTCCGGTGGCACCGACCGTGGCATGGAAGTTGGGTGAAAAATCCGATGACCCGGTAGCCAACTACCTGGCGGACATCTTTACGCTGCCGGCTTCCCTGGCAGGTCTGCCCGGCATGAGCATTCCGGTGGGCTTTTCTGCCGCCGATGCCGGCATGCCCATCGGCATGCAGCTCATCGGCAATTATTTCCAGGAATCGCGCCTGCTCAATGCGGCGCACCGTTTTCAGCAGGCCACCGACTTCCACACGGCCAAGCCCGCAGGATTTTGAACATGCAAGCCAAAACCGCTACCCCATCGCAGCTGGTGCAGGGCTACGAAGTCGTGATCGGCTTCGAGACCCATGCCCAGCTTTCCACCCAATCCAAGATCTTTTCGCGCGCCGCCACCGCCTTCGGTGCCGAGCCCAACACCCAGGCCTGCGCCGTGGACCTGGCCCTGCCCGGCACGCTGCCGGTGATGAACAAGGGCGCGGTCGAGCGTGCCATCGAGTTCGGCCTGGCCGTGGGCTCGCACGTGGCCGAGCGCAGCATCTTCGCCCGCAAGAACTACTTCTACCCCGACCTGCCCAAGGGCTACCAGATCAGCCAGTTCGAGATCCCCGTGGTGCAGGGCGGCGAGGTGAGTTTCTTCCTCGGTGACGAGAAGAAGACCGTGCGCCTGGTGCGCGCCCACCTGGAAGAGGACGCGGGCAAGTCCCTGCATGAAGAGTTCCATGGCCAGACCGGCATCGACCTGAATCGCGCGGGCACGCCGCTGTTGGAGATCGTGACGGAACCCGACATCCGCTCCAGCGCCGAGGCCGTGGCCTACGCCAAGGAACTGCACAAGATCGTGACCTGGATCGGTATTTGCGACGGCAACATGCAGGAGGGCTCGTTCCGCTGCGACGCCAACGTGTCGGTGCGCAAGCCGGGCCAGCCGCTGGGCACGCGCCGCGAGATCAAGAACCTCAACAGCTTCAAGTTCATGCAGCAGGCCATCGACTATGAAGTGCGTTGGCAGATCGAGCAGATCGAAGACGGCCATGCCATCCAGCAGGCCACCGTGCTGTTCAACCCCGACACCGGCGAGACCCGCGCCATGCGCACCAAGGAAGACGCCGCCGACTACCGCTACTTCCCCGATCCCGATCTTCCTCCGCTATGTATTTCGAAGCAATGGATCGAGCAGGTACGCTGGCAGATGGCCGAATTGCCACGTGTCATGGCGACACGCTTCGTGGCCGACTATGGCTTGCCGGAGTACGACGCGACCCAGCTGACGCAGAGCAAGGCCATCGCGGCCTACTTCGAGGCCACGGCAAAGGCCTGCGGTCAAGCCAAGCTGGCCAGCAACTGGATCATGGGGGAGCTTGCGCGTCGCTTGAATACCGAAGACCGCGCCATCGAGGCTGCGCCGGTGCAGCCGGCGCAGCTGGCCGCAGTCATCGTCCGCATTGTGGACAACACCATTTCCAACAACGCGGCCAAGCAGGTGTTTGATGCGCTGTGGACCGGTGACGGCTCTGACGTGGACGCCATCATCGAGGCCAAGGGCCTCAAGCAGATGAACGACACCGGTGCGCTGGAAGCCATCGTCGACGAGGTCATTGCGGCCAATGCCAAGAACGTGGCCGAGTTCAAGGCCGGCAACGAGAAGGCGCTCAATGCGCTGGTCGGTCAGATCATGAAGGCAAGCAAAGGCAAGGCCAATCCGCAGCAGGTCAACGAACTGTTGCGCGCGAAGCTGGCCTGAGCGGCGGCTTCACGGGCACAGGCAAAAAAGGGCGCCATTGGCACCCTTTTGTTTACTGTGCGCTCCCTTGCGCCGCCCACAAGGGCTTGAGCCGCAACAACTCATCGTCAAAACGTGCATTGATGCGACGGATTTCGGCCTCCTGCTCGCCGATGAAGCGTTTTTGCACGGCAGTGCTTTGCTGGGTTTCTTCGACCTGCCGGCGCAGGTAGGCGGGGGCCTTGGAGGGGTCTTTCTTGTAGAACTCCATCTCCTGGTCCAGCCGCAGCTGTTGGCTGGAGAGCTCGTCGATGCGCGCCTTTGCAGCCTTGATGACGTTCTCGACGCCGGCAATCGCGTCGTTGCGCTCCTTGTCGTGCACGGCCTTGTTGGGGTAGCGCACCAGCAGGGCCCGGTTGCGGCGCTTTTCATCGGCGGCCTTGCTTTGTTCCTCGGCTTCGCGCTTCATCTTCTGTTCTTGCTCGGCACGCTCCTGCGCGGTCAAAGAGGGCCCCACCTTGGCCTTGACCGTGCCACTGGGGTTGAGCACCTTCTGCTCGCGGTCTATGCATTCAGGAATGGGGCGGTCGGCGGTGAGCTTGCGGCCCTTGGCATCGATGCAGGTGTACACGCCGGGGATGACGGGTCCGGTCGCCTGTGCCATTGCGCCAGTCGCCATGGCCAGTACCAGTGTTGCGCTGCATGTGTGCATTGCCAATTGCATATAGTTCTAGTCCACTCCATAGCGCTCGCGGTAGGCCAGCACGCGTTGATGATCTTCAGCGCCCTTGCCCCCACTGCGCTGCGCCAGATACTGCATCAAATCGGAAAGCTTGGCAATCGCGCAAACCTGCAGCCCGAGGGTGTTCTGTACGTACTGCACCGCGCTGTAGGGTACGTCCACGGTGCTGCCGTCAGGCTGCTTCTCGGTGGCCATTTCCTGGCGGTCCAGGGCGATGGCCACGGCGTGGGCCTTGGCGCCCGCCTTCTCGATTAGGGCAATCGATTCGCGTACGGCGGTGCCCGCCGACATCACATCGTCCACCACCAGCACGCGGCCTTGCAGCGGGGCGCCGACCAGGGTGCCGCCTTCGCCGTGGTCCTTGGCTTCCTTGCGGTTGTAGGCAAAGGGCACATTGCGGCCTTGGCGCGCCAGTTCGATGGCCACCGCGGCGCCCAGCGGAATGCCTTTGTAGGCGGGGCCGAAAATCATGTCGAATTCCATGCCGCTGGCGAGAATGCGCTGCGCATAGAATTCGGCCAAACGCAGCAGTTTGGCGCCGTCGTCAAAAAGTCCAGCGTTGAAGAAGTAGGGGCTCATGCGCCCGGCCTTGGTTTTGAATTCGCCAAAGCGCAGCACGCCGCACTCCACGGCAAACGCCACAAATTCCTGGGCCAACGCGTCCTGATTCGACATGGGGGATTCCTTGTTCAAGTTAACCAGCCTCAATCTCAACGGTATCCGTTCCGCCACCAGCAAAGGGCTTGAAGCCTGGCTCGCAAAAGAGCGTCCCGATTGTATTTGCGTGCAGGAGGTCAAGGCCCAGGCACCGGACATCGAAGGCAAGTTTGAACAACTCGCGGGCTTGCATGGACATTTCCACTTCGCCCAGAAAAAAGGGTATTCGGGTGTTGGCGTCTACACCCGCCACGCTCCCAGCGATGTGGTCGTGGGCTTCGGGGTGCAGGAATTTGACGATGAAGGCCGCTACGTCGAGCTGCGCTTTGACACGCCTGCCGCCAAGCGCTCCATCATCAGCATCTATTTCCCCAGTGGCTCCTCGGGGGAAGATCGCCAGCAGGCCAAGTTCCGCTTTCTCGACGCCATCTACCCGCACCTGATGGCGCTCAAAACGCAACGTGACTTCGTGATCTGCAGCGACGTGAACATTGCCCACCGCGAAGCCGACCTCAAGAACTGGAAAAGCAACCAGAAGAACAGCGGCTTCCTGCCTGAAGAGCGTGCCTGGATGACGAAGTTCCTGTCGGAGGGCGGCATGGTCGACGTGTACCGCCAGTTGCACCCCGACACCACGGACAGCTGCTACACATGGTGGAGCAACCGCGGCCAGGCCTATGCCAAGAATGTGGGCTGGCGGCTGGACTAGTAGATTGCACATAAAACCCACAAAATATCCCGTACTAATCCGAAGCTTCTCCGGAAGGCAGCGCACATCCAAGCTCGCGGCCTTTGCCTGCCCTGGGGTGTCTACAAGCTCACCTCAGATCAAGACAGCTCCAATACAATGAGACGTAAGTGTTGGTCGATCCTCCACATACCGACTAGGCTACGGCTGCATCAGTTTTCCTTTGGCCGATTTCAGTCAGGATGACGCTCTTGCTGACGCGAACTGCGTATGAAGTTGATGAGGTAGGGAGTACGTATGTGGCGTGATCTGATGGCGAATTTTGTTCTTGTTTTTGGTTTTGACGAAGTCATATGATTCTGTTCGATGGAGATTAGCTGTGACCACGGCGGCCACTAATCTCTCTGCAATATCTCGGCTTTTCTCTTCGAGTGTGTTCCGGCAGCTCGCGGAGAAGGGGCGCTCGCCACTTTTCGCGCGACTGTTGACCGACAGCGGATTGCTGGACATGGCACTGGCAGCCGGCACTGTTGGGTCGAGTTTCGACATGGCATTCGCGGCTCTGAGAAAGGCCGGTATGCGGGACGAGTATGTGTATAAGTCCGCTCTTACGCACAACATATTGCTCGGCCGTCACTCGCTCAACACTGCATGTCTTCTCACGGAGTTTCGTGCAGGCACAAGTAAGGCAGACGTTGCTATATTGAACGGCACTTCCACTGTGTACGAAATTAAATCTGAGAGAGACACACTCAGTCGCTTAGAAAACCAGTTGCAGAATTATCGAAAAGTGTTTGCCAAGGTTTATGTAGTTGTCGCGGAACCGTTTATTGACCAAGTGCTTGAACTGACGGACGAAGATATCGGCGTGATGAGTTTGGTGCGTTGGGATAGAGTAAGAACGGTCCGCGAGGCAGTGGATCGCGCTGATGCTGTCTGCCCGCTCACGATTTTCGACTCACTGCGCTTGTCTGAGGCAATCGACATTCTGAGTAATCTTGGTATTGAGGTGCCGGACTTGCCAAACACCAAGATGCGTGCAGCGCTGAGAGAGAAATTTGCAGAATTGCAACCACGCTCCGTGCACGATGAAATGGTGCGAGTGCTCAAGCGGGAGCGGAGTCTTGCCGCGCTCGGCACCTTGGTTGACCAGCTTCCCCAGTCCCTGAAGCCGGCAGCTTTGTCCACACGTTTGCGCTTATCCGACTATGACCGGCTGGTAAGCTCGTTGCACACACCAACATCCAAAGCAATGGAGTGGGCTATCTGATGTATTACCCATATTTCCGCGGCAAACAATTTGAACTAATTGCGATTCGAGAGAGCGCTAACGTCTTAGCACAATCCGATTTTTGCCCAATCATCGAGCCGGTTAGGGAGACTCTCAAAGGTCTCCACAAGACACTAACGGAAATTTGTCAAGCCAATGGTAAGGCGGTCGTCATTGTCAATCCCCTGCACGGGGACCACTCGGAAGACGGCAAGGACATAACGGATTTACTTACTGAGTCCTATTTGGACAAGCCCGGGGTGTCAGCAGGCATTCTTCTTCGCGAAAGTATGACTCCCGCAGAGGCACTTGAGTGCTATGAAAAACATCTGGCGCATCAGCCTATGTTCATACATGCCGGATTTACAGAGGCACGCGCCTTCGCGGAACTTCTCGGAGAAAAGCTACCCGAAACTCGACATGTCTTTTTTGAGGCTCAGTGCGGCAAGTTATATCGGCGGCACTACGACGGCTGCTTTCGTGTGCTGCTGCGCGACGGATTCCACAAGCGGAAGAATGCTGACCATCCACCACTAGAAGATTTTTCTGATCTGCATATTACGTATAAAGATGAGGGGATGAATGGGTTCGGCGATTTCTTGATCGTTGGCGATGACTTCTCCGAAGGCGGTGGACCGGCGTACGCGGTTGCCATTCACCTTACGTTCATTGAGCCCCAAAAAGACGATGCGATGTATATCTATCACTTCGTTTCTACCACCCGTGATACTCCAACCGATCCTGCCGGTAAGTTTGGCCAAGCGCTGGCCAAATTAGTCGAGAAATACGATAGTGGTAGCTCGAATCTATACAACACAAGTGCCATTCAGGAGCTTAAGGAGCTGCATGCCAAAGGCCACTTCCCGGGCCTCGGTGTAGTGAAGAAGCTTTCAATGAAGCATCACATTGAAACGCTCTCCACATTCTTCCTAGCCTAAACCCGCATGCCTTCCTTATGCTGCGCTGAATGTTTTGGCGACCATGGTCTGCGGCGGAGCGTGATTCCCTCGCGAGCAGAAGTGCATGGTCGGTGCGACTTTTGCAATACCACTGATGTGGACCTAGTCGCGCCCAGTAAGCTCTCTGCAGAGTTTGAGATGCTTACAAGCATCTACGAACTCAATCCGGATGGCAGACTGCTCGTTGAATGGCTTAAGGAGGACTGGAGTCTCTTCCCAAAGCTTGACATCGCCAATGCGAAGAGTCTTCTCGCAGAAATAATGGACGACGGGGATATTGTCCGCAAGACCTTCACTCCTTCACTTGCGTTCAAATCAGAAGGACTGGTCGCGTGGACAACGCTAAGAGACGAGCTAATGTACAAGAACCGATACTTCTTGGATGAGGCCTTAGATAAGGATCGTCTTGAAGTATTGCTGTCTCACCTGACAACCAGGGAACTTTCAGACATTTGGTACCGGGCGCGAATCACTACATCTGATGCCGGGTACCCCCTAGACCAAATGGGCGCCCCTCCACGCAATCTTGCAAGTCACGGACGGGCAAACCCATCAGGAATACCATATCTATATTTGGGCTCTGAGCCAGAAACTGCCATTGCTGAGATACGCCCGCACACTGGTGAGACGGCATCGGTTGCACAGTTCACTCTTCAGAGGCCGATAACTGCGGTAGACCTTCGAAGTCCACGAGAATTGGTATCGCCGTTTCTATTAGAGGATGCGAGTGAGGTTGGTCGTATGCGGGCTGACGTGCCGTTTCTCGAAAGGCTGGGAAATGAGCTGACAAGGCCCGTTCTACCCAGGAGTGCAGCCATCGACTACCTGCCCAGTCAATATCTATGCGAGTTCATTAAGAAGATTGGGTACAACGGCGTCATATACAGAAGTTCGGTCAGCGACGGCATCAATCTAGCGCTTTTCGACCCTGAAAAAGCAGTCGCAAATAGCGTTGCACTATATGACGTACAGCGTGTTTCCGTTGTCGTCGGCCCGCGCTGAAATTAGGCAGAATTTAGGACACTTGCATATGTGCGAGTGAGTTTGAGTCTTAGACCACCTCGCGCAGTGACGAGACACTTTTCTTGAGTTTTTAGCTGAAACAAACTCAAAAAAACTTCAAATTTTGTAATCGTAGTCAACAGTTAGCGGGGCATGGTCGCTGAACTTCTGTGCCTTGTAGATGGTTGCAGATCGCGCAAGGGCTGCCAGGGCAGGAGTCGCGAATTGGTAGTCGAGTCTCCAACCGACATTCTTGGCATACGCCTGCCCACGGTTGCTCCACCACGTGTAGCAGTCATCGGTGGTGTCCGGGTGCAAGCGGCGATAGACATCCACCAGGCCGCCCTGGCCCTTGTCGGTACCAAGCAGCTGAGTCATCCAGGCGCGCTCCTCGGGCAGAAAGCCGGAGTTCTTTTGGTTGCTCTTCCAATTTTTGAGGTCGGCTTCCTTATGGGCGATGTTCACATCACCCACCAGAATGAATTCGCGTTGCCCTTTGAGCGTTGCCAAGTGCGGGGCCATCACCTCTAAAAACCGGAACTTGGCCTGTTGGCGGTCCTCGCCCGACGAACCGCTTGGGAAGTAGCAGCTGATGAAGCTGAGCTTGCGCCCTGGCTTGTCGAAGCGCTTCTCAATCCAGCGTCCCTCCGCGTCAAACTCGGGCGCACCAAAGCCAATCAGGATGTCGCTTGGCTCAGCTCGGGTGTACAGGCCCACACCCGAATAGCCTTTCTTTTGCGCGTAGTGAAAGTGGCCTTGAAGACCACATTCGCTGCGGCAAAAGGTGCCCTCCACCACATCGCCCTGCGCCTTCACTTCTTGCACCCCGATTACGTCAGCCTGCTGTTGGGGAAGCCACTCGAAGAATCCCTTTGTTGCCGCAGATCGGATGCCATTAAGGTTCGCTGTGATGATTCGCATAAATTGAATTGAATGATTATTGGTTCTGAGTGAAATACAGCGTACGAAAGTACGAACCCGTTCATTTTCGTCGTCTTGTGAAACACCGTCCACGGCAATGCGTCTGAGTCCGGCACGCCGCGCTCCATGATCGGAACGCGTGGCGGGTGCAGAAGTGCACCCGCCCAATCACCTGAGGCGGCTCAAGCGCCCGCAGGAACCAGCACATCCCAATACAGATTCCCGTCTATCGCATCACCCGGCACCAGGCTGTCAGAGATGGGCAATAGGCAGACATCAACCTCGGCGACCTGACTATCCCGCAGCCGCCCCGTCCGGTGCGCGTCCTGAAACGAAGCCGCCATCCAGCGCAAGGCCTGCTCATTGGTCGCGACCACAGCGAGCCTGACCAACCAGAGACCGGGCGCAATTTCGACCTGGCGTTCACCCCCTAGGCAATCCTGCACCAGGGCCACGGTCTTGTGCCGCTCGGGCCGCGACTTTGCCGAGTTCTCGCACTCCAACCAAGTGCAGGCCCCATCCTCGCCGATGACCAGGCCGTCGGCTTGCTTTCCCTTCAGCACCCGGCACGGCCCGCGCTCGCTGGCAATCTCGTGCTCGGTCACGACGGTAAGGCCTTGCTGCACAGCGCGGATGAGGTACCAGTTGCTGCAAGCCCGGTGCACCGGGTTGCCGAGCGCCAGGGTGTTGCCGCTTTCAGCGGCTTGGCCTGTCTGCTCGGTGAGCAGCCGCGCACCCTTGGCCGACAACAGATACGCCGCGCCGCCCTTGGGCAGGGGTCGGCTGATGATGAGCTTGTCGTCGGCCAGCGCCTTCAGCATGCGCCGAGCCATCGCCTGCGATTGGGCGGCGTCGGGCCAGACCAATGCAGCAACCATCCGACCGGTGAGCCAGCCGAAGCGGGCTAACCAGGTCAGCACGTCGGTGCGGTTGCGCTCGCCGATGACGCGCTTGTCCTGCGTCACGGGAGCCGAGTCGTCGGCCGGTGTGCCTGTCGGCAGTACTGCCGTGGGGAAGGTGGTGGTGTCGTTCATGGGCTTGTCTCCAGGTTAATGAGCACCCTTGTGCTCTTTGACCTGTAGCGACTGCGCCGCATGCGCACCACGTCCAGTCCGGCAGATCGTGCCGGACTGGAGGCCGACCGGTCGTTTTCCCCGGCTGGACGCCGGGCCACTCCCTGGGGTGCTAGGGCACCCCTCCGGCCCGAATACCGCGCCCCTTCTGCCGCTGCGCGGCCGGGCAAGGGGTTACACACCTTCCGCTCGCATCACAAGCCCCTGCGGGCATGTCATGCGGGGCCTTCGTCCCCCGCTCACGGCCGGGCTGGACGCCCGGGTCTGGCGACTGTGCAACCCCTTGCCCGGCCGCTCTGCGTCGGGGGCGGGGTGTCCACGCGCTTACGCTCTGGCACCCCCGGATGAACCTGTCCGACGTGGGCGTCGGCACGCGCTTGGACCGCGCTCAGGTCCACCGGCTCCCCGCCGTTCTCGTCCCGCATGGGGCGGGAGCATCGACCGGGACTGTGCGGCGCCAGCCGCTTGTCCCACCGCTACGCGGCGGCTCCCGGAGCGACGCCAGGGGCGTCGCGGCGCCTGACCTGCGCTGCGCCCGGCCAGCGTTTAAAAGCGCTTGCCTACAGTAAGCGTGGAGGAGAGGGCTCAATACCCCGCGGCCACGAATCAAGCGCACCAAGCGGGAGACATGGGTGCGGCGCTGGGTGGCACATCCGGAAGCGCGTCGGGGGTGGGTGCAGTCCGCCTCGTAAGTCCGGATGTGCTGCGGCGTACCTACGCGACCGCAGCGCCTGACACGACGGGCTGACTCCATACGTCCAGCAACTCGCAGGCAACCACCTCCACCCCACATGATCCGCGTGGGGTTGGGGGGTGTTTTGCCTTCGCTCAGAACTTCCCCCACCATCCAGCGAAAAAGAGTCTTACCCTTGGTAGGAAGTTCTACCACCCCTCACCGTAACGAATGAAAAAGGCCCGCGTCGCGGGCCTTCCGTAGCGAGCCCAGAGGGCTCAGCTTGTCCGGTGCGGAAATGCGCGCTTCTTCAGCAAGACGATGCTCCGGCCCGCCGCGTCCGTCTTCGGCTCGTTGCCCAACAGCACCGAGGCCATCAACGCCGCAGACATGTCTTCGGGGCTGTGCCAGTCCTGCGGGCGGTACTGGGTGCCGCTGTGGTCCTGCATCAGGCCCAAGGTGGTCACATCCTCAACCGTCAGACGGGCCAGGTTCGACGCAAACCGGGTAGGCGAGATGAATACCGACAGGACTTCCTGCTCGACGGCCGTGTTGATGCCGTCTTGCAGCCCGCGCGCGCTGGTGCAGAAGGAATGCTCCGCTGTGTCCCAGCACAGCGCCTGCCGACGCTGGAGCAGGTCGGTCGAGACATGGTCGTCGAACGACAGCTCGGCGTGCGCCAGCTTGTCGACGGCATGGGCATGCCTGCTGCCGACCCAGTGCACCCACATCGGGGCATCCCAAAGCGCCTCGGGAACGAACCAAGGGAAAACCCTGCCGGGCACCTCAAAGACCGAGGGTGGTAGGTCGTGGGCGACAGCAAGCGCGACGAACCGGGCAATTTCGGGGTCAAGATACGCTAGGTCAGCTGTGGGCGCGCTGAAGCGCAGCCTATTCAGTTCAGTTTCAGCATCAATAGCAGCGAAAATGGTAGTCATTAAGTAAGTCCATGGGGTTATGGCCAATTGGCCGTGGACCAAGTACAAGAATCCCGTTTAGCCTCGCCTCAAAAAATTACCGAACATGGCCACCAAGACCAAGAAGCCCACGGCCGCGCCCGCCACGCCGTTCCCTGCCGCGCAAGACGCCCTGCATCAAGTCGGGCACTGGATGTGGATACCGCTGCGCAAGGAGTGGCGCGATGTGACCACCAAGCCCGAGGAGGTGGTCCGCCAGAAGTTCATCCGCATCTTGGTCGAGCACTACGCGTATGAGCTCGCGCAGATCGACCAGGAGCGCAGAACACAGCACGGTCACAAAAGCCCCCGGGCTGACATCGTTGTGTGGCAGTCCGCCGCTGACAAGAACGCCAAGCCGGTGAGGGCGCCGGTGTTGGTGGTCGAGTGCAAGACCGACAGCATCGAGATTCAGGAGCGCGACTACTACCAGGGGGAGTCCTACACCCGCGCCTCAGGCTGCGAGTTCTTTGTCGCCACCAACGCCCGGCACACGTCGGTGTTCCGGCTGCTGCCTGGCCTGCCGGGCGGCTTCGTCGCCATCAACGAGATACCCAAGGCCACCGACTGGGGCGACGCCAAGCGACTGAAGGCCATCAAGGAGAGCCTGCGGGCCTTCAACCGCAAGGAATTCCAGGACCTGCTGCTGGGCTGCCACAACATCCTGCGTGATGTGCACAAGATGGACCCGGGGCGCGCTTTCGACACCATCAGCAAGGTGTTGTTCATCAAGATGTTCATCGAGCGGTCCGGCCAGCACGGTACTTTCAGCGTGGACTATCTTGATCGGCGCGCTGCCGTCCAACTGCCCACCGACATGGCTGTCCACGACGCGCTGTTCGAGCGGACCAAGTCTTACTACCAGGCCGACGAGCTCTTCACCGCCGCCGACAAGCTGGACATCTCGGAAGCCACCTTCCGCCGCATCGTCAAGGAGCTGGAGCGCTTCGACCTAGCCAAGACCGGCGACGACATCAAAGGCCTGGCCTTCGAGCGATTCCTCGGCACCACCTTCCGGGGCGAGCTGGGTCAGTTTTTCACGCCGCGCCCGGTGGTCGAGTTCATGGTTGACCTGCTGAACCCGGCCGAAGGGGAGTTGGTGTGTGACCCGGCCGCCGGTTCGGGTGGCTTCCTCATCCGGGCTTTCGAGCACGTTCGCGCGCTGATCCAGCACGACATCCAAGCGAAGAAGGACGCCGAGCGCGCCCGTATCGAAGCCCTCAACTTGCCCGAGGAAGAGGAGGAGGCGCAGATTGAAGCCGCCTTCGCGGCGCTGAACCACGAGCTGCTGCCCAGTGGCGCAGACAACAAGCCCATCGACACCCGCGTCGGCCGCTTGGCCTGGCAGTGCATCTACGGCACCGATGCCGAGCCCCGCGCGGCGCGCACGGCCAAGATGAACATGGTCATGCACGGCGACGGCCACGGTGGCATCCACTACCACGATGGTCTGGTGGACATCAACGGCATCTTCGATGGCAGGTTCGACGTGGTGTTGACCAATCCGCCCTTCGGCTCCAACGTTGGGAAGGACCAGGTGCTTGGCGGCAGCGAGGAGGCGCGCATCCCAACCGACCCGGCATACGTCGCCGCGTGTAAGAAGCGCTACGGCAAGGCCTGGGAGGAGAACCACAACCGGCTGTTGCAGTTGGAGACCGAGGGCACGACCATCCTCGACCTGTTCGACATTGGCGCGGGCAAGGCCAACAGGCCGACTGAGCTGATATTCGTCGAGCGCTGCCTGAACCTGCTCAAGCCGGGCGGGCGCATGGGCATCGTGCTGCCCGATGGCAACCTGAACAACCCGTCGTTGGCCTGGCTGCGCCGGTACGCTGAAGGCCGGGCCAAGCTGCTGGCCGTGGTCGGTCTGCCAGAAGAAACCTTCCGCTCCAGCGACGCCACCGTCAAGGCCTCGTTGGTGTTCATGACCAAGTTCACCGATGAAGAGTCGGCGGCGTGGAACGCCGCCTGGGAGCAAGCCCAAACGGAGCTTGATCCCACGTTCGACGGCCAGCGCAGCGACCTGCATGCGGCCTATGCCCATCGCATCGTGTCATGCGACGACAAGACAGCGGCCACGCTGCTGGGCAAGCTCGCCAAGCTGGGTGTCACCCGCGCCCTGCCGATGTGGACGCAGGGCGAACCGCCCGCGTATCCGCTGGGCGTTGGGCCAACACAGCAGGCAAAGCCCTTGTGGGCTGGCACCCCCAGCAGCAAGAACAAGGACGCCGCTACCCAACTCAAGCGCGACGCGCAAGCCTCGCTGGGCGTCGCTGCCAAGGCGGGCGATGCGCTGCTGTCTGAGCTGAAGGCTAAGTACCGCGAGGTGGACACCGCCCACACCGCCGCTTTGTGGGCGCGCGTGCGGGAACTGTTCGACTACCCCGTGTTCGTGGCGGCCCCCAAGGCGGTCGGCATCACGTCCACAGGCGAGACGGGCGAGGGCGTGACCAACGACCTCACGAGCACGCTGGCCTTGTTCCGGCAGTTCGAGCAGTGGATTGGCAAGGGCGCCCCAGTGCTGGAGCAGCCAAATTTTCCGGAGCCCTCCACTGCTTAATCCGGCGGTGGAGGGACATCGAACGTTGGATTGAGACCGAGGCGGCTCAGGCCCGCACCAGCGGATTCCCGCTGGTTCCGTTGCGCGAGCTACTCACCGAGCGCAAGGAGCCCGTGCGCGTCACGGGTGGGCTGGGTGATTGGAAGCCCATCACCATCAAGTTTTCAGGCGAGGTGCTTCCGCGAGATCGCGCGGAAGCCTTCAAGGGTTCCATGTTCGCGGCCTACCCCGGAGACGTGGTGTTTTCCAAGATTGACGCCCGCAACGGCGCGGTGGGGCTCATCCCGGCGACCATGCCCAAGGTGGTGTTGACGCCTGAATATCCGGTGATGGTGCCGGACCTGACGAAGCTGCGGCCTGCCTACCTGCACTACCTGCTGCGCGCCGAGCACTTCCGTCATGATCTGCAACGCCAGGCATCAGGCACCAGCGGGCGAAAGCGCGTCACGCCCGAGGCGTTCCTAGGTCTTTGCGTGCCCTTGCCCACGCTCGATGAGCAGGATGCCTTGGTCTCGACTTACGAGGCTTCAATGACCCAGGCAGCGGACAAGGAGGCCGAAGCTGCGCGAATAGCGCTAGCGAGCCAGCGAGCCTTCGAAGAGGCTCTTGGGGTGGCACCGCCGCCACCACTGCCTAACCGTCCGGCTTTCATCGCCCGCTTCAAGGACGTGGAGCGGTGGAGTCACGAAGGTGTGCTGCGGGCAATTGCTCAGCCTGAACATGCGAAGGCGAAGTGGCCCCTCATGCTTCTGGGAGACTTGATTGAAGACCTTGAAAATGGTTGGAGTCCCCAGTGCCTCGACCACCCCGCAGCGCCCGAGCGCTGGGGCGTTCTGAAGGTGGGCGCCGTGTCGTTTGGATATTTCAATCAGCAGGAAAACAAGGAGCTGCCTCCCAAGCTGACACCGCGCCCTCGCTACGAGGTCAAGGCTGGCGACGTCATCATCAGCCGCGCCAACGTGACGCGGTACGTCGGTGCTTGCGGGTATGTCGAGGCGACTCGACCCAAGCTGATGCTCTGCGACAAACTCTTTCGCGTGGTGTTCAAGCCGGACGGACAACTCGACGGTCAGTTTTTGACTGCCGTGATGAAGCTGCCGACAGTTCGGGAGCAGATTGAGACCCGTCTGACGGGTACGTCCCCGACGATGAAGAACATCTCCAAGCCGGCCTTGCTCGAATTGCAGTTCCCGGTTCCAGACCCGGACACTCAGCGCAAGCTGATGGATTCGATGGCTCAGAAGTCAAAGGCCTCCAAAGCGACCGCCTCGGAGGCCGGTGAGTTGCGCCGGGTGGCTTGGGCGACCTTCGAGGCGGCCCTGTTCGAGCCGGGAGCCTGATTGGGCGCTGGACCTGGGGCGTCACAGGTTCAGGTGCGGCCAGTGCTCCTGTAGGTCCACCAGCAGGTCGTTGGCCCTGGCCCAGCCCTGCCAGTACGGGCACTCGTGCCTCGCCTCTTCTGGAGCATGGCGGTCATGGATGTGCAGCTCGCATGCCCGGAGAAGCAAGTCCGTCACGGTGGACAGCTCACGGGCCAGCGACTCGATGACCAGCTCGCTGCTGCGAGCGCTCTGCGGCGGAATGGTGGCGATGCAGCCCTCAGGCGTGAAGCCCTCGCGCTGGGTGGTGTTGGGTACGGTCATTTCGGTCCTCAGTGGTTGGTTCGGACCAACCTAAAGGAAGCGGATTTATTCCCTCAGGGGCCAGCCCCTCGCGGCAGGCAACGG
>SSFF01000036.1 GCA_008015235.1 Rhodoferax sp. | reverse complement strand
CGGTAGGTGCCGGGCACCCCCAGCCGGGCGAACAGGCGCAAGACCGCCCGCTCAAATGCAACTTGCATCGGATCAGGCGGTCAGCTTGATCAGCACGCCCGGGCGGTGACACATGGGCAGCGGGTTGCTCTGGGTGTGCAGGTCGGTGCCACGGTCGAACTGGCGAGGAGCCTGCTTGGCGTACAGCGACTGGCCCAGCGTGTTGACCGTCTCGTTGAAGTCGGCCGGGGCGAAGTAGGTCCCAAAGGTATCGACCGTGCCCAGCGGGAAAGCGTGGGCCTCGCCCGCAGCAATGAAGCGGCGAGTGCCGAGATCCCCATTGGCTTGCAGATAGGCGGCTTGGCCCCGGTATTCCTCGAAGGTGACCCCGGCGTAGGTGAAGCCCGAACGCACATCGTTGATCAGCACCGCACCTTGCTGCCAGTTGGTGTAGGCGGTCTTGACCTCCTTGTGGGTGGTCAGTGCCCGGAAGAATTCTGGTGAGCACAGCACATGCACACCGGTCATGAATTCACCCTGCAGGGCGTCTTCAATCTTGGTCAGCAGGTCGTAGCAGTGGCCCTTGACCTCGCTGTTGGCATTGGCCAGATCGAAGTTGACCGATTGCGGCGTGATCTGGAATTCGGTGAACAGGTTGCTGATGACGCTGCCATCGGCATCCAGGATTTCACCCTTCAATGCACCCATACGCAGATGCTCGAGCGTGATGGCGTGCTTGTTGCGCATGGTCTCCAGGTGACGAGCGAGCACGCCGGAGATGGCCTCCATCTCGGTCTCGGAGCCGAAGGCACGGATGCCCTGGACTTCTTCGGGCAGGACCACATCGTCGTGCGGGATGTGCGGAATGACGAAGGAGCGCAGTTTGCGTTTGCCACGTTCACCGACCGTGCCGGGCGAGCCAGGCGGCTTGGTGGGCAGCAGGTTGAGCTTACCGGCGTACTCCTCGACGATGATCTGACGGGTGCGCACCGGCTTGGCCGGGAACAGGTTCAAAGCCTCTAGGCGGCCATAGCGGTTGGGGATGAGGTTGATGGCGGCGGTGAGGCTGGCCATCGAGAATCCAGGGTTCAGAAACGGGTTGTTCATTCGAGGCTCCAGAAATGACGAAACCCGCGCAAGCCAGACGGCCAGGCGGGTTCGGGGATGAAAGACGGGCAGGTTTAGGACGTAGGTCAGGCGGATTCACGCACCAGCACACCGCGCTCGGCCAGCTGCTGCTCGTAGGCCATGCGCTGGGCGCCGGTGAGGGAAATCGGCCAGACCAGCGCGGTCTTGGCCACGATGGCGTGGCGGGCGATCAGGATGGCGTCGCTGCGGTCGGCATTGGTGGCATCGATCGCGTTGGCCAGCACCCCGATGGCGTCCTCAGTGCCGTCGGTGGCGGCGGGGTCGATGGCGTAGTGCTTGCCATCGCTGGCATTGCGGCCGAGTACCGTGCCCAAGGGCAGGTTCTGGCCAGCGGCGATGGTGGCGACGTCCCGCGAATAGCGGTTGGGGGCTTCGTACTTCAACAGGTCGCCGAGGTTGTTTTGTTCGGTGATGGAGGTCATGGGTCAGTCCTTTCTGGGTCTGGTGCGTCAGGCCTGGGCCGTGAGTTTTTTGACGGCGGCCACTATGGGTGAGGCTTCTGGGCGGTCGATGTTTTGCGTGCCAGCATCCACGGTGATGGTCGAGCGGATGTCATCGGCCTCAGACCGTGCCGCACGGGCGTCAATCAGGACGCGCCGGACGTCAGCTTCGGTCTTGCCGACGGCGATGAACTCGGCCGCGCGGTCGGGGCAGCCGGCCAGCAGACAAACCTCGGCGATGGCCTGGGCAGCCTGAGTCACCTCTCGGCGGGCTTCAGCCACCAGCACGGCGGCTTCGTCGGTGCTGATGGTGTCGGCGGTCTCGATCACTTTCTCTTCTTCATTCATGGTCATTTCCTTCTTCAAGGGTGCCGCCTCAGCACGGATGACGCCCCGCACCTGAGACGGCGGATGGTTACGGGCGTTGAGATACGAGTGGAATTCGCTGAGGGTGACCTCCAACGTCTGGAGGCCATCAGCCAGTCCTTGGGCCACAGCATTGCTGCCGAAGAAGAGTCCAGCCTCGGTGGCACGCACGGCATCAACGTCCAGGTCTCGCATCGCAGCCACGTGCTCGGTGAAGATGGAATACAGCCGATCCACTTCGCCTTGCAGCTCGCTCTTGGCGGTATCCGATAAGGGCTCGTGAGGCGAGTAGTCGTTCTTGTGGGCGCCCGCCGTGATGGCCGTAAACCGATAGCCGTCCTTGGCATCCTTGACCGATTGGTCGACATGCAAGGCGATGACGCCGATCGAGCCGACCCCACCGGTTTCTGTTACGAACAGGCGCTGGGCACTGGCGGCAATCGCATAGGCCGCTGAATACGCGGCATCGTTGGCCACCGCCCAGACGGGTTTCATGGCTGCCACCTCGCGCACACGGCGGGCCAACTCGAAACTGCCCGAGGCTTCGCCGCCCGGGGAGTCGATGTCGAGCAAGATACCGCTGACATGGGGATCAGCCAAGGCAGCATCCAACATCGCGGCGATCTCGCCGTAGGACGTCAGGCCTGATGCGGCTTCCATGCCCAGCGAGCGCTTGACCAGCGAGCCGTGGATCGGTATCACTGCGATGCCGTCGGGGGTTGCGGCTGCAGGCGGCCGTTGGTAAACGGCCATGTCCATGGAAGGCAGCGTGGGGACATCGGCCATACCGATGCGCTGCCCGACCACGGAGAGAATCACGTCCAGCTTGGGTCGGTGAATCAGCAGGGGCGTCCCGAACAGGCGGGAGGCAAGGTAAGTCATGGTTGGGTGTCCTGGTTGTTGGGTGACGCACCGCCAGACTCAGCAGTCTGTGATTCGTCAGTCTGTGGATCGCTTGGCTCTGTCGACACTGCAGCCAGCGCCTGGTCGTGCCGGGCATCGGAGTCAAAGACCAAGCCCAGTGCATCGGCCCGGGCGTTATCGGCTGCGATCTCACGGTCCACGTCTTCGGCGTCGTAGCCGTTGCCGGAGATGGCCTCGGATCGGCTCATGAGGCCGGCACGAATAGCGAGCTTCATGGCGTTGTATTCCTTTTGCGGATCGACCCAGCTCCAACCCTGCGGAATCCACTTGGCGGCCTGGTACTGCCGCTTCTCTTTTCGGTAACCAGGCAAGTCCAGTGCCCCTTCCAGCACTGCCTGGTCCATCCAGGCGCGCCAGATCGGGCGACACAGCTGGTGCACGATCACGCCGTGCTGCAGGGCTTCGCACCGACGCCTGAACTCCAGCAGGCCTGCCCTGATGGATGAGTAGTTCACTTGCGTGAGGTCGCCCGTGAGCATCTCGTACGTGATGCCCATGGCAGCGGCCACCGCACGGAACTGCTGACGCATGAATTCAGCGTAGGAACTGCCGACATCAGCAGGGGCTGAGAACTTGATGTCCTCGCCCGGCTCCAGGATCTGCAGCGTGCCGGGCTCCATGCCCGCGAGCGCAACGCCGTTGCTATCGGCAGCCGACTCACCCATCAGGTTGTCTTCGGGTGCCATGCGGGTGATGAAGCCAGCGAACATGGCTGCCGTCTTCTTGCGCATCAGCTCGGCATCGTCGTACTGGTCCAACTCGTTGAGTTTCACGAGCGCCCGAGTGAGCCACGGCTCGCCCCGTATTTGGCCAGGGCGCAAGGGGCGGTACAGGTGAATCACTTCACTGGCATCCACCCGCACGGTGTCCATGCCACCACCGCCAGCGTTGCTGGACATGGGTGCCAGCAAGCCATCGTTGGGGTGCGAGCGATACAGGTGGTAAGCCACCCGGCGACCCAGACGGTCGAACTCGATGCCGGACCGGATGACGTTACCGCCGGGCAAATCCCGGTTCATGGTGGTTGGCAGGTGCTCGGCTTCCAGCACCTGAATCTGCAGCGCCACCGGCAGACCATCTTCGGTGCGGCGGTAACGCAATCGGATCAGCGCTTCACCGCCTTCGAGCATCGCGCGGGTGGCGAGTGCCTGCAGGCCGTAGAAGTCGGTGAGCCCTGCCGCATCGGCCTGTTCGCACCAGTCCCACCACAGGCTGTGGATGGCTTCGCGGTTGGTCTGGTCCTGGACCATGCTCTGCGGCTTGATACCCGTGCCGATGGCGTTGGCCACAAAGGCTTCGATACCAGCGGCGGCCCAGGCGTTGCGCCGCACCAGATCACGGCTTTTGGCACGCAGTTCGTCTTGGGCCAGCGACAGGGCTGCCACCGCACCGGGATTGCTGGGCATCCAGGCCAGTGCGCGCCGCCCGCCGCCGGTGCCGTCATAGACCGGCGTGCCACCGAACATGCGGCGACGCAGACTTTTGAACCAGGCCATCAGAGTGCCTTGCTCGTGGCGACACGGATCTGGCGCGATTTGGGTGCGCCGGATTCACGGGCCATGGTGGCTTCGACCTCTGTAATCGCCGCCTTCAGATCGGCCACGCTGCGGTACTCGATGCTTTTGCCCTCGTAGGTCACGCGGTGTTCTCCGCTGGCCAGAGCTTCGCGCAGGGCCTGCAGGTGTTCTGGTGTGTAGGTCATGCTTATTTGTTCACTCAAGTCATCCATCGGCTGCGCACCACGCGCCGAGCGGGCGCTGGCGTGCTGCCAGAAGTGCTGAGGCCACCGTCGAATCGCTGTTCTTGGGTGGCCTCGGGGGTTGTGATTTGTTTGGCAACGACTGGTGGGTCGGTGCCGAGTTGTTTTTCGAGTTCTTGCCAGTGGCGGTCTTCGAACCGGTCCAGACCAGCGGCCGCTGCCGCCGCCCGGGCATAGACGTAGCAATCCAAGGCCTCGTTGCGTTCGCGCATCTTTTGCCATTCGCGGTGGGCAAAGCCGTTGCGGTCGCGCCGGGTGATCAGTTGCTCGGCACACAGCTGCTGCAGGTACTCGGCATCGACCTTGGGCAGGTGCACAAAGCCAGCCGGGTAGATCGGCGTGATGCCGTCTTCGGCCACCTCGGCGCTTTTGCGCAGGTTGTTGTAGAACTCCAGCTTGGCAATGCCGCCCGCCACCGGGAACACCTTGATGCCCCGGCGCAGCTTCTTGCCGCTGGCGGTGGCGTCCACCGCCGTGGGGGTGCCGATCAGCGCCGCACCCCCGGCAATGCCTTTGATCGGCATGAGCCGCGCATCGCGTACGCCGCGCACGAAGGCATAGGCCTCCTGGGTCGCGTAGCCGGTATCCAAGGCCAGGCGCGCCAGGCTCAGCTGGCAGCCACTGCTGTGGGTCCAGGTCTCGCCCATGAGCTTGGCGAGAGCCGACCAAACTTCGGTTCGCGCCGTGTCGCCCATCAGAATCCGGTGCTCCACCAGCCACGCGGCCTTGCCCCGCCCGAAGGCCCAGAGCGAGACCTCGATGCGATCCTTCTGCACGTCGGCACCAGCAGTCAACAGCAAGCCGCTGGCGGGCACGCTGCCAATACGGTAGTCCTCGCGACGCTCCAACAGGCGCTGCCAATCCGGCGCTTCACCTTCCTCCACCCAGGTCTCACCCAGCTCGGTGTTCTTGAATGTCTTGATGGCGGAGGCCGATCGGGTATCGGACATCGCAGCCGATTCCCAGGCCCGCGCGATCTCGATCCAACTGCGCCAGCCCACTGGGCTGTAGAGGCTGGAGAGGTGGAACCCGGCGGTGCGTCCGGCGTTCTCCGGAGCACAGGCCTGCCACTGGCCGTTGTCCAGCATCCAGGTCTTGTGGTGCTCGGCGATCGGTTGGTTGCATGACTCGCAGATGTAGGTCGCCGTTTCTGGCTGACCACGTTCCCAGCGCAACTGTTCAAATCGCAGCCACTGGCGGTGCTCACAATGTGGGCACGGCACGAAGTAGCGGCGTTGATCAGAGGCTTCAAATTCCCGATCGACGGCACTGGCACCCGCGATCGTCGGGGTGGAAACGATCAGAATCTTGCGCCGGGCAAAGGTGCGCGTGCGCGCCTCGGCCAGCGAGATGGCATCGCCTTCACCCTCCACATCCAACGGGTAGCCATCGACCTCATCGAGGAACAGGTAGCGCACCGGCATCGAGCGTAGACCCACCGCACTGTTGGCGCCGGTCATCACCAGCACGCCGCCATGGAACTCCTTGGCCAGGATGGTGTTGCCCGAGTCGCGGCTGCGGGCCGGAGCGATCCGCTCCTGGATGGCGGGGCTTTCTTCGATCAGCGCGTCGATGCGCTGTTTCGACGCCCGCTTGGCCATCTCGACAGTGGGCCACACCGCCATCATCGGACCCGGGGCGTGGTGAATCACATAACCCACCCAGTTCAGGCCCAGTTCGGTGCCGCCCACCTGGGCGCCTTTCATAAACACCACCCGCTCGATGGGTGACATCGGGGACAAGCAATCCATGATCTCGCGCAAGTAGGGCGTGCGGCTGGTGCGCCAGCGCCCGGGTTCTGAGGCCGCCTTGCTGGACAGCACCCGGTGCTTGTCGGCCCATTCAGACACGGTCAGCAGCGGGTCGGGCGTCAAGCCTTCGCGCCAGGCACGCTCGATCGCGTCCCAGCCTTCGTAATACAGCTCATCCATGATCAGTCCACCTTGGGTTGCACATCGCCCAGGTCTTGCAACTGTTCGCGCACAGCGGCGTCGAGAGCCACGTGCAATGCATGCGGCTCCACCCCCAAACCAGCAGCCATCTGCGCTGAGATGCGTGCCGGCCAGTTGAGCCAGGCATCGCGCTCGGCTCGGGCCAGCTTGAACACATGAGCCACCGCCTGCGCGCGATCGACCAGTTCGCCTTTCAGCTGGGCCAGACGCACCTTGTTGGTTTGCGCCTTGACCACCTCGTTGACGGTGCGGGCTTGTAGCAGCGATGTGCCGCCCGATGACAGCGCCGGGGTGGGTGACTCTGCCGTTTCGCGTGGTGGCCGCGCGGAAGCTTGCGGAGCCTCGCGGGCTGGTGCGGAAACCTGCGGGGCCGGTTTGTCACTGGCGGCATCTGCCATGGAGCGTCGTGTGGGCGTGGTGTTCGCCGCCCATTGGGCATCGGCCACTACCGGATCGATGGTGCCGTCCGGCAGCGGCGTGATGCGCCCGGTGTCGATGGCTTT
>SSFF01000046.1 GCA_008015235.1 Rhodoferax sp. | reverse complement strand
GGTCCAACTGGAGTTCCAGGGAGATGACCTCAAGCGCCGGGTTGGCAACCCCAACATCCATTCGGTCTTGGAATATTCATCCCGTACTGGTGTCACCCGATCTTTGGTCAAGGGCGGCACCAAGTACCACCAGATGCTGCTCAAGGCATTTGCCGAGCATCTGCTGCACACGAGCCTTGATGCGCAGCGATTGATGGCACCGACACTGGATCTGTCAGCACTTCGCCTCGGGTTCGATGTGCCGCAGGCGCAGGTCGATGGTTTCAATGTCCTCCAGGTGAAGTCCATCAGCATGATGAGTCCTGACAACCGGTTGAAACTTGACTGTACGGCCATGGCGGCAAGCGAGCACCGGTGCGTGACCGACCTCTTGGCAGAAAAGCTGCCCGGCCCAATGGCGGAGAACTGGATGGTCACCGCCGCGCAGATCAACCTTTACTACCCGCCCGAGCCGGGCAAGGCCAGGGCCAAGGTTGTGACCATTGAAATCACCCGCAAAGGTCGGCTGAACCTGCACAAGTTCGACGCGGCAATGCAGGCGCAGTTGGAAGGCTACCTGGTTGCCTTGGGCATCCTCAGCAAGGGACAGACGCTCAACCCGCAGGAGATGCGCACGAGCAACACGTCCAATCTGCAGCCTGCCTACGAGGACTGATCGATGTCGGCCCACGAAGCATGGTCGTTAGTCTGCCGGCTGTTCAAGGGTGGCACACCGGTATTCAAAGCAGCGTTATCGCCCGCCGAGGTGAATGCCTGCGCCAGCCTGGGCCCAGCGATCAAGCCGACGGCCATCAGCCAGACATTCGCTTTGTGTCCTTACTGCCAGCTGCGCAGCGGCCAAATCTTCGGTGACGGCAAGGGCGGCCAAATATGCCAGTGCCCTGAGTGCGGTCCCACAGTGCTCTCGGCGGAGGATCGTGCTGCCCTGATGTTGGATGAGGGATGGCTCAGGTCAAAGCTGCGCATGGCCATGGAAATCGAAAGTCGCGATGGCATCACCGACATCTGTGACGGAGTCTGGCGGTTGGGCGATGCACGTCGCGCGCCGGTGTTGCTGGCCAGGAGTCTGACTCGACTGTGGTCGGATCCGTCCATCTTTGACAGGGTGCGTGTGGCAGGCGCCGACATCCGGGTCATAGCGCCCAAGACGCGGGAGGTACGCGGCAACCCGTTTTCCGTAGGCGTTGAGTGGCTGCCGCTGGAGGAACGCTTCACCCTTTACGGTGGTGGAATTGCCTTCATCGGCTCCGACACGGGCCAAGCCCCGCTGATCGCGGCTGAACCTTGGGCAGCCTACCTGGGACCCTTCTCGTCGGACTTCAGGTGGGTGACGCTCGATGACTGGTCCCATGGTCCTATCCGTTGCACGGACGGCCAGGCGGCCATCTTCAGAGCACTCTGGTCATTCAAGGGCGTCAAGGTTGAAGCGGAACGCATCATGCTCAAAGCCGGGCAGGAGAGCCAAAAGCCAAACGATCTGTTCAAGATCAAGAAGGAGAACAAAGGCAAGCCCGAGTACGAGGGGCCGCTGCATGCCTACCGGACTCTCGTGAAATCGACACAACGTCCGGGGGAGTACTGGATGCCGTGCGCCGCCACTGAGCGCTAACCCACAACACTGGAATTCCAGATTATCGAAAGGATCAATATGAACAATGACAACCCCATCACGGCAAGCATCGATTGGCTGATCGAGCAGGGCTTTGACCGCAAGCAGGCCACCAACATCTGCAAGGCCATCAAGGCAGACAGCCCGGAGAAGCTCTGGGAGGACGCGCCAGCCTGGATCGAATGGTGTGGCAAGGTCAAACGCGATCACGACTGCATCGTCATGCTTGCAGCCATGGGGCTGACCACGGTACAGATTGGCCCGGGCGGTGTGGAAAACGATTTGCGCTTGAGACTCATGGACGGAATCGATTCTCCACAGGTCAGTCCAAACATGGCGTAGATCGATGCAGTCGATGTCTTTCAAAAATCAACAGCTATCGAGTTTGAGTTTTCGGCAAGGGACTCAGAACATCGGCGCAGACTCATACGCGTGCCACAATCATTTTCACTTTGTGCCAGGACAGGACAGCAGATGAGTAATGACGACACGACACCCCACAAACCCAGTCTCTGGCGCCGAATCGCTGCTTTCAAAACCATAGTTTTGACCCTCTCCATGGCTGGCTTGATTGCCAGCAATGTGGCCAGCCTGGTGAGCGCAAGTGCCCATGACTGGATGCACAACGCTTTGCGGCGTGTCTTGTCTATTGGTGGCCAGACCGTGGCGGATCGGGCTTTGGCAAACAGTCCCAAGGCCAAGCTGGATCAAACTGTCAAAACAAAGACGGCTGATCTGGAAGCGAAGAACAGACTCCAGGCCAAGGAACTGGAAGACGTCCACGTCAAGAACCGAAAACTCGCTCAGCAACTGGATGTGAACGGCAAGCAAGCAAAAGCCACCGTGGCGGCCGTCCACCAAAGGCTAGCCAAAGGTGTTTCCAGGAATGTAGCGGCCTTGCCAAGCGAGTCCATTCCATACCTTGGGCTGGGCGTGACGTTGGCGGTGACGTCTTTGGACATCTACGATGCTTGCCAAACCATGAAGGATTTCAATGACCTTCTTCGGATGATGGGCCAGGGCGAAGAAAAGCCAGATCTTTGTGGGCAAAAGGTGCCAACGGTGGATCAGGTGTTGGCTTCAACCAAGACGGGATGGCGGAGCAGTGTTCAGCGTGTCACAGATGATGCGAAGACTTTCAAAGTGGCGGTGCCGGATGTGCGCTTGCCAACCCGAGATGAAATGACCAGGGCGTCTTGTACTGTGGTTTCGGTTCCTTACCTTTGTCCGGAGAAATGACACATGAAGACCGGATTGCCCAGTAGATGGGCCATGGTGATGCTGAGCATGACGTTGGTGGCATGCGGCGAATCCCCTCTACCGAACACGACTTCCGTATCTGCACCGACCGTCCAAGCGTTGAAAGACGCGCCCGTAATGTCCATAGCCTTGCAAGAGGTGGTGGACACCTATGTGCTGGGTGGCACCAGAACCGATCTGCAACGCGAAACCATGACCGCCAAACTGATCGGTTCCGTGGTGGTCTGGCGGTTCAAGGTGTACGACATTGCTAAGGAAGATGGACGCTACAGAGTTGTGTCTGATCTGATGAACGGCTCCCAGCCTGAAGCCGTCGGCAAGCTTACAGTGGTGGCCTTTGTGACCCCCAACGATGAACAAGATATCCAGACGCTTTTGAAGCTAACAACGGGTAGTGAGATCACCGTGCGCGGCAAGGTCGATGGCATCACGCTCAGAACGGCGATCGTCCTGAGCCCTGCTGAATTGATTCATTGAAACAAGCGTGCGATCTCTAATGATTGCCCCACCAAGTACCTTGGCGAACTCGAAAAATCGACACACGTATAAGTCCTTGTCACACAAGGCGATGTGCGTGTGCTGTGGCGAAAGAGTTGGCGTCTCTTTGCAGAGAACAGAGGGCAGAAAAGAGTCGAACTGGCCCAAGTGGGGTCCATCCGTGACCACCCCGTGGCACACGCAGAATGCGCCTGTACCCCGCCTGTACTGGGGAAAGTACAAATGAAAACGCCCAACTGAGAGCAGTTGGGCGTTTGTAAATGGTGGCAGAGCGGAATGTGAACAAGTCCAGAGCAAACCCTACTGAATGCGCGCAAATAAGAGGGGCAACGGTGGACAAATCGGGACGTTACCGCCAATCAGCCCGACTCCCCGCCACCAGTGCGGCCCAGTCATCTGGCGGCTGACCACGCTCGAGCATGCGCTGGAAAACGTTGTACGGATCGCTCTTGCTACCCGACGATCGCAAGGTGTTTTCATCATTGACCCACGCAAAAATGATGATCCGGGTCTTGGAGTCGAACCGGAAAAACAACCTAAACCGCCGCCCGATTTTTGCACGCCGCCAATGCCGAAACGCAGCCCCCATCGTGTTGCCTTGCCGGTACTCCTCCCGGTTCGGGTCGCTGGGCACCGCATCAAAGATCAATTTTGACAAGGCTGCGAACAGCCGGACGTTGGCATTGGACTCAAAGCCTTGCGGGTCTTGCTGCTGCGCCCGCTCGGCAGCGGCATGCAGTTTTTGCAGCTGCTCGGATAAACATTCGTGAAAGAGCAGATTCCACCCGTGACGCTGGATCACAGCGCCACATCGCCTTCGATCTGGGTGTTTGGATCAACTGGATGGGTCAGTGTGGCCAGCATGGCCTGCACCAAGCTGTCTGGCAAGGCGCACAGGTGCTGCCCCGTGCGGATGTCTTTTTCCAGCAAGGCCAAAAACGAGCCAATGGCCGGGTCCTCATGCGCCGCCTCATCAGCGCGCGAGACGATGACCTGCGAGCCCCGTAGGTCAAACGCGACTTTGCCGCCGTAGTCCACGCCCAGCGCCTGACGGATGGGCTTGGGCAAGGTGATCTGGCCTTTGGAGGTGATGGTGGCAACTTCATGAATGGCAGGCATGGTGTTTCTCCTGAATAGGCGCTTATTGTAAGGATATTTCCTTACAACGTCAAGTATTTGCCCGCCCGCGTCGTCGGCCCGGGTACCCGTCAAGGCCGGCAAGTGCGGGGTGGCAAGACTTCGCAAGACAACAATCGCGCTCTACCAGCCCGTGGCAGAAAACTGCATCGACTCCGTATCCCGTCGCAGCGTCACCTCGTGCGGCGACACGGCCAGATACCAGGTCTGTCGCTCGGCGTGCGGTTTGGACTTGGCGAAGCCAGCTGGCGTCAACAATGCCAGACACCATGACAGCTTGGGGTCCCGCACGGAGCGGTAAAGGATGCCGCCGACGTTGGCCTCACGGGCCACGAGTGCAAACTGCTGTGTCGGTGCGTAATCGGTGGGATGTTGCCAGATGGCGGTATCCGCATCGAACGGCGGCCGCTGCAAATCGACCACTGGCGTGGCCACTTCAACCCGAAATGCCGTGTGCGCCACTGGCTCAATGCGCTCAAGGTCGACGGCGTCCTTGAGAAACTTCCAGCGCCAGTAACCCAGCTCTGCGCCAGCCGTCCTGACGGATTCCGCACCGTAGAACACCCCGGGGTCCGTCGCTGCCCGAAAACGCGAACCACCCCGCTTGGGGTCGTACCGAAACGGTGTGGCCAACAAGTAGTCGAGGCCGGCTGTGTCATCGGGCTGAGCGGGCTTGCTCGATTCCAGCAAGGACTCCAACAAATCCTGCTCGTCGCGGTTGTCGACCAGCTTCATGGTGGCAGCAATGTGCTGCGACTCCACCATGCGCCAGACCTGGCCACGCCAGGCAAAGGCCTCAGACGAGACCGCGGGAGGCGTCCAGGTAGTGAACGACACGGACCAGCCCTTCTGTTTGACGAATCAGATCCACCGGGCGGCCGTTGAGCCCCCGGTTCTCGCTGTTGAGCCACTGGCGCGCTGTCTGCTCGTTGCCGACGATCGAATCTAGGGAACGGAAAACGCGCACGAACAGCAAGGCGAACTCCCATTCCTTGCGGCGCTCATCGAGCTTGTACTCGCCGTTGTAGAGGCGGGTCACCGTGGGCGGGCTGACCCCCAGGACCTTGGCAAGCAAGGCGCGTGAGATGTTCAGGCGCTCGGCCGCACGGGCCACGGCTTTGGTCAGCACCGAGGATGGGTCTAGCTTTGGGGCCAGGTTGCGGGCAGATGCAGTCATGATCAGCCTCCTTTTCTATGGAAACAATAATACACCCATATTCCCTCAGAAATCCATTCGCCTGTTTTGATCAGGGTGACACTCCACGCTGGATGTGGCCGGACTGTCCGCCCGGTGAGATCATCGCGAGATGGATCAATCCTCTGCGGACTCGCGCGGACTCGATGTGACGCCGTTGCGCTGCACGGTGTATGCGCGCACGTCGGGTCACGAAGCGGTTGACCAGAGCTACACCTCGATCGACGCCCAGCTGGATACGGGCCTGGCCTACATCGCCAGCCAGGCCGGCATAGGTTGGCAACCCACCGGCACCACCTACAGTGATGCGAACGTTTCCGGCAGCGTGCTCGAACGTCCGGGGCTGCAAGGCTTGATGGCGACCATCAAGGCCGGCCAAGTCGATGTGGTGGTCGTGCACAAGCTGGACCGGATCTCCCGCAGCGTCACTGACTTCAGTCAGATGATGGCGTTTTTCGATCAGCATGGAGTGGCACTGGTCTCAGTCACCCAGCACCTGAACAGTGGCGACTCGCTGGGGCGCTTGGCGATCAACACGCTGATGAGCTTTGCCGAGTTCGAGCGGGACGTCGCCGGCGAGCGCACCCGCGACAAAATCATCGCCACCCGGCGCAAGGGGTTGTGGATCGGCAGCGTTCCCCCATTGGGCTATGTGCTGCAAGGACAGCGACTGGCGATCAAAGAGGATGAAGCCCGGTTAGTGCGGCGCATTTTCGAGCGCTTCGTGAGCTTGCACTCGGTCGGTCTACTGGCCCAAGAACTCACTGAGCAAGGGGTGACCACCAAAACCTGGGTCACCCGCACCGGCAAGGTCCGAGGAGGCAAACCAATTGATAAGGTTTACATCTACAAGCTGTTGAACAACCGGATGCTGATCGGTGAAATTCAGTATGAAGGCTCATGGCATCCCGGCGCCCATGAGCCCATCATCAATCACGCAGTGTGGGAACAGGCGCAGGGATTGTTGAGCGAGCACCGACGCCCCCGGAAAGCAAGGCTCGTCGCCGAGAACGATTTTCTGTTGCGAGGTTTGGTTTTTGGCGAGGACGGCCGCGCCTACTCACCTTGGACATCGAGCCCACGTGGCAACCGGGTCTACAAGTATTACGTGCCGCAGAAAGACATCGCTTTAGGTGGTGGCGCATCGGGCTTGCCACGATTGCAGGCCTTCACGCTGGAACAGATGGTGGCCGACCATGTTTATGCGCAACTGAAGAACCCAGCCGACATACTCGCGCGGTTACCCGAGTGGATGACGTCACACCCGGAGTACGACGCGGAGCAGTTCACCGCCGTGCTCACGACCCACGCTGATCTTTGGCCAACGCTGTTTCCCGCCGCTCAGTCCCAGATCGTCTTGCGTGTGGTGGGCAAGGTCACCGTACATTCGGATGCGATCACGGTCCGTCTGATTGTCGAAGGGTTTGTAGAACTGATACGAGAGTATTTGCGGGGTGAGGTCAAACCCAACACGGTCAGAGACATGATGAACCGGGCGGATGCAGGGAAGCCGCGCAAGCCGAGAAGGTGACACTCTGCTTCTGAAAAAGGCGCCTGTCGAGGCTCACTTCTTGGCCCCTCATCCAATCCGGTTGGCGAACTCATGAAACCGACACACGCACAACTCGTTGTCGCGTAAGGCGATGTGCGTGTGCTACGGCGAAAAAGTTGGCAGAGATTCCGAGAGAACAGAGGGCAGAAAAGGGTCGAACTGGCCACCATCGGCACTGTTTCTGAACACCCCCTGGCACACGCAGAATGTGCAAGAAGCCCGCGTGCTTCGCGGGGTCCGGATGTGAAAACGCCCAACTGAGAACAGTCGGGCGCTGAATTTTGGTGGCCTGGGGCGGAATCGAACCACCGACACAAGGATTTTCAATCCTCTGCTCTACCGACTGAGCTACCGGGCCTAAGAATTGGATTATAGCACAACAATTCACCTCTAGAGTGGCTTTTTGCCCCGGGAAAGATCTACGCCAAGTTGCTTGAGCTTACGGTAGAGGTGGGTCCGCTCCAGTCCGGTCTTTTCGGCGACACGGGTCATGGACCCATGCTCCTTAAGCAAATGGAATTCAAAATAGGCTTTTTCAAATTCATCCCTAGCCTCTCGCAAGGGCTTATCCAATGAGAAGCGCTGCTCCGCCATATCTACCGCGCTTGGTGTTGCTTCCAATATTTCAGCGTCAACGCTGGTAGAAGGGTTGACCACTGGCGCCTGAGCATGCATATTGCTTGCTGTAGCACTACGACGGGCAAGCCCTTGGTCTACTGCCTTGAGCAGCTTTTGCATCGTTATCGGCTTCTCAAGAAACGCCAGCGCTCCAATTTTGGTAGCCTCAACTGCTGTATCAATGGTTGCATGACCACTCATCATGATCACGGGCATGGTGAGCAAGCCTGCTGTTGACCACTCTTTTAGCAAGGTGATGCCATCCGTATCGGGCATCCAGATATCGAGCAAAACCAGATCCGGCAATTCCTTTGCACGCCAGGCACGTGCTTGTGCGGCGTTCTCTGCGAGCTCGACACTGTGTCCTTCATCATTCAGGATCTCCCACAGTAGATCCCGAATGCCATGCTCATCGTCCACCACCAAAATGTTGGCCATGCTTTTTACGCCATCCCTTTTTCTATATCCGGCTCGGCAGTTGCTGCCACAGCATTAAATGATAACGACACTTGTGCGCCTGTGATGACACTGTCTTGCATCCGGTTGCTCAGTTCAATACGAGCATGGTGGTCATCCGCTATTTTTTTCACCACCGCCAGACCCAAACCAGTGCCCTTCTGCTTGGTTGTAACGTAGGGCTCGAAAGCTCTTCGCAAAATATGTTCGGGGAAGCCTGGCCCACAATCCTGGACCAGCAATCGCACCTTTCTGGAGTTTTCCATCCATTGCGTCGCTATGCGAATCCGTCCATTCTTTTGCAGACCTTCATCCTGTGCCTCTAACGCATTCTGAAGCAGGTTGTGGATTACCTGGCGCAATTGCTGAGAGTCCCCTGGGATGGACGGGCAGTCAGCTCCCAAGTCTAACGAGACCTTCTCGGTAACCTCGGTTTCATACAGGCCCATCACAGCTGTTATCAACTCGTTGAGGTCCAACGGCTTGAGGTCTGCGCTGGGCAGGCGCGCAAAGTCTCGAAACTCATTGACCAACCTTTTCATTGCATCCACCTGCTCCACGATAACCCTGACAGATTTGGCCAGCACAGGGCCATCGACCGAATCCAGCTTCGGCAACAAACGACGCTCCAAGCGCTCGGCCGATAGTTGAATAGGGGTCAGTGGATTCTTGATTTCATGGGCCAACCTGCGCGCCACCTCCCCCCAGGCCTGCGCCCTCTGTGCCGAGACCACCTCGGTAATGTCGTCAAAAACCAGCAGATGCCCCTGGTTGGGCAATGTCGCTCCTCGGACCATCAATGTTTTGGTTTTGGCAAAAGGGCTACCGCCTGCTGAAGCCTCGCTACCCAACTCAACCGTCTGTTGCCAGTAGGGTTTATGTGTGTCTTGTACATCGTTGATCGCTGCAAACTGTTGCCTGGCGATCTGCTGCAAAGCTTGGACATGGTCCATGGCATAAAAATCCTGGCCTTGCAAGCCTCCAGCGCTGGCATCCAATATGCGCTCTGCGCCCGGATTCGCTGTCAACACCGTACCACTGGGTTGCATCACCAAAACGCCTGCAGTCAAGTTATCCAGAATTGTTTGCAATTGGCGTCTCGCCGTATCCGTTTCTGCCAAGCTGCGCTGAACAGTTTGGCGTGCATCAAACAGCTGCTGTGTCATGCCCGCAAAGGCACGTGTCAGTCCACCCAATTCATCCTTCCCGCTCCACACCAATTTGGGCGTGAAATCGCCTGCGGCAACTTGCTCCACACCTTCAGCCAAAAGCAGCAACGGTTGCGCAATTTGATTGCCCAGCGCCAATGCCAGCAACAGCGCACCAAATACGGCCAGAAACAACCCCAAGGTCAGGGTCCCTATGTACATGCGCTTCAATCCCGCCAACGACAAGGCACGCTCTTGGTATTCCCGAGAAACCGTTTCGACAGCCACCGCATTGCTGACGAGCGTGGAAGGCAAGGGGTGAGCAACTAGAAGATATCGAGACTCCGTGCTCAGCCCAATACCCGAGCTCTCGACCAATACCAAGACTTTGACTTGAGGAATGGTGAGTGGATTCAATGCCTGGTCTTCAAGCCCCTCGAACCATGCCAGGGTTCTATCGACCCTCGCCTGTCGTATTTGCGACGAGGTAGGTGCTTCAGGGGTCAGCCGCAGCTGGACCGCACCTGCACTGGCAAGCAAGTGGCCCGATGCAGACCACAAGGTAACTTCATCGGCCCCCAAGAGTTCTGCAATTTTCTCCAGTTGCAGCTCATTGCCGCCACCGCCAGACTGCGCCAATTGCTCTCCCGCGGTACGACTCTTTCGCGCCAAGTCATTGGCAATGGCGTCGAGCGACACACGACCAAGACTCAGTCCAGCCTCCAAGGCCGACTGTACTTTGGCATCAAACCATGACTCTATCGAGCGCGCAACAAACTGGTATGAAACTCCATAAATCAATATGCCAGGAGCAAAACCGACAAGTGCAAATGTCACTGCCAGTTTGAGCAGCAAGCGGCTCCCAAAACGACCATTCCGAATCCGAAGTGTCAACCGCCAAACCACCCACACCACTGCCAGAGAAATTGCGCTCGCGACCACCACATTGGCTGCAAAAAGCCACGTGTAATTGCGCTCAAACAATGCTCGGCTACTGCTTGCTTCAGCCAGCAAGTAGAGAAGCCCCAGTCCGACGACCAACATAGCCACCGAGCCCATGGCAAGAAAGCGACTCAAGGCTCTGGAGGAAGGCTGGTATGCAGTGAATTGGATCGGTTTCATCGCACTGCCTCAGGGGAAAACTCCTTGGAAGCACTGAGAGTGACATTCCAGTCCGACTGCCCCAAAGTACCGATCTGCATCGGCAGCGCCAACTGTGTCACGTCCAGCCGGTAGCGAAATTCCAGCCGGTAGTTTGCGGATGGTTCCAGTGCACTGGCATCGGCTATTCTCCACCGCGATATCTTTCTGATATGCCCGAGCGCATCGGACAAGGACTCAAAGCTTTGGTTCAAAGACAAGCCGGCCCCGCCTTCACCTGCCGATGTTGTTGCGGTTACTCTCCAGCGTCTGGTCAATGGTTGAAAAGACACCCGATAGCTCCGTTGCACACTCGTCAGACGCCTGTCCAGCCAATACCAACGTTCCCGATAGATCTCAGCCTCTGCAGTGAAAGTTACGGGGATACCCTTGATCAAGACCTCTTCCACTGCGGCGGGCAATTCAAACTGCAATTGTGCGCTCATGACAAGATCGTCGTCCAAACGCTCCACTTGGAGCTTGCTGATTTCCCCGCTGGATTGTGCAAATGCGGACCACGGCACGCACAGCAGCAATAGCAGCCGCAGAACCGTGTCAAGCAGCAGTTTTCTGGAAGAGTGCGTAAAAGAATCCGTCATGGTCAAGGCGTTCATTGTCTGCCACGGAACCAATTTCTGCAGCCCCACTTGGCAACAGATGCCCCGGCGCTGGCAACAGTGCAGCATCTTTGTTGCGTTCAAGAAACGCGAGTTGCTGCTGTAACCCCTCTTCAGCAAAAATCGAACATGTGCAATACAACAAACGCCCACCGATCTTGAGCAACGGCCAGAGCGTATCCTGCATTTGTCTTTGAATCCCCGCCAACGTTGCAATGTCACTTTCTCGGCGTAACCAGCGCACATCAGGATGCCGACGCACAATGCCTGAGGCAGTACATGGCGCATCCAACAGAATCAGGTCAAACTGTCGGCCATCCCACCATGTTTGCGGCTCCAACGCACTGCTGCAACGCACTTCAGCATGGAGTTGGAGGCGGTCTAGGTTCTCTGTGATGCGCTTCGCTCGCTTCCCATCCAATTCAAGCGCTACGACCTGGGCATCCGACATCTCCAGCAAATGCCCGGTTTTTCCACCAGGTGCTGCACAGGCATCCAAGATGCGTGTGGAGGCCGAATGTGCGAACCCGTCAAGAATCATCTCGGCTGCGCGCTGCGCACCTGCGTCTTGCACCGAAACTGCCCCCTGGAGAAATCCAGGTAGCTGGTGGACCGGTACAGGTTTTTGCAGGATGACTGCGCTGACGCCTTGGCGCTTGGCACTGATTCCGGCCGCAGCCAGTTGCTCTAGATAGTGGCTGGGGGCCATGCGGCGCTGGTTCACCCGCAGTGTCATGGGGCCTGGATGGTTTGAGGCTTCCAAGATATGTTCCCAAGTTTGTGGATGGTCGCGTTGGACCCGCTGAATCCACCACTTGGGAAAATTCCAGCGCGCTTGTGGATCACCCTCGCACATGCGATCCAAGGCCTGGCCCTCTCGAACGTATCGGCGCAAGCAGGCATTGATGAAAGGCGCCTGGTGTTTTGTTGCTGCACGTCGCTTCACAGCCTCCACCAACTGGTTGACCAAAGTAAAGTCGTCGTAACCGCGCTGCTGAGGGTCGGCAAGCAAAGCCAAACCACTGTGCAAGGCGGCGTGCACCCAGGACTGCGGTGTCTTTGTGGCCAATCCGGTGGCCAGACCCAGGGCTCGGCCATAGTTGCGCCAGACTTGGAATGCCAAAGCCTGTGCCGCAGGCCGCAAGTCCGCTGGAACAGCAAGTAAGGCATCGGTAGCCGAGCGACCCGATGCCACCTGCTCCACCACGCTAATGGCCTGCTGTAACTGACGCCATAGTGGCACCGCCTGCTTTTCTGTCATACCTGTCCCCATGGGCCGATCCCGGCCAACCGTGCAATCAATGCAGCAGGCATTTGTCCCACGGCTTCGTTCATCTCGCTGGCATACACGTTGTAGCGATTACGGCGCAAGCGCACATCAGCCACCAAACCCAGCCATCGGTTGCGCTCCTCGGTAGGCCACAATGCACCCGCCAGGTCCTCCGGTGCAGAAGCTATTGCCTCCACGCAGGATTGCACAGCATCCAATGCCCTCCCCAATTCAGCCTGATGAACCTCCCCAGTCAATTGGGACTCCCAAGCCTCAATCGGTTGCTGCAATGCTGTGATTGCCGCGACCAGGTTTCCCAGTGGTGCCAACCCGCCCCTACTCACTGGAACAGACACACTGGCCAGGCCATCCTGAAGCAAGCCCACCTGGGTGTCCCATTCTGACATCCAGGCCGCGTACTGCTTGCAATACTTCAACAGTGAAGCCCGTGCCCTAAGCACCTGCTCTCGCATACGATTCAAGCGGCTGTAGGCTCCCACAGCCCAAGCTAAGCACACCGCAAGCGCCATCCAGATCAGCAACGACAGATTCACCAAAGCACCCTAAATATGCATAAAAAAACGCCATAGCCCGCATGTATTGGGCGTATGGCGCTTCTATTTTAGGAGCAAATATTACTCTGTATCGGCACCTTCGTCCACTTCAGCACCGTGGATACCCGAAGCAGCCAGCTCCGCAGCATCGGATTCCGCGATGGCACGTCGCTCCGCCTCGTCCATGGTCTCACGGGCCTTGCGGGCATCGTGGTAAGCCAATCCGGAACCAGCAGGAATCAAGCGACCGACAATCACGTTTTCCTTCAGCCCACGCAGTTCGTCGCGCTTGCCCATGATGGCGGCTTCGGTCAGAACACGCGTGGTTTCCTGGAAGGACGCTGCCGAGATGAAGCTGTCGGTCGACAGCGACGCCTTGGTAATACCCAACAGCAGGTTGGTGTAGGTGGCAGGCACCTTGCCCTCGGCACGCAAGGCGTCATTGGTGTTCAGGATTTCCGAACGCTCCACTTGTTCGCCATTGATGTAGTTGGAGTCACCGGCAGACTCCACCACCACGCGACGCAGCATCTGGCGCACGATCACTTCAATGTGCTTGTCGTTGATCTTCACGCCCTGCAAACGGTACACATCCTGCACTTCGTCCACGATGTAGCGGGCCAGCTCTTCCGAACCCAGCAGGCGCAGGATATCTTGCGGATCGGCCGGGCCGTCCACCACCACTTCGCCCTTGTTGACCACCTGGCCTTCGTGCACCAAGATGTTCTTTTCCTTGGGGATCAGCTCTTCCCAGACTTTGCCATCCGGATCAGTGATCTGCAGACGCACCTTGCCTTTGGTTTCCTTGCCAAAGGAAATGGTACCGGTCACTTCGGCCAACACACCCTTGTCCTTGGGCGTACGGGCTTCGAACAGTTCAGCCACGCGTGGCAGACCGCCGGTAATGTCGCGGGTCTTCTGGCCTTCAATCGGGATACGGGCCAGCACTTCGCCGGAGCCCACATCCTGGCCGTCACGCACCTGCACCAGGGCGCCCACGGGGAAGCCGATGGTCACGGAGTGGTCGGTGCCAGGAATCTTGACTTCGTTGCCGGAAGCATCGATCAGCTTGACCTGCGGACGCACCACCTTGGCAGAACCGCGACGCTTGGGGTCAATGACTACCAGTGTCGACAAGCCAGTCACTTCGTCGACCTGCTTGGCCACCGTCAGACCTTCTTCGACATTCTCGAATTTGATCTGACCCGCGAACTCGGTGATGATCGGGCGTGTCAACGGATCCCAGTTGGCCAGGATCGTGCCGGACTTGATCTGCTGGTCGGCCTTGATGGTCAACACCGCGCCGTAAGGCACCTTGTGACGCTCACGCTCACGGCCGTGTTCGTCGTGGATGATGATCTCACCGGAACGAGAAATCACCACGGACTCTTTCTTGCCGTTGGTCACATAACGCATGGTCGAGTTGAACCCGATAATGCCGTTGGACTTAGCTTCCACACTGGAGGCGATGGCGGCACGCGAAGCGGCACCACCGATGTGGAAGGTACGCATGGTCAGCTGGGTACCGGGTTCACCGATGGACTGCGCAGCAATCACGCCCACGGCTTCGCCGCCATTGACCAGACCACCGCGACCCAGGTCGCGGCCGTAGCAGCGAGCGCAAATGCCGTAGCGGGTTTCGCAGGTCAGCGCCGTGCGCACCTTGACTTCGTCGACACCTGCTGCCTCGAGCTCCTCAATGGTGTCCTCATCCAACATCTGGCCAGGCTGCACCAGCACCGCACGGGTTTCGGGGTGCAGGACCTCATCGGCCGTGGTACGGCCTAGGATGCGGTCGCGCAGCGATTCGATCACTTCACCGCCTTCGACAATGGCGCGCATCAAGTACCCATTGTGGGTACCGCAATCGTCTTCGGTCACCACCAAGTCCTGGGTCACGTCCACCAGACGGCGGGTCAGGTAACCAGAGTTCGCTGTCTTCAAAGCGGTGTCGGCCAGACCCTTACGGGCACCGTGGGTGGAGATGAAGTACTCCAGCACGTTCAGACCTTCGCGGAAGTTCGCGGTAATGGGCGTTTCAATGATCGAGCCATCTGGCTTGGCCATCAGGCCGCGCATACCTGCCACCTGGCGGATCTGAGCGGCAGAGCCGCGGGCGCCGGAGTCGGCCATCATGTAGATGGAGTTGAAGGACTCCTGGTCCACTTCCTTACCGTTGCGGTCCAGCACCTTCTGCTTGGACAGCTGGGCCATCATCACCTTGGAGACTTCGTCGCCAGCCTTGCCCCAGATATCCACCACCTTGTTGTAGCGCTCACCGGCGGTCACCAGACCGGAGGTGTACTGCTGGGCGATTTCCTTCACTTCGGCTTCGGCACGCTCAATGATGCCGCGCTTCTCGGTCGGCACCAGCATATCGTCGATACAGATCGAGATACCCGCCTTGGTCGCCAGACGGAAACCGTTTTGCAACAGCTTGTCGGCAAACACCACAGTCTCTTTCAGACCGCACTTGCGGAACGACACGTTGATCAGCTTGGAGATTTCCTTCTTCTTCAGTGCCTTGTTCAGGTTGGAGAAGGGCAGGCCCTTGGGCAGAATTTCGGACAGCAGCGCACGGCCTACGGTGGTTTCCCACAGTTTGGTCGAAGCCACGAATTCCTTTGTTTCCTTGTTCTTGGTGTACTCGGTCAAGCGCACGTTGATGCGGGTGTTGAGTTCCACTTCACCGGCGTCCAGCGCACGTTGCACTTCGCTGGTATCGGAGAAGATCAGGCCTTCTCCCTTTCCATTGATCTTTTCGCGGGTGGCGTAGTACAGACCCAGCACCACGTCCTGCGAAGGTACGATCGAAGGTTCGCCGTTGGAGGGGAACAGCACGTTGTTGGAGGCCAGCATCAGGGTGCGGGCTTCCATTTGCGCTTCCACCGACAGCGGCACGTGAACAGCCATCTGGTCACCGTCGAAGTCGGCGTTGAAGGCCGAGCAAACGAGCGGGTGCAACTGGATGGCCTTGCCTTCGATCAGAATGGGCTCAAAAGCCTGGATGCCCAAACGGTGCAGTGTAGGTGCACGGTTCAGCATCACGGGGTGCTCTTTGATCACCTCTTCCAGAATGTCCCACACCACTGGGGTGCCGGATTCGACTTCCTTCTTGGCCGCCTTGATGGTGGTCGCAATGCCCATGGCTTCCAGACGCGCGAAGATGAAGGGCTTGAACAGTTCCAAAGCCATCAGCTTGGGCAGACCGCACTGGTGCAGCTTCAGGGTTGGGCCCACCACGATCACGGAACGACCGGAGTAGTCCACGCGCTTACCCAGCAGGTTCTGACGGAAGCGACCAGATTTACCCTTGATCATGTCCGCCAACGACTTGAGTGCGCGCTTGTTGGCGCCTGTCATGGCCTTGCCGCGGCGACCGTTGTCCAGCAAGCTGTCTACGGCTTCCTGCAGCATGCGCTTTTCGTTACGTGCGATGATTTCCGGAGCCTTCAGTTCCAGCAAACGACGCAGGCGGCTGTTGCGGTTGATGACGCGGCGGTACAGATCGTTCAGATCGGAAGTGGCAAAGCGGCCACCATCCAGCGGCACCAACGGACGCAGGTCCGGCGGCAACACGGGCAGCACGTCCAGAATCATCCACTCGGGCTTGATGCCGGATTTCTTGAAGGCTTCCAAGAGCTTCAAGCGCTTGGTATTCTTCTTGATCTTGAGTTCGGAGCCGCTGGGATCGTTGCGCAGCTTCTCGATTTCGAGGTCGATGTCGAGGTTTTGCAGCAAGTCCTTGATGCCTTCCGCGCCCATCTTGGCCTGGAACTCATCGCCGTACTCCTTGAACTTGGCGTCGAAGTCGTCTTCCGACATGATGCTGTACTTCTTCAGCGGGGTCATGCCGGGGTCGGTCACCACGTATGCTTCAAAGTACAGCACGCGCTCGATGTCGCGCAGGGTCATGTCCAGCACCAGGCCCAAACGGCTGGGCAGGGACTTCAGGAACCAGATGTGGGCACAAGGTGCTGCCAGGTCGATGTGGCCCATGCGCTCGCGGCGCACCTTGGTCTGTGTCACTTCAACGCCGCATTTCTCGCAAATGACACCGCGGTGCTTGAGGCGCTTGTACTTGCCGCACAGGCACTCGTAGTCCTTGATCGGGCCAAAGATCTTGGCGCAGAACAGGCCGTCGCGCTCGGGCTTGAAGGTGCGGTAGTTGATGGTTTCCGGCTTCTTCACTTCACCGAAAGACCAGGAACGGATCTTCTCGGGCGATGCCATGCCAATCTTGATGGCTTCAAAGTGTTCATCCGGCGTGAACTGCTTGAACAGGTCGAGTAAGGATTTCATATGACTCTTTCCCTTTCAATTAAGAACGTTCGAGTTCGATGTCCAAGCCCAAGGAACGGATTTCCTTGACCAGTACATTGAACGACTCCGGCATGCCGGCTTCGATGGAGTGTTCGCCTTTGACGATGCTTTCGTACACCTTGGTACGACCTTGCACGTCGTCGGACTTGACGGTGAGCATTTCCTGCAGGGTGTAGGAAGCACCATATGCCTCCAAAGCCCACACTTCCATTTCACCGAAACGCTGACCACCGAACTGCGCCTTACCACCCAGCGGCTGCTGTGTAACCAAGCTGTACGGGCCTGTCGAGCGTGCGTGCATCTTGTCGTCCACCAAGTGGTGCAGCTTCAGGTAGTGCATGTAGCCAATGGTCGTCGTACGTGCAAACGCATCGCCGGTACGGCCATCGTACAGCTGGGCCTGGGTACGCGAAGGCGTCAGCCCCTTGGACTTGGCAATCTCATCCGGATAGGCCAGTTGCAGCATGTCACCGATTTCCTGCTCGGTCGCGCCATCGAACACGGGCGATGCGAACGGCACACCGTTGGACAGTTCCTTGGCCATGCTGCGGATTTCGTCGTCCGACAGCTGGCTCAGATCTTCTTTGCGACCGGTGCTGTTGTACAGCTTGTCCATGAAGCCACGGATTTCGCTGGCTGCAGCTTCACGTTGCAGCATATCGCCGATGCGTTGGCCCAGACCCTTCCCGGCCCAGCCCAGATGCACTTCCAGCACCTGTCCGATGTTCATACGCGATGGCACACCCAGCGGGTTCAACACGATGTCTACGGGTGTACCGTCAGCCATATAGGGCATGTCTTCGACCGGAGTGATCTTGGACACCACACCCTTGTTTCCGTGGCGACCGGCCATCTTGTCACCGGGCTGCAGACGGCGCTTCACCGCGATGTAGACCTTGACCATCTTGAGCACGCCTGCGGGCAGCTCGTCGCCTTGCGTCAGTTTCTTGCGCTTTTCTTCGAAGGCCAGGTCAAAGCTGTGGCGGGTTTGCTCCAGCGCATTCTTGATGCTTTCCAGCTGGGTGGCTACTTCGTCTTCAGCGGGACGGATATCGAACCAGTGGAACTTATCAACCGAAGCCAAGTAGGCTGCATCAATCTTGGTGCCCTTGGCCAGCTTTTGCGGGCCACCGTTAGCCACACGGCCAACTAGCAACTTCTCGATACGTGCAAATGCATCGGTTTCCACGATGCGCAGCTGGTCGTTCAGGTCCAGGCGGAAGCGCTTGAGCTCATCGTCGATGATCTGCTGGGCACGACGGTCGCGCTGGATTCCTTCACGGGTGAAGACCTGCACGTCGATGACGGTACCTTGCGATCCCTGGTCCACGCGCAGCGAGGTGTCCTTCACGTCGGAAGCCTTCTCGCCGAAGATGGCGCGCAGCAGCTTCTCTTCCGGCGTCAGCGTGGTTTCGCCCTTTGGCGTCACCTTACCGACCAGCGTATCGCCCGGCTGAACTTCTGCACCCACATAAATGATGCCGGACTCGTCCAGGCGGTTCAGTTGGTGTTCGCTCAGATTGGGGATGTCGCGGGTGATCTCTTCGGAGCCCAGCTTGGTGTCGCGGGCCATGACCACCAGTTCCTCGATATGGATCGAGGTGTAGCGGTCTTCTGCCACCACGCGCTCGGAAATCAGGATCGAGTCTTCGAAGTTGTAGCCGTTCCAGGGCATGAAGGCCACCAACATGTTCTGACCAATGGCGATTTCGCCCAGGTCGGTCGACGCACCGTCGGCAATCACGTCACCCTTGACCAGCTTGTCGCCCTTCTTGACGATGGGGCGCTGGTGGATGTTGGTGTTCTGGTTGGAACGCTGGTACTTGATGAGGTTGTAGATATCCACACCCACTTCACCGGCTTGTGTTTCTGCGTCGTTGACGCGAACCACCACGCGGGTTGCATCCACGTAGTCGACCACACCGCCACGGGTCACTGTCACCACAGTGCCGGAGTCCACAGCGGCCACGCGCTCGATACCAGTACCCACCATGGGCTTTTCCGGGCGCAGCACGGGCACGGCCTGGCGCGACATATTGGCGCCCATCAAGGCGCGGTTCGCATCGTCGTGCTCCAAGAACGGGACCAGGGATGCCGCCACCGAGACGATCTGCGAAGGCGACACGTCCATGTACTGGATGCGCTCCGGTCCGACCAGAATCGATTCGCCAGCTTCACGTGCGGAAATCAGTTCACCGGTCAGGCGACCATCCTTGTCCAGTGCCGCATTGGCCTGGGCAATGATGAACTTGCCTTCTTCGATGGCAGAGAGGTAGTCGATTTCCGACGTCACCTTGCCATCAACCACACGGCGGTACGGTGTCTCGATGAAACCGTATTCATTCAAACGTGCGTACAGCGCCAGAGAGTTGATCAGACCGATGTTCGGGCCTTCGGGCGTTTCGATCGGGCATACGCGGCCGTAGTGGGTCACGTGCACGTCACGCACTTCAAAGCCAGCTCGCTCACGGGTCAAACCGCCCGGGCCCAGGGCCGACACACGGCGCTTGTGGGTGATTTCGGCCAGCGGGTTGGTCTGGTCCATAAACTGCGACAGCTGCGATGCACCGAAGAATTCCTTCAAAGCAGCGGAGATCGGCTTGCTGTTGATCAGGTCATGCGGCATGAGCGGCTCTTGCTCGGCTTGACCCAAACGTTCCTTGACAGCCTTCTCAATACGCGCCAGACCGGTGCGGTATTGGTTTTCGGCCAATTCGCCAACGCAGCGCACGCGGCGGTTACCCAAGTGGTCGATATCGTCGACTTCGCCACGACCGTTGCGCAGATCGACCAGGATCTTGACCACCGACAGGATGTCTTCGTTGGCCAGGACCATGGGGCCTTCGGCTTCCTGGCGACCCAATTTCGCATTGAACTTCATGCGACCGACACGCGACAGGTCGTAGGTATCCGGGTTGTAGAACAGGCGCTGGAACAGGGCCTGCACAGCGTCTTCGGTGGGCGGTTCGCCAGGGCGCATCATGCGGTAGATGGCGACGCGGGCCGCAAATTCATCGGCCGTTTCGTCGGTACGCAGGGTCTGGGAAATGAATGCGCCCTGGTCCAGGTCATTGGTGTAAATGCACGCAATTTCCTGAACACCTGCGCTGCGCAGCTTCTTGAGCAGAGCTTCGGTCAGTTCTTCGTTGGCCTTGGCCACGATCTCGCCGGTGTCGGCATCGACGATGTTGCGGGCAATGACGCGACCCAGCAGGAAGTCTTCGGGCACGCTGATGTGCGTAGTGCCCGACTGCTCCAGTTCGCGGGTGTGCCGCGCAGTCACGCGCTTGTCCTTGGCCACCACCACCTTGCCACTCTTGTCGGTGATGTCAAAACGGGCCACTTCTCCACGCAGGCGCTCGGCCACGTATTCCATCTGGGCACCGCTGTCCATCAGGCGGAAGTTGTCATTGACGAAGAAGTTCGCGAGGATGGACTCGTTGTTCAGGCCAATGGCCTTGAGCAGGATCGTGACCGGCATCTTGCGGCGACGGTCGACGCGGAAATACAACAGGTCTTTCGGGTCGAACTCGAAATCGAGCCAGGAACCACGGTAGGGAATGATGCGTGCCGAGAACAGCAGCTTGCCCGAGCTGTGGGTCTTGCCCTTGTCGTGTTCGAAGAAGACGCCTGGCGACCGGTGCAACTGGGACACGATCACGCGCTCGGTCCCGTTGATGATGAAAGAACCCTTGGTCGTCATCAGGGGCACTTCACCCATGTAGACCTCTTGTTCCTTGACTTCCTTGACCACCTTGTTCTGTGTGGTCGACGACTCGCGGTCGTAAATGATCAGTTGCACCTTGGCGCGCACGGCCGATGCATAAGTCAAGCCGCGGGTTTGGCACTCACGCACGTCAAACGCTGGTTTGGCCAGGTTGTATTCGAGATACTTCATCTCGACGAAACCGTTGTGCGAAACGATGGGGAACGCTGCTTCGAAAGCGGCTTGCAGGCCTTCGGCGGTGCGCTTTTTGGGCGGCACATCGGCTTGCAAAAACGCGGTGTAGGCATCCTTCTGCATCTGCAGCAGGTAGGGGATTTCCAACACGCTGTCGCGCGTGCCAAAGTTTTTACGAATACGCTTGCGTTCAGTGAATGAGTAAGCCATTAGATCTCCGGGCAAAGGCTGAGGAATCCTCGGGGTCCTAGGCGACTGGCGGGCATAACTTGGCGATTGGCCTCTACCAATCATTGGCGGACGGCCGTGCATTGCGCACGGCCCGAACCAAGGCATCTTCTGCAGTCGGGGTCAGAAGACACGGATGAGAGCTCTGCATGAAAACACTCATCGGTGCCGTCTTACAACGGCAAAAGGCTGGGGACCTTTGGGGCCTCCCAGCCTTCTACGCAAAGTCGATTATTTGAGTTCGACCTTAGCGCCAGCCTCTTCCAGCTTCTTCTTGGCAGCTTCAGCGTCAGCCTTGGCAATGCCTTCTTTGACGTTCTTGGGAGCGCCGTCCACCAGGTCCTTGGCTTCTTTCAGGCCCAGACCGGTGATTTCACGCACTGCCTTGATGACGGAAACCTTGTTGGCGCCAGCGTCGGTCAGCACCACGTTGAATTCGGTCTTCTCTTCAGCAGCAGGAGCAGCAGCACCGCCACCAGCAGCGGGGGCAGCCATAGCGGCAGCGCTCACACCAAACTTCTCTTCGATGGCTTTCACCAGGTCGTTGAGTTCCATGACCGACATGCTGTCCAGAGCGGTCAAAAATGCGTCTTTATCAAATGCCATTTTTATTTCCTAACAATATTGGTTACTACAGGGGTACAGCCCATCAGGCTGCAGCCGCTTCGGCCGCGCCGCCCTTTTTCTCTGCCACAGCCGCGAGCACGCGGGCGGTACGAGAAATGGGGGATTGCATCAAGCCCAGCAATTGCGCCAGCAAAACTTCCTTGGAAGGGATGCTTGCCAATTGCTTCACGCCGTTCACGTCTAAAGCCTTGCCGCCGTACGCACCGCCACGGATGACCAACTTGTCGTTGGTCTTGGCGAAGTCCGCCACCACTTTAGCGGCAGCCACTGCGTCTTCGGAAAAGCCGTAGATCAACGGACCGGTCATCTGGTCAGCTACCGACTCAAAGCTGCTACCTGCTACAGCACGACGTGCCAGGGTGTTCTTCAGAACACTCAGGGTCACGCCAGCGCCGCGCGCGGTGTTGCGCAGTTTGGTCATGTCAGCGACCGTGATGCCACGGTATTCCGCCATCACGAGCGTTTGAGCTTTAGCGGCGAGGCTGGTCACTTCAGAAATGACCGCTTCTTTCTCACTGCGATTCAGACTCAAGGTCTACTCCTTCAATATGCACCTTTGGCCAAGGCCGCCGGTGCGCCACGTTGCAGCGACCAACTGTTGTGGAAAATTCCATTTCAGCGGGATCGCCATCTGCGTTGGTTTGGTATTAAGTGCGCCACATTGCTGCTTTGCACACCAACGGTCTTGGATGACCTGCGACACCTCGCGGCACCGCAGCCCACCACACCGCACCGCTTGCGCAGTGCGGCAATTTCTTTAGGCCGCGATCGACTGCACGTCAACGCGAACGCCAACGCCCATGGTCGAGGACACAGCCACCTTGCGCAGGTAGACGCCCTTGCTGGAAGCAGGCTTGGCCTTGTTCAGTGCATCGATCAAAGCAGCCAGGTTACCTTGCAGCTTGTCCGATTCGAACGAGCGACGACCAATGGTGCTGTGCACGATACCAGCCTTGTCGACACGGAATTGCACCTGACCAGCCTTGGCATTGCGCACAGCACCTGCCACGTCCGGAGTCACCGTACCCACCTTGGGGTTGGGCATCAAACCGCGCGGACCCAGGATTTGACCCAAGGTACCAACAATGCGCATCGCATCGGGAGCGGCAATCACCACATCAAAGGGCATATCGCCAGCCTTGACCATGGCAGCCAAGTCGTCCATGCCGACGATGTCAGCGCCAGCGGCCTTGGCTTCATCGGCCTTGGCACCTTGGGCAAACACAGCAACGCGCTTGGTCTTACCGGTGCCATTGGGCAACACGACAGCACCACGAACCACCTGGTCCGACTTCTTGGCATCCACGCCGAGTTGCACAGCCACGTCGATGGACTCATCGAACTTGGCGGTAGCGCACTCTTTCACGATGCCCAGAGCGTCGGCCAGTGCATACAGCTTGTTGCTGTCGACTTTGCCTTGCAGGCCTTTTTGTTTCTTAGTCAGCTTGGCCATCTCACACGCCCTCCACATTGACGCCCATGGAACGGGCCGAGCCAGCGATGGTGCGCACAGCGGCGTCCAGATCGGCAGCGGTCATGTCCTTCATCTTGGTCTTGGCGATTTCTTCGAGCTGAGCGCGAGTGATCTTGCCAACCTTGTCCTTCAAGGGATTGGAAGAACCCTTGTCGAGCTTGATTGCCTTCTTAATCAAGACAGTTGCGGGAGGGGTCTTGATGACAAAAGTGAAGCTCTTGTCAGCAAAAGCGGTAATGACGACCGGCAGGGGTAGTCCGGGCTCGACACCTTGGGTCTGGGCATTGAATGCCTTGCAGAATTCCATGATGTTGAGACCGCGTTGACCCAATGCGGGACCGATCGGTGGGGATGGGTTGGCTTTTCCAGCTGGAACTTGCAGCTTGATAAAACCGACGATTTTCTTCGCCATGTTTACTCCTTGTGGGTATTAACGCTGCAGCAACAATTCATGCACCGCAGCTCCCCGATTGAACGACTCACACTGACAAAGTCCACTGCGGAGTCGGAACGCAGTGGGCTGAAATTGAAAATCAGGTTTTCTCGATTTGCGAGAACTCGAGTTCGACCGGTGTAGCGCGACCGAAGATGGTGACCGACACGCGGACCTTGTTCTTGTCGTAATTCACCTCTTCCACCGTGCCATTGAAATCCGCAAACGGACCTTCCTTGACGCGCACATACTCGCCCACCAGGAATTCGATCTTGTGGCGCGGCTTGTCGGTACCTTCCTGCATCTGGTTCACGATCTTCATGACCTCAGACTCGGAAATCGGCGCCGGGCGGTTTTTTGCACCACCCACAAAACCCGTCACCTTGTTGGTGTGCTTCACCAAGTGCCAGGTCTCGTCATTCATCACCATTTCCACCAGTACGTAGCCGGGAAAAAACTTGCGCTCCGTAGTGCGCTTCTGGCCATTCTTGACCTCCACCACCTCTTCCATCGGCACCATGATGCGCCCGAACATGGACTGCATGCCTTCGCGCGCAATGCGTTCATGCAAGTTGCGCTCTACGGCCTTCTCCATGCCGGAGTAGGCGTGCACCACGTACCAACGCAAGTCAGGATTGGCGTTTGCAGCCGGTGCTGCAACTTGCTCCACGGAGTCAGTCATTATTTCTTCCATCCCAACAGCAGGTCATACAAAACCCATTCCAGCGTTTTGTCGGTGAGCCACAGAAAAATTGCCATCAGCAACACAAAACCAAACACATAGGCCGTGGTCTGAATCGCCTCCTTGCGCGCAGGCCACACCACCTTGCGCACTTCACGCCAGGCATCGCGACCAAAGGCAATCAACTCCTTACCCGACTCGGACGCAAAGAATGCCCCCGCAGCCACGGCAAGACCAACAATCAGCACCGCCCACTGCACCAATGCACCTTGCTGGCGCAGCAGATAGAAAGCAGCAACAGCCGCAATCGTTACCACGACTGCAGCCGCCAATTTTGCCTTGTCAGCACCAGAACTGACCGTCTGAACCTGTGTTGTTGACATAATTCCTAAACCAATTCAGACCCAAAGCTTCAGCATCCCCAAGACACTGAAGCCCGCTACACCGTAGCGGGCCTTTTCTCACCTTATTCAGGTGGCAGGGGCAGTAGGAATCGAACCTACAACCTTCGGTTTTGGAGACCGACGCTCTGCCAATTGAGCTATACCCCTACATACTCTTCAAACAGCAAAACGACCCGGAGGCCGTTTTGCTGAATTCACGCCTTAAGCGATGATTTTTGCCACAACGCCGGCGCCCACGGTACGGCCACCTTCGCGGATAGCGAAGCGCAGACCTTCTTCCATGGCGATCGGAGCGATCAGCTTGACGGTGATGGAGACGTTGTCACCAGGCATCACCATTTCCTTGCCTTCGGGCAACTCGATCGCACCGGTCACGTCCGTGGTACGGAAG